>NZ_MVDD01000055.1 GCF_002843315.1 Labilibaculum filiforme | reverse complement strand
ATTATTGCAAAATGACAAATGAGACTTTCCCTGAGGCAGAACTAACAACTGAATCTGTTACCATTAACAACAATAATATAATCGAAATTCCCGATGCCAATTTTAAAAAGGCATTGGTCGATAATACTGAGATCAATACCAATGGGGATACTGAGATTTCTGAAATTGAAGCTATACTTACTACAAGCCTAAATTTACGTTCTAAGAATATAGTTGATCTAACAGGAATAGGATATTTTTCACGTTTAAAATCATTAAGCGTATATAGAAACCAATTAACTAGTTTAGATTTAACCAATAATACAGCTATTACATCCCTTGATTGCGACGGGAATAATTTAACTAGTTTAGATTTAACCAACAATTTAGCTATTACAAACCTTGATTGCAGAAACAATCAATTTACAAGTCTGGATTTAACCAACAATACAGCTATTGCAAGTCTTAATTGCTCTGATAATAAAATAACCAGTTTAGATCTGACAAACAACACAGCTATTACATCCCTTGATTGCGACGGGAATAATTTAACTAGTTTAGATTTAACCAACAATTTAGCTATTACAAACCTTGATTGCAGAAACAATCAATTTACAAGTCTGGATTTAACCAACAATACAGCTATTGCAAGTCTTAATTGTTCTGATAATAAAATAACCAGTTTAGATCTGACAAACAACACAGCTATTACATCCCTTGATTGCGACGGGAATAATTTAACTAGTTTAGATTTAACCAACAATTTAGCTATTACAAACCTTGATTGCAGAAACAATCAATTTACAAGTCTGGATTTAACCAACAATACAGCTATTGCAAGTCTTAATTGCTCTGATAATAAAATAACCAGTTTAGATCTGACAAACAACACAGCTATTACATATCTTAATTGCGAAAACAACAAATTTCCTTTTTCTGAATTACAAAAAATCAAGACTAAGTATAGCGAATTTAGTTATATATCTACGAAAAAATTATTTTCGCCTATAGAGAAAGCTGATGCTTTTGATATAGATT
>NZ_MVDD01000054.1 GCF_002843315.1 Labilibaculum filiforme | reverse complement strand
TATAGTACCCTCGTTTTGTTGGACCAAGATTTCTGTTTTCTAAGTTGAATTTAAGCTGCCATATTATAGATTATAAACGGCTTCTTCCTATCGATGCCTTGATGATCTCTGTTATGATATCTATCAATCCATTTTCTTATTCCATTATACAATTGCAATCCGTTATCTGCTGGGTTCAGGTAAATATATTGGTATTTTATTGTTCTCCAAAATCTCTCAATATAGATATTGTCCAGCGCTCTTCCTCTTCCATCCATGCTAATTCTAATCTCACTATCCTTTAAAAAATCGATATACTGCTTGCATGTAAATTGACTTCCCTGATCGCTATTAAGAATATCAGGACAGCCATGTACACTAATAGCTTCTCTAACAACTCTCAGCGAAGATTCTGCATCAAGAGAGTTACTAAGCCCCCAGCCAACAATAAAGCGACTATAAACATCTATTATTGCCGTTAGATACATGAACCCCTGTTGCATCGGAACATAGGTAATATCAATTTCCCAGACTTGGTTAGGTCTGCTTATTTCTAAATGCCGTAATAGATAGGGATATACATATTTCTTTTCACCCAAAACAGTTAAATGTTTTCTAGGATAGATGGCACAAATGTTAGATTTTCTCATTAATCGTCGTACTCGTTCGTAAGAACAATGAATCCCTACATCCTTTAACATTGATTGCATCGTTAGAACGCCTGCTGTTGGCTCTTCCAATATATGTTTATCCATTAGTTGCATCACTTTTAAATTTTCATCAGATTCACCTTGTGGAACATGATAGAAAGAAGATCGTGGAATGCCTAAATAATCACATTGACTCCGAATGCTAACATCTGAATCACGATTTATTAAAAGCCTTAAATCTATAAATGGCCTAATTTCTTTAAGTTTTTTTTTAAGAACTCATTCTCCATCTCTAATTTGCCAATTTTTGAATATAGGTTCTCCGTATCAATATCTTCAGTTTCTTTTGAAGTATGCTTCCCTTCGAAAATCTGTTGAGAATTCTCTAAGAACTCTTGCTTCCATTGAGATATCTGGTTAGGATGAAGTTCAAATCGTTCTGCTAAAACGGCTAAGGTTTCTCGCTCTTTAAGTGCTTCTATTGCAACTTTTGCTTTAAATGTTGAGCTAAATTTACGACGTGTTCTTTTCATTTTTTCCATGAGTTTAATTTACATTATTTTTCAATTAAGCTCCTGGTCTAATTTTCTTAGGGTATTATA
>NZ_MVDD01000053.1 GCF_002843315.1 Labilibaculum filiforme | reverse complement strand
TCATCGCATGAATTACATGCCCGTTCGATTAAGGTGCTTTTTTTTCATAATACGAATTTTAAATTAAATACTATCTAAAGGTAAGTAAATGGGTTCTTTAGCTACCTTTAGGTTTCGTTCAACAATGTATAAAAATAATAGCCTAAATAGTAGTACATTCGAGGGTTGTAGCCCGCTTCAATTTTCGTGTAATTTGACAGGAAAGTGCAACGCAGTCGGCTACAATCTTTATACGAAACGTTGTGGGTAATTAAATGAGACTAACTGCAAACATAAAGCAACCTGATTCGGAGGTAAAAAGATTAATGATTTACGACTCTGAAGATGGTGTGTATCTATTTGGATACGATAAAGAAACTGATTCAAATGCAATTTGGGACAGCTGGTTTGAGAAAGTTGAGTATGCAATTGTAGCTTCCCTAGAATATGGCATTGACCAAACTGATTGGAAAGAAATTCCAGATCCTTTGGAAAATTGCCAACACGATTGGATAGCACCTGTAAGAGTAAAAGGACGAGAGATTGGCAAACCTGAGTGGGGAAAACTTGAGAAATTAGTAAATGGCAAATGGATTGATTTATGATAACTCTTTGAAAACTGATGAAAAATAAAGACCCTAAAGAAATACAGGAAGTTAGAGACTATCAGAGAAAGTTTCTAAGTAAAACTAGAATTATAATTGGCATTTTGATTCTCTTTATTGGTCTATCAGTTAGTCTAGTAAAACGGACTTCATTGACCCTACTTAGGATTAAGTGCTTTGAGATTTCAGGCTTTGAGACAACACTAGGTAAATCGGATTCCATATTGATTACAAAATCAATGATAAACAGTGCATTAAATGTTAACTCTATTGATAAAAACAAATTTGACCAAGGATATATACCTTATTTGTATGGTGATTATTATCCATTATTTTCAACTGACTATTCGATTAAAGAACCAATGTTCTTGACAAATTACTTTTCAAAAGGTGATATAGGATTTATTAAAAAAAAGAGAAATTCAGATACTGCAACTGTTGAGATATTCAGACACTCTTTCGATTTTTTTAGACCTCAAAAAGTTGAAGTAGATTTATCCCAGCTCGATTCAATTGAAGATTATGAAATTAAATATTTCCCTGATAGACTTATTGTAATTAATAATATCGATACTATAAAACTAATAAGTGTTGAGGAATTTAATACGAGGATAAAGAAGCTAAATGATGAATACTAACTACCCACAACAACTAAGCGTTCGTGTGGCAGGAACTGCCCAGCATGAACGGTGGGTTGACGTAACCGATGACATTATTGCTACTTTATGGGGAATGGTGTAAGTGAAAACCTTTTTAGAAATGGAATTTAATAT
>NZ_MVDD01000052.1 GCF_002843315.1 Labilibaculum filiforme | reverse complement strand
ATGAGTTTGCGTTCTGTCTTGTCCTTGTATAAACCTCATACTCTAAGATAACAAAGTGCTGAAAATCTTTCAAATATAGGTGTGTTTACTTATCAACAACTTATCAAGCTTTTTAGACAGTCTGACGGTGAGTATAAGAAATCGTAAGGGATTTGAAATACAAAACTCTCTTGTTTGCACTGAGCCAAATTTGCGATTAGACACAAATTTAAACTTTTTAATCAACTCGTCAAATTGCAAATTTGGCGGGCTTGATTAAACGCACAAAAGTCCCGTAAACTACTGTCGCCCTTATGTTTTATGATGCATTGTTATGGCGCGTTATTACTGTTTCTCAATCAAGATTCTTTAAGTTTTTTATAAGCATTATCATACCAATCAGCCTTTTGTATTGTAAAGTCATATTCAGTTGTAGGTGTATCAATTTCAACTACTTTAAACTTTATTGTACCACCTTTCATTAAAATTCCGTGAACCTTTCTTGATGATGTTTTATCAAAACTAAGTCTATCTGAATAATTAGTCGCTGTCAGTTTATGCCTATTACCATCCTTATCTTGAATTAATACTCGATAACTCTCGGAAGAATACGCTTTGACAGGATTATTTCCAGCATATTCATAAAGTTGAAATGAGATTTTAGATGAATTTGAAATAAGGAAGTCTACATTTAATCTTGAATCTTGTGTGGCAGTGTTACTAAAAGAGCCTTTAATTGACAACGAATTTGAAATATATCCTTGATTTGTTTTTTCTCCAAATTCATCTACATAATATCTTACTGACCACATGCCAGTGTTATTTAGATTCTCAAGACGAATTCTTTCCTTTTCTTCAGCTTCCTTTTTCTTTTTCTCAATTAATTCTGCTTTCTCAATGGATTTGAGTAAAATTTCAAAATCCTTGTTCTTAGGAGATTCAGGATGCTTGTTAGCTAATAAATCAATATTCTCTCTTGCGAAAGAATAATTTTTTTCCGAATACGCTTTTTCAACATTAGCTATTAACTTTTCTGCTCCATGTTGACAGTCTTCTAATTCAAGTTTTAATTTTTCATTCTCAGCCAATACTTTATCATAATCTGACTGTGAAACGCAACTGACGATTAATCCTGTCATTGCAATACCATAAATAAACTGTTTAATCTTCATAATTTTCACTATTTGTAGGGTTCGTTTTTTTTATGCGCCATAACGGTTGGTGTAAGTTTAGTAGCGGATTTACGTGCTGTTATCCGTCCGATAGCAACGGATAATTGGTCGTGAATCCAACGTTGGAACACCCACCGAACCCGCTATTAAATTTACACTTTGTTGAACGAAACCTAAAGGTAGCTAAAGAACCCATTTACTTACCTTTAGATAGTATTTAATTTAAAATTCGTATTATGAAAAAAAAGCACATTAATCGAACGGGCA
The DNA here is from genome assembly GCF_002843315.1 of Labilibaculum filiforme. GTDB lineage: Bacteria > Bacteroidota > Bacteroidia > Bacteroidales > Marinifilaceae > Labilibaculum > Labilibaculum filiforme. Next base: position 18 of record NZ_MVDD01000052.1, on the reverse strand, counting down.
TGTAATTCATGCGATGAA
>NZ_MVDD01000051.1 GCF_002843315.1 Labilibaculum filiforme | reverse complement strand
TGAACTGCACCCCAAAAGTTGGACACAACATTTGGGGTGTTTTTTATGGAAAAGAAAAAGAGAAACAAATTTAGTATTGATGATCGCGAACGTGCAGTACTGAAAGTATTAAATGAAGGACGATCTTGTCGATCTGTAGCACGAGATTTACAAACTTGTAACAAAGTAGTAGGACGATGGGTTAATGCATATAAGCTTCATGGAAAAAAAGGTCTGTCATTAAAAAATAAGATACGCTATACTGGTGATTTTAAACTTCAAATCATCGAAGAAATGTTGAAAACAGGCTTATCTTTGGACCAAGTATCCGCAAAGCATCTAATTACTCCATCTCTTATTTCTAAATGGAGAAGAGATTTCGAGCAATTTGGAGCATTAGCTTTATTTACAGAAAACCCAAGAGGAAGACCTCCTAAGATGAAAAAGAAATCAGAAAATAAACCAATAGATGCTATAAGTGAGTACGATAAGTTACTCAAAGAGAATCAGCGTTTACGTGCTGAAAATGATTACTTAAAAAAGTTACAAGCCTTAATTCAGAAAAAAGAAACTCAAAAAAAAGATTAAGAGTTTTAACCATCCAGGGATTAAGGCAGAAACACACACTTTCAATACTGTTGAATGTGGATGGAATGCCAAGAAGTACGTTCTATTATCATCAAAAAGATCTCGATACTACAGACAAATATGAGATAGAGAGGAGAGTAATCACTGAAATATTTCATGAAAATAAAGGGCGATATGGCTATAGGCGTATAACCCTTGAGTTACGGAATAGAGATTTAGTCTTAAATCATAAAACGGTTCTGAAGCTTATGACAGAACTTGGCTTGAAGTGTAAGGTCAGAATGAAAAAATACCGCTCTTATAAGGGAGATGTTGGACGAATTGCACCCAATATCCTTGAGCGAAACTTTAAGGCTGACAGACCTTATCAAAAATGGGTTACGGACGTTACAGAGTTTTCTCTTTTTGGAACTAAATGTTATCTTTCACCTATTATGGATTTATATAATAGGGAGATTATTAGTTATAATATAACATATAGACCAACACTTGATCTGGTTATGGATATGGTTGACAGAGCATTTACTATGCTCCCAAGTAATACAAATCTAACTCTTCATTCAGATCAGGGGTGGCACTATCAACATCGTAGCTATAGGTATAAACTACAACAAAAAGGTATTAGGCAAAGTATGTCTAGAAAGGGGAATTGTTTAGATAATGCGGTAATTGAAAACTTCTTTGGACTTTTGAAATCTGAGTTGTTATATTTGCAACAGTTCAATTCTATGGATCACTTCCTTGAAGAGCTGGAAGAATACATAGATTATTACAATAATAGTAGAATAAAGACTCGTTTAAACGGAATGAGTCCGGTAAAATACCGAACTCAATCTTATTAATTTATTTTATAACCGTCCAACTTTTGGGGT
>NZ_MVDD01000050.1 GCF_002843315.1 Labilibaculum filiforme | reverse complement strand
TCGTTACCTCACACTCTGCAGTTACGTTTGGCAAAGAAGCCAAATCTGCAACTGGTGCAGTAGCATCAGTAATGATTACATTCTGTGTTTGTGTACTGGTATTCCCAACTACATCTTTATAAGTCCAGGTAACAACTGTAGTGCCTTGTGCAGTGATTGGCAAACTTGCATCGTTAGTTACTGTTACGGCAGAACAATTATCTGTTGCTGTTGGTGCAGTTAAAGTCGTTACCTCACACTCTGCGGTTACGTTTGGCAATGAAGCCAAATTTGCAACCGGTGCTGTAGCATCAGTAATGATTACATTCTGTGTTTGTGTACTGATATTCCCAACAACATCTTTATAAGTCCAGGTAACAACAGTAGTTCCTTGTGTAGTTATTGGCAAACTTGCATCGTTAGTTACTGTTACAGCAGAACAATTATCTGTCGCACTTGGTGCAGTTAAAGTCGTTACCTCACACTCTGCAGTTACGTTTGGCAAAGAAGCCAAATCTGCAACTGGTGCAGTAGCATCAGTAATGATTACATTCTGTGTTTGTGTACTGGTATTCCCAACTACATCTTTATAAGTCCAAGTCACAACTGTAGTGCCTTGTGTAGTTATTGGTAAACTTGCATCGTTAGTTACTGTTACGGCAGAACAATTATCTGTTGCTGTTGGTGCAGTTAAACTAGTCACCTCACACTCTGCAGTTACGTTTGACAATGAAGCCAAATTTGCAACCGGTGCTGTAGCATCAGTAATGATTACATTCTGTGTTTGTGTACTGATATTCCCAACAACATCTTTATAAGTCCAGGTAACAACAGTAGTTCCTTGTGTAGTTATTGGCAAACTTGCATCGTTAGTTACTGTTACAGCAGAACAATTATCTGTTGCACTTGGTGCTGTTAAACTAGTCACCTCACACTCTGCAGTTACGTTTGGCAATGAAGCCAAATCTGCAACTGGTGCAGTAGCATCAGTAATAATTACATTCTGTGTTTGTGTACTGATATTCCCAACAACATCTTTATAAGTCCAGGTAACAACAGTAGTTCCTTGTGTAGTTATTGGCAAACTTGCATCGTTAGTTACTGTTACAGCAGAACAATTATCTGTTGCACTTGGTGCTGTTAAACTAGTCACCTCACACTCTGCAGTTACGTTTGGCAATGAAGCCAAATCTGCAACTGGTGCAGTAGCATCAGTAATAATTACATTCTGTGTTTGTGTACTGATATTCCCAACAACATCTTTATAAGTCCAGGTAACAACAGTAGTTCCTTGTGTAGTTATTGGCAAACTTGCATCGTTAGTTACTGTTACAGCAGAACAATTATCTGTCGCACTTGGTGCAGTTAAAGTCGTTACCTCACACTCTGCAGTTACGTTTGGCAATGAAGCCAAATCTGCAACCGGTGCTGTAGCATCAGTAATGATTACATTCTGTGTTTGTGTACTGGTATTCCCAACTACATCTTTATAAGTCCA
>NZ_MVDD01000049.1 GCF_002843315.1 Labilibaculum filiforme | reverse complement strand
GGACAAGACAGAACGCAAACTCATCTTTTTCCCATCTCATTAGACCAATCAATTGCTAAAGACAATGAAGTTCGATTAATCGATTTATTTGTTGATAGTATTGATTTGAATGACTTTGGTTTTAAAGTTGATTTTCAGGAAAACGGCAGACCTGCCTACCGACCATCGGATTTACTCAAACTATATATTTACGGGTATTTGAACAGAACCCGGTCCTCTCGTGGTTTAGAGAAAGAGAGTAAGAGAAACATAGAAGTTATGTGGTTGCTCAGGTGCTTAAGTCCTGACCACAATACCATCTCCAATTTTAGACGAGACAATCCTAAAGCAATAAAAAAAGTGTTCAGGCAAACCGTTCAATTGGCCAAATACTTTAATTTGATTGGCGGGAATTTGTTAGCTGGAGACAGTACCAAACTAAGGGCACAGAACAGCAAAAAGAACAACTTCAATCAAAAGAAAGTGGAGCGCCATTTGGCTTATATTGAGAATAAACTTTCGGAGTATGAAAATGCATTAGCAGAAAGTGATGGTGATGAAAAAAAGACTATTCTGCAGGAAATAGAGAAACAAACAGATCGGAAAAAGGAGTATCAAAACATCGAGAGGCAAATCAAACAAACCGGTCAGCCACAAATCTCAACTTCCGATTCTGACAGCCGTCAGATGATTACCCGCAATAACATTACCGAAGTAGCGTATAACATACAAACCACGGTTGATGCAGAAAACAATATCCCCATTGATTACAAGGTAACAAATGCCAATGACAGCAAAGCCATGGGCAATATGTTGCAACGTGCAAAATCAATTTTACGAAGCAACCAATTCACGGCTTTATATGATAAAGGTTACCATACAGGTTCTGAATTCTCTATCGCGGATCGTTTGGGTATTGAAACAATCGTAGCAATCCCTGGGGTGGCAGCACAGGCACCAAACCCGCTGTATAATGTAGAAAATTTCAGGTACAACAAGCAGGAGGATTATTATACCTGTCCGCAAAACCAAAAACTAAAAACCAATGGTAAATGGCACAAAGCCAGAACATACCTGTTTAAACGATACACCACTAAGGCCTGTGCAAATTGCAGTGTGAAAAATCAATGCAGTAAAGCTAAATGTGGAAAGGCAATACAACGAAGCGAACACCAAGATCTCATCGACAAAAACAGACAGCGGGTAAATCAGAACCAAAGCTATTACAAACGACGGCAAGCCATAGTCGAACATCCCTACGGAACCATAAAAAGACAATGGGGCTTCGATCACATTATGACAAAAAAAGGTATGACAAGGGCAAGTTCTGATGTGGGCTTACTAATGACCGCCTACAACCTACGCCGTTTAATCAATATTGTTGGCATAAAAGCCCTGATAAAATGGGCAAAACAGCTATTATCTTACTTTCTTGAATTAATGGAGCTCTTAGGGTTGAAATTAGCCAAAATAAGAACTTGGTTTCTGTCAGAAAATAAAAG
>NZ_MVDD01000048.1 GCF_002843315.1 Labilibaculum filiforme | reverse complement strand
CATAGTGTGCCGAGAAGCAGAACATCGGCGAAACAAAGTTCTGCATGCTGTAAATAAGATGGTGGATGCATTTGTAAGCAGACCCACCAATGTCGCATTTCAGGATGAGGCATTAAACCACCTAAAGGTGCTGTGGTAAAGAGCTATGGTATTGAGCGTTTAGGAAAAGGCAGTCCACGAGATTGTCAGGTACGAATATAGGAGTTGAATGCAAATGAACCCTTGATGAGGAGTCGAGAAGTGGGTACAACCTGTCAAAAGCTACGGAGTATGTTACGGAGTAAAGGAGTATAACGGAGACCTGATTACTGGTTATACGGCAGGCGTCTTACAAAGGGCAAGAACTATATTTAGGCTTATATACGGAACTCGGGAACCTGCATGTTTATGATATACTGTTACATAAGCGATCTAGAAAGAAAGCTGACAGCAAAAGGGAAATGCACAATAGGTTCACCCTAGAGGCAAAATACCGATGCGATATGTAGGGGCGGACTGATTCGTAGTAGTGATGATACAACTGTAATGGAAGAGGAGCGAAGGGATCAGGTTATACAGTCGACTAACATTTAACAACTCGCAAGAGGATGAATTTATGGAATGAGACAAAATCAGTACCAATAAGTCGCGAAATGATTTGGACGGCTTATAAGAAAGTACGTTCCAACCAAGGAGGAGCTGGAGTTGATGAGATTGATATGGCAAAATATGACGCCAATCGCTCAAAGTATCTCTACAAGCTCTGGAATAGGATGGCTTCCGGCAGCTATTTTCCACCACCGGTCAAAGAAGTTGAGATATCCAAGAAAGACGGAGGTAATCGTAAGCTTGGCATCCCCACAATCAGCGACCGAGTAGGACAAATGGTAGTTAAAGAATATCTAGAACCAAGATTTGAAGAAATATTCAGTCCACATTCATATGCTTACCGCCCAGATAAAAGTGCCCATCAGGCATTAGAGTCAGTTCGGATAAATTGTAGAAAAGCAGACTGGGTCATAGATCTTGATATCAAAGGATTTTTTGATAATATCGATCATGGGAAACTACTGAAAGCCGTTGAGAAACATGTAAGTGAGAAGTGGTGCATAATGTACATCAAAAGGTGGTTGCAAATGCCAATTCAAACAAAATCGGGTAAACTGGTTCAGAAGAATGGCAAGGGTACACCACAGGGCGGTGTTATTAGTCCACTAATGGCAAACTTGTTTCTACACTATGCCATGGATAAATGGTTGGAACAAACCCATCCTACAGTAAAATATGTGCGTTATGCCGATGATGCTGTATTGCACTGTAAGAGCAAAGTACAGGCAGATTATGTATTGCGTAATCTGGGAAAACGAATGCAAGCTTGTGGCTTGGAACTACATCCTGAAAAGACGAAAATTGTTTACTGTAAAGATTATAGGAGACAAGGTACGCATGAAAACGTAAAGTTCGATTTTCTGGGTTACAGCTTTCAACCACGTAGTACTGTTCCTAGAGGGAAAGGTAAACTTTTTCTAGGGTTTGATTGTGCAATAAGCATAAGTTCGAAAAAGCGAATAGTAGATAAAATGAGAGAATTAAACATTCCGAAATTGACACATAAAAGTATAGTTGGGGTAGCCCAATTTCTTGAGCCGCATATTCGTGGTTGGATAAACTACTATGGTAAATTTCGAATATCAATGTTGAATCCGATTTTTCAGCTACTAAATCGCAAGCTGGTACAATGGGTGCGAAGGCGGTATAAGCGTTATAAAACAAGCATAAATCGAGCGTACGATTGGTTAAAACGAATACGGATACAATTCCCAACTTTGTTTTATCAATGGCAACTAGGTTTTTACTAACATAACGCATAGATTTGTATAACAAGAGCCGTGTGATGGGAGACTATCAAGCACGGTTCTGTGAGAGGCTTAGGGTGAGACTCCCTTTGCCTACTCGACC
>NZ_MVDD01000047.1 GCF_002843315.1 Labilibaculum filiforme | reverse complement strand
CATTCTGTGTTTGTGTACTGATATTCCCAACAACATCTTTATAAGTCCAGGTAACAACAGTAGTTCCTTGTGTAGTTATTGGCAAACTTGCATCGTTAGTTACTGTTACAGCAGAACAATTATCTGTTGCTGTTGGTGCAGTTAAAGTCGTCACCTCACACTCTGCGGTTACGTTTGGCAAAGAAGCCAAATCTGCAACTGGTGCAGTAGCATCAGTAATGATTACATTCTGTGTTTGTGTACTGATATTCCCAACAACATCTTTATATGTCCAAGTAACAACAGTAGTTCCTTGTGCTGTAATTGGCAAACTTGCATCATTAGTTACAGTAACTGATGAACAGTTATCTGTCGCGCTTGGAGCAGTTAAGCTTGTCACTTCACACTCTGCAGTTACGTTTGGCAATGATGCCAAATCTGCTACTGGTGCTTGTGTATCGGTGATAACTACATTCTGTGTTTGTGTACTGGTATTCCCAACTACATCTTTATAAGTCCAAGTCACAACTGTAGTGCCTTGAGTAGTTATTGGTAAACTTGCATCGTTAGTTACTGTTACTGTCGAGCAGTTGTCTGTTGCTGTTGGTGCTGTTAAACTAGTCACCTCACACTCTGCAGTTACGTTTGGCAATGAAGCCAAATCTGCAACCGGTGCTGTAGCATCAGTAATGATTACATTCTGTGTTTGTGTACTGATATTCCCAACAACATCTTTATATGTCCAAGTAACAACTGTAGTGCCTTGAGTAGTTATTGGCAAACTTGCATCGTTAGTTACAGTAACTGATGAACAGTTATCTGTCGCGCTTGGTGCAGTTAAGCTTGTCACTTCACACTCTGCAGTTACGTTTGGCAATGATGCCAAATCTGCTACTGGTGCTTGTGTATCGGTGATAACTACATTCTGTGTTTGTGTACTGGTATTCCCAACTACATCTTTATAAGTCCAAGTCACAACTGTAGTGCCTTGAGTAGTTATTGGTAAACTTGCATCGTTAGTTACTGTTACAGCAGAACAATTATCTGTTGCACTTGGTGCTGTCAATGAAGTTACCTCACACTCTGCAGTTACGTTTGGCAATGAAGCCAAATCTGCAACCGGTGCAGTAGCATCAGTAATAATTACATTCTGTGTTTGTGTACTGGTATTCCCAACTACATCTTTATAAGTCCAAGTCACAACTGTAGTGCCTTGAGTAGTTATTGGTAAACTTGCATCGTTAGTTACTGTTACAGTAGAACAATTATCTGTTGCACTTGGTGCTGTTAATGAAGTTACCTCACACTCTGCGGTTACGTTTGGCAAAGAAGCCAAATCTGCAACCGGTGCTGTAGCATCAGTAATGATTACATTCTGTGTTTGTGTACTGATATTCCCAACTACATCTTTATATGTCCAAGTAACAACAGTAGTTCCTTGAGTAGTTATTGGTAAACTTGCATCGTTAGTTACTGTTACAGCAGAACAATTATCTGTTGCACTTGGTGCTGTTAAACTAGTCACCTCACACTCTGCAGTTACGTTTGGCAAAGAAGCCAAATCTGCAACCGGTGCTGTAGCATCAGTAATGATTACATTCTGTGTTTGTGTACTGCTATTCCCAACTACATCTTTATAAGTCCAAGTCACAACCGTAGTGCCTTGAGTAGTGATTGGCAAACTTGCATCGTTAGTTACTGTTACAGCAGAACAATTATCTGTTGCTGTTGGTGCAGTTAAACTAGTCACCTCACACTCTGCAGTTACGTTTGGCAAAGAAGCCAAATCTGCAACTGGTGCTGTAGCATCAGTAATGATTACATTCTGTGTTTGTGTACTGATATTCCCAACTACATCTTTATAAGTCCAGGTAACAACAGTAGTTCCTTGTGCAGTGATTGGCAAACTTGCATCGTTAGTTACTGTTACAGCAGAACAATTATCTGTTGCACTTGGTGCAGTTAAAGTCGTTACCTCACACTCTGCGGTTACGTTTGGCAAAGAAGCCAAATCTGCAACTGGTGCAGTAGCATCAGTAATGATTACATTCTGTGTTTGTGTACTGGTATTCCCAACTACATCTTTATAAGTCCAAGTCACAACTGTAGTGCCTTGTGTAGTTATTGGTAAACTTGCATCGTTAGTTACAGTAACTGATGAACAGTTATCTGTCGCACTTGGTGCAGTTAAAGTCGTTACCTCACACTCTGCAGTTACGTTTGGCAATGAAGCCAAATCTGCAA
>NZ_MVDD01000046.1 GCF_002843315.1 Labilibaculum filiforme | reverse complement strand
AAGTCCCCTTTAGGGGATATAGGGGTAAGAGATGAGGGATAGGAAAGCCTAAAAATAAGACAGTTATGAATTAGAATTTAGACTTTGAGTTCTTTGTGAATGTACTTTGAGTCCTTTGTGCTTAGATATATCTCAAAAGAATTGTTGGTGCGGTTTTGGGAAGTCCCCTTCAGGGGATTTAGGGGTAGACGAGATGAGATGAGATGAGGAACAAGAAATAAGAAATAAGAAAGCAACCGTACTCCCTCGTACGATAGTATCGTGTGGTTTGTGAAAGATATGTGGTAGGTAATGTAATTAGGTATTAATGATTAATTGTTTAGAGTAAATTATAAGATGAGTCGTAATTATAAATTTTATCTCTCTTACCCCAATACCCTTAAGGTAGCTTATTGGTGTGGTTTGGGAAAGTCCCCTTTAGGGGATATAGGGGTAAGAGATGAGGGATAGGAAAGCCTAAAAATAAGACAGTTATGAATTAGAATTTAGACTTTGAGTTCTTTGTGAATGTACTTTGAGTCCTTTGTGCTTAGATATATCTCAAAAGAATTGTTGGTGCGGTTTGGTAGAGAAATTGAAAAATTAAAAGCAATAAAATGAGCATATTTAAAAAGAGTGGATATTTAAGAGTACTGTTTGTAGGTCTTCCTTTTGGAGTAGCTTCATTAATAGGTGGTACTACTATGTTTAATGAGATTCCTGAAACTCCCAAAGAGTTGATTGTGTATGAGGGGGTGTTAACATCATTCGGAGAAACTACATATTACGAAGTAGAATTAGATTTGGAAAGAACATTGTTTTATGTGAAAATTAATTCCGAAATGTATTATGCTGATCGTAGAAAGGAGCGTAGAATAATGGAGAGTTATGACTATAAAATAGGAGATTCACTAAAAGTGTGGACAAATCTCAATGATGTATATATAAGACAGATAGTTGTAAATGATCAAGTGGTGATGGTATATAAGCCTCCTTATTGGAGGGCTTGGTTTTTTACTTTGGCTGGAATTTTGTTTACTGTTATGTCCGTATTTTATTTAATAAAGTATAATGCAGATTATTTTGGAGAAGATTGATTTTCCCTCGCTCCCGTACGAATCTTTTGTGTGGTTTGTGAAGGATTTTAGAAGGTGAGGTTGTATCGTGTGTTTTGTGAAAGATATGTGGTAAGTAATGCAATTAGGGTTTACAGATTAACTGTTTAGAGTAAATTTTGATAGGTGTGGTAATTATAAATTTTATCTCTCTTACCCCAAACCCCTAAAGGGGCTTATTGGTGCAGTTTGGGAGAAGTCCCCTTTAGGGGATATAGGGGTAAGAGATGAGGGATAGGAAAGCCTAAAAATAAGACAGTTATGAATTAGAATTTAGACTTTGAGTCCTTTGTGCTTAGATATATCTCAAAAGAATTGTTGGTGCGGTTTGGTAGAGAAATTGAAAAATTAAAAGCAATAAAATGAACATATTTAAAAAGAGTGGGTATTTAAGAGCCCTTTTTGTTGGGCTCCCTTTTGGAATAGCTTCATTGATAGGAGGAGTACATATGTTTAAAGATATTCCAGAAACACCTAAAGGTTTGGAGTTGCATAGTGGTGCTTTAAATTCGTTTGGGGAAACATCTTATTACGACGAAGGAATAGATTTGGAAATGAATTTATTTTATGTGAAAATAGATACAGGTTCGTATTATGCGGATAGGAGAAAAGAACGAAAGATAATTGAACCTTATGAGTATAAAATAGGAGATTCAATAAAAGTGTGGACAGATCTAAATGGCGTATATATAAGACAGATAGTTGTAAATGATCAAATGGTAATGGCTTATAAGCCACCATATTGGATGGCTTGGTTTTTTACTTTAGCTGGAATTTTGTTTACAGTGATGTCCGTATTTTATTTAATAAAGTATAATGCAGATTATTTTGGAGAAGATTGATTTTCCCTCGCTCCCGTACGAATCTTTTGTGTGGTTTGTGAAGGATTTTAGAAGGTGAGGTTGGTTTGGGAAAGATATGTGGTGAGTAATGCAATTAGGGTTTACAGATTAACTGTTTAGAGTAAATTTTGATAGGTGTGGTAATTATAAATTTTATCCCTATTACCCCAAACCCCTAAAGGGGCTTAAAAAGGGTAGTTGGTTTGAAAGAAGTCCCCTTTAGGGGATATAGGGGTAAGAGATGAGGGATAGGAAAGCCTAAAAATAAGACAGTTATGAATTAGAATTTAGACTTTGAGTTCTTTGTGAATGTACTTTGAGTCCTTTGTGCTTAGAT
>NZ_MVDD01000045.1 GCF_002843315.1 Labilibaculum filiforme | reverse complement strand
TAAAACACAAAAAAAGCTGTAGACGGATCTACAACTTTCTATTATTCTTTGAAATTACTGCATTTAAAAATCTTTCCATATTAAATTCCCTTTCTAAAAAGGTTTTCACTTACACCATTCCCCATAAAGTAGCAATAATGTCATCGGTTACGTCAACGCCCCGTTCATGCTGGGCAGTTCCTGCCACACGAACGCTTAGTTGTTATGGGCTGGCTTTATTCTTTGGGTATTAAATGTTCAATCGAAAAATAGTAAAATTCACCTGAAATAGGGTTTCTTGATTCTTTATTATAAACCTTCACTGGTATATTAAATTTCTTTCCAATATTGGCAATTGAATCTTCACCATTCCAAAACTTATCAGTCAAATTTTCAATAAGGGTTTTGTTTTGGTCAGGTTTAGATAAGTGGAATTGTTCTATTTGGATAGAAGCTGTCGCTTGAGATTTTGTAAACTCTAAATACTCGTAACTTCTTCTTTTTAAAATCTCATCATTATCAATCCTGTTATTACTATAGTGTAAAATAATTACTTCTCTTCTTTGAAATCCAGTTAAAAGTTCACTTAGAAATAATTTTGATTCCTCTTCGCTATTAACTGTATAAGTTGTAACAAAATGGATAATTGCACAATAGTTTTTGTCTTCAAATCTTAAATCAATTATATATTCCATAATTTATATTTAATTGGTAATAAATTCATTTGTTAAGTCATCTAAATAAGTCAATTTCATGTCAAGTGATTTTACAAATTCAAGTTCCTTATCTCTAGGTTTTGAACTAATCACAATTTCCAACTTTGCATTTTTGTTATTAAAATAACGGTATTCCAATAACTGTCCTACTGCGATTCTAATAGCATATTTAGTATCCATATTCTTTGTAGGCTTAATTTCACAGTAATAGCTAATATCACCTTGTGTGTATTGCACATCAATATAGTCTTGATTTTCTATGTAATCAACACCTCTCTTTGAAAGATAATCAACGAAAAGAGCTTGCAGTTTTGCATGCAAAGGCTCAATATTCCTTTGTCCATTAATCCAGTAGGAAAATGCTCTTGATGCAGGAGCATTTGCACCACTACTTGAATATCGTTTTCTGAGCTTTGTGTTTGATTTCACTTTAGTATCACTATCAACCCAGTCTGTATCAAATTCACCAGTTGTCAACCAGTCAATTATTTGAGGCTTGTCTGCAAAATTATCAGATAGTGTTTCTAATACAAGTTGTGGTAAAACCCTTTGATAGCTTCCATGCATTGAAATCAGCTTGTCCTTTCCTGAAAAATCTTGTGGGTTTAATAAAACTGGTTTTTCAAACCAGCAATAATTTTCTGTAGGACATTTCCATTGAACCCAAGTATAGTTCTTTTTCCAGTGTTCAAGAAAGCTTTCTTTATCATTATCAAACGCTCGTTTAACGGTACCTTGTTGCCAAACTTGATGATGATTCTCATAATTGTTTAATTCGGAAGCAATAAGTTTTCTTTCGTCTATATCGTTGTGATAAACATTTGTTGCAATACCAACTGCGTACTGTTTCTTCTCAAAAGAAGCAATCATTACAATACCCAAATTACCATCATTTGAATATTCTAACAATTTTGGTTTGCTTTCAGTATGGAAAACTTTAAAGTTTCTCCAAACCCAGTTATCATCGTTATTCCACTCCTCATGACCATAACCATTGTCTTTTGAAAAACCTCCAGCACTCTGAAATCCCGAAGGCCCTTTGTAATTATCAGTATTCCACATTATTGGTTTTAAAACACAAGTCTTAGTAAGTTGAGTTTGGGTTGTTAATTCCTTGGTTTCAACATCTTTATAGATTGGAAGCAGATTATCAAATGTTTGAAGAATCTCATTGTAGTTAAGTTTATCTTTTTCAATAAGTTTTCCAAAAAAGATAAAAGTACCATTTTGAATTAGTTCACTATCAATTTTTCTAACATCAAAAATATCACTTCTCACTCCACCTTGCCAATACCACATATTATAATCACTAAACACATTTGGCTTTTCTTGAATTAAAGTATTTAGTTTCTTAATTTTTGGTCTTAGTAGGTTGATATCAGGTAATGTTTGGCTTGTTTCAAGTGAAAACGCTAATCCATATCGAAATCCTTCATCCTCAAATCCAATATTATATTGAAGTTCAGACCTTCCTCCATAATGAAAAGCCCAATCATCAGTCATAGTTTTTGAGTCGTCAACAAAAATATTGCTATTAGCTTTTTTCTTTAAACCTTTTAAATCCTTGCGAATATCTTGCAGATTACCAATCTCGTAATCATTTGACATTTGGTTAATCTGAATTGCAATATCTCTTAAACTATCACTCATTTTACATTTTATTATCGTTTGATATTAGCACGATGCTCTTTTTAGCTTGCCCATAACGGCAGTCTGTCTAAAAACTCAACAAACTGCTCAAATAAGTGTTAAATATAGCGGTTTTTAGGATACATAAAAATTGAAAGTATGTTTATTTTCTGACCGAAAATAAGTTCTTATCTGAGTCAGATTTAACTCTATTATTAGCAGTAATTCATGCAAATAAGATTAG
>NZ_MVDD01000044.1 GCF_002843315.1 Labilibaculum filiforme | reverse complement strand
CATTCTGTGTTTGTGTACTGATATTCCCAACAACATCTTTATAAGTCCAGGTAACAACAGTAGTTCCTTGTGTAGTTATTGGCAAACTTGCATCGTTAGTTACTGTTACAGCAGAACAATTATCTGTTGCTGTTGGTGCAGTTAAAGTCGTCACCTCACACTCTGCGGTTACGTTTGGCAAAGAAGCCAAATCTGCAACTGGTGCAGTAGCATCAGTAATGATTACATTCTGTGTTTGTGTACTGATATTCCCAACAACATCTTTATATGTCCAAGTAACAACAGTAGTTCCTTGTGCTGTAATTGGCAAACTTGCATCATTAGTTACAGTAACTGATGAACAGTTATCTGTCGCGCTTGGAGCAGTTAAGCTTGTCACTTCACACTCTGCAGTTACGTTTGGCAATGATGCCAAATCTGCTACTGGTGCTTGTGTATCGGTGATAACTACATTCTGTGTTTGTGTACTGGTATTCCCAACTACATCTTTATAAGTCCAAGTCACAACTGTAGTGCCTTGAGTAGTTATTGGTAAACTTGCATCGTTAGTTACTGTTACTGTCGAGCAGTTGTCTGTTGCTGTTGGTGCTGTTAAACTAGTCACCTCACACTCTGCAGTTACGTTTGGCAATGAAGCCAAATCTGCAACCGGTGCTGTAGCATCAGTAATGATTACATTCTGTGTTTGTGTACTGATATTCCCAACAACATCTTTATATGTCCAAGTAACAACTGTAGTGCCTTGAGTAGTTATTGGCAAACTTGCATCGTTAGTTACAGTAACTGATGAACAGTTATCTGTCGCGCTTGGTGCAGTTAAGCTTGTCACTTCACACTCTGCAGTTACGTTTGGCAATGATGCCAAATCTGCTACTGGTGCTTGTGTATCGGTGATAACTACATTCTGTGTTTGTGTACTGGTATTCCCAACTACATCTTTATAAGTCCAAGTCACAACTGTAGTGCCTTGAGTAGTTATTGGTAAACTTGCATCGTTAGTTACTGTTACAGCAGAACAATTATCTGTTGCACTTGGTGCTGTCAATGAAGTTACCTCACACTCTGCAGTTACGTTTGGCAATGAAGCCAAATCTGCAACCGGTGCAGTAGCATCAGTAATAATTACATTCTGTGTTTGTGTACTGGTATTCCCAACTACATCTTTATAAGTCCAAGTCACAACTGTAGTGCCTTGAGTAGTTATTGGTAAACTTGCATCGTTAGTTACTGTTACAGTAGAACAATTATCTGTTGCACTTGGTGCTGTTAATGAAGTTACCTCACACTCTGCGGTTACGTTTGGCAAAGAAGCCAAATCTGCAACCGGTGCTGTAGCATCAGTAATGATTACATTCTGTGTTTGTGTACTGATATTCCCAACTACATCTTTATATGTCCAAGTAACAACAGTAGTTCCTTGAGTAGTTATTGGTAAACTTGCATCGTTAGTTACTGTTACAGCAGAACAATTATCTGTTGCACTTGGTGCTGTTAAACTAGTCACCTCACACTCTGCAGTTACGTTTGGCAAAGAAGCCAAATCTGCAACCGGTGCTGTAGCATCAGTAATGATTACATTCTGTGTTTGTGTACTGCTATTCCCAACTACATCTTTATAAGTCCAAGTCACAACCGTAGTGCCTTGAGTAGTGATTGGCAAACTTGCATCGTTAGTTACTGTTACAGCAGAACAATTATCTGTTGCTGTTGGTGCAGTTAAACTAGTCACCTCACACTCTGCAGTTACGTTTGGCAAAGAAGCCAAATCTGCAACTGGTGCTGTAGCATCAGTAATGATTACATTCTGTGTTTGTGTACTGGTATTCCCAACTACATCTTTATAAGTCCAGGTAACAACAGTAGTTCCTTGTGCAGTGATTGGCAAACTTGCATCGTTAGTTACTGTTACAGCAGAACAATTATCTGTTGCACTTGGTGCAGTTAAAGTCGTTACCTCACACTCTGCGGTTACGTTTGGCAAAGAAGCCAAATCTGCAACTGGTGCAGTAGCATCAGTAATGATTACATTCTGTGTTTGTGTACTGGTATTCCCAACTACATCTTTATAAGTCCAAGTCACAACTGTAGTGCCTTGTGTAGTTATTGGTAAACTTGCATCGTTAGTTACAGTAACTGATGAACAGTTATCTGTCGCACTTGGTGCAGTTAAAGTCGTTACCTCACACTCTGCAGTTACGTTTGGCAATGAAGCCAAATCTGCAACCGGTGCTGTAGCATCAGTAATGATTACATTCTGTGTTTGTGTACTGGTATTCCCAACTACATCTTTATAAGTCCAGGTAACAACAGTAGTGCCTTGTGTAGTAATTGGTAAACTTGCATCGTTAGTTACTGTTACAGCAGAACAATTATCTGTTGCACTTGGTGCAGTTAAAGTCGTTACCTCACACTCTGCGGTTACGTTTGGCAAAGAAGCCAAATCTGCAACTGGTGCAGTAGCATCAGTAATGATTACATTCTGTGTTTGTGTACTGGTATTCCCAACTACATCTTTATAAGTCCAAGTCACAACTGTAGTGCCTTGAGTAGTTATTGGTAAACTTGCATCGTTAGTTACAGTAACTGATGAACAGTTATCTGTCGCACTTGGTGCAGTTAAAGTCGTTACCTCACACTCTGCAGTTACGTTTGGCAATGAAGCCAAATCTGCAATTGGTGCTGTAGCATCAGTAATGATTACATTCTGTGTTTGTGTACTGATATTCCCAACTACATCTTTATAAGTCCAGGTAACAACAGTAGTTCCTTGTGCAGTGATTGGCAAACTTGCATCGTTAGTTACTGTTACGGCAGAACAATTATCTGTTGCTGTTGGTGCTGTTAAACTAGTCACCTCACACTCTGCAGTTACGTTTGGCAATGAAGCCAAAT
>NZ_MVDD01000043.1 GCF_002843315.1 Labilibaculum filiforme | reverse complement strand
CTTCTATTGCAACTTTTGCTTTAAATGTTGAGCTAAATTTACGACGTGTTCTTTTCATTTTTTCCATGAGTTTAATTTACATTATTTTTCAATTAAGCTCCTGGTCTAATTTTCTTAGGGTATTATACTCATAGGTGTTTTATGTATAATTACATCATGTTCGGCAAAAACAGTTAAAAAAAATGGGGGAATAGTAATGGACTGTTCTTTTACTGAAGCATCTATTAATTTAAGAGAAGCTACAAAAGATATCGACAATATAAAAAAACGTTTTTTGTTGGCAGGAGTCAAAGATCCAGTTGTACAATTGGATACCATCTCATTTCAAGTTCATATAGAATTGCCTCAGATTACTGACAAAGAGCTTTATTCAACATTGGTTACACAAAAAGGTGTGTTTAGTTCTAGTATGATATTAAACGGCGAACAAGTTGATGATATCTATAGCTTGGCAAATAAAATACTTGTACAACGCAGCCTTGAATCTTCGGGTGGGGTCGAGGTAGATTCGATGCCTTTGGGACAATACATGAGTGCAAATTATGCAATGTCAAATGGACAACTGGGCTATGTTAAAAACGAGCATAAACTACTAATGGATACAGTTTTTAAACAAGTTTCGGATAGCCTTAATATAAATTTTTATTGGGATTTTCAATGGATGAAGGGGAATGAGGCTATTTCGACATTGTATGCAAGCTCAAAAAAAAATAAAAGACTTGTTTTTGATGGAATGGTTGAAAAAACAGATGTTGAAATGGGTAGCATAGGCTATTTTGAGGTGAGGACGGAGTTAATGGATGAATACAATGATAAGCTTGAAGAGTTAACACGAGTTATTGTAAAAACGAATTTTGGATTCTTCATAGATGATGAAGTATGCTTTGCGGGGTTCGTTACTGAACCACTCACAGAAGGCTGCGTTACCTTAACAGGAGGAGAGCGGGAAGAAGCTACTCAAATTTGTGCCGCCATTTTAGCATCAGGATCTTTGAGGCACAATTTACAGGTTAATACGATAGAATATATTTCAATACAATAATTATTTACTGGCGCACTCGCTCTACTGTTTTTTATGATAGATCAACGAAAACTCGTAATGTGAAAGATGATTTTTTAATAAAATGTCTAGACAAGCTAATAACAGAACCTAATATTTTGAAATAAATGAAATTATTTAATCTAGTTAAACTCCATTACTTACTACTAGTACTTGTTTTATCTTTAATAACACAATGTGTTTATAGCTTAAAATTCGAATTTGCTTTAATCAATGGCTCTTACATACCGGTGTATTTTATCTTAGATATGGTGCCTCACTTATCGCTGTTAAAATCCATAATATTTTCCGATTTTAGTGTAATAACCGAAGGTACTTTAAGTATCATCGTGCTGGCAATAGGATATCTTATATACCGCATGCGGAATAAGGGGACATTTTTAGCTTTTGTAATATCGATATTATTATTTAGCTCCATGGTTGATGCTTTTAGTCTGTTTTTTTCACCCTTTACCATGGCATGTAAAATGTTAGCACTCATGTCTTTTGTTTTTTGTGTTTTATGGATACTCATATTCAGTGCCATACTTCAAAAAATAAAACCACAGGTAGCTTATGTCAATGCCGATGCACAAATTGAAGCCACAAAATTTCATCGGCTTATAAATGTATTGGTTGATACAAGTCTATTGCTAACTCTTGTCCTTGTATTTTCTGATTCGGGGGAGTATATTTCTGTGCTTATTTTAATAGCCATATATGTTATATATTACAGCTTTTTTGAGTATCAATTTGGCTATACTTTGGGTAAGTTAGTTACAGGAACAAGAGTTGTGCAAGCCAATGGAGAAAAGCTTAGGCTAAAGCAGGCTTTATTACGAACGCTCATCCGCTATATTCCCGTAGAATCATTTACATATCTTATTAACACCTCGGGATGGCACGATAAATGGGTCGGAACAAAAGTACTCAAAGTAGAAAAAACACTAAATAAATGGTATCACTATGTATTGTCAATTGTTGTAGGCATAGCTCTGTTTATCCTATTTCTTGCTTTACCACAATTCTTAGATGAACCTTATATTACTGCACAATATCAAAGAATCGATAATGAGGCTCTTGAGGCGGAATTGACTAAAATATCTACGTGTTTTAGTCAACTAGATACCACCATGACCATGACTTTTGATTTGTCTATTGATGATAACAATGTGCATGCATCGTTTAGTATTGATTCGATAACAAGTAATAGTGTACGCCTGTGCGCTGGTTTAGTAAAATTTAAGCCAAAACACATTGATTATAATAGCTTAAATGAGAGTTTTAATGATGATGATTACAATGACATTGAGGATATAAAAGCTTCATACAATGTTAGTATAGAAGTTTTTAAAGTAGATTTTGAAGACTGCACTCGTCTGGAAAAAAAGCTTTTGAAGATTTTTAAAGTAAACGATGAGGGTATTGATTGTCTTAAAATTAAGCGTATGAGGGTTGAGTCATATAACACCTCACTCTTCTAGAAATTCAGTACGGAATAAAGGATATGCTTAATTTAAAATAACCATACAGGATGATGAAACATGTCAGACTAAAGTTAGATGACTATCCAATCAACTGGCGATACTAATTTGAAGAAACAGCTTTTGCGTTGCAAACGCTGAAGGTATTCTTGATCCTCTATACAAAAGTCGTATAGCAACCCTAGAAGTAACACCTGAACAACAGCAGGAAAAGGAAGGCATTGGTGGGTGGTAAATCAAATAATATAAGGCGAACAAAAAAGAGCAGTATAAATGAAGATATAATGGGTAATCTCAAAAACTATCTCAGACTTATTTAACGACAATAAAAATAACTAGTAAGAAATATCATTGAAATAACCACCCTACAAAGCATTTTTAGCGCTGATAATTTCTACGCAATAAGAAGTATGGATGTTTACAATATTAAACTCAGAAGATATTTAAAAGCCCATTCTAGACTCTCCTTAGAAAACAGTCTCAACAATAGATTTCGTTTACAACTAATCCCTACTTCCTTTAATATCTAAACCAGGTAAAACCATTTCTGTATTTGAAAAAGCACCAAAATAAATTTCTCTTTTTTTATCCTTTCTGTGATTTTCGGGCAAAAAAAAAGAGTCTCATTCCATTTGGAATAAGACTCTTTTAAAAGTTGGCGTCGACCTACTCTCCCACCTTTCGGCAGTACCATCGGCGCTAACGGGCTTAACTTCTCTGTTCGGAATGGGAAGAGGTGGAACCCCGTTGCAATAGACA
>NZ_MVDD01000042.1 GCF_002843315.1 Labilibaculum filiforme | reverse complement strand
ATTCATCGCATGAATTACATGCCCGTTCGATTAAGGTGCTTTTTTTTCATAATACGAATTTTAAATTAAATACTATCTAAAGGTAAGTAAATGGGTTCTTTAGCTACCTTTAGGTTTCGTTCAACAAAGTGTCATATGTAATGCGGGTTTCAGCGGTTTTTGGGGCTGCGGTTCGTTGTTGCAACACCGCCAATTCGTCTTTGACGATTGACGGAAAATTTGAAATATTGAATATACGAATTGGCTACGTGCGTAATTGAAAGTTTATCACTTTTAATCCCGCACTACACATACACTCAACCGTTAGCAATTATATTATGAGAAAGATACTGCCAATAATATTATTAGTTTTTAATGTAATGATTTGTCAAGCCCATCAGGATTTCTATGTGACAAAGACTTATAATAATCTGACTGTTCGTATTAAAACAGGATATGAATATGAGGAGATTAATAAACTGAAAATTCTTGGAGAACTTGGACAAAGAATGCTTGAAAAAGCCAATTATAAAGGAAAAGTTTTAATTGATTTTAATCACTATTACACAGGAACTTGTGAACCTGACTTTTTTATAAGTTACGATAATGGTTCGATTAAATATACTTGGGACAATAGCTTAAGACCTGAACCAGTGTTGTCATCGGCAGGATTAGTAATTCGAATTGTAAGTAGTAAGCTAGATTACAAAAAGGCATTAGAACTACTAAATTACGCCATTGAAAACAAGGACTACATAAAGAAAAATCAGGACAAGATTAAATACGAACAAAATTATTGTCAATGGTCTGTAAATTCTATTGATACCGTTGAAATCAAGAAAATTTTGAACAGTAATCAATCAAAATTCGTGTCCGAGACTTTAAAACAAAAAGTTTATGTTGCTGACTCGACTTGGAATTTTGGAACATCTTATTTTTATCAAGATAATTCATTTAATTTTTTAGTTCGGGCATATAATGGAGTTCCTGACACTGTAGCATTATCAGTAAAAGATATATATCAAGTAGTTCAAATTGGTTCTGGCTCAAAGATAGTTTTTGATACGGATAGTAGTTTTTATTACGTTGGTTGGTATGGTGACAGGGTAATTTCTCAACGCCATATTGTTGAAAATACGAAGAATAATTATCAAGGATTTTCAGTTAAGGAGATTGGCGATGATATGTTGACAATATATTTCAGTCGTTTTGCAACAAAAGAAGAGGAAGAAAAAGGAATTGCTGACTTTTATTATTCCCAGACTTCTATTTACGATATAAAAAATGACAAATGGATTTCTGATATAAGAAGGAATTTGATTGAGAAATAAGAAAATACAATTGCTAACAATGTATATACAAAATAGGCGTAACAGTAGTAAATTAACGGGTTGTAGTCCGCTTCAAAATCGTAACGGTTTGATAGGTTTGAAGCCCGCAATCGCCTACTTTGCATATACTCAACGTTGCCAGTAATGTTAAGAAACCGCAGTGCTCAGAATAACACTCAATAAGAAAATGAAATTATATACAAAACTCACATTGATTTTAATATTTGCGACCTCAAATTTATTCTCGCAAAAGGACTATAGAGCAATATTAGAAATTAGAGGAGCTACTGAAGAATTTTGCATTTCAAAAGATTCTACTTTTTGGATTGCGACAAAAACCGGTGACACTTATTTTAGTGAGGGTTTTGCTAAACCTTGGAAATACGGAACTTTTAAGACTAATGAATATGATTTAGTTTCTGGGCGAACATTTGAAAGAACAAGCTTTTTTAATCGTGATACTGGATATATTTCTGGATTTATTCAAAAAGATGGAAAACAAGATTTTATCTATTGGACAAATGACGGTGGTAAAAACTGGCAAGAAGTAAAATTTGGGAAATCCAGTTGGATTGACGCAAATTACATTGACTATGATGGAAATGCTTGGATGAGCGGAAATTCTCAGTTAATTTATTATTCCAATGATTTCGGTAAAACATGGACATCATTTGATAAAATTGAGTCAACTGGAAACATGAGGATAAACACTATATATTTTGAGAATACAAAAAAAGGTATTGTCGGGGATTTCTGGAACAGAATTTATCTAACTGAAGACAATTGTAAAACATGGACAAAAATACCGAGTCCTTTAGACCAAAAGAAATATGTAAGAACCAACAAAAATATAAGACCGACTATTTATAAAGCTCAAATTTTCGGGAACAATATAATAATCAATCAACAAAACCTTATTTTTTGGTCAAAACTGGATTCTATTCAATGGAATGAGCTTTCAGATATGATTGATTTTTCCTATGATAAATCGTCAAATAAACTGTTTGCGATTTCCAGGGATTTGAAAGTGCATCTTCTTGATTCCAGTTTCGTTTCAAATTGGACATCTGAATCTAATTTAGTAAGTGCTCCAATTTCTCTTAAAACATTAAATGGAACTTTATATGCATGGCACAGGGCTGAATTGACCAAAGTAAACGAAAGTGAATTTCTTTATACACCAATGTATACACTTGAAAATCCAATTGTTACACCTTATGTGACAGCAAAAGCAACAAGAAAAACTTGGGGGGGGTAATGGTCGTGAGATTTTACAATCTGATGACTTGGGTAAAACTTGGTACAGAATTGATTTATTAGATTTTAATATTGGAAATTTTAAAGCTATCAATGATTATGAAGCCATAATATCAGATTCATATTATCAAAAGTATTACAAGTACAAATTAACTGATGATTCTACAGAATTAATTAAATACGTAATTGAGCATCCATTATCAGAATTTCTTTCTAATCCTATAAAAGAGGTTAGTTTTGAAATAGGTAGTCAAGGTTGTTTTCATTCTAATTCAAAAGTAATAGAATATAAATTAGAAAATGATTCAACGTTTTCAGCTTCAAAGATTGAACACCAAGGTTACAAAACTGACAAGGAGAAATTTAAAAATTCATTCTCAGCTAAAGTTGCTTTAGGAATTCTTAACGCAATTGATTCAAATCCATTTAGTCAAATCAATGTGAATGAGCTTAATATTAGCGAAAATGATAAAAATGATTACTTGAAGAAGATTGATTTAATAGAAAAAGATTTCAAAAAGGGTAACACTTTCGACTATGAACATGGAACAAGCAGATATAGTTTACCTTACAACAAGATTGATTTTGAATTTTATAAAAATGCAGTAAATCAAATTGACTCATTTAATAATACGATTTTGAACAATATATTGGGAACAAGATATGGAAACTGGAGTACCACAACTAATTGGATTAAAATAACTTTTAAGAATAAAAAAGGAGAAGAAATTTCAATATCGAATTTTGATGATATGCCAAACGCTTGGTATTTACCTTGGATTGTTGAAGCAAACGGACTTATTTTTCCAATTAACAACATTGACATAACCAGATTTATTGAATCAAATACGCCAGACGATTTCATATCACATGAGAATAAAAATAAATTGGCGATATTTCAAATGATTGATTATCTCTACAAAAAGAAGATAAATGAATAAAACACTACTGGCAACACGCGGTATAAAACATTGGGGATTAAGTAATTATACAAACATTTTACCACGCATCAAGTTTGGTGTAACTGGACAGGAAAGTAGCCCGCAATCCCCAACGATTTCATACCGCCACCGTTGTAGTGCATTCCCCACATCAGAACTTCTGATTAATTTCTGAAGCTAACGAGGAAGTTTTT
Source organism: Labilibaculum filiforme (assembly GCF_002843315.1). GTDB lineage: Bacteria > Bacteroidota > Bacteroidia > Bacteroidales > Marinifilaceae > Labilibaculum > Labilibaculum filiforme. The sequence continues at coordinate 62 of NZ_MVDD01000042.1, read as the reverse complement.
AAAGAAAATTTAAATAATATTTAATCAAAAACCAACTGAATTGACTATGAATAAAGGAATTT
>NZ_MVDD01000041.1 GCF_002843315.1 Labilibaculum filiforme | reverse complement strand
TTTAGGTGGTTTAATGCCTCATCCTGAAATGCGACATTGGTGGGTCTGCTTACAAATGCATCCACCATCTTATTTACAGCATGCAGAACTTTGTTTCGCCGATGTTCTGCTTCTCGGCACACTATGAGTAGTGGCGGATTACGGGGCACTTTCCTTTCAAGTTACGATGAACTTGATGCGAGGTAGAAAGCTCGAATACGCTACAACCCTCGCCATTACTTATACACGATGTTACCGGCTGGTGTTCTGTCGTCCGTTTTTTCTTTGTTGTCATTTAGTCGAAAAGATTTTTCTGAACAGGAATTGTTGTTTTGACTGTCGGTTTCTTATTCATTATTTTTTCAACTGTCTCAATGTAGTTTTCCTTGGTTAGTATTGTTACGTCTTTCTGTTCTTTGATTAGGTCTCTATTCAAGTCAAACATCGGATTGCTTTCGTCTATAATTTGGTCATACATTACTGCACGGGGTATATTATAGTCTTTAGCATAACCCATTGCTAAACGTGCTCCGCTGTCTAGTTTTTGACCAAACATCTTCCATCTTTCAGCTGAATTTTGAGCATAACTAGCTGCTAAAACTATAGTGTCGCAAAACAAAGCTTGTAATCGGTCTCGTTCCTTATAACGGCTACTTAATTCCATTTGGCTTTTAAAGTCATTCCCATATTCAGTTACAAGTAGTCCGCCTTCTTCGACTATTTGAAATGCCAATCCTTTGTTTCTTGCAGGCAAAATGTTGTTTAGTGGACTTGGTAGGATTGCAACTGTTTTACCATTAGAATCCAAAGCCTGTTGGTGAGAAATACTGTCGCAACCAAATGCTAAACCACTTACTATTGTCGCTCCATTTCTAACAAACTGAGCAACTATTTTTCTCTCTCTTTCTTCTATATCGCTTTCTGGGTTTAGTAGTCCAATGACGGAAATATTTTTGTTCTCTATACTTAACAAATCAATGTCTCCTTTATAGAATAAAAATATCGGCTTCTCACTTTCCTTAACAACTCCTCTGTGCTTTGGGAATTTTTTGTCGCCTAGCGCTACAAATCCATCACAATAATTTTCAAATTTTGCAACAAGCGTATTTTCAAAATTTCTTTTTAATCTTTCAAATTCTTCAACATCTGTTTGTTCTCCTTTAATTGTCTTGTTAAGTAAGGTCACAATAGTTTCTAGACTTTCATTACCCTTCAATTTTTTGACAATCCAAGCATTACCAATTCCTTTATAGGATTTAGCAGTAAGTATATTTAATGAGTTATCTGTATATTTCATATTAATCTTATTTAATAAAAATCAAAGCTAATCTTATATCGTCATAAGTAATTTGTTCACCAAGTTCTTCAAAAATTGGCTTTAATTTATCCCTAGCTCCTAATTTGTTTATAGCTTTTTTAACTGCATTTATTGTATTAAAGGGTGGTTCAAACTTCTTAATTGGATCTATTCCTAATAATTCTGCAATCTCAGCCATATGATTAATAATAGTGCCTTTGGTAAACCCCCTTAAACTAGCGGCATCATTTAAATTATTAACTTTCTTCAAGATAAGAAAAGTATCTTTTAAAGAAGGTTTTAATAAGTCCAAATTTTCACTTTTTGTTACAGTTTTGATACCACCCTTGAATGTTTTAGCAATAGAATAAAAAATTACATTTCTAGCCCCATTTTCAAATAATGCTTGGATTGCATCTTCATCAATGTTCACATCTTTTGTGTAAATATCATCTATTAGTAGAATGTCTTTTCCTCGAACATCTCTTGAAATATTGCATGTAGCTTTTGTAATTCCTACGTAAGGCATATCTCCATTACCACCATAACCACTTCTATTCATATGAGTTGTTCTTGTGTCGGTATGACGAATGATATAGCTTATACCATTTGCAAATCCACTGAGTTTGTCAACAACGCTTGAAATAACTCTTTTAAGTAACTTTTGATTGTCAGAATAATAACTTTCAGCCTTTGCTCGTGGTATTACACAAACAGTCAGGTTAGTATTATGAAGTTTTTTTATTTTGGGTAAATCTTCTTGAAGAACTTTTGTTAGTTCATTTACTGCATTTTGTAGTGTTGAAACACTTGTATCACCGAATTGATTTTTTAAATGATTGATAAAATCAGGGTTACCTTCGGTTCCGTATGTTGTGTAGTCATAGCGATAATAAGCTTGGGTGTTCTTATTTAAAAATCCGTTTTGGGTTATGATAAATTTTTCCATACGTTATGCTATTACAGGGTTTATAATTGTGATACCTGCACTCTTTGCGTCTGCAATTTCTATTTCTTCGTTCTCAAAAGCTATAACAATATTGGGCGGAACGCCCAATATTGAAATTGCATTTTCAAATTTGTTTACTTTTTTGTTGTTGTCATCAAATTTTCTGTAGAAAACATTTGTAAATCTATCTATAAGTCCAAAATGATTTAGGGTTTTTAATGCTCTGTCCTTGCGACAATTTGTTACTAAATATGTCTGATTAGATTTTGAATATTTTAAAAGCACTTCTACATTTTCATTTATAAGTGTAGTCACATTTATAAATTCATCGTATAAAATCTCTTTTAATTGAATCACTTTTTCAAGTTCTTTGTCTATCAAGTGAGGAAAATTGGCTTTAAGCATACTTCGATTAAATCTGATTTCAGGATTGTAAACTAGATTGGTGTCTGGCTGCAATACAGAATCAACAGCTTTTTTGTAAGCTGAAAAATTTGCAAGATTGGTGTCAACTAAAGTGCCGTCCATATCGAAAAAGAGTATTTTGTCAGGCGTGATTATAATTCCTTCTTGGTTTTCTATCATTTTATTTGTTTCCGTTATTTTGTTTGTGGCTGTCACCTACACTTGCCGGTAACGGCTCGAATATGCGTAGTGCGGGATTTCAAAGCACTTCACTATCAAACCGCTACTTTGTTTATTAAATGCTTTAAAGTTTAAATTTACCACATCGCCCCGCATTACGTATATTTATTGTTGTAGGGCGTAGTTCCTTATTTATCAATCTATTGCATTTTGGTCACCATTAAGAAAGTGAACATCATAAAACCACAGATAAACATGATAAAATAAAGAAACTTGCTAATATCTTTAATTTCTCGTCCTTCTTTCAATGCAAGTTTTCTAAATCCTTTTGACACAAGAATCAGTAGGCTAGTTATAAATACTAATCCTAATGCTGTTATTGCCCCTTTTCCGATTGGAATTCCATTTGAATCTCCTGTTGTAGATTTAAAAAAGTCCATTAAAAATAATATATTCCATAACACTACAACTCCGACAGCAAATGGTGTTTTAATAGGAAATCCACCTTGTTTTTGTCTCTCGGCTATTATTTCCGAGTCCTGAGGTGTTATTTCACTCGAAGAATTATCCAAAAATCCCGTCTGTTGAATTTGTCTGATTACTTCTTTTGGATTTTTAAAAGTCCAAAAAACTACTTTATCCTTATATTTCGGAATCCGGTGGTTAATTTTAATCCCTTGTCCAATTATTGGCATCATGTAATAAGGCTCAATAGAAATTATATCCTCTGGCCTAAATACTAAATTCCCCACAACTGTTGCATTTAAATCAAGTCGTTCCTTAGTTACTTTCAAACTGGCGAATGGCCATGTAGCATTTGCCATTCCAATTCTTGCTCCTCCAGTTAAATTTAATTGTGTCATATTCTATGTTTCGATTATTATCTGTTTGCACCTCGGTCACCCTATGCCCTACAACGGTCTTGCTAAGTTTCGTGGACGATTTAGAAGAATTAACCTTTCAAACCGCACGGAAGCAAGTCGATTAAATTTGCTTATATTTTGGACAAACCAATTTGTTTGGCTTGCTGGTGTTTCTTAATT
>NZ_MVDD01000040.1 GCF_002843315.1 Labilibaculum filiforme | reverse complement strand
TTCTATTGCAACTTTTGCTTTAAATGTTGAGCTAAATTTACGACGTGTTCTTTTCATTTTTTCCATGAGTTTAATTTACATTATTTTTCAATTAAGCTCCTGGTCTAATTTTCTTAGGGTATTATAGGATTTCTGCCTTTGACTTTATTCTTACTAGTAAATGAAAATGATTAGGCATCAATACCCAAGCGTAAGTATCAGAAATTGGTTCTATATGTTTATCGTACAATTCTAGAAAACGTTTATAATTATTCGCCTCTCTGAATAGATCACAGCCATCAATCCCGCGATTATAAATGTGATAATAGGTGTCATGTTCTAGTGGAGTGTTTGTTGTATTCATTGTTTTGTTATTACTATTATTAACCTGACAGGTTATTTTACATGATGTTTATAACCTGTCAGGTTTTATAGTTATTGCTTCAAGATCTTATAGCTTATCACGCCACTTTTAGATTGAATTTTAAGAATGTACATGCCATTTTTTAAATTGGAAATATTCAATTGTTCTGAACTGGAAAAGCTTTCCTGCTGAACTTGAATCTGACCTTTTACATCGTAGATATAAATCATTCGATCTTCGTTCTTTTCAAACTTGATATTCAAATCGGTGATTACCGGATTCGGATAAACCTGAATGGAACTTTTAAGAACCTCATTTATTCCTGTTGCAATATTAATTGTTATAGCACTGGTTGCAACAACAATATCAGGGAATTCTTCGTTGGTCATTTCACAATGGTAGGTTCCAGATTTTAAGAATTTAAACACTCCAGTTTTCACTTTCTGAATGGTACTCTCGTCGTTTACTTCTGTCATTCCGTAATCAGTAGTCCATCTAAAAGTTGTTTCTTTTTCATTAAATAAGGCTTCTTCTGAGTAATTAAGTTCATAATCTACTTCTTTATTAACTTCATCAAAAACATCAAATTGTCTTGACATATAATCAGCTGATAGTTTATCTACTTCTATCAGTTTAGGATTTATTGCCTTAATCTTATTTAGATTAGAAAGTGGCAAATGGTTTTGATCAATATTTAATTTAATCAGTCTGTAATTGTTATATTCACTTAGCGATAGATCAGATAACTCATTGTATGAGCAATTAAGAGTATTCAGTGATGAATTTGAATATATATTAAGATCGGTTAATTTATTGTGAGAACAATCCAACTCCTTAAGTTGAGAGTTTTCACTGAGATCCATGCTACTAATCTGATTGTAGTTACATGTCAGTTTTGTGATACTTGTGAAATAAGCTACTCCTGTAAGGTCTGAGATACTTTTGTTACTAACATTTAACTCTTCTTTATATGTAGCTGCTTCATATTCCGATATCTCATTATCACCATCAAGATTTAATAGAGTATTTTCTACTAAGGCTTTTTTGAAATTCGCATCAGGTATATTGACTATATCATTGTTATAAATGCTAATTGTATTGGTTTTGAGTGTTAAATTTGGAAAGCTTGCATTGGTCATTTCACAATAATAAGCACCATCTTTCAAAAAGGTGAACATGCCATTTCCATCTTCCTGTAAGTCCTCAGCACTTACCTCTGAATTCTCTCTATACCATTTAAAAGAGGTTTCATTGCCATCAATCAATACCTCTGATGAATAATCTATTTGATAATTTATAATTTCGTTTATTGCTGAAAATAGCCGCTTGTTTGAATCATAGGCTAGTTCTGAATAACGTTCTTTTATTTTTTGTAATTCAGAAAAAGGGAATTTGTTGTTGTTGCAATTAAGACTTGCAATAGCTGTATTGTTGGCTAAATCTAAACTTGTTAATTGATTGCTGCCGCAATAAAGAGATGTAATAGCTGTGTTGTTGGTTAAATCTAAACTTGTTAATTGATTGCTGCCGCAATCAAGGGATGTAATAGTTGTGTTATTTGTCAAATCTAAGCTAGTTAGTTGATTGTTTTGGCAATCAAGGGATGTAATAGCTGTGTTGTTGGTTAAATCTAAACTAGTTAAATTATTCCCGTCGCAATAAAGACTTGCAATAGCTGTGTTATTTGTCAAATCTAAGCTTGTCAAGTCATTATAATAGCAATAAAGTTTTGTAATAGCTGTAATGTTTGTCAGATCCAAGCTAATCAATTGATTGTATCCGCAATTAAGGCTTGTAATTGCTGTATTCTTGTTTAAGTCTAAACTTTTTAGATGATTGTTATATACACTTAATGATATTAAGTTTGTAAAGTATTCTATGCTTGTGAGATCAGCTATATTCTTAGAGCCTAACTCTAGGCTTGTAGTAAGTAATGCTTCAAAATCAGAAATTTCAGTATCTTCATTGGTGTTTATTGACGTATTATCGACCAATGCCTTTTTAAAATTGGCATCGGGAATTTCGATTATATTATTGTTGTTAATGGTAACAGATTCAGTTGTTAGTTCTGCCTCAGGGAAAGTCTCATTTGTCATTTTGCAATAATAAATGCCTTGCTTTAGGAATTTGTATATTCCATTACCCGTTTTACTTACAACAGTTTCATCAACTATCTTATCATTAATAGCGTACCATGTAAACACAGTTGCTGTTCCATCTATTAAAGCTTCATCCGAATAATCTATATCAAAAGCATCAGCTTTCTCTATAGGCGAAAATAATTTTTTCGTAGATATATAACTAAATTCGCTATACTTAGTCTTGATTTTTTGTAATTCAGAAAAAGGAAATTTGTTGTTTTCGCAATTAAGATATGTAATAGCTGTGTTGTTTGTCAGATCCAAGATAATCAATTGATTATCAGAGCAAGTAAGGCTTGTAATAGCTGTATTGTTGGTTAAATCTAAACTAGTTAAATTATTTCCGTCGCAATCAAGGTATGTAATATCTGTGTTGTTTGCCAGATCCAAGCTAATCAATTGATTGTCTGAGCAATTAAGATGTGTAATAGCTGTGTTGTTTTTCAGATCTAAGCTAGGTAAGTCATTATAATAGCAATAAAGGTTTGTAATAGCTGTATTGTTTGTCAGATCTAAGCTTGTTAAGTCATTATAATAGCAATAAAGGCTTGTAATTGCGGTATTCTTGCTTAGATCTAAACTGGTTAATTTATTACTTCTGCAATTAACTTGAGTAATATTTATAAAATATTCTATTCCTGTTAAATCTGAAATGTTAAGTTCTGCTATATTGATTGATCCTGTAAAAGCCACCGCCTCACTTTCCGAAATCTCCCCATCACCATCGGTATTAATTGCAGTATTCTCTACTAATGCTTTTTTAAAGTTGACATCGGGAATGTTTATGTTTTGTGCATTTAGAGTAATGCTTGCAAAAAAGAATAGTAGTAGGGTAAAGTTTTTAATCATAGTATCGGTATTTATAGATCAGGATAAGTTGTTTGCTTTATTATGTGTTTTGAATATTGATTGAATGTAATTATTTATGAAAAATTAGATGTTTCCTTATTTTAAGTGCATTACGTGAATCAGTAGCAAAAGTTAGAGCCGCTATTTAAATTAACTAGTTTAGAAATCGGATAGCTTATTTTCGTAATGAGAATCAAATTTTTCGATTTTTGCAACTTGCGAATAATAATTTATTTGTATAGAACCGTAAGTTTAACATATAGAACTATTTAGGTAGAGTGTAAGTTAGGCAGAGTATACTTTAAAATCTTGTGAAATAAGTTCAGTGTGGGGATTGGTTGGTAGATGACGAGTTGTTAAATAAAATCAATTTAAATAGTGGTGATTATGTTTTTAAAGTTATTGTGAGATGGGAATTGTATAATACCCTAAGAAAATTAGACCAGGAGCTTAATTGAAAAATAATGTAAATTAAACTCATGGAAAAAATGAAAAGAACACGTCGTAAATTTAGCTCAACATTTAAAGCAAAAGTTGCAATAGAAG
>NZ_MVDD01000039.1 GCF_002843315.1 Labilibaculum filiforme | reverse complement strand
AGTCTTAAAATCATGCAAAACGTCTTAAATAGGGTTCAAAACGTAAAGATTCCATCAGAGATCAAACTAGAGAAGACACAAAGAATAGAATTTGCAGATACTACCCGAAAATGGTTGCTTTTATTTTTCTCCTGTAGTTTGTTGGTTGTTGTGCTTTCCTTGGGGTTTGCATGGTGGTCTTATCAGTTTGAATACAAACCAAAAAAAGAACTGGAAGTTTTAGATAAACAACATGAATGGCTAATCAATTACGTTGGTGAAATGGCTGAAAAGAATCCTAAAACTCACAATCAATACTTAGAAGAAAACCCAATCCCTCAGTAATGGCTTACTTCTCTCCTTCGTCGAGCAAGTTCCATCCCATTCGGGATATCTTCGATGTGTTTAAGGTATTTATTTCTTCATTTTCATTTTCAAGAAGGCTTTTTTAAAGCCTCTCAAAGAGGAATAATTATTCCCCCTTGAAACCCCCTTTTTTAAGAAGCTAAGAAGGGAATTACATAAACACTTGATACTCAGTACACCATTTTTGTCAAGGTGACAATTTAAAACTGTGTAGGTGACAATTTAAAACTGTTGATTTTATTTGTTTTTTACAGTTTAGAATTGTACGTTTGTGTCTTTAAATACAATTTTATGTTGTGTGAGGTACAATAAAAACTTGTCTAATCAGTAGTAAAAATACAGTTTTAAGATGAAAGGATATAAGCCAATAAAAGAACTTCCTAAATACCAAAACAATCCATTTTTAGAGAATGCAATACAAAAAGTTGAAGAAAACACAGTTTCTAAAAGAAGATTTATAAAAGGAGGTAAGGGGGTTGAACAATCAATTGTAAATGATCATGGAGAGATCACCGGGACTACTGCTTTTTTACAACAAATTGAAGTTGATGAAGATAAGTTTGCAAAATTATATCTTTCTCAATTTTCAGCATTTTGGGATTTATCTAAGCCAGCAATAAAAGTATTTGGGCATATTATAACTAATTGTCTAATCCCTAATAAAGATGAATTCTATTTCAATATGGATGAAGCCTTAGAATATACGGGATATACTTCAAACAGATACATCCTTACAGGTTTAGCCTCTTTATGTGAGCATGGTATTATAGCAAGAAGTAATATGGCTTATAAATATTTCATTAATCCTCTTGTGGTCTTTAATGGTAACAGAGTAACATTTGCTAAAACTTACATTCGTAAGAAGAAAAAAATAATTGAGGATAAGGAGCAAATGAGTATTGCCTGGGAGGAAGGCTCTGAATTTGAATCATAAACATTCTTTTAGTCAGAAAGCTTATAAATCCTAGGGGTTTGGGGACTAGTCCCCAATTAAAACTATTTAATTTTAATTTTCGTATATTTGTACCAAATAGGTACATTAATAAAAATAATATGAGAATTATAAGTAGTAGAGAGTTTAGAGATAATCAAAAAATGTATTTTGATTTAGCTGATGATCAAGAGCAAATAATAGTTCAACGAGGAAAAAATAAAGCTTATATGCTTACTCCAGTTTCAGAAATAGATCGAATGTCTGTAAATCCAATTCTTATTGAAAAAATAAGAAAGGCAGAAAAAAGTTTAAAAGCTGGAGAATACACAGAAGTTGATTCAACTAAAAGTATTTGGGAACAAATTTGACTTGATAACAATGAATAATTACAAAGTAATCAAGACTAAACAAGTCGATAAAGATTTGAAAAAACATTTTAAATCAGGTCATAAAGCGAGTATTAAACGTATTGAGCAAATCTTTATTGAATTAACTAAACATCCATATAGCGGGGTAGGAAATCCTAAAGCATTGAAATATGATTTATCAGGATATTGGTCTCGAGAAATTAATGAGAAAGATCGTTTAATTTATCGAGTTGATGATGAAATAATAACAGTTTCAGTAGTATCAGCCATGGGGCATTATGATGACAAATAGAAATCCACCTAATGATTTACATTGGGTGGATTTTTTTAGCTTTTTGACTAAAAGAATGTTATTAAGTTAATATTTAACATTTTTCAAGGTTACCTTTTGATAATAAACAGAATAAAGGGTTGTAAATATTAATTAAAAAACAATCTGATGGAAAATTTTAATTTTTTAGAGTTGAAAAAAGAAGAAATGAAAAATGCTTTGGGTGGTGAACAAGCACCTATTTACGGATCTGATAGTATAGGTTATTATTATTTGATTGATGGAGAATACTATAGTGTCGGTGATTTTGCATAGTTAAACTAATCCTTTAAATTTATATAGCTATTTAATCTTTATAAAATATATTCAATGAAAAATTATCTATACATCTTATTAATTTTTACATTTACCTTTATGTCTGTAGGTTTTAAGCAAAACACTAAAAGCCAAGATCGTATGCCAATTCATTTTGGAAAATGTATAGATGTCTTAGATGTAATTATAAAAAAAGAAAAAGGAGATTCAATAGCTGCATATATTTTTTTTAAAAAAAATTATTATTTAATAGAAGACAGTGGATACGTTAAATGTCGCTTAAGAGAAAAGAATATTTATGAGTATTTTTCTGATTCTTTAAATGTAAATAAAATGTGTATTTCAAAAGTGAAAACACATAGTAGTGATTTCATATACAGATAATCTAAATATAAAAACCCTGGCATTTCTACCAGGGCATTCTCATAGATCGGATTTGGCGCTGACAAGTTGCATCCCTGCAGAGCTTATTTCCTTCCTCACCGACACAACAAATCTAAACAATTATTTTCATTTTCCCCAACATTTTTTTGCACGATTTTAAATCCTTACTTTTGGGTAAGTGTAGCTCAATACACTTTACATTCTCAAACCTCCTTTCAGTCGATTTGTTTATGTAAAGTTATTTCGCTCTACGAGGTTTCAAACAAAAACTAAAATAATGGGGAAAACAGTATGTCATATGGACAAAGCAAAGGCAGGCGGATCAGGAGGACTAACCCATCACATTGATCGGACCCAGCAAAAGGATGTTTCTGGAAATATCAATCAATCAAAATCCCATGAAAATTTCGAACTGGTGAAAAAGACCGGTACGATTGATCAAATGATAAAAGAGCGAATTTCGAAAGGCTATCAGGGGAAAAAAACAATTCGAAAAGATGCTGTAACTTCTCAAAGATTTATTCTTTCAGGTTCACATGATGCAATGATGAAACTTGATAAACTCCAGATTATGAAATGGGCAAAGGATAATTACGATTTTTTTGAGGTCAAATACGGAAAAGAAAACATTATCCGGGCAACAGTTCATTTGGATGAAAAAACGCCACACATGCACCTGATTGTAGTACCTCTGACCAAAGATGGAAAACTATCAGCAAAGGAATTTACCGGAACAAGGGAGAAATTGAAACAGCTTCAAACAGATTACGCCCAAAACATAGGAATTAAATATGGGTTGGAAAGAGGCCTCAAAGATACTAACCGTAAGCATATCACAACAAAAGACTATTACCGATATGTAAATTCAAACGAACTTACTGCAGAGAAACTTTTAGAGCATCCCAATGCTAAAGATTTAACGGCAAAACTTATTGAAATGGCTGATAACAACAAGGGATTGGAGCATATTGCACACAAAAAACATTTAGAACATGGACGAGAATTTTCTGAACGAACTGAACAAAGCGAAAAGTCAAGAGGACAAGAAAAATCAAACAATCGAGGATTTAGCCAGGGAATGTAAAATTCTTTCAGATCAAAACACAGCTATTTTAAGAACTTTAAAAAATTTCAAGCCTGAGTTGAGCGATCAGAGTCTTAAAATCATGCAAAACGTCTTAAATAGGGTTCAAAACGTAAAGATTCCATCAGAGATCAAACTAGAGAAGACACAAAGAATAGAATTTGCAGATACTACCCGAAAATGGTTGCTTTTATTTT
>NZ_MVDD01000038.1 GCF_002843315.1 Labilibaculum filiforme | reverse complement strand
TTTGGGTAAAGGAACTTTAAAGGATGAAAAACAAGCTTTCTATTGGTGTCAGAAAAGTGCTAAACAAGGCCATATAGATGCTCAATATAGTCTTGGAATAATGTTTTACAGAGGAAAAGGAACTTTAAAGGATGATATAAAATCTTTCTTTTGGTCCCAGAAAAGTGCTGAACAAGGCCATATGAATGCGCAATACAATTTAGCCCACATGTATGAATTAGGAACAGGAGTTTCAATAGATTATGAACAAGCTTTCTATTGGTATCAGAAAAGTGCTGAACAAGATAATTCTGCGGCCCAATGTGGCTTGGCTCTTATGTATTACTCAGGAGTTGGAGCCTTGAAAAACTACAAGAAAGCTGCTTATTGGACCAGAAAATCTTATGAAAATGGTTATGAAGAAGCAAAGAAGCTTTGGGAAGAGCTTGAATTATGGAAGTATGAATAACAATATTCTTTTAGTTAAAAAAACTAAAAGAATCCACTCAATATGGGAATATTCATCTTCAGTTTGTAGAGAATTCATATTTACTTAGCCTTGGAGACACTACGTCTATCAATACTACTTAACATGATTTACACACAGAATGATATGATAGTCAAATGGTTACGCTGTTGATTTATCATAATGACACATATTTTATATAATGTTTTTACCTACTACTTTTCTTTTCCCCATCAATTTGATTTTGTTTCAATTTTGACCTTTTTCTTCCTAAATTCTCTACTTACTTGTTTTAAGACTTGGAGTAATACATTTGTACACGCTCTACAGCCCAATGATAGTAGGCGTTTCAGAGCCAAAAAAAGACTTTTTTACGAAGTTAAAAGTCCAAAAAAAGACTTTTTTACGAAGTTAAAAAGACTTTTTTACGAAGTGTGACGTATGAAAAAAGATGATTCTTTTTGTAGGTCTTTTTTTTATATTATATTTGAGTAAACAAAACTCTAAATCATGGCTAATTTAATCTTTCAAGCAAATACCGTTACAAACGCAAGATACTTATTGTCTGCCACCCAGAAAAATATCCTTTACCGCATCTTAGATTCCTTTCAGGAAGATTTAATACTTATTCAGGATGCGGAAAAAAAAGGAGATGCAGAAGAGGTGGATCGCCTGTCCGACCTACTCTACAGGGAGCAATATTTATCTTTTAAAATTGCTGAGTTTGATAAAAATAGGAATTATGACTTCCTAATGAAGAGCGCGAAAGATATGATGAGTAAGCCTGTTGAGTATAAGATTAAACGAGGAGATAAAAACTCTCACATCATATCAAATTTAATTTCTGCAGTAGAACACAAAGAAAATTCCGAATACATTGAATTCTCGATACCTAAGCACGCAATGCCATTTTTGTTTTATCTGAAAAATGGCTTCACTACCTACCAGAAAGTAATTGCTATCTCTTTGCGCTCCAAATGGAGTAAGCGGATCTATGAGATTTGTGCACGATGGAAAGATAAAGGGGGTTACAAGATAGAACTTTCAGAACTCAGGGAGATGCTTAGTCTCGGTAATCAATACAAACAGATAGGTGAGTTTAAATCCAAAATATTGAATGTTGCACAAAAGGAAATGAAGGAATCTGCGGATATTTGGTTTGAATACAAACTTGAAAAAATAGACTCTCGCTCTTACAACTGGATTACTTTTAAAATTTACAAATCTACAGAAAATGAAGAGGTGGCAGTAAAAGCAATAAATAAAGAAAAAAAATCTTCAATGTATATCAAGACTTATAACTTCCTGCTGCAAACCTATCCTAACATGTTTGACACTAAAGCTCAGGAAATAACCGAAAGACTCGAAACGTCAGGGGATCTACAAAAGGCTTGCACAAGGTTTATGCAGATCCACAATGAAAAGGAAGATAAGACAGAAAGAATCAAGCTAACCAAGTTCATCCTGAAGGAAGACTATGGAATAATTTAATGATTTCCGCTTCGCTAATGAGGATTTTTAAAAGACTAGAACTGAAAGAATAATAATAACATTTTTTCAAATTCACAGACTGCAATATGGCGTAACTTCCTGATATTAGGTTTTTTAATTTATTTTTAAAATTATACTTACCTTTAGTATATGTAACATATTAATATATTAAGAATGAACAATACAGGTAGGAAAAAAAAGATAATAGATAAACTAAACGCTCTTGATGAAATTAAAAAAAACAAAGACTCAGGTAAATTTAGGGAGTTTTTGCTCATTCAATTAAAATACAACCAGATAGAGCTGGAAGAAGAGCACTACGAAAGCTTATGTCTTGCAATATCAAGAAGCCTCAGGGAAATAAAAAACTTTCCTGTTGCTATGAAAATAACATGGTCTAGATATAAGTCTTTGTTGAATGAAATAAGAAACCTTTAGGATGTAAATGGAGCTGGAGAACTATTTCTTCAGCTCTTGATACTTCTCCAAATAGAAATCTCTTTCCATTTTCATTTTTGCATAATCTTCCCCTTTATTCCAAGTGTACACCGAGAAGGACAATAGGATTGTGGTAAATAGCATTAGAACAACAACCATCCAATTAGGGAGTCTGAGCCTTCTGTTTTTATTTAAAGCTCTTAATTCGTCTAAAAATGCCTGTTCCTGCTTTAAACGCTCCAAGTGAATCCATTCTGCTTGTTTGCTATCAACCTTAAGCTCTGTTTTCATCGCCTCATTGACTTTATCCTCAAATCTTTGAGCGTTTTTTTTCAAGCTCTGAGTGTTCTCAATTAAGATCTCTGCTATTGTGTTAACGTTATGTCTTTTTTCTCCCATTTTTTTTACATTCAAAATCCATTACTGAAACCCTTATTTACCCTCAGTGTCTTCACTGATTTAAACGCAATCTCAAGATTGCTAAGTGTGAATTTCTTCCCAATTTCCGAAGCTTTGAAATTGAACTGATCAAACCCAACCCTATACCCCTGAAATTGCCCTGTTTTTTTATTAATAGTGGGGAAAAGGTCAATCTTTGAAGCTTTGCATAAATCCTTGAAATCATCAAAGTTTCTCGGTTTGTGATCCTTGATCAATTGGTCCATTCTTTGGCCAATCTCCTTTCTGATTCCCTTTGTATTTTCCTTGTTTAGCTCTTCCACATCTCTAGCACAAGTCAATCCTTTAGATTTAGCGACTTCATGAGCAACTCTCTGACTCGCCTTCCCGATATGATTATCCTTGTATGCCTTGCCATCAAAACCAATCCGATTGACATAGATGTGTAAATGTTTGTGTTTTTTATCCTGGTGCTTCAAAATAATTGCCTGGTGACTGGATAGATTCATCTTCTCCAGGAACTCATTTGCAATTCCTAGAAGATTGGCGTCATTTAGCTTTTCCCCATCATCAATAGATGGTGACAGAACAAAAGAAAGTGTGTTGTTTTCGCATCGCCCATTCAGATTTTGGCACATCTTAAATTCTGCTTCAACTTCCTTTCCTGTTTCTCCGATCAGGTTGTGTTTATCAATCAATTCAGCCTTGTGTTTTTCAACGGCATAGTTGATTGCATTACCTGTATGTGATATACTCTTGCCTTTGCCTATCATTTTTAATCAAGTAGATTATAATACCATCCAAACATAAGTGTAAAAGCTAATGAAAATCAGCAATATAACAGTTGTAATTATGAGAACTGCTTTCAATTTACTATACTCTCTCTTACTCTCATTATTCTTTCTCATTGCAGTTTCTTCAAGTGCTCTTGAATCTCTTCAATTGTTTGCCTTATAGATCTCACCAAGTCTGGATCTTTTATTTTAAACATGTTTGAAATCAAAACAAAATTGCGCCGGTACCGGTGCAAATCCTTGTAGATTTCCAACTCTTTTTCTGTGAGTTTGTAATCTATTTTCTGATTCAAGGCAGATCTCCGGATATACTCCGAAACCGAAAGTCCGGAATGTTCGGCTTTTTTCTCAATGATTGCTTTATCCAGACTGGTTACTCTGAATTCAATCTTTTGCTTTTTCATTATCAGGTCTCATTATTATGAATGTATAATCACACCTCTCACAATAAACAGAATAGTATGTGATTGTTTCTCCATACTTACATGGAGTGATTGTGGTTTTATCCAACTCACCACATTTTTCACAGCTTGCTTTTTTAATCCTTTCCATATTATTTCTTTTTTCTCTTTGCAACCCCGAGGAACGAGGAGGGCGTAAAGCAAGGGTTCTTTGGCTTGAAAAAATGAGAGGAACGAACATTTTGTCATGACAAAGACACATCTTGAATACTTACATCATGTAAATAACTCGCAATATACAGAATCAAGTCTTTAATTAAAAACAAACATGTTTGTTTTGTCGGCAAGGAAAAAAATTAGCTCTGAAGGAATGCAACTTGTCAACACCAAATCCGATACTATGAGAATGCCCTGGACTTGCTCTAGTGTTTTTTATTTTCAAATAATTAGTCGTTAAAAATGTATTAAAATTTAAAAGACATAATTTAGAGGAATATTGAATGTAGTAAAAGTGATAACCGAAATAAATTATAAAATGAGACATGTTAGTATTTTATTTTTTTTCATGATAATTACAACGAATATATTTAGTCAGACAAAACTTGAATCTTTAAAAAAGAAAGCTGAACAAGGCTATATGGATGCGCAATACGTGTTGGCTCTCTCCTATGCTTTGGGTGAAGGAACTTTAAAGGATGAAAAACAAGCTTTCTATTGGTGTCAGAAAAGTGCTGAACAAGGCCATGTTGATGCGCAATACATGCTGGCCCAATCTTATGTTTTGGGTAAAGGAACTTTAAAGGATGAAAAACAAGCTTTCTATTGGTGTCAGAAAAGTGCTAAACAAGGCCATATAGATGCTCAATATAGTCTTGGAATAATGTTTTACAGAGGAAAAGGAACTTTA
>NZ_MVDD01000037.1 GCF_002843315.1 Labilibaculum filiforme | reverse complement strand
GAGCAATTTATTTATATCACATTTTTCTGATTGAGCTGAAGCTAAATTTGAAATACATGTCAGTGTCAATAAAATTGTCAATATGCTTAGAATCTTTCTCATCATTTTTATTTGTATGAAGCACAACGGTTAGTATATGAAATCGTTTGGCATTTCGAAGCTCTGAACTGTCAAACCACTACAAATTTTATTAGGTGTAACAACCTCAAAATTAGCACTATCCGCCAAATGTTTTATATACATTGTTAGGTGCTGGGCTTTATTCATTATCAAGCACTTACGCTCATTTATTTCACTATTTTTTGTTTTATTTGGGGCGGCAATTTTTCCGTGCATTTGGGCAGACATACTCTTTGACAAGTTTTGGTTTGTGTGTCGGCTTTTCGAGCGACTTGGCAATGTGTATGACTGCGAAGCGTGGATATTATTCATTCAGTGTGTTTTCTAAAGTTTCCTTAAATTCATTTTCATTCTCGTTATTATAAAAAGGAACTCCAGTTATTAAATATTTGTCCGATTCAATTTCGATTGTCTTTTTATCTTCTCGGATTTGCTTTAAAAAGTCCTCTTTCCATTTGTCGTGAGCTTTTAAATGATTTCCTTTAGGCTCGATGAAGACTTGATAAGTCAATTCGTTACCAGCTTTTTGTTTGCAGAATAAAACAAAGTCAGGCTCAAATGCTCTCCCTAATTTGTCAATAATTTTAATCTCTCTTTCGTTACGAATAAGGTAAATATTTTCAAAGTTTTTCTCCAATTTTTCAAAACGCTTTGCAAACATCTTAACAAAATCCTTTTCCTCACTTGTGCCATAATTTGCATTATAAACATACCATTTTGGTTCACTTACAACATCAAACTGACCGTCTGCTCGTTCGCTGTCTTTATAAACTTTTATTTCTTTATCCTTAAATACTTCTCGTATTGGTTTATTTATGTAGTTTGAACCTTCATATTCAGTTAAGTTAGATTTTATTTCAGATTCAATAGTTTGTAACAAACCTTGTACTGCAAGTAAATAATCGTGGTTTGAAATTTCTGCAAGTCTTGTTTTTGTACCATTAAAAGTGATTTCTAAACCACCTAAATAGTCTGCGCTATCAATGAAATTAGATAAAGATTCTACATTTGGAAAATAACGCTCTAAACTGTCAAAATAATAAAACGGATTTTGAGCTAATGCAAAACGAATGATGTGATTTGAAATTTCTGAGATTTCAATGTCTTTTTGTTCTATTTTTTCGGTTTTGACATCCTTTTCTTCTTTACCAAAAACATCAGACTTTTGACCTATACCAGAAGAAAGAGTAAAAGTGAAATTGCGTTTTGAAACTCCTAAATCTGTAAATGATTTTACGTTACCGTAACTTTTCTCAACTTTTTTATTAAAAACAACTCTACCCGATTTGTAAAAATCTGATTCTTTGAAATCCAATTTTAATGAAAGTTGCTTGGTTTCCAGCTTATCTTCATCTTCATAAATTCCTGATTCAACTAATGCTTTTTTCAATTCAGAAATATATCTGTTATCCTCTTTGGTGTGATAATATAATTCTTCTAATATTTTTAAATCATTAGAAGTGTCATCATCATATTTACGCGTGTATTGGTCTTGACCTGCTTCTAGTGTAAAGGGGAAGTATCTTGCACCTCTACCTATTAATTGAGCTTCTGAAAGTGTTGTTTTACCAATTGTTGTATTTGAACCACCAGTATTTTGTCCTTCATACAACCGAACAATATCAAATAGATTTAAAACATCCCAACCTTCGTTTAATTTTTGTACCGCAAAAACAGCTCTAATTGGATTATTTTCATCTTCCAATGTGTTTAATCTTATTTGATTTAATTCAGCTTCCTTGTCGTTGTTGGCACTTATGCAATTTTCTTCTTTAAAATTTGATTTTATGCGCTTTGCTATTTCGTTTGATGAAAGGTTTTTACTTTCAAAAAATGCAAATGCTTTTTGAACTATACCAACGGTAGAAGTCTTTTTAATATTTTCTACTTCTTTAGCAGAGAAATCATCAATTAATTTATGAAAATTGAGTTTGTTCTGTTCTGATTCCTTAATGGTTTGTTTAGCTTTAAAAAGAATTACAGGTTTTAAATTAATATCCTTTGATGTTGCCAATACTTGCCTATATAAATTCAAAATCAAGGCTTGTATTATTCTTTCTTTCTCGTCATACAATGACCTAATTAAATTTATTTCTTTTGAATATTTATCAATTCTAAACTGAGCAAGGTCATATTTCTGAATTACTTTATCCTGATATTTTTCAGAAATCTCTCTGCTTTCATAATCCAATGTTGCTGTAAATTCTAAAAGAATATTATCATAATTCTGTTTCTGTATTTCAAGCACAGTTCCTTCCCAACTACCAAATAAAGCTCCGTTATTCTTTGTTGCAGAACTTAAATGATGAGCTTCGTCAGCAATTAGAGCAATTTTTTTGTCCTTAAAATCTTCGTATGTTACACTATTTTCTTTTGTATTGTTTAAGTCAATGTGCAATTGCTGAATGGTAGTAAATTTTATATTGATATTTTCCTCGTCAGCTTCTTCAAAATTATCAACCTCTTTTATCAATATTTCTTTCCCCCCAATTACTATTTTATTGCTGAATAAATATTTTGAAGCCTGTGGATTTAGAAAATTGTCTTTAGTTTTATTGATGATATTGTTTGAGTTTACAAAAAACAAGAAGTTGCGATAACCTTTTTCATACAGGTAAAGCATTAAACCTGCCATTACCAAAGTTTTACCACTACCTGTTGCCATATTGAAAAGTAAATGGTAAGGTTTGTTTGGTTTGCCTTCAAAGTCTTCTATGTCAGAATAAATATATCGTTTAAAAGATTCCTCTTGATAAGGACGAATCTCATATTTCAAATTATCTGCAATGTAATTTGGGACAATTACTTGTTCAAGTGCCTTTCTCGCAAAAGGATTATCGAATATGCTATATAAAAATGCCATATTTAATCCTTTTTTATTTGGTAAAAATCTTCTGTTACTTGTTTTTCTTCTTTGCTTACTGCAAAATCTTTATCGTTAATTGATGAAAGATTAACATACAACTGATTTTTATCTAATAGCTCAACTAAATGCTCTTTTTGTTGCTTTAATTCTAACTGTTTAAACTCTTCAATGTGTTTGTCTTGTTTTTGAATATCTACATTATAGTTTAGGAATGATTTAGCTTTCATTTGTTCCCAAATCTTTAAAAGAGCATTGCTGTCTTTCGCTTGTTCAATTTGCTCAATAAATATTTGATTGTATTTTTTGAGTTCTAAGTATGTGAATGAGCCTCCTGAAATCCATTTTACAATTGGACTTATACCAGTATTATCACCATTTATAACATTATTTAATCTAATAACTGAATCATTTTCGCCATAATCTAGTTGTTCTATTCCGATATATTGGCGACCTGCTTTATGTGCCACAGCTGCTGTTGTACCACTACCTAAGTGATAATCTAAAACAATGTCATTTTTACCTGTAAACATTTCTATTAAGCGTAAGATAATTAACTCAGGTTTTTTCCCTTTTAATAAAGTAACGCTTCCTTCCAAATATAAATTTACAATAGGAATATCATTCCAAATATCACCTAGAGCCTGACTGTATGTTAAATTACCTTCATGGTCTGTTATAATTCTGTCAGCAAGAAATACTACTTCTCGTCCGTTCCATGCCCATTTATCTAATCCCGTTGCTGTTGTTATTTTTTGCAGCTTCTTATTTCCAAGTGTTTTTTTATATGCCTCTGATTTATTTCTTACTCTATTGAAAATATTTGCTGCATTGTTGAGCATAAATTCTTCTTTTTGCTCTTCACTTTTAATTTTATTAGCTTTAAATATTTCATTCAAAGCAAAAACCTCCCAATCATTATAATCTTTACTATCGTTTCTATTGATATACTTATTATATTCAAAATCTACATCTTTATTAGTGTATTGCGGTGTTATTTTAGTTCCAGATTTTTTAGAATAAATATGTAAAAACTCTTTAATTTTTGGAGGTTTTTTATCAATGTGTGCCATTTTCTCACCACTAACGTAAGACATTTGAACACAAATCGATGTAAGAAAAGACATCTGTAAAACTTCATCCATTAACACTTTTAGATAGGCTTGCTCATTGTCATCACATTGAACAACAATAAAACCATCATCTTTTAAAAGAAATTGAGCAGCTTGAAACCTATTTTTCATAAAAGTCATCCAGGTCGAATGATTAAAGCTATCGTTGTATCCAAAACTATCACTACCTGTATTGTACGGTGGGTCAATATAAATTAGCTTAACCTTTCCAGAAAATTCTTTTTTCAAAGAATGCAAAGCCAAAAGATTATTGCCTTTAATAATTAGATTGTCAGTAATTGTATTTTCTGGCAAACCTCTTTTTCTGTTTACTGCTGCATCACGGGTAAAAACTTTAAATGCTTTTTCTCCTTCTTTGTCGTAGGTTTTAGCATTGGTTAAAACTTTTGGTTCAAGAAGTTGAGTTATTTCATCTTGTGCCAAAGTTTCGTTAAAGAAAATTTCTTCTCGTTTATCTTCTTCTCGGCTTTGTCCTCCTTCTAAAATACAATCTTTAAATGGCCAAACTAAAGCAACTTCATTTCGTTGTTTTAGATATTTTCCGTCAAGGGTTAATCCAACTTTGTTTTTATATTGTGTGTAGCTGTCGTTTAAATAATTTTTCTGTTCCAAAAATTGCACAAACAAGTTTTGATTAAAAACTAATGTTCCTTTTACTTCAATGAAGAATTTTTCTTTTAATTCCTTACTGCCAAGCAATAATTCAATTAGTCCAGCATCAAAATTCTGTGCTTTATTTATCACAACCCACTTTTTCAATTCTCCGCTGTCACTAACGAAATTATTCTCTTTTTTGAGTTGTGTTTCTAATGTATCGTATAGTTTCATTTAATAATCCTTAGTCAATATTTTTAATCTTGCAATGTACTAATTTCTTGTTGGAGCGATGGCAAAAAATAGCTCTTTTAGTTTTTTAGTGTCGGCTTTTTTTGTGTGTTGGCAAAAAACTAAATGTGCTATTTGTGCGTTGGCTTTTTCTTTTATTTAAGCGGGTCGGCAAAACAAAAATCTTTCAATTTAGCACTTCGTTTCATTTTTCCCAGCCTTGCACCTAACGGCAGTCTGTCTAAAAACTCAACAAACTGCTCAAATAAGTGTTAAATATAGCTGTTTTAAGGATACATAAAAATTGATATTGCTTTTATTTTCTGACAGAAACCAAGTTCTTATTTTGGCTAATTTCAACCCTAAGAGCTCCATTAATTCAAGAAAGTAAGATAATAGCTGTTTTGCCCATTTTATCAGGGCTTTTATGCCAACAATAT
>NZ_MVDD01000036.1:2204-5430 GCF_002843315.1 Labilibaculum filiforme | reverse complement strand
TTGGAATAAGACTCTTTTAAAAGTTGGCGTCGACCTACTCTCCCACCTTTCGGCAGTACCATCGGCGCTAACGGGCTTAACTTCTCTGTTCGGAATGGGAAGAGGTGGAACCCCGTTGCAATAGACACCTAAAATCATTCATCTAATATTGGAACACTGTCCTCAAGATAATATCATAGACATATCAAAAAAATTAAAGTAAAAATAACACTGAAAAAATTCAGCGATGAACCCCGCACTCAGAAGTATTAGGGTAATTAGTATTGCTTGGCTTTGATGTCACCACCTTTACACCTGCAACCTATCAACGTCGTAGTCTCCAACGACCCTTAAAGGAAATCTCATCTTGAGGTAGGCTTCGTGCTTAGATGCTTTCAGCACTTATCCCTTCCGAACGTAGCTACTCTGCAATGCAGCTGGCGCCACAACAGATGCACTAGAGGTTCGTCCAACCCGGTCCTCTCGTACTAGAGTCAGATCCTCTCAAATTTCCAACGCCCACAACAGATAGGGACCGAACTGTCTCACGACGTTCTGAACCCAGCTCGCGTGCCACTTTAATGGGCGAACAGCCCAACCCTTGGGACCTTCTCCAGCCCCAGGATGTGACGAGCCGACATCGAGGTGCCAAACCGCTCCGTCGATATGAGCTCTTGGGAGCGATCAGCCTGTTATCCCCGGCGTACCTTTTATCCTTTGAGCGATGGCCCTTCCATGCGGAACCACCGGATCACTATGCTCTACTTTCGTACCTGATCGACCTGTATGTCTCACAGTCAAGCACCCTTGTGCCATTGCACTCTACACACGATTACCAAACGTGTTGAGGGTACCTTTAGAAGCCTCCGTTACTCTTTTGGAGGCGACCACCCCAGTCAAACTACCCACCACACACTGTCCGTCGTTAGACGTTAGACTCCAGATAAGCAAAGGGACGTATTTCAAGGTTGACTCCACAAGTCCTAGCGAACCCGCTTCATAGTCTCCGTCCTATCCTACACATTACTTACCCAAAATCAATGTGAAGCTGCAGTAAAGGTGCACGGGGTCTTTCCGTCCCGTTGCGGGTAATCGGCATCTTCACCGATACTACAATTTCACCGAGCTCATGGCTGAGACAGTGCCCAGATCGTTACACCATTCGTGCAGGTCGGAACTTACCCGACAAGGAATTTCGCTACCTTAGGACCGTTATAGTTACGGCCGCCGTTTACTGGGGCTTCATTTCAATGCTTCGCCGAAACTAACATCTCCACTTAACCTTCCAGCACCGGGCAGGTGTCAGGCCTTATACTTCAACTTTCGTTTTTGCAAAGCCATGTGTTTTTGATAAACAGTCGCCTGGGCCATTTCACTGCGGCTCACATCTCTGTGAGCGTCCTTTCTCCCGAAGTTACAGGACTATTTTGCCGAGTTCCTTAGCCATGAATCACTCGAGCGCCTTAGTATACTCTACTTGACTACCTGTGTCGGTTTGAGGTACGGGCAGCTTTAACCTGAAGCTTAGAGGTTTTTCTTGGAAGTAAAATTAGGCACACTATCTGCGCTACCGGAGTATTGCAGTACTATCGACTTTCAGCTCAATTTGCGGATTTACCTGCAAATCTCATCACGTACGGTCTTCAACGAACTATTCCGTCAGTTCGCGGTGCTTTCATCTCTTCGTCACCCCATCGCAGTTAAAGCCGGTACGGGAATATTAACCCGTTGTCCATCGAGTTCGCCTTTCGGCTACCCCTTAGGTCCCGACTAACCCTGATCCGATTAGCGTTGATCAGGAAACCTTAGTCTATTGGCGTGCGGGTTTCTCACCCGCATTATCGTTACTTATGCCTACATTTGCTTTTCTAGAAGCTCCACAATGCATTACCACACTGCTTCTGCGCCGCTAGAATGCTCCCCTACCAGTTAGAATAAATTCTAAATCCATAGCTTCGGTAGTATGTTTTATGCCCGATTATCATCCATGCAAGATCGCTCGACTAGTGAGCTGTTACGCACTCTTTAAATGAATGGCTGCTTCCAAGCCAACATCCTAGCTGTCAATGCAATCTCACCTCGTTAGTTCAACTTAACATACATTTGGGGACCTTAGCTGATGGTCTGGGTTCTTTCCCTCTCGTCCGTGGACCTTAGCACCCACGGGCTCACTGCCAGATATAAGTTATAGCATTCGGAGTTTGTCTGGATTTGATAGGCGGTGAAGCCCTCGCATCCAATCAGTAGCTCTACCTCTATAACTCTCCACTCTGACGCTGCACCTAAATGCATTTCGGGGAGTACGAGCTATTTCTCAGTTTGATTGGCCTTTCACCCCTACCCACAGTTCATCCCAAGACTTTTCAACGTCAACGGGTTGGGCCCTCCACTCTGGATTAACAGAGCTTCAGCCTGACCATGGGTAGATCACCAAGTTTCGCGTCTACCCCCACTAACTTTACGCCCTATTCAGACTCGCTTTCGCTTCGACTACGCACCTGAAGTGCTTAATCTCGCTAGTGAGGAGTAACTCGTAGGCTCATTATGCAAAAGGCACGCCGTCACTACACAAGGTAGCTCCGACCGCTTGTAAGCGTATGGTTTCAGGTACTATTTCACTCCTCTATTCGAGGTGCTTTTCACCTTTCCCTCACGGTACTTGTTCACTATCGGTCTCTCAGGAGTATTTAGCCTTACCGGATGGTCCCGGCAGATTCACACAGAATTTCTCGTGTTCCGCGCTACTCAGGATACTGCTAGATTCATTTTGATTACGTGTACGGGATTATCACCCTCTTTGATGTGTCTTTCCAAACACTTCCACTTCTCGCCACTGCTCATAGCGCAGTCCTACAACCCCAACATTGCCAAAACAATATTGGTTTGGGCTGATCCCCGTTCGATCGCCACTACTAGGGGAATCACTTTTGTTTTCTTCTCCTCCGGGTACTTAGATGTTTCAGTTCTCCGGGTTCGCCTCCATTGCTGGATATCTATAAAATAGATGGGTTGCCCCATTCGGAAATTCACGGGTCAAAGGTTATTTGCACCTCTCCATGACTTATCGCAGCTTATCACGTCCTTCATCGCCTCTGAGAGCCTAGGCATCCGCCATACGCTCTTAATTACTTCTTATTGTGTTAACAAAAAATAAATTCCGTTCCCGAAATTCATCCCTGTTTCTTTACTTGTTACTTCTACTTTAATTTTGTTTCAATATGTCAAAGAACTTTAAATACACCATAGT
>NZ_MVDD01000036.1:0-1920 GCF_002843315.1 Labilibaculum filiforme | reverse complement strand
ATAATTAAATAGTAGTCCTGCGCAGATTTGAACTGCGGACCCCTACATTATCAGTGTAGTGCTCTAACCAACTGAGCTACAGGACTATTATTACCTATCAGCCTAGCGGTGTAAACACCCTAACGCTATGGGTTATGGTATAAATAAATTTATGAAAACAAACAGTCAGGAAATACAGTCTAAATTCCTTATCGAATCTCAATAACTATACAAAATACTTCCAATCTCTAGAAAGGAGGTGTTCCAGCCACACCTTCCGGTACGGCTACCTTGTTACGACTTAGCCCCAGTTACCAATTTTACCCTAGGACGCTCCTTGCGGTTACGTACTTCAGGTCCCCTCGGCTTCCATGGCTTGACGGGCGGTGTGTACAAGGCCCGGGAACGTATTCACCGCATCGTTGCTGATATGCGATTACTAGCGAATCCAACTTCACGGAGTCGAGTTGCAGACTCCGATCCGAACTGAGACCAGCTTTAGAGATTAGCATCCAGTCGCCTGGTAGCTGCCCTTTGTACTGGCCATTGTAACACGTGTGTAGCCCTGGACGTAAGGGCCGTGCTGATTTGACGTCATCCCCACCTTCCTCTCACCTTACGGTGGCAGTCTCGCTAGAGTCCTCAGCATTACCTGCTAGCAACTAACGATAGGGGTTGCGCTCGTTATGGGACTTAACCCGACACCTCACGGCACGAGCTGACGACAACCATGCAGCACCTTGTAAATTGCTCCGAAGAGAACTCCTATTTCTAAGAGGGTCAATCTACATTTAAGTCCAGGTAAGGTTCCTCGCGTATCATCGAATTAAACCACATGTTCCTCCGCTTGTGCGGGCCCCCGTCAATTCCTTTGAGTTTCATTCTTGCGAACGTACTCCCCAGGTGGATTACTTAATGCTTTCGCTCAGTCACGCACTGTGTATCGTGCACAACGAGTAATCATCGTTTACGGCGTGGACTACCAGGGTATCTAATCCTGTTCGCTCCCCACGCTTTCGTCCATCAGCGTCAATGTTAGCTTAGTAAGCTGCCTTCGCAATCGGTGTTCTACGTTATATCTATGCATTTCACCGCTACATAACGTATTCCGCCTACCTCAACTAAATTCAAGACCTTCAGTATCAATGGCAGTTCCGGAGTTGAGCTCCGGGATTTCACCACTGACTTAAAAGCCCGCCTACGGACCCTTTAAACCCAATAAATCCGGATAACGCTTGGATCCTCCGTATTACCGCGGCTGCTGGCACGGAGTTAGCCGATCCTTATTCTTACAGTACCTTCAGTTTGCTACACGTAGCAAAGTTTATTCCTGTAAAAAAGCAGTTTACAACCCATAGGGCCGTCATCCTGCACGCGACATGGCTGGTTCAGGCTTGCGCCCATTGACCAATATTCCTCACTGCTGCCTCCCGTAGGAGTCTGGTCCGTGTCTCAGTACCAGTGTGGGGGACTATCCTCTCAGACCCCCTAAGCATCATAGTCTTGGTAAGCCGTTACCTTACCAACTAACTAATGCTACGCATGCCCATCTTTTACCACCGAAGTTTTAATATTTAAACCATGCGATTCAAATATGTTATGCGGTATTAATCCAAATTTCTTTGGGCTATCCCCCAGTAAAAGGTAGGTTGCATACGCGTTACTCACCCGTGCGCCGGTCTCTAAGCAGCAAGCTGCTTATACCCCTCGACTTGCATGTGTTAGGCCTGTCGCTAGCGTTCATCCTGAGCCAGGATCAAACTCTTCGTTGTATAAAAACTTTTGTTATAATTCTGCTCATGGACGTATTAAAGTTATCGTAATTCTTATTGACAAGGTTTTTATTCTTGTATTTACCTAACTTGTTGTTTCCAATATTTTCAAAGAACTCTTTTCGATCGTTTATCCTCTATCTCTAAAGGCGACCTGTTCTAATAATTT
>NZ_MVDD01000035.1 GCF_002843315.1 Labilibaculum filiforme | reverse complement strand
TACTAAGGTTAGGACCTATGTTTTCAGGAAAAAGCATCCACTTGTGAGCATGAGATTTCTGATCCCACTGATTAAAATCACTTAAGTGATCCTTGTATTGCTGGGAAAATTGATTCCCATCGATATGATAATGTTTTTCAAGGCTTTTACTGCTAATCGGGTATTTGTCCAAATAATTCTTTTAAAAAAGAAGCGAACCCTTTTGTATATCGAGCTCCCTTTGCTATCAAATCCCAATCTCTACTTACAATCTGACCCGTAGAACAAACCAGCCACTTCCTTTTGCGAACATGCAAGTAAACCATGCGTTCTCGAATGGGATAATCTTGAATTACGACCGCGGACTGAAAGCCTTTTGAAGTCAGCTTTTCCCTTGAATATTCTTCTGGTAATTGATGTAACTCATCCAGATGAACATCCAATCTCTTTTCATCAATAATAACTTGTGTGATCTCAAAATAGGAAAATATCTCTTCTGGTAAAATTGCTTGAAGTAGTAACTTGTAATGATCTTTATTCGAATCCATGTCATAAAATTAAGATGACAAATATTCATTTATTTTTATTCTCCACCAAATTTTCGAATTGATCCCAATGTTTTTTGTATACATTATTCAAAGTCAATCTAATTCTTCCTACTATATTGGATAAACCGGGAACCTTGAAAACAGATTAACTCGTCATAACTCCGGACAATCTAAACACACTAGTAAAAATATTCCTTGGACTCTTGTCTATTTTGAAGAATTTCAATCTAAATCAGATGCCATCAAGCGTGAATTATTTATAAAAAAACAAAAAAGTAGAATTTTCATTGAAAATTTGATCATCAATTTTTCTATTAAAAACCATATTAATTAGTATACATGCCTGTCATCCCGAGAATCGGGACGAGTTCGAGTCTCGTCCAGACCGCCAAAATTACAGAAAGCCTCCGATTCTTTTGATTCGGAGGCTTTTTTGACTTCAATGATTTTGTAAGATTTAGTGCTCCCATAAAACTAACACCAATCCCTTCCAAGATATTATTCGATAGAATACCTATCTCTCGTATAGATCTATACCTATTTTATAGTAATCTCAAACATAAATTCATGGTATTTTAAACTTACACCGCTATGTAATTCAATCTGAATAGAAATTTAAGTGTTTTGCCATCAATAAAAGACATCCTCCTCTTTTTATTGTGTTTTTTTTTATACAGTCAATAAATATACCTAAATTACTAAACAACAAACTAAAACATAAATTATGCAACAGGAGATATTTCAACGACTCTGGAAAGAATATACCAAGCAGAATCCTTCTGCTCAAGCGATACACGATTTATTTATTCAGAAAAACGAACAAGTGCTTAATGATCATGTCGCATTTCGAACTTTCGATGACAAAAGAATGAACATAGCAGTTTTAGCGAAGAAATTTCTGAAAGCAGGCTACGAATTTAAGGGAGAATATATATTTGAGGACAAGCATTTGAATGCAGTTCATTTGGAACATCCAAGCGATAAAGATGCACCCCGGGTATTTATATCAGAATTAATTGTTTCCGAATTTTCGGAAGAATTTCAGAAGATCGTAAAAAAAAGACTCAATTCGGTGGGCAATGCCTACTATGCCAATCCTGATTTAATTTACAAAGGTAGTGTGTGGGGAAAACCAAGCTATGCCGACTACCAATTTCTTCGAAAAGAGTCGGAATATGCCGCATGGTTCTACGTTCACGGATTTAGAGTTAATCATTTTACGGTTAGCATCAACGCCTTACAACAATACGATACAATCGAAAAAGTAAATCAATTTATAAAAGACAGTGGTTTTGAAATGAACAAATCGGGAGGAGAAATTAAAGGAACTGTCGAGAAACTATTGCAACAGTCCTCTACCCTTTCAGAAATCATTAAAGTTGAATTTGCCGAAGGAATGTATGAGATTCCAGCTTGCTTTTACGAGTTTGCAATTCGTTACCCTGATGAAAACGGAACTATTTTCTCTGCTTTTATTGCTGCCAATGCCAATAAAATTTTCGACAGTAGTAATTTTAGAGAAAAATAGATTAAATGAACACTACTCTTTTGCTAGCCCGCCCAACAAATCTGTCTTGGACGGGCTTTTTATTTTCTATCTTTTCCCCTTTCAGCAATAAACTTTTACCTTTATCCTACTAACTTAAACCAACAACGTGAAAAATACATCAACACTATTTCTTCTTATTACTTTGCTTTTTTCGGCCTGTACCACAAACACACAACAGTTAAGTATTGAGCCTGGCGTGGCCAAAACAATGGCAGCTTACCGAAAAGCAAATATTACTAATCTAAAATATCAGCTTACTTTTGATATTCCCAAGAATCGTAAAGATGAAATTCCTGGAAACAGTACTATCCATTTTGATTTACGATCTACAGATCAGGATCTTCAGATTGATTTCCGTGAAGATGCTAGTTTAATCCGTAAAGTAGTTTGTAATGGAAAAACCACAAACTACCGTTTCGAATTGGAACATTTAATTATCCCGAAAGGGGAATTGATAGTTGGAAAAAACCAGATTGAAATTGAATTTATTACAGGAAACAGCTCCTTAAATCGTAACGATGAATTTCTGTACACCCTGTTTGTTCCAGATAGAGCAAGAACAGCATTCCCCTGTTTCGATCAGCCCGATTTAAAAGCGGCTTTTCAGTTGAATTTAAACATACCGAAAAAATGGAAGGCGATGGCGAATGGAAAACTCGCTTCGAAAAAAGAGGAAGGTGAAAAATGTGAGTACTGTTTTATGAGCACCAAACCGCTCCCTACCTATCTGTTCTCTTTTGTGGCCGGTAAGTTCGAAACTATCACTAAAGTGCACAATGGCAGAGAACACACCATGTATCACCGCGAAACCGATCCTGAAAAATTGGCGGACAATACCGATGAAATTTTTCATTTGCTGTTTCAATCGCTCGATTGGCTGGAAGAATATACCAATATTCCTTACCCTTTTGCCAAATATGATTTTGTACTTATTCCATCCTTTCAATATGGAGGAATGGAGCATACGGGAGCTACCTTGTATAATGATTCTAAGCTATTCTTAGATAAGAATGCCACAAACAACAGCTACTTATATCGGGCAAATTTAATTGCTCACGAAACGGCTCACATGTGGTTTGGCGATTTGGTTACCATGAAATGGTTCGATCAAGTATGGTTGAAAGAGGTTTTTGCCAATTTTTTGGCCGATAAAATTACGAATCCAAGCTTTCCGGAAATGAACCACGCATTGAAATTTAAAATGGCACATTTCCCAAGCTCGTATGGTGTAGATCGCACAAGCGGAGCCAATGCAATTAACCAAAAATTACCCAACCTAAAAGATGCTGGATCGGTTTATGGAAGCATTATTTATCACAAATCGCCAATTGTAATGGATATGTTGGAACGGATTACGGGAGAAGAAGCATTGAAAAAAGGTTTGCAGACTTATTTAAAAAACTATGCCTATGGAAATGCAAGCTGGGAAGATTTAATTGCAATTTTGGACGAAACCACCACGAGTGATTTAAAGCAATGGAGTAAAATTTGGGTAGACAAAGCAGGAAGAGCAATTATATCAACAGAAATAAGCTCTGAAAACGATCTGATTACTAATTTAACGATCACGCAAAGTGACGGACAAGGAAATGCCGGTGACTGGAATCAGGATTTAAACATTCTTTTAGGCTATGATGAAACAAGTGAAATAATATCGGTTAAATTTAATCAGCCACAGCTTGCA
The DNA here is from genome assembly GCF_002843315.1 of Labilibaculum filiforme. Taxonomy (GTDB): domain Bacteria; phylum Bacteroidota; class Bacteroidia; order Bacteroidales; family Marinifilaceae; genus Labilibaculum; species Labilibaculum filiforme. The sequence continues at coordinate 2,975 of NZ_MVDD01000035.1, read as the reverse complement.
ATTACAGAAGCTAAAGGCAAAAAAACACCTGATTACATTATCCCAAACGGAAAAGGGAATGCCTATGGTTTTTTTAAACTAGATACCAAAAGCAAACTATTCCTTCTTGAAAACATGCATAAAATTGAAGATGATTTGGTGCGAGGTGTGGCATGGATTAACCTGTACGAGAATCTTTGTGAAGGAGAAGTAAGTGGAAAAGAATTTGTGCTTGCTGCCAAAAAACATTTGCCAAAAGAGAAAAACACCTTGATTTTAGAACGCATGTTATCATATATGCAATCGGCCTATTGGTTGCATATAAGTACCGGCGAAAGATTACAAATTGGAAAACATTTGGAAGAAAGCCTTTGGATTCAACTGAATGAAGAAACCGATAGAAGTAAAAAATCGAGCTTGTACAGCACCTTAAGTAGTGTTACAACAAGTAAACCGCTATTGGAACAGCTTTTTACTGCTTGGAAAGAAGAAGCTGAAATTGGTGGTTTCTCGCTTTCGGAAACCAAAGCAACAGATTTAGCTGCCAGTTTGGCCATTAAAATGCCCGAAAAAGCAGAAGAACTTATTGCCACGCAAATGGAACGAATTAAAAATCCTGATCGCAAAAAGAAAATGAAATTTGTAGCTCCTGCCCTTTCTGCCAATCCTCAAGTACGTAAAGATTTCTTTGAGAGTTTAAAGAAGGAAGAAAACCGAGAAATTGAGCGTTGGGTTTTAGATGGCTTGGGTTATTTAAATCATCCACTACGGGAAAAAGAAGCTTTAGCATATTTACCACAGGCTTTGGAATTATTACAGGAAATTCAAATTACCGGCGATATTTTCTTTCCCTATAGTTGGTTGGCTTGTAGTTATAGTGGACTTCAATCGAAGGAGGCAGGAGATATTACCCGTCGTTTTTTGGAGGAGCAACCAGATTATCCTGAGAATTTGAAATTAAAGATTCTTCAGGCTGCAGATGTTGTACTGAGAAAAGAGTAACAGGACAAGTTTCAAGGAATAAGAATTAAAATCCAAGGAAAAAAGGAGAAAGGAACAAGTTATAAAGCAGAATATTCTGTGTGTAATACCCTGAATTATAGCTTCAGGGACAGGAAGAAATGCCTCAGGGACAAGAGGGACTGCCTCAGGGACAGGAAAAAGTGCTTCAGGGACAAGAGGGACAGCTTCAGGGACAGGAAAAAGTGCTTCAGGGACAGGAATATTATACTCCTTTTAAGTAGGGAGAGGCTGAAACTTGGTAAGGATTATGAGAAGAGAGGAATTGAACTGATTCCTCGGGAGTAAAAGCTCTAACGTTTATGAAAAACCTCATCCCCAGTCCATTTCCCTAAAATAGATGGGGAGTTTGAACTATCGACATTCTAAATTATGATCGCTATGCACCCTTTCGCCTGTCGGCACTTTCCCTTGAAAGGGAAAGATTCAATTTGAAAATGCATGCAAAAGTTAAAATAGAGAATTCTCCCATTTTAAAGGGAGATGCCAACAGGCAGAGGGGTGCTAATATTTACAAACAAACTCTTGCTTGGGAAAACAAGTATTTGTGTATAAAAAATAGCTAAAGTAGAAGCAGTTTGAACTATAGGCATTCTAGATTGTGATCGCTATGCACCCTTTCGCCTGTCGGCACTTTCCCTTGAAAGGGAAAGATTTTATGAGTAAGACCGTTGCATTAGGAAACCTCAATATTGTGTTTTCTCCAATACAGAGAGATGTAGACAGACAGAGGGTGTATTTAAAAAATATTCTAAAACTTCTGAATTACCAATACCCCCACAAGAATTAAAAAAACTCCGGTAATTCGTCCCCAGTTAATGGGTTGAACAGGTACGCCGAACATGCCAAAATGATCTAAAATTAAGGAGAACACCAACTGGCCACAAACAACTAATCCAAAACTTAGCGCCCCTCCCAATCGGGGAATCAGGAAAATGATAGATCCCACATAGGTGCAACCCAACAAGCCACCAATACATGCATATATTGGAGCCTCTTTTACTGCCAGTAATAAATTATTGGGAGTGCGGGTTCCTAAAATAACTAATAGTAACACAAAGGCACCCACCACAAAATTAACCATGGCTGCCATAATGGGCGCTTTTAAAAATAGTCCTAACTTAGCATTAATACTTGCTTGAATAGGCAATAAACAACCAACGGCAAGAGCCAACAACATCAAAAAATATCTCATAGAAATCGCAAATATGGAGACAAAAGTAGAACTTTTTTACACTCCTGAAACAAGAGCTTGTTCTTTTCATTGAAACGCGACAGGTTTGGCGATTGTAATTTTAACTCCTTATTTTTTTGCTTTTTGATAAAGAAGTGAGCTATTCGAAATAGGGAGCGTAACACATTTCGCGAAAATTTTCTTTGAAAACAGACAGCTGACTTGCTGTTATCTCCTTGGGATAAGTCATTAACAGCATCTCTATTGAAACGCCATTTTTCCGCATCGGTAGTTGATAGTATTCCTGTGTATTCAAAATAAATCCTAAACGCTGATAAAAAGCAATTCGTCGTTTACTGCTATCGCAATTGGGCAGTTCTACCTCCAGTATAATAGCCTCGTAAGCATCTGAAATGAACTGTTCTACAATGCATTTTCCGTAAGCTTTGCCCCTGTACTTAATAGCTGTGGCCAGATGTTCGATATACCTTAACCCTTTAAATTGCCACCAAAAAATAAAACCCACAAAATGTCCATTATCGGTTACAATATCGAAATGATAATTTGTATCCCTCATCATCTGTTGCTGTAAATCCAGCTCACGGCGTTCTTCCTCGGGAAAAGCCTCCTCGTACAATTCCCAGGCCTGTAAAAAATCGGGACTAGCTGTTTGTGTATAGTACCCTCGTTTTGTTGGACCAAGATTTCTGTTTTCTAAGTTGAATTTAAGCTGCCATATTATAGATTATAAACGGCTTCTTCCTATCGATGCCTTGATGATCTCTGTTATGATATCTATCAA
>NZ_MVDD01000034.1 GCF_002843315.1 Labilibaculum filiforme | reverse complement strand
TAGATTCTATCCATAGGTGAAAAGGCTTTATGCTTATCCAGATTGCAGATGTGAAGATAAAGCATGGTGGTTTTAATATCGGTATGTCCCAACAGATCTTTAAGTGTCATAATATCAGTTCCCATTTCCAGAAGATGAGTCGCGTAAGTATGACGAAGAATATGGGAACTGATCTGTTTTTTGATTCCCGATTTCTTACGAGCTTCATTAATAATCCACCTCACACCATTTGCTGAAAAATGTTGAACTGTTCCATCGGGTCCATTCCCATTAAACAGCCAGATGTATGGACGAAGAATAGCTATGTATTTTTTAAGTGCATAAGATAAGTTGTCACCCAATGGCACATAACGATCTTTTCGCCCTTTGCCTTCTTTGATGTGTAGCATTTTACGATCCAAATCCACATCTGGAATTTTTATATTGAGTAGCTCCGACCGCCTTAATCCACAGCCATACATTAAGGCAATCAGCATTCTATGTTTTAGTAACTTAGGTGTTTCTATTAAGCGTTTTATCTCTGGAACACTCAGTACTACAGGGAGCTTATATACTTTTTTTAGCGATGGTAAGCTATGAAGTAATGGCTCTTTCCCATAGAGTTTGTAAACAAAACGCAAACCATAAAGTGTATGCTTGAAATAAGATGATGAAGGTGTTTTCTTTTTCGATTGCAGATAATGAAGGTAATCTAGTACTTGTTCAGCATCTAAATCGAGAGGTGAACAGTTAAAATGAAGTGTTAATGTAGCTAGACAACGAGCATAGTTGGTCAGCGTACTCAAACTTTTACCAGAAAGCTCAATAGAGCGTTTCATCTTCCGATAAATATTGTTAAATTCATCGCATGAATTACATGCCCGTTCGATTAAGGTGCTTTTTTTTCATAATACGAATTTTAAATTAAATACTATCTAAAGGTAAGTAAATGGGTTCTTTAGCTACCTTTAGGTTTCGTTCAACAATGGCTATAGTTAATACGGGTTTTAGTGCTTAACCCAAAGTTTAGAGCTTTTAACCAAGTCCGCCAAATCTTTTGATTTGGCTTTAAACAAAAAAGATAAAACAAAATAAAAAGTTTTGGCTAAGTGCTTAATCGAAAATTCAGCCCTTCGAAATCCCGTACTAACCATAGCCGAGACGTTATGGGCAACCAAAAGTAAAAGCCACTTCCAATGGGAACAATAGAAGAAATAATTAAAACAATCGATGACAGATTAATCGAAACTGGAAAAGAATACTTGGTTTTAGGACAAGCAAATCAACTTCTTGTTTCAGAAAACGTAATTTCTATTGCAGAAAATTCAAACAAAGCTTTAAAAAATCTTTTGGAAGAAAATAAAATCCCTCATGCTTATCAGACTGAAAGTACACCTAAACAATGGAGAATACCACTCTCTGACGAAGGAAAGAAAAGACAAAAAACGGCCCAAAAAAAGAAACCTATAAACCCGAAAATTCAAAGTAATACCATTTACAATAATACTAACAGTGGATTTAATCAAGCAATTTGCCCAGGTTGTGGACTTAATCTCTATATCCCTCCAGAAATTAAAAATGAAAATTATATACAGTGTTTGACTTGCGGAAAGAATTTCCGTAATCCTTTAAAAACAAATACCGGACAGACATTGACTAAAACACAAAGAAATTGGTTAATTGCAATTGCTGTCGTACTTGTATTGTGGTTTATTGGAAGTATGTCGGATGATAATAATGGCTCTACTTCAAGTTCAAAAGTACAGAATAGTGAGTGGGATGCCTCAGTTTATCAGGTGGAGCATTATTTGAAAAACTCCTATCTTAAAGACCCTGATAGTTATGAAGGAATAGAATGGTCAAAAGTTAACGAGATGTCGGGAAGCAGTGAATATAAATATTGGGTAAGACATAAATATAGAGCAAAAAATAGTTTTGGGGGCTATGTAATTGAAAACAAAATATTTTATCTCGATGACCAAGGGAATGTTATTAGTGAAAAAGATGTGTATTAACAAATATATTATGGACAGAATAAAAATTTTGAAGCAGTTAGAATCAGCAAGGAATAAATATAAACCTGAAGAAATAAAAACATTAATTGTTGGAGAAGCCCCGCCTGACAGCATTGAACGTTTTTTTTATTATGAGGATGTTAAAAAAGCAGACTATTTATTTTTAGGTATTATTGGAGTTCTTTACCCAAGTTTAAAAAATCAATACATGGACAGCAAAAGAAATCCTGTAATAAAAGAACAGATTTTGAAAAAGTTTGTGCATGATGGATTTTTCCTTCTTGATTTGTTTGAATTCCCTGTTTCTATGAATACAGACACCGACAATGAAGCTGTTAATAAATTGATTATTAAAATTGACGGACTTGGAATAAACAAAGCCCCGCTTGTTTTAATTAAGGCCAATGTTTATGATACAGCATTTGTTCCATTAAGAAGAAAATTTAACGTGACAGACAAACGTATTGACTTTCCGTCATGTGGTAATCAACAAAAATTCCACGATAAATTTTCGGAAGTAATAAAACGACTCGGATGAAGAATTGGCAGCCCATAACAGGCGGTATATTTTATTGCCGAGACAATGCTAGTTTCAGCGTTTCTGCATCTAATAAACTTTCGTGTAACTTGACAGGAAAGTGCTTCGAAATCGGCAACAAAAACATACCGCCAAACCGTTGTGTTTCATGCAAAGCCAGCCCGCAATAGCACATTTACAATTCGCACAAGCTAACCCTGATTCCCAATATTGTAAAAGAGCTATTTTTTCCATCCCACTGTGAAAGATTTCAAAAAAGATTGTATATTTGACCAAATAAGGTCAAGTCTTAATTTGGTAAAATGACAATAGGACAGAAAATAAAAGAATTAAGAGAAGATAAGGGGATGCTTCAAAGGCAATTAGCGTCTACCTTAGAAATTGGAGATGGATTTTTGAGCAAAGTAGAAAGAAACCAAAAATCCTTAAAACGCGAACATTTAAAAAAGATTAGTGAATTATTTGACTGTTCTTTTAAAGAGTTAGAAGCGCTTTGGATAGCATCTAAAGTTTATGATTTAGTAAAAGACGAAGAAGAAGGACTAACAGCTTTAAAAGTAGCAGAAGAGCAAATTAAATATGGGAAATCAAATGCCGAAATACAATAGAAATATAGACGAATTAAAAAGTCATGCTGCTTTATGGTGGCCAGAAGAGTTAAAGGAAAAAAATGCCAAGGCAAATGTAATACCTCTACTTCTTAGTACTCAAGAAGAATTTCTAAGTATTATTAAGTTAGCTAAAAAAGACCCTTTCAAAGTTTTTGACCTTATAACTACATCCGAATTTCCAGCAAATTACTTTTTAAAACATTTGACTGTACTTGCGGACTATGGAGGAGAAAAAATCCAACGATTAGGTAACGAATTTGAAGATATTTTCCCTAAAGACAAGAATAATGCATATTATTTTGAGTTTACTTGGAATAAACAAGATTTCACGTATCAGTTCGAGGAATTCCCAATAAAGGGAATGGGAAATAAGAAATTTAAAATTGATGGAGAAGGACTTACCAAAGAGGTTGAATTAGATAATAAAACAAAAGATTTAATTGCAATACTTTTATATGCAGCAGCTTCAGATGTACATGATAAAGCAGAACTTGATTTATGTGAAATAGGTGGCTTAATTGGAGAGCCAGAAAAACTAGAATCTTATGTCAGAAATAAATATATCGTTGTAAGCAGAATAACAGGTGGTGCTACAGCAAATAGCTTGGGCCAGCTTGCTCAATCTGAAATTGTAGAGTTTTTAACCAAGTCTCTCGATAACAGCTATGAAATTATTCGGAATGGCTATATAAACCTTAGCGGTTATGACAAAGATGGTGGAATGCCTTTCGATATCGTGGTTAATAAAAAAGGTAAATCAATTGGAATAGAAGTAAGCTTTCAAGTAACCACAAATAGTACAATAGAACGTAAGTCGGGGCAAGCTGCAGGCCGATTGAATTTAGTTCATAAGGATGGACATCATATAGCGTATGTAATTGATGGTGCAGGAAACTTTCAACGCTCTTCTGCAATAAGTACTTTATGTGATAATAGCGATTGTACTGTTGCGTATACAACTGCTGAATTTGAAGTATTGTCTAACTGGATTAAAAGTGTCTTAAAATGATAAAATTTATTGATTTATTTGCAGGCACTGGTGGAATTCGATTAGGATTTGAAGAAGCCTGTAAAAAACATGATATTAAAACAGAATGTGTTTATTCATCTGAAATTGATAAAAATGCTTGTAAATCGTACGAACTCAATTTTGGAGAAAATCCTCTTTCTGATATTACTCAAGTAAATGATTTACCTGATTTTAATTTTATGCTTGCAGGATTTCCATGTCAGGCATTCTCATATGCAGGAAAAAGGAAGGGTTTTGGAGATACGCGTGGAACGCTCTTCTTTGATGTAGAAAGATTATTAAAAAAATATCGTCCAAAAGGGTTTGTATTAGAAAATGTAAGAGGTTTAACGACACACGATAAGGGACGCACTTTTGAAACAATTGTTAATTCTTTAAAGTCTCTTGGCTATTCAATTGAATACAGATTGTTGAATTCCAGCAATTTTAATGTCGCACAAAATAGAGTTAGAATTTACATAGTTGGAATTTTAAATAAAGATTTCATAATAAATACTATATCGGATGTTGGAGCAGTTGATTCGCATAATTTTAAAGCTCGTAATGTTCAAAGAAGTTTGTTCGATGATTTTAAACCTATAAAGGTTGTAAAGGATATTTTAGAAGAAAATCCTGACCCAAAATATTTTTGTAGTGAAACATTTACTAAACAGTTGAAAAAAGTAATTGGAGATGATTTAACAAAACTTCATGGGTACAGATTGATAGATACAAGAAATGGAAATTCAATTCATTCTTGGGAACTTGGAATAAAAGGAGAATGTACACCTGATGAAGTTGAGTTTATGAATCTCTTGATTGCAAACAGAAGGAAAAAGATTTTCGGGACACATCAAGATGGAAAAGCCTTAACTGTAGAACAGATTCAAACATTTTACAAAAATGAGAATATAAAAGAGATTGCAGGTTCTTTAATTGAAAAAGGGTATTTGAGTAATTACGAACAAAAATATAACCCTGTTTGTGGAAATATGTCTTTTGAGGTTTTCAAATTCCTTGACCCTGAAAGTATTTCAATAACCTTGACTGCTTCAGATACAAATAGATTAGGTGTTGTTCAAAACGGAAAGCCAAGACGATTAACTCCAAGAGAATGTGCTAGACTACAGGGGTATCCAGACTCATACAAATTACAAGAGAATGATAATGCTGTATACAAACAAATGGGTAATGGTGTTTCTGTTCCTGTAATAGAAAAATTGATTTCTGATTTAATGGATAACAATAAAGAATTGATGCTGGACATTTTCCATCCCGATAAACCATACACATTGCCAAGTCACACAAGCAAAACACACGACCAAAACTTGTCAAAGAGTATGGTTTGCTAACCCGATGGAGAAAAGAAAGCACGAAAACACAATCGAATAGCCCGCCCCGCTAGTAATCACTAGCAGGGAGAGGCTTTCACACCACTGTACGTACGGGTCTCGTATACAGCGGTTCGTTAAGTTGTGGGGAATAAAGAATCACGTCTAACAGGCGTGATTTGTTTGTAGATGTCGAGCATCGATTCATAACCTCGCTTCTTCAACCTTTCAAGTGTAATGGTCGTTCTCAAAATTGGACTCTGAGCTATTGCCCAACCACCCATTCGTGAACGAGACCATGCATAGGCTTGTCCTTGCTGAATTCCCAAGCGGATAAGGCTTCGCCTTTTCTTTTCAGGCTTTTTCCAATGGTGCCATATACAATACCTGAGCCTGTTGCGCAACCAACCGTCAAGATCTTCGAGTTTGTTTAAAATACTTGCCATACGGAAGTTGTTTACCCAACCTCTTTGAACCTCTTTCAATTTTTGAATGCGCTCTTCAAAGCTCATCGGTGTCGTTTTCCGAGTGATTGTTTTCAGCTTTTCTTTCAGCTTCTTCCAACTCTTTTCTGATACAACTAATTGGTACTTACCCCGTTCTCCTTTCTTGTAGGTCGGCACAAAACCGAAACCCAAAACAGTAAAATGAACAGGTCGCCGAATGCCACTCTTTTCCCGATTAATAGTCAACTTGAGTTTATTTCGTAAAAACTTGTAAACCTTGTTACCAACTCTTCGGGCGGTAGCTTTCGATTTGGTATAAATACTAAAATCGTCGGCGTAGCGGGTGAATTGCAAGCCCTGTTTTTCCAGTTCCAGATCCAATTCATGCAACATGATATTGGACAGTAATGGACTCAGTGGACTCCCTTGTGGCACGCCTTTTCTGCGTTTGACCAACTTGCCTTCGATTAAGATCGGGACTCGTAGCCATTTGCGAATTAGGCGCATTGTTTCACGGCATTTTATCTTACGATAAAGTAGTTGCAACAAATGACAATGATCCACTTCATCGAAGTCCCGATTATGGATTTTGTTGGTTTTGTTTCACAAAACCTTACAAATCCTATTTCGGGATCAAGTCAATGTCTACGATATGCTGATAGCCATCGTTGATGTATCCCTGAGCTTTAATCACTGCCTGATGCAAACTTCGGTTCGGTCTGAATCCAAAGCTAGAGTCCGAAAATTCGAACTCAAACTTGGCCGTGATAATCTGAAGTACCGCTTGTTGAAGCAGTCGGTCGGTTACAGTCGGTATGCCCAATAAGCGCATCTTTCCGTTTCCTTTCGGAATCTCTACTCCTAAAATGGCTTGAGGCAAATATTTACCTGAGCGAACCTTTTCTTTCAGCTCCTCTCGATTAATCGACATGAGTTCTGAAAGTTTAGTTACAGGCATGTGATCAACTCCTGCCGAACCTTTGTTCTTTTGGACTTGATACATCGCTCGTAGCAGATTCTTTCCTGTTAGTACTTGCTCAATCATTTTAGTTTACTTTTTCTTTTCCCTGTTCCGCTTAATGCAAAGCTAGAATTGTAAACAACAGCTTCTTTGCAACATTTGGAACAACTTAATCCCGATGCTCGGGACAGGCTGTTCAGCCCTTCACTGCTCTGTGAGTCCTCCACAATTTCTATTTGTGGCTCATTGTCTTACAGCTACTATGGCCTCGGCTGACTTCTCACCATAACCAACTCGTGGTTGATGAGATCTCCCTTGGTAAGGTAAATGTCCTTCCGTCTAATCCTGCGGGATCTACATCGCTATCCTTTTGATACTCGTTGGGCTTTGCAATGATGTGCTTACTTACCCGAATAACAATGCCTCATATCCCGTTCCTGTTCGTCAGTTCAGACTTTTGCCGGTTGGCTTACTTCAGTGCATGGGTCACCCCAAACCACCTTGCCACTTGCTAATGCTTCCAGGAGTCTTCCTAGTGCATAAGGGACTTACACCCTCTGGACTTTCTTTCATAATATTTAACTACATAAAAGAACTTTTACTAAATTTACCATTCAAGGCACACACAATGTGTATAAATCATTGGGCAACAAGTGGTTAAATGAAAGTGAGTACATTTAATAAACATAATAGCGGTTTGACAGTGAAGTGCTTCGAAATGCCCAACGCTTCATACACGTGACCGTTAGCGGTAATACATTAGAAAATGAAATCAATCATTCTACTCATATTTACAATTTTATCTATTTCTGTAACAGCACAGGAATTAGAAGTTGAAATACTAAATGATATTTTCGTTGAATTAATTGGAGAAGAACATTATTTAAAGTCTATTGCTCCACCTCCACCACCTATTCCTGCAGATTCGATAATTAAATGTAATCCTACACTTTGGACTAAAGAAACAATAAGTGAACTTAGAATATTAGGAGAAAAATATGACATCATTAAAAAAAACAGGCAAATTGATGACAGACAATTAATTGTTTTTGTAAATGAAAAGCTTGAAAATGACACCGTAGAATTAAAGAATTGGAGTAATGAAATATTAGAAAAGGTCTCTGATTTTACTACAACTGATTTTATTAATTTCCCGAAGTTGGGATCACTGTATATTGAAATTAACAAACTGAATAATACTGGGAGGTTTACATTACATAAATTAAGCGATAGGAAATTATATTCAAATACAGACAAAATAAAAGTCGTTGGTCAAGTTATACTTTCTAGGATATACTTGAATGAACAAAAGAATAGTGGTTTCCTTTTTTATACTTATTATTTTGATCCAAATCATTCATTTACAAATTTGATTTTTATTGAGAAGAAATATGAAAAATGGATAATATTGAAGACTGAACTTGTAGAGATATCATAAAATGTACAACCGCTAACAACTAAGCGTTCGTGTGGCAGGAACTGCCCAACATGAACGGTGGGTTGACGTAACCGGTGACAGAATTCTTACTCTTATGGGGAATGGTGTAAGTGAAAACCTTTTTAGAAAGGGAATTTAATATGGAAAGATTTTTAAATGCAGTAATTTCAAAGAATAATAGAAAGTTGTAGATCCGTCTACAGCTTTTTTTGTGTTTTAGATTTAGAATAGTTGACAATGGTACATAGCTATGTCAGTAGCCTTTTGTTAAGACTTTATTTTTACAATAGCCTGAATAATTGATGTATCAAGAGCTTTGATGTTTTTCGGAGGGCCTCGATTATCAAAATACCGGATAGTGATGAGTTCTCCTTTTTTACAAGTTGGACAAATTCGATGTTTACTTTTTTGTTCTAGGCAAATAGTAATCGAGCCCAATTGCTCGTGCAAAATGGGCAGAATCTCTTGTTTTAGCGAACTAGAAAGTATGCCGTAATGCCGAATGCGTGTAAACCCTTTTGGCAAAATATGTAAGGAGAATCTTCGAATAAATTCTCCATCACTTAAACTTACAGGATGTTTTTTTCCTCCCTGCCGGTAATCTTTGGCCATAAAAGTTACTTTCCCTTCTGCTATATCTATTAGTCTGTGGTTGCTAATGGCAACTTTGTGGGTGTATCGGCCAAGGTATTCTACCACTTGTTTGGGGCCAAAGAAAGGCCGTTTGCAGTACACCACCCACTTTTTCTGAAACAATTGTTTGTAGATCTCTGGTGTGAGATTAAAATGCAATCTGATTTGCCGGGTAAAACGTGCCCGAAAAACTTTACTCATAGCTTTTACAGGAAACAAATATTTATCCTTTCCCT
>NZ_MVDD01000033.1 GCF_002843315.1 Labilibaculum filiforme | reverse complement strand
TGTCTATTGCAACGGGGTTCCACCTCTTCCCATTCCGAACAGAGAAGTTAAGCCCGTTAGCGCCGATGGTACTGCCGAAAGGTGGGAGAGTAGGTCGACGCCAACTTTTAAAAGAGTCTTATTCCAAATGGAATGAGACTCTTTTTTTTTGCCCTAAAATCACAGAAAGGATAAAAAAAGAGAAATTTATTTTGGTGCTTTTTCAATTACAGAAATAGCTTTACCTGGTTTTAGATATCAAAGGAAGTAGGGATTAGTTGTAAATGAAGTCTATTGTTGAGACTGTTTTCTAAGGAGAGTCTAGAATGGGCTTTTAAATACCTTCTGAGTTTAATATTGTAAACATTCATACTTCTTGTTGTGTAGAAATTATCAGCGCTAAAAATGCTTTGTAGGGCATTTCGCAACCTGAAATTTGATTAAGCTTGTGGCAAAGTAGATTTATTATTTTTTTAGTTTCCCGAAGACAGTATTCTTGATTCTCATTAGAGCTTAAGGTTTTTAAAATAGGATCGAAAATAATTTTTCTTCTTTCATGAAAGTCTTACGGAAAATTTAGTGCATAAAAAAAGGACTATAAAAGTCCCATTTCCTTTACCCGAATTAAATCTTCAGGAGTATCTATTCCAATCGATTCGTGCTCGGTTATTTCTGTTTGTATCCAATAACCGTTCTCAAGCCATCGTAGTTGCTCTAATGATTCAGCTATTTCTAATTTACTTTGATCAAGTTTTGTTACGTTTAGCAAGGCTTCAAACCGATAGGCATACATGCCGATATGCTTGTAGAAATTATTTTGGGATAACCAATTTTTTTGTTCTTTCCCACGAATAAATGGGATTGGTGACCGGCTAAAATATAAAGCACGATTATCTTTTGTTATTACTACTTTTACTTTATTAGGATCGAAGATTTCAGCAGGATTTGTAATTGATTTAATTAACGTTGCTATTTGCGTACCGGGATTATCAAAGCAGGATTTTAAGGATTGAATTTGTTCGGGTTGTATAAAGGGCTCGTCGCCTTGAATATTTATTACCACGTCGAAATTAATTTTTAATTTTTTTGTGATATAGTTAGCTGCTTCGGCAATTCGATCGGTTCCACTTTGATGATCGGGAGAGGTCATAATAGTTTCTCCTCCAAAGCTACTTACAGCTTCCTCAATTCTTTTATCATCGGTAGCAATATATACATGATCAAGGGCTTTAAGCGCTTGTTCGTAGACTCTTTGAATCATTGGTTTGCCATTAATATCGGCTAAAGGTTTGCCAGGAAACCTTGTAGATGCAAATCTTGCAGGTATAATTCCTAAGAATTTCATTCTTGTGTTTTTTGAGGTTTAATTTAATGGCAAAGTAAACAAAAATTCAGAACCTTCGCCTAGTTTGCTATAAGCCATTATATCTCCTCCATGACCATTAACAATTTTTTTTGCTATGGCTAAACCTAAACCGGTACTACTTTCGTTAGCGGTAGTTTTTGCACTTGTTTTACCAAATTCAGTAAATAAATTTTTTAATTCTTTATCGGGAATGCCAACTCCTTGATCTTTAACTGACAATCTAATATGCGATTGATTTTTCGTAAAAACAACGGATATTGTTGTGTTTGGATTGGAATATTTAATAGCATTACTTAATAGATTGTGAAGCACTTGCTCTATTTTATTTTTATCAACGCATATTAGATGATTTCCTGGAATAGGAATAAAACTAATTTTAATATTTTTCTTTTTTGCAAATATTTTATTGATTTTTATGGCGTTTTCGATTACTTCTTGAAAATTAACTTCTGTTTTATTCAGTTCAAGCTTTCCCAATTCTATCTTAGATATGTCTAGTAGTTCATTAATTAAGTTTAATGAAAACTGACTACTATTTTTTATTAATTCCATGAATTCAATTCTTTCTTCCTCCGAAAAGTCATGATAGGAATCTAATAGTAAATTAGAGAAGGATTTTATTGCACCGATAGGATTTCGAAGGTCGTGAGCTGCGATGCCTAAAAATTTTGATTTTTGTTCATTTAGGATTCGAAGGGTTTCATTTTGTTCTTCGAGTTTATTTCTACTGTTTTCTAATTCGGTATGGTCATCAACAATCACCAAAATATATTCTTTTCCATAATAATGAATATATCTTGTTGAATATAAGAAGTGTTTGGTTTCTTTGTGGGTGTCGGAGTAAAATTCTCTAGAGAGCTTTTTTCTGTTTACAGGAACTTTCTCAGCCATAGTTTGCAAAATGTCCTTTTTCAAAATGCAATTTATACAATGTGATGTTTCTCCACATAGTGCTTTTTCTTCAACGGCGAATTTGCATCCTAATGCGTTGCCACATAAGTTTCCTATTATATTTTCTTCTCGTTTTTGAAAAAGAAGAGAAAAAGATTCATTCATATTTTCAATGCGAGCATTTTTATCGAGAATAAATAATGCGGCAGTAATATTATTGAATAAAATATTTAGAAATTCGTTTGATTCTTTAAGGTTCTCTAGATTAATGGCCATTGGATCTTCTATATTAGTACTTCCGAATTATCTGATTTTTTACGGGAGATATCGTAAAAGGATACTGAAAATTAACAATCTTTAATGATATTAATGTGGTAGAATAGTCTTCTAATTCGAAAAAGTAGTAATTTTGTCAGGTAGCATGAAAAAATTTCATGTTTTAGATTTTGGAAACAAGCAAATTAGATTTATTTGATGGACATACAAACAATAAAACATCGGTTTTCAATTATCGGGAACACTTACTCTTTAAATAGATCGCTTGATATTGCAATTCAAGTAGCTCCTACCGATTTGTCGGTATTGATTACAGGAGAGAGTGGAACAGGAAAAGAGGTGTTTCCTCAAATTATACATCAATTTAGTTCGCGAAAACATGCGCCTTATATCGCGGTTAATTGTGGTGCAATTCCGGAAGGAACAATTGATTCCGAATTATTTGGGCACGAAAAAGGTGCTTTTACTGGAGCTTTATCCGATCGGAAAGGTTATTTTGAGGTTGCTAATAAGGGAACTATCTTTTTAGATGAGATTGGTGAACTGCCATTATCAACGCAAGTTCGTTTGTTACGTGTTTTAGAAACGGGTGAATTTATTAAGGTGGGTTCCTCGAAGGTACTAAAGTCGGATGTTAGGGTGGTTGCGGCAACCAATCTTAATATTCCAAAAGCGGTAAAAGAAGGTAAATTTAGGGAAGATTTGTATTACCGTTTAAATACGGTTCCTATTAGCATGCCTCCTTTACGGGAAAGACAAGAGGATATCTATTTGCTTTTCCGAAAATTCGCCCAAGATTTTGCTGAAAAATATAGAATGCCCCCCTTGCGATTGGATGCTGGTGCGCAACAATTATTAAAATCTTATCGTTGGCCGGGAAATATTCGGCAATTAAAAAATATTACAGAGCAGGTTTCCATTATCGAAAAGGAACGGCAAATTGGAGCTGATATATTAAAAGTTTATCTTCCAAGGAATGATGAGCAGATGTTACCTGCACTTTATACGGATTCCTCGAAGAAAGATCAAGGATTTTCTTCGGAAAGGGAAATTTTGTATAAGGTTCTTTTTGATATGAAAAAGGACATGACCGATTTAAAAAAGTTGGTATTTGAGTTGATGCAAACAAGTGGAGATTCATCTTCTTTGCAAAAAGATAATGCATTGCTTATTCGAAAACTGTATGAAGATCAGGAGATTGATATTCTACAGCATCAAGCATCTGCACATACATCTGCTACAGTATCTTCATCAGGCGATTCGGAAATTCAAGATACAGAGGAATTTATTGAGGAATCGTTATCGCTGGAAGATAAAGAGGTGGAGTTAATCCGTAAAGCTTTGGATAAGCACAGCGGAAAACGGAAGTATGCTGCTCAGGATCTTGGAATTTCGGAACGTACCTTGTATCGTAAAATCAAAGAGTACGATATCAACTAATATTCACAATTTATTGTTATTTTTATTTTCCAATATATGAATTTAATTAAAGTACTATTATTAAGTGTTTGTATTGCCTTAGTGGTAACGGCATGTAAGGTTTCCTACTCATTTACAGGAGGAACACTTTCTACGGATGTGAAAACTTTTTCGGTGCAATTTTTTCCAAACCGAGCTCCTTTAGTAAATCCTAATCTGAGCAATCAGTTTACGGAGGCACTTAAAGAAAAATTTCGGTCGCAAACTACTTTAGATGAAATAGTAGATGGGGAAGGTCATCTGAATTTCGATGGAGAAATAACCGGATATAGAACGCAGGCTCTGGATGTTACTTCTAACGATATTTCGGCAACCAATAGACTGACTGTTTCAATAAAAGTTCGTTTTACAAACGAAATAGAGCCTGATAATGATTTTGATAAAAGTTTTTCAGCATTTCGCGATTTTGATAGTACACAACAGTTAAGTGATGTTGAGGAAGGGTTGGTTGAAGAGATTTTAGAAGATATTATTGATGATATTTATAATCAAGCAGTTGTAAACTGGTAAAGGAATGGATCATAGTTTATTACAGAATTGGGTAAGGGATTCGAAAAAAATGGATCGGAATAGTTATCGGGAATTAAAAAGTCTGATTGATCAGTATCCTTATTTTCAAACTGCTCATTTACTGTTGTTAAAAAATTTGCATGACAATCAAAGTATCCGTTTTAAAGAGGAATTAAAAAATTCAGCTTTGCACATTCCGGATCGTCGGCAGCTTTTTTTGTTGATTCAAGATCAAATTAAGATACAACTCCGTACTGAAAGACGAGAGGAAATTTTCGACAAAACAGAAATAGAAGAGCTACGGAAAGAAGAGGATCAAATTACCAAGTCCGCGGATAATATTAATTTTCCATTAGAAGAAAATTTACCCGTTCCTTTAAATAAGGTAGAGCAAGCGGATGACTTGATTCAATTATCGGAAGATTCGCAGGTTATCGATTCGGAGCTTGCACCGAAGAATAATACCCTAGACGAATTTGAAATTGAGCTAAATTCCAAGGATGAAATTTTAGAGTTTGCTGATACTGAAAATAAAAAATCAGAATCAGAAACGCAAATAGAGAAGCCGAGTTCGGATAAGAGGTTAAGAGATTCGGAATTATTGGTAGCGGCAACTGAGGTTTATCATATTGGTTTTGGTGGTAACTTGTATACTTTAACGGACGAACCAAAGAAGAAAGATGCGAAATCGAATAAGGATGAAAATCATAGCTTTTCGGATTGGATGACTGTGGTTAATAAATCCGATTGTAAAGAGGATATTTCTGATCCTGTTAAAGAAAAATCGAAAAAGGGAATAGATTTAATAGATAGTTTTATTCAAAACGAACCAAGAATAAGCAGAAGTATTAAAGTTGTTGAGAAACAAGAAGATATTTCGTTGGAGAGTTTAGAGGATAAAGATGGTTTTATTAGTGAAACTTTAGCCTCTATCTACGTGAAACAGAAACTGTTCGATAAGGCTATTGCGGTTTATGACAAATTAGTTTTGAAAAATCCCGAAAAAAACGCTTACTTTGCGAGTCAGATTGAGAGAATAGAAAAATTAAAAAATAGTAAATAGATAAGTATGTATACCTTTGTTTTAGTATTGATCTTTATTGTTTGTGTACTTTTAGTGTTAATCGTTTTAGTACAGAACTCAAAAGGAGGTGGATTAGCTTCAAACTTTTCATCCTCAAACCAAATTATGGGAGTTAAGAAAACAACTGATTTCCTTGAGAAAGCAACCTGGGGTTTAGCCGGTAGCTTATTAGTTCTTTGTCTTTTAGCTGCGATGACTATTAATCGTGGTGAAGTAGAAGGTCAGAAATCACAAATTGAGCAGCAATTACAGAATACTGAAACTGCTACTGAGGTTCCTACTTTCCCAACTGAAGCTCCTTCTACCGAAGCGGATACAGCAAAATAAGAAAAGAATTATATCATTGATATAAAAAAATGTCAGTATGTCATATCATGCTGACATTTTTTTTATGTTCTTATCCAACTGTTTTTCAGTATATTTATTCATTAATCACCGAGATAGTACAATGTCGGTTACTTAAATTTTATTGATCTTTAAAAAAAGAAGCAGTATCGCGGAAATATTGTCAATGATTTTCCTTTGGCATGAATTATGAAAGAGAGTAAGTCGTTAAAATTAAAATAATCACTTAAAATATTTTGAAAATGGCAGATTTAAAAGGTAGAATTCTTGCTGGTAAAATTTTGGTTGAAGCAATAAAAGCTGAAGAAAAAACTGCAAGTGGTATCATTATTCCAGATGCTGCAAAAGAGAAGCCAATGCAGGGTAAAGTTGTGTTGGTAGGGGCTGATAAGAAAGAGGAACCAATGGAACTGAAAAAAGGAGATACTGTTTTTTATGGAAAATATTCAGGAACAGAATTGGTTATTAATGGAGACGATTATCTCTTAATGTCTCAGACAGACGTTTTGTACATTGCATAATTAACATTACTAAATTTCAAAATTAAGTAAGAAATGGCTAAAGAAATAAAATTTAATATAGAAGCTCGCGACCTGTTAAAAAAAGGTGTTGATGAGTTGGCAAATGCAGTAAAAGTAACTTTAGGACCTAAGGGTAGAAATGTTGTGATTGATCGCAAGTTTGGTGCTCCTCAAATTACTAAAGATGGTGTTTCGGTTGCAAAAGAAATAGAGTTGGCTGATCCAGGAGCAAATATGGGAGCTCAGATGGTGAAAGAAGTGGCTTCAAAAACTGGTGATGATGCTGGTGATGGAACTACTACAGCTACTGTTTTAGCACAGTCTATTGTAAATGTTGGACTAAAAAATGTTACTGCAGGTGCAAATCCAATGGATTTAAAACGAGGAATTGATATCGCTGTTGCGGCTGTTGTGGCTAATATTCAAGAGCAGGCGCAGGAGGTAGGCGATAACTTCGATAAAATTAAGCAGGTTGCTAAAATTTCTGCAAACAATGATGAAACCATTGGTGCTCTGATTGCTGAGGCAATGGAAAAAGTAAAAAAAGAAGGTGTTATTACTGTTGAAGAAGCTAAAGGGACTGAAACCTATGTAAAAGTGGTGGAGGGAATGCAATTCGATCGTGGATATATTTCTCCTTACTTTATTACAGATCCTGAGAAAATGGAAGCTGATTTAGAGAATCCATTTATTTTATTGTACGATAAGAAAATTTCTACAATGAAAGAGTTAATGCCGATTCTTGAACCAGCTGTTCAAGCAGGTCGTCCGTTAATGATTATTGCTGAAGATGTAGAAGGCGAAGCCTTAGCTACTTTGGTGGTGAATCGTTTAAGAGGATCGTTAAAAGTTGCTGCGGTGAAAGCTCCTGGTTTTGGCGACAGAAGAAAAGAAATGTTGGAAGATATTGCCATTCTTACTGGTGGCGTTGTGATTTCGGAAGAAAAAGGAATGAAATTGGAGCAGGCAACTTTAGATATGCTTGGTCAATCAGAAAAAATTACCATTGATAAAGAGAACACTACCATTGTAAATGGAAATGGGGAGAAAGATTTGATTGTGGCTCGTGTTGCTCAAATTAAAACTTTAATCGAGAATTCAACTTCTGATTACGATAAAGAAAAACTTCAGGAAAGACTAGCCAAATTGGCAGGTGGTGTAGCCGTATTATATGTTGGTGCTGCTTCTGAAGTGGAAATGAAAGAGAAAAAGGATCGTGTTGACGATGCATTGAGTGCTACTCGTGCGGCTGTTGAAGAAGGAATCGTTCCTGGAGGTGGTGTAGCATATATTCGTGCTATTGCAGCTCTAGAAAACCTTAAGGGCGAGAATGAGGACGAAACTACAGGTATCGAGATTATCAAACGTGCTATTGAAGAGCCGTTGCGTCAGATTGTTGCTAATGCTGGTGGCGAAGGTGCGGTTGTAGTTGATAAAGTAAGAGCGGGTAAAGGTGATTTCGGTTACAATGCTCGTACTGGAGAATATCAGAACTTGTACGAAACAGGGGTTATTGATCCTGCTAAAGTTGCTCGTGTAGCTCTTGAAAATGCTGCTTCGATTGCAGGTATGTTCTTAACTACCGAATGTGTTTTGATCGATATTAAGGAAGAAGCTCCTGCTATGCCAATGGGTGGCGGAATGGGCGGAGGAATGCCTGGTATGATGTAAAATATTTTATTATATTTTTTTAAAGAGGCTGTCTAAAAAATTTAGACAGCCTTTTTTCTTATCGTTTGTTTTTTGCTATTTTTTCCATAATTATTTCCTGCACTGGTCGATTTTCTATTTTGGAATCCAACCATGACATAATATCTAAATATAAAAATGCTCTTTTTTCGTAAGGATCATTCACCCACTTTTGCAGATCGATTCGTGATTTTTTTAATTCATCCTTTAATTGATCAGGACTGATAGAACTTAATTTTCTGAGGAAACGAAGAATGTATTTTTGTACTTCCTGTAAATCGTCCATTTTAGCAAGAAAACGATAGGTGGATCGAATTTGATACTCTAAAAGTTCGGTGTTCTCTAGTTCGTAATGACTTATTAAATTTAATATTCGTCCGAAACAATGAATATCGCCACGTAGAGTAGTATCTCTTACATCCGAAATTCGGTTTAAATATTTAATTGCCTCTTTGTATTGTCCGTTGCCAAAGTACAAACACGCAATTTTATAGTAAAAAACCAAAGCACGATGATTGTCCATTCCAAACTTATTATCTTCTAAAAAGCCTTCAATTTTTGGAATTAAGTGAATCCCTTTATTAAAGGTTCCATCCATAAAATGCCTGTTGATTCGGTGCATATACAGGAACATGTGTAGCAGGATATTTAAATTAGAATTGTGCTGAAATTGTTCTTCATGTTCTAATTTTCGCAGTAGGCGAAGGTTCCTTTTAAATGTTGTTACATGATTGGTGTAAAAGAGAGCAACCAAAACGTTGTTCAGACCTTTTAAATATAAATCGGTATGAATTTGAATCATTTCCGGATTTGTTTGAAAAAGGTCAACCCATTTTTGAGCATATCTGTAACACATTAAAAAATCTTGTACAATTAAGTAGTACCAAACGTAGGATTGGTACAAGTACAATTTCTCGAAAAAGCTTAAGTTTGGAATGTCGTATGCTTCTAAATTGGTGTTGAAAAACTCTTTCACCATTCGCAAATCTTTCTCGTTTCTAACGTATCCAACTTTTAAGTACAAACCATAAAGTCGAATCGACATGTTCGAGAAAAATACAACTCCATCCATTATTTTACTGATTTCGCTTGCTTCTCGGGTAATTTCTTCGGCTCGTGTTTCGATACTTTTAGTAACGTATTGCGATTCTATTAACTTCTCGAATTGTATCACCTCAAATACTAGAATATTCTTCTTATTTTTTCGGGCCAAGGCTTTTGTTTTATCAAGAATCCGAAGGCTTTGCTGATATAATCCCTTGTTGTATAGAACTTTAGCGTGATCAATTTGTTCACGAATACTGATGCTGATATCGTGATTGATTTGCGTTAAACGTAAACTTGTAAGCAACTGTTTGTAAAGATGTGCCTTTAAATTTGGCAACTGGGATTGCTTTATTTCTTTTGCTTTTTTTAAAATAATGACTTCATTATAGTCATCCATTTTATCTAAAACATCGAAAAGTTGTAAGAATTTAGTCTCTTTTTCGCTACTAATTCTATTAGCGTACAACTTAAAATTACGTTTCTCCGATTTCGAAATCGATTTAATTAATTGAAACAGAGGGTCTATTTGTTGTTTAGGCATTGTAAAAGATGTGTAAGTTAACTGATTGATAAACAGTGTGGTTTTTAACTTTCATTTTGTTTGAACTTCGTAGTTTATACTAAAAAACGATTTTTGTAAACTCAATTCATGAGCTACATTTGAATCATCAAATCAAGAGTATGATTCATTAAAAAAAATCTTGAAGCGGAACATGAATACAACAAATCTGTTATCAAAATTAACAAAATCCGAGAAACTAGAAACAGTTAGCGGATTAAATCAAGCTCTTGAATGTATTGGAGTCGATCAAATTACCAAAGATCTCAGCCAAATTCAGGCTGTAGAAATTGGAAATGTGATTGTGAATAAATTTGCTGGTGTAATGAATTTGACCAAATTGGTTGAATCGATTAAAGAAATGGTTTCTGTGGAAGAATTGGAAGCATTTAAAAATGAAATATCTGGCAAGTTAAAGACTGGTGTTACAAATACATCAAAAGCTCCAATTTATCAGAAACGTTTAGCTGCTTTAAAAAGTAGTTTTGAAGAAGTTTCTGGTGATAACGTACTTTGAATAACCATTTGTAGTTGTTAATTCAATTGCAATTTTTTAGAGAGTTAGTAATACTATCCCCCTTGTATTATTAATGATCTAACTATTAACCAAACATGAAGAATACTAAGTTGTGATGGTTTTGTGAGGAAATGAACAATTTCTTTTTGGCTTGTTAGTAAATATTTACGAATGATCCAATCCGTTAGAATTAGTAGTTTAAAAGTAAGTTAGGTGTGATTATACTTTTTTAAGAAACATTCCATACTTAATCGGATCTCTTAGATTCTTCTTGTTATTATTTAGACCATCTTTTTGATTATGTTTTAATATTTAGTTGTGATAACCGGACAAGAGTTCTTCTTGTCCGGTTTTTTTATTCGAAATTATTTCTTGTTAGATGGTGATTTTAAAATACAAACGGATGGAAGAGGGTACCGTTTCGGTATAAATACTGATGGAATTGATCTGATTTAAAGGTATTTTTTCGTAGGATTCGTAGGTTATATTGTTGCGGTCGAGAATGTTGTGAAATAATATTCCTACTTCGCATTTGGTTTTTTTAGGATAGAACTTGTAAATCAATGCTGCATCGAGCCTTGTATAATTGGGTTCTGCTACCACTTTATTTTGACTAGAGTAGATTGGAAAACCGGAACCGTAAATATAATTAGCCGAGATATAAAAAGGTTTTAAAGACAGTAAGCCGGCAGTTTTTATTTCGTGACGCTGATCATGTAATGCTCTGCGATAGTTATTGGAACTAAAATAATCGAAATTTTCAAGTGTCTTACTGAGTGTATAAGAAACCCACAAGGTATGATCGCCAATATCCTTTTTGACAAAAACATCCAATCCGTTGCTTTTACTTTTTCCTAATGAGATATTTCCTTCATTGCGGAATTTGTAATAACGCGTATGACCATCGGTCTTTTTGTAATATGCTTCAACACTAAAAGTAAATCCATTGTTATTGTAGGACGCTCCTAAAACATGATGAACGGATTCTAAAACCGGAATATCTTTTTCGTTGGCGCCAACCCATATGTATCGAAAATCGCCATTCTCACTCAATACAGAACTCTTGGTAATAAATTGTTTGTACAAGCCCCATGCTCCGTTTATTCCAATTTTATCGGATAGAAGTAAACTAATTGAAATTCGTGGTTCCCAATATACTTTTTTTAGAGCGATTGGATAGTTGGCTAGAAATCCCGCTTTTATAGAAACACCGCTGCTAACATTTAAATTGTTTTGAAAATAGTAGCCAATTCTGTCGGCCTTTGATTTTATATGGAGGATGTTGATACCAAGCGAGTCTTCCTTTAAATTTACTTCATCGTTGATGTAATTCAATCCCGTTTCAAAATTCTGATCTTCGGCAAATACAAATGAATTTTTAAGCGTTGCACGATATTCGAGAATACTGTTTGTTGATTCATCATCTCTTCTATAGAATTCTTCGTTGGTACGAATTCTGTTTATCGTTAACACATCGCTTGTTCTAGTATCTAATTCGGATCGGGAAACCGATAGGGAACTGGTATTTCCATTTCGCCAAACTTTTCCGTAGTTAATAGATGCTCCAAATTGATTATTGCCTTCGAATTTGTGTTTTTTGGCGTTTGCGTAAACGTCTGTAGTTATATCGTACGAATATCGATCTTCTCCGGTCATTAGGCTAAACGAGAAGTTATCGCCATTTTCCCAATTGCTCGTAAATTTAAAATTAAGATCATGAAATTTATAATCTGGGGCAACGTTTAAAGCTGCCAAGCCAGGAAGTTCTGCTTCCTGATCTAAACCTTGTTCTTGAAGATTTAGGTTGGATGTAGCGTATTTAATTTGTTGATCTTTAAATAAGTTGTAGTAGGTTTGTCGGAAAGCTAAAAGAAGCGAGGATTGTTTTCCAATAGGTTGTTCGTAGGAACCACTTGCTGTGATATTATTTAAGGTCAAATTGAGAGTAGGTTTAAGACGGGTTCCATTTTTACCAGTAATGTACACAATACCACCAACTCGATCGCCATAGCGGGCATCGAACCCACCTTTTAGTACCTCAATATTTTTTACTACTAATGGATTAACTGCACCAATATCTTCGTAAACATTTTTTAATCCCCAAAGGGTTATATTATCGAAAAGCACCTGACTTTCGCCCTCGTAGGATCCCCAAATTATCAGGTCGTTTTTTTGTTCGCCCGCAGCAAGAATTCCTGGTTGTAAGCGAAGCAATTCAAAAACCGAATTATCGTTGTTGGTTGGCAGGAAGCCCGCAATTTTATGGTTTAATTTTAGGTTTCCTGCCTGGTTGCCCATTTTTATAAAAGTCTGAACAATTTTATCGGTAACAGTAATTTCCGGTAAGTCGGTACTGGCGGCACTCAGTAGAATGTTTTGATTTGCACCTTGATTCACAAGTGTGTCGAGAATAAAATAGCCTAAGTGAGAAGCTAATATTCGAAAGGTACTATCTATTTCTGATGTAAATGAAAAATTTCCTCGTTCATCGGTAGCCATTGGGGAATTGTTGATGGTGAGATGAGAAAAAGGAAGAGGTTCGAGACTTTCTTTATCGAGAATTTTGCCGAAAATACGATACTGAATGATTCGTTCTTCGGGGTAAATTAGGTACACTTCATTCGATTTTTCGTAATTAAGAGGAAGTTTTCGTAACAGGAACTCGATTGTTTCATCTTTCGAAGAAAAAGATTGATTGATACTTACGATATAAGTAGATAGTAAATTATTATTAAAAGATAATTGAAAATCATAGTTGTCCCGCAGATCAATCAACACTTCGCTCAAAGGCTTTTTGTTGGCGGTAAGCTTAATTTTTTGAGCTGAAATAGTTGAAAAAACCAATCCTAATAATAGAAAGATGATAACTCGTTTCACTTATTGGGCGTTAGAGGTGATGATGTAATTATTATTGGGTCCTTTAACAAATTTTAAACCAAGAGGCATGCAAACAGTATGAAGTGCTGATTCTACAGAATTTTCTTTGCCAAATTTCCCTGTATAAATTAAATCAAATTTCCTCTTTTCTACAATATTAATATTGTATTGCAATTCTATTTCTTCAAACACTAGGCGCAATGGAGTTTTCGTAAAAAGAAATAAATTATTTCGCCAAGAAATCTTTTCTTCCATGTTTTCGCATTTCTTAAGTTCTATTTTTCCATTTTTGGTAACAAACGCATGATCGTTAGGAAGTAAAAGAATTTTGTCGGATGTTAAAGTTGATACTACTTTTACTTTTCCAGTATAACAGGTTACTTTATACTGATTTCCCCGGGCATATATATTAAAACTGGTTCCTAAAATATAGGTTTTCCCATAGTTCGAAGCAATTTCAAATTTACTCCCTTTGGTAATTTTAAAGAAGGCTTCTCCTTCAAATTGCACTTTTCGTGAAAATTTCCACCAGTATGGTTGGTAGGATATGCTCGAGTTTGCGTTTAAATCAACAATGGATTGATCGGGTAGGTTTACACTTAAGTGTTCTCCTTTCGGACAATGAATTGTTTTGGTGTAAAGATTCATAAAGCCGGTTAAGCCTAATAGAATGATTATGCAAGCGGCTGCAACATATTTAATCCATTGCATTTTCACCACCTTATTTTTTAAGATAGGTGCAGAGGTTTGCTTCGAAAGTTCTCTCCATACCTCCTCTTTGGATTTTGAATAGGTGACTTCGATTTTAGGAAGTGAATTGATAAAATCCATATCCGGCTTGAGTTCGTTATGTTGGTTGTCTGTTTTCATTTATTTTCCTAAAGCATTTCTTAAAAACGAAAGTGCGTACGACATTCTTTTTTCGACCGCTTTTACGCTTAGTTCTAATCTGTCGGCAATTTCCTGATATTTTAATCCCTCCATTCTACTCATTAAAAAAACAGTTCGTTGTTTTTCGGATAGCTCTTCGAGTGCTGTTTCATATTTTGTAGCCAGTTCTTTATAAGCTAATTGATCTTCAGGGGAGTAATTGTCAACAGCAGGTTCTAACTTCACTAAATACTTTTGGGCTACTTTTTCTCTTCTATATTTGCTGATAAATAGATCATTTGCAATTTTGTAGAGTAGGGCTCGTAATGGTTTCTCGTCGAAATCTAAATTTTTCTCCCACAACTTCATAAAGCTATCCTGCGCAATATCTGTAGCAAGTTCTTCATCTCGGGAACGATAGTAAATATAGTTCCGGATGGAATCGAAATGATTATCAAATAAGAGTTTAAATTCTTCCTGTGTCAAGGCTAGAGGATTGGTTTGCAGTAAAAATAAACTTTTTCGGTGAATTTGGTGCAGAGGATTAAAGCAATACTCTGCACCAGTTTCAGATTAGTTGATTCAAATTTACTATTTGTCCCTAATTCTTAGATGTTTTCCGATTTCTACTTCTTCAGTTACAGTTTCTCCAGCCTCGTTAAGGTAACTGTAAGTAGCAATGTTATCACATTCTCCGTCACCGTAATCAAATCTTGCAAATTCAACTTGGTTTTGAGTAAAAATTACCAATCCACTTACAATTACACGACAGGTTCCAATTCTAACCAATGGATTTTCTGCATCAATTATTTTCGAATATTCGTTTTGCTCCGAATCTACACAAGTAACCGAACCTTTAATTTCGATTTTATCGTCGCTAACATCCCATTTCGTATCCAATCCAGATATCCATTCTCGTGTTCTTTCTGCCGAACGGAAAAGAGTAGTTTCATCGGGGAAGGTAAAAGTAATCTCGCTGGTGTATGCAAATTTTTTGGAAACCCCTTTTTCACCTGTATATTCAATACGTTGCCAACCGTCAATTGCGATGCTATCAATCGTTAAGTCGAAAGTGATTTCACGCACTGCCCCATCGGTAAAAGGAGAAGCATTTAATTCAATTGTAGTGGTACCACTAATAATACGACCGTTGTTTAGTATGGTAGAATCGCCGTAGTTAATGGTAATTGTCATTGGGAAACGGTTTTCTTCACCAAATTGAACACTTACATCTGGTAAGCGATCGCCTTTGTAACGCATCCATTGTTGAAACATTTGACCATAACGCTCGGCAATTGAACATTTTGTGGAAGAGGTTGGCTCATTGAATTCCGATTCTGCAAAGGAGAATAAATCAGTCTCGTAATCAATAGCTTCCATAACATTTTCGGTGGACTCTTCCGAAGCGACTACTGTTTTCACAGTGTTGTTCAATGCTACCTGATCTTCGTTTAATACATCAATTACATCTTCGCTCTTATCGCAAGAGAAAAATACAACTGCTAAACCTGCTAATAGTAAAAAAGGGAACTTTTTCATGATTCTAATTTTTTGATGATTTTACATTTAAGTTTTATAAGCTCGCTTATTTGTGAACCGACAAAGTGAAATTTCACCCTACTCAAAAAATTAATTTATTTTCATAGACTGGGTGTTTAGTTAAATATGTGTAGAAAATAGTTTTATTAATTCTGGAGTCAATTTGTTGGGATTTTCAAATTCAACCCTTAAATAGTTGTGGATACCGATGTATTTCTATTTTTGATCTAATTTAACTTTAATTGTATGCTTTTGTATTTTATAAAAATTAGTTTTATGATGAATTAGTTTAGTGATTAAACTAAAGGATGTCTTATGAGATTTTTATTTATTCCGTTGTTATTATTCGTTGTTAATTTAAATGCCCAAACAACAATTAAGGGTAATGTTTCTGATAACAATAATAAAGTACTGCCTGGAAGTAGTGTGTATGTTATGAACTCCTATTTGGGAACCGTTACTAACAGTCAGGGTGATTTCAGAATAAAAATCCCGGAGAAATACAAGGCAGGCAAACTTCGAATTAGTTCTATCGGCTATCAAAGTCAGGAAATAAATTTGGCACAAAGCAAGTCGCCGCTTGCCATCCAATTGCAAAAAGATACCTGTAATTTGTCTGAGGTGCTGGTAATGCCAAAAGATACCTTGCTTGCTCTACTTCGCAGAGCGTACGGGAAAATAAAGGATAATTATTCGGATGTTGATACACGGATGAAAGGTTTTTACCGGGAATCTTACTATGTTCCTGAAAGCAAAGAGTATTTGTATTTTGGAGAAGCCTTGCTGGATGTATTTAAAACACCTTATAAAACACAGTCGAAAGGACAGGTAAAGATTTTAGAGAGTAGAATGAATAAAAATCCAATGTACGACTCCCTAAGCAGGGTGATGTGGTATGGAGGCGTACATAAGGCATTAGTGTGGGATAAAGTTAAAAGGAGGAGTGAATTTATTTCTCCTTCAGGTTTTAAAAAGTATAGCTATTCTATTGCAAAGTCTCAATTGGATGGAGGGTCTGCTTATAAAATTGAGTTTGTACCCAAAGACTCAAAAGAAGCCAAATATGAAGGTGTGTTTTATTTGGATGTAAAATCTTTGGCTTATTTGTATTTTGACTATTCTTATTCTGAATATGGAAAAGAAAAGAGAAATAATTATTTATCCAAAAGTAAACTGAAGAGTAAATCAAGCAGGACTAAGATAAAGTATTTGAAGAGACAAGGGAAGTATTATTTGTCTTATATCTCGGATTCGGAGGAATTGTACAATGAAAGAACAAAGTCAAACCTAGTTCATTTTAATGAATATGTAAGCACTGATATTTCTATAGAGTATAGTACCCTCGTTTTGTTGGACCAAGATTTCTGTTTTCTAAGTTGAATTTAAGCTGCCATATTATAGATTATAAACGGCTTCTTCCTATCGATGCCTTGATGATCTCTGTTATGATATCTATCAA
>NZ_MVDD01000032.1 GCF_002843315.1 Labilibaculum filiforme | reverse complement strand
ATATTGTTGGCATAAAAGCCCTGATAAAATGGGCAAAACAGCTATTATCTTACTTTCTTGAATTAATGGAGCTCTTAGGGTTGAAATTAGCCAAAATAAGAACTTGGTTTCTGTCAGAAAATAAAAGCAATATCAATTTTTATGTATCCTTAAAACAGCTATATTTAACACTTATTTGAGCAGTTTGTTGAGTTTTTAGACAGACTGCCGTTATTACTGATTTCTTTGCGTTTGGGCATAAAATCGCTCCATAGTTTTCCAGTTAGATCCCTAGTAATACTTGTTTTAATTCGTGTTCCAACTAATTTTCTTTCTTCAATATATTCTATTCTTACTTCCATTTTTAGAATTTTGCTTCGCTATTTTTTTCGGTGGTTGATTCAAAACTAGCATTTGCTGTGGTTTACATTTTGTTTTTTGGTTTTCTGATGAAGAAAAATAAAGCGATTCCTATACCAATCGCCAATAAAGATATACCAAGAATTGGGCGAAAAACAATCCATGCAATAGCTATGGTGATAAAGGAAAGTGCGAACGATAGTAAACCTGTAAATAAGGACAAACCAAAATTTAAAATAGTACCTAAAAATGGTACAACATCAGCTAAAACTACCAAAGGTTTAACTATTAACGATAATCCTGCAAATAGCAGTAAGAAACCTAGTAATTTTAGTAACCAAGTTACTATTGTATTACTTTTTTGAGCCGCATTAAACATGCTTTCAGCCGATTGTATGCCTTTAGAAATTATCTGAATACTAGTGCCGGTACTTGTAGAATATGGTTCAAATGTATTCCCTATTTGTTGAGATATAATACTATATTCATCGCCCGATTTAACTATTTCAAACCAAACTTTTACATCTCCTACTTGTGGAGATGAAGAGCTTCCCTTGCCAATAAATATTTTTTTAATGAGGTTGGTATTTGTGCCAATGTTTGCGTTTCCTTCGTTAGTAATGCGTGCGTTGGGATATTTTATGGAATCAACCGAATTTATTGAAAAGGGCACATAGCTATTCATACTTGCTAATAAGTAGCTAGATATATTAAATTCACCCATGCTTGCTTTAGAAACAGTTTGAGTATATTCAGAGTAAGGAAAGCTTGTTGGATTCGAGTGTCCTTCGGTATGTTTAAAATCATTTGATTTAATTATCGATTCTTCCCATTCTTTTACGTAATTATAAACTGTTGTGGTTTTTTCACTACCGCCAAGTTCTTTTTCTTTTTCCTGATCCTTTTTTTCTATCCATTGATACATTTCCACTTTACGTTGCAGTTTTAATGCATTTACATTTACATTAAATTCTTCATCTTTAAGTGTTTCTTTACTGAGAATATTTCCTGTAATATGGACAAGTTTTCCACTGTTTTCATTCCTAAATTCCTGCGAATTAATTGAAATTACTTGAGAAGCGCCTTCCGTTAATCCTTTAGCTGTATCTACAGCACGTTCTTCGTTTAACCACAATACTACAAAAGCTACAATAAAAAGTACAATTCCAAATAGAATAGACTTAATTGATCCCATAATTCTTGAGCCCCAACCTTCTGTTGTTACTTCGGTAAATGAATCTCGATTTTCCACTTTGAATTATTTATAATTAATAAAAATTGATCGGAAATGATTATTCGTTAATTAATTTGTATTCATTCTTTATTATCCTTCAAATACTTAACAAATGCAGTACTTATCAACAAATTAAGCGTATTGAGCAAAGAAAATAAACAAGAAAATACATTCATTAAACTTACATATTATTTTATTACAAGAAGCTGTTGCAGTAAAATTAAGAAAGAATTTAAATTGGCGAAATGTAAAGCTTATTCTACTTATTGAGCTATAGTTATTCCTGTTAAGCTTTTTTTTATTACGAAACATAAGTTCAAATTAACTAGTTGAAATCAAGCCAACAGATTGTTTCGAAATGTTTTCGTTTGCTAACGATCAATGGACTTAAAATTCTGGTGCGAATACTAATTTTCGAACGCTGCTATCGCGTAATTAATGCTTGTATTTCCAAGAATTTCAGAATTATTCTTCTATATTTGTTGGGAATTTTTTGAAACATATCATTTTTATTTTATTAGCCCGTTTTCGATAAAACAAATCAATGAAATTAAGGCAATGATAGAATATAGAGAGTGTCCATACACTCTAATACTGTTGTGATTACTCAAATGCAGACAGTATATTTAATTTGTATCAAGACACTTTATTATTCCTCATAATAAAGCGTAACATATTGTTTTTACCCTAAAACTAATGTAAATAATGAAACCAAACATTTATTTAAATTTAACGCCCGAAGCTTTAATTGCCTCCATGCTTTCGCCAGAAGAGTTTGGAAGCTATATGGCTGTTGGGATTAAAAAACGTACGCGTGGTCAGGTAATTTTTCTCGAGGTAGATGGTGATGCTATCGAGGATATTCTTCCTCTGGAATACATTAATGAAAGATGCATTCCTCAGGAAGGCGGACGACCTAAAAGTTCAGTATATCTTTCTATTTACCGGGTATTGGAAAGTATTCCGGTTTCGGCTTTAAAAAGTTTATATCTGACTACAGATGATGGTCGAACCATGGAAATAAAAAAAGGAGATTATCCTGGCGATATTAAATCCAGTGCACATTTGTATCAGGAGCTTTGTCCGGTAACGCCAAGAATTATTAGTAAGTTGGCTCCTGCGCAATTTATTGATTATATGACCAAAGGAACAGAAAAAGTTAGTGTTCCAAAATTGGCGTTTGTAGAATTGCAATTGAATGGATTAACAGAGGATTTTGAAAATTCACCTGCGCATAATCTACCTTATCCTAATATAGATCATTTAAGAGATTGTTTAAAGATTCTTAATGAAGAACCTGGTAAAACTCAAAAAACGATTGTGCGTTTCTTTTCTAGGGAGCTTCTTTTTAGAACCATTAAAAACGGTTTTTTTATTGGTGACAATAAGGAGATGGTTTATTATCCTTTTCCTTCGGAAGAAGAGTTGAATGATAAGAATTATGCATGGTGGAGATCAGCCAAGTCAATCGGATTTAATTAAAAAAATACAAATAAAAAATTTTTATTAGAATGCAAAACATAGATAATATTTTTTGGTTTATTCCATTTAGTTCTTTAATTGCTTTAGGATTTGCCTTTCATTTTTTTAAACAGGTAATGAAAGAAAGTGAAGGTACTGATAAAATGATAAAAGTAGCTTCTCACGTTCGAAAGGGAGCAATGGCATACTTAAAGCAACAATATAAAGTAGTAGGTATCTTTTTCCTGATTATTGTAATTCTGTTTTCGGTATTGGCATATGGTTTTAATTTACAAAACGAATGGGTTCCCGGAGCTTTTTTAACGGGAGGATTTTTCTCAGCATTAGCTGGTTTCTTTGGTATGAAAACAGCAACTTATGCGTCAGCCAGAACCGCAAATGCAGCACGGACTTCTCTTAATATGGCGCTTCGTGTAGCGTTTCGAAGTGGAGCTGTTATGGGATTGGTTGTAGTTGGACTTGGATTATTCGATATCTCGGCTTGGTTTATTGTTCTTAATTACTTTGTTGATGAGCCAACGGTGGCTGAAAAAATGATGATTATCACTACTACCATGTTAACTTTTGGTATGGGAGCGTCAGCACAGGCTTTATTTGCTAGAGTAGGTGGTGGAATTTTCACAAAAGCAGCTGATGTTGGTGGCGATCTTGTAGGAAAAGTAGAAGCAGGTATTCCTGAAGATGATCCTAGAAATCCGGCAACAATTGCTGATAATGTAGGCGATAATGTAGGCGATGTGGCTGGAATGGGAGCCGATTTATATGAATCGTACTGTGGTTCTATATTAGCTACAGCAGCTTTGGGTGCTGCTGCTTTTATGAAAGATGCCGATTCTCAGATGAAAGCAATTTTAGCTCCGATGCTGATTGCTGCAGTGGGAATTATTCTTTCAATTATCGGAATTTATATGGTGAAAGCTAAAGAGGGTGCTACTCAACGACAATTACTGAAATCTTTGTCGAGAGGAACAAACATCAGCTCTGCATTAATTATTGTATTTTCATGGATTATTCTTTATGTTCTCGAATTGGATAATATTTGGGGAATTTGGGGTGCCATTGTTACAGGATTGATTACAGGAATAATAATTGGACGTGCAACCGAATATTACACTTCGGAAGAGTACAGACCAACACAAAAAATTGCTGAAAGTTCGAATACTGGCGCAGCAACCGTAATTATTTCGGGATTAGGAATGGGGATGATTTCTACTGCGATTCCTGTTATGGCTGTTGTTGCAGGTATTATATTTTCCTTTTTATTTGCATCCGAGTTTGATGTTAATAATATGAGTATTGGTTTGTATGGTATTGGAATTGCTGCTGTGGGAATGCTTTCTACTTTAGGAATTACTTTAGCTACTGATGCTTATGGTCCTATTGCCGATAATGCAGGTGGAAATGCTGAAATGTGCGAACTCGGACCTGAAGTAAGAAAACGTACCGATTCTCTTGATTCATTGGGTAATACAACAGCAGCAACCGGTAAAGGTTTTGCTATTGGTTCTGCAGCATTAACTGCTTTAGCTTTATTGGCATCTTATATTGAGGAACTTAAGATTGGAATTAT
Organism: Labilibaculum filiforme; assembly: GCF_002843315.1. GTDB lineage: Bacteria > Bacteroidota > Bacteroidia > Bacteroidales > Marinifilaceae > Labilibaculum > Labilibaculum filiforme. The sequence continues at coordinate 16,224 of NZ_MVDD01000032.1, read as the reverse complement.
TCGTTTGCTCCAAACTGCCGAAAATTATTCTTTCCCTAATGGAAAGGTTGTGTTTTCTGCAAGTGAAGTGAGTGCAATTAGCTTAACAGATTTCATGAACTTTTTTAAAGTTAACTTAATGAATCCAACCGTATTAATTGGAATTTTTATTGGTTCGATGATGGCATTTGTATTTTGTGGACTAACCATGAATGCAGTTGGTCGTGCCGCAGGAGCAATGGTGGATGAAGTAAGAAGACAATTTCGTGAAATACCAGGTATCCTAAGCGGAAAAAATGAACCTGATTATGCAAATTGCGTTGCTATTTCGACGAAAGGAGCTCAAAAAGAAATGATGTTGCCTTCTATTTTGGCAATTACTGTTCCGATTGCTGTCGGTTTAATATTTGGTGTTGCTGGTACTATGGGACTACTTGTTGGTGGTTTAGGTGCTGGTTTTGTTTTGGCCGTGTTTATGGCTAATTCAGGAGGAGCTTGGGATAATGCCAAAAAATATGTGGAAGCCGGCCATTTAGGAGGTAAAGGTTCTGCGGCTCATAAAGCAACTGTAATTGGCGATACTGTTGGAGATCCATTTAAAGATACTTCGGGACCAAGTCTTAATATCTTAATTAAATTGATGAGTATGGTTGCAATTGTAATGTCGGGTGTAACCGTTGCCTATAGTCTGCTATAAAATAAACTTATTGCAGTAAAATTTTAATGGGGTTAAGCAGTTTGCTTAACCCCATTTTTACGTTTTGGATATCGATGAAAATTTTGCTTGCTAGTTTTTCGCTTTAAATTTAAAGGTTATTTAGGTTTTAGCTGTATTGCTAAACCCGAATATTTATGTTTAAATTCTATTACTGGAAGAAATTACAACTCTTGTTCTATTCTGTACCAAGGCTTGATGGCGTGAATGCTATGGGATGGAAACGGTATTGTAATTGGTGCTCATTTTTGAAGCTACAATACTAATTATTAATAACTGCAATGCATGAAATAACATAAGAGGCAAGAGAATAATACCAATGGAAGCCAGGTTTCCAAATATGATTTTAGAAAATACAGTTCCGTGGACCAATGATTTTTTTGTTCCACAAAATTGAGCTGTAATTTGGTCTTCGGTATTGAATGCCATTCCTTTAGCTAAGAATCCTGTGGAAAAGAACATTATACAAAACAATAGCGAAACGGCACAAAAGAGTAGTAGTAAATCTAAAAGAGATACTGAACTGAATATGTTCTCCTCAAAAGAGGATGCAAAACTTTTGTAGATGATCAGTAAAATAATAGACTTATCGAATAATGTTAAGTGTTTATTGTGTTTTTGAGCAAATTCTCCCCAAAAGCGTTGTAAAAGAATTCCTAGTAGTACCGGCAAAATTATTTGCACAATAAGTTTTACATAGATATCGATAAAATTAAAATCCGCTTGGGCATTCTGAACAAATAAGCCCATCCACAAGGGAGTAAGAACAACACCAATAATTCCAGAAATACTAGCATTAAAAATGGCAGCTGGAATATTTCCCTTTGCAATAGAAACCATTACTACCGACGACGATACTGTGGATGGAAGCGCTGCCAAGAAAAAAAACGCCAACCAGATGATTTCTTGCTCTTCATTTTGAATGAATGGTCGAAAAATTAAAATTAACAAAGGAAAAATGAAAAAGGTGGAGGTTTGTATTAGTAGATGCAATTTCCAGTTTTTGATTCCTGCTTTTAGTTTTGTGGGACTCAATTTAAGTCCGTAAAAAAAGAATATAAGCGAAATTCCTATTGCGCTAATTGTGTCGATAGGCATTTTACTTCCAGGTGTTCCCCAACCTGGGAAAAAATAAGCGATGCTAATTACTGCTGCAATAGATAAAACAAATTTATCAATCTTTATTTTCATAGATATTTTACTGCTTGTGATATGTTAACTAATAATTTTAAAAATTTATAGTGGTCGCACCAATCTTTCTTCGATGACCAAATCGTGTTTCCTTTATCAGGTGGATGGAAACAAAGCGAACAAAATTACATGTTATTTTGTTGTAGTAAGTTGGCGATATAAAATAAAGAAAGAATTTAAATAGGGAAGAGGTAAGCATAATTTTAATAGTGCTATTTCCTTTGCTAATACTAATTACTTGTCCAATAATCGATAACAAAAATAGCATCTAATAGTGGATTAGCTTTTTTCTGTGCAATTAAATGAGTTTTGTGAAATACATAAATTTCACGGGCATTTTCGTCGTTAAAAGTTAAGGTAAAGCAATAATTAAATCCATTGCTAAGACCTTCTGTACTGTTGTTTAGTCCCCATTCCAATTCTTTTATTGCGGGGATTTCATTTTTCAGGTTTTCAAAGCTGGCAATAACTTCATCAATCTTTTCCTGGCTAGCATCCTTTTTAAATTTAAAACTAACCACATGTCTTAATACTTTTCCAGAAGTACTGGAGTCTTTCCTACCAAGTTTGTAGGCAACTATTTTTCTAAAGCCCCATTCAATAGAACCAGCAACGAGAAAATAATCATCATTAATTTTAAGAGATTTTAAACCATAATAAATAGGAAAACCAGTTTCTAAATAATTTATGGGGCTTAGTATGCCTTGCTCATTCAGTTTACACAACTGAATACTGGCATCATCTCGTGTACCTACAGCTAAAATAGCTTCCTTATCGTTTACCGAAACAATTTCGATTCTTGTTTGTCCTTGTAGCTTTGTATTCTCATTGTCTTTTAACACAGAATGCGGAGTGAGCTCTCCTTTTTTATTCACCTTAAAAACACTTACCGCATCGCCATGATAAACAAAATCTGTTTTTTTAATAAAACCTCCTCTTGCATAGTATTTATGATGTCTGTGACCAACAATCACATAATGATTATCTCCTAATTTAACTCCTGTTACTGGATATGCACCGGTTAAGAATCGATCCGTATCATTATCATCAATATTATTGATATTTTTAAACTTTCCATTTTCGTAAACTCTAAAACTACTGATGCCATTATCCTGAAATCCACCTGTAAATAAGAAGGTTTTTCCATCTATTTTATGAACAAACATTCCTATTATGCCATCGGTATGTACTTTGTCATCATCTTTCATCGATTGAACATGGGTGAGTTTTCCATCATCTTCAATTTTAAAGCAACTTAAGCCTGGTTTTTCTTCCAAGCCTCCCGCAAATAAATACGAGGCATTGTTCATATGAACAACTTGTAATGTAATACCAATGCCAATATAAATTTCTTCGGTATCGTGTATCATAAATACTTGTTCCAGAGCTCCATCATCCATTATTTTATAAACCTCTATGGCATCACCATATTTGTTTGCTACAAATAAATAGTCAGTTCCATTGATGTTGTCTGCAACCATTCCTCTGGCTGGACCTTTCTTTTTGTATTGTTCTTGTTTTTCAATATGGCCTAATTTTCCTTGAGCATTAATACTAAAAACATCAATATCTCCTGCACCTCCGGCATATACGTAATGCTTTCCATTTTTTGTATAACTGGTTATGGAAACGGTATTATCTCCCGAAACGTTCTTAAAGTCTGTCCTGTAAAGCGTAAGATTATCGGAAACTTGAGAGAAGCATAGGTTTGAAAAGAGTAAAAGTCCTATAAGAATATAATTTTTTATGTTTTTTGCGGGATAAATTTTAACTGTTTATTTAATTGTTAGCCGTAACATTCAGCTATTTATGCAGACCTATAAATAACAATAAAGGTCCGAATATACGACTGATGAACCTTTAGTAGTAGGTTTAAAGGATTGTAAATTATCCTACTGCATTGCGTGTTTTTATTCTGCTTTATGCAAAGATAAAGAAAACTTGAGACACTACCTTTTCCTGATTCGCTCACTACCGACATTTTATCGCCGAGTATTTCTACAATTTCATTTTCAGAAGTGTAGTGTCACACTTTAAGAAAAGAACTATTATGCGAGCTTTAAATAGCTATTAAGTTACAACTTACAAAAGTTAGTGCGAGTTTTCAACTTGTGCTTTGCGAATGCAGTCAAAACAATCCGATACTTAAGTTTTCAGGTTTTGTACTTTCTACATTGTATCAAAACTCAAGTTTTCAGGTTTTGTACTTTCAACATTGTGTCAAAACTCAAGTTTTCAGGATTTGTACTTTCTACATTGTGTCAAAACTCAAGTTTTCGAGCTTTCACTAAATAGTCACGGTTAAAAACTCAAGTTTTTATACTTTCCTTACATGGGTATCAGATTTTTTTTAAATACTAGTTACAAGTGCATGTAATGTTTTGTGTATATCTTAAAACCATTTTCTTTTTTTAAAATAAATTAGCATCCCAACAGCCAATACAATCATTACTATCCACATAATAAAATAACTGTGCTCGTAATGAAGTTCTGGCACTACATCGAAATTGGTACCATATATACCAGCAATAAAGGTAAGTGGAATAAAAATAACCGAGAAAATGGTTAAAAATTTCATAATATCATTCAACTTGCTGCTTATTGTGGTATGGTAAATATTCAACTGATCCGATAAAATTTCACGGTAGCTGTCCGACGATTCTGTGGCCTGATTAATATTATCTTGCAGCTCTTTAAAATGAATGTCGGTAGAATCGGCTATTAGTTCCGATTCCATTTTCGAGAGGTTAAGAATCATTTCTCGGGCAGGTTTAATATTTTTTCGTAAAAAGTTCAATTCCCGTTTGTAGGTATTAATATCATCAATTACCGATTCTTTTGGCTCCTGCAGCAGGTTTTCTTCCAAAGTCTCAATTTTCTCGCCCAACTCGCTAATAATATAAATGTAGTTATCGATAACAATATCCAGCAATGCAAAAGCAAGGTAATCGGTGCCCGAATGGCGTATTCGTTTCTTTTGTTTTCTTATTCGTTCGCGAACAGGCTCAAATACATCTCCTTTTTTTTCCTGAAAAGTAATTAGTACATGTTCTGTTAAAATTAAGCTTAAATTTTCTACCTGAATTAAGCTGGTTTTCTCATCGTGACGCAACATTTTTATCGAAATAAAAATACAATTGTCGTACTCCTGCACTTTAGGCCTTGCATCGGTATTCATTACATCGGCCATAATAAGTTGCTCTAAATGAAAGCCTTTTACTATTTCCCGCATAATGTCGGTATTATGAATTCCATCAATATTAAACCAGGTAACGGTTTCTTTTTCCTGATATTTTAAGACTTCACTAACTGTTTTTACCGCATTTTCTTCCAAGTTGTTGGCATCAAAATCGATAATTCGTAACAATACATTATCAATTTTTTGTTCTCCTCTAAAAAATAATTCATCGGGAGAAATTCCTATTTCGTTTTTCGATTTTTTTATAAATCTGGCCATATTCATGCGTTTGTAATTGTTTAGATTCCTTTTAATAGTCGCCCCAAAATATCGGCTCCAGTTATAATTCGTTTATTATCTTCGAGCCAAAAAAGCACAATATCCTTTTCCAAAGCACTATCCGAGTTAATGTTCATTAATTCCGATCCAAATTAAAATATCATTCATAGGTAAAAAGGCATTTCGTGCATTTAAATTACTTTGGTAATTTATACATCTTGTTAAAATAGAATTTCAAGGAATGTAAGCGCTTTTGCGAAAATGTTTTGTATTGACTAGGGAATGTAGGTATTTTTTTTATTTTTTGGAGTATTTCTATTCGCCGATCAGTGTTTTCTGTTTTGGTAAAATATGCTTATAGATACAAGCTTGCTTATCGAAAAAAACTTTTGCTGCCATCTTTAGGCTAAGTATCAATAAAAAAAGCAGTAAGTTTCCCCGAAAGGGTAGCTTACTGCTTTAGTTGGATAAAAAAAAGGAATATCTAGTCTAAAATTTCTTCAATGGTGATATAATCTCCAACGCGTCCGGTCATTTTTTCTGCATCGGTATTTACCGGAAGAGTTCTTTTTCCTGGTCTCCATCCTGCAGGACAAACTTCACCGGTTTTGGTAGCATGTTGCCATGCCTGAACCTGACGTAAAAATTCATTTACATTTCTACCTACCGAGTCAGCCTGAACTTCCTGAGCTACACAAATACCATCAGGATTGAATAAAAAACGACCACGAAGTGCAACTCCTTCTTCTTCAATTAGTATTCCAAAAGCACGACTTACCTCTTGGTTACCATCTGCACCAATGGTTAATCTTAATCCTTTAAGAATTGGTTCTGTTTCAACAAATCTTTTGTGCGAAAATTTAGTATCCACCGATACGGCAAGAATTTCTGTGTTTAATGCTTGAAATTCATCGTATTTTGCATTCATAGCTGCAATCTCTGTTGGACAAACAAAAGTGAAATCGGCAGGGTAGAAGCAAATTACTGCCCATTTGCCTTTATAATCTTCGCTTGAAACTGTTGTGAAATGTCCGGTTGCAGAATTGTATGCATCCATTGTAAAATTAGGCATTTCTTGTCTTACCATTGTTGAGCTCATAGTTTTTTCCTCTTTAATTTGTTGATTATTACCTTCTGAATTTTCTACTTGTACTTTTTTTCTGGGTTTTAAACCTGTATCACATCCCATAGTTTAGTCTCCTATTAATTAATTGTTTATATCTCTTTTTTTGATATTGTAAAGATATTTATTAAAAATTGGAAATGAGAATATTCTCGATTGAAAATGTATATTATCTGATAGGGAAAATCTATAAGTAGCTTACAAATAGAAAAAACAGTTTACTTTTGGTTTGCAATTTTTTGCAAAATATCGTGTTGTAGACCACAAAAAAAACAGCAGGCTTTCTCGAGAAAACCTGCTGTTTATTGTTGATCTGCCAAATAAATGGGATAAAATCTGACCGGACTACAAATTGATAAACCACTATCAAAAACCATCCTACTGATGCAATCCGGCCAAAATCTAATGTTCTATTCGTTTATTTACTTACGATTCCAACCACCGCCTAACGAAAGGTATAATTCTACTACAGCATTTAGCTGTTGAAACTTGGTGTCGATGGTATTAATTTCCGACGAAAGCGCATTGCTGCGTGCTGTTAATACCTCTAAGTAGGTTGTGTTTTGATAGCCACTATTCAGCAGTTCTTCCGAATATTCTACTGCTTTTGTTAAGGCTTCCAATTCCATTTTCTGGATTTCGTATTTTTGTTGTTCCGATTGGTAGCTATACAAAGCATCCGATACTTCTTTGCCTGCCTGCAACATCGCTTTTTGAAAGCTGTAACGTGCTTCGGCTTGTTGTGCTTTGGCTACCTCGTATTTGGTTCTAATGCTACGCTTGTTAAAAATAGGTTGCGTTAAATTTCCAATCACATTACTAAACAATGAAGAGCTACTAAACCAATCGTCAAAATCGATACTTTCTAATCCTGCACTGGCACTAATACTCAAACTAGGGTAGAAGTTACTTTTTGCAACATTAGTTAACTCAAAAGCATTTCTAAAACCATATTCGGCTACCATTACATCTGGTCGATTTCTTAGCAATTGAGCCGGAAAACCCGTTTGCAATTCAATTTCAATTTTTTGTTCATCTAGTTTAGAACGAACTATATCACCTGCATTTTCACCCAATATCAAAGAAATTGTATTTTCTAAAAGATTTACATTTTCTTCTAAATTTAGGAGAAGTATTTGTGTGCTATACAATTGTGCTTCGGTTTGCTTTACAGCTGCTCCGGTTACCTGGCCAGCTTCTTTCAAGCTTTTCATAGTCTCTAAACTTTCGGTACGATTGGTTACGGTTCGTTTTGCAACCTCTACCTGAGCATCTAAAGCAACTAATTGATAGTAAGCCGAGGCTAAATTAGCAACCAAAGCACTTTCAACTGCTCGTCGCGACGCTTCGCTTTGCAAATAACCAGCTTCGCTGGCTCTTTTATTGCTTCTAATTTTTCCCCAGATATCTGCCTCCCACGAAACAGTACCGGTTAATTGGTAGTTTTCGTAGTTATAACCATTTCCTCCGGCCGAAATACCCGTTAAACTGTTGTCCGATAATTCATAATTGCCTCCATTTGCACCTATGTTTAAGCTTGGTGCATAACCCATTTTACCTTGTTTGTAATAGGCTAATGCGGCATTAACTCGCTCTACTGCCATTAAGTAATCCAAGTTCTTATCTAAAGCTTTATGGATTAATGTTTGCAGCTTGGAATCGGTAAATAATTCTTCCCAAGGCATATTGGCTAAAGTAGCCGAATCGTTGGTGCTAATATTGCGATACTGATCTGCAATTTCTATTTCGGGTTGCTGGTATTTTTTAGCAACAAAACAGGATTGAAGACTGAAAGCAACTATTACCAGACTAAGTATTATATATTTTTTCTTCATCATTTCCATCTATTTATTCTGCTGTATCCAATTCTTCACTTTCCTCTTTTGGAGCTCCGCTGATTTTTTCCTGAATAGACTGGAAAATTACAAAGAAGGCAGGTATTACAAACACGCCAAATAAAGTTCCAATTAACATTCCTCCAACTGCTCCGGTACCAATAGAACGGTTACCAACTGCGCCAGCACCACTTGCAATCATTAAGGGTACAATTCCCAGAATAAAAGCGAAAGAAGTCATCAAAATCGGACGTAAACGTGCTTTTGCTCCCTCTACTGCAGCTGTCACTAATTCCATTCCATGACGACGACGTTGTAAGGCAAATTCTACAATCAGAATCGCATTTTTTGCCAACAATCCAATTAACATGATTAGTGCCACCTGAAAGTAAATATTATTTTCCAAGCCAATCATCTTCACAAAAAAGATAGCTCCAAATATTCCAATAGGTAAGGAAAGGATGATGGAGAAAGGCAGAATGTAACTCTCGTATTGCGCTGCAAGAAGGAAATACACAAAAATCAAACTTAGTGCAAATACTAAAATGGCTTGATTACCGGCTTTTTGTTCCTCACGGGTCATCCCCGAAAATTCATATCCATAGCTGGCAGGTAAAGTTTCCGCTACAACTTCTTGAATTGCTTTAATCGCATCACCAGTACTGTAACCAGGATTCACATTTCCATTGATAGTTGCCGAGTTAAACAAATTGAATCGATTTACAACATCAGGACCATTTACTTTGGTCATACTTACAAACTGACTTACCGAAACTAATTCGTTTTGTGCATTTCTTACAAATACATTGTTCATCGACTCTATGGTCTCACGATCTTCAGGTGATGCTTGAATCATCACACGATATTGTTTTCCAAATCGGTTAAAATCTGCTGCATACCAGCTTCCGTAATAGCCTTGGAGAGTAGTAAATAAAGCACTAACAGATATTCCTGCTTCTTTTACTTTCTCCACGTTTACTTCCATCTCGTATTGAGGGAATCCGGTGTTGAAAGAGGTAATCGCATACTTAATTTCAGGTCGTTGATTCAAAGCACCTAAGAATTGATTACTTTTTTCCATTAAATCGCTAAACTCTCCGTTTGATTTATCTTGTAAACGCATTTCAAAACCATCCGAGTTTCCATATCCTCGAACTGTTGGAGGTGCAAAGAAAAGAATTCGGGCTTCGTTAATTCCTGCTGTTTGTCCGAATAATTGTCCAATAATTGCATTTACTTTCTGATGATCTTCTTTTCGTTGATTCCACTCTTTTAACTTGATTACCGCAAAGGCTTTTGATCCACCTCGGGTACCACTCATTAAACTAAAACCAACAACAAACATTTTATCCTGAACCACATCCAGTTGATTAATCACTGCTTCTACTTTATTTGCTACTTCGCCAGTTCGCTCTAAAGTACTTCCCGGAGGTAAGCTAATATCACAGAAAATAATTCCCTGATCTTCATTCGGAATAAATCCGGTAGGAGTGGTTTTAAAGAACCATCCTGCCATAAGAATGAATACAACCAGAATAACTCCTGTTAGCCATTTTTTACTGATTAGGAATCGAACCGAATTGGTATAACGATTGGTAATTGCATCAAAACCTGTATTAAAAGAAGTGTAAAAACGACTGGCCAATCCTTTTTTATGCTCTTCACTCGGATTGTGAGGCTTTAATAAAAGTGCACACAATGCCGGGCTTAAGGTTAAAGCGTTAATTGCAGATATTACAATTGCTACAGCAAGGGTAATTGCAAATTGTTGATAGAATGCTCCTGTTGGACCCTTCAAAAAAGAAACCGGAATAAATACTGCCGACATTACCAAAGTAATGGAAATAATTGCTCCTGTAATTTCGCTCATAGCCGATATAGTAGCTTTCTTAGCACTCTTCGCACCATTGTCGAGCTTGGCATGAACCGCTTCCACAACCACAATGGCATCATCAACAACAATACCAATGGCCAGTACTAAAGCAAACAGGGTAAGCATGTTAATCGAAAATCCAAACAAATTTAGAAAGAAAAAAGTACCGATAATTGCAACTGGAACTGCTATGGCTGGTATCAAAGTAGATCTAAAATCCTGTAGGAATAGAAAAACAACCAAAAATACCAAAAGAAAGGCTTCAATAAGGGTGGTAAGTACCTTACTAATGGATGCCTCAAGAAAGTCGTTGGTGTTAAAGGGAATCACATAATCAATACCTTTTGGGAAATCCTTTTTTGCAACTTCCAAAGTGCGTTCTATTTCTTTAATAATTTCCTGAGCATTGGAGCCTGATGTTTGATAAATTGCAATTGCAGTAGAGGCATGACCGTTGGTAATATTGTTGGTTGCATAACTAAAGGCACCTAATTCAATTTTTGCAACATCTTTTAAACGAAGAAAATCCGAGTTTCCTTCCGAACGAAGAATGATATTTTCGTATTCGGTGGTAGAAGATAACTTTCCCTTGTAACGAATTACATATTCGAATGACTGGGAGGAATTTTCTCCAAATTTTCCTGGAGATGCTTCCAGGTTTTGCTCATTCAATGCATTTGTAACATCTTGTGGTGTGATACCATAAGCCGCCATTTTTTCTGGTTTTAACCAGATTCTCATAGAGTAATCGCGAGATCCAAAAACACTTGCATCACCAACTCCATTAATCCTCTTCACCATGGGAATTAGGTTGATACGAGCATAGTTCTCCACAAATGTGGCATCGAAATCTTTATTCTCTGTTAAAAGAGAGAAGAACATTAATACACTATTTTGCACTTTTGTGGTGGTAACACCCGATTGAATTACCTGCTGTGGTAACTTGCTGTTTACGGTAGCTACCCGGTTTTGAACGTTTACCGCAGCAATATCGGCATTGGTTCCTAATTCAAAGTAAACACTAATAGTTGCTGTTCCATCATTACTTGAGGTGGATGACATGTAAGTCATGTTTTCCACACCGTTAACGGCTTCTTCAATGGGCACAACAACACTTTTCAATAAGGTTTCCGCATTGGCACCAGGGTAGGTTGCCGAGATTTGCACGGTGGGAGGTGCAATCTCCGGAAACTGCTCTCTTGGTAAAGAGGTGAGTCCTAAAACTCCCAAAATTACGATGAGTATGGATATTACGGTCGATAATACCGGCCGTTCAATAAATCTTCTAAACATGGATTTTTTGTGTTAAATAATCAATTTAATGGAGTTTATTTTTTAGAAAATGCAGCGTTTCCTTCTGGAGTGTGTTTTTCACTTACCGGCTGAATTTGCATGCCTTCGCGTAGTTTAATTAATCCTTCAACCACAAATGATTGTCCTTCGTTTAATCCGTTTTCTACGATAAAATTTTGATCGATGGACTCGCTAATAAAAACTTCTTTCGATAAGACTTTGTTTTCTTTATCAACCACATAAACAAATTTCTTTCCTTGCAATTCAAAAGTTGCTTTTTGAGGAACCAATATGGCCTCGTTAAGCATAGATGGTAATTTTACCTGACCACTAATACCACTTCGAAGCAAGTTGTTAGGATTTGGAAAAATAGCACGGTAACTAATACTTCCAGTTCTTGGATTTACCATTCCGTTAATCGTTTCAATTTTACCTTTTTGATCGTAAGTGGATCCATCGGCAAGAATTAATTCAACTGCTGGCAATTCCTTAATTTTACTAGCAATACTATTTCCATTCAACTCTCGGTTAAATTGAAGCAACTGCTTTTCGTTTAAGGTAAAATAAGCATAAACATTACTGATATTAGATACAGTAGTAAGTGGTTTGGCTTCCGAACGACCAACAAGACTACCAATTCGGTAAGGAATGCTTCCAACAATACCGTCAACCGGACTTTTAATAAAAGTGTAATCTAAATTTTCCTTTGCGTTCATGTAGTTTGCCTGAGCTGCATTTAATTGCGCTTTGGTGGCATTTAAACTACTTTCAGCTGTTTGTAACTGAACTTCACTAATAATGTTTTTTTGTACAAGAGGTTTTATTTTATCAACTTCTACTTGAGCGGCTACTACCTGAGCTTTTGCTACTTCAACATTCGCGCTAGCTGCATTTACTTGCTGATTTAAGGTTTCTGAACTAAGTTTAAATAAAAGTTGTCCTTTTTTAACTTCTGTACCTTCGTCAATGTAAATTTTATCGACAAATCCATCCACTTTTGGGCGAATTTCAATATTTTGTTCTCCTTCAATATTTGCAGCATACTGGTTGTAAATGGTAACATTTCCTTTTTCTGCTGTTTGTACAGGAAATGGCATTGGCCCTTTAGCCATTTGTTGCTGAGACGAATCCTTACAAGATGTTAAACCAAGTAGGATAATGGCAATACTTGCTAAGATGTAATTCCTTTTCATGATGTGAATAATTGTATTATTTGTGTTAATTAGTTTCTTTAGTTCTGAATTAATCGAAACTGCTAACAATTACAGTTCTGAATAATTTTTTTCGTATAAATAATTGTTTGCAAAATGTTTAATTAGGTATTCATTGGGCATTTCACCCTTATCTGGTCGCGAAGCTGTTCCAACAATCGAATGGTATTGGATAAGTAGTCTAAATAGGGGCTTTTCTGGTCAGAGCAACATAGTCCGTCTTCCTCTTCAAGGATATCATTGACTAATTTTTTGTATTGTAATATTTGTTCTACCAGAATAAATTCGGTTTTAAAATTTTCTATCTTTTCTTCAATTCTAGAAATAAATCCATCGGGGGATAAGCTGTAATATTTTTTTCGATCACCAGGTCTTGTATAAAATACAATCATATTCGATTTGGTGAGATTATGAAGATTTGTAGAAATTGTACTCTTACTAGCTCCCAAAAAATGGACTAAATCATCAAAAGTTGCCCCGTTTTCTTTGTTTATAAAAAGAGTAGCAAAAATTCTGGCACCAATAGGAGATAATTTTTCTTGTCCCTCCATAAATAGTCCAAATTTTTCAACTAAAAGCTTTTTTTCCTCTTCTAATTCTTTGCTATTTTTCATTTTTTTAATTTTAACTGGCACAAATATACCATTAGTTCGGTTTGTTCCAAACTAAAAAATGTTAAAATTGTTAAAGGAATGCTACACAATCGATAGCGGAAGATTATTTCCAGTAAAAAAGCTACTTTTTTAAAAAAGTATTGATGAGATTCATAAAGTTTTGTCGGTACATTAATCCGATAGGAATCTTAAAATCGTTAATTTCAATTTGATTTCCTTCAATCGATTCGATTAGTTCTAATGATATGATAAAGGATTTATGAACTCGCGGAAATTGCTTGGGAGGTAGTAATTCCTCCATTTTTTTTATGGTTAATTTACTAACGATGGTTTTTGTAAGGGTATGAATTTTAATGTAATCGCCCAATCCTTCGATGTATTTAATATCGTTAAAGTTGAGCTTAATTGTTTTTTTATCGGCTTTAATAAAAATGAAATTTGGCTTTGTTTGGTTTGGTGTCTCGGTATGTACGGTAAATTGTTGATTTTTTGCTTGTATTTTTTCTTCTACTTTAGATATTGCTTTAATAAAGCGAGGAAAAGGAATGGGTTTATGTAGGTAATCAATTACATCCAATTCGTAAGCATCCACTGCATATTCCCGATAGGCGGTAGTAATTACCACCAAAGGAGCATTTGTTAAGCTCTCCAGAAAATTTAAACCACTTAATTTGGGCATATTGATATCTAAAAACATAACATCAATTTGGTTGTTTCGCAGGGATTCCATTGCTTCTAGTGCATTCTTACACGATTTTACCAAATTAATATGTGGTAAATCCTGAATGTATTTTTCCAAAACTTTTCTGGCGTGAATTTCATCGTCCACAATAATGCAATTAATTATCATACAAATAAGCTTAAGTGTGTGCTGTACTGATTTTCGCTTTGGGAGATTTTAAATAAGTGGCGATTTGGAAATAGCAATTCTAGTCGTTTTTTTACATTTTCGATTCCTAAACCATTAAAATTGTTTTGACTAAGTTTTTCTGTTTTGGTATCCAAAGGGTTACTAATATCCAGTTCTATAGTCTTTTCGGATATTAGTAAACGAATATTAATTTCCGAAGTTTCTCGTTCAGACGATATTCCGTGTTTAAAAGCATTCTCTATTAAAGGGATGAACAGAAGAGGCGGAATTTTGTGTCCAAGGTCTTCCCCTTCAATATTCAAAGTAATTTTAGCTACATCTTCCACGCGAATGGCTTCCAATTCAATATAGTTCTTAATAAAATGTATTTCTTTTTCCAAACGCACCTCTTCATCTTTGCACTCATAAAGCATATAACTAAGTAGTTGCGATAGTTTTAATATCGTTTCTGGTGTTTTCTCAGAGTCATATAAACTCATCGAATAAATATTGTTTAAGGTATTGAATAGAAAATGAGGATTTACTTGAGCCTTCAGAATGCTTAATTCTGCAGCTAATTGTTCCTGAGAATTTTCAGTGTATCTGAGGTTTTCATCTTTTAATGCAATCCATTCTTTCACAAAATGAAAGAGGGAACTCGATAAAACAAAAATATTTGTTTTAAAGGTATTCATCATTACAATTTTCCATGGATTTAAGGAGGCGAAGCGGGTGAATTCTGATTCTGGAAAGTGAAACAGAATGATACTGAGAGTCGAGATTGTAAATACCTCTATAAGGATGATACTTGCAATGTATTTTGAGTATTTTCCTGTATTCCAAAATTTAGGAATCAGAATACGAAGGTTAAAGTAAACCAAGAAAACAATGAAAAATAATTGAGTTCCTTCCTGTAATAGCTCCGTGTATAGGCGCTCTGTTTCCAAATCCATAAAACGCCCCAATTCCATTAGCAAGAATACTCCCCAAAAGGAGAGGTGCTGTATCCATCTAATCGAAAAAAAATGATGTAATCTGTCTTTTAAATTCATGCTATTCCTGTTTAAGTAGCAAAAAAACAAAAAATACTTGTCTCCTCTATAAAATTATCGATGAAATGAAGAAAAGTAACTGTAAACAGCACTCATTTTGTGGGGAATCAGCCTCGCAGTTGCATTTGTTGTTAATACCATTGAAAGTGACTTGTTGGTCGATAAAATTTAGATTCTTTGCGCGTTTATAATAGTATTGTGGTCGATTCTAAAAACTATAAAATCATGTTAAAAAGAAAAAGTATCCTTTTAGGAGTATTAGTCATTGTTGCTTGTTTTGGTATCACATTCTTTTTTGCGAGTATGAAGGAAGCTCCCAAAGAAAGAGAGGCTGTTTTAAAAGAGATTATTGTTCCAGTTCAAAGCATTAAAAACGAGAAAATCAGTTTAGAACTTTCGGTTGTAGGAAAATTAGAAGCGAGAGATAAGGTGGAGGTCTATTCCGAAGTAACAGGTATTTTAATGGCTTCATCTAAACAATTTTTAGAAGGAGTGAAATTCAATAAAGGAGAGAAGCTTATTGCCATTCAAGATGATAAGTATCGAGCCGAAGTGTACTCTCAACGAAGTAATTTTATGACGGAAATTGCTAGCATTTTGCCAGATTTAAAATTTGATTATCCGGAGAGTTATTCTGCTTGGGAAAAATATTTACAACAATTCAATGTGGAAAATCAATTGGCTCCAATTCCTATTGCACAAAACGATAAGGAAAAATATTACTTGGCAGGTAAAAATATTTATACCGAATACTACAACATTAAAAGTTTGGAAAAACAATTAGAGAAATATATCATTTTGGCTCCTTTTACTGGTGAAGTAATCGAGTCGGATATAAAACCTGGCACTTTGGTAATGACTGGTCAGAAATTGGGCGAGTTTGTGAATACAAATGCCTACGATCTGAACTGCACCCCAAAAGTTGGACACAACATTTGGGGTGTTTTTTATGGAAAAGAAAAAGAGAAACAAATTTAGTATTGATGATCGCGAACGTGCAGTACTGAAAGTATTAAATGAAGGACGATCTT
>NZ_MVDD01000031.1 GCF_002843315.1 Labilibaculum filiforme | reverse complement strand
TATCAATGGCAACTAGGTTTTTACTAACATAACGCATAGATTTGTATAACAAGAGCCGTGTGATGGGAGACTATCAAGCACGGTTCTGTGAGAGGCTTAGGGTGAGACTCCCTTTGCCTACTCGACCATCAGCCGTTACAGGCAATACAAAGACAAGAAAATATACATCAAATGACTCCATGAAATTCGAACTTGACCAACAAACTATAAAAGACCTAGAAATATTTGGAGGAGGAAAATCCACTAAATCTATTTTCAATTTCTATGACTGTACAAATACGATTGGCGGTCGAGACTTCTTAATGAGGATAATGGGCAATCCTACAACCGATTTACAAGAACTTATAAACAGAAAAAGTTCAATTAAATTTTTCTCAGATTATAAGATAGACTTAGTTTTTAATGAAAGCCAATTCGATTTTATAAATTGTTACTGTAAACTGAATATATCCCCTTTAAAAGACAATGTTTTAGATGCTTTTTTCCAAGATTTATCATATAAGTTAAAACCAAACAATGATTACTATATCATTCAAACAGGCATTTTACAACTCAAACACTTGTTCTTTTATTTGAAAGAATTTGTAAATGACATTCAGCAATTTGATATTCCAACTAAATTAAAAGATGATTTTACTTTCATATCGGGATTTATTGATAAAAAAGACTTTGATATTCTTGCGGAAATTAAAAACAAAATAAAAAACAGACATTTAAACCGATTAGATTATCTATTTAGGGATAAATATAAAAACGAATTGCTGAATTTGATTAAAGTTCTTTACAAACTTGATGCTTATAATTCTGTAGGAAAAACTGCTAATAATAAGAATCTATCATATCCAGAATATGTTGAAACTTCTGTGCCGACTTTGACAATTAAGAACCTATATCACCCACTTCTTGATAATGCCGTTCCGTATAGTTTTAATTTCACGGAAGATAATAATCTTTGCTTTTTAACAGGTCCAAATATGGCTGGAAAATCTACATTTCTTAAGTCTCTAGGTTTATCTGTTTATATTTCACACCTTGGATTTCCTGTAACAGCTTCAAGTTTGACAACTACGGTATATAATGGAATAATTACAACCATTAATTTGTCTGACAATATGGATAAAGGATATAGTCACTTCTATAGTGAAGTAACTAGAGTTAAGGAGACTGCATTAAAAATAAAAGATAAGAAAAGATTGTTTGTGATTTTTGATGAGCTATTCAGAGGAACGAACGTAAAAGACGCATTTGATGCTTCTCTTATTATAATTAAGGCATTTGCTAAAATTAAAAACTCTAGTTTTTGCATTTCGACTCATATTACAGAAGTTGCTAAAGAAATTGACAAGATCGATTCTGTAGCTTTTAATTACTTCGATTCAAAACTTGTTAAAAATGTTCCACTTTATGAATATTTACTCAAAGAAGGCGTTTCTCATGAGCGATTGGGAATGTATATTGTGAAGAATGAAAAAATAGTGGAAATTCTGGATTCGATTAATGAAAATTAAAAAAGTAAAGCCTGTAATCGAATAGCCCGCCCCGCTAGTAATCACTAGCAGGGAGAGGCTTTCACACCACTGTACGTACGGGTCTCGTATACAGCGGTTCGTTAAGTTGTGGGGAATAAAGAATCACGTCTAACAGGCGTGATTTGTTTGTAAATGTCGAGCATCGATTCATAACCTCGCTTCTTCAACCTTTCAAGTGTAATGGTCGTTCTCAAAATTGGACTCTGAGCAATGACTCGTAAAATCATTTTATAGTAAAGTATTCGAGAGGGCGTCGCCGTAGCCCAACCACTTTGCTCCCAAATTTCGGGACTAATGCTTCTGAGAGTCAACCTAGTGCATAAGGGACTTACACCCTCTGGACTTTCTTTCATATGATTATTATTTGTTTTTTAGTTGCCATATGGAACTTACCATGTTAGGATAATCATTTCCCTGTGTGTCAAAACACCTTTGTCATGGACGTTTCATATGATTATTATTTTATATTTTTGCCATATGGAACTTACCATATAATCATCTCCCTGTGTGTATAAAGCTTTATATATGGACGTTTCATAATATTTAACTACATAAAAGAACTTTTACTAAATTTACCATTCAAGGCACACACAATCTAGCATATGTAATGTGCCAGTTTGGCTGTCACACGAACAGCAGAGGTTTCTAGCAGCTTCGCTAAATCAGAGATTTGACAGAGTCTGAATTTGAAAGTTACTCTGAAAATCTCTGATTTGGCTCTGTGACATTTAGAAAGATTATTGATTTCTAATGGCACACTACACATCTAGTTCACCGTTGTGTGGCATTAAAGCACAGAAACTTAGAGATTTTATCTGGTTCCGAAATTTTGCTAAATTTGGTGTTGATAAAAATTAGAACGAAATAATCTAAATCGCATAGAGAACATGGAAACATCTATAATATATAGTTTGACTGAAAATTTTGAATCATATGCACATCAGACTCCTGATGGTGTAGAGTTTTGGATGGCAAGAGATTTACAACATTTATTATCTTACGCAAAATGGGATAATTTCCAGAGTGTTATTTCTAAAGCAAAAACAGCTTGCGAACTTTCAGGGGAAGAGATACTTGATCATTTTGCTGACGTCGGGAAAACGATACAAATGCCAAAGGGTGCAGAAAAAGAAATTCCAGACATAATGTTAACACGTTATGCCTGTTATTTAGCAGCTCAGAACGGAGATCCAAGAAAGGAAGAAATTGCTTTTGCACAACGGTATTTCGCTGTACAAACAAGAAAAGCAGAACTCATAGAAAAAAAGATTCTTGAGCATGAAAGGGTTCAAGCGAGAGAGAAATTAAAGGCTACGGAAAAAGAATTATCACAAGTAATATTTGAACAGACTGGAGGAAATCAGAATTTTTCACTTATACGAAGTAAGGGAGACGCTGCTTTATTTGGTAAGACAACTCAGCAAATGAAAGATAAATGGGGTATTACAAATAAGCCATTGGCAGACTTTATGCCAACAATACTCTTAAAAGCAAAAGATTTTGCAACAGAGATTACTATTTTCAATGCTAAAGGAAATAATATGAAAACTGAAAGCCAAATTTCTAAAGAGCATATTACTAACAATAAATCTGTACGAGATACTTTAATATCACGTGGTATTAAACCTGAAAATCTATCACCAGAAGAAGATGTTAGCAAAATAGATAGGCGTTTAAAAAGTGACGAAAAGAAAAGCTTGAAAAATCCGAAAAAATTGAAATAACGCCACACAGTCGAGTAAGCCAGGATAATCTCACCCCTAACTTCTCACAGAACCCGATTCTTCGCAAGAAATAAAAGACATTGCATGCAATATCCTTAAAAAAGAAGAAGAAAACCTTGCAAACGCCCCACATCTAAATTAATACGTAATATGGCTAAGGATGCTGTTTTTAAAAAATGAAGAATAACCGTAAGGATCTTGCATGCAAGATCCATACAAGCATGCAATGTCCATACAAGCATGCAAGATCCATACAAGCATGCAATGTCCCTACCATACATCAAAAAAAAAGAAGAAAACCTAACCAAACAAAGATCGATGCATCCCAATCGTAAAATTATCCGAAAAAGAAACTACGATTACACCAGTACAGGTTGGTATTTTGTGACCATCTGCACAAAAAACAGAGAATATTTCTTCGGCGAAATTAGGAATAAGGAAATGCAATTGTCTGCAATCGGGAAGCAGGCACAGCTCTTTTGGCTGGAGATCCCTCAACATTTTCCGAATGTTGAATTGGGCGAATACGTAATTATGCCAGATCATATCCACGGAATAATAGGAATCGTAAACAGTAAGGGCGTTGCATGCAAGATCCCTACGAGCAACGTCCCTACGGATATATCAAATAAAAACGAATACATGGCTTCCATATCACCAAAATCGGGAAGCTTATCCGCCATAATCAGATCCTACAAATCTGCACTAACACGATGGTGCGGATTAAATGATTCCAAGTCTTTTAGCTGGTTATCCCGTTTCCATGAAAGAATAATTAGAAATCAGGAAGAATATAACAGAATTGAGGAATACATTCGTTCCAATCCGGAAAAATGGTAAATGAAATACTAATTGTGCTTCCATAAAAGCCGTTGCATGCAACGGCCCTACGGATACATCAAAACATGCATGCAACGGCACTTATACTATGAACTGAAACAAATCCGTTTTATCGTTCAGGTATTCAAAAATAAAATTGCGCTCGGTCATTCGGTCTTGCAGGCGTTGTAAATCGGAAGGGTTTTGTACCTCGATACCAATTACTGCCGGGCCTTTTTCCCTGCTGCTCTTTTTGTAATATTCAAAATGGGTAATATCGTCGCCAGTGCTAAGCACATCGTTTACAAATTCTTTTAGCGCTCCCGAACGTTGTGGGAAACGAACCATAAAATAGTGTTTTAAACCTTCGTACAGCAAGCTTCTTTCCTTGATTTCTTCCATGCGGGTAATGTCGTTGTTACTGCCACTTAACACACAAACTACTTTCTTCCCTTTAATTTCTTTGGCCATTAATTGCAAGGCCGCAATAGACAATGCTCCTGCTGGCTCAGCCACAATTGCATCCTCATTGTACATTTGCAGAATGGTAGAGCAAATTAAACCTTCGGGAACCACCACAATACCATCCAAAACCTTTTCGCAGATTTTCCAGGTAAGATCTCCCACTTTACGCACGGCAGCACCATCTACAAAGCGATCGATGGTCTCCAGAGTTACATTCTCGCCTTTTTCAAAGGCCATCTTCATGGAAGGAGCACCTTCGGGTTCAACACCAATAATTTTTGTATTCGGACTAAATTCTTTGATCCATGCACCAACACCAGAAGCCAAACCTCCGCCACCAATTGGCAAAAACAGATAATCAATTTGCTCATTTAACTGTTGCAAAATTTCTAAGCCAATAGTTCCCTGTCCTTCAATAATTTTAGGATCATCGAAAGGGTGAATAATGGTTTGTCCCAAAGCCAAAGCATCGGTATTTGCTCTTGCTGCCGCATCATCGAAAGTATCGCCGGTAAGAATTACTTCCACCTGATCGCCACCAAACATTTTTACCTGTTTAATTTTCTGACTGGGAGTTGTTTCGGGCATGTAGATTTTCCCGAAGCATTTTAGTTTATTGCAGGAGTATGCCACACCCTGAGCGTGGTTTCCCGCACTGGCACACACAATTCCTTTGTCTAAGACCTCTTTCGAAAGACTGGAAATTTTATTGTATGCTCCGCGGATTTTATAGGAACGAACCTGTTGCAGATCTTCCCTTTTCAGATAAATATTTGCTTCGTTTTTTGATGATAGATTTAAGTTTTTGAGTAAAGGAGTTTCCAACACAACCTCCTGAACCCGCCTGTTTGCCTTAACAATATCCGCCATTAGCGGATAATAAATTTCTTCTGACATTTCGTCCCCCTTTTTTTGTTAAAATAAATAAGCCTGAAAGTAACCAATTCCTTCAGGCTTATTCTCACTTTGCTTGTGTATTAATATCGAGTATTCTTAAGCATTTTGAATGTAATTTTCCAGCCAATCTCCCACTTCACTTGTTGAGTAAGCCTTTTTACCATCGGCAATATCTTCGGTTACTACTCCGGCTTCCAATGATTTATCAACTGCTTCACGAATTAAAGCGCCTTCTTTCATCAAGCCAAATGCGTATTCGAACATCATGGCAGCAGAAAGAACCGTAGCACACGGATTGGCAATATTTTTACCTGCAGCCTGAGGATAAGAACCATGAATTGGCTCAAATACAGAAGTGTGAACGCCAATAGATGCAGATGGCAGCATTCCCATAGATCCGGAAATTACACTCGCCTCATCGGTAAGGATATCCCCAAACATATTTTCGGTAACCATTACATCAAAACGTTTTGGCCAGGTAATTAACTGCATGGCAGCATTATCTACAAACATATATTCTACTTCAATATCTGGAAATTCCGGCTCTATTCGCTGCGAAACTTCTCTCCACAATCTTGAGGTAGCCAATACATTTGCTTTATCAACAATAGTCAGTTTTTTGCGGCGTTTTCCTGCATATTCAAAACCCAAACGAACAATACGTTCAATTTCATCTGCAGAGTAAACGCAAGTATCGTAAGCAGTTTGTCCATCTTCGGTTCGTCCTTGCGGGCGACCAAAATAAATCCCCCCGGTAAGTTCGCGGATGCACATAAAATCGGCACCGTCCACCAATTCGGTTTTCAATGGAGATTTGTGAATTAGCGATTTAAAAGTATTTACCGGACGAAGATTTGCATACAAACCCAGTTTTTTACGCATGGCTAGTAAACCTTGTTCAGGACGTACCTTTGCACTTGGATCGTTATCGAATCGAGGATGTCCAATGGCTCCAAATAAAACCGCATCCGAATTCATACACAATTCGTGCGTTTCATCAGGGTAAGGATTGCCTACTTCATCAATTGCAACAGCACCTACCAAAGCTTCGGTGTACTCCAATTCGTGTCCAAACTTTGCAACAATTGCATCAGTAACTTTTCTTGCTTGCGCAACGATTTCCGGACCAATTCCGTCTCCGGCCAATACTGCTATTTTATACTTCATTTTGTCGTAATATCTTTAGATGTGCGCTATCAGATTTGAGATCACCTAATTCCCTCAACATCTAATTATACATGTTTAGTTTTTATTCTTATTTTCGGCCAACTGCTCACTATGTGCATTATCGTGTTGCTCAATTAAATTAAGCATTCGCAACGTTGCCTTTATTGCTGCTTCAATTTGGTCCGGATCCAATCCTCGGGTCTTAAACTCCTTCCCTTTATAATTCCAGGTAATAAAAGCTTCCACCAATGCATCGGTCTTTCCTCCCGGTGGTATTCGAACCAAATAATCGGTAAGTATAGGCCGATCTTTGCCCAATTCGTCGTAAATACCCCAAATGGCATTCATAAAAGCATCGTACTGTCCATCGCCCGAGGAAGTTCCTTCGTACATTTTTCCTTTCACCTCTAAATTAATGGATACAAAAGGGCGCATTCCTTTGGATAAAGACAGGGAGTAATGTTTCACCTGAATCGGCATTTCCTCCATGGTTTGATTCAAAACGTCCGAAACAATGTAAGGCAGATCATCAATGGTAACCACTTCTTTTTTATCGCCTAGTTCGATTACTCGCTGGGTCACCAATTTCATGGTCTCCTCCTCCAAAGTAATTCCTAATTCTTCCAGATTCTTTTTAATATTCGCTTTCCCGGAAGTTTTTCCAAGGGCATATTTACGCTCACGTCCAAAGCGTTCCGGCATTAAACGATTAAAATACAAATCGTCCTTCGAATCGCCATCGGCATGCACGCCACAGGTTTGTGTAAATACATTTTCGCCTACTAAAGGCTTATTGGTGGGAATTCGTATTCCCGAAAAAGTTTCTACAATTCGGCTTACGCGATTGATTTTATTCTCATCAACATTTATTTTCCGTGTCAAATGATCGTTAATCACCCCAACTACGGAAGCCAAAGGAGCGTTTCCAGCTCTTTCACCCAAACCATTTACGGTAGTATGAATTCCATTCATTCCGGCCAAAACCGATGAATAAACATTCGCAACCGCTAAATCGTAATCGTTATGAGCATGAAAATCGAAGTGCAATTTCGGATATCTTTCCCTGCAGGCATAACAATAATCGAAAGCCTGCACCTGATTCAAAATTCCCAAGGTATCGGGCAACATAAAACGTTGAATATTTTCGTGCTGCAATTCATCCAAAAGATACCAAACGTATTCTCTCGAAGAAATCATTCCGTTGGACCAATCTTCCAAATATAAATTCACTTTAATTCCTAAATTGTTGGCATAAGCAATAGCATCCTTAATATCCTGCACATGTTGTCCAGGTGCCTTTTTTAGCTGTCCTTGTAAGTGCTTTAACGAACCTTTCGAAAGCAAATTTACCACTCTGGCTCCACTTGCGTGAATCCAATCCAAAGAGGCAGTTCCATCAATAAAACCCAAAACCTCCACTTTGTCCAGATAATTATTTTCCTCTGCCCACTTGGTAATTCGCTGTACTGCCTTAAATTCTCCTTCTGATACTCTGGCTGAGGCTACTTCGATCCGATCGACTTTTAGAGATTGCAAGAGTAATTTAGCAACCCCTAATTTTTCCTCGGAATTAAAGCTTACCCCAGAAGTCTGTTCACCATCCCTTAGGGTAGTGTCCATTATTTCTAGGCTACGCAGTTCGTTCATTTTTTTTTATCGTTAATAGTGAATTTGTAATGAGTTTAGGAGAGAGATTTACATTTTAAAAACTCATTCACTCCATCCTATTTTACTTATTCACTGTATTTTCAAATGCTTCTATCTTTTCTTTTCTTGCGAGCAGGAAATCGATATCGTCGAACCCATTCAGCAAACAATTTTTCTTGTATGGATTAATTACAAAACTTTCGCTTTTTCCATTCAAGCTAATGCTTTGCTTCTCCAAATCCACCACAATTTTTTGTTCCTTGTTTTTCTCTACGGCATCGAAAATATTCGACAAAAACTCTGGAGAAACAATTACTGGAAGTACTCCGTTATTTAATGCATTGTTTTGAAAAATATCTGCAAAGAAACTGCTCACCACCACTTTAAAACCGTAATCGTGAATAGCCCATGCTGCATGTTCTCTGGAAGAACCACTTCCAAAATTCTTTCCTCCCACTAAAATTTGCCCGGAATACTCTGATTTATTCAAAACAAAATCAGGATTTTCTTTTCCATCGGCTGCATATCGCCAATCGCGGAAAAGGTTTTCACCAAATCCATCGCGACTTGTTGCCTTTAAAAATCGAGCTGGAATAATTTGATCTGTATCCACATTTTCAACTGGAAGCGGTACATATGTCGATTCTAATGTGGTAAATTTATCTATTGGCATACTTTTATTTTTTATATGTTGTCCATCGCAATTCCTCCTATATAGCAGAATGCAATAGCTACGCTTTGATTAAAACAATTCTCTTGGATCGGATACGACTCCGGTTATGGCAGCCGCCGCAGCTGTTAGCGGACTAGCCAACATGGTTCTTGCACCAGGTCCTTGGCGTCCTTCAAAATTTCGGTTCGAGGTTGAAACGCTATATTTTCCTGCTGGAATTTTATCATCGTTCATGGCCAAACATGCCGAACAGCCTGGCTGACGCATTTTAAATCCTGCTTGCTCTAAAATTTCAACCAAACCTTCTTCTATAGCTTGCTTTTCCACTTGTTTTGAACCAGGAACAATCCATGCAGTAACTGAATCTGCTTTTTTCTTTCCTTTTACAGCGCCTGCCAATACCCGAAGATCTTCGATACGACCATTGGTACAACTACCCACAAAAACGTAATCAACCTTTTTCCCAATCAGCTTATCTCCTAAGCCAAATCCCATATAATCCAAAGATTTTTTAAAGCTTGGCAATTCTGTTGGATCTACATCTTTTGCTGCTGGAATGCTTCCCGAAATACCAATTCCCATTCCTGGATTCGTTCCATAGGTTAGCATTGGTTCAATATCCGAAGCTTGGTACACATATTCCTTATCGAATTTAGCTCCAGCATCGGTTTTTAATTCTTTCCATTTAGCAAGCGCCTGATTCCAAGCTTCTCCTTTTGGTGCAAATTCGCGTCCTTCTACGTAATCGAAAGTGGTTTGATCGGGAGCAATCATGCCACCACGTGCTCCCATTTCGATACTCATATTACAAACAGTCATTCTACCTTCCATACTCAAGGCACGAACTGCAGAACCTGCATACTCCACAAAATATCCTGTTGCACCACCTGTTCCCAGCTGTGCAATCACATAAAGAGTAAGATCTTTTGCGGTAACGCCTTTTTGCAACTCACCATCAATCGTAATTCGCATTTTTTTAGGTTTCGGCTGCAAAATACATTGAGTTGCCAACACCATTTCTACTTCCGAAGTACCAATTCCAAAAGCAACCGCTCCAAAAGCTCCATGTGTTGAAGTATGACTATCGCCACAAACTAAAGTCATTCCCGGTTGAGTATGTCCTAATTCAGGACCAACTACATGAACAATACCATTATACGGATGGTTTAAACCATAAAGCGTAATGTTATTTTTCTCGCAGTTAGCGGTTAAGGTTTCCACCTGTTTTCTCGACAATTCATCCTTAATGGTTAAGTGCTGATTTTCGGTCGGAATATTATGATCGGGAGTCGCAATGGTATTTTCAGGACGAAAAACTTTCAATCCTCTTGCTTCTAAACCAGAGAATGCCTGCGGACTAGTTACCTCATGAATTAAATGCTTATCGATATAAAATACACTTGGACCACCCTCAATTTTCTCAACCACGTGAGCATCCCATACTTTATCAAATAGTGTTTTTGGTTCCATATTACTCTTTTAATACGATTATGTATTTGAGAAACTGTTTTAAATTTATTCTTCCGTATTTTTACATGCAGAAAAATTCTTAAACAAATTCAAATAGTTTCTGAATATTTTCTTCTAATTCTATCTTATATTATTTTGGAAAGTGCATCTACCAATGCTTCTACCGAAGCGGTAATGATATCAACATTCGCACTAAATCCGTAATGAACACGCCCTTTGTGCTCCACCTGAACGTGAACTTTTCCCAAATCATTACTGCCACGTGTAAGTGCCTGAACCAAAAACTCGCCTAAGGTAAATTCTTGTTCAATTAATTTTTTTACAGCATTAAAACAAGCATCAATTGGCCCGTTTCCTTCTGCTGTAGCAGCACAACTCACTCCTTTAATTTTCAAATGAACTGTTGCCATTGGAATCGTTGATTTACCGGAAACTACCTGCAATAATACTAATTCTACCGACTTTTGTAAATCATTTGTATCTCCCATTAATTCGGAAAGATCTTTCTCTGTCAAATTCTTTTTCTGATCGGCCATCACTAAAAAACGGGTATAGGCATCATCTAACTGAGCTTTTGTTAGCTCATAACCCATTTGACTAAGGTGATGATTCAATGCTGCACGACCACTTCTTGCGGTTAAAACAATGGCTGATTCTTTAATCCCAACATCAACAGGATCAATAATTTCGTAATTCTCTCTGTTTTTTAATACTCCATCCTGATGAATACCAGAGGAATGTGCAAATGCATTTCTTCCAACAATTGCTTTATTTGCCTGAACAGGCATATTCATTAAAGAAGCAACCAAACGACTGGCGGCATAAATTTCCTGACTTTTAATATTTGTATGAAATGGCAAAGCATGATGCGTTTTAATCGCCATCACCACCTCTTCCAATGAAGTATTTCCTGCTCGTTCGCCGATTCCGTTGATGGTTACCTCCACCTGGCGAGCCCCATTAATAACACCACTTAAAGAATTAGCAGTAGCCATTCCTAAATCGTTATGGCAATGAGTGGACAGGATTGCTTTGTGAACATTAGAAACATTTTCCATTAAGTACTTAATTTTAGCACCATATTCGCCGGGAAGGCAATATCCTGTGGTATCGGGAATATTAATTACGGTTGCTCCCGCTTTAATCACTGCTTCTACTACACGTGCTAAATATTCATTATCCGAACGACCAGCATCCTCGGCGTAAAACTCAACATCCTCTACATAGCGCTTGGCATACTTAACGGCACGAACAGCTCTATCAAGAATCTCGTCGGGGTTTGAATTCAATTTTGATTTTATGTGATAAGGAGAAGTACCAATTCCAGTATGAATTCTCCCTCTTTTTGCAAACTTAAGCGCCTCGGCAGCCACATCAATATCCTTTTCTACAGCACGGGTTAGTGCACAAATAGTAGGATAATTTACTGCTTTGGCTATTGCGACGACTGAATTAAAATCTCCCGGGCTTGAAACCGGAAATCCTGCTTCGATAACATCCACTCCAAGCGCTTCTAAAGTTCGGGCTACCTCAATTTTCTCTATTGTATTCAATTGACATCCCGGAACTTGCTCACCATCTCTTAACGTGGTATCGAAAATAAATATTTTATCACTCATTGTAATTTGTGTTTTAGTATACTGTTACTCGTTTTTGCTGCAAAAAAAAATTCTTCCTGTCTTTGGAAGAACCTTGTATGATAAACTCACATCCGTTAGAATATTACACAGTCTTCCTTGTTGATTCTCCAATAATGAGATCAATAATCAGGTGAAAACCAATAAGAATACTATCATAAATCATCTTACTAAAGTTTTGTACAATTTTAGAATATCTGGTGAAATCATCAATTCCTAACAAACCTAAAAACTTATGGCCTTTAGGAAAAACAATTATTCAATTGCAAATCCGATATTCAAACTAATCCAAATACATTTCCTGCAACACAAAACAAACACAAACACCTGTTTATCTGTCAACTAATATAAATTTTGTTTTCCTTGTATTGGGATATTCAAGCTTTAAAAAGTGAATGTGTTAATGAGTAAATGAGAACAATTTTTATCCCTAAAACTTATAATTATCTCGCTAATTAAACATTGTTCCCACCTCTTATCGTGTGCACTACTTCGCACCATAAGAATATATTCTGAACAACTCATTTACTCATTCCACATTCACTTACTATTCTTAGTTGTTTTCTGGTCTTAATTTACGAACGGCAGTACCTGCTTGCCACATTTCGCTTTCGCGAAGTTCTTTTAATTCAGCATCCAATTTCACACGATAATCGCTTTGACTATTGGAATCGATAGATCGTTGCGCTTCGTTACCGGCTGCAACTTCTTTATACAATTTCTCGAAAACTGGTTTCGTAGCATCGCGGAAAGGCTTCCACCAATCTAAAGCACCACGTTGTGCAGTAGTAGAAGTATTTGCATACATCCAATCCATTCCATTTTCAGCAACTAATGGCATTAAACTTTGAGTTAACTCTTCCACAGTTTCGTTAAACGCTTCGGATGGAGAGTGTCCATTTGCACGCAACACATCGTATTGAGCAGCAAAAATTCCTTGAATACAACCCATTAAAGTTCCACGCTCACCGGTAAGATCAGAATAAACTTCTCTTTTAAATGTTGTCTCGAACAGGTAACCCGAGCCAACTCCAATTCCTAATGCTACTACTCGGTCGAAAGCTTTTCCAGTTGCATCCTGAAAAATTGCATAAGATGAATTTAAACCTCGTCCTTCCAAGAACATTCTTCGTAAACTAGTTCCCGATCCTTTTGGAGCTACCAAAATCACATCAACATCTTTCGGAGGTACAATTTTTGTGCGCTCTTTGTAAGTGATTCCAAAACCATGAGAAAAATAAAGCGCTTTACCAGGCTTCAAATATTTTTGTACAGTAGGCCAAACAGCAATTTGTCCTGCATCGGATAATAAATATTGAATAACAGTAGCTTTATCCAAAGCCTCTTCGATTTCGAATAAGGTTTTTCCTGGAACCCAACCATCTGCCACTGCTTTATCCCAAGTTTTAGAATCTTTACGCTGTCCAACGATTACATTAAAACCATTGTCTTTTAAATTTAAAGACTGACCTGGACCCTGAACACCATATCCGATCACTGCAATGGTTTCATCTTTCATTACCTCACGTGCTTTTTCCAATGAAAATTCTTCACGTGTCACTACTTGTTCTTCAACGCCACCAAAATTTATTGTCGCCATTTTATTCTGTTTTTAGATATTAGATTTGAGATATTAGATTTGATATTGAAATGGGTAGCATGATTCTATTCTCCCATCGCATTTCTATCCTCTTACATCTATTATTAATTTGATAATTCTTTTAAATAACTTGTAAACTCTTTCTGCTGACAGGATACTGCCACACGACCTGAACGAGCAAACTGAAGCACTCCAAACTGCTCTAACTCATTAAATAACTCCTGATTTTCAGCCTTATACCCTACCTTCTCTATCACCAGAAAATCTGGATGAACGGTAAGTATTTTTGCATTCTGACTTCTCATTAATGCTTCCAAATTTCCATTCAGATCTGGTGTATTCGCAATTTTAAAAAGCGCTACTTCCTGATGAACAATTTCATCTGCCTCGAAATAAAAAGCCTTAAATACACCTATGATTTTCTCGATTTGACGAACTACATTCTCAACTCGAGCTTCTTCCATAAAAGCAACAATGGTATATCGAGAAACCCTTTTTACTTCCGATTCGGAAACGGTTAAACTTTCAATATTTATTTTTCTTCGCGAGAAAACGATGGTAACCTCATTCAACAACCCGATGTCGTTTTCAGAAAAAACTGTTATTGTATATTCCTTCATTTTATTTAGATATTAGATGTGAGAAATGAGATGCGAGATAAAACTCAATAAAATGACCTGTTTTTCCCTTCTCTTTTAGCTTTTAAACTTTCTCCTTTTACCTTATTACTTATTCCAATCGCATATCAGATACCGCAGCTCCTGGAGCTATCATTGGCATTACATTACTTTCTGTTTCCACCATTACTTCCAAAAAGAAGGCTCCTGGTGTTTCCAACATTTCTTGAATGGCGGCATCCAAATCTTCCCGTTTCGATACACGCTTTGCTTTAATTCCGTATCCGTCTACAATTTTCACAAAATCAGGATTCTCTAATTGAGTATAAGAAAAACGTTGCTCGAAGAATAAATCTTGCCACTGACGAACCATTCCTAAAAATGAATTATTCAAAACAATTGTTTTTACAGGCAGCTTATATTGCTTGATCACTGCCAATTCCTGCAAAGTCATTTGAAAACCACCATCACCCGATACCGATACAACCTGCGCATTCATATCGGCTATTTGAGCACCAATTGCAGCTGGCAAACCGAATCCCATGGTTCCTAATCCACCAGATGTAACTTGAGTATTTGGTCGTTTAAATCCATAATACCTGGCACTTGTCATCTGGTGTTGCCCCACATCGGTACACAAAATTGCTTGTCCATTGGTTTGCTCCGATAATAATCGGATTACCTCGGCCATATTGATATTTTCCTTATTGGCATAAGCCTGCTTCTTAATTACTTTATCGAACTCCAACTGATAAAAATCCTTAAAGGTTTTCATCCACGCTTCTTTAGCAGTTCCACGAACCAGTTTATTCAAGGCTGTTAAAGCATCTTTTGCATCGGCAAGTACAGGCACATCAACAATAATATTTTTGTTGTGTTCCGATCGATCTATATCAATATGAATAATTTTTGCCTGCTTGGCATATTTTTTTGTATCTCCTGTTACTCTATCGTCGAAACGCATACCAACAGCAATCAACACATCACACTCGTTGGTATTCTTATTTGGACCATAATTTCCGTGCATTCCCAACATTCCAACATACAATGGATGATCGGTAGGAAAGCTTGACAATCCCAACAAAGTACAGGCGACAGGAATCTGAGTTTTTTCCACAAATTCCAATAATTCTTTTTCGGCTCCCGAAAGAGAAATTCCTTGTCCGGCCAAAAGTAATGGTTTTTTTGCTCCATTAATCAATGCTGCAGCCGCTTCAATCTCTTCTTGATTTACTTTAGGAACCGGCTGATAAGAACGCACACTTTCGCATTTTTTATAAACGTAATCTGCTGTGGCAATCTGAGCATCCTTGGTAATATCAATTAAAACCGGCCCCGGACGACCAGAACGAGCAATATAAAATGCTTTCGCCATTATTGGGGCGATCTCTTCCGCACTGGTAATTTGATAATTCCATTTGGTTGCCGGCATCGACAAACCAACCATATTGGTTTCCTGAAAAGCATCTGTTCCCAGCAATCCACTGGCAACCTGTCCGGTAATTACCACCATAGGAGTTGAGTCCAGATAAGCATCGGCCAAACCTGTAATTACATTTGTTGCTCCAGGACCAGAAGTTGTGAAACACACACCTGGTTTTTTACTGATACGAGCATAAGCCTGAGCAGAGTGCATAGCTCCCTGTTCATGTCGCGACATGTAATGCTTTAATTCTTTCTGATAATCGTACAACGCATCGTAAACCGGCATAATTGCACCACCAATGTATCCAAACATGGTATCTACATTTTCCTGAATAAGCGTTCGAACCAAAATTTCGGCTCCGGATATTCTTTCAATGGTTTTACTCATTCCATTTATATTTTTTGTTTTTGCTGCTACTTCCATAATGATTGTTGTTGATAGTCAAAAATTGAAAGCCTATATTTCTTACCTTTTTTTGACTCAATTATTAATTCATAATTAATAATTCATAATTGTCTTATTGCTCCTTTATCTGCCGAAGACACCAACCTTGCGTATGCCTGAAGTGCTTTTGAAACCTTACGGTTACGTCCTCGAGGCATAAATGCTTCCGAACCAAATGCTTCTTCGTCTTTTCTTCTCTGTGCTAATTCCTCATCAGAAATACAGACATTAATACTTCTTTTAGGAATACTAATCTCAATTTTATCTCCATTCTGAATTAAGGCAATTGCTCCTCCTGCTCCTGCTTCGGGAGACACATGACCAATTGATAATCCAGAAGTTCCACCAGAAAAACGTCCATCGGTAATCAGCGCACATTTAGCTCCTAATCCCATAGCTTTTAGGTAAGAGGTTGGATACAGCATTTCCTGCATTCCGGGTCCACCCGCCGGTCCTTCATAACGAATCACAACCACATCGCCGGCATTAATCTGTTTGGTTAGAATTGCTTCACAAGCATCTTTTTGCGAATAATATACTTTTGCTGTACCTGTAAAATCGAAAACCGAAGGATCTACTCCTGCCGTTTTTACAATGCTTCCGTTAGGAGCAATATTCCCAAACAATACAGCTAATCCACCATCTTTTGTATAGGCATTTTCCATGCTACGGATACAACCATTTTCTCTGTCTTTATCGAGCTCTTTAAAAGCCATATTCTGTGATGCGAAAGTTAAATTTCTACCAATCTGCCCCGGTGCAGCATGACATCTTCCCAAAGCTTTCTTGCTAAGTTTTTCAGAATAAATATCATTAAGTAACAAGGCCTCCTTTAGGTTAGTAGAATCAACCCGATACACATCGGTATTTAAAAGATTTCCTCGATCTAGTTCAGCAAGAATACTCATGATTCCACCTGCTCTGTTTACATCCTCGATGTAATACTTAGGTGAATTTGGAGCTACTTTACACAAATTTGGAGTTTTTCGAGATAGCTCATCCATATCTTTCATTGTAAAATCGACCTCGGCTTCATGAGCTATTGCTAACAAGTGAAGCACAGTATTTGTAGAACCTCCCATTGCAATATCTAATGTCATGGCATTTCGAAATGCATCTACTGTGGCAATTGATCGTGGCAAAACACGATCGTCGCCATCCTTGTAATATTTATCGGTAATGGCTACAATACAATTCGCAGCATCAATAAATAAATCTTTACGAAGTTTATGCGTTGCTAGTAATGTTCCGTTTCCTGCTAAAGCCAATCCTAATGCCTCATTTAAACAATTCATTGAATTTGCAGTAAACATTCCCGAGCAACTTCCGCAGGTTGGACAAGCAGATTCTTCAATTTCCTGCATGCGTTCGTCACTCACACTTTCGTCACCTGCTTTTACCATAGCATCAACCAAATCGAGCTTTTCGCCTTTCGACTCCCCAACTTCCATCGGTCCGCCCGACACAAAAACAGTAGGAATATTTAATCGCATTGCAGCCATCATCATTCCAGGAGTAATTTTATCGCAATTGGAAATACAAATCATTGCATCCACCTTATGGGCATTGCAAACATATTCAACACTATCGGCAATAACATCGCGCGAAGGCAAGGAATATAGCATCCCATCGTGACCCATTGCAATTCCATCGTCGATAGCAATTGTATTAAATTCTGCAGCAAAATAGCCAGCCTTTTCAATTTCCTTTTTCACCATTTGCCCAACATTCTGCAAATGAACATGCCCGGGAACAAACTGACTGAAAGAGTTCACCACCGCAATAACCGGCTTTCCGAACATTTCTTCCTTCATACCATTTGCCCTCCACAAGCTTCTGGCTCCAGCCATCATTCGGCCTTGTGTGGTTTGATTACTGCGTAATTTATTTTTATACATCTTGCTTAATTCATTAATGGTTTAACTATTGTATGCTTCGATTTGGATCAAAAAAAAAGCCCTTTCGTTGGAAAGAGCGCTAAATAATTTCGTTTGTTTCGAAAGTTATTGTGTGTGCACGTCTTCCCTCATCACCATTCTAATAATGATGATTGAAATAATAATGACGATAATGACTACCTTAAATGATAACATACAATAACCGGATCAAAAAAAAAGCCCCTTCGTTTTGAAGAGGCCTTAGATATTTTGTAAAATTAAATTCGTTTAATTTAAATATGCTCAGCCTCGAATCGTGTCCAGAAGGACGCGAATAATGACGCTAATAATAATTATTGAATTAAGTTGCATATTCTTTTTTGCTAGTTTGAACCTCTAAAGATTCCTTTTGTTTTTAACTTTGTCAACGAACATCTACAATCTCTCTTTCGATCTGATTACGTTGACAAATCTATACGACAAATATAAGAGGAAAAATCCCTTATTTGCAAATCTTACGATTCCCAATTGCTTTTTATACTCTTAATTTTGTCTAAATAAGCACTGTAATCTATTAATTATCAGTACTTTTAATTTTAAATCGTCTCCTCTTCAAATGTAACTTTCAATTGACAAAAAACAGGTGAAATAAATCAAAAGAATAATTGCGCAAAGCTTTGCAATCCAATTATTTTATCTGAAATAACAATCCATTTTAGTTCAGAATGAAAATAACATCCTTTTTTTAACATTTGAATTCCGTTTTTATTTTCTTCTAAAATCAATTCGTTGC
Source organism: Labilibaculum filiforme (assembly GCF_002843315.1). GTDB lineage: Bacteria > Bacteroidota > Bacteroidia > Bacteroidales > Marinifilaceae > Labilibaculum > Labilibaculum filiforme. Next base: position 10,269 of record NZ_MVDD01000031.1, on the reverse strand, counting down.
ACGTTTTTAGCAATTTCAATTCGCTGATATATCGAATCAATAACCGTATCGTACAATTGATCTTTTAAAATAAAATCCTCGATTCCATCATCGATATTTGGATTATCATTTACCTCCACAACATACACTTTCCCGTCTATCATTTTTAAATCGACACCATACAAACCATCTCCAATTAAAGAGGATGCTTTTAATGCTGTTTGTACCACAATTTCGGGAACCGATTCGATGCTAACTGTTTCGGAATTACCCGATTTATCTTCCTCCTCGCCTTTCCAATTATATATTTGCCAATGATCTTTGTACATGTAATATTTGCATGCAAACAGTGGTGTATTGTCAATTATTCCAATTCTCCAATCGAAATCGGAGTATAAAAATTCCTGACAAACCACCATGTCCGAAATTTTAAACAGATTATTTATTTCGACAAGCGCATCTGTTTCGTTCTCTACCTTAATTACGCCTAATGAAAAAGCACTATCGGGCTGTTTCAGCACCAAGGGATAATTCATCTGACTCAATATTTTTGGATCGAATAGATTCTTTGTAAATATCTCGGTTTGAGGCGTTAATAATTTATGTTTTTTAAATATCTCGTTTTGATAAATTTTATTGGAGCATCGTAAAATAGACCAGGGATCGTCGATAACCACTAAACCTTCGGCATAAGCGGTACGCGAAAATTCGTAGGTATGATCGTTCACACTTGTGGTTTCCCGGATAAACAAAGCATCAAACTCATTAATTTTATCGATATCCTTTTTGGTGATAAACTCAAGGTATAATCCTTTTCGGTTGGCTGCACTTTTAAATTTCTCCAATGCTTTTGGACACGAGGGTGAATTCTCTTCGTTCGGATTTACGAGAACCGCAATATCGTACTTATAATTAACTAGTTTGGTACTATAAAACCTTTTTTTATTAAAATATTTCTTGGCAAATTCGTACACATATTTTAAGTCCTGCTCGGCCACTTTATTCATCGTTAACACCTGAACTTTTTTAATAATCCATTTGTCGTCGTGCTTAATAAAATCGACTTTGAACAAGGGAGCTTCGAACAATTGATGCAGTTTTGCCGCCAAAGCACTATACCCTTTTGTATTCGATTGACCGAAATAAATATTTAAGGAGAAAACATTTTCCTTCTCCTTATGCAAGGATTTATTGATGTAATCCTCGATATCATAAGCAATTGAATGAACTACATTTAAAATACGAAAATCGCGAATGGTTATGGTACTTGGAATAATACGCTGTCCGCGAGCTGATGCAAGTAAAGACACGTAATATCCATAAGTTTGATACTTATAACTACTACAAAGATTAAAGATTCTAAAATCGGTATTGGTTTGATAAATTGGGTTATTAATATATTCTTTAACTGTAATAATCTTTGCATTTATATCCGGAAAAGTCCACTTATAAGGCTGATTTATAACAATTATATTCGTTGTTTTTGAAGAATAGGTCACAACATTCGTTTTAAATTCCATTTTTTCAGCAGCTTCACCTTCGCCGTAATAATCGGCTATTGTTTCCAAAGTGGTAAATCCCCTGTTCTTATACCAATCAATTAATTTTGTATTTTTTGCGCTTACTTCGATCAATATTTTTTCGAAATGCTGACGATTTGCGTACTCTACAATGTGTTTCAGTAAAAAATCGCCATATCCCTTATTCTGAAATTCGGGCAATATCGCAATTGAATAGATTCGCAGTGATTTACTGTATTTGAATAAAACCAAAGCACCTATTTGCACTTTATTTTTATCCTTTGTTTCGAGAATTAAAATCTCCTGAAACTCACTTTGAATACCATGTTTGATACTCTGTTTAGAACTTCTTTGGAAAACGGGAAAAGATTCCTCTTCTAATTTCACCAAAAAATTAAAATCATTGGTATCGGATTTTCTTATCTTAACATTCATAACACTGATTACAGTCGTTTTATAACACTGATTAATAATCGCCTAAGCTTATTTTATTTTTTTTATAAGTTATACACTTACCATTACAAATTAAATAATAAAAGTGGTTGAATACCTACAATATTCCAATTATTTTCATCCTTAATAAATCATTAAAAAACGAAGCAATAAGTCCCGCTTATTCCTAAAAGCAAAAAAGGTCTATAGTATTGACTATAAACCTTTTTTCTTGCAGAAAATAATGATATTTTCCTCTAATTACATCTCGTTTCTTCTATCGAGGAATAGCTATTTTGGTAGGCCACACGAAAAAACAGCTAAACGGCCTCTTTTTACCTTCCTATTTTTCTGTAAAAACCTTCTTTTTTTAATGGTTACAAGTATGACCATCTTCATGGGTATGCTGACAACTAGAACCACTATCGCTCACCGATCCTGCAACATACAATTTCACCACCTCGTCGGCATTGCCCGAACAGCCACGAATCACTTCAATTCCTGAATTGTTCAATACATTAATAGCTCCGTTGCCGATTCCTCCGGCAAGCATTACTGTTACGCCTGCATCTGCCAAAACCGATGCAATATTCGATTTGCATCCACATCCTTGTGGTGATTCCATTTTTTGTATGTCGACAATTTCTTGATTTTCCGAAATTGTAAATACATTATAAAATTCGCAATGACCAAAATGGCTATCGATTTGTCGGCTACTTGTTACTGGTACGGCTATTTTCATTTCTTATTATCGCTTCGTTAAATATATCGCAAAGATATTTTATCCTTTGATATTTTAAAACTAACAAAACATGATTTAGAACAGAAGACTTTGACTCGGAGAATAGTTCCAAATAAGGAAATAGATTCTTAGATTCTAAATTTGAGATAGTATACTAATTTACAACACGACTATTCAAAAAGAGTAATAATCTGTTAAGTTATTTCAGGAGACAATATATGGTATAAGATATTGCATTCCGTCGTGAGAAAGAGAAGCTCCTTTCTTATCAGTCCCTTTGCGACGGATTTACATTCTACAACAAACCCGGGGTGCTACCCCGGGCTATTTATATTTGAGCCTTTCAGGCTCGGTATTACTTCTATTACAATTAAATGTTTTGATTTACACTGTCCATTTGGCTAAATCAACTTACATAGATTCTCATATTTATTCATTTTCACTGATAACTAAATCACCATCAAGTATCCCTTTTTCAGACAGTATGACGATTTACAATAGGAACCGATTGAGATTTCGAAGCGCATCGGTGTCCATCAAGAAAAAAGTTGACGTAAGAACAATAATGTATAATCCACTGATCCACGATGCATTAAATCGCAAACTATACCCTATCTTATTCTCAATTATCTTTTTGAAAGTTAGTATTATTTAGCTCTTGTTCGACTTCTTTAACTAGTTGATCAAACTTACTAGCTTTAATTACCACTGTAGATTTCTACATCTCAAATCGACAGTGGTAATTAAATAGTAACTTTGCTTTTAAATTTTATATACTGAACTATGGACTCTATTTATTTTGACTACCTAATATTGCCACTATTAATTTTCATGGCACGTATCTGCGATGTATCCCTTGACACGATAAGAGTGATAATGGTATCGAGAGGATACCGCAAGTATGCCCCACTTATTGGTTTTGTACAGGTACTGATTTGGATTATAACTATTACCCGAATTATGGAAAATCTTGATAACTGGCTCACCTATGTTGCTTATGCTGCCGGATTTGGTATGGGTACCTATATCGGTATGCGAATTGAAGAGAAGATAGCGATGGGATATGAATTATTACGCATTATTACACGTTCGGAAGTAGATGACTTAGTGCGTGCTTTGCGCCAAAAGGGATATGCTGTTACCAGTGTTGCCGGGGAAGGTAAAGATGGTGCGGTAGGAATTGTTTTCCTTATCCTGAAAAGGAAAGCCACACGCGATGTAATTACACTAGTGAAACAGTATAATCCAAAAGCATACTATACGATAGAAGACATCCGATTTGTTGCTGACACTAGTTATTTGTAAGCGAGTAAAATAAATGTGATTTAAGCTCCTAAAAAATAAAAGCAGCAGAAGAAAAAGCTTTCTACTGCTACTTTTAAAAGCTCCTGTTTTTTATTGGCCAATTAACCAAATAGATTTGTAAATCTTTTATTTTTTATTTATCACTTTAATTGCACAATGCATAAAATCGAGCACACAAGGAATTGCTAAACGATAGTAAATGAAGTTTTTTTCTTTCTCTCCTTCAATTATTTTATTCCTTTTAAGAATATCGAGATGCTTAGACATGGTAGAAATATCAATACCAACCAATTCGGTAAGCTCTTTTACCGATAGCTTTTTATCGTTCACAGCATGAATAATGAATAAGCGCGTTGGATGTGCTAATGCTTTAAATATTTCAGCCTTTTCTAAAAATTCATTTTCGATATCCTTTTTCATATGATTATTATTTGTTTTTTAGTTGCCATATGGAACTTACCATGCTGGAATAATCATCCCCCTGTGTGTCAAAATTGCTTTGACATGGACGTTTCATAATTTCTGGTTTTAGGTGCTAAGCATCAAGTAAAACTTTACTCCCTTTCAAATTCAAGCTTCTTTATCATCTCAAATTCTCCATCCATAATGATTGCTCTAAAAACATATTTACCAACTTCAGGCAAAAATATACGAGGTGTTGTTGTATTGGGATTATTATTTTCGAACACCACATTGGCAGGACCTTTTACTTGCTCCCATCTAATTTCGGGAATCATGTCATCGGAATCGGAATCGGTTATTACTGCTGCAATGGCAAGACTATTATCCGCTTCTGTGTACACATAGTCAATAGTAACTGTTGGAGGCGTATTTATGGCTGCAACTATGGCATTGGTACCATCCGAAAAACGTTGTTCCTCTTCGATACCTGCAGCCCACAGTACAATTCGTTGTGCAAATTCTTTATTGTCTGAATGACTTAATCGTGTACCTGCTCCGGCATTCCAAAATAAATTACGATCAAAAACTCCAAGCACACGACCTTCGCTTATCTCTGCAATAGCTAATGAAGCATCTGTTTCCTCATGAAACTCACCATCAATGGCATTGACCACTAATCGTCCGCCTAAACCACCTTCTTGTGCTTTAGCAAGCATAATTGCTGGTTGCGAAACGCGAACAAAACTGACGCCTTCCCCTCTAAAAGAAACCCCCTTGTGTTTATTATTCTTATTGATATAATGATTTTGTGTGTACTCACTAACCAAATAATTGCCCGCGCCATTATCTGTTAAAAAATACATGCCAAATTGAGCCATTAAACTATTGTCGGAAACCCTACCCAAATCATTATCCAGTCCTACCAAGCTATATTCTCCGCCAAAACCACTATCGGACCAAGCAATAACACCACCACCATTTTTCACCCAACGTTTTAAGGCTTTGGCTTCTGCTTCGGTAAAAACACGCTGATTGGATCCTAAGATTAAAACATCTACCGACTTTAAAAATTTACTATCAATAACAATTTCTTGATCATAAACTTCATTTATGGTGCAACCAACCTCTTCAATGGCTTCCTTAAAACCACTCATCCCCAAATTCCCTTCATCGTTCAAACGCATTTGATGAAATGGCTTTTGTACTCCAGAAGGCAATGTGCCGTCGGCCGCCACATCTCCATAAACGTATATAATGTTTTGTGCATTTAAGCCCAAAACTGTAAACAGACTTATAAATAGAAAAAGTATTTTACGCTTCATAAAAAGATATATTTTAAGGATGAACAAAAGGTAACGGACTGGTTCTTTTTAAAAAATTAAAAGTAATAAAAGTAAGCTGATTAATAGTAAAATGAACTCACTACATGTATTGCCTATATTTATGGCCCACAACATTTAGGAAAAAAAACGGAAATGGTAGTGGGCTTCAATCCTATCAAACTATCACCCCAAATTATTACAAGATTTCTTTTCTTAAAAATTCCTCAAACTAGACCATTCCCCATAAAGTAGCAATATTGCCATCGGAACCATCAACACCCCCTACCTATTGAGCAGTTGTTGCTACTCGAAGGCTTAGTTGTTAGGTGCTGGCTTTTATTTATTTTAATCTCCTGCCCAATAAATTCCTTCAATGTCAATCGATTTATATTGTCCAGCTTTAACCTTCGTCCAGCCGATTAAACCAAATTCGGTTTTAACTAGGTAATACTCGTCTAGTTTATAACTTGATTCGGCAAGTATCACTTCTATTTTATAATTCTCAGGTAGTTTGGCAACTTCGTTTTTTAATTCTTTTGTTTTATACAAAGTAATTGAATTTAGAGTCTTTGTCTTTAATCCCACATAATATTGAGGTTGCTCTACTTCCTTAATTTCATTGTCAATAAAAGTCAATTTCCTTTTTAGATTAAAGTTTGAATTTACATGACCTGATACGTATAAATTTCCATTTCCAGGAATGTATAATTCCAGTCCTCCGATTGCTCCGATATAATTATCAAGGTCATTTGCGTCGTAAATATTAAATTCTGGTTCAGGGCAATAACCATAAATTATAGCGTATTTTTTATTTGAATTGTCAATTTCTGTAATTGCGAGTAAAGTCATTTCTGATTCGCAATCAGTCGAGATATGGAGTGGATGATTTTTGTCTAATTCTTTAAGTTTTACATTAAAAATTTCCGATTTGTTTTTATCAATAAACAGCTGGACTTTTGAATCATCACTGTTAGTTATCGAAGTTAAATAGGGGAACGGTTTATTTGTCTGTGCATTGACTGTTAACAGATAACAGAATATGCAAAATATTAATAGTATTTGTTTCATCGTTTTTGGTTTTAAGCTTGCACCTAACGGCAGTCTGTCTAAAAACTCAACAAACTGCTCAAGTAAGTGTTAAATATAGCTGTTTTAAGGATACATAAAAATTGATATTGCTTTTATTTTCTGACAGAAACCAAGTTCTTATTTGTACCAATTTCACCCCTAAGAACTCCATTAATTCAATACTAATGCTATAGCTATGCATGCTTGTAAAATCATCTCACTATAAAACACAAAAAAAGCTGGAGACTGATCTACATCTTTATACATTTTTTTTGGAAAACCTGCATGTAAAAGGCTGTGTATTACAAGATTTATTTTCTTAAAAATTCCTCAAACTAAACCATTCCCCATAAAGTAGCAATATTGCCATCGGAACCATCAACACCCCCTACCTATTGGGCAGTTGTTGCTACTTGAAGGCTTGGTTGTTGTGCTTTCGTGCTTTACCTAACAATTTCAAGACCTTCATCTTTTGCTAATTCAACGAGTGCATTCAAATAACTATTTCTCACACTTGAATTGGTTTTGGTTACTTTAATTTTGTCATAAAACTTCTGGAAATTATAGTCCAATAATGGAGAACTAAATGACTTTAGAATACAGCTATCATTTGTAATATTTTCAGACAGTAGAGCCTTAAAAAAGAGATCAGTTCTTTTGTCAATCACTTTATACAACAATTCTTTACTCCATTGTGAATACTCCGCATTATTCTTGCATGATTCGTCGAATGTGTAAAGGAAATCTTCGACCATTTGAATAGATAAACTATCTATATTCTCATGAATTACAAGTAATTTATCAGTGTCGCATTTCTCAGATTGAGCTAAAGCAGTATTTGACAGGTGTATTAATGTCAATAGAATTACCAATAGTTTTAAAATTTCTCTCATCGTTTATTGTATGAAGCACAACGGTTGGCGGTATGGCCAATAAGGGATTGCGGGCAAATCAACTGTCAAGTTACAACGAACTTTGAAGCGGACTACAACACTTGAATAACCTACCGTCTCGGCAATATTTTATACCGCGTGTTAGCGGTTTGTTGTTTATTCGTCAAGTTCATTTTCATCTTTTTTCTTTAATTCTTTAGCATTTAATGAACTAATCACGCTATTTCCTAATTTTTGCTCTAAATCTTTCCGTGCACGACCAGCTACTGAACCACCTTTTTTAGCAATCTTCTTATTTTCAATTAATGTATTTGGCTTATGCTTTTTTGACAATTCAGTTGTTGATGTCTCCGCAAGCATATTCAGCACTAATTCTAAATTAGTCATGTTATCTCGAAGATTTTCCTTTTTCAAATCTTTAAAATCTCTATACTGTTTTGTTGTTAATCCAGCCCATGCTTTTGTGATTTCATCTGTTAGAATGGCATACTCCTGTCCCTTTTGCATTCCTCTTATTTCCCATTCATCTGTCAACTCTTTCCGAACTTCAATGCTTTTTATTCGTTGATTGATCCAGTTTTTTGAATACCCTTTTTTCAAATAGGTTTCCATTGCTCTGTCAAATGCCAACTCTGGGTCTTCTGTTTCTTCAATTCGTTCGTATCCCACTTTGGCTAACCATACTTTAAATGGTTCTGCATTTGGTGACGGAATAGATTGAATAATTCTTAATAATCCTTCTGTATCTGAGCAATCCGTCTCATACTTTTTACCATCAGCTGATTCTAATTTCAGTTGTACGATAATTTCGTACAACTGACTAAATCCTTCTTTAATCAACTTACGTTTCAAATCACTCCAATATCTCCGAGGATTAGAGCTTCCTGTCAATGACTCAATAATATCAATAATTGAGAAAAACCATTTATCTTTCTCATTATCCCAATGAACTCTAATCTTTTTTGATTCAAATAATTTTATGGAAGTCTCTTTTGTCATTTATATAATTTTTACTTCGATAAAGATAAAAAAACCAAATTGAAACAGTTTCTTAATTTGGAGAATGTATCATTTTACAATAACCGCCAACGGCAGTCTGTCTAAAAACTCAACAAACTACTTAATTAAGTGTTAAACATAGCTTTTTTTCAGGATACCTGAAAATTGAAAACGCCCTTAAAAATAGGAGATGTAAATTATTATATGTGGCTTAAGCCTTAAAGGCTCACTATTAGCAAACTTTTAAAGCTCTTAAATTATTTATTCTTTGGAAAACCCACATGTAAAAGGCTGTGTATTACAAGATTTCTTTTCTTAAAAATTCCTCAAACTAAACCATTCCCCATAAAATAGCAATAATGCCATCGGAACCATCAACGCCCCCTACCTATTGGGCAGTTGTTGCTACTCGAAGGCTTGGTTGTTATAAGCCGTATTTTATATTTATCTGATTTTCAAGATTATTTCTTTCAATTTCTATTAATTCATTTAATATATCGTCATTAATGTCTCTTTTTTTTCTAGGTAAGTAGACTTTCTTCATAATCAGCTCAATTTCTTTTCCATTATTTTTCCCAAAGTAGTTTGAGAATATTTTATCTGGATGCATATTTGTCAATGTGAAAATTTCTCGTAATTCTTTATCAGCAGTTGCAAATAAGTAGATTTTTTCTGATTGTTTTTCATACCAATAAAAAGTACTCCAAGTTGACAAATAAGTTAAATCCCAGGCTTGGTTAGTACAAAACTTGTTTAGCTCTTTAAAATTGATTTTTTTCAAACTAAACACCTTACTTTTCCCACTTAAAATCTTTGCGCTTAAACAAATTGTATATTGACAAATAATTATATTTTTATAAATCCAATCGAAGAAAAGATTATATTTTTCAATTATCGAAATTTCCTCATTATAATAAAGTTGAGCAAGTTTTAACATTTCGAGATAATGCATTTTAAAATGTGAAGATTCAACATGAAATTTATTCTCAGTTCCCAATACATTATTTACCTTCTTTATTGTCTCTCGACGAGCAAGTGCAAGGTCTAACCAGTCCTTTGGAGTGTAATCGATAAATAACTTATTAACAATATTATGTTCTTGGTTCGCTGATATATTATCATTTTTGAAATCAGCATATTCAGACAGAGCAATTCCAGAATTTAGGGAAAAACTGTTAAATTCAATCCAAAACATCAAAGAACTAATTATTTTTCTTTTGTAATTGTCATTAAGTCTTCCATTTTCAAGCAAACTAAGCAGATAAACGAATATATTTCTATCAAGTATTATCTCAATTTTTTTGTTTTCATATCCAGTAAAGTCAGGTATTCCATCAGGAGAAATCAACGGATGTAGGATAATCTTCTTTTCAATTAAGAATAGAGTAATCTCCTTTAATTCAGATTGTTTTACTTCGAAAATTTTCATTAATTACTAATATTCTACTTGGTTTATTTGATATGGCTTATAACGTTAAGTGGTCGAGTAGGCAAAGGGAGTCTCACCCTAAGCCTCTCACAGAACCGTGCTTGATAGTCTCCCATCACACGGCTCTTGTTATACAAATCTATGCGTTATGTTAGTAAAAACCTAGTTGCCATTGATA
>NZ_MVDD01000030.1 GCF_002843315.1 Labilibaculum filiforme | reverse complement strand
TATAAATAAATATCTTGATCTATTAATATCATTTTTACGCATTATCGCCTGTCGCAACGATTCCAATTTGTATTTGCATAAATCCGCTCTGTCTTGCATTAAAAGAGAATAGATTTCCATTAAACGGATATTAATAGATAATGAATTTTCGCATGTAAATAGTGCTATCTCTGACTGTAAGAGCATATTCATTTGAATAAAATCCTTACCTACAAAAGCCAAAAGCAACTCAAAGAATTTTATTTTGCACTCTTTTTCAGAATTATCATTACTGATCTGACATTTCTGTAAATTAATAATGATAGGATAACAAACTGAAAAATTCTTCAATAGAAAATTAGTTGTGAATTGTAGTTCTAAAAACTCAGATTCCTGCTTTTTCGTTAAAAGAAACTCATGTTCTATTATCTCAACTAGTTTTTCATTTTGTTGCTCAGATCCGCAACAGATATTAATATGCATTAATTGTAGCAAGCATTCTAAGCTTAAATTAAATCCATTAGTACTATTTTTCTTAAGCTCGGCACATTGTTCCTCTAAATACTTCTTCGCTTTGGAATAATTTTTCTTTCCCCATTCCTTTAGCTTATTCCGCTGTAAATCCAGTAATTTTTCATTTAGAAATTTGGAATTGGAATAACTAGTATCTTGTTCGTTGGCAAGTATTACGTTATTTTCAGAATTCTTTTTTCTGAATGCAATTAGTTCTAAATCATTTAATAATTGAAATTCAATAGACTTAACGGCTGCTAGTGTATCGTGAAGTGTTTCCTCTTGATTAGATAAATCTTTCGAAGCAAAAAGATCTTTTATCAGAAAATAGTATTCTATACGCTCATTAAAAAGTTCGTATTTTTCAATGAGTCGCATTGTCTTTTTTAATTTTAGAGATGCCTCATTAATTAAACCTTGTTCATGATAAAACGTCGCCAATAAAAAGTTCCGCTTGCAAATAATACGTGCTGATGCCTTATTTTTTGATGGACTTAAAATTCGAAGTAATAACATGGACTCAATATCTAAACGTAAACGTCTTTTATTTTGTGCTAATGCGTCAAAATCTTTACCGAATTCGTCTAAACACTCTTCATCAATGTATTGATTCTTTGTTTTTATTAAAAAGTTCAATAAAAAAATTCTTTTTGAGCCTGTTTTATACTTTAGTCTATAAAACATCTCTAAAAAATATTTATCAAAAGAATGTAAGCTATTATAAAGGCTATTTAGTTTCCGCATGAATTATTGTTTCTCTTATTCTATAGTTTACTACATAAGTTACAAACATATTATGACTAATTCATATTATATTTATGTACAAATACGAATAAAAAAAGAGCTAAATTAGTTAAATACATCAAGAAAGTCCATTTGGATATAGGTGAAATGTATGAAATACAATTTCATTTAAATTGGAATAAATGCGCGCCTCCAACGTTGCGCATAGTAATCTCATTATCTATCACATGCCATCTACTGTCCTTTGTGTTTTTTGGCGACACATTTTTATCGTGAATAAATCCTACATAATGTTCAACATTATTATGAGGCACTATTTTTTTAGGACAATTACTCCATAAAAAACGGGCATCTTCTCCAATATTTATAGCTTTAAAAGGGTTTCTCCGCCACAATTTTTTAGTATAACACAGCGTACCACCATGTACCCAAGGCCTCTCAGATTTAGGATAATTGTATTGCCATAAATTAGCGGTTTTAGGTTGAAAAAAGAATGGTTGATCTAATCCAGTTACGTCTGCATTCTCTTCCAGTAAAGTATTTACTTGATACTGTATCCAGCTTGGAGACATCCAATCGTCATCATCCCAATGAATAATTATTTCGCCACTTGCCAATGCACAAGCAATATTACGTTTCTCACCTATACTAGTAGTTTTTTCTAAAGAGACGTATTTAATATCATTATCTCCTTTACTTATTGCATCTTCTATTTTATCTGTACCATCATCAATAATTATAAGTTCCTTATTTTTGTACAGCTGATTTTTATAGTGCTCAATTGCTCTGGGAACAAATTCTCTTCTATCAGCAGTTGGCATAATACAAGTAACTTTAGGTATATTTTGATTTCTTGTATTGCATATTTCTTTTTTTTCCTTAGGCATTGATCGATAAAAAGCAATATCTTCCAAAATACAATCGGGTGTATCCACCTTCTCCCAACCCGATGGATCAAGAAAAAGCCCCGTATTAAATGTCCAACTATTATTTCCGTGTCGTAAATAAATAAAAAGTTCTTTTCCATCTATCCGCCTTAATCTGGCACCATTTCGCATCATTTTCAGCATGAAATCGGCATCTTCTCGCAATGAAGTATCCGGATAATTATTAGCCTTGCTCCAAAACGATTTATTGTATGCCAAGCTGCCTCCATGAACATTTTCCACCAACATTTTTTTCGATAAATCCTCGGAACATTTCCAAAACTCATTGGAAGTATTAAGATAAAAAAGAGTATTATTAAGACCTGTTATATCACAATCATTTTCAAGAATTGGTTGAACTTGTCTAGAAATTCGATTCGCAGAATACCAATCATCATCGTCCCAATGAATAATTATTATTCCAGAAGAATTTTCACATGCCATATTTCGTTTTTTCCCTATTGAATCGCCATCTTCGCTCTTAAACAAATGGATATTTTTATTTTCAATAAGCTTATCTGGCAAATCTGTAATTGCGTCATAAACAATAATTAATTCTTTGTTTGGGTAGTCTTGTGCATGAAAATAGTTAATAGACTGCAATATAAAATGGGCTCTGTTTTTAGTTGGCATAATACAACTAACAAGAGGAAATTTGACACTTTCTGTTCTTTCTGAAATTTTTAAATTATTTTTTATATCTACAACAAAACTTTCGCACAAGAATCCCTTGCAACAGTCACAATTTGGTGGATTGGAATCCAACTTAAATTTTACACAGAATTTCTCTTTAAAATAATTTGAATTAGCTACCGAAGTTTTATTTCTATTATTGTCATCACCTGCAAATAGCCTATGTACGTAAATGCCTTTTGCCCATATAAGCTTAAAACCTGCTTTTTTTATTCGAACACAATAATCTACTTCCCAATAGTAACCGTCGGCATATTTTTCATCGGCATAACCCACTATTTCTATTGCATTTTTTCTTATGAATAGAAAAGATTCTAACAGGCTATCTAATTCCTGAAAATTTAAGCTATTTACCTGCTTTATTTCTTCAACCCGTTCCAACCAATTAACAGATTCCGGCTGAGCATCTTTATATAACGACTGTTGGCTCCAACTGTTATTGGTAGATGGCCCAATTATTCCAATGTCCCTATTTTTCTCCATCAACTCTACCAACTGGTCTAAAGCTTTAGAACCAACCAACATTCCACAATCCACAAATAGATAGTAATCGGCTGCAATATCTAACAGACAATTAAATAGCGATGTACGCCCGTGCAGATTAATACCAGTTTTTATTTTAAAATCAAACGTATTTCTAATTTCCCTTTTCAGTTCTGGCTTAATCGAATCAATCAATAAAATTATCTCATATTCCAAACTTGTGTTATCGGATATAAAAAAAAGCGTCTTAAATAAATCCTTTACATTCGATAAAGCATCAATATATATTCCTATTACTATTTTTTGATTAATTACGGAAGTAGTCATTTTTTATACGTGTTTATTATGATGAAATAGGCTCCTTTTATCCTAGGAAAATATAATAGGTACTATGAGGAATGAGTTATCGCATCTTATTATTTATAATTAACTGACATACATCTTGTTATCGTAACTATTAATTGCCCATTAATAATTTCTAATCACTTAGCTATGTTAGTTAGGTTCTTTTTGCGCTTAATATCTGTATTTAATTAAATAATAAATAAATACATTAGAAGGGCGCGTTTCGTATTCACTCACTTTTACATTCCCTTGAATTACGCTTTCTGTAGGAGTTTCCGTTGTATCTTTTGGGTTTGTTGAATTATTTACAGGAGCTGCCACCAACGCACCAGGAGTAAGAGTTCCTGGAATTGATGACGTATATACATGCACATGCTTTTGTACCGCAAACTCTTGTTTTGAGCCAAGCCCGTTTTCCATTCCACCAATAGCTTTCGTTCTCAATTCGGTGCTTGCATCATCTGCGCCAATTCCTCTTAAAAACATTCCTCGTAAATCGGGTATATTAAAATAACTTGGTTCATCTCCAGAAGATAGTTTCCCCCCATACAAGGTTCCAAGAGTCGCAAACAATTCAGGATACTCATGCGTTTCCAGTTTTCTGCCATCACACACCATCCAACCTAATTCTTCAATAGGTGTCTTGTTTTCTTCTCCAGTATTGCACGTAGTTACTTCTCCGGCAAAGGCAGTTATAGAACCTATCGGAAGACAAGTGCTCTGTTTTATATATGCAATATTCATCATTCATAGTTTATATTTTTAGGTTTAGTTCGCTACTAAGTATTTGTAATGAAGTAGGCACTTTAAATTGCCAACTTTCTAAAATATTATCATTTGTTCCATGCTCATGATTAAGCCTTTTTAACTCAGAAACAATAGGTGCTTGCTCGTTTAAAATCGGCGCAAGGCTATCATTCCCTAACCAAACAGCACCTGTTGCTATAAAATAAATTGTTGTATTATTAAATTCTGGTTTTACGGGTACGATTATTCTTGCACCTTCGGCCTGAAGAAATGCGTCAAAAATATTCTCATCACCAGCATCAATGCTTTCCATATTAGAGAAATCCAACTCACTGCCAAAATCTTCGAGAAGACAATAAGTCATTTCATTCCATTCTATTGCAGTATCTAAAAAATTCAAATATTTGGGTTTGTTAACTTCATAGCTTGAGGGACCACTGTGTTGATCACTTCTTGAAAATCCGTTAAGCTTAATCATGTTGTATATTAATTGTTTAACACATGATTTTTTAAATTCTTTCTTGATTGTTTTTCTTTCGTATAATGGATTGGTAAACTTGTTGTTGTGTAAGTTCGAGTTTAATTCAGTGTAATATATCGTTCTTTGCTCTTTATACTTTTCCATAATTAGATGGTAAAGCTTCTTTTTCCACTTTTTTAGTTTCTTATCGGAACATTTGCATTCAACCTCAATATTTATTCTGAAAGATTGAACTGAGATTGGTGGAGATAAATAAGGAAAATCACATGTCGCAGAGATGGGTATCGTGTTATTTTCCTGTGATAGTGTCAGATTTTGCAATGTTCCAGTTGTTCCGGTAAAATTGAAATCTTGCCTTCCAACAAGGCCATTAACTTTCCATTGATCATCACTTTGATTTGAAATATAGGTTACAAAAGCAATATTCGCCTCATAACCTTCAGGTATATCTATAAATTTACTTTCGTTTCCCTCTAATATTCCGGAAATAATTTTGGTTTCGTTAGGTGGTAAATCAAAATCGTCTACAGCATAATAAGTGCACAGCTGCGTGTAATTTTGAGTTGATATATCATTAAATGAATAAATTTGGAATAAAGCTGTTGGCGGTTTTGGCTCAATAAGTGTCTCATTCTTAAAATTAAATTCTGCCTTTATATACTGTGCAGCAGGCTTGGCAATTAAAAAACTTAGCATTAATCTATTGCCCCGATTTATCAGGCGAGCTTCATAAACTTTATTAAGCCAATAATAAGTACCAAAAACAGCACTTTTATTACCCGTATTATCTAATATACTAATAGTAGTTTCTTCCTGTTCGTGATTAATCAGATGCACTCTTTGCTTAGTAACTTGCTTTCGAATTTTAGCCGAGGTTTCATTGATTATTTTTTTTGCAAATTTTGAAGCCCTAACTTGTTCTGGCTCCATACATTCTTTTTCAACAGAATAACTACCATTAAGTGTCATGCTGGTTGGAGCACCATAATTTGTACTATAGTCGGTATAAGTAAATGAATCTTTGCTATGAGCTAGAGTAGAAAGTATTTCATTAGTTAAATCGGCGTTTCTTTCTTCGGTATTTTGTAATTTGGAATTCTCGTTAAATTCTACACAATTAACTTTGTCGCTTTCCTGATGTAATTTTCTTTTTGTGTTTTCTTTTTTTTCTCCTGGCATAACAGAAATAATATTAGCTATTTCGCCAGCTTCGTAGCGTAATAGCTTCTGTTTAACCAGTTTAAGCTTACCAATTGCATACAACTTAACCCACGATTCTGAGTTTCCAACTGGTGGAGATTCTGAATAAGGAGGTAATGGAAAAACACTATCCGGCAAAACTAAACTTGCTTGTAGTAAATCCCTTAATTCCTCCTGCTTAAAGGGCATTTTATTGATTTCTTCAGTAAGATTAAAAAATAATTCTTCCAGAAGATTACATGCAATAAGTAACCTTGTAATTTCACCTAAACATTTAACTCGATATCCAATTTTAATCACCAAAGCAAAGTAGGTTTGCCATAACTTTTCTTTCTGAATAGAATATTCCTGACTCTTAAGATAACTATAAAAACGATCCACACTAGTATGCAAGAATTCACAAATGGTTGATACTAAGAAGTTGATATCCTCCATTTTTTCACATTCAATCAAGATCAATTGAAACTTAACTATCTCTCCAGATAAATTCGTTAAGTCGGTTACGCACACATCTTTATACAAACCATCATTCTTAAAGAAACGTTCAACCTCTTCTTCAATTCCAACTCGGTCACCCAGCTTTTTTAGTTCTATCAATTTATCAAAAAAGGTGTTTGCAGGAGGACTGGTAATAATCGCTTGGTAGGTTACAAAACCTAAATTTCTGCCTCGATCATCTATGTTCGGCCAGTTACTTAAATAAATAAATGGAAATAAGTCCTGATGTAAATCTTCGGCAATAGAAGGTGCGGTAGTCTCGTTGTTAAGTACAATTTCTGTTTCGTTTGTTTGTGACGGAGACAAAGGAGTTCGACTGGAAATAGATTCCTTTTCTATAACCATCGGTCCAATAAAATGATATAGATTATTAATTCTTCCATACTTAATATCTCCCCATATTACTAAATTGTTATTTTTCCTTTTTTTTTCCAAAAAGACTTTTAGAAATCCTTTAACGCAATAATTATCTACAGTATTTTCAGATATTACTAATTCAGTATCATTTACTATTAGATACCTATTATCCCACAGTAATTTTTGATTCGATGAAGGAGATATGAATTTTAGACTTACTTTTACTCTACCTTCACTAATAATTCCATTCATATCCAATTCAAAATCGAATATGAAACTTTTGTCATCAGTAATCCATGAGCTACTCCGAATATAATCTGCGTTATTCATGCCTTAAACTTTATAGTTTTATTTTTTTATAGATATTATAAATCCGTTAAAGAAGAAGAAGGATCAATTAGTGCAAACAAGCCCTTAATATCATGAGGAGTATTATCATTATGTCCTGTTGAAATATCAAACAAGAAATTTTTACGATTCTCATCAAACTGTCCAATAGGATTGTTGAAACTAATTATTTTAATTATTCCTTTTACATAAAAGCCTTCTGGTGTATTATGTTCAAATAAACATTGTTTACTCGGTTCAAATTTATAGGTTTCAACACTAAACTCTGCTGGCGGAGAGCTTTGTACTTCCTCCTTGCATAAAGATGGATTTAGATCCAACGTAAATGTAATTTCATCTTTAGTGTTTAATTTTTGAATATTGAAATTGAAGGTGAAAAAAATGTCTTCTAATTCGCCACCAGGGATATTAAATAGTCTTGTTTCTATGCTAAGCGGTGGAGAGCAAATGTCTGTTTTATACATGATTTTAGTATTTAATTTATTTAGAATTTTTAATTAAAAGGGAGTGGCAAGCCACTCCCTTTATGTTTAAGCATAAACAATATTCTCTAATGTAAATTGGAATTTTGTTGCATTTTTACCAACTCCACCGCCAGACATAACAATATCGGCAGAAGCTACCCCTAGTAAACCTAATTCTGTATTCACATCAGAAATAATAGCAGAATTCATCACTTGACCTTCTTCAATCTGAGAAACCACTCCCACCCATAACGTTGGTTTAAATTGAAAAACAGCTTTTTGATCAGGAGAAACACCGGTTTTAACAGCCAATAATTTTCCATTTTTATAAATTTTAGCATCAATAGAACCATTGGTAAGATCGTTTCTTAACTGAACTTCATTTCGGCTAGCTCCTGGCCCTTGATAAGTCAATTGATCACCAGATGGATCAGAAAACACGTGAAACAGCTGACCATTTGATGCTACAATTGGTTCAATTATTTCATTTCCCCATGAATCGGCAGCACTTATTTTCATTGTCATAGGATAAGTAAATGGATGTTGCCAGCCCGTAGCACAATTTTCAATTACTTTCCATGCAACAGCAAGTTCATCATAGTCAGTTGCAATGTTTTTTTGGAAAAATACTACTTGCGAATTATTTTGGTCGTTCGACTCATTAATAAAATTTAATTTAATTTCTGTAGCCATTATTTCTGTTTTTTTAATAATATTGTAAATGGTATTAGTTGTAACTAAGTCAATACCATACCACAGATTTTCTGTGGATTTGTTTTTGAATTACTTTATAAGGTGGTATTTACACCTTACTTGTATGCTATTGGCAAGCCAATGCGAATAGCATACTTTTCAAAATCTATGTGAACAGTTTCATATCTATTCACCTCCTTTCTGTTTATTAAGTTACGGAGAATTCATCTAAAATTATGACAATTAGTTTATTGTTGGATAAGCTCCAGTACTTGTATCACTAATCTGAGAAATTCTCTATCGTGGTTTGTAAAAAAAATTATTTGATAAGTTTATTGATTAAAATCCTCAACTTGCCGACAACCATAAACTCCTATTAACTAGTAAATTGACTTGTCCTATTCCTTGGGATTTAGCAAATGTTTTATACTATTTTCAAACTCGCTCGCTAAAACATACTAATTGAAGGCTAACATCCATCAATTTTTGGAATTCCAGTAGCATCTCCCCAAGCTCTTCTTAGTTGCGGACATTCCCATCTGTCATTTGTTGGTTTGCCAATATTTACAGACTTACCGTTCTTACGGATATCATAATTTCCATTTGTTAAAAGTTCCAAAGTACCACCGTGAGATTCAATGTGTATTTTTAGGTCTTTCGTTTTAATTTTTGCCATAATTTCCTTCCTGATTTTATAAAATATTTTGTTATAAGATTTTCTTTATTTCAACAATCGATTTAATACGGTTGATGATAGTCGACTTATTTCAACTCTAGGATTTTTTCAACAACACGTCTTGCCATAGTAATTGCACTATCATTCATATTCAATGCAAATATCACAGTAGCGTCTTTCCCCAATCCACTACATTTAAAAAGCGTGTTATATACGTCACTTCCCTGCGTGTACTTATAAGTCTCAGATGATGAAAGAGCACACTTTTTCAGCAACAAGAGCTTATACGAGTCTATTCCTGATTGAATGGTATCTTGAGAAAAACATATTGAAGCGTAGAGAGCAGTTGCAAATTTCACATCATTATCTGATATATTTACCTCTAGGTTGTAACCATCCCCACCTTTGTATTCGCTACCTTTATTACATCGAATTGCCATCTGATTTTTTTCAACAATAGGTTGTAATCTCTTGAATTCTTCACCTGTAATGATGCGTTCTGCTTCACTTATATTTAAGTAACTCATAATTTCCTTCTTTTATATTTTAGATGTTTTGTTACGGGCTTTTCCTTTAGTTGCCTATAATAAGTTGTTAAAAAACAATGGTCTTTATTTCCATTGTATCTTTATTAATAGTGGTCTTTATTCCTCTATTTTGGTGAAATAAAATTCACTCATGAGTGTGAACCATTTTTTACAGAATTTTCAATCTTCTTTGGTTGTTTTAGTGTTGCCAGAAATTCTTTTTCAATAGCCATTTCCATTTTTTAAGAGTATGTAAAAAATGACCTGAGTAAAGAATTTCTCGCTTTTATCATGAATCTCGAATCACTTGCATACAATTAGCTAATCGACAATTCAAAGTTCTTATTTATAACATTGGTTCAGCTCTAATCATAGCTACCTCCTTTCTTATTTTTATCTCATTACTATTCTTAAACTTTTGGTTCATTTGATTATTTTTATGTTGATTCAATGTCATTCCTCGTTCGTTTTCATATATGCAATTTACGTCAGGTAATAGACTCACCATAGTAAAAAACGGACATGCATTATTTTTCTTTATTTTTTCTCATTTACCGATATATTCAATTAAAAAGGGTCTGTGAAAGTAGAACCTACCTTTACATTTTTTCATAAAGCTTTGTGGGGTGCAGTTCATAATAGATTTAAATTCGTGAATGAAGTGCATTTGATCATAGTATCCACACTCACAAACTATGTCGAACCAATCTAAATCGGGAAAGGATTCTAATTTTTTACAGAGGAGATTAAAGCGAATTATTTTAAGGTATGTTTTAGGACAAATTCCGAGTTCATTTTTAAATAAACGGCGGATAGTTCTATCGGAACAATTGAGGAGAGTTGCAAGATCGTTTACTGAGCAAAAAGCATTTTTTTCATTTATATATTCACATACCAATTGTAGGTGAATATTTAACTGTTTTTTTTTCTATCTAATAATGTTTTGAAAAAACGATTAAGAATATGTTCTTTCTCAGATTGGGTCGCTGATTTTGATATTAGATCAACTAATTTCTTTCCATCATTACCCATCACCGATTCAATATGCATCACCTTATTGGTGAACTTATTTAAATCTGTATTTAATAATTTACATACTCCTTCGAAACTAAAACTTATTAAAACTCCCCTATAGCAATTTTCATTTCCTGAAACTGGTTGAAATAATAAATTAGAGTTCATATCTGAAATCCCTGTAAATATATTATCGGCTTTTATTTTTTTTTACAATTGGAAATGTACAAATGACTATTGTCATAATGAAGAAATAATTCAACTTTACCATTTGATAGTGGTTTAAACACAATATCGTTTGTTATATTTCTATTTTCATAAAAAACGTATTTTTCGATCAAAGATGAAAGTTCTGGTATCGGATATGAAATCACCGACTTCATTTCTCCAATATAATTCACATAATAATTACACATATTCATTTATTTATTATTGAGTTAAACAATTATTCACATTCAAAAAAGTCAGATTTATACTAGGCATAATGCAACATTATTCGTGGTACAGAGAGATCGAATATGTTTAGAGTCCGAGATAGATTAATTCTGCTGGCTAAAGCTTTTTATTAATCTTTAATAGGTCCACGTCCCTTTCAAGCAAGAACACTTACAACAGATTGGCTCTTATTTTCTTCGGACCTTTATACTTGGTAAAACATATTTCACTCCTTTTTAAATTGTTTTTTTGCAGCTGTAATTGAGTTTTCTTTTTTCGTCGATAAACCATTAACCTAAGGCCCTTTTTAATAAGTCTTAGGTTAGGCTTTGGGCTATAAATCGATATTCAGGTATTTGTGTGTATCGAAAAAACATCTGCTACACCAATTAAAGCTTCTTAATAATTACCAGCTACAATGCAGGCTTGCTATTATGTAGATTTAAATGGAAATGTTCACATGAGAAAGGTTGATATAGACGAAAACAGAAAATTTTTGGGTATTATGACAAGAATGCATAGTATAAGTTGGATCTACAAAAAGGAACTTTCGTGCCTCCTTATAAATGTCCCAATGTGAATATTCTTGAGCGCAACACACCCACACACCATTTTCATGGTATAGGCAAAATTTTCCATCAAACGTAAATACAGTTTTTCTAATCAGAGGAAAGTGTTTCACAAGCTACAACACATTTAAGACTTGATGTGAGTTTACCAGCTTTTGGAACAATACCCATTCTCAATTGATGCTTATAGGTTTTCTTGCCTAATTTTTTCTCATTCAGCATCAAACTTTCTTTTAATTTTTGTACTCCATTCCTTTAACGCATAAGCTACTTCTGGCGCGACATGCATTAAGACCAGCATCTAATACAACAAGTTTACCATACCCTATGCACTCATTAAATAGTAAGAAGTTTCGTTTGTAAATGATGCGTGCTAATGCCTTATTTATTAATGGACTTAAAATTCTAAATAGTAACAGGTACTTCATACCTAAACGTAAACATCGTTTGTTTTTTGCTAATGCGTGAAAAGCTTTACCGAATTCGTCTAAATACTCTGTATTTAGACATTGACTCTTTTTTTTAATTAAAAAATTCAATAATAAAATTCTTTTTGAGCATGTTTTATCCTTTAGTCTATAAAATATCTCTAAAAAATATTTATCAAAAGAATATAAATTATTAAAAAGCTTTTTTAGTTTTCGCATAAAATGTAGTTTCTCTTATTCTATTGTTTACTACATAAGGTAAGTACATATTATGACTAATGTATATTCTATTTCTGTACGAATTTGTTTACAAGTAACAGTTTGGTTAAGTAAAATAATCCGATAAATCCATAAAACATATTAAACCCAAATTCTATATTAACCTTGTAAATCAGGACAATTTAACATTTCAACTTTTACTAATATTGATGTATAACTTTTTACTAAAAGATCAAGAGTTTCTCCTAAATTTTACACAAACAGAGTTGAAAAATAAAATTTGTTTTTTCTCATTATTAATATTCTGACTGTATTTATATTCCAATAAAATCGTTTATAAATAGTAAGTTTGGGCAAGCTTATTAGATTTTCTATAATAAATAGTACTATTCAAAAAATGTAAGCGTTAGGTAGTTCGATTGTTCATCTTTAATTATCTATTTAAATGAAATCCATACCTTCTAATATTAGAATATTCACCTGTCTTCTTTTTATTTGTTTTATTCTTCTTCAAAGTTGCTCTTCGAATAAGCAAGATGACAATGAGCAAAGTCAAGAATTAATTGAAATATCAGACAATGGTCCCAGTGCCGGAAATCCGGATGGCGACTCTCCTATCCCTGCAGATGCAAGATTGGAAGATGTCTCGGATCCAGATCATGTTATTGGAAATGGTACTCCTGAAAGTTGCACGGCCAAAGCATTTATTGAAGCCGTTGCCAAAGGAGGAAAAATCGTATTTAACTGTGGAACCGAACCAATAACAATAAAACTAAGTGAAGCTGCAAAAATTTTTAACGATGCCAGTACTGATGTGGTTATTGATGGTGGCGGATTAATCACCTTAAGTGGCGAAGGCAAAACGCGTATTTTATACATGAACACCTGCGATCCAGATCAACATTGGACCACTTCTCATTGTCAAAATCAAGATCATCCTCAATTAACCCTTCAAAATCTCACATTTATTAACGGCAATTCAAAATCTGAAAAAGAATATGATGGAGGTGGTGCAATTTGGGTTCGAGGTGGTCGCTTAAAAATCGTTAACTGCCGATTCTTCAATAATGTTTGTGCCGATTTAGGTCCTGATGTTGGTGGTGGTGCCATCCGAGTTTTTAGTCAATATGAAAACAAACCTGTGTATGTTGTGAACTGCACTTTTGGCGGTGCCGAAGGTTATGGCAATGTAGGTTCTAATGGTGGTGCAATTAGTAGTATTGGAGTATCGTGGACCATTATAAATAGCTTATTTTCTTACAATCAAGCAATTGGAAATGGCGGAAATCCATCACAATCGGGAACTCCGGGAGGCGGAAGTGGTGGCGCAATCTATAACGACGGTAATACCATGACTTTAGATGTTCGTGGCACTCTTATTGAGCGAAATGAAGTAACTACACATGGTGCTGCAATTTTCTTTGTTACAAATAACCACACGGGCAACATTTCTATAGATAATTCGGTAATTCAAAACAACATTGGAGGCTCTTGGTATCCGGTTTACCCAAGTATTTCGATGCACAGCGACACAAAAATTGATGTAACAAATTCTTTTATTGATTGATCATTTCTTATACAATTCTCATTCAAATGTAGTAACTTGAAAGGTAACGGTTTGTGATATTTGGTATCTACCTAAAAAAGATATGAAACGTCCATGACAAGGGTGTTTTGACACAAAGGGAGATGATTTTCCCAGCATGGTAAGTTCCATATGGCAAAAACTTAAAATTATAATCATATGCAATGAGAAAGGAAGAAAAATTATACGAAGTATTCGGGGAATTGCTATATGCTTTGGCAAAAGCTGATGGAGTAATTAAGAAAGAAGATAAAGAAACGCTTACACAACTATTAAAAAATCATGCGCTTGGCTCCGAAATTTTATGGTCGTTTGAATTTGAAGAATCGCACAATTCTTCTGTGGAAGAAATTTATAATAAGGTGATTAATTTTTGTCATGTTTATGGTCCAGCACCACAATACGACGAATTTATTACTGCCATGAAGATTGTTGCTGAAGCCTCTGATGAAACCACATCAAAGGAACATTACTTGATTAACTCTTTCTCGAAAGATTTAATGGAAAGATTTCAGCGGGACATTGATAAGCTAAAGCAGTTCGAAAAAAAAGAATATCGATAATTATTAACTTTAGGCAATTCTTAAAACCACCTTAGGGTGGTTTTTTGTTTCCTTATTAAAGACCAGCTAAAACAGCAGCACCATACGCGCCCACAAATTGTGGAGATTCGGGAATAATTAAATCATCACCAAAAGTTTGTTTCAAAAGATGTATCATACAGGCATTATTTGCAACACCTCCGGCAAATAATATGGGAGTTTTTAAATCCTGTCGTTTAATCATTCCAACAGCTCGTCGGCACACCGATTGATGAATAGCCAAGGCAATATCTGCACGCTGACAACCTTTCGCCAAAAGAGAAGTTACCTCCGACTCTGCAAACACAGCACACATACTATTAATTTCTATTCCCTCCTGCCCTTTTAAAGCTTCTAAGCCAAGCGTGTGTTGCTGATAACCTAAAGTCGTTGCCATCATTTCCAGAAATTTACCGGTACCTGCAGCACATTTATCATTCATTTCAAACTTGGAAACTTTGCCATTTTCATTCAAAGAAATAACCTTGGTATCCTGTCCTCCAATATCAAGAATTCCACGAACACCTGGGTGCAGACTTGCAGCGCCAGTTCCGTATGCTTTAATCTCCGTTACTGTCGGATAATCAAAAGCAATCTCCAAACTAGCCCGACCATAACCAGTAGTCATCATTCTATCGAACGAAATATCAGCAAGTAATTCCTGTACACGCTCCACCGGATTGTAACCAGATTCAGCTTGTCTGCTAACAATCACCTTTCCCTCTTC
This sequence comes from Labilibaculum filiforme, assembly GCF_002843315.1. Taxonomy (GTDB): domain Bacteria; phylum Bacteroidota; class Bacteroidia; order Bacteroidales; family Marinifilaceae; genus Labilibaculum; species Labilibaculum filiforme. Next base: position 17,218 of record NZ_MVDD01000030.1, on the reverse strand, counting down.
AATTACTACTAATTCAATACTTCTAGAACCAATATCTATCCCTGCTTGTATCATGCTATTTTCAGTAAATATTTCGATAAAAATAAAAAGACTGAGAAGTTAGAAACCGCTCAGTCTTCCTATATATTGCAAATCTTTTTATTTAATTATTTCAACAAAAGCTTCTACTCGAGTTGATAATTGTCCCATATCTTCCTGACTATAATCTGTTTCTAATCGTAATACAGAAATACCATCCTTTTCTAAGGTTTTTTCAACCGAAAAAGATTCCATGATATAAGGCTGACAAAATTGAAGGCCATAATGAATTACACCATCAGCATTATAATTTTTAGTCATTTCCTTAATATGCTCTACACGCTCTTGATTTGGAGTAAATACCGCGCAATCAATTTTAAAGTAACGATCTACAACTGCATCAATTAAACCATCAAGTGTTTCGGCAGAATCATCGGTAGCATTACGTTGTCCACGCTCACCAATACAAGATTCTTCTCCAACAATTACCGCACCAGCAGCTTCAATAACTGCAGGAACTTTCCAGTTTGGAATTGCCATAGGACAACCAGAAATAATAACACGAGGAGCTTTTTCGGCTATTGCACCTTTCTTCTCTTTTACCAATACGTCCAATTCGTCGCAAAGAGCATTCAGCTTCTCGGTAAAACGAGCTGGATTATCTAAAAAGGCAATTTGATTAATCAACAAAGCATCTAAACCAGAAATTGGACAAGGATCTGCAGCACGAAGTATAGCCAATCTACTTAAGGCTGCACGTTTTGCATTTACAATCGCAATTCCTTCCTGCAAATCTTTCTTACTAATTTTCTTGCCAGTCATCTCTTCCAACTTTGCAAGAAATGCTTTGTACTCATGTGTTAATAATTTTCTTCCCATCGGAGCCTTATTTTGAGGCATATCCATCTGGTAAAAATTAGGAACCATTTCTTTGAAAGTTTCAAAAGCTTTTTTCTTTCCATCGCAAGTATTTTCTCCTACAATAAGATCAGAAACTTCCATATACGGACAAACTTTACCCAAACTAAAGCCAAAAAATGACTTAATTAATGAACAAGTATTACGAGGCAAAACCTTTTCAACTTCTTCTTGAGCAAAATCAGCACCAGAGCATAAACCTACCGAAGTACATCCAGCTGCTAAAACAATTTCTTCGGGAACAAAAACACAAAAAGAACCAATAATCTTTCGACCTGCCTCCTGCTCTTCGCGCAACTCCTGAATTCTTAGGCCATGCGCTTCACTCATTACAAAATCGAAATATCCCATGCCTGCCGGACGATTTTCCTGCGTCATGAAAATAGATTGGTATGCTCCACCTAAGTTTGCAAGTAAAGCATCATGATTATCAAGGTTTAAACCAAGATCAGTCCACATTTTTGTGTAATCTGCCATTGTGATTCTATATTTATATATTTACGATTGCAAAAATAGAAATCCTAAAAAAATAATCCTAACTGTTGTAGTAAGTTTTTCAACATAAAATTATTTTTAAATCCTACATCCACAGCGCATAAAAAATAGAAAAGCCACCTACAAGGGTGACTTTTCTACTTTAAACGACATTAAATAAAGCTTATTTATCTTTTACACAACGAAAACCAGTATGTTCCATGCCTGTATCCACACTCGATTTCATTCGCGCCGCAACCCGATATCCAGAACAATACGCTGAATTACAAAGAAATGAACCACCTCGAGTTACTTTCTTAAATACTCCAGGCTCATTTGGATCGTAACTTGTTTCTGGTCCTTTAGGATTAACACTCGCTCCTTTTATTGTTTTATAATAATCGTAATGATAGGTATCTGAGCACCATTCCCAAACATTTCCTGCCATATCGTACAAACCATATCCATTTGGAGGAAATGTTTTAACTGGAGCCGCGGTGTAAAAACCGTCCTTTTCGTCATTTATATTTGGAAATTGACCTTGCCACGAATTCGCTTTTATTTTACCGGTATCAATATTTTCATTCCCCCAAGGGTACACTTTATCAATTAAACCACCTCGTGCAGCAAATTCCCATTCTGCTTCGGTTGGCAATCGTTTACCAGCCCATTTACAATAAGCCATAACATCATTCCAAGAAACATGTACAACTGGGAAATTCATTTTTTTCTCGATCGATGAATCTGGTCCTTGAGGGTGTCTCCAATTTGCACCTAAGGTCCACGCCCACCAGGCTGCATTATTATTCAAATTAACCGGATGATTTGGCGCAAAAAAAGTTAATGATGCAGGAGCTAAAACGCTATCGTCAGGTTTTGGTGTTCCAGGAGGCAATTGCTTTTTAATCTCCTCCCAATCTGGTTTTCTCTCTGCTTCGGTTATGTATCCGGTAGCATCTGTAAACGCCAAAAATTGAGCATTCGTTACTTCATGAACGTCCATATAAAATCCCGAAACAGTAACCTCATGCTTTGGAAATTCATCGTCACGAGCTTGTGTATCGTCTCCACCCATACTAAAAGTACCACCTTCTATCCAAGCCATTTCATCGTTCTTCGCCTGCTTATTAGTGGCAAAACGGTCTGGTATATTTTCACAACAACTCGGTTTCTCGGTAATATTTTCTACAATCGTTGATTTTTCTTTCGGTGTTGATTTACAGCCTGCAAATACTATTGCTACGATACTGCAATAAATATGAATTTTACTCATGCTTCAATTTTGATTAATTTTATAGAATTACGAAGATAACAATTTGAGGAATCTATTTTATAATAAAACAAGAATGAGGTGCCAAAACCGACACCTCATTCTCTATTTTTTATGGATTATTTTACCTTCCCCAATCCGCTTCTTTTACTTTTTTCACCAAATACTCCACATTTGCAACAGGTATTGATGGCAATAAACCATGTCCTAAATTAAAAATCCATTTGTGGTCTTTCCGGCCATAGTTCAGGAAATATTCAAATTCCTGATCAATTGCTTGTGGTGTAGCCTCCAAAATACGAGGATCGAAATTCCCTTGCAGAATCATTTCCTCTCCTACAATTCCTCTCACCTCATGCAATGGCATTTGCCAGTCAACACTAACACAATCACATAAATCATGATTTACCATATTAATACCAGTTCCTAATCCTTTTGGTAAGTAAATAGTTTTTACTCCTGCTTCGCGAACCGCTCCTAGAATTGCCTTTACAGATGGTAAAAACACTTCTTTGTACAATTCAACGGGGATTAAACCAGCATGCGTTTCAAACAACTGAAAAGCTTTTACACCATGTTCTACTTGTTTTAAGGCATAATGAATACTCATTTCGGTAATTTTAGCAACTACCTTCTTCATCAATGCTTTATCGCGATAAATAGCAGGAACAAAATCCGGAAAATTCTGATTTCGACTAAAACCTTGATACATATAACACAAAGTAGTTAAAGGACCTCCGCAAAATCCGATCAAAGGAATCTCATTCGGTTTTGTCTCCAAAATACAATCGATCGCTTTATAAATATGCTCTAATTTTTCAGGCTTATCGGTTAGGAAAGATAAAGGATCAGCAACATCTTTTAATGCAGTGGAAAAACTTGGTCCTTTTCCTTCAAAACTCAATTCCATTCCTAAAGCTTCTGGAATCACCAAAATATCGGAAAACAAGATCGCAGCATCAACACCTAAATCATGAATAGGCAATAAAGTTACCTGTGCTGCCAAGTCTGGATTCTCCATCATTTCCTTAAAACCATATTTCTCGCGTAGTTTCATGTAGGAAGGAAGTACTCTGCCCGCCTGACGCATGAACCACACTGGTGGTCTCTCTCTCTTAATTCCGTTGATTGTATCTAAAAAAATTGATTCACTCATATTTCAGTAATCAGTAGGTTGTTAGTAGTATTAGTAGGGTAAAAATTAATACGATGCTGTATACTCAACTATATTTTACCATTTAAGACATCTGCCACTTCTTTAGCATGATACGTAATAATAATATCCGCTCCAGCTCTTCGAATAGAAGTCATAATTTCCATCATTACCCGTTTTCCATCAATCCAATTGTTAGCTTCGGCAGCTTTCACCATCGAAAACTCGCCACTAACGTTATAAGCTGCAACTGGAACATTAAATTCGTTTTTCACTCTATAAATAACATCCAAATAACTTAACGCAGGTTTTACCATTACAATATCAGCACCTTCTGCAATATCCATTTCCACCTCACGAATAGCTTCATCGCTATTTCTAGGATCCATTTGGTAAGTAGATCTATCTCCAAACTGAGGAGCACTATCTGCAGCATCTCGAAATGGGCCATAAAAACCAGATGCATATTTTGCGGAATATGCCATAATTGGCATTTTCTCGAAACAATTCTCGTCTAATGCTTTTCTCATATAACCCACACGACCATCCATCATATCACTAGGGGCAACCATATCGACTCCCGCTTGGGCAAGAGAAACTGCTTGTGCCGCTAATGTAACTAATGTTTGATCGTTGTCAACATCCCCATCAACAATAGTCCCGCAATGACCGTGAGTAGTATATTCGCAATTACAGATGTCTGCGATAATATACATTTCAGGGTAAGTTTCTTTAATGGCACGAACTGCATTTTGTACAATTCCATGTTCGTGTGTAGCTACAGTTCCATCTTCATCTTTCGACTCAGGAATACCAAAAAGCAGTACCGACTTCACGCCTGACTCTAACAATTCCCCACACTTTTTTACTAACATATCCACAGATAACTGATCGTTTCCAGGCATGCTCTTAATTGGATTCTGAACATTTTTTCCCGGACAAACAAAAAGTGGCATTACTAAATTATCTACAGAAAGAGCGGTTTCAGCAACCATGTTGCGAACTACTTTGCTGTAACGCAATCTTCTTAATCGTGTTTCTGGGAAAAGAGGTCTTAAACTCATAATGTTGTATTTATTATATTAGTGTATAAATTAGATGTCAAATTAATCATTTTGAAGAATTACACATCAGAAATTAAAGATAAAAATTAATTCCTTTTTCTTTACATATTTCTTTCATCTTCATGGCTAATTCTTTCGATTTTTCGGCCGATTCCTCTACCGAAACCTCTATTTCTTCAACAATGAATTGATTCGTTTTTAAATCGCCAACAATCGCAAGCATATTTACAATATTATCGGTAACCACAGCATGAGCCGCCAACGGAAACTTACATCCACCTTCAATTTCAGCCATAAAAGCCCGTTCAGCTTTTACTGCAATTTCCGTTTCGCGATGATTTACCTTCTCTAATATTGCAATTGTTTCAAGATCGTTGCTACGGCATTCAATAGCAAGTGCACCTTGTCCGATAGCAGGGATACATAAATCGATATCCAACAGTAAGTTATCATCATATTCTCTTCCCATACGATTTAAGCCTGCAGCAGCCAATATAATTGCATCGTATTCGCCATCTATCAATTTTTGGAAACGGCTATCAATATTTCCTCTAATTTCTTTAAATTCTATATCCTTACGGAGATTAGCAAATTGCACTCTTCTTCTTGGACTTCCTGTTCCCAATATAAATCCTTCCGGCATATCTTCAAAAGAACTGCCATCACGTGTCAAAAACACATCCCGGGCATCTTCCCTTTCTGGAAAGGCGACTAAGTCTAATCCTGCAGGATGCCCACTAGGAACATCTTTTAAACTATGAATGGCAATATCCGCTTCGTTTTCGAGTAAAGCATGCTCGAGCTCTTTTACAAACACTCCCGTTCCACCAAACTCTGTTAAAGAACGATTTAGCACCCGATCTCCCTGCGTGCTAAATTTTTTCACTTCAAATTCAATTTCAGGATTGGCATTTCTCAATATTTCTACAGTCTGCATAGTTTGCGTATAAGCAAGTAAACTGGGACGAGTAGCAACAATTATTTTCTTTTTAGAAATCATCGTTTTCTATTTTCAGGAAGTTTATAATTTAATAGTATCTAGAATAAAAAAGCCATATAAAACAAGGTTTATACAGCTTTTTATTGAAAGCTTACAAAGCTTTACGAATCCATATCTTTAAAAATCATTTCTATTGTTTCCATAGGGCTGGATTGCTTTTTGTGATGATCTTTTAAGTGATTGATACATGCTCTAGCAATTTTATTTACAATATTGCTGGTAATATGTTCCACTTTTTTCAATTCATCATCCGTCAATTTATTTTTGTGATAATCCAACTCTTTTTGTTGAACTTTCTGTAAATTTTCTTTTAATGCAATAATTACCGGCGACAAGTATTTCACCTCAAGCCAGCTGTAAAAATCGGCAATCGATCCGTAAATAATACCTTCGGCTTGTGGAATGCAATCTTTTCTTTGCTGAATAGCATCCGAAATATGCTTCGACAATTCATCTACTGTAATTACCAAAACATGATCTAATTTGTCTATATCCGAATGTACATTTCTAGGAACCGAAAGGTCCAAAATTAATTTACATTCCTTACTTCCCACAAAATGCTCGGGCAATAAAGTTGGTTGTGATGCACCAGTAGCAACAATTATCACTTCCGATTTTGCAACCTCCTCCATTAATTTACTTACAGGCTGAAACTTAACATTAAATTTACTTGCAAGCGCTTCGGCCTTTGCCTCTGTCCTATTAATTAATGTTAGCGAGCGGTTATTCATATGTTTCAATAAATTACCACAAGTATCTTTCCCTATATCGCCAGTACCGTACAATAAAAAATTGCATGTTTCCAAAGTGGAAACCTTATCCTTAATATACTGAACTGCAGCATGTGAAACCGAAGCTGCACCTTTACTTATATCGGTATTTGTTTTTATTTTTTTGCTTGCTTGAAAGGCAAAGGAGAACAGTCGGTTTAAAAAGGGATTCAACATTCCCATTTCTTCGGATAAATGAACCGCATTTTTAACTTGACCAACAATTTGAAAATCCCCAATTATCTGAGAATCCAATCCGGAAGTAACTCTATATAAGTGATGTATACAATCATTACCAAACAAAGTATAACCATTGGAATCAAAATCCTCACGATTACCTTCGCTGTATTTTAGAAATAAATTAGTAATTAACTCCGATTCGTTTGAGTGAGCATAGATTTCGGTGCGATTGCATGTAGAAAGTACTACAAAACCATCAATTTGATTTTCTTTTGCCTCTTTTAATAAATTTTCCTGCTGTTCTGCAGTTAACGAAAATTTCCCCCTAACATCAAGAGCTGTTTTCTTATAACTAATTCCTAAAACGAATAATTTTTGTAAATTTTCTCGTATTTGTGACGACATAAAACGAAATTTATTTTGAAGTCTACCCAAAATTCATAAATGAATCACCACGTAAACTGTGTCAAATATAAAAGTAATTATTCAAAAATCCTTGTGTTTTCGATTCCTTTACCAATACTCTGCTTAGCACTTTGTACATTATGGAAAGCTTATATGCGCTAAAAGGATTTTAATATCTTAAATACCAAAATAATTACTCCTTATTCATAATTATATATTCTAAAAATATTTAATTGTTTAAATTAAATATAAATTTGATCGCCGATATATTTAGACACAAACAGATGAATAAAACGCTTATTAGACGAGAAAAAACCATAAGTATTTTGGGATGTGGTTGGTTAGGACTGCCTTTGGCGAAATTTTTACTTAAAAAAGGCTACCAAATTAATGGATCGACTTCTACGCCAGAAAAATTATCGCAATTGTCAACTGAAGGAATTAATCCTTACCTAATTTCCTTTGATCCAGAAATTAATGCTGATTTTGATGCTGACTTTTTTCATTCAGATCTACTAATCATCAATTTTCCACCAAAACAAAGAGAAGCTATCGAAGAGTATCATTCCCAACAAATTAAAGCCTTAATTAACCAGTTACAATTCTCTACGATTAAAAAAGTGATTTTTATAAGTTCGACCTCGGTTTATGCTAATGTAAATAAATTGGTTACCGAAAAAAACAAACAAACACCTGAGAAAAGTAGCGGGAAGGCCTTGCGTATAGTTGAAGAGATACTTCTTTTACAACAAAATTTTAAAACCAGTATCATTCGATTTGGTGGATTGATAGGTTATGATCGAAAACCTGGTCGTTTTTTTTCTAAAATGAAACAAGCTGTGGAAGGCCAAACCCCTGTTAATTTAATCCATCGAGATGATTGTATTGGTACTATTTTTCATTTAATAGAAAATGATTTATGGGGCGAAATTTATAATGCTTGTTGTCCTGAGCACCCTACTCGGGAAGATTTTTATAAAACCGCGACTAAAATAGGAGGCTTTGAAATTCCAAAATTTGTCTCCAAAAAAAGTTCCTGCAAAACAATAAGTTCTGAAAAACTGATTCGCACAAATTATACTTTTAAATACAATAACCCAATTGATGCAATAGTATTTTAGTCTAAAAAAATGACTTCCTCTCTATTTTAGACTATTTATCAACGTTTTTTGTTGGTAGGTGGAACAGATTTTCTTGCTAAATACAATTTATTTAATTTTAATTAAACATTTGCATATTGAATTTCCTTTTTGTACTAAAAAAAGATATAATCATCCTGTATTTTTAACCTGTAATCAATTTATTGTAAGCTTGTTTCTTCTTTTTTTTTAAATTAGGAATACAACACAACTACAACTAATGACATATTTATTAATTAAACAGTCTATAAAAAATTACGTTAGCTGGAAAAATTCATTCGATCAGTTTCAGGAATATCGTAAAATTGGCGGAGAACTCTCTTGCGAGATTTATCAAGCCCATGGAAAACGTCATGAGCATATTATTCTTTTTCAATGGAAAAGTGAAGAAAGTGCGATTGAATTTCTGGAATCACAATCTTTTGAAATGATTAAGGAGTTAGAAGACGAAGAACCAATTGCAATTCAATTTCTTCCTCGAAAGGCCGTAGGCTAATTAATTAGCCTACTAAATCATCCACTTTAACAATAAGATCAGAATTAATTCTGGACAGCAAATCTTCTGTTAAAACTGCTAATTTATTCACAAAATCACCTTCGTAAATATCCTTTTCCAGAGCTGTAAGTTGTTCATTTATTCGATACAAATTCTTACTACCATTAAAATTTCGATACAATTCAATTGCCTGAATTTCGCTTATTTCATGTTTAGAATGTAAATGAATGGGCGCAATTTCTCTTTCTTCATTTGGAAAAATCTTACTTAACTCTTCCCCCACCATATTCAAGTACGAATTTAAAATATCTACAAGCTCCTCCATACTAATTGGTTCCTGCGAGTCAATACACGCTTCAATTTCCTGTATAGAATTCTGATAATGTGCATTCATCACCAATAGGTATTCCTCCACCTTTTCTATTTGTAGATCCTGAATTCTTGGTTGAATTCGGTAAAACTCGATAATATTCGATATGTATTCGTACGAATTGGATGTTGTGTTATTCAACTTAAATCAATTAAAATGATACTATTCAACACCATTTAAAGATAAATGTGTGGTTTCGAAAAATTGTGGTCCTAGTTTGGTTAAAACATTACCTGCATTTTGGGCATTCCCTTCAATTCCTAAAATGGCATATCCTTTTTGTCCCCGTTGTCCTAACTTTAAATCAATTACATTGATATTTTGGGATGCCAACGCCGAAAGCAAAATTAGTAAGATTCCTGCAGTATTGTTATGGATAGACAGAATCATTTGCTTGCTAATTGCGATTGGTAAATTTACTCCATCCACTTCCAATATATAATTCTTGTTTTTCTTTAATTGTTGCATTTCCAGAATATCACCCACCCTTATTTCGATAAAACTATCTCCACCAGTTCCTTTAACAAACTCCACAGCTTCGTAAACAGAATCATCATCTCCCGAAAGGGTTAAAAATGCGGTTGCAGTTCCGTCGTTATTGGCATTTAAATAGGCAGTTTCCACATTTATTTCCTCCGATGCTAATGCATTAAATATCATCGACAATACACCCGGTTCATCTTTATGATGAGAAAACAGTCCCTTTACTTTCTCGTTTTGATTTTGTGGAATGGTATTGCTTATTGTGATTGATTTATTTCCTTTTCGGATTCGGATAGCTTCAAATTCACCTAAAGAAGTCGCATTTTTATGATGCTCTAAAAAGGTTCTAAAAGTTCCTCCGAAAGAAAATTTTGGAATTCGTCGTTGCTTACTATCCTCAAAGCGAAGATTTAGCATTTCTATTCCCAAATTCATTACTTTGTATTCCTCCTCTTTAAACGACTGATTTCGAAGAGGTCTTTTTTCGGGAATGCACTTCGAAAAACTTAAATAATGCTTGTAGCCAGCATCGTGAGCGTAACGAATACCTGTTTCGTGGTGATTTCCCAAATTTTGTATGGTATGCGTATCGGTACCTAAAGCAATAGGAATATCGAGCTGTTTTGCTCTTTTTAAAATCGAAATATCGGGATAAATACCACATCCTTTATTAATTCCGGCCAAATTTACATCCAAAGCAAGGTTGTATTCGCTAATCATTTCTAATAAAAACCGCATTCTACGAGCAAGAAAATGATCTGAAGAATCTAACTCGAATAAAGGCTGAGGAATTGGCGCAAATAATTTTGGCAAATCGATATGGCCAACTACCTGAATCATCTCCCAGGTAGAATCGACCATTTCGATTAATTCTTCGATGTATCCGCCCCAGTAATTCTCCAATCCACCTCGTAATTCAATTAGCTCATTCGTTTCTTCAATCGAACCATCGTATGGAATTCCTTCTCTAGAGAAATGAAGAGAACCAATCACAAAATCAGCATCTTGTGCCTGAAAAATTTTCGATCGATTCCATTGCATCCCTAAATCGGGACCCAACCACTCCAATTCAATTCCAAAACGAATACTAATTTGATTGCCGTACTTTGCTTTCAGCTGTTCTATTTGATTTGGATAATTAAAATAAGCATGATCGCCACGTATAAATTTCACTCCCAAACGTTTCTCGGCAGTATATCTGTAGCGAGTTAAACGTGGCGTATGTATTATAAATGCAATATTTGGATGTCCTTTCGCAATTGCTAATTCGGTAATCTTTTCCAATTCATCAACACCATGCTTAACATGATCGTTTCCTGTACCTGTGTGAATTCCATGAGTCTCCCAAATAAAATATTCGGGTGTGGCAATGTTTTTTTGTGGCATTTACTTACTCTTTGTGGTTAATAGTAGAGTAAAAATAGTCATTTGAATAGAAAGTAAATGCAAGTCTTGGAAAAGAGTTATAAATAAAAAACCCATCTTCCATAAAAGGAAGACGGGCTAATCAAAGTCTCCACTACAAAACTCTAATCAACGATACAAGATTTTTACAGCTACATCCCAATAGAGATTCCAGCTTTAATGTATAGGTTATTATCTAAGTCATATTCTTTTACTGTGTCGCCTCCATTCATAAAATCAAACTGACGATAAAATGTATATCCAGAACTCAACTTTAGCTTTAAATATTTTGACAACTTTTGGCTTACTTCAATTCCTCCACCCAAATTCATTATTTGTAAGTTATCTATTTTTCGATTGCCCTTATAAAGATCATCACACAATGTGAGATTATCTCTAGTCATGAAAAGGTCGGTTCCTAATGTTGTATTTTTAGTCAATTGATACAGAACAGCCATTCGTGGAAAACCTAAATTAAAAGTCCACTTTTGATTGAGTTTCCACATCATATTAAACATCGGCATCGGAAAAGGTCTTCCTAATGTTGTTGAATAGGCTACCCCAAAATCAAGCTTCTTATTGGGGTTTATTTGTTTTGAAACCATAAGCATCCCAAACAATCGAATATCCTCCCAATTAATTGAAGAGCTAAAATTTGAGGACACACTAGGACTTAACGTTGAAATTAAGGCCCAATCATTCTTGAGTTTATGCACATATCCCAAAGAATACGTTACAGAATAAAAATTAGATACATCTCCTCCCAAACCAGGGTCTGATTTGTAATTAATATTCGTTTTTGAGTACTCTATTTTATTTAGTAACATATCTCCCGAGGATTTTAATCGCTTAGGCAATGTTATTCTAAAACTATATTTTTCGAAACCAGCGCCTTTACTGCCAGATCCTTTCCCTATGGTACTATAATCTACTCCAGCCAAATCCTTACTCATTTGAGCCTTACTAGTTATAGATATGCACAATACAAAAAAAACTATTATATATTTTTTCATCATCTATTTCCATTAAAAATTGAACTACCAAACTCTATTGCAGTAGCATACCACTAATTTTCTTAATGTTTATTTCTGATTTTTTTGCATCATACCTTGCAGATGATTTATTATTTTGAGCTTCCACCAAATTTAACTGTGCTTCGCGAAAAGTTGTTGAACTTACTTGACCGAGTTGGTAGTATTCTTTGGTTTGTTCAAAATTTAAATTGGCAGCCTCTAAAGCATCCTGTTCTAATTCCAAAACTTTTAAGTTGTAGTTATAATCAGCATAGGCGTTAACTAAATCCTTTTCCAGTTCTAACATTTTATCCTGATATTCCATTTCGGTATTTTGCTTTTGAATACGAGCATTGGCAATTTCAATTTTTTTCTTTTTTCCATCGAAAATAGTAAAGCTCATGCTTAAGCCTCCTGTTAATTGAGTATTAGAATTACTTCCCATAACTTTGTTTTCGTAATAGGAATAAGCAGAGTTTAAACCAATAGATGGCAACTGTCCAGATTTTGCTTTCTTCAGCGCCAACTCGTCTGCTGCCAATTGACTTGCTTGAATAAGATATTCTGCATTTTCCTCTAATGCACTTTTCTTTAATTCACTCAAATCAAACACATTAAACTCGGAACCATCTGGAATCAATTGAAATTCAACCTCTGCTTTTCGCCCCAACAACACATTCATTTCGCGATGCAATTCCTCATAAAGCTGTTGAGCTTTTAAATAGGTACTGCTATCTCTATTATAATCTACTTTTGCATTTAAGACTTCTAATTTATTGATATTTCCAAACTCATATTTCGATTGATTTCGTAACAAACGTTCCTTAGAAATATCCATATTTTGAGCAGCTACATCCAAATCGTCGAATGATTTGCTTAATTGGTAAAAGCCCGAAATTACATTCGCAATTATATTTTCAATTTCGTATCGTGCGAGAAGTTGCCCTTGTTCCTTTTGCAGATTCAGAATTTTATAGGAATATCTTCCACCAAAACCATCAAATAAGGTATAGGATAAATTTAAGCCAGCCGAAGAGCTTAACTCATCGGCACTATATTCTGTGTAATTTACAGCCCCATTACCACTGATGGTAGGTAGAAGGCCTGCATTTCCAGCAGTTGCATTATTAGTGGCTATTGTTGCGTCATTTTTAGCAACTTTAACATTAAGGTTGTTTTGTAGTGCAAGCTCCACTGAAGCTTCCAGCGTTAATGCCTCCTGAGCATTTACATCAAAAACAGCGGTGAATGCAATGATCAGAATTATTATGATTCTATTCTTCATGTTTTTCTTATTTTATCCTAAAACAGACTAGCGAGTTAGTTCTTGTACTGCAGTCTCCACACTTTCTCTTGATGGCATTACTCCTGAAATCAACCATTGAAATTTGCATTTTAAGGAGTTTACCCCTACCAATAATACTGGAAGCAATAACAGATTTAAAAAAGTTGCTGTAGCTAAACCATAAGCCATTGAAATAGCCATTGGAATTACCATTTTGGCTTCGGGTTCGTTTGAAATAATTAATGGTGCGATACCAACTATTGTAGTTAAAGAGGTTAATACAATTGGTCTGAATCGAGAAACACAAGTATCATAAATAGCAGCCATAAAATCTTTTCTTGTTTTTAACTCCTCATTAAAAGTACTTATGAGTACAATCGAATCGTTTACCATAACTCCCATTAAAGCAACCATTCCCAGGTAAGATGGCATATCCAAAGCCACACCATGAATCCAGTGTCCCCATCCTACTCCTATAAATCCAAAAGGAACAAGAGTAAAAATTAAGAAAGCCTGAGCAAAAGATCGGAAGGTAAAAATTACGATAGCAAACAAAAGAACCAAAATGACCGGAGCAATAAGAATTCCTGAAGACTTCGCCTTCTGTAGATTCTCCTCGTGTCCTCCGTAACGAAATCTAAGTCCTGGATATTTTGCTTTTAAATCGGGTAAAATATGATCGGATATTTCACTATTTATTTCCGACATATTCACTGTTGTATTGGCCGCATCAGCTTCAACAGTTATTTCCCTCTGACTGTCTAAGTGGTTGATTTGAACTAAATTTCTCTCGTAAATAATATCGGCAACATCTTTTAAGTAGTACTCACCACCTGCGCTGGTTCTAATTCTCATATTTTCTAGATTCCCAACCGACGAGCGTTCATTTTTTGGATAACGCACCCAAACTTTTACCACATCTATTCCACGTTGCAAACGCTGTACTTCTTTTCCGTAAAATCCTGCCCTTACTTGGCTCGAAAGGCTGCTCTGCGTTAAGCCTAATTTATAAGCACTGTCCTTTAATTTTAGTTTTATCTCGCGCATTCCCAACTCATCATTATCCAGAACATTCATTAAACCTTCCATTTTGGATAATCTTGATTTAAATTCATTTTTTGCCAGGTACAAATCTTCCAAATTACTACTCTGCAAAGAGATAGACACTGCTTTCCCAAAATGGCTCTCCTGCGTATAACTAAGTAGTTGAGCCTGTGGAATTTCACCCACCTTGTCTTTTAATAAATTACTAAACTCCGTAGAAATAAAATCTCTTTTTTGTGTTCCCAACAAGTACACCTTCAGTTTTCCTACGTTCGAAGCAGTAATATTCAATTCCGACCCGGTAATTATAGGATCTCCCGTAATACTTTTTGATTGAAATTCTTTTCCTACTTCAAAGGCTGCATCCTCAATCCGTTGCATGTAACGAAGCGTTTCATTTTCGGGAGTTCCAGCAGGCATTTCCAATTCAACATCAATGTAATCGTTGTTATCTACCGAACTGTCTCCCGTTCTAATAATTCCTCCTCTTAATCCTCCAACGGTCATGGCTAACAATCCGATGGATAAACCTACTGTCACCAATTTATTATTTAAACAAAAACGAATCAATGGCTCATAAGTCCATTTTCGAAGGTAACTAACAGCCTTGGTCGATATTTTTTCAATTTTAGATTCTTTTTTATCCGCTCGAAGGGCTTTCGAATGCACCACGTGAGCAGGTAAAATAAGAAATGCCTCCACTAAAGAGAAAAGAAGAGCAAATATTACTACAAATGCCAACTCCCTGAAAAACTCTCCAATGATACCATCTATAAAGAAAAAGGCAGAAAAAGCTACTATGGTTGTTAATACTGCAGAAAATACCGCTGGCATCACCTCCAATGTTCCATCGATACCAGCTTGCAAAGCTGATTTTCCCTTTTCGTAATGTTGAAATATGTTTTCACAGATTACAATTCCATCATCTACCAAAATACCAATTACGATAATCATCCCAAATAATGATATACGATTCAAGGTAAGGCCGTACATCCCTGCAATCATAAACATTCCCATAAACGAAATAGGAATTCCAATAGCCACCCAAAAAGAAAGACGATGATTTAAGAAAAGGGAAAGAAACAGCAATACTAGTAAGAACCCAACAATACCATTATTTGCTAAAATATTCTGCATCACTTTAATAGATGAAGAATTATCTTGCAAAACATTTAGTTTTACCACATCGTGTACCAAATTGTATTTGGCAGCATACTCGTTAATAGCTTCGGATATAAACAAAATATCCTCACGACTGGTTTGTGTAATTGACACTTTAATTGCTGGATTGCCATCGATATAAATTCGATTTGGTTCTTCATCCCATTTATCGGTAACCACAGCCACATCGCTTAAGTGAACGGTACCGCCACTTCCCTGCGCACGAACTACAATATCCTTAAATCCTTCTGCATAGTATTGCTTTTCGCGAATACGAATTCTCAACTCCTCGTTTTCTCCGCGAATAGATCCTCCTGTTTGCTCGATATTAGCAGCTGCAACCGCATTGTATATTTCATCAGTGGTAATGTCGTACGCTTTTAGAGCATCCTCATTTACACTAACCTCTATTTCTTCATCTGGAAATCCATCCAAATCCACTTGTGAAATACCATCAATAGCTCTTAGATCATTTTCTATTGCACGGGCATAAACTTTAAGATCCTTTAAATCAATATCTCCACTTAAAGACATTGAAATAGCCAAAATAGTAAATTCCTTTTTCGACACACTAATATTTTCAACCGCAGCCGGAAACGAACTAATTCCATCTACAGCATTTTTCACATCCTGCAAGGCAATATTAGGATCGTAACCCGATTCCAAATCAACCATTATGGAACAAAAATTCTCTTTGGACGAAGAAGTAAGCTTTTCAACTCCACTAATTCCTTTTAAGTTATCTTCAATTTTTAAAGCAACTCCTTTTTCAACTTCCTCGGGAGAAGCACCAGGGTAAGTTGCTGTAATAGTTAGCATTCCCGGATCAATTTGAGGCATCACCGAGGAGTTTAAGGAATACAAACCAAATATTCCCAGTAAAATAAATACTCCTGCCAAAAGATTCCCTGCAAAAGGATATTTTAAAAAATAATTTATCAACGACTTCATGTGCGTTTTTTTTCTAATTGTTAACAGATTAATCTGAATTTTCCTCTGAAATTAGGAGCTTACAGTTCGCGAGTAGTTACCGCAATTCCTTTATGAACTCCTGATGTTTTTAATACAAGCTGAACGCCATCTTCCAAACCTTCTACCACTACAACATCCTTTTTCTTTTGAACTACCACTACTTTTTGTTGCTCAATAATTCCATTATTCACCGTAAACACAGACTCCGAATCCACCAGTAATTTTCGAGGAATTTCAAGTCCGAATACATCTCTTTTTAGTTGAACATTTGCGTTTAAGAACATTCCTTCTTTCAAATTTTCTCCAGCTACAGCTATGTAAACATTAACCATTTGCGTCTCAGCATCCAATTTTTGGCTAATTCGTCTCACTGTACCCAACCAATTGCCATTTGTATTTTCGGAATAAACAGTCACCTGATTTCCCTCTACAACACCATTCAAACTATTTAAATCGATACCTACAATAAGATTGAACTGCACCCCAAAAGTTGGACGGTTATAAAATAAATTAATAAGATTGAGTTCGGTATTTTACCGGACTCATTCCGTTTAAACGAGTCTTTATTCTACTATTATTGTAATAATCTATGTATTCTT
>NZ_MVDD01000029.1 GCF_002843315.1 Labilibaculum filiforme | reverse complement strand
CTTTAGGTGGTTTAATGCCTCATCCTGAAATGCGACATTGGTGGGTCTGCTTACAAATGCATCCACCATCTTATTTACAGCATGCAGAACTTTGTTTCGCCGATGTTCTGCTTCTCGGCACACTATGATTTCGTAAGGGATTGCGGACTTCAAACCTATCAGTTTACCACCTGAATTTGATGCGGGTGATAACGCTCAAAAACCTCTGAAACCCTTATGAATTATACACATTGTTGTGGGTATGTGCATTTTAAATATTATCAAAATCTGTTATCAGGGCTCTCATCAATAATTCTCCATTTGTACCTAATGATTTGTTTTTCAATCCCAAATCTTTTCTCATTTCTAACATCACTTTTGTAATCATCCCAAAATACTCTTTAGGATTTTCTTGAGAATCGCGATGATATGTATATTGCATAAAATCACCAAAAGCTTTAATTACCCTTGGTGATGCATAAAGAATGTACTTTTTATAGAAATCATACAATTTCTCAGTAAAATTATTCTTGCCTTGATTCTTACTTGTTTTATAATTTTTCCAAATATCAACCATCAATGTGACAAACTTTAAATATAGTTCACGTCTCTCTCGAGTGACTTCGCTTGAATACTCTTTACGTTTTTCAATTGTCGCTTTTAAATAAAATCCGATTATAGCTCCAATAGTTGGAAGTAAAATTGTTATTAATGTCTTGTCCATTTATTTTAAATTATGCCATTCATGAGTACAACCATTTTTACAATCTGTTTCTCTGCGATATGTATCAGCCGTTTTGAAAATACTCAACATGATTATAAATGACTTTCTCAGTTCAGAATCAGGTAAGTTCACAATTTTGCTAATCGCTATATTAAAAGTCTGCGTTTTGAAAAGTATCACAGGTGTCAATGTCCCTTTAATCGGTGCAGTCTGAATCGCATTAGAAATCAATTCATCAGTTGGATGTGATTGTTGCATGAACATCATTAACTTATCTCGAATCTCCTTTTGACTTGACAAATCAAGCTGGTCAAACCAATCCATTATATCGGTATCGGTCAGTTTATTTTGAGCGTATTTATTAATATTTAGTTCAATATCTGTCATAATGTACGATGCTCTTTTTGCATTACCCACAACTTGTTAAATTGTGTACCATAGGTGCACTTATTTTTGCTATATCAGGTAAAAAGGTGCACAATACATGCTTTATTGGGGTGTATTGTGCACCTTTTTAGTTTTCCTCCCCGAATCTACAAAACAATAATATCCAATCAAAAGAATCAGGATGATTATTTTACATGGGTAGTATTACTATAAATATAGAGGATTACATTTCGGCGAGAGCTTATTCGAGCAACAAAAAGTTAATTTTCAAACCGCGAGAGGTCATTCTAGAACCAAAAATGCCTTCACATATTGTCGAGAGATGATTTGAGTGCCAAAAATGGCTTTACATTTCGTCGAGAGATCATTTTTACGGTCAAATAGGCCTTTACAAATCATCGGGCGACTGTTCGAGCAACAAAAAGTTAATTTTCAAACCGCGAGAGCTTATTTGAGTGCCAAAAATGCCTTTACACATTGTCGAGAGATGATTTGAGCGTCAAAAATGCCATTACACATTGTCGAGAGATGATTTTTACGGTCAAATAGGCCTTTACAAATCATCGGACGAATGTTCGAGTGGCGAAATGACTATTTTCCATTGAAGGAAGCTTATTTAGACTGAAAAATTACTTTACTTATTGATTTTCTATTAATTTTTTATCAATTCAATTTCAAGGGAACTTGCATTCTGTCGCGAGAAAGATTCGTTCTTTTCTTATCATTCCCTTTGCGATGGATTTGCATTCTACAACAAACCCGGGGGCTTCCCCCGGGCTATTTGAGCCCTTCAGGCTCATTACTCTTTTTGTTAAATCTCTTCTTTCATTGAAAAAAATCAGAGAATACGTGTTATATCTGTGTTAATCATCATAAACATTAAAAATATGCGTCTATTTTTAGAATTCTTTATGCTCATTTCTCTGAATAATTTCGTTTTGCAGATCTTCTCCCAAATCATTAAAATAATCGCTGTAACCAGCTACACGAACAATTAAATCTTTGTAATTCTCAGGGTGTTTTTGTGCATCTTTTAAAGTTTCCACACTCACCACATTAAACTGAATGTGATGTCCGTCCATGCGGAAATAGGAACGCACCAAATTCATTACCTGAGTAATTCCGGTATCGTTCGCCATAAACGAAGGACTAAATTTCTGATTCAACAGAGTTCCGCCCGTGCGCAAATGATCAATTTTAGATGCTGATTTTACCACTGCGGTTGGTCCTTTTGTATCGGCTCCCTGAAAAGGAGAAATTCCCTCGGAAAGTGGTTTGCCTGCCAAACGACCATCGGCCGAAGCGCCCATTACATTGCCAAAATAAACGTGGCAGGTAGTTGGCAACATATTAATTCGAAACACACCTCCTTTTGCGGTAGGTCTGCCGTTAATTGCCTGGTAAAAAGTTTCGAAAATCGCAATCGCTTTGTCATCAGCAAAAGCCTCATCGTTACCATATTTTGGCGTGTTATACACCAAATCGCTTCGTAACTGATCGTAAGCAACAAAATCCTGATCCATTGCATATTTCAGTTCCTCCAAAGAAATTTTCTTCTGATCGAAAACCTGATAATGAATGGCACTGAACATATCGGCTAAACTTCCCAATCCAACACCCTGCACGTAACTGGTATTGTAACGGGCTCCGCCGGCATTGTAATCTTTTCCTTTCGAAATGCAATCCTCGACCAAAACCGAAAGAAATGGCACTGGTAGGTAATTGGCATACAAACGCTCAATCACATTATTTCCTCTAATTTTTATATCCGCAAAGTAGTTTACCTGTTTTTGCCATGCTGTAAATACATCCTCGTAAGAGGAAAAACTACTAAGCTTACCCGTTTGCAAACCAATTTGCTTTTTGGTGTGCGAATCGAAACCATTATTTAGAGTAATTTCGAGAATTTTGGCCAAATTAAAATAGCCACTTAAAGAGTAATTTTCGGTACCAAAAGCCCCTGTTTCCACACAACCACTGCAACCGCCGTTACGAGCATCTTCAATGCTTTTTCCTTGTTGCAATAGCTCCTGAACAATTGCATCGGTATTAAATATGGATGGCTGTCCGAAACCTGTTTTTACTATTTTCAGCGTACGCTTTATAAACCTGTCGGGACTTTTCTTGCTCACCTGCACCATAGAACTTGGTTGCAAAAGCCTCATCTCTTCAATCACATCCAAAAGCACATAAGTCATGTCGTTTACTGCATCCGAGCCATCTTCCTTCAATCCGCCCATATTAATCAGGCAAAAATCGGTATAGGTGTTGCTCTCCTTAGCGGTAACTCCCATTTTTGGCGGTGCCGGATGATTGTTGAACTTCACCCAAAAAGCCTGAAGCAATTCGTACATCTCCTCTTTGGAGAGCTTCTCACTTAGCACTTCTTTTTCGTAAAAAGGCTGTAAATGCTGATCTAACCTTCCGGGATTAAAGGAATCCCACGGATTTAATTCTGTAATTACCCCCAAATGAATGAACCAATAATGTTGCAATGCTTCGTGAAAAGTTTCAGGAGCATGGGCAGGAACCTTGCGACAAACTCTTGCCATTTGTTCCAATTCTATTTTGCGTTTTGCATCTTTTTCCAACTTAGCCAATCGTTCCAATTCTTCGGCATGCCGATTGGCAAACAGAATAATTGCATCGCAAGTAATTGCCATGGCCTTTAACTCTTCCTGCTTTTCGTAGGCTTGAGGATCTTCGAAGAAATCCAATTGGTCCATTGCTTTCTGAATTTCCTCTTTTACATCTAAAAATCCTTTTTGGAACATTTTCTTGCCCAAAACAGTATGTCCGGGAGCACGTTGCTCCTGAAATTCGGTAAATATTCCCGCTCCATAAGCATCTAACCATTCCGGAGTCATGTTGGAAATTAATCGATCGCGATTCGTTTTGCCTTTCCAAAATGGAATGATAATGTCCTTATAAATCGTTCTGGTTTCCTCATCAACATGAAAAGACACCTTTTCGCGATCGTTCAAAATCTGTAAATCATCCAAAGAATGGATGCAGATTTCGGGAAAAGTAGGACAAGCTTTTGGTGCTGGTCCGCGCTCCCCAACAATCAATTCGTTGGCGTTAATACAAATTTTCTTGTTGGCAAATACATATTTAAACGACAAAGCTCTTTTCACTGGCGTGGATACCATTTGTGCTTCGTCGGATTGATAAAATTCGGTCATTAACAAAGCTCTTTCCGGAGAAATGCTGTTAATGGCATCTATACTTTGGTCGCGTAATTGCTTTATTCTTTTGTTCATTGTCTTTAAAAAATTAATAATTATTAATTGATCATTATTAATTACAAATTCACCCCTCTCCCTGTAGGGATCTCCCCTAAAAAGGGAGAACATTATTTAGAAATATTTATTTTTTAATTGAATTCGCTTACTGATAACTGTTTACTGCCCTCTGTTAACTGAATCTATCCTCCAATATTTACCGTAAATCCAGCCTTTTCGAAAAGTTCTTTTGCCCAACGTGCATCCTCTTCCTGTAAAGAAGGAATATCAGGCATCCTATTTTCTTTGTGGAAACGAGCATATTTATCTCTTCCAATTCGGTGATAAGGCAAAATATGAATTTCCAATTGGGAAGTCCAATCTGCTAAGAATTCCATCATTTTTAGGATATTTTCTTTCGAATCATTAAAACCGGGAATCATGGGATATCGAATCATCAGTTTTTTTCCTTTCTCGATCAGATATTTCAGATTCTCCAATATCTGTTTGTTGGAAACTCCTGTTAATTTCTGATGTTCACCATCGTCCATGTGCTTTACATCGAATAGAAAAAGATTCACCGAATCGATAATTCGTTCGAAATGCTTTTTGGGTGCAAAACCCGATGTATCTACCACGGTATGTAAATCCATCAATCGGCATTCTTTTAGCATTGCATCCAGAAAATCAATTTGCAAGAGAGGTTCTCCTCCCGA
The DNA here is from genome assembly GCF_002843315.1 of Labilibaculum filiforme. GTDB lineage: Bacteria > Bacteroidota > Bacteroidia > Bacteroidales > Marinifilaceae > Labilibaculum > Labilibaculum filiforme. Next base: position 29,915 of record NZ_MVDD01000029.1, on the reverse strand, counting down.
AAAAGTAACTCCTCCACCCGATTCATCAAAAAACAATTGATCTTTCTCAATTTCTTTGATTAATTGACTTACAGCGTATTCTTTCCCAATCTTGACTCTCGTCTCAATGGATTTTTCTGCCAACTTATTACATTGACTGAATTCTTCGATTTGCTGAGAAAAACTTTCTGGGTTATGACACCACCAACAGCGCAACGGACAGCCTTTTAGGAATATTGTGGTACGAATTCCCGGACCATCATGCACAGCATATCGCTTGATATCAAACACGATACCATTCATTAGATAGAATTTTAGATGTTAGATAGGAGCTTTGAGAATAACTCTCAAAACTTCTTTTTAGAAAAGATGATAGGAGAACTGATCAGCTTATATCAGTTTACAGGAATGCAAGTGGATCAACAAATCCAGCATTCGTATAGGCCTTTGTAGGAGTGCCTGTGTAGTATGGGAATAATTCTGTTCATAAATTTATTCGCTATTGATGTAAATCTATGATTTTAATTTGAACTACCAGTAATGAAAACAAGCTAGGTGCCTGATTTAAAATCGTTCTACGTAACAAAACAGAACAGCTAAATAATTAAATGAATAGCTGTTTCACTGCAACTTACGCCTAAATCCCCTAAAGGAAATTTCTACTCACACATTTATAGTTTTTGTCCGTTTATAAGATTTGGGGTAATCTGGGAATATTAACTACCTATTCCGTCGCGAGAAAAAGCAATTCTTTTCTTGTCATTTCCTTTGCGACGGATTTCCATTTTCCAACAAACCCGGGGTGTTACCCCGGGCTATTAAAATTTGAGCCCTTCAGGCTCTCCTTCCGTCATGCTCTGATTTATAAGCAAGCGGTAAATATCAGGGTATGACTAGAATTAACTATTTCCCGAATACAAACCCGGGGCGTTGTCCCGGGCTATGGCTATTTGAGCCCTTCAGACTCTCCTGCCGTCATGCTCTGATTCATAAGCAAGCGGTAAATATCAGGGGATGACTAGAATTAACTATTTCCCGAATATTTCTATCTCCTTTTTTTGGAAGCTGTGTTCTTTTCTTATTATTTCCAAAGTAAAACCCCTAAATCCCCTAAAGGGGACTTCTACTCACACTTATAGTTTTTGTTCTTTTTTATAAGCCAATTTAGGTGTTTGGGGGTTGATAACTCTTTCGGAATTTCACCTATGCCGTCGCGAGAAAGAGAAACACTTTTCTTATCATTCCTTTTGCGACGGATTTCCATTTTCCAACAAACCCGGGGTGTTACCCCGGGCTATTGAAATTTGAGCCCTTCAGGCTCTCCTTCCGTCATGCTCTGATTTATAAGCAAGCGGTAAATATCAGGCGATGACTAGAATTAACTATTTCCCGAATATTTCTATTTCCTTTTTTCGAAGCTGTGTTCTTTTCTTATTATTTCCAAAGTAAAACCCCTAAATCCCCTAAAGGGGACTTCTACTCACACTTATAGTTTTTGTTCTTTTTTATAAGCCAATTTAGGTGTTTGGGGGTTGATAACTCTTTCGGAATTTCACCTATGCCGTCGCGAGAAAGAGAAACACTTTTCTTATCATTCCTTTTGCGACGGATTTCCATTTTACAACAAACCCGGGGTGTTACCCCGGGCTATTGAAATTTGAGCCCTTCAGGCTCTCCTTCCGTCATGCTCTGATTCATAAGCAAGCGGTAAATATCAGGCTATGACTAGAATTAACTATTTCCCGAATACAAACCCGGGGCGTTGTCCCGGGCTATGGCTATTTGAGCCCTTCAGGCTCTCCTTCCGTCATGCTCTGATTTATAAGCAAGCGGTAAATATCAGGCGATGACTAGAATTAACTATTTCCCGAATATTTCTATTTCCTTTTTTCGAAGCTGTGTTCTTTTCTTATTATTTCCAAAGTAAAACCCCTAAATCCCCTAAAGGGGACTTCTACTCACACTTATAGTTTTTGTTCTTTTTTATAAGCCAATTTAGGTGTTTGGGGGTTGATAACTCTTTCGGAATTTCACCTATGCCGTCGCGAGAAAGAGAAACACTTTTCTTATCATTCCTTTTGCGACGGATTTCCATTTTCCAACAAACCCGGAGTGTTACCCCGGGCTATGGCTATTTGAGCCCTTCAGGCTCTATTTACTTTGTGTGTCTTCGTGGTTAAATTCTATTTTCATTAAAATTATAATCACCTAAAAAAGGCTTCCCCTTTCGAGGAAGCCTGTCAACTATTTAATTACAATAAAGGATTCTATTTAAACTCTTTTTTTAATTGTTCAACCCAAGCTTCAATTCTTTCGTTCGATAAACCAGCCTGATTTTCGATATCCAAAGCCAAACCTAAGAATTTACCATCACGCAAGGCACGCGATTGCTCGTACTTATAGCCTTCGGGCGATGTTAATCCGATTATTTTTGCGCCTCGTTCTTCCAGTGCAATAGCCAAAAGACCAATTGCATCAACAAAATTCTCGGGATATCCGACCTGATCGCCTAAACCAAATAAAGCAACTGTTTTGCCTTTTAGTTTTAAATCCTCAATGGCTGGCATAAACTCATCCCAATAGTTAGGTAGTTCTCCGTCGAACCATGTAGGCACTCCTAAAATCAGATTATCATAGGCAAGAAAATTTTCCTCGTCCACTTCCTCAACATTTACACTTTCTATTTCGGCCGATGAAGCAAAAGCTTTCTTAATTTTCTCAGCATTTTTTGCTGTTTTGTTGGTATTAAAACTATAGAATAAACCTATTTTTTTCATTTTATCTTTAGATTTGAGATGTGAGAATTGAGATATGAGAAAAAACTGAGTCCTTTTTAAATGCCTCTAATCTCATAGCTTATATCTCCTAATCTGATATTAATACTCGATTAACTCTTTAGCTGCTGCGTAAATTTTATCGTTATTGGGAAGCACCGCTTTTTCTAAAATACGATTAAAACCAACCGGCGTATGTTCCGAACCAACACGCTTTACCGGAGCATCCAAGTCTTTAAATGCTTTTTCGGTAATGCTTGCCGAAATTTCAGCTCCAAAGCCCGAAAACACTTTATCTTCGTGAACAACCAATACCTTATTGGTTTTTGCTACCGATTTAAGAATTGTTTCTGTATCCATCGGCACCAGTGAGCGAAGATCAATCACTTCCACCTGCTTTCCAGTCTCTTCGGCTATCTTATCAGCTACCTCAACACACATATGGGTTGTGTTTCCATAAGTTACGATCGTTAAATCGGCACCTTCTCTTCGTACTCTTGCTTTTCCAAACGGAACTTCGAAATCGTCGGGTACTGCTGCCGAAGCTTTCGGATCGTTGTACAAAGCCTTTGGCTCCATAAACACTGTCATTCCTTTCGATCGAATACTGGTACGCAACAAACCTGCAGCATCATCGGCATACGATGGATAAACAATGCGAACTCCTGGAAAGGTTGATAAAGCGCCTTCGATATTTTGCGAGTGATACAAGCCTCCTCCAATATATCCACCAGACGCTAAACGTACAGTAATATTTGGCGAGTATTGTCCTTTAGTTCTCCAATATTCGTGAGTAGTTTCAACAAACTGCTCCATAGCTGGCCAAAAATAATCAGCAAATTCGGCACCTTCTACTACAATTCTAATTTTATCGTTGTAACGGCTCATTCCATTTGCAGTTCCCATAATGTAATCTTCGGCAATAGGAGCATTAAATACTCTTTCCTTACCAAACTCTTTCTGCATTCCTTTGGAAACATTGAAAATTCCACCTTTATCTTTATTGGCAATATCCTGTCCCCAAATAAATGTATCTGGATTTAGACGAAATTCTGCTTTTAGTGTTTCATTCAATCCTTCAATCAACTTTTTGTTGTTGCCGGTAAAATTGTGTAATCCTTCTGGGTATTTCTCGGAAACATATGGTTCTGGAATCACAAACTCATGAATGGATTCGGGAGTTGGATTTGGAGCTGCTAAACCAGCTTTATGTGCTTTTTTAACTTCCAATTTTACATCCGCTTCAATAGCAACTAATTCCTCTTCGGTAAAACGCTTGTAACGAACCAATAATCGGCGAAATTTCGCTAACGGATCGTATTCTGTAACGTAATTTAATTCAGCGTTATCGCGATATAATTCGTGTTTATCGGAATTCGAATGCGCGCCCATACGCACACAGTTAGCCTGAACAATTACCGGAGTTGAAGTCTCCAAAGCAATTTGTTTTGCCTCTGTCATGGCATTCATCGAATCGAAAACATCTTTTCCATTGCAATGAATAATTTTTAGGTACTTCATTCCCCTAAAATTATCTGCAACCTTTCTATTCGCTGTTTGATCTTTCTTGGGAACCGAAATTCCATATCCATTATCCTGAAAAACAAATACAACTGGAAGTTGCTCATTGGTAGCTCCATTTATAGCCTCGTACACATATCCTTCGGATACCGACGATTCTCCTTGAGAACTAAAAACGACTCCTTTGCCATCGTATTTTTTTACTGCTCGACCTAAGCCTACCGCATGTAAAGTATGATTTCCTGTACAGGATGATACATTATGAACGTTCCATTCTGGCTTTGCAAAATGGTTCGACATGTGACGACCGCCACCAGCTACATCTGTATCTTTCGAAATTCCGTTAAAAATAATCTCTTCAGCAGTTAATCCTGCCGAAATAGAGGTAAGCATATCCCTGTAGTAAGGAAATAAATGATCGGTTTTGCGATCGAATACTTGTCCTATTGCCAATTGAATGCCATCGTGACCTGCATATGGGGCATGGTAAGACCATCCGATTGCCTGCTTCAGGTAATTCGGTGCTTTCTCATCCAGTGCTCTTCCTAAAGTCATCATATGAAACCAACGACTAAGCAATTCTTTTGATGTATTTTTAATGCTAAACTTTTTACTTTCAGTCATCTTATTAGTTTTGTTTGTACTATCTACCGAGGTAATTTCCAATATTTCCATGATTTAAAATGCTCTGTTAATCTCAAAATCTTCCAAATAATCAGCAATTCGTCTTAAGAATGCACCTCCCAAGGCTCCATCCACAACACGGTGGTCGTAAGAAAGAGAAAGGAACATTTTCTGGCGAACTACAATTGCATCTCCTGCTGGAGTTTCGATTACTGCTGGTTTCTTTTCGATGGTTCCAACAGCCAATATTGCAACTTGTGGTTGATTAATAATTGGAGTTCCCATTACATTTTTAAAAGATCCGAAATTGGAAATCGTAAACGTACCTCCCGAAATATCATCGGGACCCAATTTATTATTTCGTGCATCGGTCGCCAAACGATTCATATCATTTGCTAAACCAATTAAATTTTTCTGATCGGCATTCTTTATCACGGGAACAATTAAATTTCCACTTGGAAGAGCAACTGCAACACCTACATTGATATTTTTTCGTAAAATAACATTGTATCCATCTACAGAGGCATTTACACCCGGAAATTCACGTAAAGCCTTCGAAACGGCTTCGATAATAAGAGGCATAAAGGTGATTTTTGTTCCTTCTCGTTTCTGGAAAGCATCTTTCACTTTATTTCTCCAATTTACCATATCGGTAACATCGGCTTCTACCATTGCGGTTACGTGAGGAGATGTTTGTTTCGACATCACCATGTGATCGGCAATAATTCGTCTCATGCGATCCATTTCCACAATCTGATCCTGAGCACCGATAGACATGGAAACTTTTGGTTTCTCGGCAACTGGAGCAGGCGCTGCAACTGGTGCTGCAACTGTTTTCACCTCGGGTGTTGAAACGTTTGCTCCGTTTCGTTTAGACAAGTAATCCAAAACATCTTGTTTTTGGACTCTTCCCTCCGTACCATTACCAGCGATTGTTTCCAGTTCTTGAACAGTAATATTTTCACTTTTCGCAATGCTTTTCACTAGCGGAGAATAAAATCGACCTGAAGTAGATTGAATATCAGAAGTACTTCCACTTCCAACAGACGCTTGAGCTGTTTCTGGTTCGGCAGTGCTTTCACTTGCTTCAACTGGTGCTTCCACATCGTCAGCATCCCCCAAAGCAATAATTGCAACCACCTCGCCAACGGGAACTACATCATTTTCTTTAAATCGGATTTCAACCACCTTTCCGTCTACCGGACAAGGTATTTCGGAATCAACTTTATCCGTTGCTATTTCAAAAAGCATATCATCCTCTTCCACCTGATCATTCAACTTCACGAACATTTTCGTGATAGTAGCTTCCTGTACGCTCTCGCCCAACTTAGGCATTATGATTTCAAAGCTAGACATATAACTTATATTTTAATATTTATAATCATATTTAAATGTTTCGATACAAATATAGAAAATTATTCTTATTTAGATTGATTAAGCTTAAAATAATTGCAATCTCCACATTACAATTGTTTATTAGGGTATAGATTTCTTCGATAAGCTTAAAATTATTTTCTAAAAGTTACCACTTTCTTATTATTCAGGTTAATTTTGAGCGAGAAAAATAACATGATAATGAAAGAATTCACATTTAGCCTAGAAATAACGTCCTCGCAGGAAGAAGTATACAATGCCCTAACCAATTCTTTTCAAATTGAACTTTGGACTGGATACCCTGCAGTAATGGACGAAAACCCCGGCACTATTTTCTCCCTTTGGGAAGGAGATATTACGGGCGTTAACCTGGAAATTGTAAAAGATTATAAAATTGTTCAGGAGTGGTTCTTTGGAGAGACTGAAACTCCGTCGATTGTAAGCTTATTGATAAAAAAAGCTGGTTCAAAATCAAGGGTGGAGCTTACTCATACTAATATTCCCGATGAAGCTTACGATGAAATTATTGAAGGTTGGAAGGAGTACTATTTAGGATCGCTGAAAAGCTTTTTGGAGTTTTATTAGACAATAGATTTTTAGATTCGAAATATTGACCAATTTACAATACGCATAGTTTACAAAGCCTTACTCTAAAAAACTGGTTAGACTTATCGCGTTAACAATTATGGCATTATGAATAGTTAAAGATCTATTAATTCGAAGTCGACCACTAAAATTACAACATAAAAAAATCAGCATTTAGAATTCATCTACTTGCTGATTTTTGCTTTGTATTATATAATAGAATTTACTTATTCTACTATAATTACTTCATCGAAGATTTCTATTTTATCGCCCGGACGAATTTTTGCTCTTTTTCGCAATTCCATTTCTCCATTTCGAAATACAATTCCGTCTTCCACAAAAATTTTAGCCTGAGCACCACTTTCGCTTATATGAGTTGCTTTTATCAGCTTTATTAACTCGATATATTCGGTTTCAATTTTAAATTTAATCATATATCCCTCCTTATTTAAACCTCAAAAGTAATGCTTTTTCCATCGTATTTCGATCAGTACTACATTTAAAATGGATTAATGAAAAAATAGATAAGCAATTGCAATTGCAGCAATAATTCCTGCAAAATCAGCAATTAAACCACAGGTGACTGCATATCTGGTATTCTTAATTCCTACTGCTCCAAAATATACTGCGATAATATAAAAAGTTGTATCTGTTGCTCCTTGCAAGGTAGAAGCTAATTTCCCAACAAAACTATCTGCTCCATGTGTTTGCATCGCATCCACCATCATGCCTCGTGCACCACTACCGCTCAAAGGTTTCATTAATGCAGTAGGCAAGGCTTCCACAAAATCGGAATTAACTCCTATAAAAAAACAAAACCGTCGTGCTCCTTCAATTACCAAATCCATTGTTCCCGAGGCTCTAAATACTCCAATTGCAACCAAAATAGCAACCAAATAGGGAATAATTTTAATCGCTATGGAAAAACCTTCTTTTGCACCATCAATAAAACTCTCGTAAACATTCACTTTTTTTCGTGCTGCCATAAGAATAAATGTAATGATGATGGAAAACAAAAACACATTACTAACTACGGTCGAAATTTGAGTAATTTGATCCTTCTCTAAGCTCGAAAAATAGGCAATTAATGCAACAATAAAAGCCGTTAGTCCGCCTAAATAGGCCAGCACTACCTTATCGAAAAGATTAATTTTCTGAACAATAGCAACACTTACTAAACCTGCTATGGTTGAAAAGTAGGTTGCCAATAAAATTGGGATAAAAATATCGGATGGATTCACAGCTCCCAATTGCGCTCGGTACACCATAATGGATATGGGAATAATCGTTAAGCCTGAAGTATTCAGCACCAAAAACATGATTTGTGCATTAGACGCAGTATCCTCCGATGGATTCACCGACTGCATCTCCTTCATCGCCTTTAATCCTAATGGCGTAGCTGCATTATCCAAACCAAGCATATTTGCCGCCAAATTCATCATTATGGAACCATGCGCAGCGTGCCCCTTAGGAATTTCAGGAAATAACTTATTGAAGAAAGGTCCAATTAATCGGGAAAAAACCTTTACAATTCCTCCATTCTCGCCAATCTTCATAATTCCTAGCCACAGGGTTAACACCCCCGTTAAACCCAAAGAAATATCAAAACCCGTTTTTGCCATTTCGAAAGTGGAATTCACCATATTTGGAAAAACCTCCATATCGCCAAAAACAATCAACTTAATTAATCCAACTACGAAAGCAAGCACAAAAAAGAAAATCCAAAGGTAATTTAGGGCCATAAAACTTGTATTTAATGCATTTAGAATGGTGTTACAAACACTATTTCTTAGTTTGATTATCTTCTATCAATTTCAATCTTTCTACTGGATATGACTCCTCTGACTTTAGACTATTAGCTTTTTTATAATAGAATCGGGCAACCGAATAATTTTCTTTATCGAATGCTTCATCGGCCTTCTCTATTACTTTTTTATATTCTGCTTCCAATTTCTGATCCTTCTTCGAATCAATAATATCCTCGATCTTATCCAATTGATTAGCTGCATACTTTTCGGAAGAATCAATCGTTTTTGCTTTCTGATAATAGAATTTAGCAACCGAATAATTTTTCTTTGTTAACTCTTCATCCCCTCGGGCTATTAACTTTCTATATTCTTCGGTAAGTTCCGAATCCTTCTCTTCTTGAATAATCTTGTCAATTTCCTTTAATTTTTTCTTAGGATAATCTCTTTCAAAATATTCAAGAGCTCTTTCGTACATCACTTTCGCCACCGTATAATGCGAGGCTTTAAAAGAATCATCTCCTTTAGCTATGATAGCAGCATATTCGCGCTCCCTGGCAATAGACAATTTCTTCTCAAAATTAGTTGAATTACCAGATATCGACTCCTCATCTGCTAATTTTAAGGCTTCTACCAATTTTTCAATCTCTTCCAATTTTTGTTGGGGATATTCTTCGCCCGGCTTCATGCTTAAAGCCGTATTAAAATGATGACGTGCAACACTGAATTGCTCCTCTTTTAGGAATTTATCCCCCTGAGCAATCTCTTCTCCGTACAACCGATTCAACTCTCTTAATTTTTCTGCTTCCCGCGCCTGTTGCTCCAATTCAACTTCAATTCTCTTAAGCTGATTTTTAGGATATGATTCTTTTGGTTTTAAATTTAATGCTCCTTGATACTTTCCAATTGCAGCGGTATACTCCTTTTTATTATATAACTGATCGCCTTCTTCCAATAAAGCCTTGTATTGATATTGCAAGCTTGATTTCTCTTCTTCTAATTTCTCTAAGTCTTTCAAAATCAATTGAATTTCAGCAATCCTATTCGGAGGATACACTTCCTGTGGTTTCACCGCTTGTGCTTTTTCGTACTCGTCGATTGCCGACTGCCATCTTTTTCCCTCATAATACTTATCGGCAAGAGCAATGGCATTATTATAATCTCTTTCTTTTACTCGAAGCGCTTCAGCAATTCTAGCTTCCTCCTCCGACTTAGCTTTTAAGCGATTTACAATTTCGTCAATTTTCTCGATTTGTGTTTTTGGATAGCTTTCCTTACTTCTCATCTCCAAAGCCATCGTATAATTCTTTTTCGATGACTCATATGATTCCGAAGAAAATTGAGAATCGGCTAAAATAATTAATGAATTGTATTTCTCATCTAGTTCTTGTTGTTCCATTGCTAATCTTGCCTCCTCTTCGGCCAAACGCTTTTGTTCCAACAAAATATCATCAATCTTTTTTATCTGTGCCTTTGGATAATTCTCTTTGCCTTTTAATTCTAAAGCATCACTATAACTTGTTCGAGACGACTGGTAATCACTACTAGAAAATTGAGAATCAGCCAAAGCAATTATAGAGGCATATTTATCGTTCAAGGCTTTTTTCTGCGATGCCAATCGAGCGGCCTCGTCAGCCTCTGCCATTTGAATTACTAATAAATCATCGATCTTTTGAATTTGATTTTTTGGATACGCTTCGTCAGCTTTTATACTTAGAGCTTCGTTATAACTATTTTTAGCCGATTGATATTCTTCCTCAGAAAATTGAGCATCTGCCAGTTTAATTACAGAATCGTATTTTTCGTCCAAAGCTTTTTTCTCTGCTAACAAACGTTTTGCATTTTCAGCTTCTGCTTGCTTATCCGCCAACAATGCGTCAATTTTTTGAATTTGCGTTTTTGGATACACTTCCTCGGCCTTCAAACCTAAAGCATTGGAATAACCTGTTTTAGCAGACTGATACTCGCCCAATGAATATTGAGAATCAGCAAGTTTAATAATGGAATTATATTTTTCCTCTAGGACTTTCTTTTCCGCAAGTAATCGAGCCTCCTCATTCGCTTCCGCTTGTTGTGCATTCAAAATCTCATTAATCTTTTGAATTTGAGATTTTGGATAAGTCTCCTCTGCTTTTAAACTTAAAGCATCGGAATAAGTTGTTATAGAAGATTGATAGTCGCCAGCAGAAAACTGAGAATCCGCCAAATTAATAATTGCCACATACTTTTCTTCTAAAGCTTTCTTTTGAGAAGCCAATCTTGATGCTTCATCCGCGTCAGCCAATTGTTTGGCCAGCAGATCCTCTATTTTTTGGATTTGAGATTTCGGATAAGCTTCATTTTGTTTTAAATTCAACGCATCCAAATAAGTATTTTTAGAAGTCTGGTAATCTGCAGTACTAAACTGAGAATCAGCCAGAGTAATTGTAGCTAGGTACTTATCCTCCAAAGCTTTCTTCTCTGCAAGTAAACGAGCTTCCTCATCAGCTTGAGCTAATTGAGTCGCCAATATTCCATCAATTTTCTGAATTTGAGATTTCGGATAAGCTTCCTTGGGTTTTACACTCAATGCATCCGAATAAGTGCTTTTAGAAGTCTGATAGTCGGCGGCAGTAAATTGAGAATCCGCCAAGGCAATTATAGATGCATATTTTTCCTCCAAAGCTTTCTTTTCTGCAAGCAATCGAGCTGCTTCGGCGGCTTCTGCTTGTTGAGCTGCCAAAACTTCATCAATTTTTTGAATTTGAGATTTTGGGTAAGCCTCCTCTGCTTTTAAGCTTAAAGCGTCCGAGTAGGAAGTTTTCGCTGATTGATAATCGCCCGATTCAAACTGAGAATCCGCCAAATTTATAATGGCTGCGTATTTTTCGTCCAAAACTTTCTTGTTAGCAAGTAATCGAGCAGCGTCCTCTGCTTCTGCTTTTTGTTTCGCTAAAATTTCATCAATCTTCTGAATTTGTGATTTTGGATAAACTTCACTTGCCTTTAAACTCAAAGCTTCGCTATAGCTCACTTTGGAAGTCTGATAATCACCGGCACTAAACTGAGAATCGGCCAACGCAATTGTAGTTGCATATTTCTCATCAACTGCCTTTTTATCGGCAGCTAATTGTGCTTGCTCCGCTAACAAATCACTAATTTTCTGGATTTGATTTTTAGGATATGCTTCATTTGGCTTTACTTCTAAAGCGCTAGTATAGCTTGTTTTAGAAAGTTGATAATCCTTAGACTCAAATTGTGTATCGGCTTGGGTTAGTAAGGCCAGGTACTTTTCTTCCAAGGCTTTTCTTTCTGCTTCAAGGCGAGCTTTTTCCTGTTCTTTAGCCAACTCCTCTCCAATCAGCTCATCAATTTTTTGTAATTGGGTTTTTGGATAAACCTCATCTGGCATAATACCTAAAGCCTCGATATATCCAGCTTTGGACAGGTCGTATTTTTGAGCATTGAAATTGATATCTCCACGTTGTATTGCTGCTTTATAAGCTCGTTCTTTTGCTAATCTTTGTGCTTCTAACTCTTCCGCTCTTTTTCTAGCTTCCTCTTCCGCCTTTTTAATAGCATCTCTAATTTGTGAGTCGTAATCGCGGTCGTAATCAAAATCATCCAATTCTTTATCGTACATGATCATCCCCATGGGCTGATCAAATACCGAAAGATCCAAACCTTCGTATGCTGGAAAAAGCGAAACCATAAACTTAAAGGGAGGAAACTGATTGTCTCTACTAAGAATTTCCAAGGGAACAAAAGTAGATACACTAACTTTCTTAGTGACAAATCCCTCTTTTGAAAATTCAAAAATATACTCATTCCCAAAATCCAAGGTATACTCAAACTTTCCGCTATCGTCAACAATTTTCGATTCCATTTTCTCCGCATTTTTCAAAATGGTAATTCGAGTATTATCGATACTTCCATTTTCAATTTTTACTTTTCCGAAAACAGAATATTTGTTTTGAGCCGATGCAATATCCGGAGAGCACATTAGAAGAAAAAAGAATAAAACTATTATTCTGATCCTAAGAGAGCATGACAAATTGTTCATATTAAAAGATGCTTTTATTTTACCACAAAAAAGAGAATGTACTATCAGCCACCTCTTTTAAAACTTAATAAAATCGATTACAATAACGGTAAAGTTAAAATTTTGAAATGAAAACTCAGGATTCTAAACAAAATAAAGCTATTTGCAGGAGCAAATAGCTTTATTATTTATCTTATTTAAAGTATTAAACAAAAAGAGTTTCCATATCGAATACTGTATTTACATCCTTTAAAATTTCTTTTTCTTCGAACAAACAAATACTTTCTTTCGTTTTCTCGCCCCATTCATTATAATATTTAGCCATTTTTTTCAGAATTCCAGCAGAGCACAATCCGTAATTAGCATCTTCACAAATTTTTAATGCCAAATTAAAATGCCTCTCGACCTCGGGTCTATTTCCCTCTGCAAATTGCACAGAAATAAGAAATGAGTGGTAATATATCTGTAGAAAATAATTTTTTGAAGCTACAATATCGCTTTCGCAGGATCGTAAAAAGTCAATTTGAGAAGCATCTAACTCCATTCCCAAACTATGTTGTGCCGATAGTTTATAACATTGCAAAATGCTGTAATTTAAATTAGACTTTTTTGCCTTCGGTTTTTTATACAAATGCTCTACATCATCAATTAATTGAATAAGCTTATGAAAAGATTTCATATAAATTAATACCATACCAAGAATCAACTCAAACTCACCATTTAGCGCTCCCTGATCGTCACGCATCTGGTTATAAGCCATCTCCCGATAATAAAACATTTTCAATATTTCTATTTCATTGGATTCTTCACAAACGAAATAGTTGTAAATCAACCGACTGGCAAGTCGAATAGAAATATCAAAACCTGTACATGACGAATCTATTTCCTCTTTATTTAAATACTCATAATATTTCTGAGCATCCTCTATATTCAATGTGAAAACAGAACTCAATAAAAGTACTGATAATGATTTTACTCGTACACTTTTAGATTTCCCTTTTCGGGCAAATATTTCTAGAATAACTTTATTCCCTTTACTCAGATTATAGATATCAGGAAAATTACCAAATAGAAACTTTTCAGCTCTTTCCTGAGTCACAAAATGCTCCATTAATTCTATTTTCTGAGCATCTAAATCAATAAAAGAATTAAGTATTGAATTGATCACCTCCTTATTGGAAAGTGTTTCATCATTCAATTCAAAAAAGTTTTTTAGCTCTAAATGATTTCCACTATAAAAAGCACTTGAATACAAAAAGCTAATTAGCCGGTTTTTCATCTCAAAACCAGTATAATCCTCTTCTACTCTCTTTATCAACTGAAAATCAACTACCCCATTTTTTTGAATTAGATGCGTCCCAATTAAGGTCTCTAATAATTTCTCGTTGGTAATTTTAACGTACTTACAATAGCTATTGTGTTCGTTTATGGTAATAAATTCACTTAATAAGCCATAAGAAATTAATTCTTCGTAGGCATGAAAATAATTTCCGCCGGTTTTAAGATGAATAGGGTATGCATCGCGCAATTCCATTTTTTTAGCCGCAATCCCTTTTTTCCCATGCTCGATTAATTTCAAAATCCCATATAGAATATCCATTTTCTCCTCAGAAAACCGAGAATAAAATATTTTATTTCGTAAAAATTCATTTAAAAGTTCTGGCCCTTCATAATAGGCATATTGCTTATCGGGACTGTACAGTTTTATAAACAATTCCAAAAAGAAAGGATTAGAAACCATTTCCTTCTGACTAGAGGAAAGCTCATTAACTGAAAATTTGGAGGAGAAATCATTATTTATTGTACGATCAATTACATATTGAATTTCGTCATCGGTTAAAGGAAATAAATTCTGATGGTCCTGAGCATCTATCTTTAAACCCAATTCGAACCAACTATTTTGTATCGCATTCCCTTTTATTACAAAAGGTAAAGCAAACTTCTCCCAAGTAGAGCAACGGGAAGTTATTATTAATTTAACTTGATTTGATTCCTTATAATTCGATATAAATTGTTTTAACTGAAGAAAAAGTCGCTCTAATTTAATATTGTCGTAAGTTATTTCATCCAGAGCATCAATAACAAAAATAATACGTGCTTCGCAAGCTTCCGGAGTATCAAGAAAATATTTTAAGGTATCCTTCTCAGTAAAATCTAACTGACTCTCCAACCAATGATCTAAGCGGAAATCATTATTCAAAAAATTTAACATGAAAGAAGCATTCAGATAAAAAATAACATCATCAGATTGCTTTTTAATCCAGTTTTTCTCGAACCATTTTGCTAACATGCTTGATTTACCAAAACCTCCGGGGGCAACAAAACCAGTCGCCATTTTCGAGGACTTCAAAAAGCTACTAATTCTTTCCTCGGCATGCGAGCGACTGACAACCGAATGAAAAGGAATACCAGACTGCCCGGCAATTAAATTAAAAGTTTCCTTACTTAAAGCGAGAGATTTTTCGTATAAATCGCTCCACTTTTGCTTCTGTTTACTTGGAGTTTTTGTAACATCTTTCTGTAGACAGGAAAAATTGTCCCAGGAATCATAACCAATGTAAATCGCTAATGTGTTTAAAGTAAATTTTGCCGGCTTGGCGTTGCTTTTTAAAAAACCAAAGATTCGACGAATCGTAGTAGGACTTATTCGATAGTCCGTCTCCTTACAAATTTCATCAGCTAAAATCTTACAAGCTTTTGTATACATTAGCTGTGAACCAAATTTTTTTAAAACTTCCGATTTTAGCCTTTCAATCATTGTCGTAGTAGTGTAGTGGTGATTTTAATCAAATACCCGATGAAAGTAAGTAAGAAGTATCATCGGTACAATCCACAATTTATCTTCAGGCATGATAAATTTATATCTACGTTGTTTCGGCTTATAATAGCGTGATCGGAAATCTGAAAAAATGCCAATTAATAACCGTTAGTTCTTTGATGGCATTCAAGAAATGAATATCCGAAAAAGGCTAATTGTTCTATAAAATCCTTTTTCTTTCTTTCCGAAACCTCAACAGTAGTTCCATCAAGCAAGATGACGATGCCACCTCTTCCTTTCACATATTGCTGAAGATAGTTTAGATTGATAAGGTGTTTACTATGCACTCTGCAAAATAAGTGCAATGGTAAAACTTCCACAAACCCCCAGAGTGGTTTTGAAGATACTATTTTTTCTCCATCGTCTAAGTATACGTTTGTGTAACAAGTATCTGCTTCACAACGCACTATTTGACTTACATTTACCAATCGAAAACCGAGAAGGTCAGGCAACATTATCCGGCCATCGCTTCCTTTTTTTTCTCTGTAAATACTCTCTAATCTTTTAAAAGAATAAAATGTTTTTTTTTGCTTTAATCTATTGATTGACTCTATAAACTCGCTACTACAAAATGGTTTTTGGATACAATATAAGGCCGAATATTCGAAAGCTTTAATTGCAAAATCCTTACTCTCAACCATAAAAACAAGTTCGGTTGTGCATTTTTCACTTCCAATAAACTTCAAAAATTCATCTGAAACTAAATCCGAATCCAGAAACATTACGTCTGGACTTTGCAAGCGAATTAGATTCATCATATCGCTTGCCGATGAACTAGTACCAATAACATCAACATCTAAGCAATGAACCGACAGCAGCTTTCTAATGATATTAATATTTTTTGTTTTGCCATCAACAATAATTGCTGAAATTGTATTTTTCGTATCCATAAAACAAAATTTTCCCGATCTCACAGAGTAAGACCGGGAAGGTTAAATAATTTAGTAATTCACTACTACCACTAAAATATCTTAAATCCTATTTTAAGTCTTGGATAAGACATTGCATTCATAAAAGTTGTTGTTTGATCTGCTCCTTGAACACCTGGCATTTGAACGATTTCGGTATGTTGATACATGAAATTAAATACATTCACTTCCAATCCAATAAATAAGGACTGAGTAAAATAGTAATCCACTCCACCTACCAATGATCCACCAAAACCAATAGCTTCTGCGGTTGCTGTGCCTTCTGCTCCAGAATTAAGACTTAAATCTCCATCTTTTGATATTAACCAAGAAATCTGAGTTTTCTCTAGACGCTCGTACATAAAATTAAAGCGACCTCCTAAATAAAAATCAGTATTCTTTAATGCTCTCACATCCTGGTCAAATTTGAAATGATAATCAGCACCTGCCGACAGATAAAGCTTATGATTTTCTGTTTCTGGACTTCCTTGAATTGCTGGAATTCCAGATCCCTCGATATTCATGTTATCAGAATCCTTTAATGGCGCTACTCCGGTATAAGCCTCTTCTCCGGGGCTAGTTTTGTAACCATATGAACCAAAAAGGTTTAAAGAAATCTTGTCACTTAAGAAATAATTTAAGGAAATTCCTGCCATATTCGTTAATGAAGCTGGTTCTTTTACTGAGAAATTATCATCAGCACCTAATCTTTCAACATAAGTTGCACCATAACTATCATAAATAGAATAATTAGGTAATACAGCTGGATTAATGTCAGTAACATCATTATCACCCAATACCAAAGCAACGGTGAAACTGCCTTTTTTTGGCAACAATTCCATTTTACCTTGAGCATATACAGCAGTACACAATACAAGTGATAGGGAAATCAAAGAAATAATTTTTCTACACATAACTCTTTGTTTTTGAATTTGATTTCATAAGAGTCTCCTCACATAGAAGAGACTCTGTATTTTCACTTCTAATTTAGTAATGCTTTGTATGCAGCTTCTGCTGTGTCTAATTTTGTTTTAGCAACTTCAAGTTCTGCAGTAAGCTTAGCAATTTTAGTATTCAATATTGAAATAGCAAGTTCTGCATCTCTAACAGATTCAGCCTGAGTATAATTACCTGCCTCTAATTTTGCAAGTACATCCTTAGCTTTAGCAATAGCATCTTCTACATCAACAATATCCTCTTTAGTTGATGTGATCATGTCAGCCAATTTGTCTGATACATCTACTGTTCCTTCTGTAACATCTGTATCAATAACAAATTGTAATGCTTTAAGTTTAATGATATCAGCTGATAATACGCCTAATTTAGCACCAAGTACTGCTTGCTGATCGCTTAATGGTTTAATACTAGTTACACTAGAAACATAAACAGCATTCAAAGAACTTAATTGCGCATTTGCCACTGTAAAATTATAAGCATTAAGCTTAGCAATTGCCTCGTTATAGTTAGCTAATGCATTGTTATAATTCTCTTTAAGAACATTATAACCACCGTCAGTTGCATCTGAAGCATCTAAAATTGTTTTTGCAGCATCTAATTGTGAAGATGGAGCAATTGTATCATTTACCAAAACATCTCTATGAGCATTAAATGCAGCAGCCATCTCAATGATTCCTTTATCAGCATCAATTGGAGCACTAAGATCGTAATCTGTATTCCATTGTTCTAATGCAGCATATGCAACATCTTTTTTTGTTACCGCACGAGCGATACTTGCAGAAAGATTAGCAATCTCTGCATTCAATTCTGCTTTTTCTAATTCCTTAGCAACTACTTGTCCTTCAACAGAAGTCCAGTCATTAGAAGCTTGCAATGCTTCATAAGCAGCTAATTGAGAATTCAATTCAGCCAATTCAGCAGTTTGAGTAGTAACAACTAAATTTTTAGCCACAGTCTCTGTAGCTTTAAAATTTACACTAGCCATACCAGCACTTGCCAATGTGAAATTTGCACTAACTAAATCATTTTGTGCTGTCAATAAATCATCTGATGTAGTATTCCAATCATTATAAGCGGTTGTGTAATCACCATAAGCAGATGTCAACATACCATCTTTTAAATTTAATAGATTTTGTTTTTGACTAGCGATGTTAGCTTCAAGAATAGCTTTAGTTGATGCAAGTTCTGCTATTGCTTTATCTAATGCAAGTTGAGCCGTTGCAATCGCAGTTGACCCTTGAGCCTCAGCAACTGCATTCGCTACTAATTTCCCTGCTGTTTCTGCCTCTTTATATGCCACTTGTGCATTCTGGTAAGCTGTTTCAGCTTTAATATA
This sequence comes from Labilibaculum filiforme, assembly GCF_002843315.1. Lineage (GTDB taxonomy): Bacteria > Bacteroidota > Bacteroidia > Bacteroidales > Marinifilaceae > Labilibaculum > Labilibaculum filiforme. The sequence goes on along the minus strand of NZ_MVDD01000029.1, from coordinate 11,273 downwards.
CTCTGTTCTTGCTACACGCATTGCCTCAACAGAATCAGACTCTTCATAAGTCTCACAAGCAACAAAACTTAAGGCTAATAAGCCTAGAGATAAAAATCTTAACTTCATAATACTTTCGGTTTTACATTAAAAATTTACGTTAAGAACGAAACAGGTTGAACCAGCAACCCATATTTATTTTGTTCATCGCAAAAGTAAAACATGATTATGAAAGTAGCAAGACAAATTATGTAAATGCGTTGAAAATTCCAATAATTACGTCAGGAGAATATACAAGTGCGTTAAATTGAGGAATAAAGACACAAACACCACCTTCTATTAAGAATGAAAAATTTACATTAAATCAGCATCTAATATAATTATGTATTAACTTATTATGCCTCGCTAGACCAGTAAAAATGGGCATTATATAACTTTATGTAACTATTTTGTAATATTTTACTCCATAAAAAAAAGGAAGCCTTTAAAGCTTCCTATAGTTAGATCACTAAATATAAAACGTGTTATTTTTTCGCATTATTTAGTGAATGAGCAAGATATTTGAGTCTTTTTAAAAAATCTTTTTTCTTACTTTCCGAAACTTCGACTTCTTTTCCTGAGCTTAAGATAATTCGTCCGCCTCGTCCTTTTATATACTGACTCACGTAATTTAAATTAACCAAATGCTTGCTATGAACTCTACAAAATATTTCTGCAGGCAATATATCTTCAAAATTAGATAGCACCTTAGAAACCATCAGTACTGTATTATCGTTCAAATAAAAGTTGGTATAACTTCCATCCGCTTCGCAACGAATCACTTGACTTAATTCTACAATTCGAAGGCCATTTGAGGTTGGCAGAATTATTTTTTGATGATGATTACTTAAACTATCACACAAGATCTTTATCTTCTCATTTAAATCTATATCCTGATGATTCTGCTGATAACGGTCGACAGCAGCTTGTAGTTCAATATAATTAATAGGCTTTAATAAATAATGTAAAGCAGCAAACTGAAAAGCCTTAATTGCATAATCGTTAAATGCAGTAGTAAAAACCACTTCAAAATTACGATTGGTAACTCGCTCCAAAACTTCAAATCCATCTCCATCTGGCATTGATATATCCAAAAAGACCAAATCTGGTTTTAACTTATTGATTGCCTCTATTCCTGACTCCACATTATTAGCAAAACCAATAACTTCAACGGCTGGGCAATACATCTCTAACAACTTATTTAGAGTTGATTGGCTTTTTAATTCATCATCAACTATTAGAGTCTTTATCATCAGCATTTATTCAGTTAAATATCGATTTAAATATATAAAAAAAGCACCCCACATGGAGTGCTTTTTATATATATATGTCTATTTATTTAGTAATTCCCGCCAAATCAAGAACAAAGACATACTCTAATGCTACTTCATGATAGCGTTCGAAACGCCCTGATGCACCACCGTGCCCAAAATCCATATTAATTTTAATCAGTAATGGATTATTGTCTGTTTTCATATCGCGTAATTTCGCAACCCATTTTGCAGGCTCCCAATATTGTACTTGTGAGTCATGCAATCCGGTTGTAACCAACATTGCCGGATAATCTTTTGCCTCCACATTGTCGTATGGAGAATAGGAAAGCATGTAGTCGTAATATTCTTTATTCTTAGGATTTCCCCACTCATCGAACTCCCCAGTGGTTAAAGGAATAGATTCGTCTAACATGGTTGTAACTACATCCACAAAAGGAACTGCAGCAATTATGCCTTTATAAAGATCTGGACGCATATTACTAATTGCACCCATCAACAATCCTCCGGCGCTTCCACCCCACGCAAACACTTTATCTTTGGCCGCATATCCTTCGGCCACCATGTATTCGGCACAAGAATTAAAATCGCTAAAAGTATTTTTCTTTTTTAAAAGTTTTCCATCTTCATACCAGTAACGTCCCATTTCCTGTCCGCCTCGTACATGTGCTGTAGCAACAACAAAACCTCTATCCAATAAGCTCAATCGAACCGAACTAAAATAAACATCGGAATTACTGCCGTAAGAACCATAAGCCGACAACCATAGTGGATTTGTTCCTTTTTTTAATTTATCTTTACGATAAACCAATGAAATAGGCACTTTAGTTCCATCTTCAGCAGTTGCCCAAATGCGTTTCGATTCGTAGTTTGACTTATCGAAATCACCAAGAACTTCCTGCTGTTTCATTACTGTTTTTACCTTTGTCCCCATATCATAATCAATTGTTGACGAAGGAGTTGTTAAGGACGTATAACCATAACGAAGTACATCTGTTTCAAATTCTGGATTTGTTGATACCCATGCATCATAAGCCTCTTCTCCAAAATCAAGATAATGCTCTTCATTATCGGCCCATCGTCTAATACGCAACTGATTTAAACCATTCTTTCTTTCCTCTATTACCAAATAATTTTCGAAAATTTCAAAATTACTTAAATACACATCCTCTCGATTTGGAATCACCTCTGTCCAGTTCTCTTTTGCAGTATTGGCTACCGGAGTTTTCATTAAACGGAAATTTTTTGCCTGATAATTGGTTCTGATGTAAAAATCTCCTTTAAAATGGTCAATGCTATACTCCAAATCTTTTTCACGAACCTGGAAAATGTTTAATTCACTATTTGGCTTACTTGCATCAATAAATCTGTATTCTGCCGAAAGTGTACTAGTGGAACCTACTACAATATATTTATTGGATTTTGTCTTGTAACAAGAGGTATAGAACGTATTGTCTTTTTCTTCGTAAACCAGCTCGTCTTTTTCTACGGCTGTACCCAAAACATGTTTAAACACTTTATAAGGCAACAACGTTTCGGGATGCTTTACCGTGTAAAAAACTGTTTTATTGTCATTAGCCCAAGTAATGCCTCCAGTTGTATTTTCAATTTTATCTTCAAAAACTTTATCATCTACCAAGCTTTTAAATTTAATGGTGTACCTTCTGCGACTTAAAGTATCTTCCGAATAAGCTAGAATTTCGTTACTCTCGCTAACCGAAAAGTCTCCAATACTAAAATAACTAAAGCCTTTTGCCATTTCTGGAACATTAAGCATTATTTGCTCATTTGCTTCTAAATTTCCTTCTTTTCTGCAATACAAAGGATACTCTGCATCTCCCTCTGTTCTGCTGTAATAGTAAAAACCATTCATTTTAGCAGGAACCGATTCGTCTGTTTTTTTGATACGAGCAATCATTTCATCAAACAGCTTTGTTTGAAACTCTTCCGTATGCTTCATCATAGCATCCGTATAGCTGTTTTCCGCATTCAAATAATTAATTACGGTAGAATCTTCTCTCTGATTCATCCAATAGTAATTATCGATTCTTGTATCGCCATGAACGGTAAGTTCTTTGGCAATTTTTTCTGCAACTGGGGGCTCGGGTGTCGTCGCTTTTGGAGCGCATGACACTACCGTAAATAGTACAGTAATGTGGTACAATAGTTTAAATTTCATGTTAGTAAATTATTTAAAGGTGTAAGATTTAGAAACATTTAAATTCCTAATACAATAGTAAGAAGGTTTACGAAAAACCTAAACTAATTTAACAAAAATAAATACAACATGCGAAAATTTTTCGATACGATGGAAATATATACGATTAACACTACAATTAGCTGGACGAAAGTACTTTTAGATAGGAAATCCCTAATCGGATCTTATAATACTCGATTTCTTCGTTCATAAACAGATACAGATCCTTCACTTTATTCGTCTCATTTAAAGATCGATAAGCATCTTCAATTCGTTCTAACTCTGAAGGATTTAGGTATTCCGACAAGTCGATATCAGCACCTTTTTCATACAGCGAAGCCAGATGTGAGTATATGGTTACCGGATTTATTTTACGGATACTCGCAATTTCTTCGACTGAAAACCCTTGCTTATAATATTCATAAGTCTGATAAAAAGATTCACCACTCTTTTTGGCTTCGTAATTCTTTTTCTGCCCAAACTCAACAATTTCGTTTATAAATAAATCTCCGTACAATTGATACTTCCGAACACCTACGCCAGATATCAATTTCATTTCAAATTCACTAGTAGGTTCTTCCTGAGCCATTTCCTGCAAACTAGCATCGGAAAATACTAAGTATGGAGGAATATTCTCTTCCCGAGAAATCTGTAATCTTAATTTTCTTAAGGCTTCGAATAATCCTTCCCGAGCTTCCTGTTTACTAGTTTTTACTATTGGTTTCACTTCGGGAACAGATTTCATAGAAGCCAAATGAACCAAATTTACAAGTCGTTCTCCAAACAACACTTCGCGCCCTTGTGGCGTTAATCTTAAAGCATTCCCATCATCATAAGCGACCGAAATAAAGCCTAAGTTCAATAATTGTAACATGTATTGTTGCCAATCCTGATGTGCTATATCTTTACCAGCACCATAAGTTTTTATTTTCTGATATCCCTTACTCAAAATTTCTTGACGTGACGACCCACGAATAACATCGATTAAAATTCCTGCGGGCACCCTTTCTTTTAAACGAACAATTGCTGAAAAAGCTTTTTGAGCGATAATTGTTCCATCGAATACACGTGGTGGATTTTTACACACATCGCAATTATTACAATCCTCCTCCAAATGCTCTCCGAAGTAATTTAGCAAAATTTTTCGCCGACAAATTTGAGCATCACAAAATTGTTGAATTCGTTCCAACTTAGCATTCGAAACCTCTTTTTGTGCTGATTCCTCGATAAATTTACGATGTACGATTACATCCGAAAAGCTGTAAAACAATAGGGTGTCGGCCTTTAATCCATCGCGCCCCGCACGACCAATTTCCTGATAGTAGGACTCAATATTACGTGGCAAATTGTAATGAATTACCCAACGCACATTCGACTTGTCAATTCCCATTCCAAAAGCAATGGTAGCGCAAATTATAGGAACTTCATCATTAATAAAATCCTCCTGCCGGCGTGCCCGTTCTTCGGCGGATAAACCAGCATGGTAGTAGGAAGCATTTACGCCAGCATTTTTTAGCTTTTCGGACAAACCTTCGGTCGCTTTTCTACTTAAACAATAAATAATTCCTGATTGATGTGGTCGCTGACGCAAAAATGCGAGTATGGTTTTGAATTTATCTTTGCCGGGCGCCACATTTAAACTTAAATTAGGCCGATCGAATGACGAATTAAACTTTTTAGGATTTGTAAGACCAAGTTGGTTAACGATATCCTTTTGGGTTAAATTATCGGCAGTAGCGGTTAAAGCAATTACTGGAACGTGCGGAAACTGCTTTTTTAGATAAGCCATTTTGGCGTATTCCGGTCTAAAATCATGTCCCCAAACAGAAATACAATGTGCCTCATCAATTGCAAATAAATTCACCTTAAGCTGTAATAACAGGTAATAAAAATCGTGACTAAGCAATTTTTCGGGAGACACATACAGCAACTTAACACTTCCTTCGGTGATTCGCTCCATAACCGATGCCTGCTGTTGAGAAGATTGCGAACTATTCAGAAATGCTGCGTCCACTCCATTAGCATGCAATCCCTCTACTTGATCTTTCATTAGAGCAATTAGCGGAGAAACGACCACAGTAATCCCTTCCATTATTAATGCCGGAATTTGATAGCAGATAGACTTACCACCACCTGTAGGCATAATTACTAAGGCATCTTCGCCTTGAAGTACAGATTGAATCACCTGTTCCTGCAAGGGGCGAAAGTGGTCGTATCCAAAATATTTTTTTAATGCTCGTTTAGCTGTGGTCATGTATCAAATTTAAAAGGGACAACAAAGCTACTACAATTGTGCATAGCTAAAAAATGATTTTATCAACACAATGGCTTCCAATTCATCAATTATCCCGATAAGAAGAAGATATCTCACGTGTTTTTAAAACATATTAATTAAATCGTAAACCTGATAAAGATCATGCAAAAAATAAGCCCTTTAAAAAGCCAAAAAATTACTTTTGTCGCTAAACACAAACAACAAACACTTAAGTAATAATTATGAACGCGATTAAGTCGATTAAGGAGACCGATTTCCTTAAGAAACGAAGGTACGAAGCTGTAATGTTTCTAGTTACCTTTTTTGGAATTTTCGGATATGTTGGTCACCAAATGGGTGTTGCAAATATGCTAAATACCATTATGAATACTGCTTGGGACTTACTAATGAACACCGTATTTTACATTATGGGAATAACGGTACTTTCCGGAGCTCTTGGTAAATTACTAATTGAATTTGGTGTTGTTCGTTTACTCGAGAAAATTCTTGCTCCTTTAATGAAACCACTTTTTAATCTACCAGGAGTTGCAGCATTAGCCGGAGTTTTAACTTTTTTATCCGATAATCCTGCTATTATTAGTCTGGCAAATGATAAAAATTTCAGTAAGTACTTTAAAAGCTATCAATTAGTTTCTTTAACCAATTTTGGGACCGCTTTTGGTATGGGATTAATTGTAATTACTTTCATGTCCACTTTAAGAATACCTGGAAGTGAAGAAAACCTATTTATACCAGCATTAATTGGTCTTTTAGGAGCTTTAGTTGGTGCAATAGTTTCCACAAGAATGATGCAACGATTAATTAAAGGACACATTCCGGTACGAAATGACTCCCATATTAAAGGCGCAACTGAAAAAATCAGCTTTAAATCGGAAGGTAGTGTATTTCTGCGCTTCCTTAACTCTATTTTAGATGGAGGTAAATCGGGAGTTGATTTGGGTTTAGCTATTATTCCTGGTGTACTTATTATTTCGACCATGGTAATGATGCTGACTTTTGGTCCTAAAGATGTGACTTTGGGCTATCAGGGAATTGCCTACGAAGGCGTGCCATTACTACCTGAACTAGCCGGGCATATTTGGTGGGTATTCGAAGGATTGTTTGGATTCAAACATCCTGAATTGATTGCATTTCCGGTTACCTCTTTAGGAGCTGTAGGAGCTGCAATGTCCTTGGTAAAAGCATTTATTGCGAAAGGAATTATTGATGGAAATGTGATTGCAGTATTTACAGCAATGGGAATGTGCTGGAGTGGATATTTAAGTACTCACACAGCCATGCTTGACACACTCAACTTTCGTGAATTAACCTCAAAAGCCTTACTTTCGCACACAACCGGAGGAATTATAGCGGGTACATTTGCCCATTACCTCTATGTTCTTTTAAGTATGTTTCTATAAATATATTTCGCACCTATATTTTAAATGCCATCCTTCTGAGATGGCATTTTTTATGCAAAGACTACGCCAAGTTATTCCATGGTAACCACGGTAATTCCTGCGCCTCCCATCTGTATTTTTTCATCCCGAAAGTGTTCCACCAAATCTACCGTTTGCAGGTATTCGCGAATAAGCTGACGAAGTATTCCACTACCCGTTCCGTGTAGAATGCGAAACTCATGTACATCCAGCATGATAATCTCATCCACATGATCCACAACTACTTGAAGCGCCTCTTCGCCACGCATTCCACGCACATCCAAATCGGCTTTAAAGCTAAGTTTCCGTTTCGATATTTTTTCCTGAATTAAAGAAGAGGTTTTGTTATAAGTCTTCTCCTCCTTTTTAACCTGAGACCGACTTACTTTCGTTAAGCGATTTACTTTCACCGAAGTAAGAATACTACCAAAAGCTACCACTGCTGTTTTGCTATTTATCTCAATCACCTCTCCTACTGACGATTGATTATCGAGCTTCACCAAGTCACTCTTTTCAATAACATCTGGATTAAATTGAACTTTAGACTTAGCTACTTGTTTTGAGGTAGTTGACTCTTTGGCTTCGACATTTGAGCTAGTCTTCTTACCAGCTTTATTTTCGCGTTCTTTTAGCTTCTGAATCTTTTTATTAATTCTCTCCTCTTCTTTTAACTCTCCTTCTGTCAACTGAACTTTAACGCGCTCAAATTCTTTTCGAATTTCACGAGTCCGCTCTTTTTCTGCCTTATTCTCCTTAATCTCGCGAATGGTTTTCTCGATAGATTTATTTGCACTATTTAATAGTTGCGCCGCCTCTTCTTTGGCTTTTTCAATAATCTCTTTCCGAAGCTTACTGGCTTCTTTCAGCTCTTTATCGTACTGTTCTACAAGTTGATTTAGTCTTTTATCGCTTTTGCGGATATTATCGCGTTTACTTTCCCAGTAGCGCTTATCGCGAACAATATCACGTAAGTGTTTATCGAAATTAATGTGATCTTCACCAATCTTTTCAGTGGCATCTTTTAAAATTTCTTCGGGCAGACCTATTTTTCGTGCAATTTCGAATGCAAAAGAGGAACCTGGTTTTCCTACCAACAATTGAAACAATGGCTGCATCAGATGCGAATCGTATAACATCGCTCCGTTTTCGATCCCTTCTGCTTCGGATGCAAAGTGCTTTAAACCAGAATAGTGAGTAGTTATAACCCCTCGCACCTTTTTGCGATTCAGTTTATCTAGAATGGATTCGGCAATAGCACCACCCAATGCGGGCTCGGTTCCAGAACCAAATTCATCAATTAAAATCATGGTATCGGTATTCGAATGACGAAGAAAATGCTTCATGTTCATCAAATGAGAACTGTAGGTACTCAAATCATTCTCTATAGACTGCTCGTCACCCATATCCATGAAAATGTTATCGAAAATTCCAATTTTAGATTCCTCGCTCATAGAAACTAATAACCCGCACTGAAACATGTATTGCATCAGCCCCAAGGACTGCAAACAAACGGATTTACCTCCTGCATTTGGCCCCGAAATTAGTACCATTCTTTGCTCGTCGCTAATTTCGATACTTAAAGGAACCGCTTTTCGGCCTTCTTTCTGAAGAGTGAGGTAGAGCAGTGGATGAACGGCTTTCTCCCAAAGTGCTGTTGGTGTTTTTACCATTTTTGGCAATAATGCTTTTACTTGAATGGCAAACATCGCCTTCGCATGAATAAAATCCATTTTTGCCAAGAAATCAAAAGCCTTAAATAAATCGCCTATATAGGGACGAAGTTGAGCTGTAAAATCCTGTAGTATTTTAATTATTTCGCGACGTTCGGCATATTCCAACTCTCGAATTTCATTGTTTGTTTCAACAATTTCCGATGGTTCGATATAACTAGTTTTACCGGTTGCCGATTCATCGTGAACAATTCCATTAATTTTTCGCTTATAAGCCGATGGAATCGGAATTACAACTCTTCCATCGCGAATAGAAAGAGCAATATCCTGATCGACCCACCCCTCTTTTTGAGCATTGCGTAACAACGCTTGCATTCGCTTCGAAATGGTGGATTGTTTTTGAATCAGACTGCTTCTAATTTGTTGCAAAGCAGGTGATGCATTGTCTTTTATTCTTCCATTTTTTGTAATAATTGCATTGATCCGATCGAAAATGAAGGGATACATTTTCACATTTCCGGTCAGTTTTTTCAGGTATGGATATTCCTTTTCTTCTGTTCCCTGAAAAAAGCGAAGGATAGCAGCAATAGATTCTAGGGATCTTTTTAGATTGTAAAGCTCCTCTAATTCCATATAAGTTCCTTCGATTCTTGCTTTTTCGAGACTTTGGCGAACATCAATAAAATATCCTAAAGGAAAACTATCTTCCTCTAAACAAATAGTTTTAAACTCATTGGTTTCATTCACCAAACGAGTTACCATATTAAACGAACTGGAAAACTCGATGGCATCCACTAAATCGCGTCCCAAGGAACTTAAACATTGTTTTTTAACCAGTTCTCTTACCTTATCGAACCGTATTTTTGTTTCAAAATTTTCAGGATATATCACGTGCTATTCTACAATCTTAATTAATTCTTCTGCAAAATTAATAAAAGACTTGGATGCACAAAAGAAAGGAACAACACGCTTATGCTATTCCCTACTTTTATTGAGCAACTTCTTTGTGACAATTTTTATCGATGTACTCTTCCGACTGACTAACACCAAGCTTTACTGCCTGTTTCCAATCCTTACAAGCGGCTTCAATTTCTCCCATTTTAAAGAAACAAATTCCACGATTTGCAAAAGCAAGTCCATAATCGGGTTTTAAATTAAGTGCGTAAGTATAATCCAGAACGGCTGTACTAATCCTATTTTTACCTAAGCAAATATTAGCTCGATTAAAATAGTAACGAGGCACCAAACGAAAGTCCTCCCCATTCATTTTACTAAAAGCTATCGCCATACTAAACTCGGCCATCGCTCTGTTCTCTTCTCCTTTCGACTTATACATCTCTCCTAGATAATAGCAAATTTCATCGTCTTGTTGAACTATTTTTTTCGATTCCTGCAATATGGAAATAACTGTATCTATTCGCGAGGAATCAGCCATGGCAAGTGTGTAAAGTTGCAAATAAGAATTTCGATAGGTTACATCTGCAGCAATAGCCTCAACATATAAATTAAACGCCTTATCCCACCTATCCGATTTTAAATTTTCGATACCTTCATTTGTTAAAGTTATGGCTTTATTTGTCTGAAATAGTGATATGTTATATTCTTGTGCAAAAACTCCATACTTTGCAGTAAAGAGTACAAGTAAGAGGATTAATTTTAATTTCACTGGTATGCTTTAAATTGATTTCGCCTACTCTTTAGATTTTCGGCCATCTCTTTTATCTATTTTAAACCGAAGCTTGCTAATTGTAATGAACCCGGCCACAACATCGCTTAAATTTCAATCCACTACCACAAGGACAAGGACTATTTCTGCCAAGCTTTTGATTCATTTTTTTCATATTACGAACCTGTATGTTTTGATTAAATACCTCACTCATTAGTTTGTATAATTCGGGATGAGTTCTGGCAAATAATTTTGGTCTTTCGAAAAAATATTCACTTGCAACGGAAAAGAATTCTGCTTTATTAGTTCCTCCATATGGATTAATATCAGATGTTTCTGCATAAATCTCCTCAATCTTCTTATTAATTAAATCTATCCAAGGAATGGCATATTGCTTTTCTAATAGTATGGCAGGAAGACCATCTACAACTCCATCCATTTTATCTATTAAATGCACAAACTCATGAATAGCAGTATTTTTCTTATCGGATTCATTCATAAAACCATGCAAAAGCGCAGGCTTTGACAAAATCATTTTTCCCTCCATATATCCAGTTCCAACCATGCCCAAAATATTACTATCGGAACCCGATGTTTCAAATTTGTCGTTAAAACTTGCTGGATAAAGAAGTATAGTACCCTCGTTTTGTTGGACCAAGATTTCTGTTTTCTAAGTTGAATTTAAGCTGCCATATTATAGATTATAAACGGCTTCTTCCTATCGATGCCTTGATGATCTCTGTTATGATATCTATCAA
>NZ_MVDD01000028.1 GCF_002843315.1 Labilibaculum filiforme | reverse complement strand
CTTCTATTGCAACTTTTGCTTTAAATGTTGAGCTAAATTTACGACGTGTTCTTTTCATTTTTTCCATGAGTTTAATTTACATTATTTTTCAATTAAGCTCCTGGTCTAATTTTCTTAGGGTATTATACTCCAACTATCGGGAACGGTTCTTGGTCACAAATATCTGGTCCAAGTTCAAGTATTTTTAGCATGAGTACATCCGGAAATACTACCGTAACTACAAGTACTTATGGAACATATGTGTATCAATGGACCATTACTAATGGAGCCTGTGTAAGTTCAGATAATATAACTGTTAACTATAATCAATCTCCTATTTCTTATGCAGGAGAAGATGAAACTATCTGTGGAAGTAGTAGTTATACGGTTACAGGTAGCACATCCAGTAATGGTAATATAGTTTGGAGTACCAGTGGTACTGGAACCTTTAATGATACCAGCATTGATAACCCAACTTATAATTTTGGAATTGGAGAATCAGGAGTTATTACGCTAACCAAAACAGTTGAAAATCCTTCCTGTTCTTCAGCTAGTGATGATATAAATATCACTTTTACTGCTGGACCTTCTGCAAATGCTGGAATAGGAGGTAGCGAATGTGATCTTGATTTTACGTTATCAGCAACAACAAGTATTGGAATTGGTACCTGGACAAAAATAAGTGGATTGGGTAATGCTGTTTTTAATCCAAACGCCAATACTCCAAATGCTGCAGTAACTGTTGATGTTTACGATACTTATCAGTTTGCATGGACAGAAGTTAATGATGCTTGTACAGATAGCGATACTATAAGTGTTAGTTTTTATCAACAACCACTGGCAGATGCAGGAGTTGGAGGTGATGAGTGTGATTTTGACTATAATCTGTTAGCAAGAGAAAGTTTTGGAATAGGCACTTGGACTAAAATTTCTGGTTCTGGAAATCTTACTTTTTCGCCTAATGAGAATGCTCCCAATGCAATTGTTACAACAGATACTTATGGTTCTTATAAATTAAGATGGACTGAGGTAAATGGATACTGTACAGATTATGATGAAATTATAGTTAATTTTTATCAGCAACCTATAGCTAACGCTGGTGTTGGTGGAGATGAATGTGATTTAAATTTTACATTTAGTGCAATTCCAAGTGCAGGCTCTGGAAAGTGGACACAAGTTTCAGGATCAGGAATATCTACTTTTTTCCCTAACAATAGCTCTCCTAAAGCTACTGTATCCGTTAATGCTTATGGATCTTATCAATATTTATGGTCGGAAACAAATGGAAACTGTACGGATTCGAAAATAATTGATGTTAACTTTTACGAACAACCAATTGCCAATACGCGTTCAAGTGGAAATGTATGTGGTTTAACCTATACTGTGGAGGCTATTCCTAGTTTTGGTGATGGTATTTGGACCAAAGTTTCAGGACCAGGAAATGTAAGTTTCATACCAAATTCCATTTCATCGAATTGCGAACTTACAGTTGATAGTTATGGTACGTATTCATTTCGATGGACAGAAAATAATGGAACTTGTTTCAGTAGTGATGAAATAATCGTAAATTTTTACGAACAACCGCTAGCTAATGCTGGTTATAGTGCAGAACAATGTGGTTTGGAGTATTCCCTTGAAGCAAATCCAAGTGTGGGACTAGGAGTTTGGAAAAAAATATCAGGAGTTGGTAATGTTCAATTCATACCGAATTCTAATTCTCCTAATGCATTAATTAAAGTGGATACTTACGATACTTATCAAATTATGTGGACCGAAACAAGTGGTAATTGTTCCGATAGTGATATTGTTGAAATCACTTTTCAGGAACAACCAATTGCAAATGCTGGAACAGATATAAAAATGGAATTTGCGGAAAAAGTAGAGTTAAATGCTGTTCTATCTACTACAGGAACTGGACAATGGACCGTATTAAGTGGATCTGCCAATTTATATGATGAATTTACAGCAACTACCAGTGTAGATCAGTTGGGCTTAGGTGAAAATATTCTTCGCTGGACAGAAACAAATCAATTCTGTAGCGATTATGATGATGTAAAATTAAGTGTGGATAACTTATTTATTCCGTCGGTTATAACCCCTAATGGAGATGGGAAAAATGAATTTTTCGTTATTAGAGGAACTGAAAGTTTAGAGGAAGTTCACTTAACCATTTTTAATCGAAATGGAATAGAAATATTTACCGATTCAAATTATAATAACAATTGGTATGGACTGGATCGGAATGGAAATGAATTAATACCAGATACATATTTTTATGTGCTAAAATTAAAAACTAACAAAGTTTTTAAAGGCTGTATTGTTTTAAAAAGATAGAATGAGAACAATAATTATTATTACATTTTGGCTTCTTGTTCCTCTGTTTCTATTTGGGCAGAACACCCAATTTACGAACCAGTATATTTTTAATCCAATAGCTTTAAACCCAGCCATGGCTGGAAGTGGAGATGCTTTAAGTGCTACTATGTTATACCGGAATCAATGGGTTGGCTTTCAAGGAGCACCAAAAACATTATCATTCTCTGCTCATTCTCCAATGCGAAAGCAAAATATGGGATTAGGAATCTCCATAATCAATAATGAAATAGGAGTAAGTAATGAAACAAGTGTAATTGGGAATTACTCTTTCAAAATAAAAATGAGAAAAGGTAATTTGGCACTAGGATTAGGTGGTGGATTTTTCATGATGAATACCGCTTGGACAGAATTGCAGGCTAATGATACTAGTGATGAGCTGATTCAGAATAATTCTCCAACCTATTTAATTCCCGAAGTTAGTATGGGTGTGTATTATTCCTCCAAAAAGTATCATATAGGCTTTTCCATCCCCTATATGCTTTCTTATACTTATCGATCAACAAGAGATAAATACGAAGTTCGAAATGATTTTTCAAAATACAATTATATAATTAGTGGAGATTATGTATTCGATCTGCAACAGAATTTACAGTTGATTCCATCAGCAATGTTTAAATATCAAAAAGAAGATAAATTAGATATGATTCTGATGGGCGAACTTGTTTATATGGAAAAATATTCCATTGGGACTGCTTATAATAGTGAGCAGAAACTTTTTAAAGGAATGTTTCGAATTCAATTAAACAAGCAGTTTCAATTAGGATATGCAGCCGATTTTAATTCAAGTAAATTAAGCAAATATAAGATTGGTTCTCATGAATTAATGATTCGGTATGATTTCAAATATACAATTAAGGTTAACAGTCCTAGAAACCTATAAAAAAAATAAGAACGCAAAATATGAATAGATTTTTTACTACGATACTCCTAGTTCTATCCATTCTGTTTTCTACTTTTTTTGCAAGTGGACAAGCAGATAATTATGAGGTGAAACAGGCCCCATTTTCTTCCGAAAAAGATGATGAGTATTCCTCTGCATACTATAAAGAAGGATTGGTATTTTGTTCAAACAGAAGAACAGATCTTTTTGTAACCTTCTCAACTCCAGAAGATAAAGAATTGTTCAATATGTTCTATGTTCCAATCCAAGGAGATAGTTTAGGAAAAGCTCCAGCTATTCTGTCTGTAGAATTAATGACAAATTTTAATGATGGTCCTGCGTGTTTTGGAGCTAATGATTCTATCATCCTATTTTCGCGAAATAATGAAGTAAATAGCAAAAAAAGAGATACTAAAGATGATAGAAACAAATTGGGTATATTCACTTCCCATTTAATTGGAACTGTTTGGAATGAACCCAAAGCTTTTGAATACAATAGTAAGAATCATCATATTACAATGCCTTCTTTAAGCAAAGATGGCTCACAATTGTTTTTTGTTTCTGATATGTCAGGTGGATTTGGTGGCTTGGATATTTACATGTGCGAAAAAGTTAATAATACTTGGAGTAAACCAATAAATTTAGGGAATGAAATTAATACGAAAGGGAATGAAAGCTTTCCATTTATTTCAGCTTCAGGAGAATTATTTTTTGCATCTAATGGACATAAAGGTTTAGGTGGTTTAGATATATTTTCGAGCATTAAAAAGAATGGGAAGTGGCAAAAAATACTTCCTATTAAAGCTCCCATTAATTCTGAATTTGATGATTTTGGATTAATCACCGATTGCAATTTTGAAAGTGGTTATTTTTCTAGTAATAGAAAGGGAAACGATGACATTTATGAATTTCGAACCAAGTTTCCACAGTTTTCCAATTGCGACACTTTAAAAGAGAATCAATATTGTTTTCTGTTTTACGATGAATATTATACTCCCCTAGATACGCTAAACACTTATTACGAATGGGTATTTGGTGATGGTATGAAAATAAAAGGCAAAGAGGCCGAACATTGTTACGAGGGACCAGGAAACTACGAGGTAGAATTAAATATTATCGATAAGCGAACAGGAGAAGTATTTCTGCAACAAACAAAGTATGAATTTGAACTTCTCGATTTTGAACAAGCCTATATTAGTTGTGTAGATGAATCGTTATCTATGCATCCAATAAAATTTGAAGCTTCTAAAACAAATCTTCCTACTGTTGATATCGCGAACTATTATTGGGATTTTGGAGATGGTTTCCTCGATGAAGGAATCGATGTAAATCATTATTACAATAGGGAAGGAGACTATAAGGTAATTTTAGGTATTTTAAGTGAAAAAGATAGTTTGGGATGTCGCAAAAAAATATGTGTTGAGAAAACAATTACAATTAATGATAATCCAACAGCCTTAATACCAATGAATTTAGAAGATTCAAATCTACAAAGAAACATTTCATCGACAGGAGAAAGCTTTATTGGGCAACAACAAATTAATGAGACAAGTTTTAGGAAATCAAAACTTGTACAGCTTCCCTCTAACGGAATTAGCACAATGAAAGCTTTTAGTTTAGTCTTTTTCGAATCTTTCGAGAAAGAAAAACAATTTGCTAAGGAGTACGAAGAAATGTATGAAGATTTTGAACACGATCTAAATAGTAATCCTGCAAAGGCATTAGCATTAAAAAGTCATTTAAATTCAAGGAGGAAAAGCAATGCTAAAATGCATTTAATTGAAAAAGAATTGCAAGCTCTTTCCTCCCAATTTCAATGTTCTTATATCGAAGCGGAAACGCAAACAATGTCTGATTCAGCAACACCAATTCTAAATCGTTTATTAAAAATCCTTTTAACCAATCCATTAATTGAACTTAAAATAGGAGTACATATAAGTAAAGCAAATAGTGGTAATTTTGATATTGCAGGAAAAGCAACTCAACTAATTGCTGATTATCTTGTTGAACGCGGAGTTGATACAGTACGATTACGAACTGCGGTATACGAAACAACATTTGAAGAGGCTGGAATGAAAGGCGATATGAATAGGCTGGAATTCAAAGTAATAAAGGAATAAGTAAATTTAAAATCTTAACAAAAATGACAAAATTTAAAACATTCATCTTTTGTTTTATAATATACCTAACGTTTTTAAATAACGCCATGGTAAATGCTCAGGCTGTTCCGGCGGTGGAAGAAAATATACCATATCTGGTTACTTTTGGAGCCGATGCCGAAACATCTTGGGGAGATGATGATTTTTGTCAAGTTTATTTTTTCCTAATTCCGGAAACTCATACCGAACCTGTCTATATTCGAGTATATGACCCTGAAATTGGAGGGATGAATGATGAACAAAAGGGAGAATATAATACAACAGTCAATTTCTCTGTTTACGGAGGATTCGAGTGTTGGTCAAATGAAGATGCCCAGAATATTGATCCAATAGGTAAATTTGATAGCGGGAACCTTTTGAATTCGAAGAATTTTGATAACGACCATAAGTACGATAACGATTGGTATACTTTTGGTCCGTTTAACCCTTTCGAAGGTGAAATGATAGAAAAATTTGGAGGCCGTGTTTTTAAAGTAATTGTTACAGGAAAATCTGGTGATGATGGGAATCTTTATCGCTTTTTCTTAAGTACCAATGCTCAGGAAAACAAAGAGGTGGAAGGGGGAAATATTTTCACTTATGAATATACTTTTCGCCTTTCGAATGATATGAATGATATTTCACAAATTTATCCGTTTGCAGATGATAGAACTATTTCAGTTGAAGTAACGAATTTTGATTGGGATAACGATGGTTATATTAGAATTAATTCGATTGCAAAAAATGGAATGCTTTGTGATTTATCGACTGAGAATCAGTGGATAAGAAATAAATTTCCAATTAGCGAGCGCGAGCAAAACTCCTCCCTGGAAATTCAATTTATTAAACGTCGTAACGCACTAGTGAAAAATAATAATGTGGTTATATCTATTAAAAATCAGTACGGAGAAGCTTTACCTTTCTTTTCAATACCCATTGGAGGCGTTCCTGTTTATACTCCAAAAATTAGAATGAAAGCTATTGGTAAAAAGAAGAATTAATAATAATCTGAATGAAACAGAATACAATTTTGATCCAACTTTTAGCGCTACTTTTTCTAATAAGCCCTATTTTCTCCTTTTCACAAGAAAACAGATTTATTAACTATAATGTAGACGATGGATTAGCGCAGGCCTATGTGTATAATATCCTGCAAGATTCGAAAGGGAATTTGTGGATTGGTACCGGAAATGGTTTATCAAAGTATGATGGATATACATTTAGAAATTATACCGAACAAGATTCACTTGGTGGTGATTTTATAACCTGCAGTCTTAAAACTAAAACAGGATTATGGTTTGGCCACTTAAATGGACGTGTGAGTTTTTATGATGGAGCTACTTTTAGATATTTTATAAATGAAACAAGCAGTATCGTTGATATTGAGTTAGATTGTAATGAGAATATTTGGATTGCGAGTCAAAATAAAGGTTTCGTAAAATTAAAAAGTGAATCTTCAAAAGAAAATTTGTATCAGAATTCTTTCGAGCAACCTGTTTTCACCTTTAAGTTTGTTGACGAGAACAGATTACTGGTTGGAACATCTGAAGGGGTTAAATTGTGTAAGATAACTACAAACAAAAGAATAGAAGTAACGAATGATATTGATGAAATTCCTACGAATAAAATAGTTGATATCGTAAAATCTCAAGTAAGTGATATTTTCTATATTCTAACTGAAAATGATGGTTTATATCAAATAAAACTAGATTCTGACCAGTATGAAGTAGATAAAATAGCCACTAATTATGATTTTTTAAGAGCACAAACACTATGCGAAGATAAAAATGGAAATTTATGGATAAGCTCTTTAGAAAGTGGAGTTTGTAAGCTTTATATTTCTACAAATATAGAATTTCCAGTAATTGAAAAGTACAATAAAGACAATGGCCTTCAAACGAATTCTATAAAGTCTATTTTCGAAGACAGAGCAGGAAATGTTTGGATAGGAAAATACGGAGGTGGTATAAGTCGCTTGGTATCATCAGCAAATTCATTCATAAATTTCAATGAAGATAGATATAGTAATAGTATTCATTCCATCTGTATTAAAAATGATATAAAATGGATTGGAACCGGAACAGAGCTTTTAAAAGTTGATTCAAAAACAAATAAGGTTCTACAAGCCTATGATGTGAATGGTATTTTAGAAAATGAAAAAATTACAGCTCTTGCAGATTGGAATGATAAAGAGCTATGGATTGGAACTGAAAAATCGGGAATTTACCGCCTCAATTACGCAACAGAAAAAATTAAGCCTCAATTCCTGCGTCTTGGAAATTTAGAGAAATCGATTAATGCGATAGTAAGCGAAAAACAATATGTTTGGATTGCCACCCAAAAAGGACTTTGCAGATATAAAGTTACTTCCGATGAAAAAAAGTGGTATACAATGCAGGAAGAAGGACTTCCGCATAATTCTGTTAATCATCTTATAAAAGATCATAAAGGCAGAATTTGGGTAGGAACACTTAGTAATACATTATCCTATATTCAGAACGACGAATTAACCAATATTCGTTTAGCAAACCGAAATAGTCTTCTCAATATCTCCTCTGTTTTAGAAGATCATAATGGACTAATTTGGGTGGGAACTCAGGGAAATGGCGTATATGTGTTGAATAAGGATTCAATAATGAATATCAATTATCAGCATGGTTTATTGTCTGACTATTGTTACTCCTTAAATCGGGATGAAAATCATGTTTGGGCTACTCATAGAGGTGGGATTAGTCAAATTCGACTTTCTGATTATCATGTGAAAACATTTCAAAAAAATGCGGGCATAAATTCTTCCATTGAGTTTAATAAGAATGCTACAGCCATTGGTGAAGAAAATACCTTATTATTTGGATCTAATCAAGGAATTTACACTTATGCTATTTCAAAAGAAGTAGCTAATGTGGTTCCACCAAACTTAGAAATTTCATCCTTACGTGTAAATGGAGATGAATATCCGATTAATAAAAACCTAGTTTTGCCTTCGGGGCATTATAAAATTCAGATTGGTTTTAAAGGAATTAACTTAAATGAACCGGAGCTTATTAAATATCAATACGTGTTAAATGGGTACGAACAAGAATGGTCGAACCCCGATAATAAACGGGTAGCTGAGTACAAGCAATTAGGTTCGGGGACCTATAATTTCCAGTTAAATGCTACCAATAGTAATGGAATAAAATCGGTAGAGCCTTTAAACTTTAAAATAAAAATTAAATACCCTTTGTGGCAAAAAACATGGTTTCAAATCGTAAGTTTTATAAGCCTAATGGTTGCAATTTATATCACAGTTATACTACGCGAGAAAAATTTAAAAAGAATTCAACGGAATTTAATTAAAAATTTAGACGATAAAACTCGAGAAGTAATAGCTAAAGAAGAAGTAATAAAAGAAAGAAAAAGAACCGAGAAAGAGTTAATCTTGGCGAAAGAGAAAGCCGAAGAATCCGATCGACTTAAAACGGCCTTTTTATCCAACATGTCTCATGAAATAAGAACGCCTTTAAATGCTATTATTGGATTTTCGGGAATGTTGCAAGAACCAGATATAAATCCAGTTTCCAAAAGCAAATATATATCAATTCTAAGATCGAATACTAATGATTTATTATCATTAATTGATGATATTATGGATGTTTCAAGTATTGAAGCAGGACAACTTAAAATTAAAATTCAGGAATGTAATTTGCATGAAATATTAACCGAATTATATACTGTTCATGTAAAGAAATTATCCGAATTAAAACTAGAAAATGTTGTTCTTAACTATCTTGAAAAAGATACCAATTTAATTATTCAATCAGATCCATTGCGATTGAAACAAATTCTATCTAATTTAATTGGAAATGCTATAAAATTTACTGAAAATGGTTCCATTGATTTTGGAATTGTATATCATAAAAACGGAATAGTTAAGTTTTTTGTGAAAGATACGGGTATAGGGATATTTCCAGATCAAAAGGAAGTAATATTTGAACGGTTTAGGAAGGAGAGTCGGGATAATTGGAAAAAATTATACCGTGGGGCAGGATTAGGTTTAGCCATTTCAAAAAGCATGGTGAGTTTACTAGGAGGAAAAATAGGTGTAGAATCGGTTCCAGGGGAAGGCTCGTATTTTTATTTTACTTTGCCTGCCGGGAATTAAGTTTAGTTAAATGCTCCCGAAAAAGAAGTAAACACTATTTCTCGTTAAGTTGTTTTATTGTTAAGTAAGCTGAATGAAAAAAACACAAAAGTTTATATTACAAATCTTATTATCCTTAACTTTACTCTTCCTATTTCAGGAAACGCTTAAAGCTCAAGATAATAAATTTATTACTTATGGGGTCGAGCAAGGTCTTCCCCAAGCTTATGTGTACACGATAAGTCAAAGTTCAGAAGGCTATCTATGGATTGGAACCGGAGATGGATTGGCAAGCTTTGATGGAATCAATTTCACCCTTTTCGATACGTCTGATTCTCTTGCTGGAAATTTTATAACCTGCAATTTAAATAGTCCTAAAGGGGAATGGTTTGGACATATGAATGGAAATTTAAGTTTCAAAAGTAAGAATGGTTTTCACAAATTTATTCCTACTACTACCACAAAAAGTAGTGTAACCAATATTCATTTGCATAATTCAGGAACTATTTGGTTTTCCAATCAAAACGAGGGATTACTCTATATCGGTAAAGATGAAAAAATTGAACCTGTTATTTTTTCGGATGGCGCATTTCCTGTTTTTTCATTTGAGTTTGTTAATTCAAATGAACTTTTAGTAGGAGCTATTGATGGGTTAAAGCACTGCAAAATAAACGAAAACAATCAAATTGAGATTATTAAGGAGATTACTGAACTTAATCAAAATAGAATTAATCGTATTTGTAAAAGTAGAGATGGAAAAGGCTTCTTTATTTTAAGTGGCACTAACAATATTTATTATTTAGAACTTACAAAAGAAGGGTTTAATACCACAAATATAGGGGAGAGTTCTGCGATAAAAATGGAAGGGATTCAAGATATTTTCGAGGATAATAATTGCAACTTATGGATCTCTACATTTGGCGAAGGAGTTCATAAACTGGTGAAAGATGCATCCGGTTTTCATTTAGATAAAACCTTCAATTCAAAAAATGGCCTTCAAAGCGACAATATTAAACTCGTTTTTGAAGATTCTGAAGGAAATATATGGCTAAGTGTTTACGGAAAAGGCTTAGCGCGTTTAATTGATCCAGCTTACACCTTTTATTCCCCGCAAGAAGAACTATATGGCACTGAAATATCTGCAATTTCTATCGATACAAAATACGAATGGTTTGGTTCCGAGAAAGGTTTAATACGAAGAAATATCTTAAACCACAAAGACCTCCGTCTTTTTGATAGTTACCGAGGTTTACCTTTCGATAAAATAACTGCTTTGTATCCTAGAAATGAAAATGACTTATGGATTGGTACAGAAAAAAATGGTGTTTATCGATTGAATATTCAAGAGGATAAGTTGGCTCGTCAATTTATTGCCAATGGAATATTAGAGAATTCAATAAATTCTATAACAGGAAATAAGGATTACATATGGATTGCAACCAAAAAAGGAGCTTGTAGATACAGCTTATCAACAAATATATTTAATTGGTATACAATGAGTAATGGTGGCTTGCCACACAATTGTGTAAACCATATACTAATAGATTCTAAAAATCGAATTTGGCTGTCAACCTTAAGTAATTCTATTGCTTTTATTGAAAATAATGAAATAGCAAAGTTTAATTTATCTGCAGCAAATTCTTTTATAAATATCCGTTCTATTGCAGAAGATTCTAAAGGAAATATTTGGGTGGGAACCTTAGGAAACGGTGTTTTTGTTTATCAAGATGATTCTATTATTAATTTAACCTCCAATGAAGGTCTTTTATCTGATTATTGCTATTCTTTAACTCCCGATCATCAAAATAGAATGTGGATAGCACATCGCGGAGGATTGAGTCGAATCGAGGTGTCAAATTATGAAATAAAACTCCTTCAAGAGAATATTGGTATAAGTAAGAGTGCCGAATTTCAGGTAAATTCAGCATTTAGGGAAAAAAATGATAACCTTTGGTTTGGAATGAATCAAGGAATTTTAAAATTCACTCCATCTCTTGAGAAGCTGAAGACTTCTCCTCCTGTACTCAAAATTAAATCCATTAAAATTAACGATGAATCTGTACCTGTAAGTGCAAAAGTGGTATTGCCACCTGGAAGGTATAAACTTAAAATCGAATTTGTTGGGATTAATTTTAAGGAGCCAAAATTGGTGGAGTATCGTTATATGCTCGAAGGATATGACGAAAAATGGACCGACTTCTCAGCAATTAGTGAGGTTACTTTTAATGGTTTAAATGATGGTAGTTATAAGTTTATATTAGAGGCAGCCAATGGAGATGGTATTACTAGTGAATTTCCTGTAAATATTAATATTTATATTAAAACACCATTTTGGAAACAGGCTTGGTTCTATTTAGCTCTTTTCTTTCTTACTATTATTTCTATTGTCCTCTACATTAAAAATAGAGAGAAAAAATTGAAGCGGGAAAATCGAATTTTGGAAGAGAAGGTAAGGAAAAGAACCATCGAAGTAGTAAAACAAAAAGAAGAAATTGAAAAACAAAGAGATCTTATTAAAAGTGCGAATGAAGACATTACTGATAGTATTAAATATGCAAGTAAAATTCAGGCAGCAGTTATTCCCCCAACCAAATATTTAGAGAAAGTTTTAAAGGATAGTTTTATAATAAATAAACCAAAAGCTATTGTTAGTGGTGATTTTTATTGGTTAACGAAAGTAGATAATAAAACAATAGTTGCATTAGCTGATTGTACAGGTCATGGTGTTCCTGGAGCTTTTATGAGTATGTTAGGGGTTACTCTTCTTAATGAAATAGTAAATCATAAACAAATAACAGAGGCAAATGAAATTTTAAATCAATTACGAAAAAATATTATCATATCGCTTCGCCAAAGTCATGAAGATACCACACCAAGTGATGGGATGGATATTTCATTAATAGTGATTGACCATGATAAAAATAGCTTAACTTTTTCAGGAGCTTTTAATTCTCTTTTATTAATACGTAACAATAAAATAATTGTACTAAAGGCTGATCGAATGCCGATTGGAATTTATCATCAAAACAATGTCGACTTTACTAATCATAAAATTGCTTTGCATTCAGATGATATGTTGTACTTATACACAGATGGATATCCAGATCAGTTTGGAGGTGAAAATGATCGTAAATTTACTACGCGTCAATTTAGAAATGTATTATTAGATATCCATCAAAAACCTATGATGGTTCAGAAAACCATTTTAGAAAATACAATGGAGAAATGGATGAATGGTACAGAGCAATTGGATGATATTACGGTTATGGGGATTCGTATTTCAAATTAAATTAGTCTTATAATAAACCAGTGCAGATTTCTGTAGCGAATCAAAATTATCAGAAAATGAAAAACCTAATTGTTTACGGATTATTAATTCTATTTTCATCTCTTTTTTCATCCGCTTATAGCCAAAAGACAAGCTACCTCGGTCAGGTACTTGTTTTTGACAGTATCCCAGTAATCAATGCCGAAATAACCGTATTCAGCTCAAAACAAATTGTAAAAAGTGATTCGGAAGGGTATTTTAGTTTCGAAGGAGAATCAAACGAAAAAGTTAATGTAAGCGCAAATGGATTTGTTGCTAATAGTCAAGATTTAATAGGGGATTCTATTTCTAATAAGGTAATCCTTCAAATAAAAAATTCAAAAAAATATCGAAAGTTAGCTGTTGAATCCGGACACATTAAGGATCCAAAACAACTCCTTGCAGCTATACAATATTCAAAAAATAATCCTGATTACTCTCGTTATACGAATGCAGTGCAAATTATTACGGATAAATATCCAGGGGTAAGTGTAGAATATAATGGAGTTATAATTCGAGGTAGACGATCTTTAAATGGCCCAAACGAAGCTTTAATTGAAATTGATGGCATGATTTTAGATTTTAGTTCACTTTCCGATTTGGCAACATCAACTATCAAAAGTATTAAAATATTAAGTCCTGGTGAATCTGGAATGTATGGATCGCGAGGAGCCAATGGGGTAGTTGTAATTAAAACAAAAAAAGGGACTAGAAAATAAAATTAACGAGAAAGGTAAAATAAACTTAAAAAGCCCCCAAACTTGAGGGCTTTTTGTATGTTTAAAACAAACCATCAACCGATAGGTATCTTTCTCCTGTGTCATAGTTGAATGTAAGTACTGTAACGCCTTCTTCAACTTCAGCAAGCTTTTTTTCTATCGCAGCAAGCGAAGCTCCTGTTGAAATTCCTGCCAAAATTCCTTCTGATACAGCCAATTCTTTTACTTTTGAATAAGCGGCTTCTTTTCCAACCGAAATACTACCATCTAAAATTTTTGTATTCAAATTTTTTGGGATAAAACCAGCACCAATCCCCTGTAAGGGGTGAGGACCAGGCGCACCTCCTGCAATTACTGGGGAAGCTTCTGGTTCTACTGCAAAAACCTTCAGTTTTGGAAATTTCACTTTTAAAATTTCAGCTACTCCACTAATATGACCACCTGTTCCAACACCAGTAATCAAATAGTCTATACCATTAGGGAAATCAGCAATAATTTCTTTTGCTGTGGTAGTTCTATGAATCTCAGTATTTGCCTCATTATCAAATTGGGAAGGCATCCATGATTTTTCATTGCTAGCAAGTAACTCTTCTGCTTTTTGGATGGCACCTTTCATACCAAGCTCTCTTGGTGTAAGAACAAATTCAGCACCATACGCCGCCATTAAACTTCTTCTTTCAACCGACATGGATTCAGGCATTACTAGAATAATTTTGTATCCTTTCACAGCTGCAACCATAGCCAAACCAACCCCTGTATTACCCGAAGTAGGTTCTATAATTACAGATCCTTTAGTGAGAGATCCATTTTTTTCAGCAGTCTCAACCATTGATAATGCTATTCTATCTTTAATACTTCCTCCCGGATTTGATCTTTCCAATTTCATCCAAACATTAGAATTCTTCCCAAAAACCTTATTTAATTTTACTACGGGCGTATTACCAATTCCTTCTAAAATGTTATCTAATTTCATACTATTCGTATTTATATTTGAAAATTTATGATTTTACTTTCATCAAGGTTTGTTCTTACCTTAGTTTCATGCTTGTGATATACAATACTATCGGATTCTACACTTGATGTTAACCAAACGTTACCACCTATAATGCTATTCCTACCAATTACTGTGTCACCACCCAGAATTGTTGTGTTTGAGTAAATTATGACATTATCTTCAACGGTAGGATGTCTTTTTTTCTTTGCCAAGCTCTTTTTTACTTGTAATGCTCCAAGTGTTACTCCCTGATAAATTTTTACATTATTTTTAATGATTGCAGATTCGCCAATAACAACACCAGTTCCATGATCAATAAAAAAAGATTCGCCAATAGTTGCCCCTGGATGAATATCAATTCCTGTCTTAGTATGTGCATATTCACTCATTAAACGTGGAATGATAGGCACATCTAAAAGATAAAGTACATTACTTAATCGATAAACCATAATTGCAAAAAAACCAGGGTAGGCGATAATTACTTCACCAATGTTTCGGGCCGCAGGGTCAAATTTTTGAATTGCCTCCGCATCCATTAATAAATCACGATAAACTTTAGGCAAAGTTTTCATAAAATCGTGAGTTATTTTTTCCAAAGGAACTGCTAATTCTTTCTTTACTGGCAGTAGCAACAATCTTAATAAAGATTCTAATTGATATAGTAAAGACTCTTGTTCGTAGCAACTATTAGATCGACGTGCATTAATAGGAAATAGAGAATTCATTGCTTCCTCAACAAACCGGTGGGCTAAATCCCTACCTGGCATGTCGAATTCTGAATTTTCTCTGGAAGCTTGTAATTCTTCCATTACTTTAGACAAATAGGACATTATTTTCTTGATTTAGAACGTGATAAAAACACATATAGAATACTTATGAAATCGAAGAATTCTTAGTGAAATATTTTTTTATTATGTAGTGGCTTAACTTTTGTTAGCAACAACAATAACCCAAACAATAACAGCAACAACATATCTGATTGTTGTGATAGTGCATAGAATAAGATTTTTGGGAATAAATTGGAGATTGAGAATCAATGGTACGCATAACCAATACATCCGAAGAGATTCGGATTTTAGTATTATATGAGTTGTGCAATAGTTCTCTTTCCATCTAGAAGTTTTGTAATACAAACTTATAAAAAAAATATTAATTAGGAGTTATGGGTCTTAATTTTTCTGTTAATAGAATGTTATTTATTTTTTTGTATTGCAACAATAGATCAATTTTGTATCTTTTATTATATAAAGTAAATAAATTAATATTTTTAGGATACTGATAGTTTTTCGCAATACAAAATACATAATCACTCAAATGGCATTTTAAGTGCTAATTATGAGATTATTAATGTGACTACTATAAGCGATGTAACTAATAAATTACAATGTAACTTCATGGTCTAAAATACATAAGTATAGAATAAGTTAATTAATAAACTCCTTTAGTTTTTTCTTTTATTGATAGAGGAAATTTTCATTTTAGGATTCTTATTCATACTTTAATTAAAGGATTTAAAATAAATAGGAATGAAGAAGAGATTACTTTTTGTTTGTTTGGGGAATATTTGCCGATCTCCAAGTGCCGAAGCAGTGATGAATGGATATATAAAAACGAATCAACTTAATGATAAGTTTGAGTGTGATTCGGCAGGTACAGCTGGGTGGCACACTGGCAATAAAGCGGATGAAAGAATGAGAAAACATGCTTTACAACGAAATTATAATTTAACGAGTTTGGCAAGGAAATTTGATGCGGAAATTGATTTTGATAAGTTCGATCTAATATTTGGAATGGATCAGCAAAATGTAAAAGAACTTAAAGCTTTAGCCAGAAATAAAGCCGATTTAAATAAGATAAAATTAATTACTAACTATTGTTCTCGTTATTCAAATTACCAATCGGTTCCCGATCCCTATTATGGCGGCGATGAAGGATTTGAATTAGTACTCGATATAATCGAAGATGCCTGCGAAAATTTACTTAAAGAATTAACATGAGAATTGAGAGTTTTTTTTCTAGAATTGAAGATTTAATTGGTAACAAAATTACTGGTTTCAAACCAGTGTCTGGTGGGAGTATTGCTACAACTAATCAAATTAGGTTTGAGAATGGTCATTATGCTTTTTTAAAAACGGAACCTTATTTCAACAATATGTTTTTTAAAGAAGCCAACGGTTTAAAGGAAATACGGAAAAGTGGCTGTATAAGGGTTCCAGAAGTTTTACACGTAGATACCGATATATTATTGCTTGAGTTTATTGAAGAGGGTAAAAAAGATAAAGATTTTTTTAGTCGTTTTGGGAAACAAATAGCTTCTTTACATAAAATAAATGCAGGGAAATATGGATTTAAGGAAGATAACTATGTAGGAGCCACACCTCAATTAAATATTGCTGTAAATACTGAACTAGATAGTTGGTGCGATTTTTACTATAACAAGCGATTACTATACCAATATAAACTCGCCGAAAGTAAGGGTTTGGTTGGGAATGAATTAAAGAATGGATTCCTGGTTCTAGAAGGGCGAATAGAAGAAATATTAGAAGGAAGTGAGGAGAAACCAACTTTATTGCACGGCGATTTATGGAATGGTAATTTTATTTGTGATCAAGATTCGAATCCCTGTTTAATTGATCCTGCAGTTTATTATGGACATCGGGAAGCCGACTTGGCCATGACTAAACTATTTGGAGGTTTTGGAGATGATTTTTATACTTCCTATCAAAAAAAGAAGCCCCTCCCGCAAGGATATGATTATAGAGAGAATATCTATCTTTTATATCATGTTCTTAATCATCTAAATTTGTTTGGAAACAGTTATTACGGACAGGCTGTCAAGTTAGTATGGTCATATTTGCATTAAAAAATTCAAAACAGTAAATCCATAATGTTTTTTTCTCCCCAATAAAAATGAATGTACGAGGCTATTGTATTATTTTTTCTGAACAGATAGGTATCCATTTTTTTATCTCTTGCCGAATATATTTCTCCAATAGCTAAATTCTTAAGCGGATTTTTAATATGTGAATAATGAAATTCATGTCCATAAAAAATAGCTTCATCGATGTGTACCTTACGGTACCCCAAACGTAATTTCATATTCTCCATACTTGTTTTTTGGTGCAAAAAGCCAACCATAGGGAATTCATTGGAATCAGAATCAATTATACTATCGCATAAATACATCATGCCACCACATTCGGCTAGAGTACGACCGCCATTTGAGCAAAATTCTTTAACCGAATTTTTCATTGATTTATTTGAACTTAATTCCTCCAAATAAAGTTCAGGATAACCACCAGCAAAATATAGCAAATCGGTTGGTGGCAATTGTTTATCCTTAAGGGGAGAAAAAAATGTAACAACTCCTAAATTTTCGAGAGCAGCTAAATTTTCATGATACGTAAAGTTAAAAGCTTCATCCCGCGCAACGGAAATTTTAAGCTTCCCTTTTGTGTTAACGCTCTTTATTTGTGATTCCTTAAATGGAATCGTTGTTATTTCTATTAGTTTGTCAATATCAACCGTTTTGGCGATGTGTTTTGCTATTTCTTCAATAATAGAATCGTACTGACTTACATCTGAAACCTGTAAACCAAGGTGCCTCGAAGGCAAATGAAGTTTTTCATTTTTAGGTACATAACCTAAAGGACTTACTCCAACATCTTCACAAGCATCTTTTAAAAACTGATAATGAGATTCGCTACCTACAAAGTTGAAAATTACTCCCGCTATTTTAATTCCTGGATAAAAATTTTTAAATCCAAATAATAGGGGCGCAACAGAATAAGCGGTTGCTTTCGCGTTTACTACAAGTATAATTGGAATATCTAATAATTCAGCAATTTGGGCCGAACTGCCTTCCATTTTTTTTGCTCCATCAAATAAGCCCATTACGCCTTCAACAACCGAAATAGCTGCCCTATCAGAATATTTATTGTAAATATCCTTAACATGAGTTTTGCTACTCATAAAAGTGTCTAGATTAATAGAAACATTTCCAGCCGCCCAAGCATGATGTTTGGTATCTAAATAATCTGGACCACACTTGAATGGTTGTACATTAAGTCCGCTATTTTTTAGATAACGAAGTAAACCTTGAGTTATAGTTGTTTTTCCTGAACCGCTGGAAGGTGCAGCAATCAAAAATTGAGCTTTCTTATTCATAGTAAACTTTCAAAATCGAAAATTCAAAAATATATCAATAATCTTAGCATTAAGACATGATTTTGAATTTATTTCGGAGGGAATTGAATAGATGGTACACTAAATGAGATTAGAGTCAAGAATACAGAAGCTTAAGGGAGTAAAAAATCTTCTGCCAAAGATTCCAATACCTTATACGAAATTATTTTCCCTTTTAAATGACGTTCTTCCATACGAACCAATCCTACATTAACCGCATACCATTCAAATAACTTTGTCTTACTCTTCGAAATTCCTCCGAAAGTAAGTTTCTCCGAGGAAATTTTAAAACAAGTAAAACTTCCAGCTGGCGTTTTAATTGTTTCAACAGCATCTACCTTTCTATTCACAAGTAAAACAGTCATCGACATCAATACTGAGCCTGTTCCTCTTAATATACTAGCTTCGCAACAGGACTCTGGTAACATTTGTCCGATTTTTGGTTTTATAGGAATAGCTACACTATCCGATGATATTTTTATTACCATCCTTTGATAGGAATCCAATTTGATAGGATCCATATATCGTTCCGATCCAATAAAAAAAATGGAATCATTACTAACCAATCGGAAATACTGATAAAAAATACTGTGCTTTTTAGTTGTAATTTCCGATTCGATATTATATTGAATTAATCCATCAGACTTCGATTTTCCAACTAATTGCCAAACTTCTGAATATTGTTTTCGGTCTTTTGAATCGTACGAAACGTACTTAATCCTAAAATTTCTCTTTGAAGGCAGATAGGTATTTTCTCTTTGTCCGAAAGAAGAAAAGGCAATCGAAAATAAAAGTAATATGGTATAAAATATCCTCATAAACAGAATTTGGTAGCTTTCTATGTGTAATTAGTAGTTAAAATTACACATAATCCTTTAAGTTGAAAATAATAAATTGCATTATTCTAACAATTTATAATATCCATCTAAATTTAGCGTTTAATCACCATGAAATATAGAAAATATCTATCTTTCGGAGTACTAAATTCAAACTTAATTTACATTCTTAGTCTTTCAAATTATTTTATATGAGTAAAACGTTTTATTTTGCCTGCTTGTTATTTATAGGCATTTTTGGCTCGTGTTCGCAAAACGATATTGATTTTGACGATAACATTGATACAAACTTTGACGATCCTATCGATACAAACAATATCGATATTCAAAAACTATTGGATATGGTAAATGAAGTAAGAGCTTCTGGAACCACTTGCGAAACTACCTACTATCCTCCGGTTGGCGCGGTTACTTGGAACAGTACGTTGGAGGCTGCAGCACTTAAGCATAGTAAAGATATGAAGGATAATGACTTTTTTAGCCATACTTCCTTTAATGGTGACAAATTTGTTGATCGATTGAATGCTGCGGGCTACAATTACAATAACGCAGGAGAAAATATTGCACTAGGTTACTCGACCGAAGAAAATGTGATAAATGCATGGTTAACTAGTCAAGGACATTGTGCCAATATAATGAATCCGAATTTTACAGAGATGGGAGTGGGGCGAATAGAAAATTATTGGACTCAGGACTTTGGAAAACCTAAGGAATAAAAAAACCACTCCAAGCGTTAATCGGAGTGGTCTTAATCTGTTTGTTTGAAAAGATTTAAGTTTGTCTGTTATAAACTTAAATTAATTATTTATCGAAGCGATTATTCAGAAATAACGTCAAATTCGATATCAACCTTAACTTCTTTATGAAGTTTAATGGTTGCGGTATATTTACCGATCTCTTTAACTGCATCCTTAATTACAATCACTTTTCTGTCAATTTCGAATCCTTGAGCAATTAATGCCTCAGCAATTTGAATATTGTTAACAGAACCGAAAATTTTACCAGTAGTACTAGTTTTAGCACCTACACTTAAGGTAACACCTTCAAGTTTTTTAGCAACTTCTAAAGCTTCGTTTTTGATTTTTTCTTCTTTATGAGCTCTTTGTCTCATATTTTCAGCATTCATTTTCTTAGCCGATTCTGTTGCCAAAATAGCTATTCCTTTAGGAATTAAATAATTTCTACCGTAACCGTTTTTTACAACTACGATGTCATTCATATATCCTAAAC
Source organism: Labilibaculum filiforme (assembly GCF_002843315.1). Taxonomy (GTDB): domain Bacteria; phylum Bacteroidota; class Bacteroidia; order Bacteroidales; family Marinifilaceae; genus Labilibaculum; species Labilibaculum filiforme. Next base: position 18,805 of record NZ_MVDD01000028.1, on the reverse strand, counting down.
TATGAATATCTTGTTTTAAGATTACTTCCATTTCGTTTCCTCCAGTTTAAAGATTATTTCATCATGTCAGTTACGTATGGCAGCAATGCAATGTGACGAGCACGTTTAACAGCTGTAGCTACCTTTCTTTGATATTTCAAAGAAGTACCGGTGATACGACGAGGTAAAATTTTTCCTTGTTCGTTCAAAAACTTTTTCAAAAATTCAGGATCTTTATAATCGATGAATTTAATCTTGTTTTTCTTGAAACGACAATACTTTTTCTTTTTAATCTCTACTGACGGAGGTGTCAAATATCTGATTTCTGATTGATTCTGTGCCATAGCTTACTTCTCCTCTTTAGATTTAAGTTTTCCTTTTCGTTTGATTGAATACTCAAAAGCATACTTATCAAGTTTGAAAGTTAAGAAACGGATGACTCTTTCATCACGTCTGTAATTCAATTCCAATTTCTCGATAACGTCGCCTGGAGCATCAAATTGAAGCAATTGGTAAAAACCAGTGCTTTTCTTTTGAATTGGATAAGCCAGCTTGCGCAGTCCCCAGTTCTCCTCATTAACCATCTCACCACCATTCTCGATGATAAGGGCTTTAAATTTTTCTACCGCCTCCTTTACCTGAGCCTCAGATAAAACGGGAGTTACAATGAAAACGGTTTCATAATGATTCAACATAACTTTAATTGTTTAATTAATTACTTAATAAGTAACTGTTTTTTATTGAGCCGCAAAATTAACGATTCTTTTTTGATATTTCAAGAATGCTAAAGATTTATTACGATTTAACACAGATATTATTCTTATAATCCTATTTTAAACAACATTTTCATATCCATAAAATACTCCTATTGGCTTTAACTTTTTTTTTGTATCTTATAATAAGGATTAACAAAACTCACAGCTATGAAGGACAGGATGATAACATTAGCAACTTATAGCTACTCCAGAGCACAGTTGCTTAAAACTCGATTAGAATCAGAAGGAGTGCAATGCTTTCTGAAGAATCTTAATTTAATTCAATCGGCTATTGGGGGTGGTGTAAAATTAAGGATAAATGCACAGAATTTGGCTAAGGCGTTAAAAATAATAGAGGAATTAGAATTAAGTTATGCACAAGAAGATTTCGAAAAGGAATTTCCACAACAAAAAATAGAGGTAAACCGTATTTTAGTACCTGTAGATTTCTCTGATTTTTCGCCCCGATTGTGTGAGTATGCAATGAGTATTGCAAAAAAATTCAATGCTGATATTTTACTATTTCATACCTATTTCGGGGCAGCTATCGAAACGGTTCCTTTTTCCGATAGTTATACCTATAATGCTACGGTGGTTGAAGTACTTTCGGAAGTTGAAAAGAATGCCAAAGCTAGGTTAAAGGAATTATATTACGATATGCGTAACAAATTGGAACTCGAAAAATTTGATGGAATAGAGGTGGATTATAAGTTGAGTGGGGGAACAGCTTCTTCTGAAATATTAAATATTTGTAATAGTTACCAACCAGATTTAATAATTATGGGCAGCCGTGGGGAGACTGCCGGAACTACAAATCTTTTGGGGAGTGTTGTTTCTAATGTTATTGAAGACTGCGAGGTACCAGTTCTTATCTTATCGGATCAAGGGGAACCGGTTGACCTTGAGTGTATTAATAATATCATGTATGCTACTAATTTCGACAAGGCTGATTTTAAATCGATTGCAAATCTTAAATTTATTACAAAACCATATGATATGAAAATCCATTGTGTTCATTTTGATGATGTGGAAGATGATAATGTGATGGGACAACACCAAATGGAGGTCTTAAAAAAATATTTACATCGAACTTTAGGAGATTCAAATGTTAACTGTTCAATTATACAATTTGAGGAAAAAATGAAAGGAATTGAGACATTCGTACAAAAAAATGATATAGGTATGATTGCGATTTTAGCAAGAAAACACAATTTATTAGAGCGTTTATTTTTTGGTCAAATGTCTAGAAAACTATTTATAAATACTCACATTCCAATATTGGTATTTCACTAAGAATGATACAATAAAAAACACCCCAAAAGTTATGTCCAACTTTTGGGGTACAGTTCATTTTTAAGTAGTATTTTTTTTAATTATACCAATTCACCTATTAAAATAGGATCCGATCCATTTTCAATCCCAGTAATTTTCACCTGGTAGAAATGATTTTTTTGTATCTCTTTACCAGTGAATTGAACTGGAATATAATGTTCTCCATAACCACCAGCAATTTCTCCATCTATTTTTTCAACTAATACAGATTGATAGTAGCCAATAAAGCTTTTTCGGTAATTAAGCTTTGTTTCCTCCGATAAATCTCTTAGAATTTCACTTCTATTCGTTTTTATTCTTTCATCAATCTGATTAGGCATTCGTTCAGCTCTTGTTCCTTTCCGAACGGAATATTTAAAAGTATGAACATGTCCGAAATTTAATTCTTTAATTACATCACAAGTTGCAGAAAAATCCTCCTCACTTTCATCAGGGAAACCAATTATTATATCGCTTGTAATATTAAAGTCGGGATTTTTAGCTCTTATAACCTGTACAATTTCTTTAAATCTTTTTACTGTATACATCCTTCTCATTTGAAGCAAAACAGATTCAGATCCACTTTGTAAACACAAGTGTAAATGCGGTGTCATTTTTGGATGATTTAAAAGTCCAAGGAATTTAGCTCCAAAACCATCTGGTTCAATCGAGGAGATTCGAAGCCTAAAATCACCATCAAGATCAAGAATTTGTTCAATTAAATCATCAAACTTATATCCTTCAAAATCATATCTGCCAATATTCACACCAGTAATTACTATTTCTTTGGCTCCTTGCGAAATTACATCACGAATATTTTTTAAAATATCCTGAATTGGTCTACTTGCTGCTCTTCCCCGAACGGAAGGAATGATACAAAACGTACAAAAATTATCACAACCATCTTGTATTTTAATCATACTTCGTGTATGAAAGCCCTTATCTGTAGCTCCGTAGGAAAACAAGTCGGTATTTAGTTTCGATGGATGAACAATTTCTCCTTTAAAATGTGCATCCACTAAAGAAAAAACAGAAGTTTTTTGATCATTTTCAACCACATAGTTAATTTCTTCTCTATTTTCCAGCTCTTCCTTAGCATTATTGGCCATGCAACCTGTAACTACTAAAACAGAATCCTTATTTCTTCTGTTGGCTTGGTTAATAAAGTTTCTCGACTTGTGATCGCTTTGATGCGTTACTGTACATGAGTTAATTACATAAACATCAGCTGCTTCGTCGAATTGAACCAATTTATAACCTTTATCCTGAAATTGAGATGCTAAGGCATCTGTTTCGTATTGATTTAATCTACACCCTAAGGTTTTAAACGCCACTTTCTTCACGCTACACTTTCTTTTATTGTAATCAGTTCGCCTTCTACTGAAAAATCGGCGGCTGATGTAATTTTTATATCTACAAATTGTCCAATTAAATTCTTATTTTCAGATAAAAATCGAACATTAATACGTCCTTCTGTTAATCCGGCAAGGTATCCTTCGTGTTTTGCCACACCTTTCACTAACAAACGAAAAGTTTTATTTACCATAGAAGCATTGTACTTTTTAGAATGAATTTTTAATTCCTGAGTTAAAATTCGATGTCGTTCTTTTTTTACGTCAAGACTAATATCATCAAACCAACGATGACTAAGTGCCCCTGGTCGAGGCGAATACATTGCAATATACGCCATATTGTATTCAAATTCACTCATTGCTTTTCTCGTATTCTCAAATTGTTCGTCATTTTCTCCTGTAAAACCAACAATAATATCCGTAAATAAGGTTGCTTCTGGAATTAAACGTTTAATTGTATGTACAATTTGTCGGTATTTTTCCATTCCATGCTTCCGATTCATATGAATTAGAACCTTGTCATCACCCGATTGAACAGGCAGGTGAATTTGTTTAGCAAGACATTTATATTGTGCAATTACTTCAATTACTTCGTCAGTCATATCCCTCGGATGCGGAGAAGTAAAGTAAACCCAAAATTCATTCTTCAATTGATTTCCTAAGTCTCCAATTCTACGTAAGAGTTCCGGAAAATCTATTTCTTCTCCTTTTTTATCCAATCCATAAGAATTCACATTTTGTCCAAGTAACGTAATCGACTTGAATCCATTTTCAACTAAACTTTTAACTTCTTCAACAATTTCATCGGAAGGGCGAGAAACCTCACGCCCGCGGGTGTAGGGAACCGCACAAAAAGAACAAAATTTATCACAACCATTCTGAATAGGGATAAATGCCTCAAATTCTGAGGTGTAATTGGGTTTTACATGCCAAAATTCGGAAATATTATCATTGTGAGCATCAAAACCTTGTTGCAGTCCTATAGGGGTAGTTACGCCGTACTGCTGAATCATTTCTGGCAACTTAGGCAAGTCCTTCATCTGAAAAATTACATCGAATAACTTGAGAAATTTATCCAAATCCGATGGAAGAATACAACCAGAAACAAAGGTGATTAGATTTCGTTTATTTTTCCACAAATTCCATTTATGAATTTTAGAATAAACTTTGTCGATTGCTTTTTGACGAACAGAACAAGCTAAAATTCCGATTAAATTAGCTTCTTCCTCTTTATCTGTCCATTGGTAGCCCATGTTTTCGATTACCGAACGAACTCTTTCTCCATCAGAAGCGTTCATTTGACAACCTAATGATACAAGATGATATTTCATTTTTATTTTTCTTAAAAGTAAACTTCTGTATGAATAGGACCTAGTGTAATTCCTTGTTTTTCTAGTATATCGTAAGCTTCATAAATCATGTGACAATTGCCACATAAATAGCAAACGGTATCGGAGGGAATCGGATTTTTTAATAAATAATCGGTAACTCTACCATGATAATCTCCTGTTTTTTCTCTAGAAGTACATAAAATATATTTTCCATTTGGATACGTTTGCTTTTCATAAGCCTCTTCCTCAATTCGAACACCATGAAGTATCTGATAGTTCATTTCGGGATGTGTTTTAGCAAAACTATGAATAGGAGATATTCCTGTACCAGTTGCGATAAAAAGAAATTTCTTTTTATCAATTTCGGACTCTTCTAAGGAGAAATGTCCAAAAGGACCGTCCACATCTAAATAATCGCCGGATTTACATCGCTTTAGTTTTTTTGAAACTAAACCACTTTCCACTTCTTTAATTAATACCTCTAGAAAATCATCGTTTTCAGAACTATAAATAGAGTATTCTCTTCGATCAATACTTCCTGTAAATCCAAGGGTTATGTATTGCCCTGTAGTAAATGTAAAATCATTTTTTTCCATCCTTATTACATAAGTGGAAGAAGTTAGATTTCTTATTTCAATAACTTTGTGTGATCTCATTCTTAATTTATGTATTCGATTTTTTCATCCATTAATTACCCTTACACAAGTCAAAAAGACTTGGCTAATTTATGTGGAATGATTACAAATAAGCGAGTACAAAAAAAGTTAAAATCCGTCTAATAAACAAGCATATTAGGATCTTTAGCTCTGTATTAACAAAAATTGATAAGAATTAGGTGAAATATATAAAAAATGAATATTTTTTTCTAGAATGATATTTGTTAAGGAGTCAGTATATTTTACGTTAAGTGTTGTATTTTAGGATTTTGTGGTGGTTCTTACGGTGTTTTAAGTGCTTGAGAATTGCATAAAAATAATGTTTGCTATAATAGGGTCAGCATTTTCATTTCTCGAAGGCTTCAAGAAATAATTATTTTCTAATTTTACTCACTTGCTTTTATTTTGCAAAAAACAACTTCCCGAAATCAACTTTTGTCATTTCATTTTTTTTCAATTCGGGAATTTCAATAATTGGGCAATCAAATTCATATTTCTCCAAATAGGTTTTAAAAACTTTAATGGAATCATTTAAAATAAATTCACTGTTTGCCGGATATTGATTATAGATTAATCCTTTAATTGGAATTTGTCGATGTTTTGCAATTTCAAGACTGAGAAGGGTATGATTGATACTACCCAATTTTGAAGAAGTGACTAAAATCACTGGATATTTTTTTTCCTCCATGAAATCAAGCAAGGAATAATCCATCGTAATAGGAACATGCATCCCACCAACTCCTTCTAAAAGTAGATAGTCAAACTGATTGGCCAGAATAGTTGACGATTTTTCTATTCTTTTAATATCTATTTCCTGATTTTGCATTTGAGCAGCAAGATGCGGAGACGCTGGATAGTCAAAAACATAAGGACAGGTAGTACCATCTTTATCCACATTCTGTATTTCCATTCCCATAATTTCCCGATGCATTAAAATATCTTCAGAGATACCTTTACATCCGGTTTGTGCAAACTTTTGAGTTATTACTGATTTTTTATACTCCAATAAATATCTGGCCATTAGGCCTGTAGCAAAAGTTTTACCAGTATCAGTATCAATTCCTGCAATAAAATAGGTTGGCATTATTAATGTATTTTTTTTGGTTTAGCAATAAAATATAAAGGTTGATAGGTGAGAGGTACTCCTAAATCCGTACCAAACAAATCTTGATAATCCTCATTAAAATTTTTCAAATCAGTTTTTGTCCAGGCTTTTCCAGGAATTCCATTTACACCAGTTTGTTTCATATGCGCAAGAACTCCAAGAGGATTTGAGAAAAACCGAGTAATTGTTTCCTTGTCGCTCCAAAGAATTTCAAATTTTTCCGACAAAAGTCGTTCAAGTTTTCCAAACGACAAATAATTTAATCCTTTGCCGTTTACTTCACGTATTTCTCTAAAATTATCGGGACCAAAAGTACTAAAAACAAGTAGGCCATCGACTTGTAAAGCTTTATGAATTTTTGTTAAAAATTCATCTAAATTGTTGAACCACTGAAAAGTGGAACTTGAAATAATTAAATTCATATTTTGTGGTAGCTCCATAGCTTCAATATCGCCACCCAAAAATTGTATATCGGAATGAATAGACTTAAGAATGTTTGCATATTCCTTTACAATATCATTTGCATAATATAAGTCGGCATTAAATTTTTGGAAAAATTTTTCTGTTAATACTGCTGGTCCACAACCAATTTCAAGCACTCTGGGAAAGTGTTTTTTTGGTTGACGCAACAATTCATTAATTAGCCTAGAGGCAATAGCTTCCTGAACAATAGCATGTTTGCGATAGGTTTCGATACTTTTTACGAATCCTTTCTGTACTTTATCTTTGTTGATATTTTGATGCTTCACCTTTACATTCCTTCATTAAATCGTCCCACAAATTCCAAGCGTAAAAACAAAAGTGAGGAGCATTTTCCTTCTTAATTACATTTTTTTGACCGCTCCATGCGTTTTCTAAATTTGTAAATGGAAATATTCGATCCTCTTTTCCTAACAGTACAGTATCAAACAAATTCCAATCAATAAAATGATTTTGTACAAGTTCATGGAAACTAATTAATTCTTCTTTTTGATCTTCAATATCGCGTTTTGGAAGATGCCTTTTAAAGCAATTAAATTCCGTTTTCCCTCCACACATTCTAAGCCAAAATTTCTCAATAGTCTGAGAATTTAATCCATCAATAGTTCCTTGAAAAATTGCTGGAGGAATTCCTTTCAAATTATCAATAGGCTGTAAGCTTCCATTTATAGCTATTTTACTTGCAAATAGATTCTTCCATGGAAGGTAAACCATATTTGCAACATAAACTCCAAATGACCAGGCAACTAAATGTACTTCCTGATAGTTTTCAAAAAGTCTTTCAATTTGTTTTGGGACAATGATTTCTCGATAATCAAAACACATTAAAACATCAAAATCTTTTGAGCCTAAAGTTTGAAAAGGCTTTGCATCGCAAGCCCAGCCATTCATAAATAAAATGCACTTTTCGTTATCCGATTTGTGTAACCATTCAATTTTCATTGCAAAAGTTCTTTATCAATTCAGGTAATTCATTCAAATCTTCCCAATCCATATCCGCACAAACCGAAATTCGCAATCTAGCAGAATCTTTAGGTACAGCAGGTGGACGAATAGGGAATACAAGAAATCCTTTTTTTTGTAAATACTCAGCTAAATTAACGCATTTCTGACTGTCTCCAACCAAAACAGGAATAATATTTGAACTTCCCATTGTGTCAATACCAGCATTTAACAAGCCTTCTCTTAATTGCTCCGATATCAACTGTAAATGTTCCCTCTCCATTTTCATTTTTACAATGGTTCTCAACATGATGTAGTTCCAACTAATCACAATTGGTGGCAAAGCGGTCGTGAAAATTAAAGAACGCATTTTGTTAATTAAATACTGCTTCAGTATCGCATCGCAAATTACGTAAGCACCAATTGAGTTCATCGCTTTTCCAAAAGTGCCAATCAATAAATCAATCTCATTTAAACAGTTTTTTTCTTCGGATAAACCAAGACCTTTAATTCCTCTAACTCCCAAAGCATGAGCTTCATCGATATACAGAAAGCAATCGAAACGTTTTTTAATCTCGATTAGTTGTAAAAGATCTGCTTCATCACCATCCATACTAAAAACAGATTCACTTACAATAAAAACGCGATTGTAGTCTTTCCTTTTAGAAGTTAAAATATGTATTAAGTGATCGTAATCAGCATGTTTAAATCGAATTTGTTCGGCACTACTCAAACGAATTCCATCAATAATACTAGCATGATTAAGTTTATCGGATACAATTAAATCGTCTTTACCAGCTAAAGCAGCTAAAATACCTATGTTGGCGTGATATCCTGAATTAAAAAATAGGGAAGGACGACCATACAAATTTTCCAATTCTGTCTCCAATAACTCATATTCTTTAAAATTTCCGGTTAATAAACGCGATGATCCAGAGCCAAAAGAATTTCCTTTAGGACGTGGGATATTCTTTTTACTAACTCCTAAATAATCATTAGACGAGAGGTTGATTTTGTAGTTATTCTCTGAAATCATTTTTAAAGCACGAAGATTTCCCAACTCTTCAAGCTGTCGTAATTCCTCTTTGTATTTATTTAGTTTTTGATCCATTTTAATTTATTGCATTGCGACAACTTTAACCAAAGCTTGGCAAAGAAAAGATAAATCTTCGTTAGTTATTATAAAAGGTGGCATAATGTATACTAATTTTCCGAATGGACGCACCCAAACTCCATTCTCGACAAATTGTTTTTGAATCAAAGCCATATTTACTGGCTCCTTCATTTCAATTACTCCAATAGCACCTAAAATTCTTACATTTTTTACTTGTTTTAATTCTTTTGCCTTCGATAGATTCAAGATTAATTGTTTTTCGATACGATTAACTTTCTCTAAAAAGGAGGATTTTAATAGTAAATTGATACTTGCAACACCAACAGCACAGGCTAAAGGATTTCCCATAAAAGTTGGACCATGCATAAAACAACCTGGAACACCTGCAGAAATTCCATCGCTTATTTTTTGAGAAGTTAAGGTAGCAGCAAAGCTTAAATATCCACCAGTAATAGCCTTTCCAACACACATAATATCTGGAGATATATTAGCATGTTCGCAGGCGAAAAATTTTCCGGTTCTACCAAACCCAGTAGCTATTTCGTCGAGAATGAGCAGTATGTTATACTTGTCGCATGCTCTTCGCAATTCTACCAAATACTGAGGATGATAAAATTTCATCCCTCCAGCACCTTGAACTATAGGCTCTAAGATAATAGCGGCAAGCTCTTCATGATGCATGTCAATTTGATTCTGCATAGATTGAAATGAATTAGGATCCCAATCCTCGTAAAAACCACAATTTGGCGATTCGGCAAAGTAATTAATAGGTAAAACACCACTAAAAATTTCATGCATTCCTGTTACAGGATCACATACAGACATGGCATTAAAAGTATCTCCATGGTATCCTGATCGAATACTCAAAAATTTATTCTTTGCTCGATTTCCTTTAGTAAACCAATATTGAAGTGCCATTTTCATCGCCACTTCAACCGATACAGAACCAGAGTCGCTAAAGAATACCTTTTCCATTCCTTTAGGACTTATGGCTACTAATAACTTCGCCAATTCAATTGCTGGTTGATGAGTAATACCACCAAACATCACATGCGACATCTGTTTTAATTGACTTTGAATCGCTTCATTTAAAACAGGATGATTATATCCATGGACAGCACACCACCATGAAGACATCCCATCAATAATATCTTGACCCGAATCCAATTTTAGTCGCACACCGTCAGCCGAAACTACAGGGAATACTGGAAGTGGATTATGCATTGAAGTATATGGATGCCAAATATGATCTCTATCAAAAACGAGATCCGATGACTTAAACTGTTCCGACATAGAAGTTATTTTTCATGTAAATTCTTTGTAAAACTAGGGTTTATCCTTCTAAACCGTACCAATACGATAGTATTTTTACAACATACGATGCATAAGTAAAGTATTGAAATGTTATTTGTTCGTTAAAACGATCAATTTTACTTGATTTGCCTTCAATTTAATTTAAATTACCACAAATTTAAAACACAAACATGAAAACTAAAAAAATTGCAGTTTTACTTAGCCTATTTCTTGTCTGTAGTTTGATCTCAATGGGGCAAAAACCTTACGATCCATCACTCAATGGCAAATATGAAATTGCAAAAGCTGTTAGTAAAGCTAAAAAAGAAGGAAAACATGTATTACTACAAATTGGAGGTAATTGGTGCCCTTGGTGTATAAAAATGCATAATTATCTGCAAACCGAAACTTCTTTAAATAAATTAGTAGAAGATAATTACATTTTTTTGGAAGTAAATTATAGTGTAGAGAATAAAAACTTAGATGCATTGGCAGAACTTGGTTATCCTCAGCGTTTTGGATTCCCAGTAATGCTTGTGTTAAATGGAGATGGGGAGCGACTACACACACAAAATACAGGTAATTTGGAACAAGATAAAGCCTACGATTACGAGAAACTTAAATCCTTTCTGTATAATTGGAGACCCGATGCTTTAAATCCAAAACTTTACAAGTAGAATAAATAAATAATTTTAGACTATCAACTCCTTTTTTATTTGAATAAAGAAATAATTGTACTTTCTTTGTACAGAATTTTCTTATTCGAGGTTCAAATTAAGGATATAATAAATAAAAAAAGATATTATGACAATTTCAAAAGATAAGGTTGTTTCAGTTATTTATGAATTAAAGACTGATCTTTCAGGAGAGATTATTGAAAAAGCAGTAGCAGAAACTCCACTTACCTATTTATGTGGTGCTGGACAGATGTTGGAAAAATTTGAAGCGAATTTAATGGGCTTAAAAGTTGGAGATTCTTTCGATTTCAAATTGGATACTGAAGAAGCTTATGGTGAGGCATCAGAAGAAGCTGTGATTGATCTTCCAAAAAATATATTTGAAGTTAATGGTGAATTTGATTCAGAAGTTATTGCAGAAGGAAATGTAGTTCCAATGCAAGATAATTCGGGACGTAGAATGAACGGTATCGTTCTTGAAGTTTCAGATGCAACCATCAAAATGGATTTTAATCATCCTCTTGCAGGAGATACTTTATTCTTCAAAGGAGAAGTTATCGAAGTTAGAGATGCATCAGAAGAAGAAATGAAAGAAGCATATGCTCCTCAAGGAGGATGTGGTAGCGGAAGTTGCGATACCGGAGGATGCGGTAGCGGATGTGGATGCTAATTAAAATAAAAAGATATTCAGCCCGAAAGCCAATGGTTTTCGGGCTTTGTTTTTATAGTCTTATCCATTATCTTTAAAGCTTAACAAAATAATTCTCTCAATTATGTGGAAAAGATTACCTCTTTATGTGAAAATACTAGTTGGAATGGCATTTGGAATTATAGCCGGATTAATTGCCGTTTATTTTGAATTTTCAAAGTTCACAAATGATTGGATCAAACCATGGGGAGTAATTTTCTTAAACCTTTTAAAATTAATTGCTGTTCCATTAATTTTTGTATCCTTAGTAAAAGGAATATCTAGTCTTTCCAACATTTCTAAATTATCAAGAATAGGAATTAAAACTATTTCATTATACGTTCTTTCAACAGTTATTGCAGTTAGTTTTGGCTTGCTCTTAGTAAATGCAATAGAGCCTGGCAATACTTTTCCCGACCATAAAAAAATTGAATTACAAGAAAAATATCATGCAACTATTGACTTAAAGAAGAATCAAGCTTCCGATTTAAAAAATGAGTCTCCGCTCCGATTTTTGGTTGATGTTGTTCCTTCCAATTTTTTTCAGGCAGCAACAGATAATTCTAAAATGCTTCAAATCATATTTTTTGCCATTTTATTTGGTGTAGCTATGGTTATTTTAGAAGAAAAGAAAGTTAAAGTTGTTCGTGAATTTTTTGATGGGATAGATGCAATTATTCTTAAAATAATTGACTTTATCATGATGTTTGCTCCCTATGGTGTTTTCGCATTAATTGCAGGATTAATTGTCGATTTTTCTGGTGATTTAGATTTATTTTCTGCTTTAGGATTGTACGCAATAACGGTAATACTAGGACTTTTAGTAATGATATTTATAATCTATCCTTTGTTTCTGAAAATATTTACACCCATTAAATACACCAATTTTTACAAGGCAATTTCACCAGCTCAATTATTGGCCTTTTCAACAAGCTCAAGTGCCGCAACCTTACCGGTTACTATGGAATGTGTTGAAAAAGAAATAGGAGTTACCAGCGAAGTTGCCAGTTTTGTTTTACCCGTTGGCGTTACTATTAATATGGACGGAACAAGCTGCTATCAAGCTATTGCGGCTGTTTTCATAGCGCAAGTATTTGGTGTAGACCTAGATATATACGATCAGTTACTAATTGTAGCTACCGCTACAATTGCATCTATTGGCTCTCCAGGAGTTCCTGGTGGTAGTATTGTCATGTTAATCATTGTTTTAACATCAGTGGGAATTCCCATTGAAGGTTTAGCATTAATATTAGGAATTGATAGGCCTCTTGATATGCTTAGAACCGTAGTCAATGTGACAGGAGATGCTACAGTTGCTACGATAGTTGCAACTAGCGAAGGAAAATTAAATTCAGATTCAATTTCAGTCAAAAAATCTAATTCCGTTAGTTAAAAAATTTTTTTTTCATTTTTGTTCATTCATTCTTAAAAACAAATGAACAAAAATGAATTTGATTTGTTTCCTGTTTGAACCATTAAAAAATAATGATATGAAATCCAGGAATTACAAATTTAATTTGGGAATATTTTTCCTATTTAGTTTTTTAGCTTTTACTATATCCGCTTGTTCTGATGACGACGATGATAATCAGCCTATTCCTATGGAAGAAACAATAGTAGATGTTGCAGTAGGAAATGCTGATTTTTCTATTCTTGTTGAGGCCTTAAGCAAAGCAGACTTAGTAAGCACTTTAGATGGATCCGGTTCTTTTACTGTTTTTGCTCCAACCAATGACGCTTTCGAAGATCTTTTTACAATGCTGGGTGTTTCGGGTATTTCCGATCTTAGTACAGAAGCTCTTACCCCAATTTTACTCTATCACGTAATTGGTACAGAGGTAAAATCAACACAATTATCAAGTGGTTATGTAGAAACGCTAAGTCTATTTACTCCAGGTGATTATGCAATTAAATTGCTAATTGATTTAGAATCGGGAGTTCAAATTAACGGATCGTCCAATGTTACAACAGCAGATGTTATGGCATCAAATGGAGTTATCCATATTGTTGATAAAGTATTATTGCCCCCAACGGTTGTTGACATTGCAATTGCGAATAGTTCTTTTACTCATTTAGTGGAGGCAGTTGTTAAAGCCAATCTTGTAGATGCATTAAAAGCGGAAGGCCCTTTTACTATTTTTGCGCCAAATGATAGTGCTTTCGAACAACTATTTACAAATTTAGGGGTTTCAGGTATTGCTGATATTAGTGTGGAAACTTTAACTCCCATACTTTTAGCACATGTTGTTTCTGGAAATGTTAGGGCCACAGATGTTACTACTAGTACCGTTTCGACATTAAATTCAAATTTTGAACTCGATATTAATACAGCAGGATCAGGGGTTGTTTTAAACGGAAATTCCAATGTAATAGCAACAGATGTTCAAGCTAAAAATGGAGTTGTTCATGTAATTGATAAGGTAATTGTGCCAGAATTGGAAGAAGAGCCTCAATCAATAGCAGATATTGCAGCTGGAAATAGTGATTTTACCAATTTGGTAGCAGCTCTCGATAAGGCTGATCTAGTGCAAACCCTCGATTCTGAAGGATCATTTACTGTATTTGCTCCTACAAATGCGGCTTTTCAAGAATTATTTAACACACTAGGAGTGTCAGGAATTGCTGATTTATCAGTTGATGCATTGACTCAAATATTATTATACCACGTTATCGGAAGTAAACAAATGGCTGGCGATTTAAGTACTGGTTATTTGGAATCCTTAAGTACGGATAGTCCAAACAATGATCCTGTTTCACTTAGAATTGAAGTAGATGGTAATGTGAAAATTAACAAAGAAACCACCGTAACAACTGCCGATATAGAAGCTTTTAATGGAGTAGTTCACATTGTTGATAAGGTTCTACTTCCTCCAAATGTTGTAGAAATAGCAATTGCAGATCCAACTTTTGAACATTTAGTAGCTGCAGTTGTGAAAGCCGATTTAGCAGGTACCTTAAGTGGTGATGGTCCTTATACAATATTTGCACCAACAGATGATGCCTTCGAAGCATTATTTACAGAATTGGGAGTTTCGGGAATTGAAGACCTGGATGCTGAAACATTAACACCAATTTTACTTTATCATGTTGTTTCGGGAAATGTTAGAGCCGAAGATGTTACTACCGGAATGGTATCAACATTAAACGATACAAATCAACTTAATATTGAAGTAAGTTCAGGGGTTGTTATCAATGAAAATACAAATGTACTTGCAACAAACGTTCAAGGAACCAATGGAGTGATTCATGTAATTGACAAAGTTCTGATGCCAGAGTAAATACGAATAAAACCTACACGAACACTGTAGGTTTTATATTTTTTATTTAGATTTACTATCGTAACGATAAACTATCCTGCTAATAATAAGGTGAATTCAATGAGTAGATATTCAATAAAAGATATTGAGCAAATAACTGGAATAAAAGCACATACAATAAGAGTGTGGGAGAGAAGGTATGGGATTATACAGCCGGAACGAACAGAAACTAACATTCGCTTATATTCTGATGAAGACTTAAAAAAGCTACTCAATATTTCTATGCTTAATGCATCTGGAATTAAAATTTCTCACCTGGCAAAAATGGGAGATATTGATCTTGAAACCAATATTTTGGAGTTATCCAAATCTATTAATATAGAAGATATCAGTATCGATAAACTTATACTGGCAACCATTAATTTTGATGAAGATCTTTTTGAATCGATACTAAACCGATGCTTGCTTGCTAAAGGGATGGAGGAGACAACCTTTCAAATTCTATTTCCCTTTTTTCAGCGAATTGGAACATTATGGCAGATTGGAACAATTAGCCCAGCACAGGAACATTTTATTTCAAATTTAATTCGTCAAAAACTTTTTGCAGCCATTGATTCACTCTCTGGAGGAAGTAAAGAAAATGCAAAAAAAATTATTTTTTTCCTGAAAGAAGATGAATTACATGAAATAAGTATACTGTTCTACAATTACATTGCAAAAAAATACGGCATAAAAACCTTATATTTAGGGCAAAACCTTCCATTTTCCGATTTACAGAAAGTGGTTGCTACTTATCATCCCGATGGATTATTTACCTCTTTTATTACTCCAATAAGTGAATCTGAATTAAATAATTACATCGTCTCATTAACCGAAAATTTCGATCCTATAGATATCGTAATTACAGGATTTCAGCTGAAAAATCAAATTATTAAAAAGCATGTAAAAGTTAAAATAGTATCCTCATTGATGGATTTTAAAGAATATGTGACTAAGTTAGAATAATAAAATATCTCTTTGTCTTATTTTATTTTAATTGTAAAAACCTCAAATTCATCCTTAAATAGGAGGGCTTTGAGGTTTTCTTATTTAGAATAACCGATTAATAATGCCGATACTTAAAAATAAATCATTGCTTTTTGTTCATGTTTTTTGTAATTTAGTTAAACAAACTAAAAAAAATAAAAATCATGACAACAATAGAATTTAAATCACATATTGTTAGCCTTGACCAACAACTAAAGTACTATGCCTACAGGCTAACTTCAAATCCGGATGATGCCCTGGATCTATGTCAGGATACAGTGTTGAAAGCTATTACCTATAGAACTAAATTTACACATAGTAATTTAAAGGCATGGGTTTTCACCATTATGAAAAATATCTTTATCAACACCTACAGGCGAAAAATCAAGCAACGAGAATGGATGATGCACGAAACAAAAAGTCACGCAGGAATTTTAAATGTGAGCTATGATAATCCAATGTCGACACAAAATTATAATGATATTGTGCAGGAATTTAACAAATTAGAGCAGTCTGTTAGGGAGCCATTTCGTATGTTTATTGAAGGATACAAATATCGTGAAATTGCTGAAGAGTTAGATTTACCAATTGGAACGATAAAAAGTCGTATTTTTCAGGGTAGAAAGATATTAATGCAAAGTCTTAAAGATTTTTCCTAATTAAACTATTATACTCTCTATCGAAATAATATTAAAGTGATGAACTTTTGGATGGATAAATATTCCTTAAAGTAGCGTAAGGATTATTAATAAGTGTTTATTATCTTTGTGCACGAATAACAGTATCATCTGTTATATCACTTATTCAAAAATATAGATATGGCAAGTAGAAAACGCTTAAAAAAGGATATCGATTACCTTAGCTTTGAGGTAATCTCAGATTGCTACAATTACAATTATTTACATCCTGAAAATAAGGAAGAAGTAATGGAAATTGTTAAGAATACAATTGTTTCACGCAATCAACTAATTGCTCGTGTAAATCATCCTGATGGTAAAGACAATCCAAAACTGGTTAGAGCTTACTACAAGGCCGTATATACCGATTTGTTCAAAAATGTAGACGAATCTTTTACTAAATTGAGTAATTTAATTAAGGAGAAATAATTTCTTTCAAAAGATATTTCTGATAGCTTTGCGTACAGCAAAGCTTTTTTTATGCCCGAAGAAAAAATTGTCCTGTTAGAGGATATTGGAGATATCCTCTTTAAAAAGAGTAAAAAATTTAAACGTTTATCCGTTAGAATTGCACCTAAAAAAGGAATTTGGGTGAATGTACCTTATGGAATAAGCTATACCGAGGCTATTAATTTTGCAAAGCAAAACAAAGCATGGATTATTAGCAATAAAGCAAAAACAAAACTAAAAGAGGAAAAACAAAGCATTTTTACTCCAGAGGTCCTTTTTAAAACACGTTTTCATCAGCTGAAGCTTTGCTCTGAGAATGTGAGTAACTTTTCTGCTAAGCTCTTAAATGGAATACTAGAGGTAAAGTATCCAGTCAATACCGAAATTCAAAATGCAGAATTACAACTTTTCATACAACGTGCAATTCTTGAAACTTTGCACAGAGAGGCTAATCACTATTTGCCGAATAGAATTAAGGAACTTGCTAAAGAGTGTGGATTTAC
This sequence comes from Labilibaculum filiforme, assembly GCF_002843315.1. Classification (GTDB taxonomy): domain Bacteria; phylum Bacteroidota; class Bacteroidia; order Bacteroidales; family Marinifilaceae; genus Labilibaculum; species Labilibaculum filiforme. The sequence continues at coordinate 1,209 of NZ_MVDD01000028.1, read as the reverse complement.
ATTTCAATCTGTCAAAATTAAAAACACAAAAAGTCGATGGGGATCCTGTTCCTATGATAATAAAATAAACCTAAATCTTCACTTAATGAGATTACCATCCGACTTATGCGATATGGTAATATTACATGAACTATGCCATACTAAAGTGAAGAATCATTCCAGCGAATTTTATCAATTATTAGCATATCATTGTCCTGAATTAGCACGAAAAAGAAAAGAAATTAAAAAATATTCTATAACAATCTATTAAGTATGAATAATGAAATTTACATTTTGGTCGGAATTTGTGTTTTAGCATTTGTATTAGGACACAAATTAAAACAAAGACTAAGTAAACCAGCTCCTAAACCTATAAAAAATAAGGGGAAGCAAGCAAAAAGTAAATTAGTAATTTCGTCTTCTACTTCAACAACAAAAGAAAAGCTTAAAATTGTATTTTTATACATACAGCTAGCCTTAGTATTTGGCTTGCTAATTTTTATGATTCCCGCATTATCACGCGATATTCTTTCCAACAATCAAGTTAGCAACCAAAATTTAATATTACGAATTGTAATTGTTGTTTTTGCCACATATATATTATTTATTGGTTATTTAAAACTTAGAAAACCACCTCGTAAGAATAATTAATCTTTTTATACTTGCTTTTTGTTTACAAAGCACAAAATTGATTTTTATAAAGCAGTTTCTTCTAATCTCCTCAAATTTACACTTCTTAATTTTACGCGATATCTGCTTGAATAAGTGTGATATATAGCGTTCTCCACGTCTAGTTAAGCTCCTTAGAATTAAATACGTAAAAAGTAATAGGGACTTGTTTACAAATATTACCTAAAATTCATACTATCTGTAATTGAATTCTAAAATTAATGACAGAATGTTTACAAAAAGTCATTTTACAAAGTTGAACTTTGTAAAACAAGACGTTTACAAATCTGCACCTTGAAAAAGAAGTGTAAAATTAAACTTGCAACTGCCAGTTTATAAATGTAAATCACATTCGTAACATTATTAGCTCAAATAGGACTTACAATATTAATCGTAAGTTTCCAACTACTGGTTTATTCAGTTAATAAATATAATTAAAAGAAATCACATGTTATATTCTAGAAATCAGTGTTTTAGACTGTGTATCGTAATGTATTACTTTAATTAAATGATTACATTTGTATAAAATACATGTAAATTCGAGTGTTTATTGTTAATTAC
>NZ_MVDD01000027.1 GCF_002843315.1 Labilibaculum filiforme | reverse complement strand
CATTCTGTGTTTGTGTACTGATATTCCCAACAACATCTTTATAAGTCCAGGTAACAACAGTAGTTCCTTGTGTAGTTATTGGCAAACTTGCATCGTTAGTTACTGTTACAGCAGAACAATTATCTGTCGCACTTGGTGCAGTTAAAGTCGTTACCTCACACTCTGCAGTTACGTTTGGCAATGAAGCCAAATCTGCAACCGGTGCTGTAGCATCAGTAATGATTACATTCTGTGTTTGTGTACTGGTATTCCCAACAACATCTTTATATGTCCAAGTAACAACAGTAGTTCCTTGTGCTGTAATTGGCAAACTTGCATCATTAGTTACAGTAACTGATGAACAGTTATCTGTTGCACTTGGTGCTGTTAAACTAGTCACCTCACACTCTGCAGTTACGTTTGGCAAAGAAGCCAAATCTGCAACCGGTGCAGTAGCATCAGTAATGATTACATTCTGTGTTTGTGTACTGATATTCCCAACAACATCTTTATAAGTCCAGGTAACAACAGTAGTTCCTTGTGCAGTGATTGGCAAACTTGCATCGTTAGTTACTGTAACTGATGAACAGTTATCTGTTGCACTTGGTGCAGTTAAAGTCGTTACCTCACACTCTGCAGTTACGTTTGGCAAAGAAGCCAAATCTGCAACCGGTGCAGTAGCATCAGTAATGATTACATTCTGTGTTTGTGTACTGGTATTCCCAACTACATCTTTATAAGTCCAGGTAACAACTGTAGTGCCTTGTGCAGTGATTGGCAAACTTGCATCGTTAGTTACTGTTACGGCAGAACAATTATCTGTTGCTGTTGGTGCTGTTAAACTAGTCACCTCACACTCTGCAGTTACGTTTGGCAATGAAGCCAAATCTGCAACTGGTGCAGTAGCATCAGTAATAATTACATTCTGTGTTTGTGTACTGATATTCCCAACAACATCTTTATAAGTCCAGGTCACAACAGTAGTTCCTTGTGTAGTTATTGGCAAACTTGCATCGTTAGTTACTGTTACAGCAGAACAATTATCTGTCGCACTTGGTGCAGTTAAAGTCGTTACCTCACACTCTGCAGTTACGTTTGGCAAAGAAGCCAAATCTGCAACTGGTGCAGTAGCATCAGTAATGATTACATTCTGTGTTTGTGTACTGGTATTCCCAACTACATCTTTATAAGTCCAAGTCACAACTGTAGTTCCTTGAGTAGTTATTGGTAAACTTGCATCGTTAGTTACTGTTACAGCAGAACAATTATCTGTTGCACTTGGTGCTGTTAAACTAGTCACCTCACACTCTGCAGTTACGTTTGGCAAAGAAGCCAAATCTGCAACCGGTGCTGTAGCATCAGTAATGATTACATTCTGTATTACATCAATATCATTTCCATGACCATCATCAAAGTTCCATGTAATTACATGAGTCCCTTGCGTTGTATAAATTAATGGATCACTTGTTGTTCCTGTGATTGTACCTCCACAAACATCTGTCGTAGTTGGTGCAACCGCTGTTGCTGAACACTCACCTGTTATATTGGCTAATGTTGGTGTTACTGGATCGGTTACATCTTCAACCGTTACTGTTGCAGTACATGTGGAAACCTGACCATTATTATCGGTTACCGTTAATGTTACTGTATTAGGTCCAACATTTGAACAACTGAATGTGCTTGGGCTTACACTTAAATCTGAAATCCCAGAAGCATCGCTTGATCCATTATCTATTTGTAATGCTGTAATACTAGCATTACCACTTGCATCTAGCTGAATTGTAATATCTTGACAAACCGCCGTTGGTGCCACATCATCTTCAACCGTTACTATTGCATCACAAGTAGATACATTACTGTTATTATCAGTTACTGTTAATGTTACTGTATTTTCTCCAACATTAGCCGCGGTGAATGAGGTCATACTTGCAGTCATACTTAATATTCCACAAGCATCACTTGATCCTCCATCAATATCACTGGCTACAATACTTGCATTTCCTGTTGCATCCAATTGAATTGTAATATCCTTACATATCGCCGTTGGTGCAATATTATCCTCAACAGACACGTTTGCACTACATGTTGAGGTATTCCCAGAATTATCAACTACTGTCAGTTCAATGGTATTAGGAGATGATAATGGTGAAGATATAGTTTGATCAGGAATACCGGGTCCATTAATTTTTATAGAAGCATCTGTACAACCCAAAATCTCAGGTGTGATTGTTGCACAATCAGAAGAACTCCTCCAATTCTGTGATGTCTCAACCGTTCCACTTCCACCACCATTAGGTAAATTAAAATAAGTATTACCACAATCTAAAGTCCCTTGTAGTGTATACAAATTTGATGGAATATTTGAACCAGAAAAACTTATATCATAACCAACCGTTACTTTATAATTATAGCCATATTCGCAAGTAGTGCCAACAGGATTAACTGAAATAGGCCATACTTTTATACTAACAGCATAATCGTCAGTTGAAGCAACAACCAAATTAGTAGAAACATCATCACAATTAAAATCTGTCTTTGACAATGACATTGATGCGATACCACAGTTATCACTTGATCCATTATCTATTTGCGCTGCTGTTATTGTAGCATTTCCACTTGCATCCAACTGAATCGTTATATCTTTACAAATTGCAATAGGATCAACTAGATCTTCAACTCTTACCGTACTTAAATCATCCAATTCTACTCCACAATCCGAACTAGCTCCTTTAGCATATACATTATACACTGTAGTAACTGCAGGAGTTACAGCGAAAGTAATAGTACCTCCTGTTCCTGCAACAACAGATCCAACATTACTATCATCACTATTTAAACGCAATTGATAATCAACACCTAATTCACTATTGGAAAGTAGTATTGATGCGGTTCCTGAAGGACAAATAGAAGGATCGCTTAAGCTAAGACTTTGATCAGGTAAATCACTTACAGTAACAGTTAACTCCATATCAGACGAAACACATAGACTCGATGTTTCTTCATAAGCTGTAAGCTTATAATCTCCTGCCGTAACATTCCATAAAATTCCAATTATACTTTCACCAGACACAACAGTCTCGCTGTACTGAATTCCAGATGCGGTTGCATCCTCATCAGCAACAGGAGAACCTCCATTATATATAGCTCCCCCTTCTACGGACCAATAAATTGTCGAACCAGCTAATCCTTCTACTTTATATTGTCTCAACTCACCAGCACAAACATCTTCCGTAGAAGATAATACTGTTTGAGCATAAAGATCAACTTTTACCAAAGTAATCAGAATAACCAGTATGAAAATTTTTATGTGTAAAAGTCTTATCAAGCGTTATATTTTTAAGATGAAACTTATTTGTCAATTAGCAAAGCAACTCATTTTTCATTACAACTACTCATTGATACGGCAATTGTTAAAAAGTGTTTTGTTTTTTTATAATAAACAAGGCTTTTATTAACTTAAATCATCAATAAACATATATAAATCAATGATTTCGGACCTGTTTTAATACTCTTTTTATTCCCTTATCTACAAAATAATCATTTTAATCAACAAACGAACAACTTTAATCTAAAATGAGTAAAGAAACACAATTCAGTACATTTAAACTTTCATATTCCTTTTCGTTCGAACTCTTTTTTATTAGTTAGCCTCCATTTCTCGAAATGTTAAACTCTCTACTCATGATAGATTCCTTTAGGTTCTGGTTCGGTCGCAACATCATAAGTTGCAATACTTGAACATGATTTTGCATCGGTAACAGTAATTGTATAGTTCCCAGCACCAAGTCCTGTAGCATCTGGTGAATTTAAAGAACCATTATGACTCCAAGAAAAATCATAGAATGGACTAGTACCCATTCGAGTGCCACCCGTAACATTAACATTCAATACCCCATCACTTCCATTAGAGCATGTATTACTGCTTGCTTTAAGAGACAAAACAGGATGCGGATTAATTAATACTCCCGATATGTACTCTGTATTTTTACAACCATTCGATTTCGTAATTGTAAGAGAAAAATCTTTAGCACTTAACACGGTTGTGCTATAACTCGCTGTAGTATTAGCCGAAGTTGGGCTATCAATACCACCAAGAGGAGTCCAAGAATAAGAATCGCCACCACTACTATTCAAAATAGTAGAAGACAAATTAATTACCTCACCACTGCAATATTCTGTTTTATCGGATATTATTGAGAAGTGTGAATTTTCGTTTACCGTAAGAACCATAAAATCTGTATCGACACAAGAAGCTGTTGCTGAGTTAGACTCTTTAACTGTTAGCGTAAAAGTATATGTACCAAAAGGGATATCAGCAGAAACAGTTGGATTTGATGCATTTATATTACTCAAATATGTCTCTCCAGATTTGGGGGAACATGACCATTCGTAATAGATACCTCCACTTCCATCCAGATTTACTGTTTTTCCCTCGCAAATAGTTTTAGAAGGACCAGCTTCTGCGGCAATTGGAGTAACAGCTGGCATAACAATTTCGAAACTAGCAGACTGACAAGCAAATCGATCCTGTACCGTCACTGTATGTGATTCTCCAACAGTAGGATTGCTCAAAGTAAAAACATTATTATCCTGAAAAGAACCACCATCTATACTATACTGATAGTCAGATGGATCTAATCCAGACTTCAAATCGATAGTAATTGTTGCAACTGGAGTGGCACCTAAACAAGACACCAGACTAGTTGGAGAAGCCTGAATTTCAGGAATATCAATTATTGTCACCACTTTTTCGTAATAATCTGGAGCAGAACAAGGACAATTCTTTAAAAAAGACAAGCGCAATTCTTCATCACCCTCAATATTTGAATCAGAAACGGCTTTGTAGTAATAAACCAATTCATCTAAACCTGCTGGTAAAGTTACGGTAGTTGGAATTTTACCATCACCAATTTGATTTCCATATTGATCCACATACAAATAATCAACTCCATTTGCAGCAGTACCTGAGATATTCAATTCGAAAGTCATTTCATCCTCAAAATCCTCTTTTCGAACAAATTTAATGTAACTACCGCCACAACCTTCATACATAAAATCAACATCGTCCTCAACACCAATTCCATTTTGAATTTCCACTTCGTTTGATTTAAAACTTTCTGCCTCAAGAAAAACGGCTGAATTTATCTTATTATCCGACACATCGGAAATAATTAAACGAATGTGATAAGTTTCGCAAGGAGTAACACTTGCACGAGCAGTTAAAACCGTTGTCCTTCCATCAAAGCTAGTGGCGAAATCAGCAGGAGTATCTACATAATACAAAGAATTTGAACTCCTATTTACATTATTTATCGATACATTATCAGTACTACTAGGGATTAAAGCAATATTTTCACCCCCATTTGAAAACGAACCATTAATTCCAGGACCACTTAAAATAAAACCGAACACATCATTATATGCACTTCCAACAAATTCATGATATTCATCAGATGCAAATATATAATTGAACTCTAATTGATCCCCTGCAGGAACAAAATCAAACTCTAAAATTTGCGCATCTTGCGCTGAATATCCTGCCAAACGAAAAACATCTGGATCATAAGCAGACCCATCAATATTATCACTTTTATTACCTCCATCATTTTCTCCCTCAGCATTTCGGACTTTACCTGTAGATATAATCACTCCTGATGATAATGGAAAATCAGAATCCCCTGCACTAAAATAACCAACTCCATCTTTGTCATCACCTGAATAAGTGATATTATCTGCTTTTAAACAGCCCGTAACTAAAACATCACTGACTAATTTTTCAGGCGTATCATAAAGTCCGTTTGCTTGTCTGTTAACTTCAATTGATTCTTCAGATGGAAAATCATCATCAACTATTGTGATCATCACCATTTGAGTTCCACCACCAGTACCTCCTGTAATACTTGAAATGTTAACATTCAATATTTCGTTTCCTTCAATAATAGCATCATTCACCGAACTAATCGTGACGCTAGCACTTAAACTCCCCGCAGGTATTTTAATTTGTAGTTTGGATATTGAATAATCTGAAGTTGAAGCCGTCCCAGACATAATTAGATTAACAAGAACATCGGTTGAAGCAATTCCTGTTAATGTAGCTGTAACAAAAGTGTTTCCACCATTCTCAATAATTGAACTTGGGGATACGGACAAAACGACTTCAGGAGTGGAAGGTTCAACAATTACTGTTACATTAATACTAGTAGAATTGCCACTATCATCTTTAACCGTTAATACTACCGTATTCGTTCCTACATCTGCAGTTGTAAAATTTGTTTTACTGAGAGTTCTAGAAGTTACCCCGCAATTATCAAGAAAACCTGGATCTACATCTGTCGCAGCAAGTGTTGCAGTACCAGATGTATTTAATTTCAAAGTAGTTTCAATTACAGTACTATTTAAAATAGACGTTTTAGAAAAAATCTGCTTGGAAACCCCTGCATCTACCGATTCCCATCTCAATTCAATAACTGCACCACCTGAATTTTCAAAATATTCCAACTTAATGGTGTGTTGTCCTGAAGCCAAATTTATAGTGCCCTGTTTTTCTGTTGGAGCTTGGTAATTCCAATTATCAACAACGGTGGTACCATCAACTACAAGTCGTACACCATCATCGGAGTTGGTATAAAAAGTATAATTTCCAGCTACTGGAACAACGAAAGTTCCACTGTAACGAATAGTAAAATAGTCAAGCCCTACAAGACTCTCATTAGGTGAGCCATATGCCCAACTATTATTAATCTCCGATACCGATTCTGAATATTTTAACTCGCCAAAATTTATTCCTGTGTAATAGTCGGCATTCAAATTTAGCAACGATGGAGCTACCTGATCTTGAACGGTAACTGTGGCGGTACAAGTTGATACATTTCCATCCTCATCCTCAACCGATAACACTACATCATTAGTCCCAATATCTGAACAATCAAAAGTACTTTTATCCAAACTTAAAATAAGACTAGCTGTAGAAGTTTCAACATCACTACTCCCATTATTTATATCTGCTGCACTTATACTAGCATTCCCTAAAGCATCTAATTGAATTGTTTGATCCTTACATTTTGCTACTGGCATTGCACCATTAGAAACTATATTTAAAGTATAATCTTCGACTTCACCATCAAAATTATTCTCACAAGCTGTTGGCTCGACATCCCATTTTGCAGAAATTCGCATACGAGTAGCACCCAACAATGCACTTGACGGAACAGAAATTGAATAAGGAGATCCACTTGTTGGTCCGTTAGTCGTATTATAGGCGGTTCCTAAATGATAAATTTCGGAATTCTCAAAGTCTGCATTTTGATTCCAGTCAATCCAAGCAACTGCATATACTGTATATGCGCCATAATCAGTATTTAAATTGACTGTTAAATTGTAAGAATTTCCAACAATAACATCTGTTGATTCTGAGGTAAAATCATTATAACCACTCGTTTTATTACTTGGTGTAACTTTATTTATCGTATTGATAGTTACTCCTGTGATGCTAGTATCATAACTTATATTTCCAGAAGAAGAACAATACGATAAAGCCCCCGCTACAAGACTTAAAGTCTCCTCTGAAATTTTCATCCAATTTTTTCCTACCTTCTCCCAATACTCAAATACGTAATCTCCCTCATCTAACCCGCTAAAATCCACTACATTTTTCACTTGCCAATCTCCATCTATCACAATTCTTCTTTTATTACCAGACCAATCACTTATCGTAATACTTCCATCCTTACTTACGCTAGTTGTAGGATGTACTAAAGTAGCAGTCTGCCCCAAAAGGGAACCACTTAGAGAAAGAAAGAAAATCAGTAAAGATAATTTTATAAAAATATTTTGAGTAGAATCTTTCATAGGCTAATTTTCAGAGATATCAGGCAGATTAAATAGTCGGGGCCAAAAATAGTTAATTATTCTTAATTGATACATACGCCTAAAAAACGATTTTGTTTAATTTTTTCTGAACTTTACGCTTGCCAAACAAATAGATTTAGATTGTTGATTAACAAAACATTACTCATGATATATTCCAGTTGGAGTTGGAATACCTTGTAATACAAGCACTGCAGTATTTGTGAGGTCGGAAAAACAAGCGCCACTTTGTGCTTTAAAACTAATTGTATTATTTCCTTCCGAAAAGCCTGTTGTGGAAATACTTAAAAGAATATCCGAACCATTTCCCGTTACAGAGCTTCCAATTTGGACTCCATCTTTATAGGCAGTATACACAACCCCACTCTCACTGGCTTGTATGGTAAGATCGGCATCGGAACCAACACATTCAGTAGCTCCAAGCACAGCAAGATCAATTGCTGGTCCTCCAATCACAATTACATCTATTACACAATTTGAAGAATTACCATTTACATCAGTAACCGTGAGAGTCACCGAATTTGCACCTAAATCATTACAAGTAAAAGTCGTTTTACTAAGAATTCGTGAAGCGATTCCACACTCGTCCGAATATCCAGGATCCACCTCATCTACGGTAAGATTATAAGAACCTGTAGTACTAACATCCACAGTAACATCTTGACAGACCCCTGATCCAGAACCATTACTAGTTACAAATTGACGTGAAACGCCTGGCCCCACCCATTCTAATTTGATAACTGCACCACCACCACGCTCATAATACTCCAATACAATTGGAGCAATTTGTCCTGCCGACAAAGTAATTGTACCAGAATTTGTAGTAGTTCCATGATCCGTCCAATTATTTACGACTTGTTGTCCTGCAACCCACAGACGAACACCATCGTCTGAAGTTGTATAAAAGGTATAAGTTCCTGCATTAACAGCCTGAACACTCCCTTGAAATCGCACTGAAAAATTATCAGTTCCAACCAAAGTCGATTCTGGTGCACCTGTTCCCCAAGAGTAGTTTAATTCATCAACCTCTAAGGTTTCTTTAAATGTATCGAAACTTCTACCATCATAATAATCTGCCCGTAAAGCAGAAATGGCAGGAGGAGTAATATCCTTAACAATTACACTAAAACTATGCGTTGCAGTATTACCAGCATTGTCGGTTGCTACAAACGTATTTACCGTAGTACCCACAGGAAATAAAGAACCTGAAGGTAATCCTGTGGTTTGCGTAACCAAAGCTCCTTCAAATTCTACCACATATCTTCTAGTGTATGTATCTGGCAAATCATTCCATTTACCAGTGCTGTACATTTCGGTATAGTCTTCGCCAGTACCATAATCATTTGGTTCAACACCATTCCAATTGGTAAAAGAAACAGCTTCTCCGTTAGACCAAACAAAAGTACCTTCGCTGGCAGCATCGTTTAAGCCTATCCAAACACCATCAACTAAGTTATCGACAAAATCATTTTCGGCCTGACTGGTAATAGTTACTAAATGGCCTCCCACATTAGCCGCCGCCAACATAGCATTTTGTGCCGTAGCTGTTCCATTGGAATAGTAATAGGTATGATTATTTAATTCTCCCAAGTAAGAAAATCCGGCTAAAGTTCCAACATAAGCAGAACAATTATCTGTAGCCACAGGAATAACATAATCAACGATCTCTCCACATGCATCACCAGATGCATTTATGGCAATATCTGTTTGAGGGTTTTGAAAAACAGGATTTTGAGTATCCGATGCAACAATAGTATGGTTTCCATTATAAATAATATTCCATGCATTTATTCTACGATACACGATAACTTGGTAAGTCGTTTCAGGCAAGTTTGAAAAAGTATGATTAGATGAAAAATACTCATAACCATACCAAACTCCACCAACCTGTAATCCAACAAAATATGTTCCAGATGGATTAACAGAAACTGATATTTCACCAGTACCACCTTTACATTGAGGATTTGTAACAATAACAGTTTGCGCTGTTACAGCTCCTACAAATAGAATCAATAATAGAGTGGTAATTAAAATTTTATTCATTTAAACAATCTTGGGTTCAAAATAAAACTCATTTATTACTTATTCTTACGCAAAATTATCATTTTTGTTTAATTATATTAAGGTAACGACTCCAAACGAAGTTTCAAAAAAAGCAGGTTAAATGACAAACTCAAAATACAAACACATATTTTTCGATCTAGACCGCACTCTTTGGGATTTCAATAAAAACTCTGAGGTTAGTCTACACCAACTATACCGAGATTACCAACTGCAAACAAACTTTGGGAGTTTTCTATTTTTTAAATCCCGCTACGAATATCATAACGGAAAACTGTGGAATGCCTACTATCAAGACAGAATAAAAAAGGAAGACCTGATGTATCGGAGGTTTTATCTAACATTAAAGGAAGCAGGGAATGATGATTTAGATTTGGCAAAAGAAATAGCGCAGGATTTCATTGATATAAGTCCCTTGCAAACAGCTACATTCCCAAATACACTTCTCATTCTCGAGTATTTAAAAAACAAAGCATACCAATTGCATATTATTACCAATGGTTTTAATGAGGTACAAGGGAAAAAATTAAAAAACTCAAAATTAGCTCCCTACTTCACCGAAATAATAACATCGGAAGATGCAGGGGCAAACAAACCAACTACACAAATATTTGAATATGCATTTGCTAAGACTGGTGCTACTGCAAACAATAGTATAATGATTGGAGACGATCTCACTACTGACATTGCAGGGGCAAAAAAGGTGAAAATGGATCAAGTTTTTTTTAATTCAAACAAAATCAAGCACAAAGACAAGCCAACTTTTGAGATCAATGATTTATTAGAAATTAAGCAGATACTATAACCTGCTCACCAACATACCCACATTGCAATTTGTAATCAAATTTTCATGTTATTCAACAATTCACAACGAAAAAGAACAATTAACCAATCAATAGTAAGAAAAGATCTATTATATTTGTATCGGTAATCAACAAGACTTGATATGCAAACAAGTTTTGTTGCCAACATCGGTTTGTACTGTGACTTTCATAAATAATTCTAAAGGGTTAGTGAAGTTACTAAGGTTAATAGATTACAAATGGTTAATAATATATTGAGTAAATCAGGTATTTAACCGATGTTGAAATTTGAAGGCTGCGTTTAGGGGACGCAGCCTTTTTTTTGCTTTAAATTCTGCAAAAAAATCTAAGAAAAACATAAAGAAACAAGGTTAAAGGAGGAAGTACCAAGAAAAAAGTTAAAAAACGAAGGAATATGAACCATTGATCATTTGACTTTGCGACCTTTCTAGACTTTTGAACTCTCCTTAGGTTTTACGTTTTTTCTTTTTTGCCGCTGGAAATAATACATTATTCAGAATTAGTCGATAACCTGCCGAATTCTTTTTCAAATTAAGATCGGTAGGTGGATCTCCAACCAAGTGTTGGTAATCTTCCGGATCGTGTCCACCATAAAAAGTCCAGGTTCCCTTTCCTAAGTTTCCATGAATATACCGAGCTTCGCCGGCAGCCTTATTTTCGCCCATTACAAGCACATTAGGCTTAATTAATTCTAATTTAAAAGCTGTTGTCTGCCCCATAAAACCTTTTATCAAATTTTTATGATTCTGACACAGCATACTTGGCACAGGATCCCATTTCGCCGAAAAGTCAAATAGAGAAAAATAGTCCTCCTCCTGCTTTAGCTTCCTGCTTAAAGTTACGTCGATATCCGAATACTCGTATATACCAGGATTTGTTTCGATGGTAAAATTCTGAAAAGCGAAAGTTTGTGAAAAATCAAGATGCGACTGAGCATCTGGTTCCATTGGATCTCCATCGAATACGGCATCACAAATATCATGATCTCCCGCAGCCAATGAGATATCAAAAGTATCGGTAGCAGAGCACATGGCAAACAAAAACCCTCCAGCCTCAACAAAGTTTCTTATTTTAATCGACACAGCTTTTTTTAAATCGGAAACCTTAGCAAAACCATAACGATTCGCCATTTCCATATTCGACTGCACTTCATCTTTATACCATTTCATATTCCGATAGGAGGCATAAAATTTTCCAAACTGACCCGTAAAATCTTCATGATGTAAATGCAACCAATCATATTTCGACAACTTTCCAGTCATTACCTCATCATCATATATTATATCGTAGGGAATTTCGGCATAACTAAGTGCCATAGTAACAGCATCATCCCAAGGTTTTTTACCTTTGGGAGAATAAACAGCTATTAAAGGTGATTTTTCGAGTTTAACAGCATCCATATTCACTTCATCACTCGAAATCTCTGTCAATATTTGCTGGGTTGAAATATCGCTGAGAACGGAAAAACTAACGCCACGTATCTGACATTCGTCTTGAATTTCTTTCTGGAAAGGCAATAAAAAAGACCCGCCGCGATAATTTAGCAACCAATGAATCTCATACTTTTTTTCCAGTGTCCAAAAAGCAATCCCATAAGCCTTCAGATGATTCTTCTGAGTATCATCCATCTGAATTAATAAACTTGCAGCATAGGAATTATAAGAAAATAAGCCTACAAAAAGTAAGAGTACTAATTTGCGACTATATTTTTTCAAGAATGTTTTATCTTCAATCATAAAAACAAGATAAGAAATTCTATTTGCTAAGTTGTTTTCGCAAGTAGTTAAAATGGAGGAGCATCATCAAAATCATTTCCACCATTAAAACCGGCATTAAAATCATCAAAACCGGAAGGTTCCTGATTCATACTAGAACTGAATGTTTTCACATCATCTAAACCCGGTGTCGCAAATGGATTGGCGGATTCCCCCTCCAAATCGGTAAATCGTGCCAATTGATTTCGGAATCGAAGCTGAATTTCTCCTACCGCACCATTACGGTGTTTGGCAATAATAATATCGGCAATACCTATTAGTGAATTTCCTTCCGCATCCTCGGTGATTCCATATCGCTCGGGGCGATGAATAAACAGTACCATATCGGCATCCTGCTCAATCGCTCCAGATTCACGTAAATCGGAAAGCATTGGTTTTTTTGCATCTCCAGTTCTTTGTTCCACACCACGGTTCAACTGAGAAAGTGCAATTACCGGAACGTTTAATTCCTTCGCAATAATTTTTAACTGTCGCGAAATTAAACTCACCTCCTGCTCACGATTTCCTCTCATATCGGAACCAGCTGTCATCAGCTGCAAATAATCAATTACAATACAACTAATGTCGTGTTTAGCCTTTAATCGTCGACATTTTGATCGCAATTCATAGATCGATAAACCTGGAGTATCATCCACATAGATTGGAGCCTCTACCAAGTCTTTAATTTTAACATGAAGTTGTTCCCATTCAAAATCTTCCAAGCGACCACTTCTCAGCTTCTCCGAACCCAATTCTGTTTCGCTGGAAATTAAACGTTTCACCAACTGGTCGCCTCCCATCTCGAGCGAGAAAATAGCGATAGGAGCTTTATGATCGACTGCCATATTTCGTGCCATCGACAAAACGAATGCTGTTTTTCCCATAGATGGACGAGCAGCAATAATTACCAAATCGGATTTTTGCCATCCAGATGTAATTCGATCCAAAGCAGTAAAACCAGAAGGAACACCACTTAAACCATCGGTACGTTTTCCTGCCTCAACAATTTGATTAATCACCTCATCGGCAAGAGGACGAATATGGGAAGATTCTTTTTTGATATTTCCTTCGGCAATTTCAAAAACATCCTGCTGAGCTCTATCTAATAAATCTGCAACATCAACACTCTCGTCGAAAGCTTGGGTTTGAATTTCGGAAGAAACCCGAATTAATTCGCGCTGAATAAACTTTTGAGCAATAATTCTTGCATGAAACTCGATGTGAGCAGCCGATGCAACCCTATTCGTAAGTTGGGTAATATAAAAAGGACCACCTACTGCGTCCAAGTTACCATGTCGTTTCAACTCCTCAGTGACCGTTAGAATATCAACTGGTTCCTCGTTAATTGAAAGAGATAGAATTGCTTTATAAATTTTTTGGTGGGCATCCTTATAAAAAGACTCTGCATTTAAAATATCTCCCACAGAAATCATGGCATCTTTTTCGAGCATTAATGCTCCCAGAACAGCTTCCTCAAGCTCTAAGGCCTGTGGAGGAACTTTTCCGTAATCAAGATCTACTTTATTCTTCGGTTGATTGTTATATTTATTTGCGCCAGCCATAAAAATATTAAATTCTAATAATACACTTTCCCTTTAAAATTAGCACTTTCAGCATTTTCTTAGAATCGAAAAAGATCTAAAAAAAAAATTTAGAATGCAAAAACAAAGATAGAAAATAAAAATGCTTCTAATTGATTTTTTTTGCTCTTATAAATCGAGTATTTTTACCCCTCAATCATAAAACTTATTACTTGTGCTTCATTTTCCAAATGCTAAAATTAACATCGGATTAAATATCGTTGCAAAAAGACCCGACGGCTTTCACAATATAGAAACCATATTTTATCCTATTCCACTTACCGATGGATTAGAAATCGCAACATCCGACAAGAAAGAAAATTACACATTTAGTTCCTCGGGAATACCTATTCGGATAGCCGATCGGGACAATATTGTTTGTAAAGCATATGAATTGCTACGTACCCAATATCAGATCCCGTCAAGCACTATTCATTTGCACAAAAATATTCCGTTTGGTGCCGGATTAGGAGGCGGATCTTCGGATGCTGCCTTTATGATTAAAATGTTGAATGAACAATACCAACTAAAGCTTTCGTACGAAAGCATGGAAAATTTAGCAGGACAACTAGGTAGCGATTGTCCATTTTTCATTCAAAACAAACCAGTTTTCGCAACAGGAAAAGGAGATATTTTCTCCGAAGTGCTTATTAATCTTTCGGGATATCATCTACTTCTAATAAAGCCAGATGTTCATATCAGCACTCCTGAAGCTTATTCAAAAGTTCAACCAGTACAACCATCTAAATCCTTAAAGGAGCTAATTAAAGAACCAATTCAAAATTGGAAAAATTCAATATTTAATGATTTTGAAAATAGTATATTCCCCGCTCATCCCGAACTGGAAAAAATAAAATCGCACTTATATAGCATGGGCGCATTATATGCGTCTATGTCGGGAAGTGGCTCTTCTCTGTTTGGAATTTTCAAGAACGAACCCATTTGTCCAAAAATATGGGAAGAGTACTTTTGTTGGAAAGGAAAATTATAAAAGCATAAATCTAAAAAAAAGAATGAGCCCAATCATTACGAAAGGGCTCATTTTTTATTTCAATACAGAAGAACTACTCAATTTCCACCATTAACAAACGGTTGGGAACCTTTTCTCCTTCAGCAACATAAATTTTGGCAATTTTACCATCAAAAGGCATTTTAATCTGATTCTTCATCTTCATTGCTTCAAGAATCATCAGGCTTTCACCTTCCTTAACTTCCTGCCCTTCTTTAACTAAAATTTCAACAATTGTACCAGGAATGAATGAATTGATGTGTTTTGGATTTGGTCGAACCCAAGGTTTTCTATTCTCAAACTTTTTGGTTAGTTCTGTTCTATAAACAGTACCATCAACATTGAATTTTTTAAAATTTCCCATATCGAATAAATTTTAAAATGGAGGAATACCGTGTTTTTTCGCTGGTCTACCATCAACTTTGTTGCTGGAAACCTCAATCGAGTGTAACAACATATTACGAGTCTCTTGTGGCTCAATAACCGTATCGATATACCCTTTGGCTGCCGCAACATAAGGATTGGCAAACTTCTCTCTATATTCAGCTACTTTTTCTTTTCTCATAGCCTCTGGATCGGCTGCTGCCAAAATCTCTTTTCTAAAGATAATGTTAGCTGCACCATCAGGACCCATCACTGCGATTTCTGCATTTGGCCATGCAAACATGAAATCTGCTTTCATATGACGAGAGTTCATAGCAATATAACCTCCACCATAAGCTTTACGCACAATCACAGTAATTTTAGGCACTGTTGCTTCACTATAAGCATACAAAATTTTAGCACCGTGACGAATAACCCCCATATGCTCCTGATCCACACCTGGTAAATAACCTGGCATATCCTCAAGAGTTACTATTGGAATATTAAAAGAATCGCAGTAACGAATAAAACGAGCTGCTTTATCGGATGAATCACAATCCAAAACACCTGCTAATACAAGTGGTTGATTTGCAACAAAACCAACAGTTTCGCCATTCATTCTACCAAAACCAATAACAATGTTACGGGCAAAATTCTCCATACTCTCGAAGAAATCCGAATCATCAACAATTGCTTTAATCACATTACGAATATCGTAAGGTTGAGTAGGATCAGAAGGAACAATCTCTTCAATTTTGTACTCTGGTCTTGGTGGCTTAGGAGGAAATGCTTTCGCTTTTTTAGCGTTGTGCCATGGTATAAAGGTGAGTAGCTTCTTAATTTGTTCGAAGCATTCGTATTCGCTTAAAGCGTAGAAATGAGCATTCCCTGTAATTTCGCTATGAACTTTAGCTCCACCCAGTTCTTCCATACTAATTTCTTCACCCAAAACTGTTTTAATTACCTCAGGACCGGTAATGAACATTTTAGAAATGTTCTCAACCACAAACACAAAATCGGTAAGTGCAGGAGAATAAACAGCACCTCCGGCACAAGGACCTAGGATTACTGACAATTGAGGAATTACTCCAGATGCTAACGTATTTCGGAAAAAGATTTCTCCATATCCGGCAAGTGAATTAACACCTTCCTGAATACGAGCTCCACCCGAATCATTAATACCAATCAAAGGTACACGCATTTTTAATGCATGATCCATGATTTTTGTAATCTTACGCGCGTGCATCAGACCAAGAGAACCTCCCGCAACGGTAAAATCCTGTGCGAAAATACACACTGGCTCTCCGTAAATTGTTCCGGTTCCAATAATAACACCATCGCCATGAAGTTCTTTCTTTTCCATACCAAAGTCGCGAGCTTCGTGCTCAACAAACATATCGTATTCATGAAAAGAATCTTCATCTAAAATAGATGTTACTCTTTCTCTGGCAGTCAATTTCCCCATCGCAACTTGCTTCTGAATGGCTTTTTCACCGCCACCTTGAAGCACTTTTTCTTTTCTCTTTCTAAGATCAAGAATGTTTCGTTTCAATGACATAATTTGTACATTTAGTTAGAAAATATATACTCTCATATATATAATTGAATTTCGTGAGCTCACAAAATTCCAAGATACAACGTTACTAATTTTTAGGATAGAAAAAAACTCTACGTAACTTCACCCTACAATTAGCTTTCTATAAAATAAGCTCTTTTGCTTGATAATCAAATATATTCGCGAAAAATAATTTGGATTTTTTTCTACTTTGGTGCAATTCGATATAAATACACCGCTATAACTGCGAATACAATATTAGGCAACCAAACAGCTAATATCGGATTCATACTTCCATTTGTTGCAAAAACTATAGATATCTGCATAAAAAGGATAAAAGAGAAACTTAGCAGTAGGCCTATACCAATATGCAAGCCCATTCCTCCCCGAATTTTACGGGATGCCAGGGATACACCAATAAGTGTTAGAATAAAGGTTGAAAATGGATTTGCCATCCGTTTGTATTTTTCAATCTTATAGGCTTCTATATTACTGTCGCCTCGCATCGACTGCTGTTCAATAAAATCATTTAATTGAGGTAAATTCATTGCCTCTACAATATTTTTTTTTGAACCAAACTCTTCCGGTCCAAAATTAAAGGTCGTATCCTTCGTTCTTCCGTGCTCAAACGATTCTTTCTCTCCATCTATCGTACGAATAAAAAAATCGTTAATAGTCCATTTATTCTTCTCATTACTCCAACGAATCGACCGCGATGATAATTTAGACACCAATTCTTTTCCTTCGAATCTTTCCAAGGCGAATTTGTAACCCGTATTACTTGCAACCTCGTAATTAATCATGTAGATAAAAACACCTGGTTCAATCTGCCTGTGAATATTACGTTCGTTATTTCGAAACTGTTTGCTAATGTAGGTTGCTGTAAAATCAAGTCTTTTTTGATTGGCAGGAGGAATTATATAATTGCTTAAAACAAATGAAAAGATTCCTATTATTAGTGCAGATATAAAGTACGGATACATCATTCTCCGAAAACTCACACCACTACTTAAAATCGCAATAATCTCGGTATCGTAAGCCATTTTCGAAGTGAAAAAGATTACCGCAATAAATGTGAATAAAGCACTAAAAAGATTCGCAAAATAGGGAATGAAATTCAGATAATAATCGAATATAATTGCCTTAAGCGGAGCTTCCTTATCGATGTATTCATCGATATGTTCCGAAAAATCGAAAATAACCGAAATGCTGATTATTAGAACAATCGCAAAGAAGAAAGTTCCCAAAAACTTCCGGATAATGTATAAATCTAATTTTCTCAAAATCTGAATTTTAAATTCCTTATTTCCCGAAAATTGCAGAATAACAACTTTCGGAATAAAAGTATAACTTATTCTTCAATTACCAATCGAGCAGGATCTATTGTAAGCTTTTTTAACAGTTACAAACGAGTTGCTAATTTCTTCACCATGATTTCTTTCCAAGACGCAAAAGTTCCTGCATTAATATGCTCTCTTGCTTCCCGCACTAGCCACAAATAAAAAGCCAGATTGTGAATGCTACAAATTTGAGAACCCAATAACTCCCCTGAATGAATCAAATGTCGCACGTATGCTTTTGAATAATTCTGATCCACATACGAAGTTCCATTTGGATCTATCGGTGAAAAATCATCATACCATTTCTTATTTTTAATATTAATAGTTCCTTCGCTAGTAAAAATCATTCCATTTCGCCCATTTCGGGTCGGCATTACGCAATCGAACATATCCACCCCTCTCGAAATAGCTTCCAATATATTAACAGGAGTACCTACTCCCATCAAGTATCTTGGTTTGTCTTTCGGCAACACCTCATTCACTACTTCAATCATCGAGTACATATCCTCTACCGGTTCGCCAACTGCCAACCCTCCAATTGCATATCCCTCTCGATTAAGCGAGGCCGCATGTTCTGCAGCCTTAATACGTAAATCGTTGTAAACACATCCCTGCACAATAGGAAATAATGTTTGCGAGTAGCCATATTTAGGTTCTGTTTCATCGAATCGTTTTACACAACGCTCTAACCACCTTTGAGTAAGCTCCAATGAATTTTTCGAATACTCGTAGGTTGAAGTTCCTGGAGGACATTCATCAAATGCCATAATAATATCGGCACCAATGGTTCTTTGAGTATCCATAACATTTTCAGGAGTAAAGAAATGCTTTGAACCATCGATATGCGAACGAAACATTGCACCTTCTTCAGTCAACTTTCTATTTTCAGCCAAAGAAAACACCTGAAAACCACCACTATCGGTTAAAATAGGACGTTCCCAACCATTAAATTTATGCAGGCCTCCTGCCTTCTCTAACACATCCAATCCCGGACGCAAATACAAATGATAGGTATTTCCTAAAATTATTTCGGCATTAATATCGTCTCTTAATTCTCTTTGATGCACACCTTTTACAGAACCAAGTGTTCCCACCGGCATAAAAATGGGTGTTTGAATTTTCCCATGATCCGTAGTCAACTCCCCTGTCCTCGCCGAAGACTTAGGATCTGTATTCAGTAATTTAAAATCCATATGTACTATTTATATTTGCTTACAATTAAGCGTTTCCACCAAATTTGTAAAAAAATCAGGGGGCAAAGATACTAATTAATCTTATTTCTGAATCACTAAGAATGTCCGAAGGAAAATTACGGTTTGTTATCGTAAGAATATCAGCAATATAAATATTCGTCTTTTACAACAGATATCAATCTTGCTATCAAAGTTTTTTAATCGGTAAGAATCTCGTATTTTTGATGCACATAAATAAAGTTAAATTTGGAAACAATAATTACTCTACCTACTTCTGTTGTTCAATGGGTTTTACTCACTGCACTTTTTTTTGCTTTTTGCATACAATTATTCTATCACCTACGTTACATTCAACTATTTAAAAGAGAGAAAAAAAACAGCTTCAACACTAAGGTGGAACCTGTCTCGATCGTAATTTCGGTGAAAAATGAAGAGGACTATTTACAAGAAAATCTTTCTCTTTTTTTAGAACAAGAATATCCCAATTTTGAATTGATTTTAGTGGATGATGGCAGTGAAGATGACACTCAAAGCATAATTGCAGGCTTTCAAAAAAGGTATCCTCATCTGCGTGCTACAAAAATTCCTATGGATGCAAAGTTTCAACACAACAAGAAACTTGCTCTAAGTATAGGGATAAAGGCAGCTAAAAATGAAAAAATAATTTTCGCAAACATTGAAAGTAAACCCGAAAGTAATAACTGGCTGCACACATTTGTAAATTCCTGGGACAAGGGAGTACATTTCGGCTACGTTAATTTTGAGCACAAAAAAGGATTTCTTTACAATTTTCTCCGATTCGATATGCATAAAAAGAACCTTAAAAGTGCAAGCTTTGCATTATCGGGGAATGCTTATTCTGGAAACGGAGCAAATTTAGGATATAATAAATCGGATTTTTTTGCAAACAAAGGATTTGCTAAACATTCTCATTTTGAAGCGGGATACGATCATCTTATGATTCTTCAACTTAATAAAATTTCGGGAACCTCTGTTTGTCTTCATCCAGAAGCAAAAATCAATTTGTCGTCGGTATCTGCTTATAGTAATTGGCTTCAACTTAATAAGAATTATTACAAATGCCGAAAACAACTCCCTTTAAAAATTCGCCTACTTATCGATATAGAACCGTTAAGTAAATTAGTTCTATATTGCGTTAGCATTTCCCTTTTATTATTCACGCATTTATACATTTTCCTTGCTATTGTATACTTAACAAGATTTATCATACTTGGAAGCATGTTTAAAATAAGTAATAGGCATTTGAAGGAAGAAAATTTATTTTTATCTTCGTATATATATGAGATTTTTGTGTTATTTTCAAAAATATATTTTTTGTGTGCAAATTTCTCTTTTAGTAAAAGCAACCAATGGAAATAAACCCTAATCTCTCGGAAAAAGCCCAATACGATTACAGGCTTGTTTTATCCGCCATTAACGGTACCCAAAAAGCATATGAAGAGCTTTTTAAAAGGTATAAAGATGCGATATTCTTCATGTTGCTTAAAATGGTGAATAACAAAAACGACGCCGAAGATTTAACCTTTGAAGCATTTGGAAAAGCATTCAGAAACATTAAACAGTATTCCCCAAAATATGCATTTAGCACTTGGCTGTTTAAGATTGCTTCTAACAACTGCATCGATTTTCTTCGGAAAAAGAAAGGCAATACAATTTCTATTGATGGAAAAGATGGCTCGGACAATGAACGAAGTATTTCTTTAGAGTCGAATACACTTAATCCGGAGCAAGAATTTATAAGAGATCAAAAAGCAAAAATAATGCGCACCGAGGTAGCTCGTTTAAAAGAACGCTACCGAAGATTAATTGAACTTCGTTATTTTGAAGAATTTTCGTACGAGGAAATAGCAAAGGAACTTAACCTGCCTATTGGTACGGTAAAAGCGCAACTATTTAGAGCACGAGAATTACTTTTTAACACGTTAAAAGATTCTGAAGTGAAAATTGATAAGAAAAGAGAGTAAGGTCTTTATCGCTTACTGTTTTATAACAAGATCTTCAAAATTTAGTCTATCTTTGCCGACCTTAAAATTTACACTGGCATGGAAATCATTAAAAAATATTTTCCCAATTTAACTGAAGAGCAGGAACAAAAACTCTACCGGTTAAAGGAACTATACACTTTTTGGAACGAACAAATTAATGTAATCTCCAGAAAAGATATGGATTCGTTATACGAGCATCACGTTTTACATTCTCTGGCAATAGCCAAAGTAATTCAGTTTACTCCTGGAACAAAAGTAATGGACGTAGGTACAGGAGGTGGTTTCCCAGGAATTCCATTAGCCATTTTATTTCCTGAAAGCGATTTTTATTTGATCGATTCGATCGGAAAAAAGATAAAAGTGGTTACCGAGGTAGCAAATGCTTTAAATCTAAACAATGTAAAAGCTGAACACATTCGCGTACAACAAGTTAAAGATAAATTTGATTTTATTGTAAGTAGAGCAGTTACCGCATTTCCGAAATTTGTGAACATGGTTCTTAAAAACAGCAAGGCTAAAGATCAAAATAGTTTACCCAATGGAATAATTTATTTAAAGGGTGGTGATTTTGAAGATGAAATCTCGGGGTATGGTAGTAGAATCAGTATTTACAAGTGCTCCAATTATTTCTCAGAAGAGTTTTTTGAGACAAAAAAAGTAGTACATCTTGATATTTAATTAAAATAAAAGCGCTGATCTTTTTGATAGATTAAAAAAAACCCTATTTTTGCAATCCGAAATCAACGCATATAATAACTTTATTCGATAAAAATTTTTCGCGATGAAAAGAACATTTCAACCTTCAAATAGAAAAAGAAGAAACAAGCACGGATTCAGAGAGAGAATGGCTTCAGCAAACGGACGCGCAGTATTATCTCGCAGAAGAGCCAAGGGCAGAAAAAAACTAACTGTTTCTTGCGAGCACAAACACAAGGCTTAATTTTAAATTAAGTTGCCGATATACAGAAAGTAAAGAATTCTATATTCTTTACTTTTTTGTATTTAATAGAGTATGCATTATTCTATTATAGATGAAGATAGAGTTCCAGAGGAGCTCTTTTTTTATGGATTATTCTCAAATCAACTATTTAGTTTCGGTTTACTCTGATTTTTTCTATAATCTAAAAAATCTCTGCTATTTTTGTATCTGGTAAAAGACATTGCCAACCGAGCAATATTTTCTTTTGCAAGTAGTTGTTTATTAAGAATACTAAAGCCCATAATGAAGATGAAATCAGTAAATTTCTTCAAGAGTAAGTTATTTCTAATACAAGTTGGAATCGCTCTATTAATTACAACAGTTCTAATTTGGATCACCTTAATTAGTTTAAGGTGGTATACCCATCATGGAGAAGAACTAGAAGTTCCGGATTTATACGGCATGAGTATTGAAAAAGCCGGAAATGAATTGGAAACCGAACAATTAGTTTTCTCTATCTACGACTCTATTTACAACCCGAAATATGCTCCAGGAACTGTTCTTGATCAAAGACCATTAGCTGGTGCCATAGTAAAAAGAGGCCGAAGCTTGTTCTTAACCATTAATGCAAACAAACCGGAGCAAATTCGCTTTCCTAATTTGGTAGATAATTCGTTCCGACAAGCATACGAGTTACTAGTAACCAATGGTTTTCAAATAGGAAAATTAGAATATGCCAACAACCAATTTTTTAATTTAGTGCTATACCCTAAATACAATGGCGATTCGATACATGCCGGTAGTATGGTTGATAAAGGAGCAAGCATAGATCTTGTTCTGGGAAGAGGTGACAACAATGAAGTTACTGCTCCAAATCTAATTGGAAGAACAAACACTCAGGCTAAAGAAAAAATAATTCTATCCAACTTGAATTTAGGCAACGTACGATTCGATCAATCAATAAGTACACATTTTGATTCAATTCAAGCTAAAGTATGGCAACAAAATCCGTCCGTTACTAATAATCAAAGGCTTAGTCCAGGATCAAGAATCGATATCTGGCTAACACGAGATTCAGTTAAATTACAACAAGCTGATTCTTTGTTGCAAAAAAGCTTAAGCAACTTGATTTTCTAAAACAACTGAAAAAAATGACTGAAAAAGAACCATTAGATAATTTTAATACTGACGACGAATTAGAAGCAAATCAAGAACAATTCGAGCATTTTCGTTTTGAAGCAGATCCGGGGCAAAACCCACTTCGAATTGATAAATTTTTAGTTGACCGGATGTTAAACTCCTCCAGAAATAAAATTCAAGAGGCAGCTAACAATGGAAATATTTTGGTGAATGATGTACCCGTTAAGAGAAACTATAAGGTAAAGCCAAAAGACGTTATCACTGTTGTATTAAGTTATCCTCCTAGGGAGATTGAAATTATTCCCCAGGATATTCCTTTAAATATTGTTTACGAAGATGATGCTTTTTTAATCATTAATAAAGAACCAGGAATGGTTGTACACCCTTCCTACGGGCATTATTCAGGCACACTCGTGAATGCTTTGGCGTTTCATTTACAGAACCTGCCATTGTTTAATGCAAAAGATCCTCGTCCGGGTTTAGTGCATCGTATTGATAAAAATACATCTGGAATTTTGGTAATTGCCAAAACCGAAGATGCTAAAACCAAATTAGGTCTTCAGTTTTTTAACAAAACCAGCGATCGAAAATACAGAGCATTGGTATGGGGAAATATGGAAGACGACGAAGGAACAATAACTGGTCATATTGGAAGAAACCTTAAAAATAGAAAAGTTATGGATGTTTTTCCTGATGGAGATTACGGAAAACATGCGGTTACTCATTACAGGGTTTTGGAAAGACTTGGATATGTAAATTTGGTTGAATGTATTTTGGAAACAGGAAGAACACACCAAATTCGCGCCCATTTTAAAAGTATTGGCCATCCGCTATTCAACGATGCCGAATACGGAGGTGATGAAATTAGAAAAGGAACCACCTTTACTAAATACAAACAATTTGTACAAAACTGTTTTAAAATTTGTCCGCGACAAGCCTTGCATGCGAAAACATTAGGCTTCGATCATCCGGTAACCGGTGAATATATCTCATTCGATTCGGAGATTCCTGATGATATGGCTACTTTAATCCAGAAATGGAGAGACTACACCTCTAACAGGCCCTTAGAAGCCGATGAAGAATAAAACTATAATTTCGCAATGAAAAGAACAATCGCTGTAATTGCAGGTGGAGACTCTGCAGAATTTGAGATCTCCTTGCAAACCTCAAATCATATTTTCTCGATCTTGGATACTGAGAAATACATTCCGTACCTAGTTATTCTTAAAGGAACAGATTGGAATGTGAAAATTGACAATGAATATTATCCAGTCGATAAAAATGATTTTAGTTTTAGTATAAAAGATAAAAAAGTAAAGTTTGATTTTGCATATATTGGAATTCATGGAACGCCAGGTGAAAATGGAATTCTGCAAGGATATTTAAATTTACTTTCCGTTCCCCACTCAACCTGCGATGTATTTAGCAGTTCGCTCAGCTTTAATAAGCATGCTTGTAATTCCTACTTAAAATCCTTAGGTTTTAGAGTAGCACAGTCGATACTTCTGAAAAAAAATCAAAACTATTCCACTCAAGTGATAAATGATCATTTAGGAATGCCCTGTTTTGTGAAACCAAATGCCGATGGTTCCAGCTTTGGCATCACTAAAGTGAAAAGGATTGATGAGCTGAATGAAGCCATTGCAAAAGCTTTTGGCGAAGGAAAAGAGGTGATTATTGAGGAATTTATAGACGGTTTAGAATTTACCTGTGGCTTGGTGAAAACAAAAAGTGAATCCATTATATTTCCGGTAACAGAAGTATTACCTAAAAAAGAATTTTTCGATTTCGAAGCCAAATACGATCCAAGTATGGCCGATGAAATTACACCAGCCAGAATATCAGAAGAACTAACTCTTCGAATACAAAATTTATCGTCGGAAATTTACGATGCCTTAAAATGTAAAGGAATTGTTCGGGTGGATTACATGATTCGGAAAAATGAAATTTTTATTCTAGAAGCCAATACTGTTCCAGGAATGACAACTAATAGTTTTATCCCTAAACAGGTGGAAGCCATGAATAAAGACTTAAAAGACATTTTAACTTTAGTGATTGAAAATGAATTTTAATTTACCGTTTGCTCCACTTTAAATTAACTTAAACATTTGTACTACTGATTCTTATGGCATTCTGTTAAATAAAGAGAATTTTGTCTTTTTTTTCATTTTTTTTCGTACGAAGGAAAGACTTGTAATAAAAGGAAAGAAGTCTTTTTTATGAAAATCAGCATCACTCATTTGATACTGTAAGTGGTTCAAAACTAAAACTTTTTACTAAGTCTCACGTAAATAGAAGTAGATTTAATGAATTTATTCAGTTCATTATTTTCATAGTTAAATTTTAGGGTTAGTAATAGAACAATAAAAGGAGGCCGGGGCAGCCTCCTTTTTTGCGTTCTATAGTTAGAAAGTATTAAAAAAATCCGATGAGAATAAACTCACCGGATTTTTATTTTTTATGCTTTTCGATATTTAATCAACATCAATACATTCTTCGTTGTACGCCTCAAGAGGAGCACAAGTACACATCAAATTTCTATCTCCATAAGCATCATCAACACGACCAACCGAAGGCCAGAATTTATTATCAGCAACCCAACTCAACGGATATGCTGCTTTTTTACGGCTATAGGTATGATTCCATTCATCAGCGGTTAATACTTGGTGTGTATGAGGTGCATTTTTCAATACATTATCGGAAACATCAGCAATACCATCTTCAATCTCTTTCATTTCTTCATTGATTTTCGCCAATGCTTCAATAAAACGATCCATCTCTTCCAATGGCTCACTTTCCGTTGGTTCTACCATTAATGTTCCATGAACAGGGAAAGACAAAGTTGGAGCATGAAATCCATAATCCATTAATCGCTTCGCAATATCGGTATCGGTAATTCCTACCGATTTATTAAACTCGCGACAATCAAAAATCATTTCGTGACCAACGCGACCTTGTGCGCCTTTATACAATATTTTGAAACCCATTTTCTGGAAAGAGGAGGCCAAATAATTAGCATTTAAGATTGCCATTTTAGTAACCTGCTCCAAACCTTCGGCGCCTAACATTGCAATATATCCATAAGTAATTGGCAATACACTAGCCGATCCAAATGGAGCCGCAGCAACTGCAGTAATTCCATTCTCGCCACCAGTCTTCACAAATTTATGAGATGGTAAGAATTGAACTAAATGAGACGCTACACAAATTGGACCAACACCCGGTCCACCACCTCCGTGAGGAATAGCAAATGTTTTATGAAGATTTAAATGGCAAACATCAGCACCAATTGTACCTGGATTGGTTAAACCAACCTGAGCATTCATATTCGCTCCATCCATATAAACCTGACCACCATTATCGTGAATCAAATTCATCATCGCTTTAATTCCTGTTTCGAATACACCATGCGTAGATGGATAAGTGATCATGTAAGCACACAATACGTCTTTATACTTTTCAGCTTTCGCTTTTAAGTCTTCAAATTCCACGTTTCCGTCAGCATCGCAATTCACGATAACCACATTCATCCCCGACATGGTTACCGATGCAGGATTTGTACCGTGAGCCGATGATGGAATTAAAACAACATTTCGATGGCCATCACCTCTTGAAATATGATATTGACGAATCACCATTAATCCGGTATACTCGCCAGCCGCACCTGAATTTGGTTGCAAGGTACAACCTGCAAATCCAGTAATTACCGAAAGCCATTTTTCGAGGTCTTCAATAATTTTTTTATAACCAAGAGCCTGATCAACAGGAACGAATGGATGAATTCCACCAATTTCTGGCCAGCTAATAGGCAACATTTCTACAGCTGCATTCAACTTCATGGTACACGATCCCAAAGAAATCATGGAAGTATTCAATCCAATATCTTTCTTTTCCAAGCTTTTAATATAACGCATTAAAGCTGTTTCGGAACGGTAACGTTTAAATACATCAAGCGTTAAAAATTCGCTTGTTCTTGTATATTTTGAATCGAAAGAAATTTTCTCTTCGATACTATCGATAACTACCGCTTTCTTTCCCACCGCTTTCGCAAAAATGCTAAGCATTGTACTTAATTCGGCCGCGCTAATTTTTTCATCAATAGAAATTCCAATTGTTGTATCATTTCTATAGCAAAAATTGAATTCGGCTTGCAATGCTGCTTTACGAATTTCCTCAACAGAAACTCCAGTTGGAACTACAATCTGCAAAGTATCAAAGAAGTTGTGAACAGTTTGTTGATAACCCAAAGATTTTAATCCTTCGGAAAGAATACTTGTTGCAGAATGAATATGGGCAGCAATTCTCTTCAACCCCTCTTGTCCGTGATAAACTCCATAAAAACTAGCCATTGTAGCTAGTAAAGCCTGAGCAGTACAAATGTTCGAAGTTGCTTTTTCGCGCTTAATATGCTGTTCGCGGGTTTGCAAAGCCAAACGCAAAGCATTATTTCCCTGAGCATCTTTGGTTACCCCTATAATACGTCCAGGAATACTTCTTTTGTAAGCTTCGCGACAAGCCATATATGCGGCATGTGGCCCACCATATCCCATTGGTATCCCAAAACGTTGAGAAGTACCAACAACAATATCAGCACCCCATTCTCCCGGAGGTGTTAAAAGTACCAAACTCATTAAATCGGCAGCTACAGCAACTAAAGACTCTGCCTGATGAGCACGCTCTACAAAAGCAGAATAATCTTCTATACTACCATTTGAATTAGGATACTGAACGATAGCTCCAAATACTTGATCGGTAAATTCAAAAGTTTTGAAATTGCCAATTACCAATTCTATTCCCAGAGGAGTAGCACGAGTCGTTAGCACATCTAAAGTATGAGCAAAAACGTTCTCATCAACAAAAAATTGATTTGCTTCCGCTTTTTTCTTAGCACGAGAGCGCAAGGCTTGCATCATGTACATCGACTCCCCAACTGCAGTAGCTTCGTCTAAAAGAGAACTATTCGCCAACTCCATTTTGGTCAAATCCAAAATCATGGTTTGAAAGTTCAATAAAGCCTCTAGTCTACCCTGAGATACTTCAGCCTGATAAGGAGTATAAGGAGTGTACCATCCTGGATTTTCTAATACATTTCGCTGAATAGCAGCTGGTGTAATGGTATCGTAATATCCTTGTCCTATAAATGTTCGGAATACTTTGTTCTGAGCAGCAATTCCTTTCATCTTCGAAAAATATTCGTATTCTGATAATGCTTTAGGAAGCTCTAAGGCTTTTTCCAGACGAATACCTGAAGGTATTGTTTCGTCAATTAGGGCTTCCAAAGAAGGAGCACCAACAGTTTCCAACATTGTTTTAATATCGCCATTGCGAGGTCCAATGTGACGGGAAACAAACTTTTCAGTTGCCATATTATTGTGTAAATTAGGTGTTGTTTATAAAATATTTGTGAACGTAAAAGTAGTAAAAGATTTAAATTTACTAGAAGGTTAAACATTGAATTTAATTCCTGTTTTTCAACATTCTTCTCATTCCCAACAATCCTTCTTAACAAATTGTTTTACAGAATGATATAAATATGATTTTTGTCATATTTACTAGAAATAAACCCATGAATACCGGATACGAAAAAACCAGTTGATAAATCTCAACTGGTTCTATATAAATTTTATAAGTAACATCAATTTTTTCGATATCCTACCCTTCTATTTCCTTTTAGCTCAATCCTTTTAAAAACACATTCTTAGCTCGCTCGTGTCCAATAGACGTTACCGGTCCATGTCCTGGATAAACACTAACTTCATCATCAAGCACCAATAATTTGGTTTTAATTCCTTCAATTAGTTGGTCGAAATTACCATAAGGTAAATCGGTGCGACCAATGCTTTCGCGGAATAAAACATCACCTGCAATTAAGAATTTTTGCTTTTCATTATAGAATACTACATGTCCGGGAGAATGTCCGGGAACATGAATCACTTTTAGCTCCGAATTTCCAAAGGTTATAAGATCACCTTCCTGAATCAACTTTCCAATTGGAGGTGGTTCCACCACATTTTCGAGTCCCAATCGAACTGCATAATTAGGAGCTTCAGCCAATAAAAACTCATCATCTTTATGTGCTTCTGTAAGTAAACCAAACTGATCCTTCATAAATTGATTTCCTAAAACGTGATCAATATGTAGGTGCGTATTTAGTTGTTTTACCAGTTTTATCCCCTTCTTCTCTACAAAATCAATTAGCTTTCCCCCTTCATCTTTAAAGAAAACGCCACAATCAATTAAGACTCCTTCTCCTGTTTCATCGTGTAATATGTATGTGTTTTCCTGCCAATGATTAAACACAAATGTTTCTATTGTTATCATATTCAAATATTTTTTTTAAGTAATTCAAATTTACATCTATTCCTTTAATTTTAAAAAATCCTAAAAAAAGAAAAACACTTTTTTACTTTTCATTTTATTAAATCGCCATTGTGTAAAAGACGAAACTACAAAAAACAATTTATTTTTTTAGTGGCAAATATTCCAAAACCCTATAAATAGCTCCTTGTTTGGTACGTGTGCTTTCCATTAATACCAACTTTTCAATCAATAAGTCACGATCCTCCCAATCTTTCAAATTTAAAAGGCTTTTTTTTCCCTTTACGAAATATTTCACCCCTCCTTTACTTCTGCCAATAGTCACATGAGGGGTATAATTATAGTCATCGGCAGGTTTATTTTTCAGCAACTGAGCATGAATTTCCTTTTGCAGTTCAAATAAGCCAGCCTCGGCTTGTATTCCAATCCATAAAATAGTTGCTTGTTCAAGAGATGGAAATGCACCTAACGATTTTAAATTTAAATGAAAAGCCCGAAACTCACTAACAATTATTCTCAATTTGTCTGTAATTGCCTCAATTTCTTCCACATCTGTTTCTCCTATAAAAAGAAGAGTGAGATGAAGACCCTTCTTATCCACCCATTTTATTCTTTCCTTTATTAAATCAAATCCAACTTCACGAAAAACCTTATTAATTTCATTGGTATTATCTATCTTTATTGCAACAAATATACGTTTCGTCTTCATTCTTTTCGTTCATTAAAAAAAGTAGAATTAGCTAGCCGTAATTCAATAATGAAATATAAAGAACAGCTATTCGTTTATTTAAAACAAACATCTTAAACAATAAAAAAGTATTAAAAAATGAATTCAAAGAAAAAATTTGCAGTTGTTCTGGCAGGTTCAGGTGTCTATGATGGTTCTGAAATTCATGAAGCAACCTTAGCCTTATACTCGATTTCAAAAAACGGAGGAAGCTATCAGATTTTTGCTCCAAACATTAATCAATATCATGTAATTAACCATATTACAGGAGAAGAAATGCCCGAAACGCGAAATGTATTGGTAGAAGCAGCTCGAATTGCACGTGGAGATATCAAGGATTTAAAAGATTTTTCGGCAGACGATTTTGATGCTATTCTTTTCCCTGGCGGATTTGGAGTTGCAAAAAACCTATGCACATTTGCTTTCGACGGTGTGGATTGCAAAGTGAATCCTGATGCAGAACTTGCTTTAAAAGCAATGCACAAAGCAAAAAAACCAATTGGCGCATTGTGTATTTCTCCTGCCCTAATTGCAAAAGTATTGGGCGAGGTTGAACTTACTATTGGAGAAGACGAGGAAACCGCTGCTGCAATTACAGCAATGGGAGCAACTCATGTTACAACCACGCATGGCGAAATTGTATTCGATAAAGAAAATAAAATTGTAACAACTCCCTGTTACATGCTCGATGCAAGCATTGCTCAAATTGGCGATGGTGCTGATAATGTAGTAAAAACGATTATGGCATTATAAATTAGTTGTTGGCTTTAAGTAGTATCTACTTTTAGCCAACATCAATATTCCTTTTATGAAAAACCGAAATACCAAAGATGTAGCCGAAAATCACATCTACCCTTTTATAATCTCCAATTTTATTCTCTTTGCTGCAATTTTTTTCTCTTTAAACAATGCTGAC
Organism: Labilibaculum filiforme; assembly: GCF_002843315.1. Classification (GTDB taxonomy): domain Bacteria; phylum Bacteroidota; class Bacteroidia; order Bacteroidales; family Marinifilaceae; genus Labilibaculum; species Labilibaculum filiforme. The sequence goes on along the minus strand of NZ_MVDD01000027.1, from coordinate 12,611 downwards.
GAAGCTGCTATTCTACTATATAGTATGGCACTCAACCTATTTACCAACTGGTTTATATTTTATGCTTTTCAAAAAAAGAAATTGATTCATTTTTCGGAGTACTACAACAACCTGGTAATTGGAATATTCAGTATTGCAGCCATTTTACCCGTTTTTCTGCTAATCGTTCCAATTGTTCTTTTTCCTGAAATATCGCATTTGCTTTTGCTATTCGCAAGTTGGATACTTGCTTTGCTATTCAATAAAATAATCCTAAAAAACTACACTTGGGAAAAAAAAGCAGAACAACACATGAATAAGTATAGAATGAATATTGAAGAATCTAAAGAAAAAGCTTTTGTGAATTTAAAACAATTCATTGATCAATCGGGACGAGATAAGTTCGCCAATTACCTTGAAAAAAACCAAATGTTCGATCGCAGAATGGAAGCGTATCTGAACACCTAATCATTTAATCCATCTGTAATAGAATGTGGATATTTACACGTCCTTCGCAAGTTTTAGGCTCCCTTCCTATTAAGTAAGCCTCCCTTTGCAATAAATACCCGCCCTTCTGTTTTGTAAGCCTTCCTTCGGAAATGTAAGCGCTCTTCTAGGGGCTTTCAGAAGCTTTTCATTTTTAATTAATCCTTTTCATCGGTAATTTTGCGGGTGAAGGGAGTTCGTGTCGTTTCATCCGATCTAGTATTTCTTCCACCATCCAATCTTCGCCCAAAGGATCGTATTCTGCTTTTAGCGATGAACCAAACAAAGTGGCCATCGATTGCCAAAAGATAGCTGTAAACGATCCTTTCAACTCTTTTAAATGATTATAGCTTGTGTTTCCAGTTTCCCGATCAATTAATTTCATCAAAAGTTTCCCTTGAGAAATTTTCAACTTCATCAGAGGCTTTTTATACTCTTTCATCAAACCATCGTATTCTTTTCGAATTAGCTTCCGACGTTCCTTTTTACTCTCAATTCCATCCAATTCCTTCGAAAGTTTTGCAATGGTTTCGGTAGCCCCTTCGGCATATGGATAAACGATTTGAATATTTCGAACCATTCGCCAGTACTGTCTTGTATTTCGGTAATGTTTCCCCTTCTTTTTTTTGTAACGTAAAATTTTAACCTCGTCGAGATTTACATGTAAATTGGTATCCAAAAATATCGTTGTATCCTGATGTAAGGTAGAAGGAGTACGGCACACATCCTTAGCAGATGCTGCACCAGCAAAAGCAAAGAAAATAATCCAAGCTATTTTAAAACAACGTGTCATAATCAAAATTCCTTATCAAAGATAATCTTTCCTATCTTTAAGTGTATTCATACTAACAAACTAATCTGTTAAAAAAACATCAAAAATGAAAAAGAGATTACTCCTTTACTTTCTATTCTTACTTCCATTTACAAACTTTTCCCAAGACCGCGTAACTGGATTAAATTTTGCCAGCCGATCGGAAGTTATTGCACAAAATGGAATGGCTTGTACTAGCCAACCCCTTGCCACACAGGTAGCTATTGACATACTAAAATCGGGTGGAAATGCTATTGATGCGGCAATTGCAGCCAATGCTTGCCTAGGATTAATGGAACCTACGGGAAGTGGAATTGGAGGAGATATTTTTGTTATTCTTTGGGATGCGAAAACAAAAAAATTATATGGTTTAAATGGAAGCGGACGTTCTCCAAAATCGCTAAGTTTGGAATATTTTAAAGAAAATAATTACACTTCAATACCCTCTTTTGGAGCTTTACCAGTTTCTGTTCCCGGTTGTGTGGATGGCTGGTTTACCATGCATAGTAGATTTGGAAAAATGAATATGGAACAAATTCTAAATCCTGCTATTCAATACGCCCGAAACGGATTTCCTGTAAGTGAATTAATTGCCTACTACATGAATGCCAGTGCTGATAGATTAAAAAAATACAAAGGATTTGCAGCAACATACATGCCCAATGGTAAAATGCCACAAAAAGGAGACATTTTTAAGAATCCATATTTGGCAAACACCTTAGAGAAAATTGCAAAAGGTGGTCGCGATGCCTTTTACAAAGGAGATATTGCCAAAACCATTGCAAACTATATAAAAGAGCAAGGTGGTTTTTTATCTTACGATGATTTGGCTTCCCATAGATCGGAATGGGTAGAACCAGTTTCTATTAATTACCGTGGTTATGACGTATGGGAACTTCCTCCTAACGGACAAGGTACGGCAGCACTTCAAATGTTAACCATTTTAGAAGAATATAATATTGCACAAATGGGATTTGGAAGTAGCGACTATTTGCATACGTTTATCGAAGCGAAAAAACTTGCTTTCGAGGATAGAGCAAAATATTACTGCGATCCAGATTTCTCTAACATCCCTTTAAAACAACTACTATCAAAAGAGTACGCAAAAGAAAGAAAAGCCTTCATCCATCCAGATCGCGCGGCCAAAGAATATCCTGCTGGCGAGTTAGAACAAGGCAATACCATTTACTTAACGGTTGCCGATAAAGAAGGGAATATGGTTTCCTTAATTCAGAGCAACTACCGAGGCATGGGTTCTGGAATGACTCCTGATGATTTAGGTTTTGTATTGCAAGATAGAGGAGAACTATTCAGCTTGGAAGAAGGACATGCCAATGTATTTGAGCCCGGAAAACGTCCGTTTCATACCATTATTCCTGCCTTTATAACCAAAGATGGCAAGCCATTTATTAGTTTCGGACTAATGGGTGGTGCCATGCAACCACAAGGACATGCGCAAATTGTGGCCAATTTAATTGACTTTAAAATGAATCTTCAGGAAGCTGGTGATGCACCCCGAATTCGTCATGAAGGATCGTCGCAACCAACCGGAGAAAAAATGACCGACGGAGGTTGGGTAAATTTAGAATCAGGAATTAGCTACCAAAGTATTCGGGAACTATTGCAAAAGGGACACAAAATAAAATTTGACATGGGTGGTTATGGTGGTTATCAGGCTATTCTATTCGATGCTGAAAGAGCTGTGTATTTTGGCGCTTCGGAATCGAGAAAGGATGGACAAGCTGCAGGATATTAAAATGGGAAGCAATGCTTTCTTGAGGAGCTGCGTTAAGGATTGAAGCGGCTACCCCACAGCTTTGCTTGTAACGAAGTGGAAAGAAATGGCGAGGAGTAATAGCGAAAAGCCTGACCTAAGTTCCCAAAAACAAGTAGGTTTGGGAACTTAGGAAACGCCAAAAAATCAAAAATTTAAATTCGTTCAAATCTAATAGACTGCACCTGCCATAGTGTACATAACGCAACAAGTAACTTGTATATTGAAATACTTCGTACCAATCATGATTTTAATGATTTCATACCCCTACAAGGAATTTTGAAATTTACTTAACGCAATCCTTTTCAATGCCCTAAATTTTCACTTCTTTTGCAAATCTAAAAACGTGAATTTTTAGACACAAACAACTTAAACAAACGATGCTTTAATAAAGAGGTATGACAAAGTATGTAGAATTAAATGTGAGGTCGGAAATAGGAGAATTGGAAGGTGTTATCCTTCATACTCCAGGATCGGAAGTTGAAAACATGACTCCTGAAAATGCCGAAAGAGCTCTTTACAGTGATATTTTAAATCTATCGGTTGCCAGAGATGAATACAAACAGTTAAGTCGTGTTCTTTCGGAGATTTCTGAAACCTATCAGGTGAAAGACTTGCTGGCAAATGTGCTTTCGGATGACACTGCTAAAGAGAATATTATCGACAAAATAGCTTGCATGGAGCCTCAGATTAGTGTAAAAGGAAACACTTATTGCATAAAAGATTTCCTATTAGAACAAAATCCCACAGAGCTTGCTTCACTCCTAATTGAAGGCGTACCTTTAAAAAGAGATAACTTAACAAAGTTTTTAAGCAAGGAACGATATGCATTACGCCCATTGCACAATTTTTTCTTTACCAGAGATGCTTCGATGTCGGTTCTCGACGAGGTGTTAATTGGTAAAATGGCCAGTTCGGTTCGCGATAGAGAATCCTTAATTATGCAAGCGATTTTCGATTACACTCCTGAATTTAAAACTAAAACGGTTAATCCTATTGATAATCTTACAATGGATCCTAGCTGTACCATTGAAGGTGGTGATGTATTAATTGCACGCGAAGATATCCTAATTATAGGAAATGGAACTCGTACTTCGACTCAGGGAATTGACTTTATTTTGGCTCAGTTACTAAGTCAAAAAGAGAAAACACAACGTCACTTACTAATACAGGAATTACCAAGCCATCCAGAATCTTTTATTCATTTGGATATGGTATTTACTCTTTTAGATGTTGATAAATGTATGGTTTACGAACCATTAATTATTCGTCCGAACAAATACCAAACGGTTCATATTACTATTGATAATGGCCAAGTTTCTTCCATTACCCGTGAGAACAATCTACTTCAAGCCCTTAAAAAATTAGGGATGGATTTAAAACCTATTTATTGCGGAGGAAATGGTGATCCTTGGAATCAGGAAAGAGAACAATGGCATAGTGGCGCTAACTTTTTTGCTGTAGGACCTGGAAAAGTTATTGGCTACGGACGAAATGTGCATACCATGGATGCAATGAATAAAAATGGGTTCGAGATTCTTCGTGCCAAAGATATTATTCGCCATAAGATAGAGCTTTCTGATTACGACAAATATGTAATTACATTGGAAGGTTCGGAATTACCACGAGGCGGTGGTGGCGCAAGATGCATGACCATGCCTATTCGTCGTAAACCTGTTAATTGGTAAAATAATAGATCGTTAGATAGGAGATTGGAGATGTGAGATTAGAGATGTGAGATTGGAAAGTAATCCTCTTAGTTTCGCACAGAAAATTCCTTAGTTCTTCATTCTAAATTTCAGTAATTTCCAATAGAAGCTCAAACTATTCTACTAATTCAAACAAAATAAAGCAAAGGAATCCCAAAAGGATTCCTTTTTTTATACTTTTGTGTCAAATTCGAATAGGTACTATATACATTCTATAACCAGCAATGAGAAAACTAAAGAACAGCGAGCTAATCCGAAAAAGTATTGATGAGTTTAAAGAGTCAGAAAAAACACCTATAATTATTGTTTTGGATAATGTTAGAAGCCTAAACAATATAGGATCGGTATTTAGAACCTCGGATGCACTTTTAGTAGAAGCTGTATATCTTTGTGGCATTACTGCTACTCCTCCTCACCGCGAATTACACAAAACTGCATTAGGTGCAGAAGATTCTGTTCATTGGGAATATTTCGAAAAAACCGAAGATGCTCTCGCTAAATTAAAGACCAAAGGTTTCGATGTTTACTCGGTTGAACAAGCAGAAAATAGTACTTCTTTAGAAAATTTTAAAATGGATTCTTTGAAGAAATATGCATTGGTTTTTGGAAATGAAGTAAAAGGAGTTCAACAGAATATAGTAAGTTTATCCGAAGGTTGCATTGAAATACCGCAGTTTGGTACCAAGCACTCTTTTAACGTATCGGTAAGTTGCGGAATTGTACTTTGGGATCTTTTCTCGAAACTATACCATCAGCAAAAATAAGCTTACTCCTGTAAATTAAACTCTAAGGTAATAACGGATCCTGGGAATTCTTTTTCATATAATTTGGAAAAGCTACGATGTTTCACCTGCTTCCAAACCCCATCGCCCGACATAATTTGAATTTTACCTTGATTTTGTTTTATAAACTGACGAATGGTGTACAAACCGATTCCTTTATGAGTTTCTTTCTCGGTAGTATTGCCACTCTCTACAGCCCATTCAATAGCTCCAACCCCATTTAGCCTCTTATTAAGTGTTTTATTCACTAGTAAACTAAACGGTCGTCCCTGACTCACAATACTAACTAGTAGCTTCTTGTTATAAACGGAATAGTAGTGAGCAATAAAAACCTCTTTGCAATTACTGTGTGCAAATGCATTCCGATACACTTCGGCAACGCACAATTGAACAGCCATTTTTAGTTGCTGATTTAACTTCACTTCCGGACGCTCGGGAAAGATTCTCTTTTCTAAATAATCAGCCAAAGCTTCTTCATCGACAGATGCGAATTGTTGGCACTTCACAAAACATTTCCATAAATATTTGCGGGCCGAACCATTAATTAGTTTTTTAGAATTAAATAAATTTAGAATAGGATCCTGCATATTTACCAATCGCACTTTATTCTTTCTACGCTCTAAACTAGCAATAACACTTCCCAGAATAGCAAACAAATTGGACTCAATCACCTTTGTATTGGCAAAATTTAGCACAATACGATCCTCGAAACAATTTTTCGTTTGATGATGCATTTCCGAAAAGAAAACGTAAGCTTGAAAATTATTTACGAGCTTATATGGGAATTGGATTTCCATTCTACAATCAATTTAATTCGTCTCTTTACTAAATATAGCGAAGAGACGAAGTTAAAAAATCTACGGAACAAATCGCTTTCAAAAATAAAAAAAAGCGACCCATAAATGGGTCGCTTTTAAATATTGTTACGAATAACGAATTATTCAACGATAGCTTTGAATTTAGCATCTTCGAAAACTTTAGCAAATTCCATATCGGTTTTTGCAGCTGCTTTTAAAGAAGCATCTTTAGAAACAGCAGTTTCAAGATTTGTGAAAACAAGATTGTTGTTATCAGTTCTTGCGCCAACTACAGCTTTCAAATAGTAAATAATTGCAGCATCACTAGTGTTAGCATTAAGCTTATCTAAAGCAACATTGTATTTTCCAACAAGGATGTTAGCCAATGCAGCATTAGCAGCAGTACACTCACCAAATTGCTTAACAGCTGTATCGTATTGCGCTTTTTTAACAGCAACAATACCTAAGTTGTAATTAACTTCATTTCCAGCACCAGTAGCAGCACCAAAAAGAACTTCAGCTTCGCTTACATTACCATTTACTAACTCAACAGCACCTAAATTGTTTTTCACAACAGGATTGTTAGCAGATAATTGATCTGCTTTATCGAAGTTTGATTTAGCATCAGCTACTTTATCCATTCCGAATAAAATCATACCAGCATCATTAAAACCTCTCCAATCGTTAGAGAATTGTTTTTTAGCAGTTTCGTAAATCGCTAATTTTTCCTCGTTAGATTCTACTAGAGTAGCCGCGAATAATAATTCTTCCGCATTTAACTCAGCAGGATTAGATACAGCAAGAGATTTCAATTCTGCATCAGTTTTTCCAATAAGATCAACGTTAACAGTGAATTTAGCTCTTCTTAATTTAGGAAGTACTTCTTTTTTAACTTCGTCAAAAGCTGCAGAAATATTTCTGATTTCTTTCTCACGTACTTCAGGATCTGAGTACATTGAAAGAACGCGTAAAATTAACTCTTTATCTTGAATGTTAGACGCTTTCATTAATTCTTGGAATCCAGCCCAATCTTCAGGAGTTACTTTACTTTTAAAGAATTCTTCAGCAGCATACTCACCCATTTTAGCATTCTTCATTTCTTTTTTAATATACTTTGAAGAAGAACCTTCACGTTTAGTAGCTAAAGCCTCGTTAAAATCCTGTTTTCCATCTGGAGATGCATAAGCAGCAACTTCAACTCCTTTGTATTCTTTATTTTCATCTTTCTTTGCAGCATCTAAATATGCTTTCAAAGCAGCAACATCATCACCTTTCATTTCCGACCAACGAACATCAGAGCTGTTAATCAAGTAATGAAGATCAGCTTCTTTACTTTCAGGAATAATTCTTTGGAAAGCATCTTTTCCAACGATGTTACGTGGAGAATTTTGAACTAAAGTAGCCGTAGCAATAACACCATCAGCAACTTTATAAGGATCAAATTCTTGAGAGTTTTCACCTTTACTTCCAACCATTCTTACTTCAAGGTCAGAGATTCTCATCGCTTGTTCGTAAGGAATTTTTCCAGTATAGGTAATTGTTTTACCTGTTTCGTAAGGTACTACTGTATTGTTTCCTTGTACTTTTTCTCCTTGCAAAGTTTTTGAAGGGAAAGCTTTTTCTCCTGAATCAAACTTTAAAACCGGAGTTGCAACTAAAACAACATTCTTGTTGAAATACTTTGCAGGAATATTAACAGTGATTTTAACATCAACCATATCCGCGTGAGCTTCCAAAACTTCCGGAGTCACTTGATATTTAATTTTACTCGCTTCTTTCTTCATTTTGCTTAATCCTGCACAACTCGTTAGAACTGCAACCGATAACAGCAAAGAAGCTAGGGAAATAACCTTTGATCTTTTCATAACAACTACTTAATTATTTTAACTTTAAACATTATAATCTAGTTCAGTAACAAATTTAAGAAAATTTTATGCAAATTAAATCTATTCGATAATTTTATTTGATACTCCCGAACTTTCAGAGAATAATTCTATTCACCCCTTTTTTACAGTCGAAAGCAAAAATAGCATCTGAAACTTTCCTGTAATCCTCAGGACGATTTACAAAATCAATATTGTTTGTATCTATAACAAGAAAGCTAAGCTCCTGTTGTTGTTTGAAGAACTCAAAATAACTATCCTGAATTTTCTGTAAGTAATTCCCCGTAATTTCTTGTTCGTAATCTCTTCCTCTGCTTTTTATGTTGCTTAATAGTTTATCAACACTAGAATGCAAATAGACATATAAATCGGGTTTTGGCAAAGAGTTATAAATAATATGGAAGAACTGTCGATACAAGCTATACTCATCATCCTTAAGGGTTTGCTTCGAAAAAATTAACGATTTCATGAAATAATAATCGGCAATTGTGAAGCTTTTAAACAGATCTCTCTCGCTTAATTCCTTTTTTAGTTGATTGTATCGATCTGCTAAAAATGACATTTCCAAAGGAAACGAATACTTCTCTGGATCCTGATAGAACTTAGGCAAAAAAGGATTATTTGCGAACTGTTCCAATATTAGTTTTGCATTATATTCTTCAGCTATCTTATGAGATAGAGATGTTTTACCTGCACCAATATTTCCTTCTATTACAATAAATTTATAATCCATTAATAGCGCGTTACAGATTTGGAGACATAAAAATAGAAAATGAGGCACAAATATCAGACTTTTTTAAAAAAAAGGAAGAGTCATTACCAATAAAATATTAACAATGACTCATCACATAAAAAAAAACAATATTTTTATCTATACATTTTGCATTCTATGTGTGCATTAACAGGATTATTTATCAGCTAAATTTGTTTTCCATCCCGAATACAAACTTTGTCCTTCCGGTTTCCCAAAATATTACCAACAAACATTCCCAATCCTGCAGTAAAAAAGAACACGGACGAATGAAAGCTATAAAAAAATCCATACGACAAAATAAGTCCAAAACCGGCCCCAACCAATGTGTATATTGCCGAATAGGTATAGGTAAAATGATGAGCTTGATACACTTTGTGCTTATCCTTTAAATGTACAATCAATTTTTCCACTCTATTTTCGTATTCGCTTCGGTTAACTCCTGATTTATTTATTAATCGATCCAAGTCCTGCACAATTGTCTTCAACTCCTTTTTTGCATATTTACATTCCATGCAATTCTCCTGACTATCAAGTAGCTTGGCAACCCTTTTCAATTTTTCAATTTGATAAAATCGATAGTCGCGCACTGATATATAAAGATCGATTTGTTGATCAATTTCATTTGAAATTTTACTGCTCCAATTTTCATCCATAAAGTCGGTTCAATTTTAGAAGTGTTAAAGTTAGACATTCGGTTAACAGCAAAAAAAAATCCCGGAATAAATCCGGGATTTTCAATCATATTTTAGATTTATTTTTTATCATCCTTCTCAGGCTTAGGTAGTAAAGCTTTTCTAGAAAGTTTTAATTTACCAGACTTCGCATCCACTTCAATCAGTTTCACCTCAATAATCTGCCCTTCCTTCAAAACTTCATCTACTGTATTTAGTCTTCTGTGTTCTATTTCAGAAATATGAAGCAATCCATCTTTACCAGGAAGAACTTCAACAAAAGCACCAAAGGCAACAATTGATTTTACTTTTCCTTGATAAATTTCTCCCACTTCAGGAATTGCAACAATACCTTTAATACGAGCCAAAGCAGCATCGATAGCTTCTTTATTACTGGCAGAGATATCCACAACACCTTTATTATCAATTTCTTCAATTACAAGAACAGCACCAGTCGACTCTTGTATTTCTTGAATAATTTTTCCTCCTGGTCCGATTACCGCACCAATCATATCTTTTGGAATTTCAATAGATACAATTCTAGGAGCATGAGGTTTTAGATCTTCTCTAGGAGCTTCAATAGTTTCTTGTACTTTACCAAGAATATGAAGACGACCTTCACGTGCTTGATTTAAAGCTTGAGCCAATACTTCGTATGGAAGTCCGTCCACTTTAATATCCATTTGAGTAGCAGTAATACCATCTTTAGTACCTGTTACTTTAAAATCCATATCTCCCAAGTGATCTTCATCTCCTAAAATATCCGACAATACAGCATATTTTTCAGCACCTTTAGTCGAAATCAATCCCATAGCAATACCTGTTACCGGATTTTTGATCTTAATACCTGCATCCATCAAAGCTAATGTACCGGCACAAACCGTAGCCATTGATGATGATCCATTTGACTCCAAGATATCCGAAACAACACGAATTGCGTAAGGAGAATCAGCAGGAATCATCCCTTTTAAAGCTCTAAAAGCTAAATTTCCATGACCAACTTCTCTACGACTAACTCCTCTATTTGGACGAGCATCACCAGTTGAGAAAGAAGGAAAATTATAATGAAGTACAAACTTCTCTTTTCCTCTATATAAAACATCATCTACCATTTTCTCATCTAACTTAGTACCTAAAGTAACTGAAGTTAAAGACTGAGTTTCACCTCTAGTAAAGATAGCAGAACCGTGAGCTCCTGGTAAATAATCTACTTCTGACCAAATAGGACGAATTTCATCTGTTTTACGACCATCCAAACGAACACGATCTTCTAGAACCATTTCTCTTACGGCATCTTTCTCCACATCGTGATAGTAACGACCAATCAAAGACATGTTAATCTCTGAAGCCTCTTTACCTTCTGAATATTCAGCAACGAACTCTTCTTTTACTGCCGCAAATGCGTCAGAACGTTCGTGTTTATTTGGGTTTTGCAGTCTTGCAACCGCTAATACTTTTGCATAAGTTTTATCAACAATTAATTGACGAAGTTCTTCATCATTAACTTCATGACAATACTCTCTTTTAACAGTTTTACCTGTTAGTTCAGCCAACTCAATTTGAGCTTGACATTGAACTTTAATTGCTTCATGACCGAATTTAATCGCTTCTAACATTTCTGCTTCCGAAATTTCAGACATTTCGCCTTCTACCATCATGATATTATCCATGGTAGCAGCAATAATCATATCCAAATCAGCAGTTTCCAACTCAGTACGAGAAGGATTAATCATCATTTTGCCATCAATTCTAGCAACACGAACTTCAGAAATAGGTTCTGAAAATGGCACATCGGATACCGCAAGAGCAGCGGATGCTGCTAAACCTGCAAGTGCATCTGGCATATCATCAGCATCAACCGAAATAAGGTTAATGGTAACAAATGTTTCTGCATGATAATCAGCAGGGAACAATGGACGTAGAGCACGATCCACCAAACGACAAACAAGAATTTCATAATCTGAAGGTCTACCTTCACGTTTCATGAAACCACCAGGAAATCTTCCCAATGCACTAAATTTCTCCTTATATTCTACTGATAAAGGCATGAAATCAACATCAGCTTTTGCATCTTTTGCAGACACAACAGTAGCCAACAACATGGTCTTACCCATTTTAACTACAACAGATCCATCCGCTTGTTTTGCTAATTTCCCTGTTTCAATTGTGATGGACCTTCCATCACCTAATTCAATTATTTTTTCTATCACTTTCATCTTTGTGTAGTTTATTTCAAACTCTTTTTAGGATAAGCAACAAGGTGTCGCTATATATTATAAAAAGCAATCCCGAGTAATCGGGATTGCTTTAATATGATATTATTTACGAATATTTAAAGCTTTAATAATAGCTCTGTATCTTTCAATATCTTTTGCTTTTAAGTAATCCAAGAAGTTTCTTCTTTTACCTACTAGCAATTGCAGTGCACGTTGGGTACTGTAATCTTTTCTGTTTTTCTTTAAGTGTTCAGTTAAATGACTGATACGGTATGAAAACAAAGCTACTTGTGATTCTGCAGTCCCAGTATCTTTGTTAGACTTCCCGTACTTCTCGAAAAGCTCTTGCTTTTTCTCTGCTGATAAATACATAATTCTGTTATTTGAATAATTTAAACTTAATATATCTGATTGCATAACACAACCAGTTCGCAAAATTAAGCAATATTTTCTACAAAGCAAGATATAGTAATAAAAACATCAACTCAAAATGCTGAATTATTGCAAATTACTAATAAGTCCCGCACAAAGTGATTTTATTTTTATTTAAAGAATCCAATAACATTCGTCAACTACTATCCTTTCTGTGATTTTCGGGCAAAAAAAAAGAGTCTCATTCCATTTGGAATAAGACTCTTTTAAAAGTTGGCGTCGACCTACTCTCCCACCTTTCGGCAGTACCATCGGCGCTAACGGGCTTAACTTCTCTGTTCGGAATGGGAAGAGGTGGAACCCCGTTGCAATAGACA
>NZ_MVDD01000026.1:40183-46141 GCF_002843315.1 Labilibaculum filiforme | reverse complement strand
TTCTATTGCAACTTTTGCTTTAAATGTTGAGCTAAATTTACGACGTGTTCTTTTCATTTTTTCCATGAGTTTAATTTACATTATTTTTCAATTAAGCTCCTGGTCTAATTTTCTTAGGGTATTATAGTAGACGGCTGGTTACCGTTTTTTCATAGATTAAAGATTTAGGTTAGTAAATAGTGGTTAGTAGAAAAGCTTGGGTGGGGATCCAAGCTTTTTCTGTTTATAGACACTCTGAATCAATTGCTTTTTAATAATTCAAAACAATTAGTTGATAATTTCTTAAGATCCTCTTCATATTAATCTCCTTCCGCCTGCCTACTTTTAAACTGTAAAAAAACAGATTGTTTTTTTCATAGATTAGAGATTAGTTAGTGGTTAGATTAAAATCCGGGTGGGGACCCGGATTTTTTATATCAATCTTATCTTATTAAAATTTTTTCAAAACAAACACTTTCCTTCACGCCTTTATATTGGCCGTAGTTGGGGATAAAATGGTAACCGTTCTTATTATAAAGTGCAATTGCTTCGGGTTGTTTTACTCCTGTTTCTAAAATACATTTCTCGAAATACAATTCACTGGCCCAGTTTTCCAATTCCTGTAAAACTTTTGAAGCAATACCTCTCCCTCTACTTTCTGGCAATACAAACATGCGCTTCACTTCTATAACTAATGACTCGTATTCCTTTATTGCACCACAACCAACTGGTTTACTATTTTCATAAACTATAACCACATGCTTAATTTGATCTAATTTATTGAATTGAGAATAGAAAGCATGATTCTCTCCATCACGAATTGCCAAATCAGCATCAAGAACTGCCACCAAGCCCACAAAGTCTTTATTATCAGAATTTGTTCGTTTCAAGTCAATCATATTTCCTCGATATATTCAATGGTTATTAATAAATTAAGCCTACCTCTTAATATCAATTCATTCAAACACTTATGGATCTAAAAGTAAGAAACTAGCTTTTTGGGAGTGTCACAATAAATTCGCTACCCTTTCCGATATTGCTATTTACATCAATACATCCTCCATTTTTTTCTATAAATTCTTTACATAGAATTAAACCTAAACCTGTCCCTTTCTCATTATTAGTGCCTTTACATGATACATTTTCATCAATTCTAAATAATTTCTGAAGAATTTCCGGAGGCATTCCAACCCCCGTATCAACAATATGTAAGTTTATATAGTTTTTTTTCTCGATTACATTAATAGATATCAAACCACCTTCCGGAGTAAATTTAATGGCATTATTTATAATATTACCTATAACAATCATCGAAGTATTCTTATCTACCATAAGCTTAAGATCATCAGGAACATTTACAACAATATCTATATTTTTTCCAGGAGCATTTAAACCATATAAATCTACACTAGTAGTTACCAACTCTTTCAAATTAATAAATATTTTATTGATTGTAATTTCACCCGTTTGGGTTTGCGCCCAAGTAAGAAGGTTACTTAATAACTCATAAGCATGTTGAGATGATCTGTCAATATCATTAATCATATCAACTCTTGCTTCATCATTCAATATAGTATAGTCTTCCTTTAATAATTCTGTAAAACCAATAATACAATTAAATGGCCCCTTTAAATCATGAGAAATTATCTTAAAAAACTTATCTTTCATAGCATTCAGATTCTTAAGCTCTTTATGCTTTTCAATTAATTCTTCATTTTTTAGAACCAGTTCTGATTTTTGATCTTCAATTAATTTATTCTTTTGAGAAAGAACTACGTTTGTATCGTGCTTAATCTTATTGCGATTCATTAAAATGACAACAACCAAAATAACGAGCACTAATAATACAATAACAAAATTCCGTAAATTGGTTTGTTTCGTAAGTGCTAATTGTTGAATTTCACTAGCCTTGCGAAGCAGTTCATTTTCCTTTTCTTTTTTTACACTTTCATATTTCGTTTGCATCTCGGCAATTTGCCTCGAACTTTTTTCATTGTAAATACTATCTTTTATAGAGGATGACAGTTCAAAATATTCCAAAGCTTTTTCATAATTCTCAAGAGACTTAAATACATTAGAATAATTTTTATAAATCTCCAACTGTTGTTCTCTGGAGTTGAGGCTTATTGCCAAACTTAAAGCCTTATCGTAATAGTGCAATGCTTCTTTATTCTTTTTCTGAATTGCATAGAGAAGACCGATACTCTTATCGGCATACAATACGCCAATTTGATCATTTATTTTTTCACTGACAGCACGTGATTCCTGAAAATACTTTTTTGCCTCTGCATATTCTTTTAAGTTAAATTTTGCGTTACCAATATTGTATAAACAGATTGTAGTTCCATAATGATTTTCATTTTTAATATTTTGCTTTAGTGCTTTCTTATAATATACTTGAGCATTTATATAATCTTTTTTCGCTTCATAAATTTGGCCTAAAGTATTGTAGTGAGCAGTAATAATTCCATCATTCTCTTCCTCTTCACACAAGGCTATCGCATCCTGAATATACGTCAATGCCTTATCATGATTATTTAAAGCTAGATAAACCAAACTTATATTACCCAGAGTTTTTCTCTTCATTGTAATAAAGTTTCTTTCTTCACATATTTCCAATGATTGAATGTAATAACTTAACGAATTATCGTAATCGGATAACGTTTTATAAACAACACCAAGGTTACTTAATACAGATGCATAACCTCTAAAATCATCAAGTTCTATAAATATTGGTAATGCTTTTTTAAAATATTTCAAAGCCTCATCCACCTCTCCCTCTGCCCAATAATTGATCCCGATATTCTGCAAAGATTTAGCAATGTGGATCTTACTCTCTTTTTCAAGAGCAATTTCATAAGCTTCTTTTGCATAATTCAGTCCTTTTACAGGATTTGAATTCCAATAAGAATGAGACAAATCATTCAGCACCAAAACTCTTTCTAGTCCTTGTTTTTCAATAAGTAAAGCCTCCAAACTATCTACATTAATTTGGGACAGTGATACTTTCGAGAGAAAAATGAAAAATAATAAAATGTAATATTTCATATGATTATTATTTTATGTTTTTGCCATATGGAACTTACCATGCTGGGATAATCACCTCCCGGTGTGTCAAAACACCTTTGTCATGGACGTTTCATATGATTATTATTTTATGTTTTTGTCATATGGAACTTACCATGCTGGGATAATCATCTCCCGGTGTGTCAAAACACC
This sequence comes from Labilibaculum filiforme, assembly GCF_002843315.1. Lineage (GTDB taxonomy): Bacteria > Bacteroidota > Bacteroidia > Bacteroidales > Marinifilaceae > Labilibaculum > Labilibaculum filiforme. Next base: position 42,943 of record NZ_MVDD01000026.1, on the reverse strand, counting down.
TTTGTCATGGACGTTTCATTTGAACATTTTTTTAAGAATCAATAGAAGAATAACGAAAAGCATAAGCTTAAGGTTACCTGAAACACCTATAAAATCGACTATACAGATTACATTCAAACTATAACAAATCAAACAATCTTAATGAAGTAATCTATTTTTTCAACACCTATTAAAAAATTAAGTGCCATCCCTTCCTTTTTTTTAAGGTCGTAACAGCACTTTTTAATACTCATATTTCCCAAAATAATCTTATTACTATTTTAGTAAGTTGTCAAGTTTTTCTACTAAGACTGATTCTGCCACTACTCCAACTGTTTTGTCAACAATCTCCGACTTTTTAATAAATAGTAAAGTTGGAATACTTCCAATACCATATTTTGTTCTCAAATCTGGGAATTTATGAACATCCACTTTTTGAATGTCGATCTTTCCTTTATATTCATCTGCTAATTTTTCAACTATTGGCATTATAGCCTGACAAGGAGGACAAGTATCCGCATAAAAATCTAACATGATTACTTTATCTTCTTTCAATAAGTTCTCTAATTCTTCAGCACTTTCAATTGTTCTCATATTTATTCATTTTTTAATCTTGTTCTTTCAGTATCTGATAATACAAAGATGAAAAGAATTTAAAACATAGCTATAGGCAATAATTCCCATAAAGTTGACAATTTTTCCCTTATCGATAAAATCACAATTTACTCTAAAAAAAAAGGGATGTTATTTACATCCCTATTCCTCTATTTTAATACCACTACAAAGTGAATATCTTTGTCAAATCTAATGAATCATCCATCTCTTTTTGAAGAGCAACCAATTTTGTAAATAAGTCTTTAATTTTCTCTTTGTATTCTGGATTTGATGCCAAATCATGCATTTCTTTTGGATCTGCTTTCAAATCGTATAATCTCATTACTTTTCCATGAGGATAAACAATTAACTTAAATCCGTTTGTACGAATCATTCGTTGCATATCTTCCATATAACATCCATAAATAGCATCGTAATTCGATTTAGTTTGCTCTCCACGAGCCAGAGACATAAAACTATTGAACTGGACATACTCCGGTTTTGGTAAACCAGCCAGTTCGATGGAAGAAGCCATAATATCTTGTAAATACACCTCAGCATCGATCTTTTTTCCTTTGGGAATATCTGGACCAATAACGAACAAAGGAGGACGCATAGAATGATCGTACATATTTTGTTTACCCATTAAGCCATTATCTCCAATAGCTAAACCATGATCGGCAGTATAAAAGATATAAGTGTTATCCATCTCGCCCGACTCTTCCAACGATTTGATAATCTGACCGATTTGCGCATCTAAATGTGTAATTAAAGCATAATATTCCTGACGGTGCTTCTTCATTGCATATTCGGTACGTGGAAATGGAGCCAACGCGGCATCGCGTAAAGATGGACCACAACCAATACTGTCTTTATATGGATACATCGGGATAAAAGATTCTGGCACCGAAATATTCTCCAAAGGATACATATCTAAATATTCTTTAGGCGACTGACGAGGATCATGAGGAGCGTTAAATGCTAAATACATAAAAAATGGTTTTTCTTTTCCTTTAGCAGAATCAATAAATGCAATTGCATCCTCTTTAAGTACCTCACTCCAATGCTTTCCACCTTGCCAATAGCCCCCATTATTTTTATCCCATGCTTGCCAACTGGTATCAATAGCATTTTGTGGACGATTATATCCAAATGGCATCAAATCTTCAGCTTTACCTATTTTTGTTTTCTCTAATGCTGCAAAACGTTTCACCTGCGAATTATGATCCCAAGTGTCGCTTGGCATTCCTGGACGAATATGTATTGTATGATTGAATATTTTAGGAGGGGCTGTTCTTACGTGCCATTTCCCTGTCATATAGGTTTCGTAACCTGCTGATTGCATAATTTGAGACCACATTTGACCATTTTCTACCAATTCATTTTGTTTCTCTTCAAATTCGTATGCTCGCCAAACAAATCGACCTGTATTCAACTGAGCTCTACTACTTGCACATACAGCACCATTCCAAGCTCCCATATTAAAAGCCTGTGTAAAAGTTGCTCCATTCTCAACCATTTTATCAAGATTTGGAGTAATTACTTCATTATTGCCTAATGCATGTATTGTATTATAACACTGATCATCAGCAAAAAGAAAGATAATATTTGGTTGTTTCTTTACCACTTTCTTCTCTGCGCAACCTATTAATAGGGATGCCATAAAAAGAACTAATAACAATTTAACTTTCATCGTATTTAGATTTATATTATATAAACATTTATAAATTCAGAATCTCAGTCGTATTAATATAAACACTGCACTATTCTATCCTACTACTAATCAGTAATCATTTCTAATTTTTTCTGATTTTCCCTAAATCCAACTTAATCAATTCAATCGATTGAACAATCAAAGATATAAAATTTCATCAACTATAATAATAACATCTACATAATACAATTTGCAATTACCTCCGTTCTAAACCGTACAAACAACTGATATGTATAAATGGTAAACGTTTTTCATAGAAAATAGATTTAGGTTAGTAAATAGTGGTTAATAGAAAAGCTTGGGTGGGAATCCAAGCTTTTTCTGTTTTACTACTTTTTATTTCAGCTAACAAAACCAGCTAAAATGGTAGGTTTTAGCATTCTTTAACTTCTGTTAAAGGCACTTAACTAAACAATCCCGTATGTTTGTGAAGTAAACGAGTGGTAAACGTTTTTTCATAGAGAATAGATTTA
>NZ_MVDD01000026.1:0-39953 GCF_002843315.1 Labilibaculum filiforme | reverse complement strand
TTTAGCATTCTTTAACTTCTGTTAAAGGCACTTAACTAAACAATCCCGTATGTTTGTGAAGTAAACGAGTGGTAAACGTTTTTTCATAGAGAATAGATTTAGGTTAGTAAATAGTGGTTAATAGAAAAGCTTGGGTGGGGATCCAAGCTTTTTCTGTTTTACTACTTTTTATTTCAGCTAACAAAACCAGCTAAAATGGTAGGTTTTAGCATTCTTTAACTTCTGTTAAAGGCACTTAACTAAACAATCCCGTATGTTTGTAAGGTAAACGAGTGGTAAACGTTTTTTCATAGAGAATAGATTTAGGTTAGTAAATAGTGGTTAGTAGAAAAGCTTGGATGGGGATCCAAGCTTTTTCTGTTTTACTACTTTTTATTTTAGCTAACAAAACCAGCTAAAATGGTAGGTTTTAGCATTCCAGGTATAATAAATCAACATATTATTTTCTATTTTTATCAGTACATTAAAAAATTAACACCATGACTAAAACCCGATGTTGGTGGGCTGGAGAAGATCCTCTTTACTGTAATTATCACGATAATGAATGGGGAATTCCTCAACACGATGACCAGATGCTTTTTGAATTTTTAATTTTAGAAGGTGCTCAGGCAGGATTAAGTTGGATCACAATTTTGCGAAAGCGTGAAAATTACCGCAAAGCATTTGATAATTTCGATCCTAATATTATTGCAAATTACACTCCCAAAAAAGTTGAAGAATTACTTCAGAACGAAGGTATTATTCGGAACAAACTAAAGATAAATTCCACCATTAAAAATGCAAAGGCCTTTCTCGAGGTTCAAAAAGAATTTGGAAGCTTCGACAAATACATCTGGAGTTTTACAAATGGCAAAACCATTCAAAATTTATGGAAATCAATAGCCGAAGTGCCTGCTTTTACAGAGGAAGCAACAGCAATGAGCAAAGACCTAAAGAAAAGAGGCTTTAAATTTGTTGGCCCAACCATTTGTTATGCCTTTATGCAGGCAACCGGAATTGTAAACGATCACACAAAAGATTGCTTTCGTTACAAAGAACTTTAAATCCAAATGCCCCAAACTAAAATTTGAGGCATTTATTTTTTGGCTAAAATGATCAAGAATTACTTCTTCTCATCATTCTTAAGGTCAAAATTAATTGGCACAGTATAAGATACACTAACGGCTATGCCCTTCTCATAACCTGGTGTCCACTTAGGCATATTCTTAATAATTTCTAGTGCTTTATTATCTACCACAACATTATTAGTGCCACGAGCAATTTTTAAATTATCAACCGCACCAGTCTTTGTAACTAAAAATGTAATAAAACATCGTTTATGAATAATATATTTTGAATCCAATTTTGAAACCTCACTTTCGATATACTCTTTTAACTTCAAAGCTCCTCCTGGATATTTCGGCATATCATCCACTAAAACATAAACAGGTTCGCCATTATAAGTCTTATTTCCCGTGCTAGTCTTTTTATTTTCCGTTTTATTAAGCATTGTAATAGTTGAACCAGACTCGTCGTTATTAGTAAACTCTTCTTTTTCAGCTTCACCCATCACAGTAACACCTTGATTATCTTTCAGTTCAAAATTAATAGGTAATGTGTAAGTCGCCTCAACAGACTCACCATTCCTACTTGCAGGAATCCAAGTAGGCAATGTTTTAATCACACGAATGGCTTCTGCATCCAAAGAAGGTGAAACACTTTTCGCAGTACGAACACTTTCAACAATACCCAATTTATTGATAGTAAATGTAACAAACACTCTTCCCTCCTCTCCTTTTTCCTGAGCGTCTTTAGGATACTTCACACCTCGTGCTACAAATTTCTGTAATTCCAATTCTCCTCCAGGAAACTTAGGAGCAGTACCATCCAATTGGTTTATTTTACTCTTTCCTTCAACCTTTACTTCATCTATTTTTTTATCATCGTTAAAATCAAAATTAATTGGTACGGTATAAGAAACACTTACGGCTTTTCCCTTCTCATAACCAGGAGTCCACTTAGGCAATGATTTAACTACACGCAATGCTTCAGCATCTAAAGTTGTTTCCACTCCTCTAACTACCCGAGCCTGATCTACATCTCCTTCTTTATTTACTACAAAAGTTACAAATACTCTACCTTTAATTCCATTTACAAAAGCTACCGATGGATAAACTGTTGATTCTTCGATATAGGCTAATAAAGCTTCAGATCCACCAGGGTACTGAGGCATTTTTTCTACTTTAACAAAAATTTGTTCCCCCTTCGAATCCGAACTTGCCTTTCTCTCCTCTTCTTCTTTCGTTGTATCATCCTCGAAATCAAAATTAATAGGAACTGTATAAGCCACATTTACAGCCTGACCTCTTTGTTTTCCAGGTTTCCACTTTGGAATTGTATTAATAACACGAACTGCTTCTGCATTTAAAGAAGGTTCAACACCTCTAACTACACGAGATTGATCAACATTCCCGTCCTTAGTAACCACAAAAGTTACGAATACCCGTCCACGAATATTATTTTTAATTGCCTCTGCAGGATACTTTACATTTTCGGCTATATACTCCCGTAAAGCTTTTGGTCCTCCTGGATATTCAGGCATGTCTTCTACAATCACAAAAATAGGTTCCCCTTTGTAAGTTTTCTGTTCTCTAACTTCTTTTGCAGATGAAGAACTTAGTTGAACATTCATATCGTAACCACTATCTGTTTTCTTGCCATACTCCATAAATCCTTTTACAGAGATTATCTCTTTATTGAAATTAACACCTAAAAAAACAAGTTTAGCATCTAATGGTACTACAAGAGAAAATTTACCATCCATATCAGTAACTGTTCCTGTTTTAGAGTCTTGAACCAATACTGCAACTCCTGCAATTGGCTCATTATCTTCATTAAGAACTTGTCCAGAAACCGTTGTTACATTTACAACCTCTTTTATTGTTTTTTCCTGAGCTTGCACCTCTACAATTTTTAAATTAAAAAGAAGTATGGCAAGTACAGCCGGAATCATTATCAATAATTTATAGCGCCTATTTTTTGGGCTTTTTATATTTGACATCATAATCATTCTCTTTTTAGTAATGGAATGGTTAAAGTTATTGGCCAAGCCTAATACTTCCGTTCCCATTAATTGATTAATTAAAGTTGCCTGATATTGCCCAATATTGAAGCCACGCGCTATAACTCCATCATCGGCCAATAATTCATGCGTTTGTTTTATTGCTACTTGATAAAGCCATACAATTGGATTAAACCAAACTAATATGGTTAACAATTCGACTAAAAGCAGATCGATCCAATGCTTTTGGTCTGCATGAACTTTTTCATGTGCTAATATATTTGTTCGAGATTCATCGGTAAACTCCTCTCTATTCATTACGATATATCCGAAGAAGGTAAATGCTGGTATATATTTATCCAATATAACTAGCTTACAATCTTCAATTATAGTATACTTTTTACCCAACACCAACCTGCATATTTGACTTATTTTCAGCAGGCTAAGAATCAATAAGACAGCAACTACAATTAAATATCCAATCAATAACATATTCGACATCGTAAAGTAGTTTTGTTTTGTTGGCTCCACATCCATTACTCCAGAAAACATAGGAATCAAGTCCGATTGAACAGAAGCTTGGACCGTTTCAACAATAACAGTGTAAGGTATTCTCACAAATGGCAATAGAAGTGACAGAAGAATACTAATTATCAAGTAAATTCGTATTTCCACAAAAAATCGTTCATTACGTAGAATGAGATAGTAAATAGCATAAAACAAAGCTAAAATAAACGATACCTGCAATAAGTATTCAAATAAAACGATCATATCTATTTCTCCTTTTCTATTTGTTTTTTGGCTATTTCTATCATCTCTTCCAATTCCTGAATACTCAACTTATTATCCTTGGCAAAAAAAGAAGCCATACTTGAAAATGAACCATTAAAGTAATTCTTCACTAGACTTCCAGCCTTAAATCCCGAATAATCCTCCTTTGATATTTTCACAGAAAAAAGATGTGATTTACCTGCCGACACTTTATTTACAAAACCTTTCTTATCTAATGCATTCATAACTGTAGCAACAGTTGTGTAAGCTGGTTTAGGATCTGGAAAACGAGAAACAACATCTCTTACTGCCGTCTCTTTTAAATCCCATACAATTTGCATTACCTGTTCTTCTGCTTTGGTTAAATCATTCATAACAATTTCATTCTTTCGATTAATCTACTACAAACTTAGTACTAAATTTTTAGTAGTCAAATATTACAACTAAAAATTTAGTAGTTTGTGCAAAATAATTTAAGTTAGCTTGTATTATTATCTATTTCATCTTGATTACTGTGAGCTATTTCGCTAACTATGCAAAAAATTAGCGATGGAAAAATTTGAATTAAACCCTACAGAATATCCATTAGGGAAAAGAATAAAAAAGGAACTTTCCTTACTTGCTCTTCTAATTATAATCCTCCTATTTTTCGTAGGAATTAATGTAGTTTATTTAACTACGGTCCTATTCATGTACACCCTTCTTTTATTGCTGAAAAGAAATCGAATTATTTACAAAATCGAATTTAATGACAGTACCAAAGAATTAAAATTATTTTACTACTATTTAATTTTTTTTCGAGGTTCTGAAAATATCAACTACCATAAAACTGTTTACAAAATGAGTTTAAAACGATATGGCTTTGGAAGTGCTATTGAAACTCTTGAACTTTTTAAAGGGAAAATTTTAGTTGGTGAAATAAGAAAAGAAGGCAAGTGGAAATGGACAGAGGATAACATTAATAATCTTGATAAAAAACTTACTATTATCACAAATAGTAAAATAACTTAACTATTTCGGAGTTATTTAAAATACGATTCTTATAATTTGTTACGCACAATCGAATTACAAATTATATATCTTTGAAGGAAGATTATCCTGATTGTAATTAAATATCCTCATCATAAGTAAAATAGGTACATATTGTCTCATCTTGGTTTTTTTATTAGGAAACCTTCTCCATGCGACTGGGCAGAGGATTACGAAAAGCGATACGCTTATCGAGAAAAAGCAACAATTACAATTATACAAGCACACCTCAATTATTTCAAGAGACACAATTGTTTTTCTATTAGATACTGTAGGTGAAAAACGTCACAAAAACAATTCAAAAAACGCATCTAAATTTTATAATTCGCTAAAACAAGGTGCCAATAAACGAAAGTTTACCAAAGAATTATATAATCTGTTTTTTATTTCACCTGATAAATTAAATCCAACAGATACCATAAAAACAGAACGCAGTGAAACCGCTTTTGTTCAGTATCAGGGCAAAACAATACGAAACATAACTGTTCGGGTTTTAGAACCATTTGGACCTACTTTATATGATACAACACAAATTGCAACAACTTGGATAGAGACTACTGGAAATAAACTTCATAACACCAGCCGAAAAAATCATTTACGCAAGCTGTTACGTATCAACGAAGGTGATGCTGTAGATCCATATAACCTAGCTGATAATGAGCGACTAATTCGACAGCTATCCTATATTAAAGATGCTTATTTTAGAGTTGTTCCTGTATATGGCTCCCATAAATTGGTGGATCTTCAACTATGGGTAAAAGATCAGTTTTCGTGGGGAGCAAATATGAAAATAGGTTCCTTAACTTCAACTGATTTTGAAATATATAGTAGAAACCTTTATGGCTTAGGACATGAATTCAGCAATAGTATTGAAATTGACACAGAGAAAGACCAAAAATATGGTTACACCGGAAAATATAAAATTAGAAACATCCGAAAATCTTTTATCGATGCAAGCTTTACCTATCAAAACACTTACGAAAAAAGTGTACTTCAATTAGATTTAGACAGAAGCTTTGCCACCTACAACACCAAATATGCGGGAGGTTTTACTCTCTCCAAAACAATGAGGTCAGACGAAATTCAAAAAGATGACCCTATCATCAATGAAATACCCTTAGATTTTAATTACGGAAATGTTTGGTTTGGACGTTCATATAAAGTTGAATCGGGAAAACTATTTGCCCGCAGAAAATTATATCTGGCAGGAAGAATTTCGAGTCGGAAATTCTACGAAAGACCCGAAGTAGGTGCCACATTAAATCAATTTTTTCATAATAACACCCATTATTTAGCCAGTTTAAGTCTAAGTCAAATTCAATACTATAAAAGTAACCTGATTTACAACTTTGGGCGAACAGAGGATATTCCTTATGGTTCTTTGGCACAAATAACAATGGGCTACGAAGATCGTGAATACTCGCACCGAAACTATTTAGGTTTCGATTTCCAGAAGGCCATTTACCTTCGACAAAGCAGAACTTATTTCTTTAATCGACTAGCAATTGGGGGTTATTTCAATTCCAAAAGATTTGAGCAAGGTGTTTTGCTTGGACAAAGCAAATTTTTTAGTCGAATTCGCAATCTCGGACCTCTTCGACTTCGTAATTTTGCAGATCTGAAATACACTTTAGGAATTAGACGATTTCCCGAAGAGTTTATAAGTTTAATTTCTGATACAGGCATTCGAGGATTCTCTAAAGAAGACGTTATTGGCACCCAAAAATTAGTTCTTAATTTAGAAACCGTTGCATTTACACCATACACTTTAGGAGGCTTTCGTTTTGCATTTTACACCTTTGCCGATATGGGGTTTATTGGCAGTAATCAAAAAAATATCCTCAAAGAAAAATTTTACTATGGTTTAGGATTTGGTATTCGGTTGCGCAACGAGAATTTAGTATTTAAAACCATACAATTACGACTAGCTTTTTATCCAAAAGCACCCTCCGACTTTAACCAATTTGAATATCAGATATCTGGTGAAGAGCGACCTAAATTCAGCAATTTTAGTGTTACTCAACCCGATGTTGTACCTTTTGAATAAAGAATATCCTCTTCTTCTCCTTCAAAATTATATCTTATTTTCTTTCCAATTAGCGAATTTTAAATACAACCAAGAACTTAAACCAAGAAATCCTCCATAAAAATACTCCGAAGTCCACACTCCAGCAATTGGCAGTTTTAACACCGCAATTAAAAGGTATACTCCCCCTAAATAACAAACTAAAACTGCAATCTCGAGCAACATTGCATGAAAAGTATTTCCAGTTCCCGAAACCCCATGAAAAAGAGTGACACCAATAGGAAAAATAAGAGCCGCACCAAAAATCACATACAATACCGGTTTTGTTTCAGCAATTAAACTTAGCTCGTCGGTATAAATAGAAATTAGCAATTCCGGATTAAAAAAACAGATTCCAACCAATACTAAAACTGAGAAAAAAGATAGTTTAATGGTTCGCCAAATAACATTCATAACCTCACCTGGATATCCTTCACCAATAACTTGACTAACCAAAGTATTGGCTGCTGCGGCAAAAGACCAAACCGGAACCATCAATAAAACATATATACTTCTCACGATATTAGAAATGGCAAGCTCTCTCTCGCCCATTCTTTCCACCATTAAAAAGAAAACGAACCAACACGATAAAGCCAAAGAATTCTGAATCATCATAGGAAAAGAAACCTTTATTAATCGTGAATAAAGCCCCCAATCAATTTTTACAAATTCGAATAAAGCATAAGTTTTAAAAGGAACTCTTTTTAAAGTATAGATAATAAAAAACACCATTACAAAAAGTTCTGCAATTACAGAAGCAATAGCTGCTCCTTTTATTCCCATTTCAGGGAAACCCCACTTTCCAAATATCAATACATAATCAAAAAAGATATTTACAATCGCCATAAAAATGGTACTATAACCTATTATTTTTGTTTTTGCCACTCCAATATAAAAAGCTCTGAATAAAATGTTTACACAAGCAAATAGAATTCCCCAAGCCCGATACGAAATATACTCTATACTAGCACCATAAATCGCATCCGATTTTACAATGGCTTTTAAAATCGGAGGAGCCTGTAATTCCATAAATCCAACCAAAACAACAGCCAAAATCACTAAAAAATATAAAGAATGATCGAAGGTTTTCCCAACCAATTTCCGATTTCCCTCTCCAACTCTTCTAGCAATAACAATTTGAGCTCCCAGACCAAAACCCCAGGCAAGCATAACAATTGCAAAATAAAAAATGGTTGCAATTGCCGCCGCACCCAAAGCGGTTTCGCTCAAATGCCCCAAAAATGCGGTATCAGTAAGAGCAATAATATTTTGGGCTGCACTTCCTAGAATAATAGGATAAGCAATTTTCCAAATACTTTTATAGTTAATTTGCGTTTTCAATTTTGTATTTTTTAATAAGTTCACTCTTTAAACCCGCAAAAGCTAGACTTCGGGAACAAAAAATCGTCGTCCAAAATTGCCGAAAAATATCGGAATTGGGACGACGATATACTAGTTTTTATAAATCAAATATTTGCTCTTATTTCAAATAGTCATCAAAATAATTACTTACTTTTTGTTTCAAGTGAATACGATCTCGCCCTCTTACATTGTGCTCTGCACTTGGATAAGGGAAATAATCAACCTGAACATTGTTCTTTACGCACTCCCGAATAAAATTCAAACTATGTTGCCAAACCACCGTATTATCTATTGCTCCCTGACAAATTAAAAGTTTCCCTTTCAAGTCTTTTGCTTTTACAAGCAAAGAAGTCCTTGCATACCCTTCGGGATTTTCTTCTGGAGTATCCATATATCTTTCGCCATACATTATTTCGTACCATTTCCAATCAATTACCGGTCCGCCCGCTACAGCAACTTTAAAAACGTCCGGATAATTTGTAATCAGCGAAATAGTCATAAAACCACCATAACTCCAGCCATGTACACCAATACGATCAGCATCAACATACGGCAATGATTTCAAGAACTCAACCCCTTTCATTTGATCAGCCATCTCGGGTTGACCGCACTTTCGGTGGATAATGGCTTCGAACTCTTTTCCTCTGTTTGCCGAACCTCTATTATCTAAAACGTAAATTAAATAACCATTCTGAGCCATATATTGCTCCCACAATCGAGCATCACCCAACCATTTATTTGTTACTAATTGAGCATGAGGACCTCCATATACATATACAACTACCGGATATTTTTTATTTACATCGAAATTGGCAGGTTTTACCATTCGATAGTACAAATCAGTTTTATTGTCTGCAGCTTTAATAGTTCCCAAAGAAATTTCGCCCAGGTTATAATCTTTCAACTTGTTTTGTGCATTCACCAACTCCTTTACAACTTTGCCTTTTTCATCAGCAACTGTAATTTTACGTGGCACATTTAAACTGCTATAATTATCGATTATGAATTTACCATCAGCACTAACCTCCACGGCATGAAAACCCTCATCCAATGTTAATCGAGTACGCTTTCCCGTTTTTAGGCTTAATTTGTAAGCATGTTTTTCCATCGGGCTCACTTCCGTTGATAGATAAAACATATTTTTTTCCGATTTATCGAAACCCAAAATCTCCAGAATCTCCCAATCGCCAGAAGTTAATTGCTGAATTAATTTTCCGTCTGTATTATACAAATACGCATGATTAAAACCATCTCGGTTATTGGTTTGATAAATAAATTGCTTTGGATTCGTTTTTAAGAAAATTAATTCATGAGATGGCTCTACCCAGCGATCATCTTTTTCTTCAAAGAGTGTTTTTACAAATTTACCAGTTGTCGCTTCATATTTATTTAATTTTGCATGATCCGATGCACGATTCAAAACTTGAATATAAATGTATTTCCCATCGGCATCCCATGATATATTAGTTAAATATTGATCGGTTCCAAAATCGTCTGGTTGAATCCATACCGTAGTTTTCTCTTTCAAATTATAAACACCCAAACTTACCGTTTCGCTACCCATTCCAGCCATAGGATATTTAATTTCCTTTAAATCTCCAACACGTGTGCTAATATCTAACAAAGGAAATGTGGTAACATTACTTTCATCTTTCCGATAAAAAGCCAAAGATTCTCCTTTAGGTCCCCAAAAAATACCATCAACAATACCATACTCACTTCTACTCACGGTCTGACCATTCACAAAATTCTTGTCTACATCAGAAGTTACAGCAAACTCATTTCCCTTTGCATTACTAATATATAAATTATTCTCAATGGTATAAGCAACAGAAGAATTAGCTGCACAAAATTCAGTATTTTCAGCCTTTCTGTTAATTTCTAGATTCAACAAAAGCTTCTTATTTAATAAGTCTATTTGAATTAAATTACCATCGGCATTGTATTGAATCACATCATCACTAACCCAAGAAAATCTTGGAAATCTGCTTTTTTCGACCAATCCAGCTGCTTTTAAAATCTCATTTAAATCAGACAAACTGTAAATAACCTTTACTTCATCTCCGGGTTTAGCTCCCACAATTTCATTGTCGGCAACATAGCTTATTACATTACTCTCTCCTTTCCATGATAATTGTGATAAACTTTCAGGGTAGAATTCTCCCCATTGTCCTAAGATAGCATCTTCCATGCTCAACTTTTTTGTTTGAGCATTTACTACCGTATAAAAGGCACAAATGATTAATAAATAGCTTAGAAGGAATACTCTTTTCATAGTGTTTTTTGTTGTTGTTATATTTCTTTTCAAAAAATTCGTCTTCAAATGTATCCTTTTTAGTAGAAATAGAGTAATAATGGATGAATAATTAAACGTAACAATTACCAATTAGCTTGGATATAAATCCAAACTAAGAACGAAAAACTCGATCTCTAGTTAATTTGTAAATACGAATCCGTAGTGCAGTTAGTACTCAACTTTGAGAAGTAGTTTATTCTTTCTAAATTGGCTTAATAATTTTTAAGTTATACAAGATGCCAAAAAACAAAATACCAAACAGTATCAAATTTCTTATTTTAATTTCCATTGCAGCAATCGTTACGTTTTTGATTTTACGTCAAAATAAAACGAAAAATGATGTCATTGATGACGAGTTGTCTACTGAAGCTGCTATTTTGGAAGATGTAGACCAATCTGCGAATATTTTTAAATACAATAATATTCTCTTCAGTTTACCATCGCCTTATCAAATATCTTTGTTGCTTGAACAATCTGGAATTCCTTACAATAGGGATATACTTCATAGTACCAGTAAAGCAAGCGACTATGTTGAAAATTTTAGTAAAGCTGTAAATTTTGGAATATATGGTTCCGACTTAGGATACATTAACATTTATCGCCAAACACAAGACGCGGCTAGTTATTTTGCGGTTTTAAAAATTATTTCGCAGGAAATCGGTTTGTACAACGCTATGGATAAGCCAACAATTCAGCGCATTGAAAAAAATATTGAAAACCGAGATTCTTTATTAATTATTGTCAGTAATACTTATCGTAAAATCGATAATTATTTAAAAGTTAATGATCGGGAAAATACCGGAGCTTTAATTCTTGCAGGTGGTTGGATCGAATCAGTTTATATTTTAACCCAACAAATCAAAATAAGTCCGAACAAAGAATTAATGGGTAGAATTTCGGAACAAAAAAGACCACTCGAAAATCTAATAAAACTTTTAGTACCCTACTCAAACGAATCTAAAGACTTTTACTTTTTAGTAGATCGATTAATTGACTTGGCATACACGTTCGATGAAATAGAAGAGAAATACACCTATATTCCTCCTATTACTGATGCTAAAAATAAACTTACGATTGTGAAAAGCAAAGCTGAACTGGTAATGAACAAAGAGCAATTAGCCTCTATTACCGAAAAAGTAAGTGTTATTCGTAATCACATCATCAAGTAATCACACAAAAAAAAACGACTTATGAATCGCTTCTATACCCTTATAATTTTATTCTTTGCAGGCCTTAGCTTTACCGCTAATGCTCAAACAGACGTTACTTTGCAAAACTGCACTAAATATCTTGAGCCAGGTTTTATATCTGATGGTCAACAATATAAAGCCTTATTGTCGGGTGGTGAAGTTGCAGAATTTCACACCACCTTTTATGCCAATAACTATTATCGTATTGTTGGAGCTACTGGCAAAATGGAAAAAAATGTAATTTTCTCGATTTACGATGAAGAAAATCATTTGCTTTTTTCCAATAAGGATCATCAAAACTCTCCCTATTGGGATTTCCAATTTACCAATTCGATAAATTGCACCATTGAAGCCAAGTTAAATCAAAAAGAAGTAACATCAGGATTTGTACTACTCCTGATAGGATTTAAACAATAATATCCGTTCAAATCTTCTTTTTCAACCAATCACTAACTCTCACATTTTATGAGTGAACGAATTCTTAAGGCTTTAATGCAATTATTTGCAATCATTGCTCACCCAAAAAGTTCAGCAATTGAGAGGCGAAGAATGGTTTCTAGGTATCTAAAACAACAACTTGATCAAGAAACAGCTGAAGAATATCTTAGCTTATACGATCAGCACTACGAAGCGAACCAGAAACGCACTACCAGAACTACTAAAATAAAAAAATACACTTCAGCTAGCTCAGTGAGAGTGCTTCGCATATGTACCGAAATAAATGAAGAACTAATTGTTCGTCAGAAAGTTATTGTTCTTATCCAACTTTTAGAATTTCTAAAATCGGAAGAGGAAATCAGCGATCAAGAATTTGCATTTGTTGAAACTGTTGCTGACACTTTTAACCTTCCTGCTGGAGGATATGATCGTTTAAAGAATTTTGTACTGAATGATTTTGATGAAATTATTCGATCGGAACGTTTATTAACCGTTAGTAATGAAAACAAAACCTTTGAAATAGGAGAACATTACTATTCGGAAGGTTTAATTGGTGAAATCAAAATTCTTCGTTTGAAGCGAGTTGACATGTTTGTTTTGCGCTTCAAAGGAATAGAAGAGTTGGTTATGAACGGTCAGAACCTTAATCCGGAAAGAGTACATCTCTTAACCCAAGGCTCATCTATTCGCAACCCTAAAATAGATCCGATTTATTTTAGTGATATTGCAACCACTTTTCACCGCGATCTGGATCAAAAAAGAGTTGTATTCGAAACCAAAAATATTGAATATCGGTTTAAAGAAAATAATATTGGTGTACATGATCTTTCTTTTAAAGAAGAATCAGGAAAAATGGTTGGGATTATTGGATCGAGTGGTGCAGGAAAAACAACACTTTTAAATGTACTAAATGGATCGGAAAACCCTAGTGATGGAAGCGTAGAAATTAATGGATACAATATTGTTACAGACAAGTCACAACTCGAAGGTGTTGTTGGTCATGTTTCTCAAGATGATTTACTGATAGAATCGCTAACTGTATTCGAAAACTTATATTTTAATGCCAAACTTTGCTTCGACAAATACAGTACCTTTCAGTTAATTCGAATAGTATTAAACTTATTAAAAGACTTAGGTTTATACAATGCTCGAAATCTTAAGGTAGGAAATCCTTTAGATAAAAAAATTAGTGGTGGACAGCGAAAGCGATTAAATATTGCTTTAGAATTAATTCGTGAACCATCCGTATTATTTCTTGATGAACCTACTTCGGGTTTATCATCAAGAGATTCTGCAAAAATCATGGACCTGCTTAAAAACATGGCCCTAAAAGGAAAATTAATTTTTGTCGTAATCCATCAACCTTCATCGGATATCTTTAAAATGTTCGACCGCCTACTAATTTTAGATACTGGTGGTTATCTCATTTTTAATGGAAATCCATTGGATGCAATAACCTATTTCAAATCGCAAACCATGCGCGCAAATCGCACCGAAAGCGAGTGCTCGTCGTGTGGTAATGTGGATGCAGATTTGATTTTTAATATTATTGAATCTGAAGTCTTGGATGAATATGGCAGACCTACACAAGTTCGAAAAGTATCGCCAATACAATGGCATAAAAAGTTTGAGGAGTATGTTAGTACTAACAAACCAATAGAAGATACTCAGGAATTACCACCAGTAACATTCAAAATTCCGAATATCTTCACACAATTCCTTGTTTTTGTGCGACGGGATGTAATTTCTAAACTAGCCAATCGTCAATACCTATTTATTAATTTATTTGAAACACCGCTCTTAGCTTTTCTTTTAAGTTATATAATTAAATTTTACAATATTGATGTTGCAAATGATTTAGGCTATACATTTAGTAACAATAGCAACCTTCCGGTCTATCTTTTTATGTCGGTAATTGTTGCTTTATTTATTGGTTTAACACTTAGTGCCGAAGAAATTATTAAGGATCGAAAAATTCTTAAAAGAGAACGCTTTTTAAATTTAAGTAAGTTTAGTTATCTACTTTCTAAAATTGTTATTTTATTCTCAATATCAGCCTTTCAAGCCTTTCTATTTACAATAATAGGCAATTCTATACTGGAAATTAAAGGAATGTTTTTTGAATATTGGCTTGCACTATTCAGTGCCTGGTGCTTTGCGAATATGCTTGGTTTAATTATTTCTGATAGTTTTAAAACTGTAATTACTATTTATATTTTAATTCCTTTCCTACTAATACCACAGCTAATTTTAAGTGGTATAATTGTAAAGTTCGACAAGCTTAATCCAACCATTTCTACTCCCAATACAATACCTTGGTATGGTGAAATTATAACTGCTCGTTGGGCTTATGAAGCTTTAGCCGTAAAACAGTATAAGGACAACGAATACATGGCTAACTTTTATATCTACGAGAAGTTGATGAGTAAAGCAGATTACCGTAAAAATTATTGGTTGCCGATACTTAAAAACAAATTAAATACTAGCGAACGCTATCTAAAATTACCAGAAAAACAGAAGGAACTTGCGGAAAGCTTACTACTTCTTCGAAATGAGCTTTCGATAGAAGATTTGGAGAAAATAGCAATTCCATTTGATCATTTAAAACAGCTAAATCCTGACAGTTTAAATGACGATGTAATTAAGGCAACACGCGAGTATTTTAAGAAGTTAAATCGATACTACATTAATTTATACAATGTATCGAACCATAAAAAAGATGAACGTTTAACCGAGTTACAAAAAGGATTCTTAGATAAACAATCCTTCGTAAATATGAAAAAATCATACGCGAATGATGGTCTTACCGAATTTGTTAGAAATTCGAATGATATCGAACGTATTATTGAATACAAAGGAAGATTATTTCAAAAAATTGATCCTATTTACAGAAATCCAGAAGGACACTTTATTAAAGCACACTTTTATGCTCCTCAGAAAAGAATTTTGGGCCAATATTTCGACACGTATTGGGTAAATATTCTGGTGATATGGATTTCTACATTTTCTCTTTATATCATCCTGTATTACGGATTATTTAAGAAATTATTGGGAATTTTTGAGCAGAGATTTAATAAGAAAAAATTCGCACGATAAAATCATAAAAAAACCGTAAGTGAAAACTTGCGGTTTTTTTTATCTCTAAATAATGTCTTATTCTTCCTCTTCTATCATGGTAAATGGAATCTTTATAATAGACTGATAATCCTCTCCTGCTTCTAGCATATCCTCATCATCCGCTTCATAATACCAATTAATTCCAACCTTTTGTCCACGTTTAAATATAACTTCTAGCTTCTTAAACACGTCTAACAAACACTTTGAAGAACTTGTGTTAAAATATTCCAGTCTAATATTTACTGTTGTAGTTTCCTTTGGTTCACTAATATATGCGTCAAGCCACTCAATAATTGGCTTGTAAAAATCTAAGGAATTCTCTGGAATCGATCGTCCGGAAATTAAAAAAGACCCTTCATTTCCATCAAAATTAATATTTGGTGTTTTTGGGCTACCTTCTATAATAAGTGAATTCATGAAAATCTATTTTTGATTGTTATTAAATAATTACATCTATAGCGAGAAACAAAAAATTAGGATTATATTCGAAAAACTGATACTCCATATTATTGCCACTCTTTCTTGCGATATCAACCATTCCTAAACCACCACCACCTTTTTCGGAAAATTGGTCGTTTCCTAAAATGATTCGATACAAACTTTGAGTTTCGGTCGAGGATAAAGTATTAATTTGATCAATTCTGTCTCGAATGAGTCTTAATCCATCTACTTTAATAAAATTCCCCGCACAAATTCGATATTGAGTTCCTTCATCTCGTAGAATTAAAACACCAAATTTTTCATAAGAAACATCGAAATCGGAAGGAACCTCACCATGATGATGCAAATTCTGAACTAATTCTACCAATACGTTAAATATTTTCTTAAATAGTTTCGGTGATTCATTTCTATCTTGCAATATTTGCTCAATCGACTCCAAAATATTCGTAACATCCTCGTCTTCAATTCTCCCCATATAGTCGAATATAGCATCTTCATCTATCTTTTCGGAATACCACTGGTTTAAATTAAAGTTCATAAATAATATAATTATTGTTACTCGTTAGACAAATATAATAAAATATCAGTGAGCTGATATAGATCTAGAATCAATTTTCAATATTAATTCTTTTTATACTTATCGCTCTTTTTTCCATCAAACATAGAATACTTTTGAAATTTACATTCCAAAGGACCATTGAATAGAGTAATTTTACGAGAAGGACGCAATCCAATACTGTGAAAGCATTCTTCAGAGTAACTCAATATCCAAGCGTCATAGCCTGCAAAATTGTGCTTTAAACGCTCTCCAATCATCGAATACAATCCTTCCAAATCTTTTATCTTCAATCTTTCTCCGTAAGGTGGATTCGTAATCATTATACCTTTCTCAGTTGGAGGTACAAATTGTTGAAAAGGTGTAATTTTTAAATCAATTTTTCTGCGCAAACCTGCATTACGTATATTTGCTTCCGCAATCTCCATTGCTTTATCGGAAATATCAGAACCTAATATTTTCCCATCAAAATCAACTTCGGTTTCCTCATTATAAATATCTTCCCACATTTCCTCATCATATCCTTTCCATTTTTGGAACGCAAATTCTTTACGATACAATCCTGGAGGAATATTATATGCAATAAGAGCCGCTTCGATTAAAAGCGTACCAGAACCACACATTGGGTCAATAAAATTCATCTTTTTATCCCAATCAGATAACAGAATCATACCTGCAGCCATAACTTCATTCAAAGGAGCTGCTGTTTCTGCAACACGATAACCTCTTTTGTGCAAAGATTCTCCAGAACTATCCAAAGAGACAGTACAAGTATTTTTATCAATGTGAATATTAATTCTTAGGCTTGGATTAACTACGCGAACATTTGGACGATCACCAATCTTATCAAAAAATTGATCAACTATGGCATCTTTTACACGATAAGTAACAAACTTAGAATGCTTGAAATCTTCCGAACTTACGGTACTATCAATAGCAATTGTATCGCGATGACTGATATATTCGCTCCAATCTATCTCCTTAATACCATTGTATAGCTCGTCGGTGTCCTTTGCAGTAAATTTATGGATCGGTTTTATAACTCGGGTTGCTGTTCTTAAATGAAGATTCGCTTTATAAATCATACTTTTATCTCCAACAAAGCTTACAGCTCTCTTTAAGATTCTTATCTCTTCTGCACCTAATTGTTCCAATTCGTGAAACAATACTTCCTCTAAACCATGAAAGGTTTTTGCAATTAATCTGAATTTTTCCGAGTCTGTCTTCAAAACGATCTTTTTAAATGTCTTTTAATTATTTCAAATAACGGTTACAAGAAAAAGAATTTCCTTATTCATTTCAAAAACCAAAGCTTTCGATCCGCATTTCGGCTACAAAATTAATCTTTAGCACTTAAAAACATAGATTTTTGGAAAGATTATTACCAAAAAAAGCCGAAAGTTTAACTTTCGGCTTGCTATAATTACTTATTCGTTATCCAATTCTTTGTGATAAAGCTTAGGTTTACTCAATACTTCAACGGCCTTCAAAATAAAATCGTTATTCTTATTTACGACCTTATAATATTCCGAACTCTCCCACAAATCTCTCGCAAGTAATGCCTTTACATGAAGTTTTAGATCATCAACTACCGCTAAATAATCTTCTTCATTCTTCTTAATCCCTTCTTTTTCTCCCATTGCAACAATTTCTTGTAACATCTCTTCGCTAACTTCAAAGTCTTTTTCAAAATCTTCAAACTTAGTATATTTACTTCTCAATTTTTTTAAATTACGATCCATATAATTTACAACAAATGGATAAACTACATTTTTTCGAACTAATAAATTGAAATATTTAAAATTAGCTGTTGTATCAATAGGAATAAAAATATCCGGCATAATACCTCCTCCACCGTAAACAATTCTATTTTTCACCAAAGTATTGTACTTTAACGAATCTGGAAAATGAATGCTATCCGCACTTATCATTTCACCCGATTTATATCGGTTTAATATATCCAAATGGTAATCTTCTAATCCTTTTTCATATGGTTTCTGAATGCATCTTCCTGTTGGAGTATAGTAATGCGCAGTAGTTAAACGAATCATAGATCCATCCGACAGTGGAAATTGACGTTGCACTAGGCCTTTTCCAAACGATCTGCGTCCCAAAATTAATCCTCTGTCCCAATCCTGAATTGCACCTGCAACAATTTCCGATGCCGATGCAGCTCCCTCATCAAGAAGAACAACTACTTTTCCTTCTTTAAAAATGCCTTTGGCAGTAGATATATTTTCCCTTCGCGGATTTGTAAGTCCCTGCGTATACACAATCAATTGCTCCGCTTTAAATAATTGATCAACAATCTCAATTGCAGCTTGCATATATCCTCCACCGTTCCCTCTTAGGTCGAGAATCATATCCTTCATATTCTCCGCTTTCAATTTAATTAAAGCTTCTAAAAATTCGTCTGATGTGGTTGCTGCAAAACGATTTAGTTTAATGTAGCCAATCTCGTCGTTAATCATGTAAGAGGCATCTAAACTATAAATTGGAATATTGTCTCTTGTTATTACAAAATCGATTAATTCTTTTTCTCTTTTTCTTTTCACCACTAAGCTTACAATTGTCCCTTTATCGCCACGTAAACTTTTTCGAACATCGTTGTTTTTCAAACCGATAGCTGCAACATTTTCCTGATCTATTTTTAAAATTCGATCGCCAGCACGAAGACCAACCTTTTCTGATGGACCACCTGGAATAGTAGCAACAACCATTAGTGTATCTCTTAAAATATTAAATTGAATTCCTATTCCACTAAAACTTCCTTGCAATGGTTCATTCATTTCCTGAATTTCATCTTTGCTTATATAAACAGAATGTGGATCTAATTCGGCCAACACTTTCACAATGGCATCCTCTGTTAAGCGCTCTAAACTAACTGTATCGACATAAAAGGCATCTATTAATGCCAATAAATTTTGATACTTTATGGCTTGATTCTTTACTGATTGAGCCTTAAGTTCCCCGACATATATAAACAGGCCAACTAAACAAATAGAAACCACGTTCCTCAAAAATAATTTCTTACTACTCATATAAATTATGCTTTTTAATAAATTTTGCGCAAATTGATTTCTTATTCAAGAAGTCTCCGAAAGATACAATTTTTATAAGAAATACAGGTATTGTAAAATACAAACATGAAACATAAACCGCACATACTTCTTATTGGTTTTCATAAATCATTGAACTTTGATTCGATGACTCAAATAAGTTTTACGAATTGCAAAACCGGAAAGGAAGCAATTGAATTGATCATCCAAGATAATTTTGATTTAATTATTACAAAATTTCAGTTAGATGATCAAACTGCTATTGAATTAAATCAATCGGCAGAATCTGTAAAAAACTACTACGCAAATACTGCTCCAAAAAAAAATAAGCTTCTAATTATTACCACCAATTTGGACGAAGAACAAATTTGCAAAGAGAAAAAACTACTATTCTTTCCCGATACGCTCAACTTAAAATCGCTAATATTGAAACTAATAGAACTTCCAAAAGAAGAAAAGAGAGGAGATAAAAAAGTGGCTATTATTAATTTTAAAGATCTCTTTGTACGAGTTGACAACAATCGAGAATTTATACAAACGGTTATCGAAAAGTTTTTTGAAATTCGGGATTCCAGAATAAATGATATCCAAACCCCTTTAATGAATGGAGATTTTAAACTTGCTAAAGATGCCGCTCACAAATTGAAAGGAGTATTGGCAAACTTCTCTATGGAGGAAGCAAGATCTACCATAATTGAATTAGAAAAGCATATTTTAGAGAATGAGCAAAAATTATCCATTCAAAAATTAAAGCAATTAATTGCTGATATTGAAACTGCCCGACAGTTTTATCTTGCCAATCTAAATCAATTTAAACGCTAAATAAGCTTCTAACAAAAAAGCAATACCTTCATGGAAGATATTGCTTTATGCTTTTTTGTTGCAATAAATACTAAATTAACTATTCCCACTCTATTGTTGCTGGTGGTTTTGAACTAATATCATAAACAACTCTATTCACACCTTTCACATTATTAATGATCTTATTCGAAATTTTCGCAAGAAATTCGTAAGGCAAATGAGACCAATCAGCTGTCATTCCATCGGTAGATCCAACTGCACGAAGAGCAACTACACTTTCATATGTTCTCTCGTCTCCCATCACTCCTACAGACTGTACTGGAAGTAACATTACTCCAGCCTGCCAAACTTCATCATATAAACCATCTTCTAACAATCCTGATATAAAGATATGATCTACCTCCTGAAGAATTTGAACTTTCTCAGCAGTAATATCACCTAAAATACGAATACCTAAACCAGGTCCAGGAAAAGGATGACGACTAATAAATTTATCTTCCAATCCCATACTACGACCAACGCGACGAACTTCATCTTTAAAAAGTAATTTTAAAGGTTCAACCACTTTTAGTTTCATATAATCCGGTAAACCACCAACATTGTGGTGCGACTTAATGGTTTGAGATGGACCACCAGTTACGGATACCGACTCAATAACATCTGGATAAATAGTTCCTTGTCCTAACCATTTGGCGTTTTCCACTTTGTGAGATTCTTCATCAAAAACCTCCACAAAAGCGTTACCTATAATTTTACGCTTGGTTTCAGGATCGGTTACACCGGCTAAAGCAGAAATAAATTTCTCTTTTGCGTCCACCCCAATCACATTCAAACCTAAAGTTTCGTATTTTTTTAATACCTCCGTAAATTCATTCTTTCGCAACAAACCATTATCAACAAAAATACAGTACAAATTTTTGCCAATTGCTTTGTGCACCAACATGGCAGCAACAGTTGAATCAACTCCTCCTGACAAACCAAGAATCACTCTATCATCACCAAGCTTCTCTTTTAGTTCAGCAACTGTTGTTTCAACGAATGCATCTGGAGTCCAATTCTGATGACAGTTGCAAATATCAACAATAAAATTTTTCAATAGAATGCTTCCTTCAGTGGTATGATACACTTCAGGATGAAATTGAATACCGTAGGTTGTTTCACCTTCAATTGCAAACGCAGCATTTTCCACATCGTTGGTAGAAGCTGTAACTTTATAATTTGAAGGCATGCTTTCGATGGTATCACCATGCGACATCCATACCTGTGAATTTAAGCTAATACCTTTCAATAACTCACAGTTTGCATCTACCGAAGTAAGGTTTGCACGGCCATATTCTCGCTTATTCGACGCCATCACCTCACCACCAAAACAATGTGCCAAATGTTGCGCACCATAACAAACACCTAAAAGTGGAAGCTTGCCTTTTATTTCAGATAAATTTGGAATTGGAGCCTTTTCATCGCGAACAGAAAATGGACTTCCCGAAAGAATTACTCCTTTAATCGAATCGTCGATAACAGGAGGATTGTTGTAAGGATGAATTTCACAATAAACGTTTAATTCACGTACTCGTCTGGCAATCAGCTGTGTATATTGTGAGCCAAAATCTAAAATCAGAATTTTTTCCTGCATAAAAATCTATAAATTGAGGGGTTGTTCAGTAATCCTATTTGGCGTACAAAGATATACAAATTTTGTTCTCACTAGCTACAATATTTGAATAGCATAAAGCAAAAAAACAAATCAGTAATAATCTATTTGTACTTTATCTTTAAAGCCAAAATAGTTAAGGTTAATCCAAGAGTAATCATATTTGCAATAATAATTGGCCATGCAAGAATCAAAACTCCATAAACTAACCACAACGTTATTCCAACATTAAACATGGAGTACATTACCAGTGACAAATCCTTTGTCTGTTTTGTTTTAATAACACGCAAAGCTTGCGGAACAAAAGATACTGTTGTGCAAAAAGCGGCAACAAAGCCAAGAATAGAAATTAAATCCGACCTTTCCATATGTAAATAATAAACCCCCTAAGAATAGCTTAGGGGGTTGCAAATTTAATTAAATTTTTTCAGAAGATCTTTTACTGCATCTTTATGAATTGTGAATCCCATCATTTTTAGTTTCACAAAATCTTCATGGAAGAAATAGTAACCAAATTCCTCCGAATTTTCATCAATGTTTCTTGATCCAGAACTTGAATCTTTAATCAGATACCAATCTTTACCGTCTTTACCTACATAATAACCTACCAAATGCATCCCATGATCATCGGTAGTAGAACCGTTAGAAAAACGAAACTGACGAGCATCTTCATTAATGTAAGCAGAAGGAATATCGAAAGAAGGTACCATTGCGCAGTTTGTTGTTCTTAGGAAACCTGCCTCAGAAACATCACCTCCAATACTCATTGTGTAACCATTTCGAACTGCTTTTTTTACTGCATTCATATAATCGTCCAAAGGAACGTTATAATACTCTTTAGAATGCCACCAGTTATCTGGTACTTTATATTCTACTTGTGTCCAATAAGGCTCTTGTTTATACGATAAAATTTCTACGTAACTATCCATATCCAATTTCAAGTAATCAGAAAGATAAGACTTAGGAGTATACTCTTTTCCTTCAACAGCAAATTTAGTTGGAGGGGTACCTAAATAATGATTCATGATAGATTTGATAGTAGCCAAAGCTTCTTCTTCATTCCAAGCATTGCTCTGTTTTAATCCATTCAAAAAGTCCATCATTTCCTGATACATTTTAGCATGAGTATGAAATTTACGACCATTTAACAAGCCAGTAAACTCACTTTCAGGACAAGCTCCATATTCTTTCCACATACGGGCAACAGAATTACCTTCGGCACCTTCTTCAAAATGAGAATTTCCTCTTTCTTGAATAAAACGACGGGCTTTTTCTACATACTCCCAATAAACAGTATACAACTCCGAAATTTTCACTTCTTTTTTGTGCAAACGATACACTTCCGACTCATAAAAAGAGGTTGTTGAAAAACACCAACAAGTACCTGTATTTCCTTGCGATAAAGTTGGTTGTGCCCATTCGGTATTATTTTTATACAATGCTACTTTATTTGGCAATTCGTATGAGCTTTGATCCATAAAGAATTTTTTATCCACCTCTTCACTTTTCAATTGCTCATCAACATTACGAATATCTTTCAGAATAGAATTTTGATAGTAACCAGGTTCGTACTCCTGAAATTTCGATTTATCCTGCTTTTGTTGTCCTATTGCCGAAGAGCAAAAGACAACTGACAGGCCAATAACTACTAATCGTTTCATTTGTGTATATGTTTTAAATTTTATGAACTGCTAAAGTAAAAAAAAACTTGATTGAAGATAATTAATCCCGATCAAGTTCTACTGAAAATATTTTTCCATCTTCGGCAAGTGCAGTATTTGGGAAAATATTTTTTGCTTCTTCCAGATGCTCTTTCAAATCATCAAATCGAGCAGAGAAATGACCAATTAGTAATTTTTTCACCTTAGCCTCCGCTGCTATTTTCCCAGCTTGCTCTGCTGTAGAGTGATAAGTCTTCTTCGCCCTTTTTTCTTCTGTTTTTAAAAATGTTGCCTCATGATACAACAAATCTACCCCTGCTATTATTGGTACAATTTTAGGCAAGTAAGCAGTATCGGTACAAAAAGCATAACTTCTTACCTTAGGAGCATCTTTTGTTAATTTATCATTTGGAATTACCTCTCCATCATCACAAATAAAATCGTCTCCTTGCTTAATTCCATGTCTATTTTTAATAGGAATATTGTAAAAGCTAAGCATATCCGATTTTAGAGTTCGAAGTCGCTCCTTTTCTTTAAACAAAAATCCAGCACATGGCATTGCTCCATGTTTCAACGGAAACGACTGAACAATTAACGAATCGTCTTCAAACAAGGTTTGAATGTTTGTTCCAAATATGGTATGATAAAAAATCTCATAATCCAATTTCGTTTCTAGTAGTTCTAATTGAAAACGAATCAATTTTTCCAATTTACTATGCCCGTAAATATGAAGGTCGGACTTTCGTCCCTGAAGTGCAAATGTAGAAAGCAAACCTATTAATCCGAAGATATGATCACCATGCATATGTGAGATCAGTACATGGTTAATTCGACTCATAGGAAGTCTGAACCGCTTCATTTGTATTTGTGTCCCCTCTCCACAATCTATTAAAAAAAACCGCTCAAGCACATTGAGCACTTGAGCGGTTGGGAATCTTTTGGTGGTTGGTAAAGCAGAGTTGCTACCTAAAATTGTTACTTCAAATTTCACTAAACTATTTGTTTAACTCGATTTGACCTTTCATGGTTGAAATAGCATCGTCCATATTATAAGAAATATTTAGAACTGAATCCAACTGAGAAATTGAAACTAATCTTTCAACAGCAGGCTGCAAGCCATGAAGAACAAATGTTCCATTAGCATTTTTACACAACCTATTGGCTACAAGAATTGCACTAAGACCAGATGAATCACAATATGTACAAGGCGTTAAATCTAAGAGTATACTCTTCTCACCATTTCCAGAAATTAAAACCAATTCTGATTTTAAAGCAGGAGCAATATGAGTATCCAACTTGTCTTTCAATACCTGTACAAGGGTATAACCATCTTTCTTGTCAATCTTGAAATCCATAATTACTTAATTTTTAATTATTTCTCGCCAACTTCGTCATTT
Organism: Labilibaculum filiforme; assembly: GCF_002843315.1. Classification (GTDB taxonomy): domain Bacteria; phylum Bacteroidota; class Bacteroidia; order Bacteroidales; family Marinifilaceae; genus Labilibaculum; species Labilibaculum filiforme. The sequence continues at coordinate 15,079 of NZ_MVDD01000026.1, read as the reverse complement.
TCCATTTGCGATTTCAAAGCAGCTAATTCTGATATATCACCTAAGGTAGTCTTTTCTAGTGAATCTTTCACTTTTTTAACGCCTTTTTTAGCGATTTTTGCTACTTCTTTTTTCTTCGCAGTCTCATCAGCTTTCTTGTCATCTTCGAAAGTTCTTGAGTGAGAAAGGATAATTCTTTTCGCTGCTTTTGAGAATTCAATAACTTTAAAAGTTAATTTTTCTTCAACTTTAGCTTGAGATCCATCTTCTTTCACTAAGTGACGAGGAGTTGCAAATCCTTCTACTCCGTAAGGAAGAGCAATTACTGCACCTTTTTCGAAAATTTCAACGATAGTACCTTCGTGAACTGAATCTGTTGTAAAGATTGTTTCGAATACATCCCATGGATTTTCTTCCAATTGTTTGTGTCCTAAACTTAATCTTCTGTTGTCTTTATCTATTTCTAGAACAACAACTTCAATTTCAGCACCGATAGTAGTAAATTCGGCTGGATGCTTCACTTTCTTAGTCCAAGATAGGTCTGAGATGTGAATTAAACCGTCAACACCTTCTTCGATTTCAACAAAAACACCAAAATTAGTGAAGTTGCGAACCTTAGCAGTGTGCTTAGAGTTAACTGCATATTTAGCTTCAATACCTTCCCAAGGATCTTGTTTCAATTGCTTGATACCAAGAGACATTTTTCTCTCGTCGCGATCCAAAGTTAAAATCTGAGCTTCTACCTCGTCTCCAACTTTCATGAAATCTTGAGCAGATCTCAAGTGTTGTGACCAAGACATTTCTGATACGTGAATTAATCCTTCTACACCAGTAGCGATCTCAACAAATGCACCATAATCAGCCATAACAACAACTCTACCTTTTACATTGTCGCCAACCTTCATTTCAGCATCAAGAGCATCCCATGGATGAGGAGTTAATTGCTTAAGACCAAGAGCAATACGTTTTTTATCATCGTCAAAATCAAGGATAACAACGTTTAATTTCTGATCTAATTCAACGATCTCGCTTGGGTGAGTTACTCTACCCCATGATAGGTCAGTAATATGGATCAAACCATCTACTCCACCTAAGTCAATAAATACACCATAAGAAGTGATGTTTTTAACTGTTCCTTCAAGAACCTGACCTTTTTCAAGCTTAGCGATAATTTCTTTCTTTTGTTGTTCCAATTCAGCTTCAATAAGAGCTTTATGAGATACAACAACATTTTTAAATTCGTGGTTGATTTTCACAACTTTGAATTCCATAGTTTTTCCAACGAATACATCGTAGTCGCGGATAGGCTTAACATCAATCTGAGATCCTGGCAAGAAAGCCTCGATTCCAAATACGTCAACGATCATACCACCTTTAGTACGACATTTGATGTAACCTTTAATAATTTCGTCTTTTTCAAGAGCAGCATTCACACGATCCCATGAACGTAATGCACGAGCTTTTTTGTGTGAAAGAACTAATTGTCCTTTTTTGTCTTCTTGATTTTCAACATAAACTTCAACTGTATCACCAATTGTTAATTCAGCATTATATCTGAATTCGTTTAAGCTGATAATACCGTCAGATTTGTAACCAATATTGATTACAACTTCTCTTTTGTTCATTGAAATAACTGTACCATCAATTACTTCTTTTTCAGAAATTGTAGATAAAGTTTTATCATACATTGCTTCTAAATCTGTTCTGTTTCCACCTGCGAATCCTTCGTCGCTTGTGAATGCATCCCAATCAAATTCTGCATCTGGAGCAGAATTGTCTACTTTTTTGTTTTCTTCAATCATTTGTTAAATTACTTTTTACTAATAAATTAGACATTATATATAAAAATCGGTGCAAAAGTATACAATTATTCCGAAGAACTAATAAGTTACGGCTATTTTTTCAGTAAATACATCAAAATAAAATCATATTTTAAATTTCTTAAACCCTAATGATGTAAAAACAATTTTATCGTAGCATTTACATTTTAAATAAACTCGTTTAACTTTGCACCCTTCAAATACAAATCCCCAACGGGGGAAACTCTTGATTAATCTACATAAGTAAAAAAAATAAAAAAATGAGTATCGAAAAAGAATTACACAGCAGAAGTGGCTCACTTTGTGAATTATGTGGCGCAACCGAAGATTTAAAAGCATACGAAGTAGCTCCCACAAATGGAACCACAGATAAAAATATATTGGTTTGTGCAACCTGTCATGCTCAAATTGAAAATCCAGAGCTAGTAGATGCCAACCATTGGCGATGCTTAAACGATAGCATGTGGAGTACTGTACCTGCAGTTCAGGTGATGGCTTGGCGCATGCTGAACCGATTACGTTCGGAAGGATGGCCTCAGGATTTATTGGATATGTTATATCTTGACGAAGAGACTTTGGAATGGGCGAAAGCCACAGGCGAAGGTGATAGCGACGAAGATGCGGTGAAACACATCGATAGCAACGGAGCCCAACTACAAACCGGAGATACAGTGACTTTGATTAAAGACTTAAACGTAAAAGGTGGTGGTTTTACCGCCAAACGTGGAACTGCAGTTCGCAACATTTCATTGGTAGCAGATAACGCAGAACATATTGAAGGTCGTGTAGAAGGTCAACAAATTGTAATTCTAACCAAATATGTGAAAAAAGCGAATTAAACCGAACTTAAAACCTTGAAAAGACAATTATAATGGGGATGCTAACAAATTAGCATCCCTTCTCTTTTTTAAGCATGCTTTTTGGGAATGTAAGATCTGCAAAGCAGTAAAAACAGCCAGTAAAATCATTTTATTAGTGAATTAATTTCGCTTTATTTACATCATAATTCACTCCATTTAAATAAAACTCTAAAACGAACGAAATGAACATTACAATTGTTGGTACCGGTTATGTAGGCTTAGTATCCGGAACCTGCTTTGCAGAAACAGGTATTACTGTTACTTGCGTTGATGTAGATCAGACTAAAATAGACAATTTAAATAAGGGAATTATTCCAATTTACGAACCCGGACTAGAACCAATGGTGAAACGTAATATGGAAAAAGGGCGATTATTTTTCTCGAACAACCTAAAAGACAACATCTCAGGTGCCGATGCCGTTTTTATTGCTGTTGGTACGCCACCTGATGAAGATGGAAGCGCAGACCTTCGATACGTAATTGAGGTAGCAAAAGAAATTGGACGATATATTGATCACTACCTTGTAATTGTTACAAAAAGTACCGTACCAATTGGAACAGCAAAAAGAGTTAAAGCCACAATTAAAGAAGAACTTGACAATCGAAATTCAGACATTCAATTTGATGTTGCTTCGAATCCGGAATTTTTAAAAGAAGGAGCTGCAATTGACGATTTTTTGAAACCAGACAGAGTTGTTATTGGAACTGAATCGGAAAGAGCTCAAGCAGTAATGACCAAACTATACAAACCATTCCTAATGAATAATCATCCAGTAATCTTCATGGATATTCCTTCTGCAGAAATGACAAAATATGCAGCCAATTCAATGCTAGCAACAAAAATCTCATTTATGAACGATATCGCAAATCTTTGCGAGATTGTAGGCGCCGATGTAAATAACGTTCGCCGAGGAATTGGATCGGACAGTCGAATTGGAAATAAATTCATTTATCCAGGCACTGGATATGGAGGATCCTGCTTTCCAAAAGATGTTCAGGCATTAATTAAAACTGCCGAACAAAAAGGACATCCTCTTGAAATATTAAAATCGGTTGAATTGGTAAACAACCGCCAAAAAAGCGTGCTTTATAAAAAAATGATGGCACATTTTGATGGAAATTTAAAAGGTAAAAAAATTGCAATTTGGGGCTTATCATTCAAACCCAATACCGATGATATGAGAGAGGCTCCATCCCTTGTTCTCATCAGTAAATTATTAAACGAAGGAGCAGAAGTAACAGCATATGATCCTGTTGCCACAAAAGAATGTCAGCGAAAAATAGGCGATACTATTGGCTATGCAAAAGACCAATACGAAGCTTTAATTGATGCAGACGCACTACTTATAGTGACAGAATGGTCGGAATTTAGACTTCCTAACTTTAAGGTGATGGAGAAATTAATGAAGGAAAATTTAATTTTCGATGGAAGAAATATATATGATCTCCATGAAATGAAAGAATTGGGTTATACCTATTATTCTATTGGCCGAGAGATTATAAAAAAAGAAACAATTGAGTAAAAAATTTTACCTGAAAAATTAAACTATGAAGAATGCCAAACTGCAACTTCTAGTCAAAAAGATAGGATGATTATATGGTAAGTTCCATATGACCAAAGTTTAAAAGGAAAAACATATGAAACGAATTTTGATTACCGGAGGCGCCGGATTTATTGGCTCGCATCTTTGCGAGAGGTTACTTAAAGAAGGCAATGACATTATCTGTTTGGATAACTATTTTACTGGCTCAAAAAAAAATATTGCTCATTTAATGGACAATCCTTACTTTGAGTTAGTTCGTCATGATATTACAGAACCATACTATGCTGAAGTAGATCAAATTTACAATTTGGCCTGTCCTGCTTCTCCTGTGCATTACCAGTACAACCCGATTAAGACCACTAAAACTTCGGTAATGGGCTCGATAAATTTATTGGGATTAGCTAAAAGAATAAATGCTCGAATCCTTCAAGCATCAACAAGTGAGGTTTATGGAGATCCCGAAATACATCCACAAACCGAAGACTATTGGGGAAATGTGAACCCAATTGGCATTCGGTCTTGTTACGATGAAGGAAAACGTTGTGCCGAAACTTTATTTATGGATTATCACACGCAAAACCATGTTGCAATAAAAATTGTACGTATTTTCAATACCTACGGACCAAACATGCATCCAAATGATGGTCGCGTAGTATCCAATTTCATTGTTCAAGCATTAAAAGGCGAAGATATCACCCTTTTTGGAGATGGCCTGCAAACCAGAAGTTTTCAATACGTTGATGATCTTGTAGAAGGAATGATACGAATGATGAATTCTAGAAAAGAATTTATTGGTCCGGTGAACATTGGCAACCCAAATGAATTTACAATTTTAGAATTGGCTAAAAAAGTAATTAAACTAACCAATTCGAACTCGAAATTAATTCATTTACCCTTACCAAAAGACGATCCAACCCAAAGACAACCGAACATTAGTCTTGCAAAGAAGGAATTAAACAATTGGGAGCCAAAAATTCAGTTAAATGAAGGTTTACTTCGAACTATTTCGTATTTTGATAACTTATTATCAAACCAAGCAACACACTAAATGAAAGGAATTATATTGGCAGGAGGTTCGGGAACAAGACTTTATCCGATCACTAAAAGCATTTCGAAACAAATCATCCCTGTTTACGACAAACCGATGATATACTACCCACTTTCTGTTTTAATGCTTGCAGGAATAAAGGAGATCTTAATCATTTCAACACCAAAAGACATTCACCTTTACAAGGATCTTTTGGAAGATGGAAATCAATTTGGTCTTACTATTACCTATGCAGAACAACCTTCTCCTGATGGTTTGGCACAAGCATTTATTATTGGGGAAGAATTCATAGGAGATAGTCCGGTGTGCATGATACTAGGCGACAATTTATACTATGGATATGAATTTGGCAAGCAACTAACAACATCAGCAAAATTAACCGAAGGCGCATTAGTTTTTGGATACCATGTTAATGATCCACAAAGATATGGCGTTGCAGATTTTGATGAGAATGGAAAAGTTAAAAGTTTGGAAGAAAAACCAGAAAAACCAAAATCGAATTATGCGGTTACCGGTCTTTACTTCTACGACAATACCGTTATTGAAAAAGCAAAATCGCTAAAACCTTCGAAAAGAGGAGAACTCGAAATAACAGATTTAAACCTACTCTACCTAAAAGAAGAAAAACTTAAATTACAAGTTTTGGGTAGAGGAATTGCCTGGCTTGATACGGGAACACACGACAGCATGCTTCAAGCATCCAATTATATTGCAACCATAGAACAAAGACAAGGCTTAAAAGTAGCCTGTTTAGAAGAAATTGCCTACAGAAATGGATTCATCAGCAAAGAACAATTAATTGAATTAGCGCAACCTTTACTCAAGAATCAATATGGCGAATATTTGATCATGGTAGCTAATGAAACGATTAAAAAGCAATGTAATTAAACATGGAAATCATAAAAACAAAAATTCCAGACCTATTAATTATCAAACCAAAAGTTTTTGAAGACGAGAGGGGTTATTTTTTCGAGAGTTATAACGAAGAAATTTTTAATCAGAAAAACTTAAACCTTTCATTTGTTCAGGATAACGAATCCAAATCAGGATATGGTGTGATAAGAGGACTTCATTATCAGCTGGCACCCTACTCGCAAACAAAACTAGTTCGTGTAATAGAAGGAAAAGTTTATGATGTTGCTGTAGATTTAAGAGAAGGTTCCCCAACCTATGGGCAATGGAGTGGAATTGAACTATCTGCCGATAATAAAATTCAGTTTTTAATTCCAAAAGGCTTTGCACATGGGTTCTCTGTATTAAGCGAGTCGGCAACTTTTATTTATAAATGCGACAACTTTTATAATCCAGAAGCAGAAAGAGGAATTAGTTTTAACGATCCTTTTCTAAATATCAATTGGAGAATAGAACCTGAAAAGGCAATCATTTCGCCAAAAGATAAAGTATATCCGAATTTTAAAGAAGCTGAAAAGAATTTTAAATACAGCAAATAAAAAAAATGACAAACATCCTTATTACAGGTTCAAAAGGACAATTAGGTTCTGAAATAAATGAACTATCCGTAAAATATAATCAATTTCAATTTTTCTTTACTGATATTGAAGAGTTAGACATTTGCTCCTTGAATGCAATAAAGGATTACATCAAGAACAAAAATATCTCCTACATTATTAATTGTGCCGCTTACACAAATGTTGATCAGGCGGAAGAAAATAAAGAGCTAGCTAAAATAATAAATGCTGATGCTGTAAAAAACTTAGCTACAGTAGCTTCCCAAAATAACATCACCTTAATACACATCTCAACCGACTATGTATTTTCGGGTGACAATTCGACTCCTTACGCTGAGGATCAAAAAGCTAAACCAATGGGAGTTTATGGCAATACCAAATTTGAAGGAGAAGAATACGTACGAAACATTTGCCAACAACACATCATTATTCGTACTTCGTGGCTCTACTCTCCTTTTGGTAAAAATTTTTTGAAAACCATGCTTCGTTTGGGGAAAGAAAAAGCTTCTTTAGATGTTGTGGGAGATCAAGTTGGAACACCAACCTACGCATACGATTTAGCCTCTACAATTCTCCATATCATGCAGATTATTAGCGAGAACAGTCTTTTTAATAATTTTGGAACCTACCATTATTCTAATGAAGGCGTTTGTAGTTGGTACGATTTCGCCACTGAAATACAAAACACATCAAAAAATCGATGCAAAATTAACTGCATCGAAAGCAAAGATTTTCAATGCCTTGCAAAAAGACCACACTATAGTGTTTTGAATAAATCGAAAATTAAACATATTTTTACGCTTGAAATACCACATTGGAGGAGCAGAATTAAACATTGTATTAAAAGAATAACAGAATAGTTAACCAAAAAGAAATTGTGTCGAAGATGAACAAAACTGAGATTTTTGAGATAGTAAATGAAAAAGCCAAATCCTGGCTTGACGGAAAATACGATCAGGAAACTAAAAATGCTGTAAAATCATTATTAGAAAAAGAAGATAAAACCGATCTTATAGATTCATTTTATAAAGATCTTGAATTTGGAACCGGAGGATTACGTGGCAAAATGGGTCCAGGCACAAACAGAATGAATATTTATACTGTTGGGGCAGCTACCCAAGGATTAGCAAACTACATTAATAAAGTATTTGCAGGACAAGACAATCTATCTGTTTGTATTGGTTATGATTGCCGTAACAACAGCAAATTATACTCAGATACTGTTGCTAATATTTTTTCGGCAAATGGTATTAAGGCTTATATTTTTGAAGACTTAAGACCTACACCTGAAATGTCTTTTGCCATTCGTCAGCTCGGATGTCAATCTGGAGTTATAATTACGGCATCTCACAATCCAAAAGAATACAATGGGTATAAAGCTTATTGGGAAGATGGTTCCCAGTTGGTTATTCCTCATGATAAGAATGTAATTTCGGAGGTGAAGGCTGTAAAACTAGAAGAAATTAAATTCGAAGGAAATCCGGCATTAATTGAAGTACTTGGTGCAGACATGGACAAACTTTATCTGGACACAGTAAAAACATTAAGTCTTTCTCCTGAAGCAATAAAAAACCAAAAGGATCTTAAAATTGTTTTTACTCCTTTACACGGAACAACAGTAAGACTAGTTCCTGCGTCTCTAAAAAATTATGGATTCGAAAATGTAATTCATATTCCCGAACAAGATGTTGTGGATGGTAACTTCCCTACAGTATGGTCGGCAAACCCTGAAGAGCCAGAAGCACTTAAAATGGCTATTGACAAGGCTAAAGAAGTAAATGCTGATTTAGTAATGGCTTGCGATCCGGACGGTGACCGTTTGGGTATTGCTGCTACAAATGATAAAGGCGAGTGGGAAATTGTAAACGGAAATCAAACGGCTCTTATTTTCAACTACTATCTTATTAAAAGAAGAAAAGAACTTGGTTTATTAACCGGTAACGATTATGTGGTAAAAACCATTGTTACAACAGAACTTTTTAAAGATGTAGCAGAGCAAAACAACGTACAATGTTTCGATGCTTACACCGGTTTTAAATGGATTGCTGATGTAATCCGAAAAAACCCGGACAAAAATTACATTGGAGGTGGTGAAGAATCCTTTGGTTATATGCCAGGTGATTTTACCCGCGATAAAGATGCAGTATCTTCTTGTAGTATTATGGCAGAGATTGCTGCTTGGGCAAAAGACCAAGGAAAAAATGTATTTGATATCCTTAAAGATATCTACGTAGAGTATGGTTACTCGAAAGAAAAAATGATTTATATTGTTCGTGAAGGCTTAGAAGGTGCGCAACAAATTGAAAAATTAATGCACGACTATCGCTTCAATCGTCCGAAAACAATTAATGGTTCTACATTAGTTTTGGTGAAAGATTATTCAACCAGAATAGCTATCAACCCTGTAACCGGGGAAGAAACAGCTTTGGATTTTGAGACAACAGCCGATGTTCTTCAGTTTTATTTAGAAGATGGAACTAAGATTTCTGTTCGTCCGTCGGGAACCGAACCAAAAATTAAATATTATTTCGAAGTGCGCGAAAACCTTGCTTCTATTAAGGATTTTTACGCTACTGAAGAGAAGGCTAATAAAAAAATTAAAGGAATTATTAGCTCTTTGGAATTAAACTAATATTTTTAGGGTAGCTTTATGCTACCCTATACTTTTTTACTTACTATGGAAATTAAAAGAACCATTCTATCTGTTGACGACTCTCCAATTAACAATAAATTAATTGAAGCGTATTTCAGACGCGATTATATTGTCGTTTCGAAAGAAGGTGGTCAGCAAGCTCTCGATTGGCTAAACGATAACATTCCTGATGTTATCCTTCTCGACATTATGATGCCGGTAATGGATGGAGTTGAGGTTCTTGAGAAAATCCAATCCAATGAAAGGTTAAAAGAAATTCCTGTGATTATGGTTTCGGCCAAGACCGAGATGGAATCCATAAAAGCAACATTAAGCTTAGGAGCTCAGGATTACGTTAAAAAGCCAATTGATTTTACAGAACTGCAAACCAAAGTATTGATTGCCTTTCAAATCAATGAACAAAAACAAGAAATTTCTAAATATAAGTCCTACTACGATATTCATCAAGGTATGATTCATGCAGGTAGAATTCAAAGATCTATTCTTCCTGATGCTGAGAACTTTAGAAGATTGTTTTCTAAATCCTTTATCATCAATCTCCCAAAGCATGTTGTGAGTGGCGATTTTTATTGGATTCAGCAAAACTATCAGAAAAAAAACATTGGTTTATTTGATTGTACTGGTCACGGTGTACCAGCTGCAATGCTAACCATTATGGGACAAATGGAATTGCATACTCTTTCGCAGAATGAAAACGAGATTAATGCAGAACATCTCTTCCCTTTACTGAGTCAAAAGTTCAGTCGAGTTCTAAACACATCCAGCGATACCTATACACAATACGATGGAATGGATGGATTATTTTGCTCTATTTACCCACAAGAACAAATTTTAGAATTTGTTGGCGCAAAAAGAGCTCTTGTTTTGCTCAGAAAAACTACCGATCCCCTTAGATGTAACAATGAAAGCATTGAAGCCAAAGATAAAAATAACGAATATTCTCTATTCGAAATTCAAGGCGACCGAAATTCAATTTGTAAAGAATCTGAGTTTGCAGAATTTACATCAAAAAAAATAGAAACAAAAGCGGGCGACCGAATTTTTCTATACACAGATGGTATCACGGATCAATTAGGCGGGCAACAACTTAAAACACTTAAAAAGAAACAGTTTTACGAAAAGCTATTAACCATTCAATCCAAATCCATTAACCTTCAAAAATCAGATATTTTTAATTGGTTTGAGAGTTGGAAAGAAAACAATGAGCAAACCGACGACATTCTAATTATTGGAATCGAGCTTTAAATCTCATTCTCATTAGGAAAGAATTCCTTTTTAAAATTCACAAGAAACAATTTTTCAGTAGCACGTGTTACCGCTGTATAAAGCCAACGGTAATATTCTGCTGTCAATAATTCATCGGTTAAGTATCCTTGATCCACAAATACAGTTTTCCACTGTCCCCCTTGAGCTTTATGACAAGTAACTGCGTATGAAAATTTTACTTGTAAAGCATTAAAGAACTTATTATCTCTAACTTTTTCGTAACGCTTTTTCTTAGATCGAATATCCGCATAATCCTCAGCAATTGTAAAAAATAATTTTTTATTTTCTTCATATCCAAGAGATGCCGTTTCGATATCAAGAGTATCCAACATGATCATGGTATCCAATTCCACATCCTTGTAATCGGGAAAACGAATAGTAACTTCGGCATAACGAAAACCATACATTTCTACATGCTTATGTATCCGAACAATTTCAACAATATCTCCATTCGCAATAAAATCCATTTCTTTGATATCCTGTGCCCAAAAATAATTATTCTTCACTACCATTAAATAATCGCCCGCCGAAATTTCTTCTTCGCGGTACAAAACAGTATTTCGAATTCCCTGATTGAATTTATTTGCTCTTTTATTCGATCGACTAATTACAATTGTTTCCTCCAAACCTGATTGATAATGTGCATTCGATATTTCTTCAATTAATTCTGCACCACCTATCCTCTTTATATCTGGATAATTCTCTGTACTTAAAACCGGATACCCGCTACGTTCATCAGCAATCATACCACGTAAGTTAGTCGCATTTATTAAAATACCCGATTCCTGATCCTGACGCACAACCTGTGTTAATATCACCTCTTTCACTGGAAGATTATAGCACGATTCTAGTTCCTGAGGATCAAGTGCTGGACTTATATCCAAACCTATTGGTGGCAACTGAGCCGTATCCCCAATCAAAATCAACCGGCAATTTTTCCCAGAAAAAACATATTGCATTAAATCATCCAATAACCTTCCCGAACCAAAAACCGATGCCTCGGATGAATAATTAGAAATCATTGAAGCCTCATCGACCAAAAAAACTGTATTACTACTCAGGTTTCGATCCAAATTAAAAATCCCTAAATCATCTGTTAACGACTTTTGCCGATAGATTTTTTTATGAATTGTATAGGCCGATTTATTTGAATAATGAGAAAGCACCTTAGCCGCACGACCTGTTGGTGCTAATAAAACCGAATTGATCTTCATTTTATCTAAAACAGCCACTAAAGCACTCACTAAAGTAGTTTTCCCTGTACCAGCGTAGCCTTTTAACAAAAAAATTCCATCCCTTTCATTATCCGTTACATAATCTGCTAAACCATGAATTGCCTTGTGCTGATCTTCTGTTGGATCGAAGTTCATACTTTCCGTTATAAGTAAGGCAATATGATTTTTTAACATTTCTGATAATTTTAATGGCTAGAAAAATACTCAAATAGATTTTTTTTTTAAATTTGCAGACAAACTTACAAACTAATAAGAATAAAAATGAAAAAAGTCTTTCAAATCTTACTTGCTATAGCTATTGTTGCACTTGCTTATTTAAGCTACCAAAGTATTATGAAACCAATTAAATTTGGTAAAATTAAAAATCAAAGATACGATAGAATTATTGAACAGTTGAAAGATATCCGTAAAGCCGAAGGTGCTTACAAAGATGTTAATGGTAAATATACCGGAAGTTTTGATACTTTAATTAGCTTTATCAAAACTGACTCTATGCCCTTAATTAAATCTATCGGTTCTCTTACTGATGAGCAAGTAGAAGCAGGTATGACTGAAAAAGAAGCTGTAAACAAAGGTTTGATAACTCGTGATACAATTATGATTTCGGCTCTCGATACTGTTTTTGGTAAAAAATACCCAATTGAGAATTTACGTTTTGTACCGTTTACACAAGGGAAAGCACAATTTAAATTAGGTGCTGGCGTTTTTGTTACCGGATCGAATGTAAAAGTTCAAGTTTTTGAAGCAAGTGTTTCTAACACAGATATTTTTGGTGATATTATGGAAGAATATCGTGAAGAAATTCTTGAAGAAAATGGAAACCGTATTCGTTTAAATAAATATCCTGGTTTAATGGTTGGTTCTCTTGAAGAAGCAAACAATAACGCTGGTAACTGGGAATAAATATAAAATTCTACATGAACGACCTTGTATTTGTTGATACGTCATTTGATAAAAACAAAACAAAAGAATATACCCTATCCATCCAGGTAAGCCTGGATGGATTTTCTTTTTCTATACTCAACTCACATTTAAAGTGTATTGCGTTAAATCAATTCATTCCTTTCAAAACAAATAGCGACAATAATCCGATAAATTCATTTATCGAAATTGTTCGAAACAACGAACTCTTAAATTTAGATTTTAAGGATGTTTCGCTAGTTTGGATTTCGGATAAAGCATTACTTATTCCCTCGGAATTTTTCTCGGAGGACTTTGCTTACGAGAGTTTTCAATTATCTCATCATCTTGATAAGAGTGATTGTTTGCAGTGGAATGAGATTACTGAATTAAAAGCTTGGATTGTATTTTCTTTTCCAAACAACATAAATGAGTTTATACAATCTCATTTCAAAAACAGTATACTATATCATCATTGTTTCCCTTTTTACAAAGAAGCTTTGAATCAAAAAATTGCTGAGAATCACCCACAAGTTTTTCTCAACATTCAGAATAACTTTTTTCATGTAATTATCCCGGATCGAAACGGGAAACATTTCATAAATACGTTTTCGTATAGTGCAAGTTCCGATTTAGCCTACTACATTCTCAATATCTTTAAACAGCAAAAGTTAAATAATGAGCGTAGTAAGTTAATTATTGATGGACTTGTACAAGAAGACAGTCAGGTAATTCTGCTACTAAAAAAATACCTAGGTCAGGTTGAGGTAAAATTACTTCCATCGGAGTTTAGAATAAACAAAAGTATTCCACATCAGGAGTACAATCAATTTATTAATCTTTTAAATTTATCTAGGTGCGAATAGTAAGTGGAACCCATAAGGGAAGAAGAATATCTCCGGATAAAAATTTTAAGGCTCGACCAACAACTGATTTTGCCAAAGAAAACCTTTTTAATGTTTTAAATAACTTTATAGATTTTGAAGATTTAAGCGTTTTAGATCTTTTTGGTGGTACAGGAGGTATTAGTTACGAATTTGCCTCCAGAGGGGCAGAAAAGGTAATGTGTGTGGAAAAGAATCACAACCATTTTTCCTTTATTCAAAAAACCGTGAAAGATTTAAAATTTGAACAAATTCAAGTCATCAAATCAGATGTATTCAGGTTTCTTCGGAATTTCCCTCAAAAATTTGATTTAATATTTGCCGATCCTCCTTTCGACATGAAATCTTTGGTAACAATTCCAGATTTAGTTTTCGAAAAAGAGTTACTCACAGAGGATGGTCTTTTAATTGTTGAGCACGGTGCTAGCAATGATTTTTCTGCTCATCCAAATTTTACTGAAAAAAGAGTTTATGGAAGTGTAAATTTCAGCTTCTTTAAGACGATACAAGAATCAGAATAGATCTTTGTAAAAAAAAAGCATTTTTTTCACAAGCGTAACAAGCTCAAAACCGCTATTTTACTACTATAAAGAAGAATTGCAAACAAAAAAATTGCATGCAGATATTGCAAGTAAGAAAACTTGCATTATCTTTGCATCGCAATCAAAAAAAGGTTTGGTAGTTCAGTTGGTTAGAATACATGCCTGTCACGCATGGGGTCGCGAGTTCGAGTCTCGTCCAGACCGCTAAAAGAAAAAGTTCTTTGCACTATTTTTGATTTGTAATTTCCTTTTTGGAAATTTAAATATATTTTGGTTTGGCAGTTCAGTTGGTTAGAATACATGCCTGTCATCCCGAGAATCGGGACGAATTCAAGTCACGTTCAGACCGCCAAAATAAAGAGTTTTGATTTGTTCTCTTAAATAAACAGATCGTGAAATTTTGGTTTGGTAGTTCAGTTGGTTAGAATACATGCCTGTCATCCCGAGAATCGGGACGAATTCAAGTCATTCAGACCGCCAAAATAAAGAGTTTTGATTTGTTCTCTTAAAATAAACAGATCGTGAAATTTTGGTTTGGTAGTTCAGTTGGTTAGAATACATGCCTGTCACGCATGGGGTCGCGAGTTCGAGTCTCGTCCAGACCGCCAAAATAAAACAGAAAGCCTCCGATTCTTTTGATTCGGAGGCTTTTTTGATTTAAATGTTTTTTTGATATTTTGTATTCTCTATAATCCACAACAATGTTTGGATCAATTCAAATATCAGGTGGAGTAAGATTTTTTAAGCATATATTTGGATCAATTCGAATATCAGGTGGAGTAAGATTTTTTAAGCATATATTTTAGCGACTCTAAAAAGGAAGAAGTTAATATCCCTCACCCCTCTAAGTGATGCTCTGAATGCTTTCAGTTTTGCATT
>NZ_MVDD01000025.1 GCF_002843315.1 Labilibaculum filiforme | reverse complement strand
AAGATCGTCCTTCATTTAATACTTTCAGTACTGCACGTTCGCGATCATCAATACTAAATTTGTTTCTCTTTTTCTTTTCCATAAAAAACACCCCAAATGTTGTGTCCAACTTTTGGGGTGCAGTTCATTTTTTGGTTTTGAGGTTTTAATTTTTTCACCGCTATTTTTTCTTTTTAGGAGCTTTCTTTGTTGCTACTTTATTTTTTGATTTTTTCTTTTTGGGATTTTGAAGGAAACTATCTGCTTCATCCATAAGCTCCTTCAAACTTTTCGAATAGTCTTCCGAAAAATCGATAGTTGCGGTGTAATCTCCTTTCGAAATGTCCATTACCTGAATTTCGGTACCGGTAAATGCTTCTACTTCAGCCAGCAATTTTTTTTCGTCGGTTGGACAACAAAAAGATATCGCTAAACCTTTTTTAATGCCACGTCCGGTTCTACCTACTCGGTGAACGTAGTTTTCTGCAACATCTGGCATGTCGTAATTAACTACGTAATCAACATTTGGAATATCAATACCGCGGGCACTAACATCCGTAGCGATTAATATTTTTACTTTTCCTGTTTTAAAAGCTTCTAAAGCAATTAAACGATCACTCTGTTCTCTATCTCCGTGAATGGTTTGAGTAACAATTCCAACTCGCTCCATAGCTTTATGAACGCGTTCGGCTCTTACTTTTGTTCTTACAAAAACAAGTATTTTGCTTTCTGTATGTTCTTTAATCATACGTTCCAAAAAGAAACGTTTATCGTCCATTTTTACAAATGCAACACCGTGCTCTACGTTTTTAGATACAGGATCTTTAGGCGAAATTTGAATACGAATTGCACTTCGAACCAACGAATAGGCTAGTTTTTTAATTTTAGGGGTAATGGTTGCCGAAAAGAATAAGGTTTGACGATTCTTAGGTAGAAAACGAATTAAATCCTGTATGTCTTTTATAAAGCCCAAATCCAACATATGATCGGCTTCATCTAAAACCAAGGTTTCTACTTGATCTAATTGAATAAATCCCTGACTGGTTAAATCAAACATTCTGCCTGGAGTGGTAATTAAAACATCAATCCCTCCTTGCAAACTAGAAATTTGAGGTGCTTGTTCTACTCCTCCAAATACACAAAAACTAGTTACTTTTGTATGTTTCCCAATTTTCTGAAAAACTTCGGTAATTTGTATGGCTAATTCGCGGGTAGGAACCATTACAACACATTTAATACCCTCGCTGCTTCTGTTTTTTTTCGCTTTATGCAATTTATCGATAATAGGAATTGCAAAGGCTGCAGTTTTTCCGGTTCCCGTTTGCGCAATAGCAAGCACATCTTCTCCTCTTACAATAGGAGGAATTGCTTTAAATTGAATGTCGGTAGGTCGGTTAAAACCTAAACCTTCTAAATTTCTTTTAATATCAGGGGAAAAACTATATTGACTAAATTTCATTTTTTGTATTCAGGTGTTGTTATTGGACAAAGATAGGTGTAATATATGATTTTGTAGAATTCTTTGCGAGCCCAATTGGCAATTGGGCATTTTATTTGTTTTTTTCCGATTTCGCAAGGGTTCTTGTCTCTACCCAATATCGAAAATAGCCGTAACCTCCAATTACAATAGTACCAATAAAAGTTAATCCATTAGAAAGAATTCCAAAACTAATTCCAGCATTTGGATCTAATTGAAAGGCAACGAATAACTGCAGTAGTAAAAAGTGAGTGGTTCCAATTCCACCCGGACTAGGCAAGGCCCAACCAATACCACCAATAAAAAGAACTACAATGGCAAAACTAATTGAATAGGATGAAGTTTCGGGCAAGCAAAGCAGATAAATATAGTTTAAAGTAATTAGCATTGCCCAAATTAGAATGGTTAGCACGATAAAGTGGAATCTTTTCTTAAGTAATAATCCTTGCTTTAGGGATAAAAACATACTTTGTAGAAATTCAACGATTTTTTTAATCGGGCGACGCTCCGATTTTTTTAATCTGCGTAAGCTAATTAGAAATAGAATAAACAGAACCACTAGTGCAAAAGGAATTACATACAAATAGCGATAGCCATAAATGTGCGAAATTCCGCCAAGTGTGGAGTCGATAATGCTCTGTAACCGATCTAGCTCTACCCAAAATATAGCGAACACACCAATTCCCAAAATCAGCAAATCGTAGGCTCGTTCGGCCATAACACTACCCATTGATACAGAAACTGGAACATTTGCTGTTTTTTGTAGAGAGGTGCAACGTATTATTTCTCCAAATTTGGGCGTAAAACTATTTACAAAATAGCCGAGTAGGATGGATGTTAATACCTTGTCGGATTTTGGCTTTTCTCCCGATTCTTCAATGATTAACTTCCACCGCAAGGCACGTAGATAAAATATCACAAATAAACATACAAAGCTTAAAATGATGAAAAAATAGTCGGCATTAGCCAAACTTTCCCATATGGGAGTCATCGATTTCTTACGGAGGGTAAGAAACAAAAATACGGAACCAATTATTATTCCAAGTGAATTTTGTAGTAGTTTTTTAATCCGACTTCCCATTTATTTGAGCTTGCTAATTTAGTTCTTGCAAAGAAATACAAAAATAGAAAGACTTTTAGAATATTTGTTTCAAAGAAAAATATAATCATACAAAATGTTTATTTACGGATAGTTTGATAGGCTTCCTGCAACCAATTTTTTAATTGCTGATCGAAATCGGATAATTCGGTAATAGCAATACGGTGTAGTACTCGATTTTTAGATAGGCGTTTGCACAGGTAGATTGGAAATTGATCTTCTTCTCGTTGCAATTGAAACTCCAATACCAGATGTTTTCTTTTTGCGTAAATAGATAAAAATGTTGCTCCAATTTTACATTAAATGCAAGTTTTTAAATAGATAATTTCAATCTTCTCGAAGTTGGTTAGATAAGTAAGAAGCGCTTCAAATAGTTCCGAAATTTACACCTTCATTTTTTGCAAATGCGTTTCTTTATTGGTGATAAAACAAGAGTGGTTTTGGTTTGGACCAGATAAACTTCTTTTGCAAGTGGGACAAATGTACATGGGTAAAGGTGTTTTAAAAAGCAAATTTATTCGGTTTTGCTCGTATCCATAGCAACCTGTTGCATGCTGTTGCTGATTCTTTTAATGGCTTCCTTAATATTATCTTCGGGTTTAATAAAGGTTTGATTTCCCCAAAATTTAGGATCGTAAGTTAGGTTTTCGGTGGAAAGAATGGTTGTGGGGGCAATGGTTTCCCGATGCCTAAATTTCACCACATTATTGGTGTCTAATTTTGTTGTAGCCATCTCGAAAGTGGTAGCGAAGGTTTGGGAGAACAGTTTCTTTTTGTTCTTCACTTTAAATTTTAAGTCTCCAAGTGTATGATTTAAAAAATACTTTCCATCGATATTACGATAGTTTACAGAATACAATACTTGTGTTGGACGTACCTTAGTTCTTGCATTTCCTTTGCTAATAAATCGGTCTGCCAATTCGGGCAATAGGTTTTTGTTGTATCCAAACTCAGCACTAATAATAGCTAAACTACGGGTTTCAATAATTAGTTTCCCTTCTAAAAGAGGAGTGTTTATATTTGGTTTTGGCCGAAATTCAATAATATAAACTGGTCTGTTGTTGAATGTGCTAATGTCGGATAGGTGATAGTTATAAAAATCCATCCACTCAGGATCCAAAAATTCGGGGCGATTTTTTACAATATCTAACATTAAGCATCCTTGAATTCCTCCTTTTAACCGGAATGAAATGGTATCCAAACGGGAAACGTCATAAATTTTGCGACTTTTAAATACCTTTACTCGATCTGTTAGTTCATTTTCGGAGTATGCATTTTTGTAAATTTCCAAAACGGATTCCAAATAAATCATGTACTTATTGTTTTTATGTACAGATTCCCGATAGAAGGAGGTTAAATTAGTAGCATGTTGTGGATAATTAGTTCCAATTTTATTAATTGCAGCTTTTAATAATGATTTGGGATCATTGTTTCGAATAATCACCTCTTGAAGAGAAATAAAATCTTCTTTTAATTGGATTTGTAGGTTTTTGTTCGGGATTTTGGCGACCGGAATTTCAAAATTTTTAAACCCAACATAGGAAACAACCAGTGTATCGTTTGTGTTTTGAGATGAAACCGTGAGAGAAAATTCGCCATCTTGATTACTAATGGTACCAACATGTCTCCCTCTAAGTCCGATACTTGCGTAGGCTAATGATTTATTGGCCGATTGACTTGTTATTTTTCCTCCAATGTTTCGGTACGAAAGGTAAGGGATCAAATTCGAATTAATTGGTTTATTAGTTTTGTATTTTGCCGAGACAATAATAATATGCTGGTTTACCACTTGAAATGTAAGACTGGTATCTTGTACTATTTTTTTCAATAAAATTTCGAATTCAAGCGTGTCTGCTTTCAAACTAAGTTTCTTTTTATTGGCAAATAAATCAGAATTATAGGTAAAGTAGCAATTGTTTTTTGCCGCTAAAGAATCTAAAGCATCATTAATACTAAGTTCGGTAATGTCGATGGATATTTTATTTTTTAAAAGGGAACTCTGCGCTTTGGCAGTGGAAGAGAAGCATAACAATAGCGCAAGCAGAGTATAAGTTAAGATGCTCTGAAGCCAATTGATATATGTCTTCCATTTTTTCATGTTACATTAATTATTTAAGATCTTTTTTTAGTATAATTTGAGCTCCATTTTTCTCGTAAGTAAGATGATATGGTCGGCATAAGTTTTCCAAAACATCGTTAAGTGGTGTTTTATTAAACGATGTGGTTATTGGTAAATTTTGAATCGCTGGGTCGTTAAATTCAATAGAAACTTGATAGGTGCGGTTAATTACTTTGGCAACATCTTTTAAACTCATTGCTTTAAAAACCATTAGCTGGGTTTTCCACGAAAGATAGTTTTCATCTTTTTGCGTTCTTTTCTCCAAAAACTCTTCTTGTAAAACTCCAAAATCGCCTTTTTCAAGAATAATATTCGTAGTTGGTTTTTTTGCAAGCGAAAATTGAACTTTTCCTGTTTCTACTAGTACTTCTACATGCTTATTGTTGGCATTTACGTTGAATGAAGTTCCTAAAACTTTAACTTCTGCATTCTCAACCGAAATAATGAATGGTTTTGCAGGGTTTTTAGCAATACTAAAAAAAGCTTCTCCTGTTAGTTTTACTCGTCTTTCTTTTCCGGCAAACGATTTTTCGTAAACTAATTCTGATTTTCCATTAAGTGTTACCGTAGAGCCATCTGCCAATGTAATTGTTTTCCCACTTTCATGTAATTCCGATGAAATACTTTGGTAAGAAGTAAGTTGTTCTGTGTAAATACGATAGCTTGCAAAACCAAGGCCAATGGTAATTAGTAACATGGCCGCAATCTGCATGATTCTTTTCGCATTTTGTCTCGAAAATAAAGGAATTGTTTTCGAGGGATTCTCTTTAATAGAATTACTTAAATTAGATTTTACCGCAGTCCAAGCAACATCAGCATTAAACTGTTGTTGAATTTCATTTATCTCTTGAATTAGGTTTAAATCTTTATCGGATGCAGTAACAATTTTTGCATACTTAGGATTGGAATCAATCAACTTTTCAAATGCCAATTTTTCCTCCGCACTCATTTCTCCACTTAGGTATTTCGAAATGATTTCCCACTCAATTTTATGTGATTTTTTTTCTTCCATGTTCTTTATAGCACAATAATTCCAACGTAATCTTTTAAATTTTTACGGAAAGCTTTTAATGCCTTTCCCATATTTGCTTCAACAGTTTTTACCGAAACGGATAATTTAATTGCTATTTCCTGATATTTTAAACCTTCGAACCTACTCATTTTAAATATTTGGCTACATCGTTCGGGTAAATTAGCAAGTGTATTTTGTACGATGCTATAAATTTCTTTTTCTTCTACCGAATTTATTGGCAATGAGCTTTCTGGTTTGTGGGTTTTAATATATTCTTCGTACTGCGTTTTTACACCTCTTTTTCGTAAAACCTGCAAACTATTAAAATAAGTTGCTTTGTAAAGGTAGGCTTTTAAGGAAGTGTGTATTTTTAAATTCTTTCTTGTTTCCCATAATTGACAAAATAATTCCTGAACAATTTCTTCAGCCTGATTGGTATCTTTTACAAATCGTAGAGCGTAATTACATAGCGAGGGGTAAAATGCTTTGAATAATTTTTCAAATTCTTGTAAATTACCTCTTTGTATGTTTTTAAGTATGTTGTCTTTATCTTCCAGCATTTTTGTATCTCTTCCCGTGTTGTAAAAAGCTTTTTCTACGTTCTAAGTTAGGATTTTTCAATCATTGGAGGAAAGATCTGTACTATTAATCTCTACATTTTTTCGTCCATACTTAATTTATTATTATGGTGAAAAGAACCGTTCTAAAGTTGCTCCTGTTTTCCCCAAATAGGAGTGAACGGCTCTTTTCTGATTTTTGAATTCATTTTTTAAAGTTTGTAGGTTAACTAACTTTAGTATTTTTTGAATTCAAAACTTTACTAGTCGGCTTTTCTTTTCAATTTTCGGATTGCCGATTCAATCGACTGGTCTGGTTCAATGGTATTGTATGCTCCCCAGAAATTAGCATCAGCAAAGTTGTTTACCTCTTCAACCATTACCTGATTTACTTTAAATTTAGCATCTCCTCTAAAGCGAACAATATTTTGTTCGTCGCGGTCGGTAATCGCAATTTCAGTCATTGCGCTATAGTTGGTGTTGAATAATTTACGTTTCCAGTTGCACTTAAAGTTAATTTCACCTCTTGCATAATTGAAATACCATTTACCATCTTTTTCGGTATAGTTAACCAGGTAGTCTGCCGAAGTAGGAGTTACTTTAACACCTGCCGGTTTGCGTTTAATAAACATTCTACTTGCTTCGTCTTCATTACTTAAATTCAAACTGAATTTGGCGCTAGCTAAGGCTAAATTTGTCGATTCGATATATAGTAATCCGTAATACAATGGGATATCGATATTCTCTTTTTGTTTGAATTCAATGACGTAATGAATTTTGTCGTTTATTTTAGTCACCGACTTTATCGAAAAATTATAGCTTTCTATAAAATCTTCGGAAAGTAGGTTGTATGGATTTTTTATCACATCCAAAAGTAAGGAAGTATTTGGTCCGCCCTGCAACTTGAATAGTAAGGTATCCATTTTCTTAACATCTTGACTTTTACGTCCTTTGTATATCTGTACCTGATCATCTCTTATTTGTTTGTATCCAGCTTTATGAACATTTACAACAGCCTCAGATATAGCTACATAAGTTCTGTTTTTTTTCACGGTTTCACGGTAAAAACCCTTCATCATATTGGGTTCTGTGGAATAGTTTTGAGCTACTTTAGCCAAAATACTTTTTACTAAAAATAGCGGATCTAAAGGGTAAATATTAATTTGTCCTAAAGGAATAGTAACAGATTCCAACTTTAATATGTTTTTCTTTTCTTTTAATGAAGAAATAGGAATTTCGAGATTTTTGTATCCAATATAGGTGATTTCTATCGTATTAACAGGTAGGTCTTTAGCTATTTTTAATAGAAATTCACCATCACTGTTCGATACAGTTGCAACATTAACTCCTTGAACGGTAATAGTTGCAAACATTAGCGGTTCATTGGTTTTTGAATCTTTAATTTCCCCTTTGTAAACATCGTATTTTAAGGTGTCAATAACCTGTTGAACTTTGTTTTTTTCTTTCTTTTCATTACTACTATTTCCCTCCGCTGCCATTACATTGCTAAAAGAGAAAAACAAAAAGGCAGAAAGAGTAATTGCGAAATAAAATCTAATTTTTGTTTTCATGGCGATTTATTTAATTGATGATACTTTTTTAGTTTCGGAGAAAATCGATCGAGTATTTTCTTGCTTCTACTACTATGATGCTTTAGTATGGAATTACCCTATTTATTTTTTTAGCTTATTGCTTTTTTATCCTACAGGGATCTTTTTTAGCAAGCTTAGATGTTCTATATTTATTTAAAATAATACAAATTCCCTCCTTTGCGTAAGAAGTAAAACCGAAAAGTGGATGGGAAGGATTTAATTAAAAAAATAGTTTTATGAGAGTAGATTATTGTAAAGAGGATCTGATTTTAAAAGTGTTTCCAACGGTAGGTGGTTGTTTTGAAGAGGCTTGGAGTGTTCTTAAGAATCATTTTTTAATCTTATTACTTGCAATTATTGTTTCTGGTTTAATTGAAATACCTATGGGTTTCAATCAAATGGGATGGAAGGATAAAGATTCGTTGAGTATTGGTCTGTCGTCGATTCAATTTTTTGGCTTTTTGTACTATTTTTTAATAATTACGCCATTTAATTACGGTGTAGATTGGATGTTTCTAAAAGCAGCTAGAAAAACAGAACCTCAGTTCGAAGAAATTTTAAATGGTTTTAAAAAATTTCTATTTGTGATATTAAGTCATTTGTTGGTGATTGGAATTGTGGGAATGGGTTTTGTATTTCTTATTCTTCCAGGTATTTACTTGGCTTGTAAAATGATTTTTGTTCCTTTTTTAATTATGGATAAAAAGGTAGATCCAATACAAGCTGTTAAGCTTAGTTATTATTTAAGTAAAGGTTATTTCTGGACTATTTTTGGAATGGCAATTTTATCCTTTTTTGTATTTCTTTTAGGATTTATTTGTCTGTTTGTAGGCGTCTTTGTCTCTATTGTTTGGATTCATTCTGCATTTGCAGTTCTATATAAAGCCTTGGATGACTTACATTTCGAAGAGGCTTGTAAATTAGCTGGAATTTCTTCGGTAAGTGTAATGAACGAAAAGTAAAGCAATAGAAAAAGGGAGATTTAAAAGATCTCCCTTTTTCTATTGCGAGTAGCTGTTTATTTGATCAAATGTCTCGATAAATCAAGCATTCTAACAATTGGAGCTTTTGCTTTTTCCATTACATCAGCTGGTAATATGATTTCTGGTTGTTCGTTTTTTAGTGCTAAATATAATTTTTCCATGGTATTCAATTTCATGTAAGCACAGTCGTTGCACGAGCAGGTTTCATCGGCCGGAACAATTAAAAATTCTTTATCAGGAGAATCTTTTTTCATTTGATGAAGAATTCCTGTTTCAGTAGCAACAATAAACTTTTTCGATTTATTATTTTTTGTAAAATCTAGCATTGCTGTTGTCGATCCCACAAAATCGGCCAATAATAATACTGGGTGTGCACATTCTGGATGCGCAATTAGCAATGCATCAGGGTTTTCAATTTTCATTTTTATAATTCTCTCCGAAGAAAGAATATCATGAACTTCACAGGCTCCATCCCAAAGAATCATCTGTCGGCCTGTTACTTCATTAATGTATCGACCAAGATTCTTATCGGGAGCAAAAATTATTTTCTGCTCTTTAGGAAAAGATTCTACAATTTGAACTGCATTTCCCGAGGTACAAATCACATCTGATAGTGTTTTTATTTCAGCAGTACAATTAATGTACGAAATAACAATATGATCTGGATGAAGTGCTTTAAATTTACGAAAATCATCTGCTGGGCACGATTCTGCTAGCGAACAGCCTGCTTCTAAATCGGGTAGAAGTACCTTACGCGTAGGGTTTAAAATTTTAGCTGTTTCAGCCATAAAATGAACGCCTGCAAACAAAATAATGTCTGCATCTACTTCCGAAGCCCTTTGTGCTAAGGCCAAGCTATCGCCTTTAAAGTCGGCTATCTCTTGAATGTCAGGAGTTTGGTAATAATGCGCTAAAATAACCGCATTCTTTTCTTTTGCTAATTGAAGAACCTTATCTCTCATTAAGTATATATTTACTGACTCTCTTGTTGGGTTAATTCCGATGCAAATATCTTTAAATTATCCCGAAAATCAAACCAAAGCAATATGTTTCGGACTTTTATCTAACTAATTTATATAGCAAAATTGGAAGGGAATGTGCTTTCTTTACCAGAGGAGCTTATAAAACAAAATCATGTTAGTTGTTATGTAAATCACTCATGGCTTGTTTATTAAGTTCTAGTTTAATAATCTACTTAATTTAAATATTGTTTTGATCTTCAAATTAAATACATTTATGCCTTATTAATTAAATCACACAAAACGCACATGAAATTAATTAACCTACCAAAATTAGATACTGAAAGAACTAGTTTAAGTAAAGTAAAAGTCATTATGGGGATAGGGCTTTTGTTGTTATTCAGCCAATTATGTCTTGGTCAACATAGTAAGACATTTCAAACAAATTCTATGATGGAGTTTGAAGGAAATATTTTGAATGATCCAAATATACTAAAATTGAAAGTGAAAAAATCTCAGATTGGCACCTTCTATTTATGCGAAGATTGGAAAAAAGCGGATATTTATCTGATCGCAGATAGTAGTGTGATTAAAGGCATGGAAACACGTATCGATTTGCAAAAAAACGAGCTGGAAATTAAATATAAAGGAGAGGTGAAAGTATTGCCAAGATATCGTGTTAAAAGCATTATTTTTACGGATGGTGAGGAGCAGTTTGTAACGGATATTTTTTTAAAACTCACAGAGCAAGGCTTTTATAAGGTTATAATTGATGATGATAATTCTTTGTTATGCAGATATGATGCTAAATTACAAGCATCAAATTATAATGTGCAATTGGATGTAGGACAAAAGTCAAGTAGGGTAATAAAAGAAAAAAGCTACTTTGTATATAAAGGAACTAGCTTAATTGAATTAGGGAAAACGAAAAGTAAATTAAAGAAACAATTTAATGAACAAGCTGAATTATATGATTTTATTCTGAAAAATAAAATCAATCCTAAAAATGAACAAAGCTTAATCTCTTTTATTGATTTTTTAAATGAAAATCATTTAAATGTAAATTAAAGAATGTTGAGTGTTGACTTTTTTTAACAACAAGTTACCTTATTCGAGGTAACTTTTTTTTATTACTATTATACCATGAAAACATCTCTACTCGAAATATGTTGTTATTCTATTCAATCAGCAATTATTGCAGAACAATCTGGTGCTGATCGAATTGAACTTTGCGCTGGCGTTTATGAAGGGGGAACAACACCAAGTTTTGCTTCTGTAAAATTGACCAAAGAATCGGTTACTATTCCTGTACATGTAATTATTAGGCCTCGTGGGGCTGATTTCTGCTATTCCGATATTGAGTTTGAATGCATGAAATTGGACATAATTCAATGTAAAAATAGTGGCGTAGATGGAATTGTTTCGGGTGTTTTACTTTCTGATGGAAGTATTGATCTGGAAAGAACCAAGGAATTGATCGATTTAGCAAAACCAATGAGTTTCACTTTTCACAGAGCTTTTGATATGGTGAAGGATCATTTTAAAGCTTTGGAGCAATTAATAGAGATGGGCGCCGATCGCATACTAACAT
Source organism: Labilibaculum filiforme (assembly GCF_002843315.1). Taxonomy (GTDB): domain Bacteria; phylum Bacteroidota; class Bacteroidia; order Bacteroidales; family Marinifilaceae; genus Labilibaculum; species Labilibaculum filiforme. The sequence continues at coordinate 36,473 of NZ_MVDD01000025.1, read as the reverse complement.
CAGGAGGAGAGCAAACTGCCGAATTGGGTAAAGATTTATTGAAAGGCTTACTTGAAAAGGCAAGTGGACGAATAGTAATTGTGCCGGGAAGTGGAATCAATCATGAAAATATATTGAGCTTAAAAAAACACACTGGTGCTCAGGAGTTTCATTGTTCCGCAAAGTCGTTAGTAAGAGGTAAAATGGAATATCAGAATCCTAAAATTGCAATGGGAGGTGAAGAAAATGTGCCTGAATTTGAATTTTATGAGGCAGACTCCAAGAAAATTTGTAAAATTGTAACTATCCTAAAAGCCGAGGACTAATAACTAATTATTCTACTAATGAGGAAGATTTCTATCCTTCTGCTTAGTCTCATTTTCTTTTGGGGCTGTTCCGATGTGCATTTTATTCAAGATTCTACTATTCGTGCAAAAGTTGCTAAGCGATTCGAAAAGCGTAAAGAATTTGCATCCAATCGATCCGGTGAACTTTTCTCTGTATTTCAGGAAAATATAACTACTGAAGAAAAAGAAGCATTACAATTCTTGTATGCCTACATGCCTTTGTGCGATTTAGCGGATTATAATGGCGACTTTTTCCTTAAACAAGTGCGATCTGCCTTTGAGGCCCGAGAAAGTTTCGAATGGGGAAAAAAGGTGCCTGATGAATTGTTTCGACATTTTGTATTGCCATATCGTGTAAACAATGAAAATTTGGATGCTGCTCGATGGGTTTTCCTGAAAGAATTAAAACCTCGTGTGCAAGCTATGTCGATGAAGGAAGCAGTGCTGGAAGTGAATCATTGGTGCCACGAAAAAGTAAATTATGCTCCTACCGATATTCGAACAAGCGGTCCGTTAAGTATTGTAAGAACTTCCTGGGGCAGGTGTGGCGAGGAATCAACATTTACAGTTACTGCATTGCGATCTGTAGGCATTCCTGCCCGTCAGGTTTATACACCTCGTTGGGCTCATAGCGACGATAATCATGCTTGGGTAGAAGTTTGGACAGATGGCAAATGGTCGTATTTAGGAGCTTGCGAACCCGAACCCGATTTGAATATGGGTTGGTTTACCGAACCTGCTCGTAGGGCAATGTTGGTGCATACCAAGGTTTTTGGCGATTTTGATGGTGATTCTGAAGTTGTAAAGCGTTCCGATAATTTCACAGAGATTAATGTGGTGGAAAACTATGCTGATGTGAAGAAAATTTACGTGCAAGTTATTGATGAATCAGGTAAAGCTGTAGAAAATGCAAAGGTAGATTTTGGTTTGTATAACTATGCGGAGTTTTATTCCATTGCCAGTAAAAAAACTGATTCTAATGGAGTATCATTTCTCACCACAGGTTTGGGTGATTTGATTATTTGGACTAGTAAAGATGGAGAGTATGCGGGTAAAAAAATCAGCGTGAAGCAAACCGATACGCTTCGTTTGGAATTAGGACGTGGTTTTTATGGTGATAAAATTGCCGATTTAAATATGGTTCCTCCGGTAGAGAAAGATCCTTATTCGGTGGATGAGAGTAAAAAGAAACAAAATGATATTCGACTGTCTTATGAAGACAGCATTCGAATGGATTATAGAACCACTTTTATCGATTCAATTACTGCCAGTAGTTTGGCTGAGAAAAAATCTTTGGATTCTCAACTTATTTGGAATGCTTGCAAAAAAAGTCAAGGGAACTGGAACGAAATTCAACAATTTATTGAAGCTACAACTGAAGAGAATGGCGCTTTTGCAGTAGATCTTCTCAATTTAGTTGCTGATAAAGATTTACGCGACACGAGATCTACAATATTGGAAGATCATTTAAATAATACTGTAGGGAAATACAAGTTGGAAGATTACGACTCTAAGGAAGTTTATTTGAAATATGTTCTGAATCCAAGAATTAGCAACGAGTGGTTAATTGCTTATAGAGGATATTTGCAGAAGGCTTTTGAAGGCAAATGTACTGGAGAGCGAGCGGAGAGAGTTGAACAAATTAAGCAATGGATTTTACATGAGATACAAATTACTGAAGTAGAAAATTATTACAACTTACCAATTACGCCTAAAGGTGTTTACGAGCTAAGAATTTCGAATTCGGAATCGAGAGATGTATTTTTTGTAGCTCTTTGCAGAAGTTTAGGAATTCCTTCGCGTTTGGAACCAGCAGAAAAAACACCACAGTATTTCGATGGAAATGAGTGGATGAACGTTTACTTTGAAAAACAAGAAAATGCACAACCAATTACGGGTTTTTTAACATTGAATAACGTTTTAAAAGATTTTGATCCAGGTTATTACATGCATTTTACCATTGGAAAAATGATTGATGGAGCTTACGAAAGTCTTGATTATGGCTGGGATTCTAAATTATCCGATTTGCCAGCTAAATTAGAATTGGAAGTAGGAAACTATAGATTGGTTACTGGAAAGCGTGGCGCCGATGGAACTGTTTACACGCATTTGAATCATTTTGAAGTTTTGAAAGATCAAACTACACAAGTTGATTTGGTATTCAGAGATCCAAAGGTAGAAAGTAAATTGCTTGGGCATATAGATGATAAAATGGTGGTTTTCAACGACAAAGGAGAAAGTGTATCACTTAAAGCATTAGAAAATAAAGGCTCGATTGTACTGATGTGGTTGGAGCCAGGCAAAGAACCAACTCGCCATTTAATGGAAGAGTTTAAAGATACTAAAAAGCGATACCAAGAATGGAATGGTACTATCGCAGTAATTCAGGCTGAAGAAATAGCTGATGAGAATTTATCGGAAGCTTTTTTTGCCAACATGCCATCGAATTACGAGCTGTATAAGGATAAGAATAATGAGTTAATTACACAGGCAAAAAAGGAGTTAGGCATTTCAGGTAAAATTGAAAAGCCATTGTTATTGGTTTTGAATTCCAATGGCGATATTAAATTCGCTTCGCGCGGATATAAAATTGGAATACATGAGCATTTGCTTAAACTTCTGGAAGAATAAGCAAAACAAGATATTTTTTAATGGAATAAAAAATGCCACTTCAACTTTTTGGAGTGGCATTTTTAGTTTGAAATATATCTTAAAGTTTACTGGTAGAGTTCCTTAGCAAAACTTCCCTCTACTTTATTTCCTAATAAAAGCTCCTCGATAGTTGCAGCAATATCAGTAAAAGATGTTCTGGTTCCCAAATTAACATTCTGTTTGATATTTTTACCATACACCATTATTGGAATGTATTCTCTTGTATGATCGGTTCCAGGATAAGTAGGATCACATCCATGATCGGCAGTTAAAATCAAAATTTCATCTTCTTTTAAATTTGCCTGAATTTGTGGCAAATAACGATCAAATTCCTCCAAGGCAGCTTTGTATCCTTCCGGATTTCTACGATGTCCAAATAGCATATCGAAATCGACCAGATTTGTGAATATCAACCCTTTACTATCTTCCTTTAAGGCAGTTATGGTTTTATTAATACCATCCAAATTATCTTTATTAGTTCCACGGGAGTCTGTAATTCCTTGTCCGGCAAAAATATCTTTTGTTTTACCAATACCGATAACATCCAATCCGCTTTCGCTTAAGCGATCGAGAACAGTAGGAGCGGGTGGTGTCACCGAATAATCGTGACGATTCGAGGTCCTAGCAAAATTTCCTTCCCCACTTCCTAAGTAAGGTCGTGCAATTACACGAGCTACAGGTTCCAACTCGGTGCAAATTTCTAATGCTATTTCGCATGCTCGGTATAATTCTTCTAAGGGAATAATTTCTTCGTGAGCAGCAATTTGAAAGACAGGATCGGCAGAAGTATAAACAATCCAGTTGCCCGATTTCATTTGCTCTTCGCCATATTCGTCAAGAATAGCAGTTCCTGAAGCGGGCTTGTTTGCCATCACTTTTCTACCAGTTCTTTCTTCAAATAATTGAATGGTTTTTTCTGAAAATCCATTTGCATAGGTGGGGAAAGCTCGTTCTAGCTTAACTCCTGCTATTTCCCAATGACCAGTGGTTGTATCCTTGCCTTTTGATGCTTCTGCAGCTTTTCCGTAAGCTCCACTTACCATGTTGCAAGGTGCAACTCCTTTTATATCAGTTAGGTTACCTAATCCTAACTTTTCCATGTTTGGTAAGCTAATACCATTACAATGCTTGGCAATATTTCCAAATGTATTGGAACCAACATCACCAAATTCTGCAGCATCTGGTAAATAACCAACGCCAGCGCTATCCAACACTACAATTGTAGCGCGTTTTATTTTAGGAATCATAAATTTGTGTTTAAAGTGTATAAAATATACTGATGAAGGGTTGTTTAGGTAGTGATGCAAAGATAAATAAAATGCCGGAAAAAGGAAAATAGGAGTGACTAAAATATTATAGCTTGCATTTTAAGAAGAGATTAACTGTGGTAAAGGATAAAAAAATAAATCCCCCAAACAAAAAAATGTCCGGGGGATGAGATATAAAGGTTTAATTTAGACTTAAATATATAAGCTTTCCTTTTGCTCTTTAATTTTCTCGCTGGAAATATAATCATCGTAATCCATCAATTTATCAATGATTCCATTTGGAGTTAGTTCGATAACACGAGTGGAAATTGTTTGAATAAATTCGTGATCATGAGACGACATTAATACGGTGCCACCAAAGTTAATTAATGAATTATTGAACGATTGAATCGATTCCAAATCCAAGTGATTGGTTGGAGTATCTAAAACCAATAAGTTGGCATTTTTCAGCATCATTCTAGAAACCATACAACGAACTTTTTCTCCTCCCGAAAGAACATTTGCTTTTTTGTAAATATCCTCACCAGAGAAAAGCATTTTACCAAGGTATCCTCGAAGATAAACTTCGCTGGTATCGCTAGAATATTGAGCAAGCCAATCGATTAGAGTAATTGGTTCTTCGAAAAATTCGGTATTGTCAAGAGGTAAATATGCTGGTGTAATTGTAACGCCCCATTCAAAATTTCCGCTATCTGCTTTTTGAATTCCGTTAATAATATCAAAAAGGGCAGACATGGCACGTGGATCTCTAGATAGAAAGACCACTTTTTCTCCTTTTTCGATAGTAAATTCAACATCTTTAAACAAAACTTCACCATCCAGAGTTTTACTTAATCCGGAGCAAGAGAAAATTTTATCGCCAGCTTCGCGTTCCTGCTGAAAAATAATACCAGGGTAACGTCTTGTAGATGCTTGAATATCTGAGATATTCAGTTTGTCGATCATCTTTTTTCGGGAAGTAGTTTGCTTCGATTTAGCTACATTGGCACTGAATCGTGCAATAAATTCCTGAAGTTCTTTTTTCTTTTCTTCGGCTTTCTTATTTTGATTTGCTTGCTGACGGGCAGCTAACTGACTAGATTCGTACCAGAAGCTGTAGTTACCAGAAAACATTTTCACTTTTCCAAAATCAATATCCACAATATCAGTACATACCGAATCTAGGAAGTGACGGTCATGCGATACAACAATAACTGTATTTTCGAAGTTAGACAAATAATTTTCTAACCACATAACGGTTTCAAGATCAAGATCATTGGTTGGCTCATCAAGAAGTAAATTGTCGGGGTTTCCAAAAAGCGCCTGAGCTAATAGTACACGCACTTTTTCCTTACCACTCAGTTCACTCATCAATTTGTAGTGAAGAGCTTCTTTAATTCCTAAACCGCTTAATAGTTCAGCAGCTCCACTCTCCGCATTCCATCCGTCCATTTCTGCAAATTGCTCTTCCAGTTCCGATGCTTTAATTCCATCTGCTTCCGAAAAATCAGGTTTTGCGTAAATATCGTTTTTTTCTTGTAATATAGCCCACAATTCTGCGTGCCCCATAATTACCGTATCCAAAACTGTAAACTCATCAAATTCATAGTGATCCTGCTTTAAAACTGCCATTCTTTCACCCGGTTCCATCGCTATTGATCCTGTGGTGGAATCTAACTCGCCCGAAATGATTTTTATTAGAGTAGATTTACCAGCACCATTTGCGCCAATAACTCCGTAGCAGTTTCCAGGAGTAAATTTTATATTAACATCCTGAAAAAGAGGTTTTTTACCAAATTGAATAGATAAATTTGAAACTGAAATCATACACTTATTACCTTTAATTATTAAGGCTGCAAAATTAGCGATTTTTATTTAGAACCGGTTCAATTGAATGATTAAGTTTTAAGGAAATTTGTTGGTAGGATATATGCTTAAAAAAAATGGGATTAATTCGACTGCAAATTGGAAGTAAGAATAGAGCTTATTTCATTTGTGTTTTCTCTTGCAGGAATAGTAAAACGGAAAGTCGTTCCTAAATTTATAGTGCTTTCTACCCAAATTTCACCTTTATTTTGTTCAATAAATTGTTTGCAAAGAAGTAAACCTAATCCATTTCCTTTTTCGCCACTGGTTCCTGAATGAGATTCTAAATTATCCACGTCAAATAAATGTGCGATTTGATTTTCCGAAATTCCTATTCCATTGTCTTTTATCCACAGTTCTACGAAATTATCATACTGCTTGATTCCTACGGCAATTACTCCTCCTGTGGGTGTAAATTTTAGTGAGTTATTTAATAAATTCCGTATTATTGTATCTAGCATTTGACGATCGGCAAAAACGAAAACGGGTTCGTTAATAAGTAGTTGAAGATGAATATCTTTTTGTTTTGCAACACTCGAATATGTTTGTAAATTACTTTCTACTAATGGCTTAAGAGGCAAAACGCTAGGTTTGTAAGGTAGTTTTCCAGATTGATTTAACGACCAAGAAAGTAGATTATCGGTAAGACTTAATACATTTTTGATGCATTCTTCCATATCATTGCTACTTTCCTCGAGTAAATGATATTTTTTTTGCTGAATAAAAATCTTAATTAATTGAGAAATGTTGTAAACAGAAGCTAATGGAGATCGTAAATCGTGCGAAATGATTTGGAATAATCTGTTTTTCGTCTTATTGGAATCTAATAAGTCTATATTTTTTCGGTCGAGAATTGTTTTATGCCATTCAATTCTATTTTTCTGTAGTTGTAATAAACGGTTTACTTTTTTATTTCTGGCATAGGAGCGAACAATAAAAATGGCGTAGCCAAGTAGTAAAATTAGTATTGCAATTAGTCCATTGCGTTGCAACATTCTACTTCTATTCTCTTTTTCTAATAAAGTAATTTGTGTTGCTTTTTTTTCCGATTCGTATTTTTCCTGAATCTCTGTAATTTGTTTCAGATTTTCATGGTTGAAAATACTATCCCGTAATTGCTCATAATTAATAAAATAATGTAACGCACTATCGGCCATATTTAAATGTGTAAAAATTCTAAAAAGTGCTTCATTACAATTTTTTTGGTATTCAATATTTTTGCAATCTATAGCTAGTGCATGAGCTTTTTTGCGATATTCTAATGCTTTTTGGTAATTGCTTTGTTCATAAAAGACTTGTGCAAGACTATTAATAGTAGAAATTGAAAGGTTTTTGTTTCCAATTTCTTCTTTTAATTCCAAACTCTGACGTAAATATTCCAAGGCAAGTGGATATTGTTTCATTTCCATATAGCACGATCCTATGTTGTGATAGGTTTGAGCTTGTCTGTACTTATTGGGTTCTACAATTAAAATTTCAAGATTTTTTTGGTAGTGGGAGAGAGCTTCTTTGAAATTATCCTGTATAGATAGTATATTGGCAATGTTGGTATTTGAAGCATATAAAGATGAAATATTATTTTCTGCTTTATAAATGTTTTCTGCTTTGTGGTAAAACTCAAGTGCTTTGTTGTAGTTTTTTAAATCTTTGTATACGAGGCCAATACTGTTGTAGGATAGGGGGAGTTCAAAAGTACAATTTGCGTTTTCGAAATATTCCATGCACGCAAATAAATCAATAATTGCCAAATTGTGTTGATCCATATTGCGATAAACAATTCCTCTGTTTAAGAAAGTGTTACTAATACCAAGGGAATCCTCTGATATTCTGAATTTATCAAGTGCTTTGTTAAAAAAGGATATGGACAGATTGTAGTCCTCCTTTCGAAAATGAATTAAAGCAATTCGGATGAGAGCATTTCCGGTTCCAGAGTAGTTTTGCGATTTATTAGCATATTCAATTGTTTTTTCAGCGTAATAAAGTGCTTCAACTGGTAATTTACGATAATTCTTGCCGGTCCAATCATTTAAGAATTCAATCTTTAAATTAACATCCGAAATAGAATCTAATTTTTTGTTCACAGAATCTACTTCCTGAGCAAAAAGCAAAGGCTTTGCAGTAAACAAAAAAAATAGTACAAATAAAAATAGTTTTCTCATATCAATTGGCGGTCACAACTAATAGGCAATTTAATACAAAAAAAATGAATGACAAATAACTAATGAGTTTAGTTTGTCATTCATTATACGTAAATACTAAGCACAATTATGGATTGGTAGTTTCGGCATCATCATAATCAACATCTGTACCGTTATCTTCTGTATGTCTAAGTGACGATGCACTTTTTGGAGATACATCCTTCACATACATTCTTACTTTATTAATTTCTTTGATTGGTCCATGTTTTAGAGGAACTGCGAATTCAACAATATCGGTTTCTGTAGAACCATTTGTTATGTAAGATGCTGTAACAGCCCAAACTTTTCCCTCATCTGTTTTAATAGGTCCTTGTTCTATGGCAGTAAGTGCATAATCTTTTGGTAAAGAAACAACAGAGTTAAGTGTGTAATTTCCTGTTAATTTAGATTTTGTTAGGTTAACAAAGGGCTTGGATAGTTTCATGAGCATTTTTTTTTGTTTTGTTTAAATTTTCATAATATTAATAAGTGAAATTAAGAAAATCTATGATAACATCAAAAATATTTCTTACATAAGAATTAGGAGGGTGGTTATATAGAAAAGGATTCTTATTCAAAATAAGAATCCTTTTTATAGTAAGTAGTTATAGGTGATTAATCTATAATAGTTCTAATCTCTTTTAATTCGGCAGTTGTAAACTCTAGATTTGCAACAGACTTGATATTTTGTTCGAGTTGATTTACTGAACTTGCTCCAACCAAAACCGAAGTAATTCGTTCATCTTTTAGTAACCAGGCAATTGCCATCTGAGCTAAACTTTGTCCTCGTTTTTCTGCAATTTCATCCAAAGATTTTATTTTAGCAATTACTTTTTCGGTAATTTGATCTTTCTGTAAAAAGCCATGAGCTTTAGCCGCTCTCGAACCTTCAGGAATACCTTTTAAATATTTATTGGTTAACATTCCTTGTGCCAAAGGAGAGAAGGCAATGCCACCAATTCCATCTTCTTCCAAAACATCCAACAAGCCATTTTCAACCCAACGCTCGAACATCGAATATTTTGGTTGATGGATTAAGCATGGTGTTCCTAATTCTTTTAAAATTCGTGATGCTTCGCGCGTTTGGTCGGCACTATAGTTTGAAATGCCAACGTATAATGCTTTTCCCTGACGAACAACATGATCTAAAGCTCTCATTGTTTCCTCAATTGGTGTGTTTGGATCCGGACGATGAGAATAAAAGATATCGACATAATCGAGGCCCATTCTTTTCAAACTTTGATCGAGACTCGAAATTAGATATTTGCGTGATCCCCAATCGCCATAAGGTCCCGGCCACATCCCATATCCTGCTTTGGTCGAAATAATCATCTCGTCGCGATACTGCTTTAAGTCTTCGTTCAAAATTTTTCCGAAATTTTCTTCGGCCGAACCTGCAGGTGGTCCGTAGTTATTGGCCAAATCGAAATGGGTAATTCCTCTATCGAAGGCATGAAAAATAATTTTCTTGAACTCATTGTAGACATCTACATGTCCGAAATTGTGCCACAAACCTAAAGAAATTGCTGGTAGTAGTAAACCACTTCGCCCGCATCTGCGGTAGGGCATATTATCATATCTATCTTCTGATGCTTTGTACATTTTAACTTTTATTTTAATGAAAAGGAAAGGTAAGAATTAATACACAATTTCTGACTTTCTTTTTTTTTTGAATGCGGAAAAAGCTCAACAAACGTTTGAAATTAGAAGCTTAAAAAAGCCACAGGAAATTCCTGTGGCGATTATAATTGTGCGAAGTGAATTTAAATCTCTTTTTTAAGAGAAAAGAAAAATTCAATTCCTTGTTCTTTTCGTTTTTTAACGAATATTCTCCCTTTGTGGTAGGCAACTGCATTTTTTACAATGGATAAGCCCAAACCAGTTCCGCCCATTTTTCTGGAACGCCCGTTATCTGCTCGGTAAAAACGCTCGAATATGCGTGGCAAGTGTTCTTCTTGAATTCCTACGCCATTATCCGTAAACGAGAAATAATGGTAATTTGTATCTTCGAAATAATTTTTAATTTCAATTTTACAGCCTTCTCCTGCGTATTTTATCGAGTTATCAATTAGGTTTCTAAAAATGGAATCGAGAAGCTCCGAATTTCCTTTAATAGTAAGATCGCTAGGGAAATTGAATGCTATTTCCATTTTTGCTTCAAGCAATTTTAATTCAAAATCGGTAAGCATTTCTTTTACCAATTCATTTACGTTCACATCTTCGATAGAGAATAACTCGTTGGCTTCTTCAATTTTAGTGATAAAGGAAATATCTTGAATTAAATTAGACAAACGGTTAATTTGCAGACAAGAGCGTTCTATAAATTGCGCTTTTTTGTTTTCGTCCATGCCTGGATTATCCTTAATTGTTTCTAAAAATCCGGAAATAGCTGTTACTGGTGTTTTTAGCTCGTGGGCGATATTCAGGGTCATTTCCTGTTTAATGGTTTTTTCATTTTCCACTTTAGTGATATCGTTTACCGAAATTTCGAACTTACTATCTAAAAACACAACTACCTGAAATAGAAATACTTTGTGGCCAATTGTGATGGTCTTTTTGGTACTAATAATATCAACGTTTGGAATGTAATTGGTATCTAGTTCTTTACTGTTTTTATCGATAAATTCGGTGATTTCTACTAATTCAGGTAGCTCGAACAGTTCCTGGTAATTGTGACTCGAAATATGAGCTAAATAGTTGATGTAATCGATAAAATGACTGTTCCAAAGAATAAGATTTTTGTTTTTATCGAAGATGGCAACTCCTTCCTGAGCAATTTGAAGGTGCATGATTAACTTCTCTTTTTCTTGACTAAGAGCATTGGTTGTTTTGCTAAGGTTTTGGTATATTTTTACAATTTGGTTGCTGATTTCACCCAATTCTGTTTTTCCAAAATCTTCGTTTGGATCGATATCTCTATTTTGTGCTGCATTAATTGCAAATTTTCGAAGCTTTGCAATCGAATTTCCAAAATGTTCGGTGGCATAAATCAGAAAAACTACGGTTACTCCAAATAATCCAAACAAAAAGTAGAAGAATAAAGTGTTTGCTTTTAAAAAGTCCATTACACTTTCGTTGATAGGAAGGGCAGTACGAACAAAATAATCGTAATAATTTTTGGAATAATAGTAGTACGATTGTCCTGTAGAACCTGATAAACGAATGTTACTTCCTTTTTTGGAATGAATTGATTTTTGAACTTCGGGTCGGTTCAAATGATTGTCTAGTTTTTCGATATCGTTAACGAAGGAATCGTATACAACCTTACCTTTGTTGGTAATAACCGATATTCTAATGTCGTTGTCGGGCATTAAGGCTCGCAAAGTATCCACTTCCGAAAAATTAAGTTTTTCGTTCAAGCCCTTTTTTTGAATTAGCTGATGCACCTGTTGGGTGTAAATATTAAGTGCATATTCTAATTTTTCGCGACGGTATAAACGTTCCTGATTGTACTGAAATCCGCCAATAAGCATTGAGAATATCAATACAATAATAAAAAAGAAAAAGAACAATCTCTTTTTGTATTTTGATCCGGATTTTTGAATGGGTTTTTGCATGAAATTATAGATTTGGGGCATTAGTTTGTGCTAGGTTCAAAATAGTAGCCGTAGCCAGATTTTGTTTTAATAAACTTCTGATATTTACCAATTTTCTTTCGTATTCGTCTAACGTTTACATCTACAGTGCGGTCGCCAATAAAGCTTTCATCGGCCCAGATAATGCTCATTATTTCTTCTCTAGAATATATTCTGCCTGAATGACTAATTAGCAATCGAAGTATTTCGTATTCGGTTTTTGTTAAGCCGATGTCTTTGCCATGAATGCACACTTTTTTTGAATCAGAAATCATTTTGAATTCATCAAACTCAAAATCCAAATTAGTTTTTAGATCCGAAAAAATTCGTTTACAAATTACATTAATTCTTGCAATAATCTCTTTTACCGAGAAAGGTTTGGTAATGTAATCGTCTGCTCCGGCACTAAAACCTATTAGTTTATCTTCTTCGCTAGTTTTGGCTGTGATAAAAAGAATTGGCTTTGTTTCCAAATCTGGATTTCTTCGAATTATCTTTGCTAAATCGAGCCCTGAAATTTCTCCCATCATAATATCTAAAAGAAAAAAATCATATGTTTTTAAGTCTAATTTTAAGGCTTGTTCGGCTGAATAAGCAATATCTACCTCAAAACCTTCCTGTTTCAGGTTGAATTGGAGAATTTCACATAAATCCTCTTCGTCGTCCACTACCAATATCTTTAAATCCTTCATTTTGGAATTCTTTCCTGGGTTTTGGTTAAAAAGTTGAGTTGTAAGTTTTTGTAAATTATCCATTTTGTATTTGCTTAATGATCTTCCTCAGGCAGATCTGTGTGGCGCAAATCAATGCCTTGTAGGTAATAAATCGACGCTTCGGCAATATTCGTGGCATTGTCGGCTATTCGTTCGATATTTCCCAATATACTGTTGAAATTTAACAGGTTGAATATTTCGGTTGGATCGCCACTTGTTGGGGAATTTTTCCGAACCATTCGTTTTAAAATTTTCGATTGCATTTCATCCACAATCTCATCGTTTTTAATGGTCCAGATTGCATATTCACGATCTCTATCCTCGAAAGAGATTAGTGCTTTTTTTACCATTTCGGAACTTATCGATAGCATGTTAAGCACCGAGTCTTTATGGTTGTCATGAATAGTGGGCGGATCCATTTTATGAAAAAAGCGCATGATGTTATTTAGCTGATCTCCAATTCTTTCTACGTGTCCAATCATTCGGAAGTACGAAATTAATAGGCGTAAATCGCTAGCCATAGGGTGTTGAAGACCAATGGTTTGAATGATATTGTCGCTCATTTTAATTTCGAACTGATCAATTTTATTTTCGTTCTTTTTAAATGTATCCAGATGTTCTTTTTCGATTTCATCCAGACCATGATTTACAACCTCTTCTAAAATTTCGAACTGTTGAAACAACAGGCTTTGCATTTTAGCGAAATCATTATCAAGTTTTTCAAATTTTTTATCTTTTTTGATCGACATAGTATGCGAATTTGTGTTATTAGTATAAGAATTAGTTACTCGTTGGAAATCAACCAAATTTTCCGGTTAGGTACTCTTCGGTACGCTTGTCTTTTGGCATGGTAAACATTTGTTTGGTTTTGCCATATTCTACTAATTCTCCTAAATACATAAACATCGAATAGTCGGATATCCGTGCCGCTTGCGACATGTTGTGAGTCACCAAAACAATTGTAAAATCCTTCTTTAGTTTTACCAGTAGATCTTCAATTTTTGCGGTTGCAATAGGATCTAGAGCCGAGGTTGGTTCATCTAAAAGAATAATTTCTGGTGTGTAAGCAAGTGCTCTGGCAATACATAAACGCTGTTGTTGTCCGCCCGATAAAAATGTGCCTTTGTTGTGAAGAGCATCTTTTACCTCGCTCCACAAACCAACTTCACGTAAGGATTTTTCTACAATTGCATCTTTTTCCTTTCTTTTCAATTTAATTCCATTTAAAAGGTAACCAGCAATTACATTGTCGTAAATGCTCATGGTTGGAAACGGATTTGGACGTTGAAAAACCATACCAATCTTTCTTCTTAGCAGAATAGGATTCATTTTGTAAATATCTTCTTCGCCTAAATAAACAGAACCTTTATTGTGTGTATCGGGATACAGTTCGTGCATTCGGTTTATGGCTCTTAACAATGTACTTTTTCCACAACCCGAAGGTCCCATGATTGCTGTAATTTTATTTTTGGCAATTCCCGCAGAAACATCGTTAATCGAATATTTGTCTCCACCATAGGAAACAGAAAGCTTATCGATATTTAAAATAGGAGATTCTATTTTTTCAATTGGGTTCTGCATCATCTTGTTGACTTTATATGGTTGTGCTTTTACTTCAAGTTCTTTTTCTAATACTGTACTTTCCATTTTTTTGCGATTGCTTTAGCGCTAAGGTTTAAAATTAAAATCAAAATCAACAGGAATAAAGACGCACTCCAAATCATATTTACCAAATTTGGGTCGTTGTAAAATTCCCATACTAAAAGGGGGATTGCACTCGATGGTTTTGTTATGTCTGTGCTAATTGCTGCACTTCCCAATGCGGTTAACATTAAGGGAGCAGTTTCGCCGGCAATTCTTGATATACCAAGGATTACTCCTGTTAAAATTCCGCTAATCCCGGAAGGGAGTATTACTCGCAACATGGTTTTGTGATACGGAACGCCCAAAGAAAGAGCGGCTTCTTTTAACGTGTCGGGTATCATTTTCAGTGTTTCTTCTGTTGAGCGAACAATAGAGGGGAGCATCATAATAGATAGCGCAACACTTCCTGCCAAACCCGAAAAACCTCCAGTAATGGGTTTTACTACCCAAATGTATCCAATAACTCCAAGTACGATGGAGGGAACTCCTTGTAGCATATCTACAATGAATCGAACTACTCCTGCAAATTTGCCTTTCGAATTTTCGGCCAAATACATGCCGCAAATAATTCCTAAAGGAATAGCAATTAAGGAAGCCATTCCAACAATAATTAATGTTCCAACTATTCCGTTGGCAATACCACCAGGAATAATTTCGTTATTTTTAACCGCTACCATTGCTTCCATGGTGTCTGGTGCAACTTTGTAAAAAAAGCTGATGTTAATTTGACGATATCCTTTTTTTATTAATTCGAAAAGAATTAAGAAAAGAGGAACGCTGGAAAGAAATGCTAAAAATATAATTGCGTAGGTAAAGAGCTTATCTTTAAGTAATCGCCTATTTATTTTAGCTTTAGATATTTGAGTTGATGTATTCATTCTGTATATCTGATTTCGGTTAGGCCGATAGTTTCTTCATAATTAGTTTGCCGATATAATTTACTACACCGGTTATTATAAAAAGAAGTAATCCTATTTCTACTAAAGAGGTGTATTTTAAGCCTTCGGCTTCGCCAAACTGATTGGCGATTAAACTTGCCATAGTATTTCCTAAATCGAAAATTCCGGTAGGTATTCTATTCGAATTACCAATTAACATGGTAACTGCCATTGTTTCTCCAATAGCTCTTCCTAGGGCAAGAATGTATCCTGCAAATATTCCGGAGCCGGCATTTGGGATAATTACTGTTTTTACGACTTCGAATCGGGTTGCTCCCAATGAATAGGCCGCTTCTTTTAAACTTCCAGGAACCATCGAGATTACTTCTGAACCGAGCGAGGAAGCGTAAGGAATTATCATGATTGCCAATACAATAGAGGAGGTGAAAATGCCAAAGCCCTGAGCGTTTAAACCTAAGTCGGTAATAATCGGACGTAAAGCATAAAAGCCCCATAACCCATAAACAACCGATGGGATTCCTGCCAATAGATCAATAACCGATCTTAAAAAAGAGGGTAATTTTCCATTCTTAAAATATTCGCCTAAAAATAAGGAGATGGAAAAAGCAAAAGGAAATGTAATAAGTAGTGCCAGAATTGAAGTAACCAGCGTACCAATAATAAATGGGAGAGCACCATACGATTCTCTTCCTTGGGTTGGATTCCAGTCGGACGAATAAATAAATCCAAAACCAAATTCTTTAAACGAGGGAATAGCCCCCACAAACAAGGTGGCAATAATTCCTAAGGCAATAAATACGATAAGAACACCACTACCAATTAATAGATATCGAAATATTTTTTCGCTGTTCATAAGCTTTCAACGGTTCCTGTTCGAGAATACCGATTTGTGCTGGTTCTAAACTGGGAGAAGAGCCTGCTTTCCAAAAAGTATGGAGAACTTTTTTATTGCAAGAATAAAACGGAAAGCAGGCTCTGTATTGTTATAAATTACTTTGTTAGTTTAAGGCTTTTCCATTGTAGGTAACCTTGCTTAAAACAGCTTTTGCTTTGGTTACAGCAGACTCTGGTAGAGGAGCATAATGAACTTTAGTAGTTTCTTTTTGGGCATCTGCACTAATTGCCCAATCAATTAATTTAATAGTCTGTACTGCTTGATCAAAACTACGATTCTTGTAATTTTGCTCCTTGTAAATAATTAACCAAGTAAAGCTTGAAATAGGATATCCGTCAGAGGCATCCGTATTGGTTAAACTAACACGGGTATCATCAGGCATTTCGCCTTTTGCAGCAGCACTTACCGATTCAACAGATGGATGAATAAAGTTGCCAGCTAAATTTTGAATACTTGCAACTGGAATGCCTTGAGCAAATGCGTACTCCGATCCGATATATCCAATTGCACCAAGGGTTTGACCTATTGTTCCGGCAACGCCTGGATTCCCTTTAGCACCAATTCCTACTGGCCATTGCAATGCTTTTCCTGTTCCAATGTTTTCCTTCCAATCAGTGCTAACCTTGCTCATGTAATCGCTAAAAATAAAGGTGGTTCCACTTCCATCGGAACGATAAACAACTGTAATTGCTAAATCGGGTAGGTTAATGCCCGGATTTACAGCTGCAATTCTAACATCGCTCCAGTTGGTGATTTTTCCCATAAAAATTCCTTCCATCAATTCTGCAGTGAATTTTAATTCTGGTTTTTCGGGCAGATTGTAGGCTGCGACTACAGCACCCAAACAGGTAGGAATGTGTAGCACTTCACTAGGCATTTCGGCTAATTTAGCATCTGTTAGGAAGGCATCACTAGCACCAAAATCAACAATTTCATCCTTTAAACTGCGAATTCCACCGCCAGATCCAATTCCACCGTAGGTAACTATAAGATCTTTTTCAGAAGAGTAATTTTTGAAAATTTTGTTGTAAAACGGTTGTGGAAAAGTTGCACCAGCACCTGTAATAGCTTCTGCTTTTTCGGTGGATGCTTTTTCTTTTCCGGAGCCTCCACAGCTAGTCATTAAAGCAATTGCAATAAGAGCAGTTAGAAGCAGTTGAAATTTTTTCATCTTTTTTAAGATTTTAGTGTAGAACAATAGTTCTTGTATTTATTAAAATATTTAAATTTCACGTTTAGATAGTAGAGGAGAAATAGGCTCCTCGTTTTATGCTACTACAATAGTATGAAGCTAATATTACAGGAACGTTACAGGAATGTTAAATAAATGTTACGTATTTTAAGTTGCATGTTTACAGGTGTTTGTGGAATGTTTATTGATTTCGGAAAAGAGCATTATTTGATTACTTCAATCTCATAATAGGGCTTAAATAATTACACGAGAAGTTCTTTTGTGTGGGTGGTAATGAAGTAGAGTACCGAATGTTATGCCACGCAAAACTGTACCAATTTTTAGTTCACATTTACGAGGAAAAACAAATTATATATGAAGAACGACCTTTTAAGAGTTGCTACATTAATGAAGAACTCGCATTCGATGATTGCTTTTACTGGAGCTGGTGTTTCGGTAGAAAGTGGAATTCCTCCTTTTCGCGGACCGGAAGGACTATGGAGCAAGTATGATCCGCAATGTTTAGATTTGGATTTTTTTCATACCCATCCATTGGAATCGTGGACGGCGATTAAATCGATTTTTTATGATTTTTTTGGAAAGGCAAAGTTCAACGAGGCGCACCGGGTGTTAGCCGATTTTGAAGCAAAAGGATTATTAAAAGCATTGGTAACTCAAAATATAGACAATCTGCATCAGATGGCAGGATCTAAAAATGTGCTTGAGTTTCACGGGAATTCCCAGAAATTGATTTGTCCGCATTGCAAGACTATTTATTTGCCCAATGAAGTGAATTTAGATGATTTGCCTCCTTTTTGTAAAAATGATGGGGAAGTATTAAAACCAGATTTTGTGTTTTTCGGGGAAGGAATTCCCGAAGAAGCGTACCGCCGATCAATTTTAGCAGCACAAAAAGCCGATGTAGTATTAATTATAGGAACAACAGGAGAGGTGATGCCTGCTGCAATGATTCCTACCGAGGCAAAGCGGGCAGGTGCAGTAATCATCGAAATTAATACCGAGCCGTCTAATTATACGAATAACATTACGGAAATATTTCTTCAAGGAAAGGCCAGTGAAATATTGCTGGAATTGGAGGGGTTGATTCATCTGAAAAGATAGCCTTTTTTTTACCTTATAATTCGTTTTATATAGCACTTAATTGCTTTAAAAGATCATCTATTATAGCTTTCGATTTACGCATAAGTCCTTTTTCGATATTATTAGCCTTAGTTGAAAATTCATTAATCTGCTTTTGTATTAAAGCTGTTAATTGACTTACAAATTGATCCTCAGACTTTGCTCTATTTATATCATCAATATCACTTTTAGAGAATACAGTTATGGATGTATTGAAGGTTATTGTTATATGGAATAGGTTTTTTTTCTCAGCAAATGACTGTCCAATTAATATGGAAGTAATATTCATAATTTGGATACTTAGTATTAAGTATAGTTCAAGTAAATCGGTATAGGTCTCTCGGTAATCATCTAATTCTTCACTCTTCCTGATAGGAATAAGATCTAATAATAAAGTGCTTATAGTCTGTTTACATCTTGCCGTTTCACTAATAAAGAATTTACTTGCCTCGGTGTAGTTTCCAGTTATAATCAATCTCTGATTATAATGAATCTGTGAGTGATTTATAAAATGTAAACTCTCTTTAAATGTTTGCGTTAATTCCTTTATTCTACGCTCTTCTAATCTTTTCTGGTAAATAGCTATTTGAAGATTTTTAGATTCTTTGTTATTAATTTCATTCTGTTTTAACGTTTCTGATAGACTGAGTTTATTTTGATCTAATGTCCTAAATAGTACAAAAAGGGTAATAAGACTACCAATAATACTAGCAGAATAGGTACTCCAGAATGCTAACCAAGTTTCTGCATTACCTACAATATCAAAAGGTGCATTTAAGCGTAAAACTAGATTTAAAACTATTGGCAAGGTTATTAGAAGTATTAATATATACCAATATTTTTTTATAAGGGTTTTCATACTGAATTATGGTTGATTGCTCTCTTTATAAGAAATATGTGTTTTAGAAAGGATTGCATTTTACAGGAACAGATTGCAAATCATCATTTGATATCTCAAGAGTTAAACCATTATCATTAAGTCGAACTACATATCTGTCATTTTCTTTAGTGTAGGTTGTAGAATAACACTGGTAAATAATATCCTCGGTATTAGATTTTTGAATTATTTCATTAATCTCAACAAGATAATATACTTCTGTTTCTTTTTTCTGATATAATGCATAATGATTTAGATCAACATCAACAATTAGAATTGGGTTCTGTTTATTCATTTTTCTTTTGCTTATTGGTAATATAATGGATATAAATATATAATAGTATATGTGTTGTCTTATTGGTTAGTTGAATTCAAAATTAGCAAAGATTACAGAAAAACTTGTACAAATTAGCGACTTAATAAACCATAAAAAAACTATCTGCTGGTGGTTGCTGGTAAATGCAATAAAGAAATATTTCTTCCATGAAAAGCCAGCGTTCCATTTATATTAACACGAATAGGGTTCTTTACTATTCTGTTTCGGTTATTTATCTTTAATTTTTGGTTCCATATTGATCCGTTTCGGTTAGGAAACATAAAATATAGGTTCGTAACCGAAACAATACGCTTCGCAACCTAAAATTTTAGCTTCGCTTAGCCTTCTGTTTGGATATGGAACCGCACAATTTCGCTTTTTAACCCAAAGTTTCCCTTAACTAAGCAGAATGCTTCGATATATTATGCGAACATATATATCCGGGACTGCAAATTGGAAATCGTTGATGTCTGGTTTTGACCAATACAGAAATATTTCTTCCATGAAAAGCCAGTGAAATATTGTTGGAATTGGTGGCCTTGATCCGGCGGAATAGATAAGTTACCCATTTGATTAGTCGGGTTTTGCAAGTAAGAAATTGAGCTTTCAGATTGATTGTAAATCCCGAAAGGGCGTTTCAAAAGCCTAATTTATGAAGTATAATAGAGGAAAATATTTTATATTTGTTTTCGATTTACGAATGAGTTGCTTGTGTATGCACAAATTAAATCGTTGGTAATCTTAGGATTGAAAACCGGTTCGTCCGGTGAATGGATAGAAAATTAAAAAATCAAAATAGAATTTCATGAAGTTATTAGAAGGAAAAACAGCGATTATTACTGGTGCATCTCGTGGTATTGGTAAGGCAGTTGCAATTGAATTTGCAAAACAAGGTGCTAATGTTGCTTTTACTGACTTGTTCTACAATGAGCAAGCTATCGAAACTGAAAAAGAGATTGCTTCTTACGGTGTTAAAGCCAAAGGATATGCATCTGATGCAAGTAACTTTGCTGATACAGATAGAGTTGTTGCTGAAATTGTAGCAGAATTTGGTGCTATTGATATCTTGGTAAACAACGCGGGTATCACTAAAGATACTTTATTGATGCGTATGACTGAAGAGCAGTGGGATATGGTTATTAACGTGAACTTGAAGTCGGTATTCAACTTTACCAAAGCGGCTCAAAAAACAATGTTGAAGCAACGCAGCGGTTCTATCATTAACATGAGCTCGGTAGTTGGTGTTAGCGGTAATGCTGGTCAATCGAACTATTCAGCTTCTAAAGCTGGTATTATTGGCTTTACAAAATCAATCGCTAAAGAATTGGGTTCTCGTGGAATTCGTTCTAACGCAATTGCTCCAGGATTCATCATCACAGAAATGACAGGAAAACTTCCTGAAGATGTGGTGAAAGAATGGGCAAGTAAAATTCCATTGAAAAGAGGAGGTACTCCTGAAGAAATCGCAAAAACATGCGTTTATTTAGGTTCTGATCTTTCTTCATATGTAACCGGACAAACACTTCACGTTTGTGGTGGTATGAATATGTAAGAAATTACGATATCATATTTGAAAGCCATCCTTCGGGGTGGTTTTTTTTGCTTGTAACGTTTTAGGAATAAAGAGTAAGGGTGATGTTGCAATTGTAGAGTTAAAAATAACCAGCAGGAAATTTTTGCATTATGAATATTTAGACTAATTTTAAATAAGAAAATTAAATATTCACTAAAATAGATTGATTTCCATGAAAACTTTACAATCAAAAATTGGAGCAGGTATCGTAATACTGTTTATGCTCTTGGTTGGGACTTCAGCAAAAACGTATGCTCATTGCGAAATTCCTTGTGGCATTTACGCCGATTCGCTTCGTGTGGTTCTGTTATCGGAACACATTACAACTATCGAGAAAAGTATGAAAATGATTACTGAATTGTCATCGGCAGAGAAAGTGGATTACAATCAGTTGGTTCGATGGATTACGAATAAGGAAGATCACGCTAAAAAGATTCAGGATATTGCTACGCAGTACTTTATGTTTCAGCGTGTAAAAGTGTCGGACGATCCGGAAGTACAAAAGAAAAGTGTTGAGCAATTGGCGGTATTGCATGAAATTTGTGTGTATGCAATGAAAGCGAAACAGACAACCGATTTAACTTACATCGATAAATTGAACGAAGCAGTTCACAATTTTTCTCATCTATATTTTGGCAAAGAAACTCATCACCATCACTAAAGTGTGCTGTTGGTATTTAAATCCCTTTCTAATTCAGGAAGGGATTTTTTTTTCAACCTATTAATTGTGCAAACTTATGAATTTCAGCACTCTTTCAGTAGTAAGTAGGCGCCAAATGTTTTGTTTTGAAAAGGACTTACCAAGGGAAGGTAACCACTTAGCCATTTTCCATTCTGCATTTTAAAGGGATGTTTTTCGATCATTTCGAGGTGAAATTGATCGAAAGTAGATTGAAATTGATGGAAGATTTTAAAATCGCCTTTGCAGTCAGAATGAATGTTTTTGTTCAGGAAAAGTGCCAGCGTGCTCATGTTGTATCGAAGATTAATTTCTAAACAGGGATGAACTTTTATCTTTTCTTCCCGATCGAGAACCAATAAACAATCAACTCCAAAATAGCCAGTATACGTGCTTGCAATATCCGAAGCTAGTAAGGTTTTTGTCATGCAGTTTTCTAATTCGCTCACCAACTGTTCCGTTATTACCTCTTTCATTTTATCGGGAATACCACCCAAATAATTGCTCAAATATTGTCCTTTCGAATCGGTTTCAAAAAATCCTAATCCTAAATAGCTAATTTCTCCTTTTCCGTTGCAATAGTATTGAAGCGAGAAATCGAATAGTTTATTTAAAAATGCTTCGACCATTACGTAGCCTTGCGTGGCAATTATTCCATTAATCGATTGAATAATGGATTTATTTAAGGTGGAATATCGAAGAATTTGTATGCCTCGGCCTGCTGAACTAAAGGGTGCTTTAATTACAATTTGCTTCCATTTTTTTATTTGCAGTTCCACTTCCGAAACGCTAGTGCAGATTTGTGCTGTGCTGTCAATATCAATAAAAAGGGAGCTTTTAAAACGATTAATTGCATTTTGTCCAATTTCCAGTGCCTTTTTGCGACTATATAGTTCGCGATGTTCTGGTTTCCAGTAAGCATTTGCTTGCTCCAAAAAAGCCAAACTACAGGATTCTTTAAATGGCTTAAAAATGTGATGTATTCTTGGACTCCAGCCCCAAGGATGCAGACTATCTTTTGGCATTTTAATAAATTCGGAATCAACCAATGCCTCGCTGAGCACTCTGAAACTTGGAACGCTGACTCCTGCTTTTGCAAGTAAATCAAGAAATTGCTCATCGGGCTGTTGATGAACCAAAACCGTGTCGTTCTTTTCTGCAAAAAATAGGGGAAATACATCCAAATCTTGTTCAAACTTTGTTAACGTTTTGTTCGGCATAAAACTAACAGTTCCGTTAGCAATAGCCATTTCGCAAGTAGGATTATAAATAAATAGTTTGGGGGCAGTTTCCGTTGGCATCATTCCAATTCATGTCTTCATTGTCTCACAAAAATAGGTGAAATCTGCTTATCTTTGGGTTTTCAACTTAAATTATACGCATGATTTTTCCCAATAAACTAGTTCACGGACGATTAATAAAGCGATACAAAAGATTTTTAGCGGATGTTGAATTGGATAATGGGGAAATTGTTGTGGCGCATACTTCAAATTCGGGCAGTATGAAATCTTGTTTGGAGGAAGGGGCCGAAGTCTATCTCACTTACGTGGATGATCCCAAACGGAAAACAAAATACACCTGGGAAATGATAAAAATTAACGATTCTTGGGTAGGAATTAATACTGCCGTTCCGAATTTGTTGGTTTACGAAGCGGTGAAAAATCAACAAATTGATGATTTAAGAGGATATTCGTTCGTAAAAAGAGAGGTGAAATTCGACGATAGTAGATTCGATGTTTTTGCCTCGAATGAACAGGAAGAGTGCTTTATAGAAGTGAAAAATGTGAGTATGAAAGTGGAGGAGTATGCTCGTTTCCCGGATGCTGTAACCACTCGTGGAAAAAAGCACTTAACTACCTTAATGCAAGTGAAAAAAGAAGGCAAAAGAGCGGTGATGGTTTATGTGATTCAACGAACAGATGTTACTAAATTCGCTCCTGCATCGGATATCGATCCTGAATATGCAAAAACCTTAAAAGAAGCTTACGAAAATGGAGTAGAGCTTTATCCCATTCGGGCAATTGTGACGCCCTACGAGATAAAATTGGGAGAACTATTGCCTTTTGAATTGGAATAAACTTGCAAATATGTATTTTTGCGATTCTAAATAAATAGAACATGAACGACAAGGCACAAAACGAATTAGAAAGATACCGCGCACTAAGAAACGAAGTGAGCGAATTGAGTGAGAAGTTAGCCAAATTACATAAAGAGGAAATGGCTTGTAAAAAAGGTTGTTCGGAGTGTTGCATGCATTTTTCGGTTTTGCCGGTGGAGTATTTCAGTATTCTACAGGAATTGAAAGCAAATCCCCCAAAAGAGTATCGGGAGCTGGATGAAGAAGCCGACGATTGTAATTTTCTGATTAATGATTTGTGCCAAATTTATCAATCGCGACCTTTTATTTGTCGCACACATGGTTTGCCATTACTGTTTATGAGTCAAGATGGAGATGAATGGGAATTATCTACTTGTCCGCTCAACTTTACGGCATTTGATGATTTTCACAGCGAAAACACTTATCCTCAGGATACCTACAACAGTAAATTGTTCCTAATTAATCAAGAATTCGTGAAGAATTATGAAGCTGAAAAATTTGGCGACTTCGATATGATCTCGATGAATAGATTGGTGAGTGATTTGAAAGGTTAATTTACCAAAGGGAATATAAAAACTCCCAATTGTGATACTCTTAAGATCAAAAAATCATTATTTCTATAAATTTTTTAGTCTTTCCTTAAAAAATAATTTCTTTTCAATAAATGTATAGTCTTTCCGTAAAATATAGAGTCTTTCCCAAAATATCGTAATCTTTCCGAGAAAGAGAGTTGAAAAATGGGAAATCTTGTAATAAACACGGAAAGATGCAAAATTAAAGAGCAAGCTGACTAAAATATCGGAAATATAGGATGAAACAGGGAAAGGCGGTAGTTTTAGTGATAAATCTATTCCTATTGGCAAAAATTATCCTTTCTTTCGATTATTGTGAATTCACATTTTCTTTAAGATATGCCTTTTTCTTTTTGTAGTATGCTATTTCGTACCCTTTCAGTCGTTCCTTATTTTTTGCAAATACAAATTTGCCCGCATTTTTTATATCATCCGCCAAGTGCTTAAGGTGGGTGTACGATTTATCGCGTAAATATTTTATCTTATCCTTTTCTGGTGTGGTAGTTACAAAATCAGAATGTTGACCTTGTAATTTGTATCCTAGTTCTTTTCCCTTGTCAAGTTGGGTGAAATCAAAAGAGATTTTTTCGAGTAGTTCTGGGTAGGTTCTGCCAATTCTGATCAAATTAGCCAAAGTTGCAACAAGTTCTGCCGTTGTATTTTTCTTATTAATAGCCTTTATTTCTTTAAGGGCTGCGATATTATTTCTAAATGCATATCTGTAGATGAATACAAGTTCATCTCTTTGTTTGCTAGCCACATGTCTTAATTCTTCACATTCTTTCTGTTTTGTCGGCTTTATATTTTTCAATTTTAACCACTCTGTTTGAAAGCTGCGACAGGCATTGATGCGATCCTTTAAATCCTTAATATGATTAGCAGTGATACCTACTTTGTTTAACGCAGTTAAATCGTCGGTAGCCCACACGGCAATGTTTTCAATCTCTTGAAGGTAGATGGCAATTGGAATGGTGGGGGTAATGATATCTTTTAATGCGATGTTTTGAATATTGGTAAGTAATTGAGGTCGGATGCTTACGAGATTTTTATTCACTTTATGTATAGGTTTGTTATGCACTTTAAATTTAACAAAGTAATCTTAAATAATCAAAACAGATATTGCCAAAATCTTACATCTAAAATCGATTTTAAGCTAATGAAAATATGATTAGCAATTTTGTCATGATCTCAATTAATAGATTGGTAAAGGCTTTGAAAAAATAGAGGCAGAATTAACCATTCTCACAAATACGTTCAAGGCGTTCGCGGTCGGTAATTTCCAAATGCCGGCTGTTTAATTAGATAAGCCCATCATTGTTAAACTCTTTGAATAACTTAGTTTTCATGTTAAGTTATTTTTTATGATTGAAATTAATTAGTAGAAGATAGAGTGAATATTACTTTAAAATGGTGTCTTCTGCTTGCACTAAAAATACATTCTTCTTATTATATTTTGGAAATAAGTGAAATTCTGTTGTAACTTGAAGGAAAGTAGAGGCTTAATTCTTAAAACTTAAGGTTATGGGAGCAACAAAAAATAAAACTGCAGATAAAATACTAAAGAAAGAAATTCTTCACATTGCGTTGGAAATTTTTGTGCGCGATGGTTATTTCTCAACTACTGGAGCTATAATTGCAAGCGAAGCAGGTGTTAGTGAAGAAAAGTTATTTTCTCTTTTTGAAACGAAAGAAAATTTGCTTCACACCATTGTTGCCGAGGCGGTACATTTAATATTCGACGGAATAGATCCGAATCAGGATGGCGAGCTGTTGGAAGTTGAATTGCTATTTTTTATTAATGATTATTTTGATTCTGTTGCTCGAAACCTGGACTTTTTCAGTCTATTTTATTCGTTAAGATTGCAGCCTGGGGTTGTTCATCAGTATAAACAGGAGTTGCGCGAAATTGTGAATTCTAATTTTGAGGTAATTAGTGATTATTTCAGAAAAGAAGGAGCGGAGAATCCAAAAATGGAAATGCGTTTTTTGGCCTCGATGCTCGATGGTATTGCAATGAATTATGTTTTGGAACCTGATGGCTATCCAATTGATGAAATGCAACAGAAAGTATTAAACATGTACAGTAAAAAAGCTGAAATTGATGATTAGTTGATACGAATGGATTTGCATTTTATTTGTGGAAGCTGATAAATACTATTAAAAAAATCCGGTTCATAAAATGAACCGGATTTTTATATATTTTTTCTGTAAGTCGACTAAAGGTCTTTAGTCGTAAAGCTTACAAATTATTTTAAACCACGCTTAATTAATAAAGCATCGATATTTGGTTCTGCACCTCTAAATTTCTTGTACAATTCCATTGGATCTTCGGTACCACCTTTAGCCAATACATTATCGCGGAAAGCTTTTGCAGTTGCCTGATCGAATAGAGAAGTTTCTTTAAATGCCATAAATGCATCTGAGTCAAGTACTCCAGCCCAAATATAAGCGTAGTATCCAGAAGAATATCCAACAGGATCAGAAAAGATGTGAGAGAAGTAAGTAGAACGATATCTTGAATAAATTTCAGGAATCAAGCCAATTGATTTCAAGTAATCATCTTCGAATTTTGTAACATCGATATCTTGAACTTCGGTTAAAGTATGATATTTCATATCTAACAAGGAAGCGGCAAGGTATTCAACAGTTGCAAATCCTTGATTGAATTTACCAGCATCCTGAACTTTTTTCACCAATTCAACAGGAATTACCTCACCAGTTTGGTAATGTTTAGCATATAATGCCAACATTTCTGGTTCTAAACACCAGTTTTCCATTACTTGTGATGGTAATTCAACAAAATCGCGTGATACAGAAGTACCCGAAAGAGTGTTGTATTTACATCTTGAAAGAAATCCGTGCAAAGCGTGACCAAATTCGTGGAATAAAGTCTCAACTTCGTCAACACTTAGTAAAGCTGGCTGATCGCCAATTGGTTTGGTAAAGTTGCATACATTACAAATAATTGGAGTAACTGCATTCTCTGTATTCCAACCCGATTGTTTGCGGAAACTGTTCATCCATGCACCACCACGCTTCGAAGCTCTAGGGAAATAATCTAAATAAAAAATTCCGATATGAGTTCCGTCTGCTTCCTGAAGTTCCCAGGTTTGAACATCTTTATTGTATTTTGAGATATCGTTTCTTTCAATAAAATTGATTCCATAAAGGCGGTGAGCCAATTCGAAAGCACCATTGCGAACGTTGTTAATTTCGAAGTAAGGACGTAATTCGGATTCATCCAAATTATATTTTGCCTTTTTCACTTTCTCAGAATAGTACCACCAGTCGTAAGAAGCTAATTGAAATTTGCCTCCTTCTTGATCAATCATTTTTTGCATTTCAGCAGCTTCCAGTTTTGCATTTGGAAGAGCTGCATCCCAAAGCTTATTCAATAATTCGAATACTTTCTCAGGAGTTTTTGCCATATTTTCGGCAAGAATGTAATCTGCATGACTTTTGAAATCGAATAGCTGAGCTCTTTCAACTCTTAGGTTTGCAATTTCTGCTAATACTTTTTTGTTATCAAACTCATTGTTGTTATTACAACGGTTCACATAACCCATGTAAATTTCTTTTCTAAGTTCGCGATTGTCTGCGTACTGAAGAAATGGAAGCATGCTTGGCTTGTCAAGAGTAAATGCCCATTTTCCTTTTTCTCCTTTTTCAGTTGCAGTTTCTGCAGCTGCAGCTTTTACAGATTCAGGAAGACCAGCTAAGTCTTCTTCTTTATCAACCAATAAAACGAATGCATTATTTTCTGCCAATTGGTTCTCGCCAAATTGTAAGGTTAGTAAAGATAATTTTTCATCGATTACACGAAGTTTTGCCTTTTTGTCGGCATCTAAATCAGCACCACCACGCACAAAGCCTTTGTAAGTTTTTTCAAGAAGCGTATTTGCTTCCACATCAAGATTTAGTGCATCTTTTTGTTCGTAAACAGCTTTAACTCTTTTAAATAAATTCTCGTTTAAGTCGATATCTGCACCATATTTGGTCAACTCAGGAGCTAATCTTTTCGAAAGAGCTTGAATAGAATCGTTGGTGTCCGAACCTGTAAGATTAAAAAATACACTGCTAACTTTAGTCAGCAATTGTCCTGCTTTATCCATTGCTTCAATGGTGTTTTCGAAAGTAGGAGCTTCTGTATTGTTAGCAATAGCATCAATTTCGGTACGTCCTTGCTTCATTCCTTCTGTAAAAGCAGGTTCGAAATGCTCAAATTTTATTAATTCGAAAGGAGCGGTTTGATGAGGAGTGTTGTAGTCTGCAAAAAACGGATTATCAGTCTTTTGCTCACTTTTGTTACTATTGCAAGCGGTTAAACCGATTCCTGCAACAAGTACATAAAGAAAAGTCTTTTTCACGTTGTTAGGTTTAGTATTAGTACTTAATAGAATCTTTGTGTGCCAAATTAGTAAAATATGACTAGTTTTCCTTATGATTTACCTAGTTTTCGTAACATGATTGTTGCAGTTTAGAATCAATACTGCGAAATATGCTGAAAAGTGGAAGGACTATTTTTAATGGAAGATTCGTTGTTGAGTTATCAGGATTTACACCAGTTTTTTTCTGCAAATTTTGTTGTTCGAGTTTACTTTTTGTTTTCCAGAATTTCGTTTGTCACTTTTTGGCGAAAAACTAAGGTAAAATGCAATCCACAATATAAATAGAACAACCGAAGTAGAGGTGTAACGGTTTATATACATTCCTTTCATCGAAAAAATGATGGCGTTTTGAGGATCATCCGATAGATGGAGAATTTGAAATTTTTTACCAACAGGATATTCAACATTTTCGGGACCTTTTAATGTATATTCTTTTTGATTTGTTTCGTAAGCAATAATAGAATAAAAGGAGAGTAGCATGCCGGTATTTTCTTCTATAATTTTTACAACAATGCCTTCTGTTTTTTCGCCATAGGCTATTAGTTTCCAATTACCATAAATAGGAATAAGTAGTATTAAAATGGTGATAATAAGAAATCGGAATCCTGAAATGTTCATTGCATAAAGCTTTTTACTATAGTTAAATATAGGAAAAATTAAACAAAAAAAGAGACTGTTCTTTTATTCAAAGAATAGTCTCTTAAAATATTGTATGTCAGTTTCCTTATTCGGGATAATTCAAATTTTCTGCTGTAAGATGATTTAAAACCTCTGTTTTAAATTTGTTAGATTCCCATCTGGCCATTGGTAAATCGTGGCTCATATAGTTTCCACATTCAATTTTGTTGGTTCCTGGAATTTCGTCGGTGAAATCGCCCATAAAATCGAACATTTCTTGAGTTACTTTTACAATGTCTTTTGATTCTAAATCGCCATTAAATATTAGATAAAATCCAGTTCTGCAACCCATTGGCCCAAAATAGATAGTGCGATCGGCCCACTCTTTGTGGTTTCTTAAAAAGGTAGCACCTAAATGTTCCATGGTGTGCATTGCGGGAATATCCATTGCTGGCTCCTGATTTGGCAATTTGGTTCGGATATCGAAACTTGTTAATGTTTCTGCTCCAACTTTATCTTTTCGGGACACATAAATCCCTCTTTTTAATTTATTATGATCTACTGTAAAGCTTTGTATCTTTTCCATCTTCTCTTTTTTTTATTTCAAATTTCCTAACTCATGAACCATTTCGGTCACCATTTTTGCTGAATTTACTGCCGCTATTTCTACAAACTCCTGATATTCCATAGCATTCTCTTGTCCTGCAATATCCGAAATAGATCGGATAACTACAAATGGAATGTTGAATTGGAAACAAGTTTGTGCAATTGCGGCTCCTTCCATTTCTACAGCTTCGGCAGCTGGAAATAAAGCTTTTATTTTGCTGGTAGCACTTGCATTATTCATGAACTGATCGCCAGTAAGAATAGTTGCTTTTTTTGTTTGCAATTCGGTGAACTGATGAACCACTTTATCGGCCAAAGAAATTAATTTTTCGTTTGCAGTAAAACTGGCTGGCATGCCAGGTACTTGTCCCATTTTATAACCAAAAACAGTGCAATCCATATCATGATGAATTACTTCTTCGGATATGACAATGTCACCTACTTTTAATTCTCCGGGAAAACCGCCTGCAGCACCTGTGTTAATAACGTAATCAGGTTTAAAGTTATCGATGAGTAAAGCCGCTCCAATGGCTGCATTAACTTTTCCAATACCCGATTGAAGTAGTACAATTTCTACCTGATTTAAAGTTCCGGTATAGAAAACAAAAGCTCCTTTTTTTTGTTCTTTTCTGTTGGACAATTGATCGCGAAGCTTAACCACTTCGACTTCCATTGCACCTATAATTCCAATTTTCATTTTATGTGTATCAAGAGGTACGTATTAAGTGCATTGTAGAAAATAATAGTACCGATTTAAGGGCACAAAGGTAAAAAACAATGCAGTTTTAAACGTATTAATCCCTAATTTATTGATTTGCTATTTTTATTTTTCGATAAAAGAACTCCTTATTTATGAGTGTGCAGGTTGATATTTTTAATTAACTTCAAGTTTTAAATAAGAAAAAGTTATTAAATGACCTTAAAACAATTGAATTATGCATTGGCTTTAGGCCGATTGGGTAGCTATATTAATGTGGCTAAATCTATGGGAGTATCGCAACCTGCTGTAACTCTTCAAATACAAGCATTAGAGGAAGAATTAGGTATTATTCTTTTCGATCGGTCGACAAAAAGTGTGGAACCGACCTTAAATGGAATTGCCTTTCTTGAGAAAGCTCAAGCTTTGCTTACAGAATCGAAACAATTAGAAGATTTTGCCATTCAATTATCCGAGGAGGTACGAGGAGAGCTTTGTTTGGGAATTATTCCTAGTCTTTCGCCATTTCTTGTGCCCCTTTTTATTGATGAATTGAATAAGAAGTATCCTAAAATGAAGTTAAAAATTCAGGAGGCAATTACCGAGGATATTTTAGAAGGAATAAAAACCGGAACTTATCATGGTGGTATTCTCTCTACACCAATTATATCGAAGGGTAATTTAGAAGTGAAACCCTTGTTTTACGAGCGTTTCTATTTGTACGTGTCCGATAAGCATCAACTATATTCGCAGGAGGAAATTGATATTAGTAGTATGGATTACTCGGATGTTTGGTTGCTAAAAGAAGGAAATTGTTTTATGGATCAGGTAACCAATATTTGTAGTATACAGCCCAATCAGAATGAAAATTTTGTATACGAAAGTAATAATATTGACGCGCTGCGGAGGATTGTAGAATATAAAGGAGGAATTACTTTTTTGCCCGAACTTTCTACTTTAATGATTCCTTCGGAGCAGGAAGAGATGATTAAGGATATAAAAGGTAAAAAAAAGGTAAGAGAAATAAGCATGCTTTCCCTAAAAACAGAAGTGAGAAGGAATTTGATAAATGCTGTATGTGAAGTGATTAAAGAATGTGTGCCTTCGCAGATGCTTGGCAGGGAAGACAAAGAAATTGTAAAAACTAATTTTGTAGAGAAATGATTTCAAAACAATAAGAGCTCCTTAACTATGCGGTACTGTTTTTGTTGGTAAAAATTAAGGCCGATAGTGCTTATGAAGAAATGGCCGATTCGATGATGGAATTGGCAAAAATACAAGCTGGTTGTTTGAGAGTAGGAGCTGCTCAAAGTGAATTTGGAATTACAATTTTTTACTGGGAAAGTAGGGAAGCAATAAAAAATTGGCAGGCGCATTTCGAAAATTACGTTTTGTGCTTTGAAATTAATCCTACCAGCCAAATAACACCAATGGCGCCAATAGTAGACGATAAAAGCAAACCAAAAAATCCGCTTAAATGAATTCCAAAAATACTAAATATTGTACCGCCAATAAAAGAGCCAATTACGCCTAAAAGCATGTTGATTAGGATGCCATATCCTCGGCCTTTTAGCAGAATGCCGGCAATCCATCCAGCAATTAGACCAATTAATAAGAAAATTAGGTAGTGCATAAAATAAGTATTCGTTGCTTCTTAAAATACTAAAAATAATTTAAACAAAATGTAGCTTTTAACTGTTGTTTTGGTGTATTTACACTGCAATGCGTTTTTTTGAATGAGTAAGAATAATTAGTAACTTCATTTTTGCAATGAAAAGGGAAAATTCAAAGCTAATAATTTATGAAAAATAGGATAGAAACAGTGAGTCATCGGGATTTATTGGTGACTAAAACACCACTATTGAACCAAGGGGCGGCAGAAGAAAAAAGACAAGAAATTCTCAACTACTTTAGAAATACTTGGGAGTTGGATGAACGATTATATGATTGCCTAAACGGACAGGAAGCATTTTTGCATCGAGCGGATCCATTGCGTCATCCGCTAGCTTTTTATTTTGGACATACGGCCACTTTTTTCGTGAATAAGCTGATATTAGCAGGAATCATTACCGAAAGAATTCATCCAAAATTTGAATCGATGTTTGCGGTCGGAGTAGACGAAATGTCGTGGGATGATTTGAATGATAAGCATTACGATTGGCCAACAGTTCAGGAGACTAAGGCTTATCGCGATGAAGCTAAAAAAAGGATCGAAAAGTTAATTTTAGAACTTCCGTTAAGTATTCCAATTCATTGGAATACTGATTTTTGGGTAGTTATGATGGGCATTGAGCATCAGCGAATACATATCGAAACTTCATCGGTTTTAATTCGTCAACTTCCCATTCATTTGGTAAAAGCCAATTCACTGTTTAAAATTTGCGAGGAATGGGGAAAAGCTCCGGCCAATGAATTGGTAAAGGTGAAATCGGGCAAGGTAAGTATTGGAAAAGGAAAGGACAACGCTTTATATGGTTGGGACAATGAGTTTGGCGAATTTCATTGCAAGGTAAAATCTTTTTATGCATCGAAGTACTTGGTTTCCAATGAGGAATTTAAGGCGTTTGTGGACGATAAAGGATACAAAACCGAAAAGTGGTGGACGGAAGAAGGCTGGGCTTGGGTGTCTTATAAAAAATGTGAGCATCCATTGTGGTGGCTAAAAGAAGGTAAGGTATGGAAGTTTCGAAGCATGCTTGAAATTATTGAAATGCCCTGGAATTGGCCTGCAGAGGTAAATTATTTGGAGGCAAAAGCTTTTTGTAATTGGAAATCTGCGAAGACAGGAAAAAGCTTGAGAATGCCTACCGAAGCGGAGTATTATCGTTTACACGATTCGTTGCAAATGGCCGATCAGCCGGAATGGGAAATCGCACCCGGAAATATAAATTTGGAGCATTATGCTTCGCCTTGTCCTGTGGATTGTTTCGAAAATGGGGGATTTTACGATGTTATTGGTAATGTTTGGCAATGGACTGAGATGCCTATTTTTGGGTTAGATGGTTTCGAGATTCATCCTTTTTACGATGATTTTTCAACGCCAACTTTTGATGCGAAACACAATTTAATTAAAGGGGGATCGTGGATTTCGACGGGGAATTTGGCTATTCGTGATTCTCGTTATGCTTTTCGTCGCCATTTCTTTCAGCACGCGGGTTTTAGATATATTGAATCGGAACAGGAAGTGCAAATTGAAACAGATTACTATGAAACCGACGATTTAGTTTCTCAGTATTGCGAATCTCAATATGGCGAAGAATATTTTGGGGTGCCAAATTATGCAAAAGCTTGTCTTTCACTAATTGAAAATCAGCTTAAAAATTTGAATAAAGGCAATGCTTTGGATATTGGATGTGCAACCGGTAGAACCACTTTCGAGCTGGCAAAACATTTCGATAAGGTGACTGGTTTGGATTTTTCGGCTCGTTTTATACGAATAGGAACTCAGTTAAAAGAAGCTGGAAAACTAAAGTATATTCGAAAGGAAGAAGGGAAATTGACTACCTATCAGGAGGTGAAACTTGAAGATCTTCATTTAAATGATACTCGTGATAAGGTAGAATTTTTTCAGGCCGATGCTTGCAATTTAAAAGCTATTTATGCTGGTTACGATTTGGTTTTTGCTGGTAATTTAATTGATAGATTGTACGATCCAATTCAATTTTTGCAGGATTTGCCCGCACGGGTAAATGATGGTGGACTGTTGGTTCTTACCTCGCCCTATACTTGGATGGAAGAATTTACCGAAGCTGATAAGTGGGTTGGTGGTTATCGCAAAGATGGGGAACCTTACTCTAGTTTAGATGGTTTAAAAGAGATTTTGAAAGAGCATTTTGTTTTGCTGGATGAGCCGACGGATGTGCCTTTTGTAATTCGCGAAACGGCAAGAAAATATCAGCATACTATTGCACAAATGACTATTTGGAGAAAGAAATAAAGAAATCTGTAAAGGGACAATTGAAAAGAAATTAATTGTCCCTTATTTTATTTTTAGAAACATTTATTTATTCGCTAAATATGTTTCGGTAAAGAAATTATAAATTCGCTACCGGCTCCAACTTTGCTGCTTACTTCTATTTTTCCTCCATTTTTTTCTGCAAATTCTTTGCAAAGAATTAATCCTAAACCGGTTCCTTTTTCATTTTTTGTACCTTGTGTAGTAATGGTTTTATCAATTTGAAAAAGACTGTCCAAAATTTCAGGAGTCATTCCAACCCCATTATCAATAATATGCAAACGAATAAAGTTTTCATTGTCCGTAGTTTTAATTGAAATTAAGCCACCCTCTAAAGTGAATTTTATGGCATTGTTAATTAAATTACCTATAAAAATTAGGGCTGCGTTTTTATCAATCGTAAGAATAATGTCGTTGGGAATATGAACATCAATATATATGTTTTTAGCCACTGCATTTTGTCCGTAAAGCTTCGTGCAGGTTTCAACCAATTCTTTTAAAACAAGAGGTTCTTTATTAATCTTGATTTCTCCGGTCTGGGTTTGAGACCAAGTAAGAAGATTGATTAGTAATTCGTATGCTAATTGCGAAGACTTATTGATATCATCAATCATTTCAATTCTTTTAAGATCATCAAAAGAAAAATAGTGCGATTTTAGTAGGTCTGCAAAGCCTAAAATAGAATTGAAAGGGGATTTAAGGTCATGGGAGATAATTTTGAAAAATTTATCTTTCGTGGCATTTAATACTTTAACTTGATTGTATTGTTCTGTAAGCTTATCGTTTTTTAGTAATAGTTCTTCTTTTTGCTCTTCGATCAATTTATTTTTTTGATAGAGTTTATCATTTGCGTCTTTTCTAATTTTATAACGACTATGTAATATAATTGCGATTAATATTATGAGTATGGATAAGGCTATAAATGAGTTCCTTAAGTTGGTTTGTTTTGCAATTGCTAAATTTTGAATCTCACTGTTTTTTCGAAGTAATTCGTTTTCTTTTTCTTTTTTCTCGCTATTGTATTTTGTTTGCATTTCGGCAATTTGTTGCGAGCGGTTTTCATTGTAAATACTATCCTTCAGTAAAACGAATTTTTCGAGGTAATTTAGCGATTTATTGAGCTGACCAGTAGTTTTATAGAGTTCATAGTATTTGTTGTAAATATCTAATTTTTCGTTTTTTAAATTCAATTCTTTCGCTAAATCAAACGATTTTTTATAATAATATAATGCCGAATCAATTCTATTCTGTTCTTTGTAAATTAGTCCTATACTTTTATTAACCATTAATACTCCAATTCGATCATTAATCTTAGTACTTAAGCGTAGCGATTCTTGATTGTATTCTAGTGCTTTCGTATAGTTTTTAAGTTTATGTTCTATGCCACCGATGTTATATAAGGCAATGGCAGTTCCAAAATAATTATTGTTTTTTCTATTTATTTCAAGAGATTTTTTAAAATAAGTTGCTGCTTCGGTTAATTTATTCTGAGCGGAATAAATTTGTCCCATCGTATTTATTTGACTAGCCAACATGCTTGCGTCTCCATGTTTTTCGGACATATGAATAGCTTCCTGCACATATTTTTGAGCATTTGGATAGTCGTTTTGATTGATATATATATTACTGATATTAATAATTGTTTTGATGCTAATTTCCTTATATAGTACCCTCGTTTTGTTGGACCAAGATTTCTGTTTTCTAAGTTGAATTTAAGCTGCCATATTATAGATTATAAACGGCTTCTTCCTATCGATGCCTTGATGATCTCTGTTATGATATCTATCAA
>NZ_MVDD01000024.1 GCF_002843315.1 Labilibaculum filiforme | reverse complement strand
ATATTGTTGGCATAAAAGCCCTGATAAAATGGGCAAAACAGCTATTATCTTACTTTCTTGAATTAATGGAGCTCTTAGGGTTGAAATTAGCCAAAATAAGAACTTGGTTTCTGTCAGAAAATAAAAGCAATATCAATTTTTATGTATCCTTAAAACAGCTATATTTAACACTTATTTGAGCAGTTTGTTGAGTTTTTAGACAGACTGCCGTTGTGTGTAATTAAAATTAGCATCAAGCTTAAGAAATTAGCAAGACAATAATTAAATGACAAAAGAAAACTTCATA
This sequence comes from Labilibaculum filiforme, assembly GCF_002843315.1. Taxonomy (GTDB): domain Bacteria; phylum Bacteroidota; class Bacteroidia; order Bacteroidales; family Marinifilaceae; genus Labilibaculum; species Labilibaculum filiforme. Next base: position 59,464 of record NZ_MVDD01000024.1, on the reverse strand, counting down.
GAGGATTTAAAACAAAAGGAATCGAAAGATATATTTCTAGATTATTTACAAGGGAATAATGTTTGGTATTTCTCTGATTTTCTAAAAATGAAGAATCCTTCTAGTGCTTATGATAATTTTAAAAGGTTTGTATCTCAAAGTTTAGATGTTAATTTCAATAATATAAGTATTGTTGGGAGTGGCAAAGTTGGTTTTAGTATGAATCCTGAAAAAGATTTTCGAGAATTCTGTGTTGAACACGAGAATCCTAAAAAAGTGTCTGATATTGACTTAATTATAGTTTCAAGTAAATTCTTTCACAAATTTTGGGAAGCTTATCTTGAACTATTTAATGAGAAGGTAAATTTCGGTTACCCCTTTGTATCAAGTAGTATTTTTAGGAAATTTGTTTCCATCAAGAACCCTAAGCCAATTCATCCATTTTTTAAAGAATGGATTGGTAAAATAGATAAATTCAATAAGGATTATCAGACATTATTTGGTATCAAACACGAAATAAACTACAGGATATATGAGTCTTGGGAGGCGGTAGAACTTTATCACTTAAAGGGCATTCAAGAACTTAAAGAAAAATTTATAACAACATAGAATTATGGCTGTAATTGACAATATATACATCGAAAGAAAAACGGTTAAATGGTTAACTGACCAAATTAAGGAAGAACTATTATCAGTTGATAACTCATTTCAAAGACAATATATCTGGACGGTTAAAAATCAAGCTAAACTGATAGAAACGATTCTAATGGGGTATGCAATTCCGGAAATCTATTTATGGGAGCAGGCAACAGACAGTGTTACCGGTAATACAGAATTAAGCATTATTGATGGACAACAACGATTGGGTTCAATTTTTGATTTTATTAATGAAAAGTTCACTTTAAAATCAAGCTATCTAGACAATAAAGATGCTCTTTATGCAAATAAATCATTTTCTTCTCTGACTGAAGATGAACGAAATATAATATGGAAATATCCAATTTCAGTAAGATTTATTAAGGTAGAAGTTCATAGAGAGGATATTGTAAATATGTTTTTAAGGCTGAATAGTACAAATACAACATTAAATCCTCAGGAATTAAGAAATGCTGAATACAATGGTCTTTTCTTAAGATTATCTAATGAGCTTTCTAAAATAGATTTGTGGGAAAGTATTGGGTTGTTTACTGGTAGTGAGTACCGTAGAATGAAAGACATTGAGTTTATAAGCAGTCTTTTACTATTTATACGGTTTGGAATAGAGGAAGAAGTAACGCAGACTTCTATAAATAAAGCTTATGATACGTTCAATGAAGAATATGAAGAATACGAAGATGATAAGAGTTTATTTTTTGAAATAGTAGATTGTGTTAATCTCATTGTAAACGGAGATGAAAAAGTATCTAAGTTTATATCAAAAAAAGTTCACTTTTACACACTATTTAATTTAGCTTATTATGTATGTAGACAATCAAGTGCAATTTCTAGTCAAATTATTGAAAGATATAAGCATTTTGTTAATTCATATTCAGACCTTGAAACCATTAAGAGTAAATTAAATCCGAGTTATTTAGAATTAATTAGTGAGTATTATGCATTATGCCAGGAAGGGACTCAAAGAAAAAGTAATCGCATTAGAAGGTTTGAAATACTAAAAGAAATCGTAGAGAATAACTACACACAACACGCGGTATAAAACATTGGGGTTTAGGTGGTTATTCAAACATTCTGCCACGCATCAAGTTCGGTGTAACTGGACAGGAAAGTAGCCCGCAATCCCCAACATTTCATACCGCCATACGTTGTGCTTCATGCAAAAATAAACCAGAGAACTAACGAAAAACATTGAATGGAAAAAGAAGCTATATATAAACAACTCCAAGCTTGGACAAATAATATTCCGCTGATAATTCTTGGAAGTGGAGCTTCTGTTCCTTTTAGGCTTCCTTCAATGTGGGTTTTAGGAGAACATATAAAAAACTCAATTAATTTTGTTGAGTCAAATGACCAAACGCAATTCGAAGAATTTATAGTAGAGTTTGATAAAACTGGTGATTTAGAATCAACACTTACAAAACTTCAACTAAGACCAAATGTACTTGCTGAAATTGTAAATAAAACATGGGGTTTAGTGAGCCAAGCAGATTTAGAAGCTTACGAACATTTCATTAAAAAAGATGTTGATTTCCCTTTAGCAAATCTTCTAAAATATTTTTTAAATACAGCAGGTAAAAAGGCTTCAATAATTACGACAAACTATGATAGATTGGCTGAATATGCGTCAAGTATAGCTAAGGCAATTATTTGTACTGGATATTCTCAAAACCTTATAGGGCATTTTTCTAATAGTATACAATCAAACAATTTAGCTTCTTTAAAAGGATATAAGGGACAAGTAAATATTTGGAAGGTTCATGGCTCGTTAGATTGGTTTAAATCAAAAGAAGATGATATTATTCAATTACCAAATAGACAAAATATTCCCCAAGATTATCGTCCTTTAATAGTTACGCCTGGTTTAAGTAAATATTCAGAAACACATAACGAACCCTACCGAACTATATTCACACAAGCTGACTCCGAAATTGAACAAGCTAATGGATTCCTATGTATTGGATATGGATTCAATGATATTCATGTGCAACCAAAATTAATTACACAAATCAAAAATAATAAGCCAATTATTGTAATAACGAAAGAACTTACTTCAAAAACAAAACAATCAATAATCGACAATAAATGTCATAACTATATGCTTATTGAAGAAGCAAATTCAAAAGACACAAGATTTTTTTCTTCTAAATTTGGAGAGGTTATAATTGAAGACACTTGCTATTGGGAATTGGGCGAATACTTAAAATTAATAATATCGTAAAACAACGTTATGGCAATATTTACATTTGAAGAATCGGCAACAATCGGCACTGTTTTTAGCGTTGATACTGCCACAATTATTGTAAAAGTTGACGAATTAGACAAACTTCGTAAACTTCAAGTAAATCATTTAATTGCAGTAAAAAGCTCAAAAGCAGGACAACACTTAATTGGTATAATAAACCGAATTACAAGAAAAGTTTCGGATGACGAAAATCCTGTAACTGAAGATTTAGGAATATCTAATTTCTTGCTAACAGAGAATATTGTAAAAGTAAATTTAATTGGAACTTTAATTGACAAACACGGAGAAAAAGAAAATGTATTTAAACGCACTTTAGATACAGTACCAGAAATTGAGGCAAATTGTTTTCCTATAGACGGAGAAAACATTACAAAATTTATGCGTACCATATCTTCACAAGAAAATTATGCAGTGCCACTTTCTTTGGGTAAATACTCAATTGATGAAAATGCAGAAGCATTTTTAGATGGAGACAAACTCTTTCAAAGACATGCGGTAATTGTTGGTAGTACTGGTTCAGGAAAATCTTGGTGTGTTGCAAAATTAGTTGAGCAGATTGCAAAACTCCCAATGGCTAATTCAATATTATTTGACATTCATGGAGAATATAGTGGAGAAGGTTTTAAAGCTGATGGAATTCAACATCTAAAAATTGCGAATCCATCAGATTTAGGAAAAAAGGGAAATCTTGAAAATAATATTTTAATGCTTCCATACTGGCTTCTGACCTATGAAGAGATGTTAGCAATGTTATTAGATAGAAGTGACAGTAATGCACCTAATCAAGCAATGATTTTTTCCAAAACAGTTTTTAGTGAAAAAGTTAAGTTCTTAGAAAGTATAGGAGATACTACATTTAAAGACAGTATCACAATTGACAGTCCAATTCCATATAAAATGGAAAATGTCTTAGCCGAAATTATTCGTTTAGATAATGAAATGGTTGAAGGAGCAAGAGCTAATTCAGAAAAACAAGGGCCATTTAATGGGAAAATGACAAGATTTATTCAGCGTTTGGAAGCAAAAAGACAAGACAAGAGACTTGGTTTTATGTTTCAAATTTCAGATGATGAACTTGAAATTGATTGGATGAATAAATTATGTAATTCTTTAATGCACGGTACCAGTAATAATGAAAAGAAAGCTGGGGTAAAGGTCATTGATTTTTCAGAGGTTCCTTCTGACGTTTTACCATTAGTTATTGGATTAGTTGCAAGATTAATTTTTACAGTTCAACAATGGACTACAAATGAAAAAAGACACCCAATTTGCTTATTATGTGATGAAGCACATTTATACATTCCTGAAAGAACAAGCCAAGATTCCGCTTCGGAACTAGGACTAAAGAATTTTGAAAGGATTGCCAAGGAAGGTAGAAAATATGGAGTTAGTTTAATTGTTATCAGCCAACGACCTGCAGAAGTAAACAGAACTGTCCTCAGTCAATGTAATAACTTTATTTCATTGAGGTTATCCAATGCAGAAGACCAAGCTGTTATAAAAAGACTTCTTCCAGATAACCTTTCAGGTTTAACTGATGTTCTACCAATTCTCGATATTGGAGAAGCATTAATCGTTGGAGACTCATCGCTTTTACCTACAAGAGTAATAATAGATGAACCGACAATTAAACCTCAAAGTGCAACAATTAAGTTTTGGGAAGAATGGAGTAATGATAAGGCTGAACAAGATATTTCAAGTGCAGTAATTGGCTTAAGAAAACAATCGAAATAATAAAGAGTTATGTGTGAGAATATAAATGAAATTCAAGAAACTAGAGCTAGATTAAAAAAGATAATTCTTGAGGACGTAAAGCCAATTCGCAAAAAATTAGATGGTCTACTTAACGAACAAGCTGTGCTATTATGTCCTTTCAAAATAGATGATATAATAACTCTAGACAATGGTAAAAAAGGAATCATTAAAGAAATTTCCCACCATTCATTAAACTATGATTTCATGCCTTCAGAAGAATTTGAATTCTTTGATAAATTTGATGAAATTACATCAATATATGCTTATTCATTGGATGATAAAGAATTTACAATTACTTGGCAATGTTCAGGTTTAAGAATGATTCAAAATGATACAGTCGTAGGAAAAGTAACATTTAGCGATATTTCTCCTGATAAATTTGATATTGATGTTGACAATAAAAAAGTCACTCAAAAAAGCTTAAATTCATTAGTTGATAATATTGACTTCCTTACTGATTTATCAGCTATAGTAAAATAAGCACGAAAGCACAGTCGAGTAAGCTAGGGGAATTCCACCCCTAACTTCTCACAGCCTTGTCCCGTAAAAACGGGACAGGCTGTATACGGTCCCGAGTGATCGGGATTAAGTTATGGGGAATAAAGAATCACGTCTAACAGGCGTGATTTGTTTGTAAATGTCGAGCATCGATTCATAACCTCGCTTCTTCAACCTTTCAAGTGTAATGGTCGTTCTCAAAATTGGACTCTGAGCAATGACTCGTAAAATAATTTTATAGTAAAGTATTCGAGAGGGCGTCGCCGTAGCCCAACCACCTTGCTCTCAAATTTCGGGACTAATGCTTCCAGTAGTCACCCTAGTGCATAAGGGACTTACACCCTCTGGACTTTCTTTTATAAAACTTAACATTATAAAAGAACTTTTATTAAATTTACCATTCAAGGCCACACGCGGTATAAAACATTAAAACAGACTGCAAATAATTAATCATGAGTGATAATACGATTCAAATGCGGGAAAAAGAAAACCCGCCAAGGAAGAAGGAAGAGTTTAGTAAACTGACAATTACAGTAAGCATAAATGGAGAGCCCAAGAATGATAAAACATGTAAAAGTACTTCATTGAAAATGCCAAAGCCTTTAGTGAAAAAAGTAGAAGGACCATTTAATGAACAAGGAAAACTTGTTGAAGAAATGATAGAAGGTCAAGAATACATTTTTAAGGCTACAGAATTTCAAAAATCTACGATGTCACCAATAAAACATATTTGGTGGGCGGAAAAAATTGATGATGGAGAAATAACTGACTTAGAATATAAAAAAGGTGAGAATCCTTATTTAGATAAAGAAGGTGTAGTTTGTTTTAAATACAAAGCAAAGAAAGCTGAGAAAATAAGGATATATGCTTATGTGGCAAGTCCTGCAGAAAGTGTTAGTGTGATAATTAATATAATTATTAAAGAAACGATCATAATCGTTGGAACAGAACAACACTCAGCGAATTCTGCAAATAAATTAATGTTTCCAGCACAAGCTGTTAGGGAGGTTAGAGAAAACTTAAATGAATACCCTTATCTAGAAATACTTATTTTTAAAGATGGGTACACCAAAAATCAATTAGATGCCTTTTCTAAGGCAATACATTCTTACAACGAAAAAGCAAGAGTTATACAAATTAATAATGTAGAAGAGCTAATTAATTTCATTAATGGAGGTTCTATAAAAATTAACAAGGAGAGTAAATATCGAGAGTCTAAAAAAATATCTGAAATTAAAATTTTTGCTCATGGTTATGTAAGAGATAAAACTAATGAAGGTGTAATTGCTTTTGGTCTTGATGGAAAAAATGCTAGTAAACAGGAATTAGACAACAAAATTTTTAGTGAAATAAATGAGAATGTTTTTCTAAAAAATAATCAATCTCATTTATACTCTTATGCTTGCAGAACAGGCATCGGTGTTTCCTCTGAAATTGTAAATAACCCATTAAAATCAAATAGTTTAGCTCAAAAAATGTCAAATCACAGTCAAATTATAGTTCACGCATATATGAAAAGGTCTTTATATGAAGATACTTGGGGGACTCAAAATCATAGAGACACATATATTTCAGATAATAATAAAGGAGAATCATTTGTGGAAAACCTAAAGACAGACATAAAAGATGTATTTGTTGATGACCCAAATGATATGAGTTTGTTTACTACATATATATCTACAGAGAAGAAAATTGATGGAGCTATTTGGAATTCAAAAGGCGCATATTTACCAGTAAAAGCTGGAGACTTTCCTAAAGGAATTTCAAGTAGTTATGAAACTTATAAACCTCAATAAAATGTATAAAGAAAAAATTAAAAATGCATTAACAATTAGCTTACTGTGTGCCATATTTGGCGCATTACAAATGTATTGGTTTCTTCCTGATGGATTATCTTGCATTGACGCTAAAAGTGGTGTTATAGAGGCAATTTTTAAATTTATGGGTATTCAATTTTTAGTTATCTTTTTTATTCTATTATTAAAATCAAGTTTTAAGCTTTATATCATTGCTGTATCTTTATGTATTTTCTGGTTTTTTATTAATAAAAATGAGTTTACTTACAGATATGCATGCTGGTCAACATTTTCTAGTTCGGATATACTATATTATTCATTGAAAAACTCTACAGTACCTATAATCACTTGCTTAACAGTTTTAATACTAAGTATTTATTTTTATAAATCAAAAAGTAAAAATTTACATTAAAATATGCTTAACATTAAATTTCAGTATACTATAATTTCGTTATTCATATTAGGAATATTATCCTTTTGGCTTTTAAAAAACTTGAACTTAAATCGGAAATACCATATTGGTGAAGAAATAGATAGTTTTAATGGAATAATAGTCTATCATAATGGTGGGGTCAATAATGATAGTGGTCGTAATATTTCAAAAACTGGTTATAATATCGGATTAAAATATCAATGCGTAGAATTTGTTAAAAGGTATTATTTAGAATATTTAAAACATGAAATGCCAGACAGCTATGGTCATGCCAAAGATTTTTATGACAAAACACTAAAAGACAATGAATTAAATAAAAAACGTGATTTAATACAATTTAGTAATCCTAGTATAAAAAGACCTGAGATTAATGATATAATTATTTTTGACAGTAACATATTCAATAAATATGGTCACGTTGCCATTATAACAGAGGTGAGTGATGGTTCTATTGAAATAATACAACAGAATTCAGGAGCCTTGGGAAATAGCAGAAAAAAACTCAAAATAGAAAAAGGACAAGTTAAATGGAATATATTAGACAATAGTATACTAGGTAGATTGAGAAAAAAGTAACGTTTTGTAATTGAATAGCCCGCCCCACTAGTAATCACTAGCAGGGAGAGGCTTTCACACCACCAGATACTTCGCAGGCGCCGCATAAACCAAGCGGGTCTTCCCGATAAAAATCGGGACAGGCTGTATACGGTCCCGAGTGATCGGGATTAAGTTATGGGGAATAAAGAATCACGTCTAACAGGCGTGATTTGTTTGTAAATGTCGAGCATAGATTCATAACCTCGTTTCTTCAACCTTTCAATCGTAATAGTCATTCTCAAAATTGGACTCTGAGCAATGACTCGTAAAATAATTTTATAGTAAAGTATTCGAGAGTGCGTCGCCGTAGCCCAACCACCTTGCTCTCAAATTTCGGGACTAATGCTTCCAGGAGTCACCCTAGTGCATAAGGGACTTACACCCTCTGGACTTTCTTTCATAATATTTAACTACATAAAAGAACTTTTACTAAATTTACCATTCAAGGCACACACAATGTAATAAAACCTATGGTGGTTCGATATAATTTCTTGATTCTTTCAAACAGAAATTCGCTACAACAATCATCACTAAATCATATACGTAACACTATAAATGATTAATAAAATATAATGATAAAAATAATATTTGCAGATTTTTTAAAATTTTTAATCAATCCAAATTCGCAAAGAATAGAATTTAATTCAAAGAAAGGAATACATATAAAAAGAATTTTGATAGTAATTTGTTTAACAATGACTTCTGCAATTACAGGATTAGTTCTATTAGTGTTTAGCAATCTTATTCTAACCAAATTAAATATTATGCCTCCTGATGTTGAAAACATAGGGAAAGCGCTTGCGCTTAACAGCTTTAATACTTATCAGATTTTCTTTCTTGCTGCAATTTTGGCCCCATTTATTGAAGAAGTAATTTTTAGACTTCCTCTAAAATTTAATAATCTATACTTGGCGTTCTCCATCTCGTTTTTTTATTTACTCGTAAAACTTCTTGCAAAAGTAGATTTTTATCTAGGAAATTATGATATTAAATATATAACATCTCATATTGTAACAGGAGTTAGTTTGTTTATAGTTACGTTATTAATTTTAAAGATAAAGAGAGTTAAGAATGCTTTATTATATGTTTATAAAAATAAATTTGGATTTCTATTTTATTCTGTTGCGGCTGTTTTTGGTATAATACATTATCCAGGAGAATTATCTATATACATGTTTACATTAACAATTCCTCAGACTATTGCGGGTGTTTTCAATGGATATGTGCGACTTAAATTTGGATTTCAATATGCGGTTTTAATGCATTTTATTACTAACTCGTTTGTTGTATTGACATGATTTTAGAATTAAAAATCCAGACCACAACAACTAAGCCTTCGTGTGGCAGAAACTGCCCAATAAGCAGTGTGAGTTGACAGAACCGATGGCAGAATTGCTGTTTTACGGAGAATAGTCTAGCTTGAGGAATTTTTAGAAAAGGAACCTACTATGGTAAATCAATTTTATCTCAATAACTAAGTAGAGTCAAAAAATAGAGTAAGACTGGAGAATACATTAATATATTCTAATCCAACAAACTAAAAAATAACAAACTATGAGAAAGAGTATATTGACATTTATAATTTTAGCTTTGAGTTTAACTTGCTTAGCTCAAGCAAAAGAGAATGTTTTGAAAGTAAAAGGAAATGCGATTTTATATCAAATTCCTGAAATTATGTATGTGAATATTCCTATCCAAGTTTCTGATTCTCTTTATGAGAATTGCTCTTTTAAGCTTGCTCAAATACATAAAGAGTTGAAACAGCGTTTAATCAAAAATGGAATAAAGAAATCAAATATAAAAACAGATGATTTAAGTATAGGTGAGAAAACTAAATGGACAAGAGAAGGTCGAATTCCGGATGGTTTTCAAGGTTCTGTTTCTATGAAAATTGAGATGACGTATTCTCTGGAGAAACTAAGTGTTGTGATTAATACATTGAAAGATGAAGTATTTAATTTTGGTTACAATGTTAACTTTGGGTTAAGTGAAGAACAAAAATCAAAGACACTTGAAAAATCAATAGAACTTGCAATAAATGATGCACAAGTAAAGGCTTCTATCATTGCAAAAAAATTGAATATAAAACTTTTAGAAATAAAAGAAATCAATTTCGGATATTCTGCGGGAGATTTTGACATCTTAACACCTGAGGATGATGTTGTTTTTTGTATTGTTGATGAAGATCAGCCTGAAGAAACAATTAAAATTGATATCAATCCAAAGAAAATAAAGATAAACAAAACTATCAATGTTATTTGGAAAATAGAAAGATAACGTGCTACAACAAAACCGTAATTTCCATAGATGCGGATGAGCAAATAAATAGGAAAACTCAATTTATAAAAACTAAAAATTTATATACAACACAAATGACAAGGACTATTCTATTTTTAATACTCTTTTTTATGGGTGATTTATGTTTTTCGCAAGGATTTAAAACCCTAGACATTGAGAAAAGAAATATTGACAGTAATAATGATATCTATAAGATTGGAAATGTTTTTGTATATGATTATGTGATAATTGAAAACAATACCGAATATAAACTGAACTATATTGCTGGACTGCCAAACAACAAATTTGAACTTATTAAAAAAAGTAACGACACAATTGCTTCTAAAATACACCTCATAATTCCTAAACTCAAAAAATCAGACAGAACAAATAGAAATCAGACAGAAATTAAATATTTATATGCTCCTGATTTTTCATTTATTAGTGGAACAGGAGTTGTAGAAAATGAAAACAATATATGGTTACACCCACCTCGTTCTGCAATTTTTGCTGCTTTAGAAACATGTCCGTTTCCTTATGTAAAACTTCCTATTGAAATCGGAAAAGAATGGAGAGAAAAAATGACTGTTAATGAGCACTGGAGTAATGAGAAATGGGGAGTTTGGAGCAAAAAATTATCTTTATTTTATAATTACAAAATCACAAAAAAGACAAAGCTTAATACCGGTTTTGGAGAAATAGATTGCTATATGATTGAAAGTATTGCTGAGTCGAAAATTGGAGAATCGAAATTAACTAGCTACTTCTCAGAAAAATTTGGATTTGTTCGCTTAGAATATGAAATGGTGACTGGATTGAAAATAAACTACTGGTTAGAAAATTATAGCGAAAATAACCATTTAGAAGGGTTCGAAAATATTTTAAAATATATTGATGAACAGAAAAAAACGATTGCCAAGCGAACTAATTTACTTGAAACCCAACAAGACCGTTTACCATCCCATAACACAATTGTTAATTGAATCGAATTTATGTCACAAAATAAAAGGCAGTTGGTAAATGATTACAATTTGGTTTTTTTACTTTTGTGTGCGTAAATTTTTAAGATGGCTAAAAGAAAATTAAAACCCAAAGTTCGTAAAGCGTTCATCCTTTTTGTGCTATTTATAGCGGTACTAATTATCGTTCTAAACCTAGGCCCAAAAGGCAAAACCGAAGCCAAAGTCTCTGTTCCTGTTCTTAGCAAAGAGGAAAATAGTGCCTTGCGTCGCTACAACAACTCCTACCATCTTGAGCTTGCTCAGGCAAAAGGCCTCGAAAAACCTTTAGCCTCCAAAGACGAGTATACAAAAGATCCCGACGATTTTGGAGACCGTTATGATCTGGAAGAAATAAGCGATAACGAATACTACGAAATACCACATTTAACCAATTCACTTCCTTACCTGCAAGAACCTGCAGTAGAATTTTTAGAAGTATTGGGCGAAGAGTTTTGCGACCAACTAGAGGAATTAGGAATGAGAAAATATCGTTTTTCAGTTACATCGATATTACGCACCATTGCAGACCAAAAATCGCTGCGAAAAAGCAATGTAAACGCTACCCCAAATAAATCGTCGCATTATTACGGTCGCACTTTTGATATTTCGCAAACACGTTATTTTGAGAGAGGTAAAAGTGAACCGGTATACTCCTATCGCCTTCGTAACGTACTCCTGCGCGTTTTAATAAAAATGCAGGAGGAAGGCAAATGTTACGTTCTTTTAGAGGGCCAAACAAAATGCATTCATATCACCGTAAGGTAAAAGCATAAAAAAATCCGGCAGTCGAATCGATTACCGGATTTTTCTATTTTAGGCAAGTTTATATCGACTTCGAAAACATGTTGTCTTCACCACTTTTCGCCGCACGCAGTTTGTTATCGAAGAGCTTGGCAATATTTCTCAGAAAGATCATTCCTAAATCGGTAACCACTAATTTTTCATCGCTCCATGTAATAATTCCCTCATCGGCCAATACTTGCAGTTCCTCTTTAATTGTTGCCGGCAAATAAGCTTTTAAATCGTCGGTAAAAAACAATTCTCTTCGACAAGTAATATCCAATATCGCACGCTTCACGATCACATCCTCATCGCTTAAGAAGTAGCCCTTCTCCAAATCGAACTGCTTCTTCATCGAAGCCGCCTCGTAGTCCTTAATCAGCTTTACATTTTGTGCATAAGCATATTTTGCATCCGAAATCGACGAAGCTCCCAAACCAACTAACAATTCGGTATGCGAAGTGTTGTATCCCATAAAATTACGATGCAGTCGCTTGGCTTCTCGGGCAAGATACAATTCATCGTGAGGCAAAGAAAAATGATCCATCCCTACATCGCTGTAGCCTAGTTCTGCCAATTTCTCCTTTCCAAGATCGTACAAAGCACGTTTTGCAGCACTATCTGGAATATCAGCATCGGTAAAAATTCGCTGTCCTTTGGTTTTCCAGGGTACATGAGCGTAGGAATAGTAAGCAATCCGATCGGGTTTCAGCTCCGCTACCTTTTCAAAGGTATCTCTCACCGAACTCAATTTCTGCTTAGGCAAGCCGTAAATTAAATCGAAATTCACCGAATGGTAACCAATTTCGCGGGCCGCTAAAGTCACTTCCTTAACGGTTTCGAAACTTTGCGGACGATTAATTACCCGTTGCACTTCGGGATCGAAATCCTGAACTCCATAGCTCACTCTTCGAAATCCTACTTCGTACAGAGCCTGCAAATGCTCACGAGTGGTGTTGTTTGGATGGCCTTCGAAGCTAAACTCATGTTTAGGATGCAATTTTGCATTCCTTTTCAAGCCATTGATTAATTTTTTTAAATTTTCAGGATTAAAAAAAGTTGGCGTTCCTCCTCCCAAATGAAGTTCCCGAATAATTGGCTGCTCCTGAAAAGTATCCAAATAAATTTGCCACTCCTGCAGTAAAGCATCAATATATTGATCTTCTAACCCATGATTACGAGTAATCACTTTTGTGCAGGCACAGTAGGTACAAAGCTTTTCGCAATAAGGCAAATGAACGTAAATACTAATTCCTTTCGAAGTATTCGATTCATCAAAAGTTCGTTTTACCACCTTCAGCCAATCGGCCACTTCGGGACGCTCTTTTCCCCAAAAAGGAACCGTTGGATAACTTGTGTACCGAGGTACTGGTACATTATATTTTTCAATTAATGATTCTCTGTCCATAACGAAAGTATCTTTCGGATTAATACCGTACAAAGATATCTTTTTTTATAAGATAAGGCCACCAAAGCCTTTTACAATTACATGCAAACTTTGTAATTATGTAAGTATTTCAATTTTTATCGCCTTCGAAGACAAAAGCAATTCAAAACAAAAAATCTGTCTATTTCTGTTGCCATTAGCTCCAACAAGTCTGATATTTGTATCAGGAACCAATCCGCTAAAACAATGAAAAAAGAAATTCAGGAAGAATGCCAACTCAGTTACCTATCTTTCAAAATAATTAAGTAATTCCAAGTATCACACCTATGAAAACCAACGAAATTGTTGTAGTAATCAACCCAGGATCAACATCTACAAAAGTAGCACTATACAATAGATCAGGGCTTGTATCTGAACATATTATACGCCATTCGCAAAAAGAACTGGAGCCATTTCATAAAGTTACCGATCAATTTGATTATCGATACAAAATAGTAAAAGCAGCTTTGAACGATATGCTTTCAAAAATGAAAGTAATTGTAGTAGGAATTGTTGGCCGTGGCGGAATTGTTAAACCTCTCGAAGGGGGAACTTATAAAATCAATAACAGTTTCCTTGATGATGCAAAAACGGGCAAATATGGCGATCACGCTTCGAATTTAGGCAGTATGCTCGCGAATAAGCTGGCCAAACATTTTAATTTACAGGAAAGTTTTACGGTTGATCCTGTTTCGGCCGGAAATATTGCAGAAAAAGCTGTAATATCCGGTGTACCAGGTATTAAACGCAACCGAAGAGGGCATCCTTTAAACATGAAAATGACTGCTCGCAAGATCGCAAAGCAACAAAACATCAATTTTGATGAAGCCAAATATGTAATTGCCCATTTGGGTGGTGGGATTTCGATAGCTGCTGTTGATGGTGGCAAAATTGTTGATGTGAATGATGCTTTAATGGGAATGGGTCCCTTCTCTCCCAACCGAGCTGGAGCTTTACCAAGCCGAGGAGTAATTGATTTGTGCTATTCTATGCCAAGAAAAGAGGTGGAAAGTTTGCTCAGCAAAAACAGTGGCTTAAAAGGCTATTTGGGAGTGGATGATTTACGGGATGTTTTTAAGTTAATTGATTCTGGAAACGATAAAGCACAACTGATTTACGATGCTTTTGTGTATCAAATCGCAAAAGAAATTGGAGCTTACCATGTTGCCCTAAAATGCAAGGCGAATGGAATTATCATAACTGGTGGCATTGCCTATTCGGATCGCTTTATTTCCGATTTGAAAGAATATGTTGACAGCTTAACGAACTTCTTTGTTTATCCGGGAGAAAACGAAATGGAAGCTCTTGCAGAAGGTGCTTTTCGAGTAATCGATAAAAAAGAAGTCGCCTTAGAATATTAACAATATCTCACATTTATAAAGGGGAATTCTTTTAAATCCCCTCTTTTTCCTTCCAATTGGAGAACGACCTTTTCCGTATATCATTAAAATCAAACAAAACCACCCTTATTCAGAACGATTGACTATCTGCAACTTAATCGTTTTGACGTAGATATGTAGTACCCCTATTTCCGAAAATTTATCGATTCCACTATCTATTTTTTTAAGCTTTATTATTTCTTCGTACTTCATTTCCACAAACAATCGAAACTTAATAAATCCTTACATCTAAAAAATCTATGAAAAACTACTTTTTACTAATTGCCTTCGTACTGCTTTTAGGCTCCTGCACAAAAACAGAGCACATTTCAAATTCCCCCGAATTAGAAATATTCGTGACAGATGCAAACGACAATGCCATTGCTGAGGCAAGCATCTCACTTTATAACAATCGCGATGATTGGGACGAAAGAACCAACAAAATAGATTCTTTGCTAACCGACCAAAATGGCTATGCTATTTTTAAAGAATTGAATGAACTACAATACTTCGTTTTTGTTGAGAAAGATACTTTATCGAATAGTTATGGTGTAATTGGAGTAAAGGATAGTCTTCAAAATGACGAAATCCGAAGCTTACACATTCAAATTCAATACATCCAATAAATCGTTCCAATCAAAAAAAATAATCGATGAATAAAATATACACCTTATTCCTAATAGTACTTGTCTTCCTATCGTCATGTTCCGAGGACGAAGTTATTAATGATCAAATTAACACCGATGATGATGGCGTTATTTACGATCCAATTATTCCGGAAACTACAAAAACAATAAGCTCCGAAGAATGGTCTTCGTCTGTAAGCGAGATTGATACGGTGAAACAAACTATGAAGCTAAAAACTTCGGCAAATGCTCTTCTCCAATTAAATGAAGGAGATATTATTGTAAATGAAAATGACGGAGGATATCTTCTTAAAATTGAAAGCATTGAACAACAGGGAGATGAACTACTTTTGTCCACCTCGGAAGCAAGCTTGGAAGAAGCCATTGAAGAAGCCGATTTTTGGTACGACACTCCATTAGAAAATGCCAATGTAAGTGAAGTTGAAATGCTAACAGAAGGTAGTCAACTAATTTTTTCGGATACGAAATCGAATTCTACTAAAAAAGGCTTGTCCTTTACCATTGATGCTGAGCTTAAAGATGACAAAGACATTCTTAACATAGATTTTAATGGATCGGTATCCTTACTTTCGGATATTCGCACCAAACTAAAAATTAAACGATTTAAACTTCGGAAATTTGAAATTGGTTACGATGGAAAGATTATTACAGAATTAAAAGCTGAAGTAAAAATTAAAGCCGGAAAAGACTCTAGCAAAGTCACTAAAAAAGACTTGTCCACAGATGTTGCAAATGTAAAATTTAAAAAGATTGTAGTTTGGTGTGGAAGTTGTCCAATTCTTGTTGAGCCTGTGCTACAAATATCGATTGGAGCACGTCTTTCGGCTGCTGCTAGTGCAAGTATTGGCGTGTCGGATACGCTTGCTTTTGGCGCAGGAATAAAATATAAAAGAGGCGATGGATGGAATAAATATGGGAACTTCGATCACGGCTTTACTTTACTTAGACCAAGCGGAGAAATTGAAGTAAAAGCAGAATGTTTTGTTACTGCAAAACTAAAATACAAAATATACAAAAAACTTTCCCCTTACATCGAATTTCCAATCTATGGCGGTGTTAGAGCAGGTGTTAACACAAGTACAGGATTTTACTATGACCTTTACGGTGGCGTTTCCATGAGTGCTGGAGCCAAAATGAAAATATTTGGCAAAAAATTAATCAATTACAATGCTGAATTATTTACCATCGAAGAGTATATTAATCAGGCACCAGAAAAACCTTACGATCCAACGCCAGCAAATGAAGAAGATATCGACTACAATGAATCGATAAAGCTTATGTGGGAAGGAAAAGATTACAATAAAGAAGATGCCTTATCCTACACTGTTTACGCTTCGAATGAAAAATCGAAAGTGATGGAGAATGCAAAAATTAAGAATACTAAAAAAACCTATTACGATTTAACAGATGTCAGTTCGGATCAAACAATTTATTGGAAAGTAATCGCAAAAGATAGTAAGGGGAAACAAACTTCGGGGCCAATCTGGTCTTTTAAAGTGGGAACCGCCAAAATAGCGCCAAGTATTCCCGAATTAATTGCACCCCTTTCAAATCAAAAAGGCATCGACCCCAATTCTTTGGATTTTGAATGGAAAACTGCCGATAAAGATGAAACTAAACCTGAATTTACTATCCTAATTGGAACCAGTGAGTCTAATTTACAGTCGGTATTTAAAGGGAAAATAGCCAAAGCAAATGGAGTTTTTAACTATTCTATCACGAGTAGTTTAAATGCAAATACGAACTACTTTTGGCAAGTAATTTCTACGCACGATGGACTAAGCGAAAAAAGTGATATTGCCACCTTTACTACCTCAATTGCAGGAGCAATAAGCTTTACGGATACTCGCGACAGCAAAGAATATCTTGCAGTTAAAATAGGAGATGACTATTGGATGGCGGAAAATTTAGCCTATTTCCAAACAAACTCCACTAACTATTCAAAAATTGGCAACGAAGTGTTCTACAAATCAACAATTATTAATGATGCTTGTCCTGCAGGATGGCACATACCAACCATCGCTGAATACGAAACACTATGTGCTACTATTGATTTAGAAAACAAGGGAACGTATTCCTTATTAAATCCCTCCTCCTTTAGCAATGGAACCAATTCAACAGGCTTTAATGCTCTATCAACCGGAACCAATATAAATGGCAGCGTTGAAGGAGAAGAAGCAGCATTTTATTTGCTAGATCCAAACAGTCAGGCTGATGATTGGCCGGTATTTATGTATCTGGATGACCAGGTTAGTTATTGGGATAATTCAGATCCCGACAGCAAACTTACTATTCGATGTGTGAAAAATAAATAGAATTTAGACCATAAATAATTCTTTTAAGGTGCTTGTATCAAATGCAAGCACCTTTTTTATATAATTTTAATTAAACAACTAATTCGGAGTACCTTCCTTACTTTGAATGTAACTAAATAACAAACAAGGATATATAATCGCAGGTATTTTTTTGTATATTACTAAGACTTCAACCAAAACTACTGTGCAATGAACATCCCCAAAAAAGAGCACGCCGTTATATCTCATTCATTAATCCAAAATTCAGGAGACGCAATGTATTTGTCGAACCTTGATGGAAAATTGATTGAAGTAAACAAACAGGCTTGCATAAATTTGGGATATACAAGAGAAGAGTTGCTCAAGCTATCCATTTCTGATATAGATACCGAGCATAAAAGTGACGAACAGGTTCAGGAGTACTTCACTATTTTGGAACGCGATAAATACAACAAATTAAGCACCTACCACCAACGCAAAGATGGTTCTACATTTCCGGTTGAAGTAAGTGTTTCCTTATTAAACGAAAACGGCAATAAATTTGTGCTTGGTATTTCCCGCGATATCACAGATCACATAGAAGCAAAAAATAATCTATTTTCCTACATCGATACACTCGAAAAAATACATGAAATTACAATAGTTGCTGAAGATATCGAGAAAATGATTTTCGATGTTCTTACTATTGTTCAGGAGGTTTTTAAGACCGATCGAGCTTTTTTTCTTTCTTCATTAACTGTAAAGGAAAAATTTCAGTTGCCACCAATTGTAATTACCAAAGATGAAGCACCTTGCATTTCAATAAGTAATACCAACAAGTTAACAAAGAGTTATCAGCAAGAACTTTTTGAAAAAAGAAACTATGTAAAAAATGAAGTACACGTATCCGTGCACTCCAATGTGGCAAAAACGCCATCCTACATTCAGGAGCTACATATAAAGTCAGAAATGCTTATTCCGATCACTAACAGCGATAATACCAACTATTTATTGGGAATTCATCAGTGTTCGAAAGCAAGAGAATGGACTCCGTTGGAGAAAAAATTGTTTATAGAGATCAGCCGAAGAATTGGAGATACAATAAACCGACTGCAATTTTATTATACCTTAAAAGAGAGTGAAAAAAAATACAAAACTCTTTTCGATAATGCTCCTCTCTCCTATCACTCGCTAAATACCGAAGGTAATATTATTGATGTAAATGAAACATGGTTACACTTTTTAGGATACCAAAGAGAGGAAGTAATTGGAAAAAATTACGGAGACTTTCTTCACACTAAGTGGCAACATGTTTTTGATACCAATTTTCCAAAATTTAAAGCTCGCGGTTATGTAAATGATGTTCATTTTAAAATCAGACACAAAAAAGGGCATTATAAATACATCTCCTTGCAAGGTTGCACTGGTTGCTATCCCGATGGCTCGTTTAAGCAAACCTATTGCGTTTTTCAAGATATATCGGCAAGAAAAAAAGCAGAAGACCAACTAAAACAAAGTGAAGAAAAATACCGATTATTAATGGAGCAATCGCCTTTTATTGTAGAGGTATATGATTTAGATGGACTTCAGATTTCTGTAAACAAAGCATACGAAGAACTTTGGCAAATACCTAAAGAAGTCACTCTTTTTAAGTATAATATTCTTGAAAGTAAGGAGGTCCTTAAAACGGGTATGTTATACTTTATTAAACGTGCTTATGCTGGCGAAACCTTAGATTTACCGGATCATTTATATAAGCCTGAAAATGAAATAAAAGGAAGTTACAAAAGTAGAAGTCGTTGGCTGCGAACCAAGGTTTATCCAATAAAAGATGAATTCGAAACGGTCACTCATATTGTGCTGGTTCATCGCGACATTACCGACCAAAAAGAGGCACAAGCTGCTTTAATAAAAAGTGAAAGTCAGTTTAAAACTTTCATTCAGCAAGCTCCAATTCCCCTCAGCCATGTCGACAATACAACGGGACTAATTAAATATATCAACAACCAATTTTTAGATGTATTTGGATATTCTCATGCTGATATTCCAACCATGGAAAAGTGGTGGAAATTGGCTTTTCCCGATCCTAAATATCGAAAATTTGTAATTAAGCATTGGAACGATGCTGTGGCACTATCAAAAAAAAAGAATGCCGATATAGTTCCGGAAGTTTACGATATGACTTGTAAAGATGGAAGTGTGAAACAAATATTGGTATCGGGAATTACGCTTGGTGACGATTTTTTATCGATGTTAGTAGATATAACTGCTCAGAAAAAAATTGAAAACGAACTAATTGCAGCCAAAGAAAAAGCAGAGGAAAGCGAGAAACTAAAAACCGCCTTTTTAGCCAATATGAGTCACGAAATTAGAACTCCGATGAATGGTATTCTGGGCTTTGCCGAATTGTTGAAAACACCCAGTTTAAGTGGCGAAAAGCGAAAGAAATTCATTCGAATAATTACGGATAGTGGAGAGCGGATGCTTGCCACCATTAATGCAATTATCGAAATTTCGAAAATTGAAACAAAACAAGTTGTACCAAATATTTCGAAAGTAAATATTAACGAACTATTGCAAAGTCAACTTAATTTTTTCTTGCCTGAAGCCCATAAAAAAGAAATTAAACTTAGCCTTACAAATAGCTCATTAACAGAAGTTTTTTCCTTATTTACTGATTATGCGATGCTAAATTCGATTCTTACCAACTTAATTAATAATGCCATAAAATATACCAACTCGGGCACCATTACATTTGGCTACTTAAAAAAGGAAAATTCATTAGAATTCTTTGTGAAAGATACGGGAATAGGAATCCCCAAAAAAGTGCAAAAAACCATCTTTGAACGATTCACCCGAGTCGATCATGAAAGTACAAAAGCTATTGAGGGTTCGGGACTTGGCTTGTCCATTACCAAAGCATATGTTGAATTACTAAAAGGAACTATTTGGGTGAAATCGGAAGAAGGAGTTGGCTCTCAATTTAATTTCAGTCTTCCCATTAAAAGCTAAACACCATATTATTTGATAATGTTAATGAAAATTTAAACTCCAAAAAGGGTTATTGAGTGATATCAACAACCCTTTTATTTATTGGAATTTTTTAATTAAGCTACATTATCCCAGATATCCATTATTTCAGCACATGCATTGATAAACTTTTTCATATAAAAATCTAAATTTTCAGGTGCTTGATAAGTTTTCTGTTCAAAAACATCAAGAACAATACACAATGAAGGAATTACTACTTCACTTTCTGTAGCAACGATATCATTCATAAAACGATATAAACCTGTAGCCGCTACTCGGCCAGCAGATCCCTTAAACACTCCACTTTTCGAAAAATGAAGTTTTATAGCTCCTACAATCTTCTGTCCATTAATCTCACCACATATTACTAAATCAGGTGAGATACCAATTGTTAATCCGTTAATGGAAATTGATTTCAGTTTTGATCGAAATCTCTCAAAAGTAAATTTCTGCAAAGAAGAATCAAGATTTGTCGTAAGAAATGATTCCAATGCTTGAATTTGACAATTTCGGTTATTGGCCTGAAATTCAGTAGAACAAACCTTTTTAGCCAATTCATTTATTTTAGCTTTAACACATAATGGTTCAAATTCATCTTGAGCAAAAAAGTTTTTTATTGCACTCTTAGCACTAGAATATCTTGCATAAATAAACTTCTTAGGTTTTTTCTGATTTCTTATAATTGATCTTTTTCTAGCTTTTGTAGCTTCACTATACTCCCCTACCATATTCAATGATAGGTAAGGGATTTTATCACTTTCTTCCATATTCTATTTTTTTATATGGATAAAACATTAATTAATTATCCATTAATGTTCAAAGTAGGAAACTCTGAATAGAGTGTCGATTGTTAATAAATGTTAATAAACATTCACTTTAATCAAATTAATATATACATTTGTCGACACAAACGGTGCAGTTTGTCATAGTAAAGGTTGTTAGCCTCGAATTCTATTTCTATTTAATAGGTTTATTCTAACAATTGATAAATTTATTTTATAAAACAATATAACCAGATGATCCGGACAATAACCGTGCCATCTGGATTTTTTGGATAAACAGTCAATATGTCACAAAAAACATGACAAATAAAAAATGCCAGCTCTTACGAGTTGGCATTTTGTCATGTATATGATTCTGATTTTATGAAACACCATATTTTTCGTGCAATGGCTGGTTAATTACCGCTCGTAATTGCTCCGACAGTGCTTCTGCATCCTGCTTAGACAAGCCTTTTGTAGGAATAAGTGGATGTATAATAACATTTGCAATACCCGGACTAGCATTTCCTTTAAACATGGTACCCCGTTGTAATCTTTTCCAATTGGTAGTTTGTGTAATTGGCAGAATAGGAATTCCCATTTGTATAGCAATGGCAACTGCTCCCGGTTTAAACTCTCCTAAATTTGGCGCATTTTCGGGAATGGTTCCTTCGGGTAAAATTACTAAAGGATATCCCTCTGTAATTACATCCATCATTTTCTTAAAACTTTTTAATGCTCCCAGGCGATTGTGCCTATCCACCAAAATATTCATTCCCGAAGTATAAAAAATGTGAAATAAAGGCCATTTTTCAATCTCTTTTTTCCCGGTAAACACAAAGTACTGATCAAATATAATATACAGGGTAGCCGGATCGATAAAGGAGCTATGATTAGAGCAAATTAAGAAAGCCTGATCGGTAATTATATTCTCTCTTCCCTTCACCCGCAAGAATATTCCTGATCCGTAAAGCCAGACCTTCGCATATACTTTTATCACTTTAAAAGCCATTGGAAACCGCTCCTTCTTCGATAATAAATACTTAAATATTGGATAGAAGAGCACCAATGTTAATACAAAATAAAGAAAGAAATAAACTTTGTATAGAAACCTGATTGGGAATATTAAAAAATTCATTTTTGAAGAACCGTTTTAATTGTAATTACAGTAAAATTGAATACTAAGGAAAATTGTTTTACCAAATTCTGTATTGTTTAATGAGCCAAAATTAAGATTTATTATCAGGATTCACCAAATCAAAATTAAATAATGGTCTTTCGCCTCTCTCTTTCGCTCTTTAAAAGCCTATTTACTAATTGCAAGCTATTTATAATTATTAGCAGTTGTTTTAATCCTTATTGCTATTCATTTCTTGCCTTAATCAGTTAATAGCTGCTCTATCTTACCTATTTTAAAAATACTAGGTTTTTAAAAGGCGAACAGATAATGAAAAGAATAATAACCTGAAAATGCAGTGAAAATGCTACTTTCAATAAACTATAGTCTGTTATCCATAACTTTTTATAGCTGCACTCATCTTTCGGTTTTTTACTTGTGATATATTTCACATAAAAACTGGCCTTTATTTAAAACATAAAACATTAAAGCGCGTATTAAATAGATTAATACAGAGCTATCGCAAAAAATCCAAATAGATATAGCTCCTATTCATCAATCAAAAACTTTTTATTTAATCGCAAAAATTTACAATATTCTAATTAACTTATTAACAATGAAAAAACTAGTGCAATTACTAATCATTTTCACTCTAACTTCAGGAGTGGCAAATGCTCAATATGGTTCCTACAGTGGCTCTTTTAGAACTTTTAGAGTTGATTTTGGAGCAGCCTATTCAAATCCGGGTGGCGATGAACTCGATGCTGGAATTGGCTTTTATGTAAATCCTAAATTTCATATGAACGATAATTTGCTCTTAGGAATTAAATATGAAACTACTGCAATTGGTGCCACCGATGATGATTTTTTAGATGTATCGTCGATTGTATGTTATGCTTCCACAATAGATTATTACGTTAGTGACAATAACTTTCGTCCCTTTGCTGGTGTAGATATTGGAATTTATGAGCTAGGAACGCTTAGTACAACAATAATGAACAACACAACAGAAATAGAATTAGGATCTAAATTCGGAATTGCTCCAAAAATTGGTTGTAGCTATGGACATTTGGACTTTACGCTTCAGTACAATCTAATTTTTGACCAAGACGAACGTTTTAACGATTTCAACCACGCATCTATAAAAATAGGTTTCCACCTTGGTGGTGGAATAAACTAAATAGTAGATGCATATATGAGTGCGTTAGGGCTCCGATAACTATCGGAAAAAGTGAATGCCCCACAGCTTATTGTTTGCGAAGCAAGACAATTAGCGAGGAGTAAAAACGGAAGGTCCACCCCAAGGGGAACGCCCTAAAAAAGAAATGCCACTCCTTAGGGAATGGCATTTCTTATATCAAAGTTATTGTATTTTTAAAATTTACGGAAACCGAATAATCTGCGAACTTCTGCTAAAGTTTTAGCTGCACTTTCGCGTGCTTGTTCTGCTCCCTGCTGAGTAACTTTTCTTAGGTAAGCTTCATCTTGAGAGATATCCAGAAAACGCTCTCGGATTGGAGCTGTAAAGTTAATGATATCTTCGGCTAATTGTTTTTTAAGATCGCCATAGCGAACTTCGCAATTGTTGTATTTATCGTTAAAAAAATCGTAAGTATCCTTGGTCGAAACCGCATCCATTAAGCTAAATAAATTCTGAATAACTTCTGGTTTTTCTTGATTCATTTCAGTAGGTCCACTATCCGAAACAGCTTTCATTACTTTTTTACGGATATCTTTCGGATCTTCTACCAATCCAATTGCATTTCCTTCCGATTTACCCATTTTTCCAGATCCATCTAATCCAGGAATTTTCACAGATTCGCCCGTAAAAGAATAAGATTTTGGAATTGGGAAAGTTTCTTCGCCGTAGGTATTATTGAATCGCTTCGCAAATTTACGCGCCATTTCTAAATTCTGCTCCTGATCTTTTCCAACTGGCACATACTCTGCTTTATGAATTAAAATATCAACAGCCATTAAAACCGGATAAGTAAGTAATCCAGCATTTACATTCTCAGGGCTTTTACGCGCCTTATCTTTAAAAGAAGTAGTTCTTTCTAATTCTCCTAAATAGGCATTCATATTCATTAACAAATACAACTCAGGAATTTCTGGCACATCACTCTGCACATAAATCGTTGCTTTTTCAGGATCAATTCCGCATGCTAAATATTCCGCTAAAACTTGTTTTACATTTAAGTGAAGATCAGCAGGAGTCGGATGTGTAGTCAAGGAATGCCAGTCAGCTATAAAGAAAAAGCAATTGTTATCGTTCTGCATTTGCACAAAATTCTTTATCGCTCCGAAATAGTTCCCCAGGTGTAAATTTCCTGTAGATCGAATTCCACTAACTACTGTATTCATGATCTGATTTTATTAATAGCCCAAGCTTGAGCCGTTTATATTTAAAAAAATTATCCCGCAAAATTATGAAACGAATCCGACAAAAAAAATATTGAAGGCTTGAAATAACGTTAATCTCTTAATTAGAAAAAGATTTGTCCAGATTTGCTTTCCTAGGCATTAATTATTTGTAGCGTAAACCATGCCCAAACAATATACCGACAGATTTTGCCTAGTGCCATAAAAAGAGCTACCCAAATAAGCTTACTTCTCAACAATCCCAATCCTAAGGGAATAATATCTCCCACAATTGGTAAAAAGGCAAAAAAGGCCAGAATACTTCCTTTATTCTGCAGAAATGCTTTCGTTTTTTCGGCTTTATCCTGCTTAATACGAAGAAATTTTTCAATCCACTCCCACTTACCCAAATAGCCTAAATAGTAGGTTAGCATTCCCCCCAACCAATTTCCAAAACTTGCAATTGCAACGGTTAGGGTAATATCGTAGCCCGAATACACAAAAAGACTTAGAATAGCTTCGGAGCTAAAAGGCAAAATAGTTGCAGCCAAAAAGCTTGCAAAAAACAATCCCCAATATCCATATTCAAACCAATCTGCCATAAGGCGCAAAGGTAGCTATTCAATTAGTGATTAAGAATGATGTATTAAAAATAAAGGCTAAAGAAAGAAAAAGTTTAATAGACATGACTCCTACAAGAACTCAAAACTATATTTTACTCCTTTCCACATTTTACTTTTCAAGACTTTTATGACTTTTCCTCTCTTCCAGACTTTTATTCTATCTTTGTAAAAAAATTAGAAGATTATATATGGAAACTACAAGACAAAGCAAAGTTTCAAGATTGTTGCTAAAAGATTTAAGTGAGATATTTCAGATGGAGTCGAGAAATCTTTTTGGTGGCAAAATGATTTCGGTTACAACGGTTCGAATTAGTCCTGATTTGGGACTTGCAAAAGTATATCTTAGCATTTTTCCTTCGAGCGATACAGAAGAGACTCTTAAGCTAATTAAAATGAACACGAAAAACATTCGTAGAATTTTGGGAAACAAAGTTGGAAAACAACTTCGCATTGTTCCTGAATTGGCATTTTTTGTTGACGATTCATTAGATTATATCGAAAATATTAACAATTTACTTTCCTAAATCCAGTTTGCTTGCTGCAAACAGTACTTCTCTTAAGTTTATTTAAATAACTTGAACCTTCCCTTCCATATTGCGAAACGCTATCTGTTTTCGAAAAAAAAACAGAACGTAATCAATATCATTTCGATGATATCGGTTATTGGTGTTGCAATTGGTACCATGGCTCTGGTTATTGTTCTTTCGGTATTTAATGGTTTTGATGGATTGATTCGTGACCTTTTTGGCAGTTTCGATCCTGATTTAAAAATTCTTCCCAGTACTGGTAAAACCTTTGTTCCTGATGCTACTTTCGAGCAAATTAAGGCAATGGAAAATGTGGTTTTTTACTCCGAAGTCCTGGAGGAAAATGCCTTACTAAAATACGGAAATAAGCAACGCCCCGCAGTTATAAAAGGTGTAGATGAGGAATTTACACTAATGACCGGCATTGACACCATGATGGTGGATGGGAAATTTTTGCTGAACTCGGGAAAACATCAGTTTGCGGTGCTTGGCTATGGCGTTGCTCTGGATCTTGGTGTTGGTCTCACCTTTACCGATTACATTAAATTTTATGTGCCTAAACGAAATGCCAGCTTGGGAATAAACCCAATGGATGCTTTCAATACTGAATATTTATATCCTTCGGGATATTTTACCATTCAACAGGATTTTGATTCGCAATACGTATTGGTTCCTCTCGATTTTGCCAGAAAATTATTTGCCTACAATAAAGAGGTAAGTGCCATCGAACTATCCATTCAAAATCAGGCGGAGATTGAAAATGTTAAAGAAAAAATTCAACAACTTTTGGGAGAGAATTTTGTAGTGAAAAATAGATTTGAACTACACGATGTTTTATTTAAAATGATGCAATCGGAAAAAATGGCAATTTTCTTTATTCTAGCCTTTATTCTACTTATTGCCTCGTTTAATGTGATTGGCTCGTTAACCATGCTTATTTTGGATAAAAAACAAGATATTGCCACCCTGCGGAGTATGGGCGCCGAAGAAAAAACAATTCAGAAAATATTTTTACTGGAAGGTTGGCTAATTTCTTTATTGGGAGCAAGTATTGGCGTAGGCTTAGGACTTACCATCTGCTTTCTGCAAATGAAGTTTGGCTTAATTACTTTATCAGGAAACGGAGCTTTTATTATGGATTCCTACCCGGTTGATGTTCATTTTATCGATATTTTTATCATCTTTACAACGGTTGTTTCGATTGGATATGCGGCTTCGCGCTATCCGGTTCGCTACATCACCAAACGTTTCCTGCAATTCAATTAATAGAAATTGACCGGACACCAAACTACCTTATTCCGTATCAAGAGGCAAGATACAAGTATCAAAAATAGTCTTGAGTCGTGTCGCTTACGAAGAAATAAATACAAGAAACGAATTTCGTAAAACTGATTTAATACAATTAAAATGAGAAAAATTATTATTTTTTGCTTTCTGGCATTTGGTATTTCGATGCTAAGCCAAGCTCAAGAAACCGCTCTTACTTCCAAAGGAAAAGTTGTAATTCTTTACGATAACGGCACTTGGAAATATGCCGACCTAAGTGTTTCCGATGAAAATCAACAAATTGAAACCTCAACTCAAGGAAGTATTCCAAAACCAACTATTTCCGATAAACCGCTTGTGTTAAAAGAAGCGGAAATCGAAAAAACCACCTTTATTGAAGGTCCAAGCCCTAAGCTTGAAAAATATTTTAAGGACAAGAATATTGTTCGATGCGATTTTATTCTAAGTTCGAAAGATGGTAAAGCAAGTCTTAAAACCGAATGGAAAATTATGAATGGTGAAGCTTATTCGTACTTTGGCTTTATTAAAAAAGACAGTAAAATAAGTCTGGAATTGCTTGGAGGACAAAGTATTGATCTTATTTATACCGAGGAATTTGAACCTAAAGAATTTAGCCAATATGGATTCTCGACCTACTCGGCTCAACTCGATTTAACCAATGAACAACTTACATTACTTCAAAATAAAATTGTTTTGAAAGCTACCATGAACTGGAGCCGAAGAGCCGAAGAATACCCCGTTGTTGCCCCTTCGTACTTTCTTAAAGCGATTCCTCAAATCACAGAATAAATAGATTTAACATGAAAAATATTTTAATTCTTGTTGTTCTGTTCTTAGCTAATATTAACCAGATAGATGCACAATTAAAACTAAAAACTCCCGAAGGAAAAGTAGTTTTACTTTTTGATAACGGAACGTGGAAATACGAGGAAACAGCAAAAGTAGAAAAAACTAATGTTCCCATAAAATTAGTAGCCGAAACTGAAAAACCAATCACATTAATTGATGCAGAATTAGAATTACAGACTGTTATTAAAGGTGTTAGTGCGAAATTAAGCAAATTCTCGAAAACTAATAATGAGGTGAAAGCCGATTTTCAAATTATCTCGAAAGAAGGGAAAGTGTTCTTAAAAACCAATTGGAAGCTTATGGATGCCGAAGGATTTCGCTTTTTTGGATACATCACCAAAAAATCGAAAATGCTTTTTGCCCTTTCGAATGGGGAACGCATTGAACTTCAGTACGAAGGAGATGCTGCACCAAAAGAATATCCAAAATATAAGTTTACAACCTTTACTGCCGAGCTGGAATTAAACGAAGCGCAAATTCGTAAGCTGCAAAATGCCTATCTCGAAACAGTAGAAATGTACTGGAGCAGAAGAACCGAAAGTTATGAAATTTTTAACCCAGACTATTTCGTGAAAGAACTTCCTAAAATAATGAAATAACAAAAAAAGACGCTTCGGCGTCTTTTTTTTTCCTCTCCAAACAAACTGAAGCTAATCAATTGTAGCTGTACTTCCCCACCAATTATTCTTCGGATCAAAATCTTTTTTCAAAAAATTTAATCGTTGTTTTTCCAATGCTGGCAATTTCTTCTGCTCAACACTCCTTAAATACGCTCGTTCAATATCTTCCTTGTAAGTGGTATCTTTCTCAGGATATTTAGCACCAACACCGTTTAAATAGTTAAATAACTCAGTATGAAGATCGACTACCTTTTCGGTTTGCAAACCTGCCAAATCATTTTTTTCTTCTAAATCGCTTTCCAAATTGTATAACTCTTCCCGATTATCTTCATAATAATGAATCAATTTCCATGCTCCCCTTCGAATTACCGACGATGGATCTCCACCCTGATTGCCATAATGCGGATAGTGCCAAATTAAAGCCCGCTCTGGACAAGTTTTCCCTTTTAGTAAGGGTAGTAAACTAATGCCATCCATATGCTCTTCAGGCCTTTGTTTTGCTCCTACCAAATCAAGTATTGTTGGGTAAAAATCGGTTCCTGAAACGGGAACTTTACATGTTTCTCCCCCTTTGGTTAAACCTGGTACTTTAATAAAATAGGGCTCTCGAATGCCACCTTCAAACTGATAGCCTTTCCCTCCCCGCAAAGGAAGATTCGAAGTTGAAAATGAATCTCCGGCAGAAACACCACCATTATCGGAAGTAAATATCACAATCGTATTTTTATCCAATCCCAATTCTTTCAACGAGCTCAACACCAGACCAATCGCCTCATCCATTTGTTCCACCAATCCGGCATACACTGGGTTATCCTGAACCTGACGAATTGGTAAAAAATGCCCCATTTTATATCCCGATTCCGCAATTCCATTGGCCACTGCTTTATCTCGGTATTTTTCCCATTTCTTACGGCTTGTTTCAATAGCACCATGAACAGCATAAAACGAAAGGCACGCAAATACAGGTTTACCCGATTTTTTGGGATTATTCTCCTTTAAGAAATCAACTGTTTCCTGAGCCAAACGCATCGACAAATTCTCTCCATTTTTTCCATCAGTAAGATTTGGGTTTTGATAGGGTGAAAAATAACCACCTCTCGGACCGCCTGCATCCCATCCTCCCTTATTAATATCGAAACCATGATCTTCGGGCCATGAGCCTTTCTCTCCAATGTGCCATTTTCCCGCAAAAAAAGTTTGATAACCTTCCTCTTTTAAGGCTTCAGGTAAAGTAATATATTCCAAAGGTAATTTATGACGATAGGCAGCAGGCAATAATTTATTGTGCCTATTTTGATCTCTCCATTTTTCTCCACTAGCAGCTC
Source organism: Labilibaculum filiforme (assembly GCF_002843315.1). Lineage (GTDB taxonomy): Bacteria > Bacteroidota > Bacteroidia > Bacteroidales > Marinifilaceae > Labilibaculum > Labilibaculum filiforme. Next base: position 29,224 of record NZ_MVDD01000024.1, on the reverse strand, counting down.
CAATCCAGTCGGTGATACCATGGCGTGCAGGAAATTTTCCAGACATGATACTTGCACGCGATGGACTACAAACTTGACAAGCAGCATATCCATTTGAAAAAATCATTCCCTCTTTAGCTATCCCATCAATATTTGGAGTCTCATAAAACGTACTTCCCATACAACTCATATCCTGATAACCAAAATCATCTGCCAACAGGAATAAAACATTCGGTTTTTCGGGCAATGGCTCTTTTAACATCTGACAACTTGCAAAAAGCAGGTAAGCAACTAATAATCCCATTCTATTACTCCACATAGTCATAAATTTTACTTTCTAAATCCATTTTAACAAGGTACATTTTTCCTGTACTTCGAAATGATCTCCAAAAATATTACTTATTACTGATAATCAGGTGGGTTAATTTGTCATTAATAGGGCGCATATTGTTCAATTTTTACTTTTATAGAACAAAATGGAACAAAAAAGACGCTAATCAGCGTCTTTCATTTATTCATCCTCAATTTGCAGATTGCCCCATTCCATCGCAATCCGATCTAATATCGGCATTAAATCGGCATAATGATTGGCTCTAAGCATATCAATTCTTGTTTGCTTAAAATTCACCAGTCCTTTAAACATGCCCGCCATATGTCTTCTCATGTGTAAAATGCCACGTTTTTCGTCAATCCACTCAATGGCAGCATCAATTTGCTCTTTAAGCATATCTACTTGTTGTGCCACTGTAGCTGGAGGCAACAATTCGCCCGTAGTAAAATAATGCTTTATATCTCTAAAAATCCAAGGTTTACCAACCGAAGCACGGCCAATCATAATGGCATCTACACCATATTTGTCGAAAGCTTCCTTTGCTTTCACTGGGTTAGTAATATCACCATTCCCGATAATCGGAATGTGCATGCGTTGGTTATTTTTCACATCGCCAATCAAAGTCCAATCTGCCTCCCCTTTGTACATCTGACAACGAGTTCTTCCATGAATGGTTAATCCTTGAATTCCCACATCCTGCAGTTGTTCTGCCAGCTCAACAATAATTTTTGAATCCTCATCCCATCCCAAACGGGTTTTTACCGTTACCGGGATATTTACAGCCTTTACCACGGCTTCGGTAATTTTTAGCATTTGCGGTACATTTCTCATCATGCCCGAACCTGCTCCTTTTGTTGCCACCTTACGCACCGGACAACCAAAATTCAGATCTAAAAATTCTGGATTTGCAGCTTCGACAATTTTGGCAGCCTCCACCATTGGATCTACATCCTTGCCATAAATTTGAATGGCAACAGGACGCTCCTCGTCCAAAATGGTCAATTTCTTCATGGTTCGATTTACCGAACGAATTAAAGCATCTGCCGAAATAAATTCAGTGTACATTAAATCCGCTCCATAGCGCTTACACAAAACCCGAAACGGCGGATTGGTAACATCCTCCATTGGTGCCAATAATACCGGTCTATCTCCTAAATCCAAATTTCCTATCTTCACTTTCTTTCTTTTTTTTTATCAGGCAACAAAGATAATAGAAAGTCTTGAATGAGATGTGAGATATAAAATATGAGTAGTGAGATTGACTTACAAAATGTGTATTTACATGGATCCATTCATTAATAAAATCACTCTAAAGACAGGCATTATAAGCCAAGGCTAACTTCATCAAATAACAGGTACAATACTTTTGTCCTAAACTTTCTCTATTCTCATTTCTCACATCTCATATCTATTATTACTTTTGTTCTTCAAATAAAATTAGAAAGCATATGCTAAAAGGATCCTTAAGTCACTACTCTCCGCTTTCACAATTAATGATGAGTTTACTTGTTGTTGTTGGTTCTTTTATGCTGTGCATGTTCGCCGGCAGTATTTTGGCCTATCTTATTTTCGATGTCAATATCTTCACCGACACAACAAGTCTGGATATAAATGGAGATGCTGTAAATGTTTCTGTTCTTAAATTTTATCAATCGGTATATTCTACCGGGATGTTTATTATTCCCCCGTTTATTATTGCTTGGCTGTTGAATAACAGGGCACTTAACTATCTTTTTTTAGACCGTAAATTTTCTACTTATCAATTTCTATTGGCAAGTATCACCATTGTAATTGCCTTGCCGGCGATTAATCTTCTTGCAAGCATCAATTCTCACCTGCAATTGCCCGAATTTCTTTCGGGAGTAGAACAATGGATGCGACATAGCGAAGATCAGGCTGCAATTATCACGAAGAAATTTTTGGCGATGGAAACTCCCTTCGACCTGTTTGTAAATTTGATTTTAATTGCAGTAATCCCTGCATTGGGTGAGGAACTCTTGTTTCGAGGCGTTATTCAACGAATTTTCTCGAGCATGACTAAAAATGTACATTGGGGAATTATTATCACAGCTTTTCTTTTCGCAGCACTACACATGCAGTTTTTTGGTTTATTACCAAGAATGGCAATGGGTATTCTATTTGGCTACCTGCTAGTGTGGACAAAGAGTTTATGGGTTCCTATTTTAGCACATTTAATCAACAACGGAATGGCAGTATGCATGTCCTATTTCATTAACAAAGGCAAAATTCCCGAAGATATTGAGCAATTTGGTGGAAACCATGCTGGTATCTGGGCAAGTGGATTAATTTCTCTTAGCATTCTTGCTCTTCTACTGTTCCGTCTTTACAGATTGCGAGAAAGGCAAAGTGAGTGAATCCTCGGCTGCCTGTTTTAAATGAGCCAACCTTTCCCTTTCTCCTTTACGCCAAACATAAACAACTCCATATTCCGAAGCTTTCTCTCTTTTCTCTTCATCTGATAAATCCGAAAATTTAGCTTCTATCTCATTCCAAAGAGAAAGAATTAAACTATCCGCTTCGGCACGATATTCTGCTACTTTTTCCGAAAAACGCTGCGTATTATTTTGTAAGGTTTTCTGATTGTTAAATGCCTGACTAAAATTTTCGCAATTTACCCGTACCAAAGCAATAGAAGGACTATAAATTGGATTTCCTCCAGTTCTCATTCGCTCCTGCTCCCCTTTTATCAATTTCTCTCCCCACTCAATTACTTTTGCATCTTGCAATAAAGACGGCGCTGCTTTCGAACTAATTTTAAGACCATAAAATTCTCGAACCTCGGGCTTTAATTCGCCTCTAATAATTGTAAAATTTAATACCTGAATAAAATGAGAAACATACAATCGTGCCTTTCTTAATTTCTCGTTGTATTCTTTACTTCGAATAGATTGTTGGCTAAGAGCCTGACGCTGATTTCGAATTGCCAACTCATAGTGAGGTAGAAAGGTTTCTACCTTCTGTAAAAGAATGAAGGAAAAAGCAAGATCGAAACGATTTGTTTGATAGCTAATCTCAAGAGCAGATTTTAACGCACGTACACGCGCAGAATCAGTATTTGGTAGTCTTCTATAGGGCATTTAAGTAATTGTTTAACAAATAACAGGCTATTGCTTACTACGAAGGTACAAAAAATAAGAAAAGGCAAACAGGTATTCGCAAGCAAAACTTTTCCTTTTTTACGAAATCTTATTTAACAGATATCAACATAAGCTTACACACGAGGGAATTCGCCTACTGTACCAAAATATGTAAATAAATAGTACATTTGTATTCCTGTATTATACTAAACACAAATTTATGAGAACTGTTTTAAGCTTTCTATTCCTACTAATTAGCACACAATTTGCATTCCCACAACAAGATACTATTGTTTATTATAAAAAATATATACCACAAACAACATGCGAAGGTGCAGATCAGCAAATTGTTATTCAAAGAAAAAATAAGCTGTCCTCAATCATGATGACTTGTTCGTGGAAAGAGAACAAGTGGAAAGTAGATAAAACCGAAATAATTAAACTGCAAAAAGACGGAAGTTATAAGATTAGCAATGGTAGCTATTGTTACCAACGATCGTATAAAAAAATAAACGATGGGTACGAGGTACAAGAATTTAACCACAAGGGCCAATTAATAAACAAAGGCTTAAGCAGAACTAGGTTCCCACTGCATAGAGTTGGACAATGGCAAAATTTAAACGATGGTGATATTGTTGGCATTAGTATTTACAAGGAAGAAACAATGACAAAATCGTACATTATTTCGAATGAAAAACACTTACCTACTAACACATACGCTAATGCGGATAGTTTAGCCGTATATACCGGTGGCGAAGAAGCTTATTCCAAAGCTTTGGCTAATAATATTGTGTATCCAACAATTTGTCAAGAAAATGGAATTACTGGTCGGGTTTTGGTTGTTTTTGCGATTAACGAGCATGGAATTCCAACTGAAATTCAAATTCTAAAGGGAGAAAATCAATATTTTAATGAAGCGGCCATAAGTGCAATTCAGAAATGTAAGGATTGGACCCCTGCTTTTAAAAATGGCCAAGTTGTAAAAGTATACAATATTGCACCTGTTAACTTCAAGTTGCAATAGTAAATACAATTCAAATTTGCCAAATTAAAAAGTCAACAATACTAGCTCAATGAAAAAATTTACCCTTTTATTTCTTCTACTATTATTTGTTAATAGTTCCTATTCTCAAGATATTCTACTAGAACAAGATATATACCTTCGGTCTTACCTATCCGATAAAAGAGATGTATATCCGGTAGTAGATGATTTTTCAGGAAAAATTACATTATTCTTAATTGATAGTGATACTATTAATGCATTGACTTATAATAAAACTTATAAGCCATTAAATACCTTCAAGTGCCAAAGGCCAAGCGGAAAATTTAAAATTTTAATTGGGCATACAGTCGATCAAAACAATTACAATCTTTTTTTTACGAACAAACGAAACAAAGAATTCTTAGTTAAGTCTATCGATTTAATAAACAATACAAGTAAGGAATACAGAATTCCTTTCAAACTCAACACCGAAGAATATCTTCAATCTATCTGTTACAAAAACAAACTCTACATTTTAAGTCGAACCAATTACTCTTCGATATACAAGTTACGGGTATTTGAGGATAATAAACTTGGAATTTGTATTGAGCATGATTTTACAGAAATACTTTCGCCAAATTCAGAACCCTACCGTATTGCTGACGATTTATATGACTCTCCCGATAGATCAGCAACAATGACAAGCTTTAAAAAAATCGAATACAATAATCCTAATTCACTAGATATAACATCGGAACAATACAAAGTTTATTGTTACGATGATCAAATTGTATTGAGCTTTGACAATGAAAAGGACAAAACGAAACTAATAACCATTAACCTCAACAATTACACCTACAAAATAAAAAACTACAATCAAGACCCTCTTGACCATTCAAATAGAACCAATGCATTATCTAATTCATACATCCATATGGATAAGCTTTATCAGCTAATTGTAAACAAAAAAGAGTTATGCTTAACAATTAACAGCCTTAAAACCGATAGCTTACTGAAAACATATAGAGTAAAAGGCGAAGATGAAATCTCCTTCAAAAACTCTGCATTAATACAAGAAATAGATGGAAAAGGGTTTACTGATAGCGAAAGGGAGTTAGGAAAAACGAAACAGGTATTAAGAAAATTGCTTGCTGGTTCTCTAGGAATTAGTGTATATGAAACAGGTAATAAACTTGAAGTATTATTGGGAGGAATTAAAGCATCTCCTTCTACAGGAAATATGATTGCTATGGGACTTGTTGGAGCTGTTGCTATACCTTTAGCTTCTGGTGGTGCTTACTATGCTGTTCCAAATTATACAATGAATTCCTATTCTTCCTATACAAATAGCCGTTCAGTTTATTTCAAATGCTTATTTGATAAACAAAACCTGGAACATATAGTTGGTGATCCCAGTCAAAATCCTTTCGACAAAATAAAAGAGTTTCTTGATACTATTAAAACCCCTCAAACGACTCAAACCATATTCAAAATTAACAATCATTTTGTTCTAGGGTACTACCTTTCAGACGAAAAAAAATACTACCTCCGTAAATTCGAGTAAGCAATCCTAATTAATTCAATTTACCAAATTTCCTGATTAAACAGAGACTAATCACATTAAAAAGCATATCACAACGCTTATTCCAAAATATATTCATTCAATTGTAATTAAGTAATTTACCAACCTACTTAACAGATACAAAACATTATGAATTACATTCTAATTTTAATTGCCGGCTTTTTAGGGATGCTAGTTGTTCGAATAGCTATAAAAGCTATTTATACGCTTCTGATTAATGCTTTCCAAAATTTGAAAAACTTACTTAACAGAAAAAAGGAATAACAGTTACTACTAAGAAATCCACTCCACAATTACCCGCAAAATTTAATCACAATCTTTGTAGAATAATTCTACACAAGCATCTACAATTCTCTACAAATATAAATTGAGATAAGCTATCAATTGACTTTTATCCAACTCACATTAAAGCTTGCTTTTAATTCATTACTAATACATTACGTTACTCGTGAGGAATATCACACCCACAACAAAGAGAATTGGTATTGAATTTGCACAAGCAACTAGCGTTAATTTTAAAACAAATTTTGTAGCAGAAGCACTACAATCTGATTTAGAAACTTAATTTAAATTTTTTTGATATGAAACGAAACATTGTTGCCGTTGGTGTATTATTATTTTTCTCAACAGTTCTTTTTAGCTGTTCGGATAGTTCAGATAATAATCAGGAGAAAGATCTTACTTTGGAGCAATCCTTAAAAGAAAAGACCGTAAGTTTGAGCAATGCAGTAAACGAAATCACAAGCTCAAAAGGATTTGGTATCGTAACCATGAACGAACCAGCCACTAAAACAGGTTCGGAAGAAGAAGGGGACGATACAAAGTTTTCTGCAAATATAACTCTCGATGATGTAAAAGGTGTTTATGAATATAGTCCTGCTATACCAGAAGAAACATCAGCAAACAAAATGTATTTCCAAACTAAATTTACAAAAACTGGTGACAGTGAAAAATTTATTGTCAAATTGCCAAAAGAAAAAGCCGGTAATCCCTGGAATCTATATTTAGAGGAAGAAGGCGACGAAGCTTTGGTTAACGATTTTGTAATTACTACCTCGCAGTACAACTATTCTTTTTCTGCTGATCAAGGATTTAGTTTTAACTACCTTTTAAATTCTGCTATTGAAGTAGCAGGAGAAGATGCCGGAGAATTATATGTTGATTGGGCGATCGCCAGCAATCAAAATTTTAAGTATGAGTCTAAATATTCGTTTACCGATACCTATTCGGTTGGGGTTGAATTTTCTCATGGTGATACACTTTCCTATTCCTACAACTTAAAAAAAGGAGAAGATGTGCTGTTTAAAGAAGAGGTAGAATTTGCAAAAGGAGATGGTGAAAATCGTGGCTCTTTTGAGTATGCACTTTCTATTGGAATTATTAAAATTGTAAAAAATTCAGAAAACGATGATTATCAAGTGTATCGTGACGGAACTTTAGAAGAAGATGCTGTTATTGAGGTGGTTCAAGCTACTGCTGAAACAGAGGAATCGGAGCTTGCTTTCTGTAAAAAAGGTCTTGATCTAAAAATCACTTTTGCTGATGAATCTGTTGTTGTTCTTTCGGAACTGTTAGGACAAGATACTTTGGATAAAATGGCTGAGATATTCAGCTCTATGTACGATATGTATTTTGTGAATCACGTAGTGAACAAAGTAGCTCATGAAGCATACTATATGAATCAGTCTGCTAGCTAATAGCCATTACTAAGAAATTAAAATCCGGTTTCGTAACCGGATTTTTTTTTCTTCAATATCAATTTTTACAAGTAAACCATTTATTCAATATCTTTCTGACATGTGTAGACTTTCTTCTTTGCCACAACTTATTCTATTGGTTTCATTTGTACTTTTAAATCTTAATTCTCACGCTCAAAACCCACCCGAATCCAATCAAATTGGAAAAGCCAGTTATTATGCAAACAAATTTGAAAAAAAACGAACATCTAGTGGTGAATTATATCAGCACGAAAACTTTACAGCGGCGCATAGGAGCCTTCCTTTTGGTACTTGGGTAAAAGTGACTAATACCGAAAATAACAAGGCTGTAATCGTCCGAATTAACGATCGCGGACCATTTGTGAAAGGCAGAATCATTGATCTATCCAGATCGGCAATAAAAGAGATTGGTAATATTAACCAGGGAGTTTTTTCTGTTTCGGTTGAAGTTTATCAAAAGGATCTTGAAATGATACCAATTCAATCTATTTTAAATCCAATTTCTTACAAAGAGAAAATCTTATTTGCTTATGAGTAAGCCATAAATCCCATCGAATAAGAAATTGCGATGCTCTGTACCTTAAAAATACTACCATTTATCTATCTGTAAGTGCTACGCGAATCTGTCGCTAAAAAAATCCGATTCTACAATTATAATATGGCGGTGCAGAACACCAAAATATTCGCACTGGTATATCATTCTCAAAAAATACTGCATAAAAAAGAGCGTCACCCTTAGGTAACGCTCTCGATATTTGGATTACAGTCTAAATTAATCCTTAATTTTTGCTACTAAGAACTCACGGTTCAAACGAGCGATGTTTGCGATAGAAATTCCCTTAGGACATTCTACTTCACAAGCTCCGGTATTGGTACAGTTACCAAATCCCATTTCGTCCATTTTTGCAACCATACTCTTCGCACGACGAGCTGCTTCAATACGTCCCTGAGGAAGTTTAGCAAGGTGAGATACCTTTGCTGAAACGAACAACATTGCCGATGAATTTTTACAAGTCGCAACACAAGCACCACAACCAATACAAGCTGCCGCATCCATAGCTTCCTCAGCATCATCCTGAGAAATTGGAATAGCGTTACCATCAGGTACACCACCAGTGTTTACAGAAATATAACCTCCTGCTTGAAGAATTTTCTCGAATGCAGTACGATCCACAATTAAATCTTTGATTACTGGAAATGCTCCGGCTCTCCAAGGCTCAATAGTAATCGTTGCTCCATCTTCGAATTTACGCATGTGTAACTGACAAGTTGTAATGTCGTCATCTGGTCCATGAGCACGTCCATCAATGAACAAACTACACATTCCACAGATTCCTTCTCTACAATCATGATCGAAAGCAATCGGCTCCGTTCCACCGTTAATCAACTCCTCATTCAAGATGTCGAGCATCTCCAAAAATGAAGTTCCTGTTGAAATATCGTTAATTTTGTAAGTTTCAAACTTACCTTGGGCTTTAGCATTCTTTTGACGCCAAACCTTTATCGTTAATTCTTTTAATATCTTGTCTGCCATTTTTTTTAGATTTGAGATACTAGATTTGAGATATTAGATAATGAGCTACTTTGTTAATTTTTGCTTCAAAGAATAAATCATTTTTTGAATTTCCTGATTAAGCTTTTGAGAATGAATTAAATCCTGCTCTGAAAAATAGGATAAGTCTACACATAAAATGAGTAAGGTTTCCAATTCAAAAGAACTCCCATTCGCGATATCAAGAAATCTACAAAAATCAATATTGGTTTTCTTCCACTCCCTTCAGCAATATTTGCAGGAATGGAAACTGATACGCGATTTATTTGCGAAATCAAGCCAAATTTTTCATTATCTGGCAAGCTAGAAGTCAATTGATAAACTTCTTTTACCAATTCTCTTGCTTTTTGCCAAACTATAAAATCTTTGAACTTATGCATCATTCAACCATTTCAGATTTCCTCATTTCTCACATCTCCCATCTCATACCTATTTATATGAGCGTTGAGTTAATTTCACATTCTCGAATACTAATTCCTCTTTGTTCAAAACAGGAGCTTTACCTTCGCCTTGATACTCCCAAGCCGACACATAAGTAAAGTTCTGGTCATCACGTTTAGCTTCACCATCCTCGGTAGTTGATTCCTCACGATAATGACCACCACAAGATTCTTTACGATCCAGAGCATCACGTGCCATCAATTCACCTAAATCAATGAAATCTTCAACACGACCGGCTTTTTCCAATTCAATATTCATTGCATCGTAATCGCCGGGAACACGTAAATCTTTGTAAAAATCTTCGCGAAGTGTTTGAATTTCTTTAATCGCTAATTTCAGACCATCTTCGTTACGAGCCATTCCAACATATTCCCACATAATGTGGCCCAAACGCTTATGGAAAGAATCAACCGACTTAGTACCTTTGATATTGTACAAACGAGTCATACGATCGGTAACAGCTTTCTCTTTCTTAATAAACTCTTGGTGATTTACATCGATACGAGGAACTTGAATCTCATCAGCAAGATAATCTCCAATTGTATAAGGCAATACGAAATATCCATCAGCTAAACCCTGCATTAAAGCAGATGCTCCTAAACGGTTAGCTCCGTGATCAGAGAAGTTAGCCTCTCCAATTGCGAATAAACCTGGAACATTAGTCATCAAGTTATAATCAACCCAAATACCACCCATTGTGTAGTGAATAGCAGGGTAAATTTGCATTGGCAATTCGTAAGGATTTGATGCTGTAATTTTTTCATACATCTGAAACAAGTTACCATAACGAGCTTCAATTACATCTTTTCCTAATCTTTCGATAGAATATTTAAAGTCCAAATAAACTGCTTTTCCAGTTTCGTTTACACCAAAACCTTCATCACATCTTTCTTTTGCTGCACGAGATGCAACATCACGAGGAACCAAGTTACCATATGATGGATATCTTCTTTCCAGGTAAAAATCACGATCTTCTTCAGCAATATCATTCGCTGTGATTTGTCCTTTTTGCAATTTAATTGCATCTTCTTTTTTCTTTGGAGTCCAAACACGACCATCATTACGCAACGACTCCGACATTAAAGTCAGTTTTGATTGCTGTTCGCCATGAATTGGAATACAAGTTGGGTGAATTTGCACGTAACATGGATTTGCAAAACACGCACCATTCTTATATGCCTGCCATGCTGCACCACCATTACATCCCATTGCATTGGTTGATAGGAAAAATACATTACCGTATCCACCTGTTGCAATTACAACAGCGTGAGCACTATGACGCTCAATTTCGCCAGTAACCAAGTTACGGGTAATGATACCACGAGCTTTTCCTTCGATAATAACGATATCTAACAACTCGTTACGTTCGTGCATCTCAATTTTTCCTTGTCCGATCATACGATTCATAGAAGCGTAACAACCTAACAATAACTGTTGTCCGGTTTGACCACGAGCATAAAAAGTACGACTTACCAATACTCCACCGAATGAACGATTAGATAATGTTCCGCCATACTCACGTGCAAAAGGTACACCTTGAGCAACACATTGATCGATAATGTCACCACTAACTTCAGCTAAACGATGAACGTTTGCCTCCCGTGCGCGGTAATCACCACCTTTAATTGTATCGTAAAATAAACGATGAACTGAATCGTTATCGTTCTGATAATTTTTTGCAGCGTTAATACCACCCTGAGCAGCAATAGAGTGAGCTCTACGACCTGAATCCTGATAGCAAAATGCTTTTACGTTGTATCCCATCTCTGCCATAGAAGCGGCAGCAGATCCACCGGCTAAACCAGTTCCTACAACGATAATATCTAATTTTCTCTTATTCGCAGGACTAACCACCTTAATGGCAGCTTTATGGTTTGACCACTTTTCAGCTAATGGTCCGGCTGGAATTTTTGAATTTAATACTGTCATAACCGTTTTTTATTATTAGCAATTAAGCAAAAAAGTGTAAATACAAAGGAATGATTGTGAATCCAACGGCAACAAAGATTGCATAGATATAACCAACTTTTTCCAATCTTGATCTCCAAAGTTTGTTGCTTAAACCAACCGACTGGAAAGCTGACCAAAATCCATGTGCCAAATGCAATCCTAATAAAATAGCACCCAAAACATAAAGTCCTGTGTACACCATTCCCATAGAGCCATTTGTAAATAGATTTTTCACTAATTGATAATCATCATGTACATTCCCTTCAATTTGAATAGGAATAAAGAAATGCATTAAGTGCATTGCGATGAAAACCAAAACCAAACCCCCCAAAACAAACATGTTTCGTGACGACCAAGTACTGCTTTCTTTCAAATCCTGAGATGCATACTTCTCTGGACGAGCTTTCTGATTCTGGATCGTTAAAATTATCGCATAAATAATATGGATAATAAAACCACCAGCCAATACTGGCTGTAAACCAAAACGAATAGCCGGCATAGCCATAAAATGTGCTCCGGCATTAAACAGCTCACCTGTGCTGTCAAACATTAAAAAGGAGTTCAATATCAGGTGTACTAAAATAAATAGTACAAGAAAAAGTCCTGATAAACTCATTACCAACTTCTTCCCAATAGATGAACTTAAAAAACTGCTCATAAGTTTAAAGATTTAATTAGACTGTTTTTTTTGTAAGCTTTACTATATTAATTGACAAATGTAAATGCTCCTGAGTGATCAAACGATATTTAGGAACATATGCAAATTATTTAGACTGATTCTACAACAAATCAATTCTTTAGGTTCCTTAAAAACAAGTGCGCTAAAGCTAGATATAATTCTAATTTTAAACCAATTACAGAATTAATTCATTAATTGAACACCAATAAAGTTCGCAAGTTATCAAATATTTGTATGTTATAGAACAAGGTTTTGAGATATTGTTTTAATTTAGAATCCACAATTTAGTTGCCTGTTTTAATTTTAGATGGTAAAATACAGCATAATTTACAGTACAACTACAAAAATAAGACTAAATTTTTGTCGAAAAAACACAAACCCGAGAAGTGGATAAAAATAAAATGAGGACCAACTATCCAATATCAATGTTTTAACCTGCAAAACCTCCTATTTTTGAAAAAGCAAAGTTCCTAAAAGAATATTTGCACTAAACGTAAGCTTGAAAATTAAAAAATACTTTCGAAAAACATGGATCAATTTTTACAATTAAAAAACTACAATCTGCGATACCGTGACCAAGGAAAAGGAAACACCGTGGTGCTGCTGCATGGATATTTAGAATCGCTGGAAACCTACGAAACTTTTGCCAACGATCTTTCTAGATTGGCACGAGTAATTACACTCGATTTACCAGGACATGGATTATCTGATTTAAAAATTAAAACCTGTAGTCTAGAAGATATGGCCGAGGCTGTAAATGACTTAGTTGTCCATCTTCAACTCAAAAAAATTAATATTATTGGGCATTCAATGGGCGGATATGTAGCTTTGGCTTACGCCGATAAATACGTAGAAAAACTCGATAGTTTCTGCCTGTTTCATTCCTCGCCAAATGCGGATACCGATGAAAAAAAGAAAAATAGAAAACGCGAAATTGAGCTGGTAATAGAAGGAAAAAAGGAACTAATCTGTAAAAACAGTATTCCAAATACCTTCTCCACTAAGAATCTCGATAAATTTGCACATGAAATAGAACGGGTAACTCAAATTGCCTGCAAAACACCCGATCATGGTATTATTGCGGCTTTGGAAGCCATGATGAACCGACCCGACCGCAATCACATTTTGAAAGCCCTCGATATGCCAAAAGTGAGTATTATGGGAAAAGAGGATAATTTTATTCCTTTAAAAGTAGCGGGCGAAATTGCCAAAGAAAATGGCTTAACTCCTTTTGTGCTTCAAACCTCAGGGCATATGGGATTTATTGAACAACGACAAGAATGTTTGAGAGAGATATTTCGAATTATTTATGAATGTTAGGAATGAATGCAGATTTCGCTGAGAAATATAATTTAAGCAGATTGATAATAAAAATTTACCACAAAGAATACACGAAGTACTTTCACAAAGTACACGATGGAAAAAAAAATCAAATACAAAAGGATGTCAATAATTGACATCCTCTTCATTTTTGTATTTAACAATACAGTCTCATTTTTTTCCACCACCAAAATGGAATCCAAGTTTAACTGACATGTAGTTATAATCATCATATCCCTCTTCTTGACCGAAAATCAAGTTGTACTGAAGAGCCATATCAAAATGACCGTAAGAAAAACCAACTTTTGGAGCAATTCCAAATTTAGATCTAAGATCATAATCTCCAGTAACATCTAAAGTATTTCCACCGCCAAAAGCCGTACTCGAATCAAACTCAATAGTTCCTAATGAGTAAATCCCAGCATCCATACCAACGAATGGACGAAATGCATTGGTATTAAAATAATAATCGAAAGTTGCAGCATAAGAAACAACAGCCGAAACATCAAATGCATCCTCATCAGCAGATGCCAAAACTGCACCTTCCACTTTTGCACCCAATAAAATTTGATCTGTAATTTGATACTTAGGATTCAAATAGTATCCAACACCAGCATCTAAAGCATCCCCACCTGGAATAGCATATAACAAACCTGCATCTACACGAAACGATTTAAAAGAATCTGACTGTTAGTATATTTAATAAATATAAATTAGCAAATTAACAGCATACATAATAACAAAAAAGGTTTTGCTGTTTGAAACAACAAAACCTTTCATTCATATGATTATAATTTAAAATTTTTGCCATATGGAACTTAGCATGTTGGGATAATCATTTCCCTGTGTGTCAAAATTGCATTGACATGGACGTTTCATATGACTATTAAATAGAAACTATTTCTCTCCGTAAAGCAACTTATATTCCCGCTTTTTGGCTTCCTCGCACCAATCCTCAGGAATTACTTTCCAGTTATTATTACACTGAATATCAACAGTCCCCTTTTCTTCAATCCATTTCATTAAATAGTAACGCAAATCTTTGGTGGTGGCATTTACCACACGAGAGGTTAACTCCTCCTTTGTAAGCCCTGCGCCTTGAGTTAAGTGATTTCCCCCACCGTTTCCACGATACGAATTCAATGCTACACGATACATTTTAGCCTCCTCAAAAGGCTCTCCATTGGTCATCTTTAAAATAGTCACTTTTTCGCCATAAGGTTTTCTTAAATCAACCACATAGTCGATACCTTCGGCCGAACTATAATTAAAAAACATCGTAGTAAATTTGCTTCCTTTTTCTGTTGTTTCAATAAATAGCATCGGATCGCTTGATTTTTCCATCTGTTGAAACCAATCTTTATAACTAAACTCCAAAAAACCACGAATCTCTTTCCCAGTTAAATTCATGGTGTACAACAAATTTTCGAATCGATATAAATTAAATAAATCGCGCACTTGAAGCTCTCCAGAATCGATAATTGCATTGAATGAAAGTGGAGAAGCAAAAGAAACATCCGCATCCGCTAAATCTAATTGAATATTTTGCACCAAATCAATAAAGGGTGAATCCCCAAACATCGCATCTTTTGTCGAAATACTGGTTTTAAAAGTCCCCACCGGACGAGAAACATAACTCTTTACCTCGTCAAACAATGGTTGAAAGCGCTCCACATATTCCTTCGATGATGGTAAATCTTTCCCCTCAATTAAATTCGGAGTCAAAGTCTTTTGGTATTTTTTTGCTTCCTTATTCCAACTAAAATCAATATCAACTTCGGCCAAAAAATTAGCTCTACTCTGTGGATTAATAAGCAAAACCTTTTCCTTGTCAGGATTTTCTACCCACAAAATATTTTCCTGATGATCGTGACCACAAATTATCATATCAATACCCGAAACTTTTTCTGCAATCAATACGGATGCATTTTCAGGATTATCCTGCAACTTCTCCTCTTCCTCTCCGGCTCCGGAATGAAACAGACCGATTACAAAATCAGGCTTTTCTTTTTCTTCAATAATTTTTATCCATTTCTGAGCCGACTCAAGCATCGGTTCGAAATGCATACCCGACCAAATTTTTTCGGGCAACCATTTCGGAATTGCCGAAGTTATTAAGCCTAAAACCGCAATTTTCACTCCTTGTTTTTCAATAATGGTATAAGGCTGAAAGTAGGGTTCCCCATCTGAGTTTCGGACCGCATTTGCAGCCATCCACGGAAACTGATATTCTTTCACCAATCTATCATACACCTCATGACCAGGCTCAATATCATGATTTCCAACTGTTGCAGCATCGTACTGCATAAAATTCATAAGCTCGGCACAAATATGAGTAGTTTCAGTCTTTTCAAAATTAGAATAGTAAACCAAAGGATCGCCTTGAAGAATATCTCCGTTATCTAATAAAATAACTTCCGAATCGCCTTTCTTACGTTGCTCGTCTACATAGGCAAAAACTTGTGCAAGCGACGACGAAGTTGCCTTATCGCCAACCAAATCGTAGGGGAAAAGAGCCCCGTGAACATCGCTTGTGCCAAGTACTTTTATTTTAACATGCTCTACCTTTTGTTCACCGCAGGAACAAAGAATAAAAGCGGTAACGAATAGTAAATAAATATAGGATTTTTTCATTTTTATTTTTTTTAAGTCTGATAAGATACTACAAATATATATACAGTTTTACAGGATCATATTTTTCTCAAAAAAAAAGGTCCCAAATTACTTGGAACCCTTACTCACTGATGCATAAAAACTAATTGTTCAAACTTCTATGTTGTTGTCTTTTTCCGGCTCCTTTGCGAATTCCTGAGTGACTTAAAAACAGAGTCAACTGATCTTCAGTTAGGAGCTTACGAACTTCCATTTTGTGATCAATCTTCATTTTTGCTAATTGATTTTGTATTCCCGATAACTGATCCATATTTTCAAAAACCATTCCTTTATCAATAGTTTCAGATGTCATGATTTGCTTTTGCTTTAACTGCAATATTTCCGCTTGATCCCTTAATTCTTTCGATTCTTTTTGATGCGCAATACGAAGCTCATTCATTTGTACCTTTTGCTCGTCGGTAAAATTCAACCAATTATTATTTGGTCGGGATGCTTGCATTCCTTTCAATCCAAACTCTGATCGATTTTCCATTTTACGACCTTGCTCTCTACCATCTTTATGCATTTTTCCATTTTGCATCTTGCCCTTTTCGTTCTGTTTCCTTCCCCGATTTTCCATTCTGCCATTTGGCATCTGTGCTTTTTGCTCATCGGTTAAAACCGATTTTATTTCCATCCTCATTGCAAATTGCTCTTTTCTTAAACGGTTTTTTAAATCCGATACCTTATCAACATTAGCATAAATAGCTTTCATGTCGGGCTTGTCAGCAGAAATTAATGTTTTTTGCTTGGCGCGAAGTTCATTCATTTCATTATTCAAATCCTTTGTTGCCTTGGCAAATTCAATTTTCGACTTTTGAATTTGCTCTTTTTGTTGCTCGCTGAATTCAATTCTTTTAGAACAATCGTTCTTCGAACGCATATTATTTTGAGCGTTTAAATGAAAGCCTGTACACATCAGTAAGCCAGAAATTCCAACAACTGCGATATTTTGTTTTATATTTTTCATGTTCTTTTTTTTATTACAATTACAAATTTATTTTTTGTAAAAACTCAATGTTCGTACTACTGCACTTCTGTAAATCGATTACGGATTTTAGACTTGATCTTTTCGAAAAGGTTTAAAACCAACTTTTAGAAATAAAAAAAGACCTGCAAAATTGCAGGTCTTCCTTCTAGTATTTTATTTGAAAACTACTTAAAAAGGACTTCAGCTTCCAGTAAGGTTTTATCCAAATCTTTAATAATCGGATAAAAACCCTCGTCGTCGATTACATCTCGCGCAATATATGCTTTTAGCTGAATTTCAATCACATCTAATGATTGAGCCAAACCTTGTGGATCTGGTTTTACGCCTTTATTCTTAGCGTAAGCAACCAATTCCTTAACTACAGGTTGCTTATTTATAAATGCAAGTACCGACTTGTAATCTTTCAATTCCAACATCTCTTTGCGGTGATCGTCAACAAAAGAGAATGCATACTGATAGATTACTCCTTTTGTTCTTAAATCTCTAAAATAATTTGAATAACCAGAAGTATCAACAGGAATAAATACATCGGGCATAATTCCGCCACCTCCATAAACAATGTTACCTCCTGGCGTCTTATATTTTAAGGAATCATTAAAATGAATCGAATCTTGTTTTTCAAATTCACCATTCAAAAAACGATGATTTAAATCATTATAGTAATCCTCTTTCCCATTCTCGTATGATTTTTGGATACAACGACCTGTTGGCGTATAATATCTAGCAACCGTTAATCGCAATGCCGATCCATCAGGAAGACTTCGTTGTTCTTGTACCAATCCTTTTCCAAAAGATCTTCGACCAACAATTTTACCTCTATCGTTATCCTGAATGGCTCCTGCAAAAATTTCACTTGCCGAGGCAGAGGCTTCGTCAATTAAAACCATTATCGGAAGGTCCTGAAACTTTCCATTCCCATTAGACAAATAATCTGCCTTCGGTTGCGATTTTCCGTGAGTATAAACAATCATTTTACCTTCCGCTAAAAACTCGTTAATCATGTTTGTAGCCTCGGAAAGATAACCACCAGTATTTCCCCGTAAATCAACAATCAGCTTTTCCATTCCTTGAGCAGCTAATTTTTGAAGCCCTTCGGAAAACTCAAAATAAGTTGTAGCAGCAAATCGACTCACTTTTATATATCCTATATTACTGGAAAGCATATAAGCAACATCCACACTCGCAACGGGAATCGAACCTCGCAATAACTCTTTATCGATAATTGCTTTCTCTCCCCGTCTATATATTCCAATCTTTACAGGAGTTCCTTTCGGGCCTTTCAAACGATCAATAATATCGTTATCGCTCATTTCTATACCAGCAACCAACGAATCATCCACCATAACAATTCTATCGCCAGCTTTTATTCCAGCAATCTCCGAAGGACCGCCAGGAATTACTCTTACAATAGCAACCGTATCCTGATAGCGAATAAACTGAACTCCAATTCCCCCAAAATTACCTTTCAAATCCTCGTTTACACGTTGTAGATCTTTAGCAGGAATATATACCGTATGCGGATCCAGATCTTTCAAAATAGCTGGAATGGCCTTTTCAACCAATTCGCCAGACGATACCGTATCCACATAATCTTTCTCAATCATATCCAATACCACATCCAACTTACTGCCTGAACTTGGCAAATTAAAAATACCAGGCTCAACCCCTGATCCCTTTTGAAAAACGGAATTCAACACCATTCCTAATACTACAGCAAAAGCTAAAAGTATTGGAAATAATATTGCACTTCTTTTGTTATCAATTCCCATGAAAATTATTTTAAAATCTATTCTTTTATATTAACGTACTTCACTTCAATCCCCGCTCTTTCTAGCAATTCTTTTCCATCTGTGCTATGATATTCTTCCGAATAAACTACTCGAACGATCCCAGCTTGAATTATCAATTTTGCACATTCGATACATGGTGTAGCAGTAACATAGAGCGTAGCATTTTGGCTACTATTACTCGATTTTGCAACTTTGGTTATTGCATTTGCCTCTGCATGCAAAACATAAGGCTTTGTTTGAAAGTTTTCGTCCTCACAAACATTCTCAAACCCAGAAGGAGTTCCATTATATCCATCCGATATAATCATTTGATCCTTTACAATCAATGCTCCAACTTGTCTTCTTACACAATATGAATTTTCAGCCCAAATTAAAGCCATTCTCACATATCTCCTGTCTAATTTATCTTGTTTTTGGTCTAATTCCTCCTGTTTCGCATTTTGCATACAAATTCTCTTATTTAAAATGGTTCAAACAAATGTATAAAAATATATTGGGAGAACTTCTTCTGTAGAATATAGATTCAAATAAATTTAAACACCATTCCTTGCCATAATATATTTGCTTTTTTATCTCCATTTTAACGCAGTTTGTCAAAGTAAAAGAATAAAAAATATAATTTACATCAAACTTCTGCATATCAAGTTAATACGAAATAGACGGATCTACACTCCATTTCGATCTTTGTTGAAAACCACTGAATTTGGTATGATTTGCTGATAAATAAATATACGTACTGAAAACCAATGATTTCAATCCTTTTTCTTAAAAAATCAAAAACATCTCTCCTGAATTGTTAATTTTTCTTAAAAGAGCCTTCTTTGCATGCCACATTTTACCAATTAAGCAAACTAAAACATGCTACAGGCATGCTATAATTCAAACAAGGAATGAATCAGATATACATGCAATTAAGATTCGTCTTACTAATTATATACATTGCATTTTTGCATCATCCACATGTCAGCTATTCTCATCCTAAAAATAGTCTGAATCCATCAGCAACAATTGATAATTCATTAACAGTCAGCATCGACAAAGCTGTCCTATGCGAGGGAGAGCTTACTCAAATCCATATCGCCACAAGTGAAGCAGGCATTAGCTATCAACTTCAATCGGAAGGTATCAACATCGGAAGTGCACAAACAGGAAATGGTGCTACTATACATTTCACCATAAATCCTAAGCTTTCGAGCTTATACGAGATTACTGCAACAAATACAACAACATTAGAAAGTAGTAAGCTGGCGCAAACTGTACATGTAAAAGTAATTAACAAACCATTGGCTGATCTCACAGTAAATATATCCGAAGATCAAATCTGTGTTGGTGAGAAAACAATTATATCGATAGAAAATAGTGAATCTGGAGTCCACTATCAACTATTCGATGGCACCTACGTTCAGGAAAACTCGATTGAGGGAAATAATTCCAATATTTCATTTCCCGAATTTTCCCCTTTTCGTTCTATTATTTATCATATTATAGCAACCAGTACTATTTGCTCCTCTACTTCCACTCTACAACAAACCGCTAAAGTTTTGGTTGGTTTGCCTCCAGAGGATCATTTGCACCCAACTATCGATAAACATACCATTTGTAAAGACGAAGAAGTTACTATTTCGTTAACTCCTACCGACCCATCAGTAACCTATCAACTTTTTAATGGAGATACTCCCATTGGATCCAGCTTGACAGGAAACAGTGAAGTCTTAAATTTTGAGCCAACCATTCCTTCTGCCTCTGCCACCTACCGAATTGAAGCTTTAGGAGATAAATGTATTAGTCCAATAGATATTAGATATACTGTTAATGTAGACGTACACAATGCCCCAATAAGTAATCTTGAAATTTTTGCCTCCCGAGAAACCATTTGTGTCGGCGAAACAACAATTCTATCTTTAAAAAACAGCGAAGATGGAATTTTCTACCGATTACATAATGGAGATAATTTTATAGGGCCAAATATCATTGGCAATGGAAGTTCTATTGATTTTCCATCTGTAAGTCCTATCAAATCGACTTTCTACCAAATTTATGCGCATGAATCTGTTTGTACAAACAATGTTATTTTAGACAATAGTAAACAAATCAATCTATTGGATATTAAAACGCTTTCGCTGGAAAACTTTGTTACTCCAGCAGAAATATGCTTAGGAGAACTAGTTGATATCGAGCTACCTACCTCTACTTTAGGGATCGAATACATGTTGCACGATGGAGATGAAGAGATTGGCAGCATAATTGGATCTGGGGAAGCTCTTGTTTTTGAAGAGATAGAACCCAACGAACAACCTAATTACAAAATAACAATTGGCAATTGTATTGATGAATTAATCGCTGCAAAACCGGAAGTAACAGTTCACCTAAATCCAAAACTACAAATACTAAGCAAAGATGTTCGTTATGCAAATGATGGACAACTTACAATTAGTACAACCGATGGAACGCCTCCTTACCAATTTATGATAGACCCTGGCGACACCTATTCCACCAGCAATAATACTTTGGAATTAACCAATTTAGCAACAGGAAGTTATCAAATACTGGTTGTTGATGCAAACTATTGCCGTTCTTCGGATGCGGGTCAGTTAGTCGAAATACATTTCGAAGATGGTAAAAATATAATCGTTGGGAATGCACTCACACCTAATGGCGATGGTATTAATGATAAATGGTTGCTTCAATACGAGTCGGATTTACAAGCTCCCGAAGTAGCCGTTTTCAACATTTACGGACAAGAAGTTTATTATTCTAAATCTTATCAAAACGACTGGAAAGGCAATTATAACGGATCCAATCTTCCCAATGGAGCCTACTATTACCTAATCGATTTTAAATCTGAATCCATAAAACCAATTAGAGGCACATTATCTATTCTTGGTAAAAATTAAGCGGAACAAATCCTTACTATGAGAATTCAAATAAAGCTAATCACATTTATTTTAACACTAATAGTACTTGCTGATTTTTCTGCAAAAGCACAACAAGTACCGCTTTTAGATCAGTATTACATTAATCCTGTTGTATACAATCCGGCAGCTTCGGGAGCGAACGGATTATTAAATTCTTACCTAATTCGCAACCAAAAATTCATGGGATTTGATGGTGGTCAGGTAACTCATGTTTTTACTACTGATCTTGCTTTAAATGAAGGGAAATATGGCATAGGATTAAACCTCACTAACGACGATGTAGGAATTTTTAGTAACACGCAAGCGTTACTCAGCTACTCCTATCGTTTAAAA
This sequence comes from Labilibaculum filiforme, assembly GCF_002843315.1. Taxonomy (GTDB): domain Bacteria; phylum Bacteroidota; class Bacteroidia; order Bacteroidales; family Marinifilaceae; genus Labilibaculum; species Labilibaculum filiforme. Next base: position 6,911 of record NZ_MVDD01000024.1, on the reverse strand, counting down.
TTCGACAATAAACACAATCTTCGTTTTGGTATTGCAGCTGGTATTTCCGATTTCCGAATGGATATGTCAGGAATTATTGCAAATTCTACCGATCCGTACCTACTCAGCAATAAGGTCAAAAACACTGAGTTCATGGCAAACTTAGGTGTTTACTACACCTATAATAAGCTTGTAATGGGAATCACTGTTCCCCAATTACTCAACAATTCAATCTCTGAATCGAGTGGCAACAAACAAAGCACCTATCAACTAAACAGACAATTATTACTAAGTAGCGGATATAAATTTCCAATTAATATGGTGAAAGATCTCAGTATTACGCCTTATTTACTATTTAGATATGCCAACAGTACTCCTTTTCAATACGATGTAACCGTAATTGCTGATTTAAAAGACAAAGCCTGGTTCGCAGTTAATTACCGTGACGATTTCTCGGTAGGTCTTAATTTAGGTGTAAAAATTCTAAAAAATTTTAAAATTGGATATTCTTACGATCTTGGCATCCAAAAAACCGGTCGATACGCTTCCAACAATCATGAGTTCTTGCTTGGTTTTAGTCTCCCTATAACTTCAAGCAAAAAAACCGATCGAATTTTAAACAACGACAGCAGTATCCTTAAAACCTTGCTCGCCGAAAAATACAAGAAAATTGATTACCTAAGACAAGCCTTGGAGGAAATGGAGAAGAGAGATAAACAATCGGATCAAGACAGAGATGGCGTAGCGGACGAATTGGATCAATGTCCCAATACTCCTCCCTACTACATAGTTAACGAAAATGGCTGTCCGGTAGATACAGATGAAGATGGAATTGTTGACAGTGAAGATCTTTGTCCGGAAACACCAGGAAATTATGAAAATAAAGGATGTCCAGAACAAAAGGAAGAAAAAATAGAGATAGAACAGCGTTTAGAAAACATCTATTTTTCATTTGGAGACTTTACGCTTACAGAGCATTCTAGAAATAAACTAGCTACTTTAATAATTATCCTGCAAAAGAACCAGAATTACACACTTAAAATGCACGGACACACCGATGACATTGGCTCTAACAGTTCGAACGTAGAATTGGCTTATAAGCGTTTATTAACGGTTAAAAACTATTTAGTATTAAACGGCATACCCGACAATCAGATTATTGTTGTTCCTCATGGCGAAAGTCAACCCATAGTTGCAAATACCGATACTAAAAGTCGCGCAAACAATCGCAGGGTTTCTTTCGAGATATACACATATGAGTAAACGATAATAACTCTTCATCAAAAAATATTAGTTATTCAAAAATAAAAATCCTGTCAATATATTAATTGACAGGACTTTAAATATTTTATCAGCCTAATTTCTATTCGAAAAGAAACACTTTTCTCTGCTGAGTTCCCGGTCTACCAATAATATTTTTAAGGTAATCATTCACTTCCGATAAAACTCCTGCTTTTTGAATGTAGCCTTTTCCCATTGGCATGCATGCTCCCCATGCACCACTTGGACTACAATCCTCAAAATTGCTAATCTTAACAATAGTATGCTCTCCTACTGTAATAATACAAGTAGCATAGTTTTTTGCATCCTCTAAAACCTCAACAATATTCTCCTTGGTTAAATCTGCAACTTTAGATGCTTTAGTAGTAGCCAATTCGTTAAAAGATAAAATAGGTTGTTCTAAATCAACAGCTCCTGCATCTAACTGAATGCTTCCTTTTAAAAACTCTTTTAGCACCTCAACCTTAGTGTTTTGGGCACTCATAGTGAAACCAACAAACACAAAAAGTATTAAAATATATTTTTTCATGATATAACTATTCTAATTAATGAATGAATAAAATTTATTTCTATGTAATGTCAAATCTACAAAATATGTTTACTATTCCTATCAAATAAGCTTAATAAAACTTAAATAACCGGATTTGTTAACACAAAAAAAACATGAAATTACTACTGCTATAAAAAATCTAATCTCTTCAATATAAAATGAATTCCTATAAATGAAAAAAGTCTGGGCATCACACCAGACTTTTTCACAAACCACTAATTACTAACCTAAATCTTTAATCTATAAAAAAAACTACTTACTAGCTTTAATCTGTTTTAAAGGTAAAACATTAAGATGTTAATTGCTTGAAAAAGAAGTTAAAGAAGCTTAAAAGAGACTTGGTCAATTTATATGGTAAGTTGAAGTGTGGGGTAAAAAAGAAACCCGGTGTTCGGCCGGGTATCGATTTATTTAAAATCCTAAATCTAATCTATGAAAAATCCTAATCTTTAATCTCTATGGAACAAATCTAGTATAAATTGAAGTTAACAGATTGGAACAAGTGTTAAAGAATCGTAAAAAAACCTTAGTTACACATAAGATCCAGGATCTTTTTCACCTGTCCTCCTATTCCTGGTTTATCAGCTGGAAAAGCAAAATTAAATACTGCTGTTCCTACCGTAAAGGCAGAAGCTCCACTTGTCATCACAACTTCTATTCTCTCCTTTTTATTAATACTACCAGCTATAATAACCGGTTTTTTTGATGAATTACAAACCTCTCTAATTAATAAAGGAACATCCGTCCCTGTAAATCTGTAAGCCAATAAGTCCAAACCATCAACTCCATCGATACTTGTAACTTGTTTGGCATGTGCACATATTTCAGCAATTGAGCCTTTCAACACGCTTGGATGATCAACTACATCCCCAACAAAAGGAAAGTATTTTAAATCATGATTTTTTACAATAGGTGCAATAATATTGGGTCTTGTCCCTCCCAATAAATAATCAACATTAAGCTCCATAGCAAGCCTTGCAGATTTTTTTTCACTCTCCGCATCTAGACTTACAACCTCAAAATACACTTTTACCCCTTCTTTTCTTAAATCAAGTGTAAGCTCTTTTAATTCACTAAAAGGCAAACCAATATCTTTAAAACCAATATGTTTTACACCTTCTGCTACAATTTCTTTCACATAGTTTCTAGCATCTGTAACAGTTTTATCATTACTAGTTAGCATAAATATTAAATCAACACTCATTTTAATAATTGTTTATTGTATGTTAGTATTTGTGTTTATTGTTTCTGTCTAAATTTATTTTTCACATCTTAAAACTGATAACCAGATAGATACTTTAAATATCCACTTTCATCAGGCAATTAATACCAGCTTCTCTTAAACGAAAAACTTGTTCGTACTGGTTTCCATAACTAAAATCGCGAGAAAAGAAAATAGGAATACAAATATACAGATTCTACTATACCTACGTTCCTAACGGAACTAAAATTGGCGGAATCCAAATCAGATTACAGAAAAGGAAAGTACGGAGAACTGATAATAGGATAGAAAATAATAACCAAAACTTTAAAAGGACAACAGATGAATTAGTAAATACACAGTAAAATTATTTTACAATACCAGCATTTTGAACGAAGACTTTAGAAAGACCCGAAAGTTAGTCCCGATAGCGATCCAGATGCTTCGAAAATCACCTGATCGCACTTAAGACTGAAACAGATCAGGAAAATATTTAATAAGTAGCCTTGAAATTCTTTAGTTCGTTTCTTGTTTCAAGACAAGAATTGGAGTGTAGCGGTTGAATGCAAATGAAATCATATACTGAATGAACAAAATGGTGTCGGGTTTGAGTGGAAAACCCAATTACATAAAATCATTTAAGACAAGATTAATTTTAAAAACCAATCAAATGTTTTAGACGAAATTAATATTGCAAAGGTTTTTGGGAACTATACCAATACTTAGTTTAGGCATCCGTTAGCGGATTAGATATTTATCACGTAATTAACAGAGTCAAACTAGAATTCAATACCCTTAAAAATAGAATTAAAAAGCACCTATTAAACCTAAATTTAACAAGTGCTTAAAATGCTTACCTCTTATATACAACTATTCAATTAAATATCATTATAAACCAGGACTAGTCGTTGTTGGTATAGAACCATATGCATTACTAGTACAAGCTTCAGGTGTATCATACAATACGTTTCTTAAATTGGACCCAAAGCCAATAGCATTACCACTCACAATAATTACGTAGTTACCATTGCTTGTAGTACCGTCAGTATTATCAAACCTTAATCCCATAGAGGGTCCATAATATTCAAAACCACTACCCATTCCGATATCCGTTGGTCTTTTTATTTTAGTAGTCCATTCATTACAAGGAAAAAATGCCAGATATGTTTGTTTTAATTTAGCATCGGTTGGTCTATAAAAAGCTTTTACCTCTGATATAGTAGTATTTAAAAATATTCCACTTTTTAAAGTGCCAATTTGAGTCTTAATATACGAATCGAGAGTTCCATTAATTGAAGCATCTGAAAGTCTTATAGCCCACTGATCATTGTTATTCCCTCTTTTATACTGAGCACCAACAAATTTATTACTACTTCCAACACCAGAAATTTTACTTGCTATAAAATTTCTAAATTCTATTCCTCCAGCCGTAGTTGGAGCATATGCTTTGTTAGTATCGAAAACTTCAACAAATCCTTGTTCCACTCTAACTGCAAAAGCACATCCCACGGCAGTTATCGATTTGGCATGTATCATCCCATTTTGCGAAAAATGAGGAGAAAGCATTAATGGACAAATACCAGATGTACATCTAATCCCATAAGCATACACTTCGTTCAATCCAAATGCTTTGCCACCATCTTTTACTGCTCCTTTCATTGTTCGATCATCTGTCTCTAATCTAAGAGTAACACCACCAATACAACTTAAGTTTTTAAACAAAACCTTCGATGCAGAATATCCCTGTACTAATCCATAACCAGTATGAGAAATACCTATTTGGTTAATCTCTTCAATAACACCATTTTTTGGAAATGGCTCATTATCGATATCAGATTTGATGTAACTTACCAAAATAGATGCTAAAGCTGTCCTTCTTTCTTTGATCCTAAAATTAGCTATCCTGAAGTTAGAAACTCGTCCTACCTTTACAACAGCCATTTGTTTGTTTAAATTAGCACTTGCAGATAAATCAACTGTAAATTTACCTCCATCACCAACGATACTAACATCTGTAACTCTTTCACCAGTTCCGTAAATACCAATACTAAAAAGTCGTTTCACAGAATTATTAAGAGGTTTAATTATTGTATTTTTTTCTATTTCTAATTGTATTTTGGATCTCAGCTGTACCTCTCCCCAAGCGTATATGTTTTTAGGAATTTTAATAATAGCTCCATGCTCTTTGTTGTTATCTATTAACATTTGTAACTCTGTACTAGTAGTACCAGTAAAATTTTTCACTGGTAAATCACTTGGTTTTTCAAAATAGTTTTCAGAATCATAATCGTTATAAGAAACACTTTTTAGTGCAACTTTAGAATTAGGTGCATCAATTGCATTTAATTCTACTTCATCTTCCTTTGAACAGCTTAAAGTCAATACTGCCAAAAATACCAAACTAATTTGTTTGACGGATTTAATCATAACTTTTAAATTTTAAGTAGTTTAATAAATGTTTGTAAATTGTAATAAGCGTAAGTATTTATTATACGATATCAAATGCGATTAGCATTTGATATTATTCTAATACTGAACGTATTTATGTATAACTTAACAACTAACATTTTCCTAATAAAACCAGTATTTCTACCCAAAACTATGTGCTATAACAAATCAATATGAAAAAAAGTATTGTACTATTCATTCGAACCTATCATCCTAACTATACTAGTATCACCACCATCAATAAATGAAATACTTTATAAAAACAATATAACATTAACCACAGTCTTTAAGCATTTTATAATTTTTTGTCATTATCATAAATTTAATATAATTTCAAATACTTAAATGAGTTAAATTTATCCTGTAGTAATACTACTTTACCCTATTATACATTTTAATAAGAAACCAACACTAATAATCAACCAGGGTTAGTATTTAACGAAATATACTATGTAATGATGTTATTTAAACCTTCATTATTTATAACAGGACATCCCCCCTTGCCCAATTAGCTGCAATTGCCTGCGGAAACCACTAATTTGTTTTTATTGCTAGGAATTCCATTAACTAAAGCACACTTATCAGATGGTATCCTAACTAACAAAGTATCCATCATAACACCTTCCTTGTTGGACTTTATTTTCAATTACGGTCAGTACAAGCTGAGCAATCAGCAAAGCTTTTTCCGAAGTGCATTTTCGTTTCACCATAAAAATAATCCAACCGAAAGTTTAGCTTCATCTTTTTGAAAAGCAATTCAATTCACTATGCTTTCTTTAAAAAAATACCACTTCATGCACTGGCATTTCAAAACCAGTTGTTAAAACTCTAAATAACGATTCTGATCAACTTGATTAGCTACTTTTCAAAGTCTCACTGACTGCTTAATTCTGTGCTAAGTTTAGTCATACTCATTCTCTGGATAGTATTTTTTCTAAGGTTTGGCCTTTAAAGACAATGCCATCAAAGGCCATTATTAAGGCGTTATAAACTACTTTAATCAATACTTGTAGCGAATCCCTAAATCGAGTCTACTAATGCAATAGAAAGGTGCTTTTAGGACAAAAAAAAGAGTCTCATTCCAAATGGAATGAGACTCTTTTAAATTTGGCGTCGACCTACTCTCCCACCTTTCGGCAGTACCATCGGCGCTAACAAGCTTAACTACTCTGTTCGAAATGGGAAGAGGTGGAACCTTGTTGCAATAAACACCTTAAATCGTGAAATCAATTGTGCCTTGTTAAAACAATATTAATTCGAATATTTTGTTTGCAAACGAATAATCATTTTCAAAATGTTTCATAAAAAAAAGAGTCTCATTCCATTTGGAATAAGACTCTTTTAAAAGTTGGCGTCGACCTACTCTCCCACCTTTCGGCAGTACCATCGGCGCTAACGGGCTTAACTTCTCTGTTCGGAATGGGAAGAGGTGGAACCCCGTTGCAATAGACA
>NZ_MVDD01000023.1 GCF_002843315.1 Labilibaculum filiforme | reverse complement strand
AATATGACGCTCAAAAAAAGAAGTGTAACGATAATAGATTTATTAAAGATATAGAAGGTTTTGAGTTGTTTTCAATAGAGGAATTTTTTGTAGTTTTTGAGCAGAATCGTATTAAAGAATATGCTTCCATATGATACATGAAATTTTTAAATATTTATCAGAACCATTTCATGAGCATTTAAAGGAGATTTTTAACATTCTTGAAGATATAGTCGAAGTAGCCTCTTTGGGGTAAAATATAAAGGCGAATGCAGATACTCATCAAAATTTAATGGTAATCTCATTAATAAATATTGAACGAGAAACTGCTATAGGAATTCAAGTTAATAGAAAATGTATTGATCATCTCGCAAGAACGGGAAGATGTTAAGGATATTACTATTTGAATTGTAATAAAGCAAAAAAGAACAATCAGTTTTTATGGATCGCTTTTAGAATTTTTCGTGCACGGGAACAATATCCTGCGCTACCGTTTTCCATTTGCTCTTCAATTATTAGAGTTAATTCGCCCTGTATATCAGGTTCTTGCAAAGAGAAGTTGTAAAGAATCTGCATTGCATAAACCTTTATCGCAATAGCAGAAGTTGAAGAAATTAACGCATCGAAACAGTAATTGATAAAGTCTCCCGATATATTAGTTGGAAGAGGTTCTAAGCTAATTAATTTAAGGTATTGACGAAGCTTACTTTCGTTTTGAAGCTTTGGAATTAGCTCAATCATTTGAGGAATATAGAGTCGAACCAAATCAGGAGCAATATCATAAACCTTATCTAAAAGCCAAGTTGCCCGCCACGAATGTTTTTTAGAGCTGATGCAGATTTTCCAAAGATCATTCATGTATACTGGATTTTCGGAAATGCTTTGGGCAATGAGTAAGGCTTCCTCTTTTACAGGAAACGGATCGAGGAGTTTTTTGAGTTCCATAGAATTTTAAAAAGGTAATTTACTCAGCTCCACATTACCTCCCGATAAAATGATTCCAATTTTTTGGCCTTGGTATTTTTTCTTGTTTTTTAGTACAGCAGCAAGAGCGACGGCACTAGAAGCTTCTGCAATAATCTTCATTCGCTCCCAAATAATTCGCATAGCAGCAACTATTTCTTTTTCCTCAACTCTAATAATTTCCTCAACATGTTGTTGAATGATCGGAAATGTTTTATCTCCCAACGAGGTAAGTAGTCCATCTGCAATTGTTTTAGGATTTGTTTGTGGAACAATTTCCCCTTTTTGTATAGATTGCCAAGCATCATCAGCACCCATAGGTTCCGCTCCAATAACTTTTGTGTTTGGAGAAAAATGAAATGCAGCCAAAGCCGTGCCAGATAGTAAGCCACCACCACCAACAGGAGCAAATATTGCATCTAAATCAGCATATTCCTCAATCAATTCCATTGCCGCGCTTGCCTGTCCTTCAATTACTTGATAATCATTGTAAGGGTGTAAAAAAATAGCACCTGTTTTGTTTACAACTTCGTTCAAGCTTGTTTCTCTTGCCTCAAGAGTAGGAATACATTCTATAATTTCCCCGCCATAACCTTTTACAGCGGTTTTCTTTATTTCTGGGGCATTCGAAGGCATCACAATGTATGCTTTTATCCCTTGTGTTTTCGCTGCGAGTGCTATTGCCTGAGCAAAATTACCCGATGAATGGGTGGCAACTCCAAATTCTTTTTCAACTTCACTTAACTGAAGGATAGCATTTGTTGCTCCTCGCATTTTAAAGGCACCCATTTTCTGAAAATTTTCACATTTAAAGAAAATTTCGGCTCCAGCTATTTCATTAATGAGTTGTGAACTCAAAACAGGTGTTCTATGAATGAAAGGTTTTATTCTCGCGTGTGTTTCCAGTAAATTTTCTTTTGTGATATTCATTTTGCCGGGATTTTAGTTGGTAATTTGTAACCCGAGTTTTACTCGGGTTACAAAAAAGCTTGTTTCTAGTATATAAATTCTACTCTACAGGAATTTCAAAAAGAAATTATTTCATTGCTTCCAATGAATCTTTTGCTGCTTGAATGGTTTTATCAAGTAGTTCGTAAGTTAATGAATTGGATAGAAAATAGCTTTCGAATGACGATGGAGGAAGATAAATTCCTCTTTTCAGCATTTCATGAAAGAATTTTGGGAATTTTTCATTGTTTGCTGTTGACGAAGTTTCAAAATCAACCACATCAACATCCGTAAAGAAGATACTTATCATAGAGCCACAACGATTAATTCTGTAATCAAATCCAGATTCTTTAAAAACTGGTTCTAAACCTTCGTGTAGATATTTTGTTTTAGCTGCAAGTTCAGTATAAACTTGAGGATTGTTATTCAGTTCTTTTAATAAGGTATAACCTGCAATCATAGCAATAGGGTTGCCCGATAAGGTTCCTGCCTGATATACCGGGCCAACAGGAGAAACTACGTCCATAATTTCCTTGCGACCGGCATAAGCACCTACTGGCATACCGCCACCAATTACTTTCCCAAAAGTTAATAAATCGGCTTTTACTCCAAAATATTCTTGTGCTCCACCTTTTGCTAGGCGAAATCCTGACATTACTTCGTCGAAAATCAACAATATGCCTTCTTTATCGCATAATTCACGCAAATCTTCTAAAAAGCCTTTTTTAGGAAGAACACAGCCCATATTTCCAGCAATTGCTTCCACAATAATTGCAGCAACTTCCCCTTTATTGTTGGCAACAACTTGTTTTACATCTTCAATATCGTTGTATTTTGCGGTTAAAGTGTCGTTTGCTGTTCCTGGAGTTACTCCTGGGGAATTTGGCATGCCAAAAGTACTAGCGCCACTTCCAGCTTTAATAAGGAAAGAATCGGCGTGACCGTGATAACATCCCTCAAATTTGATGAATTTATTTCGTCCGGTATAACCTCTGGCAACCCGAATTGCACTCATACAAGCTTCGGTACCGGAATTAACCATTCTTACCTTATCGATATTTGGAACCATACTAACAATTAGTTTGGCAATTTTAATTTCCAATTCAGTTGGTGCTCCAAAAGAGGTTGAATCTTCCACTTTTGCTTTAATAGCATCAATTACTTTTGGGTAGGCATGTCCCAAAATCATAGGTCCCCATGACGAGATGTAATCGATATATTCATTTCCGTCCACATCAGTAAGGATACTTCCTTTTGCTTTTTCGATAAAAACAGGGGTTCCACCAACTGATTTATAAGCCCTAACTGGAGAATTTACTCCTCCGGGAATATATTTATTGGCTTCTGTAAATAATTCGGAACTTCTTTTGTATTGATACATATTGTATTGATTTTAGGTGTTTAAATAGTTGTAACATGTGTCCAGTAAGGAATATACGTTTGTATTTTCAGACATAACAACATGTTCGGAATAATCTAATAGTAGAACTGCACTTGTACTGCCAATTGCAAAACAAGCTACAGTTTCTTTTATTGTGTATTTGCTAAAAAAGCTATGAACAGCACTGGGACTGCAAAAACAAATGCCGTTAAAATCGGCAATAGCTACATCGGGCTGATGCAGGTTTGTTTGGTAACATTCTACTTCCTCAAAATCCAATTCTTTTTCGGTCATAAAATGACAAATACTATTTTGTCTTAAATTTCCCGAGAAATGGATGTAAGATGTATTGTCTTGCTTTTCAAGTAAATCAATTAATGATTGTGAATTATGTACCTCGGGAAGTAACGCTTGTATTCCATTTTTTAGCAGTTCTTCGGCAGTTTTTAAACCAACGGCGAAAAACTTTTTCTTGTCCAAAGCATCTAGTGAACTTAGGTGTTTGGAAATACTCTTCACAGCATTCTGACTGGTAAATATCCAATCGGCATTTGGTTTAGAGTTAATCAAATCAATCTTTTCTTTAGATATAGGCATAAGATCGATTTGAATAAATGGCTTAGCAGTAACATTTAAACCTAGTTCTTCAGCATACTTTAGGTGTTCAGGACTTAAAGATCTGGTAAAAAGAATGTTTTTTTTAACGGATGAAGACATAATAGATTCAAAATGATTACTGATCGTAAGCTAACAAATTTAGTAAATCAGAGCATTTTTTATGCTCTTAAAGGCCATTATTTTATCAATTATTTGAAAACTAGATCATCAGAAGAGTATCTTTGATACAATATCATTTCTAATCGTTAAAAAGTATTAACCAGCTTGCCATTCACTAATAGCTTTTATACTTTTAGAGTGCTTAAAAAGGAAGGCAGACTTGTATTTTTAATGGCAGATAAGCCGAAAAAAATAGTTTGCGAAAATTTTTAAACCAAGCCAAGACTTATAAAATATTAAGGTGTTTATGACTGAATTCAATAGGGAAGAAGAAAGAAGACAGATTTTGTTTCGCTACAAACATTTGCTTGCTACATGTAAAAATATTGTTACCAGAGCAGATATCAAGTTGGTTCGCAAAGCATTTGAGTTAAGCTTAAAAGATCGTGAGGGCGAAAGAAGAACGAATGGAGAACCAGCCATCTATAAAAGTATCTCTATTGCTCAAATCGTTGTTGAGGAACTCGGACTTGGAAGAACTTCTGTAATATGCTCATTATTATACGATATTGTTCAAAAAAATAGAATTACAATAGAAGAGGTTACGAATCTTTTTGGACCTAAAGTGGCGCAAATTATTCAGGGTTTGGTGAAGGTTACTAATATCTACAATCAAAATCCTAGTCTGCAATCAGAGAATTTTAGAAAATTATTGCTGAGTTTTGCCGACGATGTTCGTGTGGTACTTATTATTATGGCCGATCGATTATTTAATCTTCGAAGTTTAGAAAATAAATCGGTTAAAGAGCAACAATCTTTATCCAAAGAAATAGAATTTCTGTACATCCCTTTTGCGCATCGTTTAGGAATGTATAATGTGAAATCTGATATGGAAGATTTGGCATTGCGTTATTTAAAGCCTGATGTATATTTCGAGATTGAAAAGAAATTAAAGGACAGTGAGGAACAAAGACAGAAGTACATTAAAGATTTTGTGGATCCTATAAAAACGGAGTTGGATCAATTCGGGATGAAATACAAAATAAAAGCCCGAACTAAATCTATTGCTTCTATTCTTCATAAAATGGAGACGAAGCAAGTTGAGTTTGAAGAGGTTTACGATATATTTGCCATTAGAGTGATTGTTAAAGCAACCCCGAAAAAAGAAAAATCGGAATGTTGGAAAGTATACTCGGCAGTTAGTGATTTGTACAGGCCTAATCCTAATCGATTAAGAGACTGGATCACGATTCCAAAATCGAATGGATATGAATCCCTTCATACCACTGTAATGGGACCAGATAACCGTTGGGTTGAGGTTCAAATTCGTAGTAAGCGAATGAACCGAATTGCCGAGCAGGGTTTTGCTGCGCATTGGAAATACAAAGGAGGGAAAAGTGAAGGTGGCGGACTGGATGCCTGGTTGCAGGATATTCGGGAAGTGATAGAAAGTCATGGAAGCGATTCTATTGATTTAATAGACAGTTTTAAAGCAGATTTATATCACAAGGAAATTTATGTGTTTACTCCTAAAGGTGATTTAAAGCAATTGTCAGCAGGGGCTACTTTGCTTGATTTTGCGTATTCTATTCACTCTGATGTTGGTGATAAATGTATTGGCGGTACTGTAAACCAGAAAAATGTTTCCATTAAGCAGGTTTTAAATAATGGAGATCAGGTTTCTATTACCACCTCTAATTCTCAAAAACCAAAATCCGATTGGTTGAATTTTGTTGTTTCTACAAAAGCGAAGAACAAAATTCGACAATCCATGAAAGAGGAAATGCTTAAAGAAGCTGATCTTGGAAAAGAGACGCTTAAGCGTAGAATGAAGAATTGGAAGATTGAATTCTGCGATGAAAATATCCGGAAATTAATGAATTATTACAAATACAAGCTAGCAGTAGATTTGTATCATGGAATTGCACTTGAAAAACATGAATTATCGGAAATAAAAGATATCCTAACCGATAAAAAAGAAGTTGAAAAGCCTACTGTTGATGAACCTTTTGAATATACAGCGAAAAAAATCACAAAAGAAGGAGAGGATGTTTTAATTGTTGACGAGAATGTTTCGAATGTAGAATACTCCTTAGCGAGTTGTTGTAATCCAATTTTTGGAGATGAAATTTTCGGTTTTATTTCCATTGGGAAAGGCATTCGAATTCACCGATTGGGTTGTCCAAATGCCAATGAAATGCAAACTCGTTATCCATATCGGGTAGTGAAAGCGAATTGGACCGATAAAGGCTCTGCTTCCTATCAAGCAGTATTGCATATTACAGGTGAAGATGAACTGGGAATTGTAAGTAATATTTCCGACGTAATCTCTAAAGATTTGAGAGTACAAATGAGATCAATTTCGGTAGATACCAATGCAGGCTCATTTGTAGGTAATGTTACTGTTGTAATTGCGAGTACCGAGCATTTGGATACTTTAATCGTGAAATTAAAACGAGTGAAAGGTGTGCAACGTGTTACCCGGTACGATCCGGTAAACTAATGTTGCATTTGAAATATTAGAATAGGGAAGGAGCTTTGGTGTTTCTTCCCTATTTTTTTTTGCAAATAGAAAACCAAAATTGCATTCTTCAATTAATAAGCTTTTAATAAGAAGTTTATGTGTTTTTATTGAAAATCTTACCACTCCCTTGGTGTTTTATTTAGATTGATTCAGTATATTTGAATTTCGAAAAAAAATAGAAACCAATTTGGTTTTTTTGTCAGAGTTTTATGGAAAATTACATTGTTTCAGCACGTAAATACCGTCCTTCGCTTTTTTCATCGGTTGTAGGGCAACAGTCTATTACAGTCACCCTTAAAAATGCCATTAAAAACAATCATTTGGCTCACGCCTACTTGTTTTGCGGTCCTCGTGGTGTTGGAAAAACTTCTTGTGCACGGATATTTGCCAAAACAATTAATTGTTCCAATATAAGTTCCGATTTTGAAGCATGTGATAAATGTGAATCATGTGTTGCTTTTAATGAGAGTCGCTCCTATAATATTCATGAATTGGATGCAGCTTCCAACAATTCAGTTGAAGACATTCGTACATTGATTGATCAAGTAAGAATACCTCCACAAATTGGAAGTTATAGTGTTTATATTATTGACGAGGTTCACATGCTATCGGCATCGGCATTTAATGCTTTCCTGAAAACTCTGGAAGAACCTCCAGCTCATGCCATATTCGTTTTAGCAACTACCGAAAAACATAAAATACTGCCTACAATTCTATCTCGCTGTCAGATTTTTGATTTTAATCGGATAAAAGTAGAAGATGCAGTAAAGCATCTAAAAGAAATTGCAGAGAAAGAAGCTGTTGTAATCGAAGAAGAAGGCTTGAATGTTATTGCACAAAAGGCAGATGGTGCTATGCGTGATGCACTTTCTATTTTCGATCAAATAGTAAGCTTTTCTGGAAAAAACATTTCTTTCGAAAGTGTAATTCAGAATTTAAACGTGTTGGATTACGATTACTATTTTAAAATGGTTGATGCTTTTTTAGAAGGAAAAGTAAGTGATGTTTTGCTGATGTTGAATGAAATTATTGACAAAGGATTCGATGGTCATCATTTTGTAGCTGGTTTAAGTGCTCACATTCGCGATGTATTGGTTGGGAAAGATCCTGCAACCATTCAATTGTTGGAGGTTAGTGATTCTGTGAAACAAAAATATGTGGACCAAGCTAAAAAATGTCCGCTTGATTTTCTATATGAAGCTTTAAAAATTCTTAATCAGTGCGATATTGGTTTTAAAGCTAGTCAAAACCAAAGACTCCTTATCGAATTAAGCTTAATTCAATTATCGCAGATAATTGAATTAAAAAAAAAAGGACTTGAATTAAAGACACATTCAAAAAAACTGCAGAAAATCATTGTTGATGGACAAGAAATAAGTGCTGTAGCTAAACCTATTGTAACTGCTTCATCAACTGTTCAAACAACGCAAACAGTAAAAGAAACTGCCAGCTCTTATAATGATTCTAAAGAAAAGAGCAATGGGATAAATGTTGTTACAAAATCTAATTTTGCAGGTTCTGTATCTATTAAACAAGCTTTAAGTAAGGGAATACCTCGCTCCACAAGCGCAAGTAAGCCTAAAGATAAAAAAGCTGTTGGTACTGTAGAAACAGTTGTTGCCGGAACCGAACCGGTTACTCAGGATAAACTGGAAGCTAAGTTAAAAGAATATATAATTGCCAAAGGGAAAAGTGATCGTATTCGACTTGCAATTACGGTGAATAAACCGAAAATTGTAGGCACTGATCGTATCGTTCTAATGGTTAGTAATCCGTTGCAGGAGGATGATGTTATTTCGGTGAAAAACGAGGTGCGAAACTATTTAAAGAAAGAACTAAACAATTCAAAAATTCAAATCGAAACGGAAATCATTCAAGTGAAAACAGCAAAAAGAATGTATACCGATTCAGATCGATTTAATTATTTGTGTGAGAAAAATCCGGCTTTAGGATTACTAAAACAGAAATTTTCACTAGATTTTGAATGAAAATTGAGAAAATGATCTACAATATAGATATTTTGAATGAAATTAGGCTTCTGTTTTTGTACAGGAGCCTAATTTTTAGGGACTTGTAATTAAAGAAAAAAATCGTTAAAAAATCGATTTTTTAATATTAGGGAAATAAAAAAAATACATATGTTTACCGTGAATTTGAGACGTGATTATTTCAAATTTAAATAAGTAAACACAGACTTTTTAATAATTATTAAATCACTCAAAACAACAACCAACATGGCACAGATGTCAAAAATCATTTACACTAAAATTGATGAAGCTCCAGCCTTGGCGACGTATTCGTTATTGCCAATTATCAAAGCCTTTACTAAAACTTCAGGTATTGAAATTGAAACAAAGGATATTTCTCTTACCGGAAGAATTATTGCCAACTTCCCTGAGAATTTAACGGACGCGCAAAAAGTACCTGATTATTTAGCTGAATTAGGCGCGCTTACATTAACTCCGGAAGCAAACATTATTAAGTTGCCAAACATTAGTGCTTCTATTCCTCAATTACAAGCAGCAATTGCTGAGTTGCAGGAAAAAGGATATAAAATTCCAAACTATCCGGAAGATGCTAAAACTGATGAAGATAAAGCACTTCAAGTAAGATTTGCAAAAGTATTAGGTAGTGCGGTAAATCCTGTTTTGCGTGAAGGTAATTCCGATCGTAGAGCTGCTGGATCTGTTAAGCAATATGCTAAAAATAATCCTCACAGAATGGGGAAATGGTCTGCAGATTCAAAATCGCACGTTGCTTACATGAATGAAGGCGATTTTTATGGATCAGAGAAATCTGTAAATATGCCTAAAGCAACAAATGTACGTATTGAGTACGTTGATAATGCTGGCAAAGTAACTGTATTAAAAGAGAAGCAAGCGCTGCTAGCTAAGGAAGTTATTGATTCTTCGGTAATGAATGTAAAAGCATTACGTGCTTTTTATGCAGAACAAATTGCCTTAGCTAAAAAAGAAGGTTTACTGTGGTCGCTGCATCTTAAAGCAACCATGATGAAAATTTCTGATCCTGTAATGTTTAAACATGCTGTTGAAGTTTTCTACGAGGAGGCTATCACTAAGCATGCAGCTACCATTAAAGAATTAGGAGTAAACTTTAATAATGGATTAGGCGATCTTTATAATAAAATTCAAACTCTTCCTGAAGCTAAGAGAAAAGAAATTGAAGCAGATATCCTGGCAGTGTATCCAACTCGTCCGGATATTGCAATGGTTGATTCGGATAAAGGAATCACGAACTTACATGTGCCTAATAATGTAATTATTGATGCATCGATGCCTGTTGTTATTCGTGACGGAGGTAAAATGTGGAATCCTGCTGGTAAACTTCAGGACACAAAAGCATTAATTCCAGACAGATGTTACGCTACAATGTATCAGGTTTGTTTCGACGATTGTCGTAAAAATGGTGCTTACGATGTAGCTACTATGGGTTCGGTATCTAATGTTGGATTAATGGCTCAAAAAGCAGAAGAGTATGGTTCACATGATAAAACTTTTATTGCTCAAGGCGATGGTAAAATTCAGGTTGTAGAACTTGATGGTACTGTTGTAATGGAGCAAAAAGTTGAAAAAGGAGATATTTTCAGAATGTGCCAAGTGAAAGATGCTCCTATTCAGGATTGGGTTAAATTAGCCGTAAATAGAGCGAAAGCAACCAATACTCCAGCAATTTTCTGGTTGGATAAAAATCGTGCTCACGATGCGCAGCTAATCCAAAAAGTAACTACTTACCTTGCCGATCACGACACTAATGGATTGGATATTCGTATTCTTGCTCCAGATGATGCTATTGCATTCTCATTAGAAAGAATCCGAAAAGGAGAAGATACTATTTCGGTAACAGGTAACGTTTTGCGTGACTATTTGACCGATCTTTTCCCAATTTTGGAATTAGGATCTTCCTCTAAAATGCTTTCAATTGTTCCTTTAATGAATGGTGGAGGTTTGTTTGAAACTGGTGCAGGTGGTTCAGCTCCTAAGCACGTTCAGCAATTTTTGTCCGAAGGTCACTTACGTTGGGACTCCTTAGGTGAATATCTGGCTTTAGGTGTTTCTTTAGAACATATTGCTAGTGTTTTCAATAATGAAAAAGCTCAATTTTTTGCGGATACTTTAGATGCTGGTGTTACTAAATTCTTAGCAGAAGGAAAAGCTCCATCGCGTAAAGTTAACGAGTTGGATAATCGAGGTTCTAATTTCTATTTAGCAATGTATTGGGCAGAAGCGCTTGCAGCTCAGGATAAAAATGCTGAATTGAAAGAAACATTCACAAAGGTTGCTGCTGATATGAAAGCTAACGAAGCTAAGATTGTAGCAGAGTTGAATGATGCACAAGGCAAACCAATGGATATTGGAGGTTACTTTATGCCAAACGACGAATTAGCTTCTAAGGCAATGCGCCCTAGTGCTACTTTAAATGCAATTATCGATGCGATTTAATTAGATTTAAGCGATTTATATAGTAAAGAGGGTGTCCAAAATCAGGGACATCCTCTTTTTTGTTTTAAGTTTGCGAACTATTTTTAAGTTGCTAATTGAAAATCCCAAGTCTTTATTTTTGATCTAAATACAGCAAAAACTGCTTTTAAAAGAATAAAAAATTCATATTTAGAAGTATTGCATATTTTTCTAGCAATCTTAGCTAAATTAGACACTGTCTCGTAAAGTGTGTAAGTGATATTTCCAGGGTTGGACTTTAGTTAAGTCTTACCCTTTCTTCAAAATATAGCTAAAAACGGAGTGAGTATCACTCCCCAGTTTTGGATCGGCATCGTCCATTTTCTGGTCGCTTCCCTTGTGGCCAGATAGACTGATTTTATTACTGCATCATCAGAAGGAAAGGACAATTTATTCTTTGTATACTTTCTGATTTTACCATTCAGATTCTTGATTAAATTGGTGGTGTAAATGATTTTTCTGATCTCCAGAGGAAATTCAAAAAAGCAGTCAATTCTTCCCAATTCTCCCGCCAGCTCCTTACAGCATAGGAATACTTTGAATTCCATTTGTTGGCAAAATCCTCTAAGGAAGCCTCTGCTGAATTTTTAGTAGGAGTACCATAAATAAGTCTTAGATCCATTGCAAACTCCTTCTTATCTTTCCATACAACGTATCTGCAGGTGTTTCGGATTTGATGAACCACACAGATTTGAGTTGTTTCAGCAATAAAATGATACTTCAGAAGAATTATTCATTTTAAATTACTTAATGATATTTTTGATAAATTTAGGGTCATGTTAAAGTTGTTCATTAACAAATAAAAAATGAAATATCTGTCTATTATAATTATTTTACTAATTGGATGTAATCAAAAACCTGATCTCCAAAAGGAAATAGATCAGCAATTACAATTAGTGAATGAAGATTACGCAGAACTAATGAATGATTTAATGATTTTGAATTCTGTAAATCCTGTTAAATATGAATTTATAATCACTTATTTTAAAGGCTTAGATGATGCATATAAAACAATTGAAAATGAATTGTTTTCTGAGGATCATTATGATTTTTCTTTAGTCAAATATCATCTTGGTTTTTATTGTCGAATTATAGAAGAATCGGAATGGTATGATATTATAAAGAATCAGTATTCAAAATGCAATACAAGAGTAGTTGATTTTACTCAAGAATCACATAAAACAAATGAAGAGAAAGAACTGTTATTACTGTATTTAAAGACATTTCAAAGGATTTATACACAAAGTGTATTAAAGGAAATAACTAACAGTGAATTCAAATTTAATTTTATACGGCCTGTAGTACTCGAAAAGAAGAATAGATTGAAAGAAGGAGATGAATATGAGGCACAAATATTTCTTTCGGCTGTAGATACTACAAAAATGCCCATTTTTAAAATTAAGAATGGTTTGGTTGGATTAGGTCCCTATGGACAGGGTGTTGTAAAAATTAAAGCTAAAAATAAAGGAATAACTCATTGGGGCGGTACCGTTATTTGGACAAAGGATTCAGGTATACAATTGATTTTCGATGTACATGATAGTTTTGTTGTTGAGTAGTTTGTTTAGTACTACTCATTTGGAATAACCTATATCTATGAATAAAAAAAGAGGTAGGAAATTAAATTCCTACCTCTTTAATGATCTTTTATTCTCCAGAATTCTTATTCTGCATTTTCAAGATGATTCATCCAAATAGCATTAATTTCATCGTAATCGCCTAAGCCTTTCATGATACTATTTACAGTGTAATTTTCAGCTTCTAATCTTTCTCTCCACGATTGCTCTGCAGGATCAGTTTCTCCGGAATTACCATTCATATCATTATTCGCATGATCTCCAGCGATTGACATTAATGGTGTAATCGTTACTTTAGTAGCTTTTGGAGTAAGTTTATTTAGTTCGGTAATTAATGCACCAATAGATGTAGTTCCAGCATTAAAACCAATTCCTTCTACCGTTCCAACGTAAAAGTTAGAGTTAAGTTTTCGAAGCTCTGCTTGTAATTTTAAATATTGAGCATCTGCGGCATGAGGAGTACCATGTCCCATTAATAGCACAGGACCTTCCGTAAGTTCAGAGGAAAACTTTTTAGCGATAATTTCAGCTACTTTTTGAATATCAGCATCGGTATCCAATAATGGGTGACCAATTTTTACATCAACACCTTTGTATTTAGATTCAAAACTTGCAACTGCTGCTTTTAATTCGTCGAATTCCTCACCTGGAATAACGTGTAGAGATTGAATATTGAATTTGGAGTACCCATCTTTTACCATTTTTTCCATGGCTTCTTCAGGAGAATCGTTGTCAATAATTTTTCCTTGCAAAGATCCTTCACCATTCCCCTTGCGTAATTTATTGATAATAAGATCGGAAGTAAAACCCCAATTAACAGCCTCTCCTGTAAATTTTGTTTTAGCAGCATTATCAATGTTCTTAAATGTTTCCTGCGGATCAGGAAAAGAGGAGCCAAAGGTAACTAATAGAATACCATCTTTATCTCCTAAAATAAGTCTGTCATTGTTATTGTCATCATCATCACTACATCCGGTAAATACCAAGGCTATTGCACACAAGGCAACAGCAGATTTTTTTAATAAATTCATTTTGTTTTTGTTTTGTTAATTTTTATTGCATTTATAATTCACATGTATTTTTTATTTATTTTTTGTGAAATCTATATTTAGTTCAAGGAATAGGGTTCTGCCTGGATTTAACGTTCCGTAATGTGAACCGTAAGGTTTGTTATCTACATAATCGAATAGATTATCAATGCCACCCGAAAGGTTAATGGTATAGTTCCTCCATTTCGTGGTACTTAGCCTAGAACTAAGCTTCCAAAGTTGATAGGAATCTGTATAACTACGCTTTAAATCTTCTTCCAGATAAAATTGGTCCGATTTATAAACGCCCGACAGACTAACATTTAACGTGTTCGTTTCCCATTTTTTATTCCATGAAAATTTACAGGTTGCACTATGTTCAGAGATGCCATTTAATCGAACATCTTGAGTCATATTTCGAGCATTCACATAGCTGTAATTGCCATTAATCATCAACTGACTAAAAAGGGGATAGCTAAAGTGGCAATCCAAACCAATTGTTCTGGCATTGTCGATATTGTATCGCTTCTTAGCTTCTTCAATTCCCCTTCTTCGCTGATCGTAGGTGGTAGGTATTATGGTGTAATCTATTTTGTCGTAAATTCTATTTAGGTAGAGGCTAACGCCAGTACGTAGCTTATCTCTTTTAAATTCAGTAGATATTGCAAGGTAATGAGACTTTTGTGGTTTTAAATCTTCATTTCCCAAATAGAGTCGATACATTCCCATTCTATCACTTTCGTAATAGTAATAGAGTTCTTTAAGGGTAGGACTTTTAAAACCGTTCGAGTAAGTAAATCTGTGGGTGAAGTTTTGTTCAGTATACATCAGGGTTAGTTTTGGCGTTACAATAAAACCCGATTTATCATGATACAGACTTCTAACCCCTGCTACTAAACTATATTTTTCGTTTATTTTCATCTCATCCTGAGCATATAAAGAATAGGTGTAAGCTTCTACTGTAGGTCTAGTTAATCTGTACTTAGCCTCTAGAAATTCGCCTTTTACTTCGGTTCCAACACTAAGCTTATTTTTATCATTCAAATTAAAAACACCTTTTACTTGACTAATCATATGAATCTGATCCGAATTTTTAAATCTATCTCCAGGGTAATAAGTTTTCTTAATAATATCCTTATCAGTGATATATGTTTCGTTGTATTTGTACGGATACTCTGTGTAATACAGGTAGTTATCAAAATCAACACTAAAACTCAAATAGTTTTTATTCTTTAGTTTATATTTACCTCCTATTGAAGTTGCTCTATCGTTGTAGTAATAATTATGCATCTGTGCCCTAAATGGGAAAAACAAGGTTTTTTCGTACCAAGAAAGATTTACATCAAAACTTAGCTTCTTATTTACTTCATAATCTAAACTCTGACTAATAGTGTAAGCTTTTGTTTTGTTTACTGATTTATAAAAAGTGGGAACCAAAAATGGCAGATCATGATTGGATTCCCATTTGTTGTTAAACTGCATGGAATTTAATTGATAACCATCTTTTTGCTTGTAATTAAAACTTGTTTTACCAGAAATTTTTTTACTGCTAAAATGAAAGGTGTTTAGTTGTTTAAAGTCGTTATAACCACCTAGTCGAGTACTGCTTGAGGCCACTATTTTCCCTTTTGTTTTTTTTGTTATAATATTAATTACGCCTGCAATAGCATCAGATCCATAAAGGGTAGAGGAAGCACCTTTTACCACCTCAATTTGTTCAATATCTGCCGCATTAATTCTACTTAAATCGGCATAACCACCAATATCACCAGTTAATCGTTTTCCATTCACAAGAATTAATACATAGTCTTTACCTAAACCGTTAATTTTAATGTTGGTTCCCATCGAACTTGTTGTATAATCAATAGAGGAAGAGATACCTGAAATAATTTCTTCTATATTTCTTCCCGATAAATCAGCAATGTCTTTTTTAGTGATAATTTCTGTTTGAACAGGAACTTTATCTATTCGATGATGGGTTCCTGTACCCGTTATAACAATAGGAGAGAGTTCGAAAGATTTGGCTTCTAGAGGAATGTTAATGGTGTTTATACCTGGTTTCAAATTAATTTTTTGACTAAATTTTTCATAACCCAAAACCGAGACACATAGTTTATATTTTTCAGCAGTTAAATTAGAAAAGCTGTAAATACCACTTTCATTTGTCGTAGTGGAGGTGTATATGCTATCGAGGTATACATAAGCAAAATCAATTACTTCGTTTGTATTTTTATTAAATACCTTGCCACTTAAAGTAGCTTTTTGAGAAAATACAGATAAGCATACTGTTTGTAATAACAGTATAAAAACAAATTTATGCATCGTATTAGTTACTAATGCATTCCAGAAAAGGATGGGATATATAAATTTAGAAAATACCTAGCCATCATTAACTTCTTTTCCCGGAAGCAATAATTAAACAAAAACTTGTTGGCAGGTTTCCTGACTTTCCCGATTCTCAACTCCTTCCCATCCTAGTAATATCAGGACAGTGGATTTATGACTGTTGAGAACAAATTAACACCCATGTGGCGTTAACGAGATTTACAGTAGCGGGTACTGTTCCGGATTTTCACCGGATTCCCTTTTAACCAGCTTGCTGAACGCAAACTGTGCACCAAAAGCAATGCAAATATATTATTTTTTTATTAATTGATAGGGAATAATAACACATGTTAATAAACATATTATTATTATGGAAGAGTTATTAGTAGAAAATAAATATTCTATCGCACTTGTAGTTGTTTATAAATAAGCGCCTTGGATAAGGTGATGTTGGTTTTGTTAGCATCCTAAAAATGATTTATCCCATTTATGTAAATTAAGAATATAAAAAATAAAGTAATAACATAATTTAGCATGCAATAATTGCTAATAAAATTATTATAATGGATTTCTTGTTGCACACCCAATATCAATAGAACTGCAAACATGATTGGCAAAGCCATATCCGGCTTCAGAATAAATATCATAAACAGCATCAATATTCATATTTTTTAATTGATTTCGTTCGTCTTCGTAACGAGCAATGGCAGCTATACTTCCCATATAGCTTGTAGATTTTAGCTGTTCTATTGCAAAAACATTCGATTTATGATCGTTCATACAAAGCATAATTAGTTTTACTTGCTTGTGATCAGAGCTTTCAAAAATATTCTCCCAAAATTCATTATCAGCTGCATCATCTTGTTGAATATTTTTTCCTTCTTTTTTTAGTCGTTGTACCACGTCATAATTATAGTCTAAACCAAGAACTTTTCTTCCATAATTCTGATTTAATTGATTGTACACCGATACACCCAATTTCCCCATGCCAAACACGAGTATTTCTGCACCATCAATATCGAATGTTTTGTCGTAAATTAAGCGTTTTTGAGTTTCAAACTTGCGTAGATGTTCTTTTACATTAGAATAAATTTTATGCGCCTTTGAATTAAGAGGAGAGGAGATAATGAAAGTAAGTGCTACCGAAATGGCGATAGTTACTAACCAATCCGAAGAAATCATATTCTTTGCAACTGCAATAGAAGCTACAATTAATCCAAATTCACTAAAATTTGCAAGCGTTAAAGAGGTAAATAAGGACGTTCGAGCACGTACCTTAAACCGTGTTAATACAAGAAAATAGAGAATT
Organism: Labilibaculum filiforme; assembly: GCF_002843315.1. GTDB lineage: Bacteria > Bacteroidota > Bacteroidia > Bacteroidales > Marinifilaceae > Labilibaculum > Labilibaculum filiforme. The sequence continues at coordinate 47,123 of NZ_MVDD01000023.1, read as the reverse complement.
ACTTTAAAGTTGATTGTTATGGCTAGTAGAATAGCAACAATCAGCATCTGAAGGGTCGGCAGGCCTAATAAACCAATAGATAAGAAAAAACCAATCAGAAAAATATCTTTAAAGTTCATCAAAGAATCTGCTAGCTCTTTTGCTTTTTTATGCTTGGATATTAGAATTCCTACAATCAAAGCTCCAAGATCTGCCTTTAGTCCTACTAGATTAAATAACTCAGCACCAACTACTAATGCAAGGAAAAATCCGTAAAGCACTAATATTTCGCCATGTCCTATTTTATCGAGTATAATTAGTAAAATTGGTCGAATAAGAACAAATAGTACCGGTAAAGCCAAAGCCCAAATGGAGGGTAGTTTGCCGGCAACTAAGACAATGTAAAAAACGGCAAATATGTCTTGTATAATTAGAATTCCGATGGAAAGAACACCATAAGCTGACTTTAGTTCACTTTTTTCTTCGAGCATTTTTACAGCATAAATAGTACTCGAAAAACTGAGTGCAAACCCAATGACCAAAGCCTGTTTCCAACCAAAATCAGCAAAAAGACTTAACGAACTGTAGCTTATTATTAGTAAAATTATACCTATAAGTGCAGTTGTTAAAAGCATATGAATAGACGATCCGCCCCAAACTTCTTTGTGCAAAAGATCCTTAATTCGCAATTTTAAACCAATGGTAAATAAAAGCAAGGTAATTCCTAGTTCAGAAATGGTTTGAATGAGTTCATCCGTTGCTGCTCCAAAATATTTAAGTGTAAAACCGGCTATCAGGTATCCGACCAATGGAGGTAATCCAATTAATTTTACAAGAAGACCAAATGCAAAGGCAATTGCCAGCCAAACTGGATCCATAAGCGTTTTTTGAGGTGAAGTCCGTTAATTAAATTGAAAACAAAATATAATTACAAAATCAATGTAAACGGACATTTTAAATAGATTTTTGAATTTACACAATGGGATTGAATGCTACAAATTAAATTCAGTCAAATTTATCCTTAATTCAAAGGGAATTCTGATTACGAAAAGGAAGGAGAAATTTAACTTGTCTTTCAACTTTTTTTCAATACAATACAGCTACTGATTTTAATTTTTATAAATGTATTACTTTTTATCTTTCCCTAATTATCCGTATTTAGTTTGATTTTAAATTAGCAATTGGACTAAGGGGTACAAGGTTTAGATTGGTATATTTCTCTTACATTTGAAGTATAATTTGAACTTACTTAAAAATATTATACGTTATGGCTATTAGTAAAAAAGTAGAAGAAATCTTGAATAAGCAAATCAATGCTGAATTTTGGTCTGCTTACTTTTATTTGTCGATGTCGAATTATTTCAATGCCAATGGAATGCCTGGTTTTGCAAATTGGATGAAAGTGCAATTTCAAGAAGAAACTTCGCATGCGATGAAAATTTTAGACTACGTTAATGAACGTAGCGGAAGAGTTATTTTAGAACCAATTGCCGAAGTTCAGTCGGACTGGAAAGGGGTTTTAAATATTTTCGAAGAAACTTTAAAGCACGAAGAGCACGTAACTAGTCTAATTAATGGTTGCGTAAATGTTGCTATTGCGGAAAAAGATCACGCTTCGGTAAATTTCTTACAATGGTTTGTTGACGAGCAAGTAGAGGAAGAAGCTACTGTTAATGAGATTATCGACCAATTAAGAATGTTTGAAGGAAAAGGTCATGGTTTATATATGATGGACAAAGATTTTAAAACTAGAGTTTTTGTTGACTCAACACAAGCTTAATGTTTTTTTTAAATTATTTAAGAAATGCCTCACTTTTGTGAGGCTTTTTTTATGATGTAGAACTGTTAAGTCAATAAAAATATCTACTTTTGGATGCAATGGACATGAATAGGTATCTTATAGTAGTATTTTGTGTGCTCACAGGATGTGCAGCAGTAGTTCCGATGGCCAATGGTCAGGAATTGATTGTTGATCATGAGCTGTTTGCAGAATGGTATGCCGATCATATTCATAATCTCGAAGAGGCTTACTCTTCACCAATTCTTGCTCATGTAGAGCAGGATCAATTTGCTGGGAAATATATTTCAAATATTGAAAATATTTCTTTACTTAAAAATTTGCCTAAATTTCCCATTGTAAATCAATCTATTCCAATAGGAAGTATTCCAATTTGGTTTAATTGTAAGTATTATTTCGGTTTTCGGGATGTTATTATAAGTACAATACCTGAAGGTGAATTTCATATCAGAGCTCCTGTTGTAGCTTAACTTTCCTTTCCTATATTTCTATAGGAAATTTCACATATTACACACAAGATATTGTTGTCAACCTTTTGGTTGATAGTATTTTACACATAGAAATCAATAAGTCAAAATGGGTTTTATAGATAGTGCATTAGGTAAACTATTTGGTAATAAATCAGATAGAGACCTTAAGGAGTTGAGTCCTTATTTAGGAAGAATTAAAGAAGAATACGATAGAGTTATTACTTTAAGCAATGATGATCTAAGAGGAGAATCAGATAAATTAAAGCAACGTATTCAGGATCATATTCAAGCGGAAAAAGACGAAATACAAAGTCTTAAAGATAAGATTGATGCCGGTGGAGTATCTATTAACGCGAGAGAAGAGATATATGATCAGATTGATGGAATAGAAAAGAAAATTGACGATAAAATAGAAGAGGTTCTAGAAGAAATTCTTCCAACTGCTTTTGCTGTTGTAAAAGATACAGCTCGTAGATTTACAGAAAATGCAGAATTGGAAGTTACAGCATCAAAGTTTGATCGCGACTTAGCTCCTTATTACGATAATATTCAGATAGATGGCGATACTGCTGTATATTTTAACTCCTGGTTAGCAGGTGGAACTGAAATCACCTGGAATATGGTTCACTACGATGTACAGCTAATTGGTGGTACGGTTCTTCATCAAGGAAAAATTGCCGAGATGGCAACGGGAGAGGGAAAAACGCTTGTAGCAACACTTCCTGTTTTCTTAAATGCGTTAACCGGACGAGGTGTTCACGTAATTACGGTGAATGATTACCTTGCAAAACGTGACTCGGAATGGATGGGACCATTGTATCAATTTCACGGATTATCTGTAGATTGTATCGATAAGCATTCTCCTAATTCAGATGAGCGTAGAAAAGCTTATGCTGCAGACATTACTTTTGGAACGAATAATGAGTTTGGTTTTGATTACTTACGTGATAATATGGCTACAAATCCGAAGGATTTAGTGCAACGTCGTCACAACTACTCAATTGTCGATGAAGTCGATTCGGTTTTAGTTGATGATGCTCGTACACCATTAATTATTTCTGGTCCAATTCCACGTGGCGAACATCAACAGTTTGACGATTTAAAACCAAGAGTTCAAAAATTGGTGAAAGCTCAGAATGATTTGGTAATGAAAATTTTTACCGATTCGAAAAAGTTGCTAAATAGCGATGATAAAAAGGAGCAGGAAGAAGGAGCAAAATTATTGCTTAGAACCTATAAAGGATTGCCAAAAATGAAGCCACTTATCAAGTTTTTAAGTGAGCAGGGAAATAAGGCTAATCTTTTAAAAACAGAAAATTTCTACATGCAGGAAAATAACAAAAACATGCACATCATTACCGATGAGTTGTATTTTGTTATCGATGAAAAACATAATTCTATCGAACTTACTGATCAGGGAATTGATTTGATTAGTTCAGATGTTGAAGATGCAGGTTTCTTTGTACTACCTGATATTGGATCGGAAGTCGCTGCAATTGAAAAATCAAATCTTTCGGATGAAGAAAAATTAGCGAAGAAAGATGAAATGATTCAGTCTTATTCTGTAAGATCTGAAAGAGTTCACACAATCAATCAATTATTAAAAGCATATACTCTTTTCGAAAAAGATGTCGAATATGTAATGATGGATGGTAAGGTGAAGATTGTGGATGAACAAACTGGTCGTATTATGGAAGGCCGTCGTTATTCTGACGGATTGCACCAGGCAATTGAAGCTAAAGAAAATGTAAAAGTAGAGGCCGCAACTCAAACATTCGCAACAATTACACTTCAGAACTACTTTAGAATGTATAACAAACTTTCGGGTATGACTGGTACTGCGGAAACTGAGGCTGGAGAACTTTGGGACATTTATAAATTAGAGGTGGTTGTAATTCCAACGAATCGACCAATTTGTCGTGATGATCGCGAAGATCTTGTTTACAAAACCAAAAGAGAAAAATATTCTGCAGTAATTGATGAAATTGTTGCATTGGTAAATGCTGGTCGTCCGGTATTGGTAGGTACAACTTCGGTTGAAATTTCCGAATTATTGGGACGAATGCTCAAAATAAAAGGCATTAAGCACAATGTGTTGAATGCAAAATTACATCAGCGCGAAGCCGATATTGTTGCCGAAGCAGGGCAATCGGGAACAGTTACCATAGCAACCAATATGGCGGGTCGTGGTACGGATATTAAGCTTACCGATGAAGTGAAAGCTGCTGGTGGTTTGGCAATTATTGGTACCGAACGTCACGATTCTCGTCGTGTCGATCGTCAGCTGCGAGGTCGTGCTGGTCGTCAGGGAGACGTTGGTTCTTCTCAATTTTTTGTGTCATTAGAAGATGATTTAATGCGTTTGTTTAGCTCCGATCGTATTGTGAAGCTAATGGATAGAATGGGATTGAAAGAAGGGGAAGTAATTCAGCATAGTATGATTACTAAATCTATCGAGCGTGCCCAGAAAAAAGTAGAAGAAAATAACTTCGGTATTCGTAAAAGATTATTGGAGTACGATGACGTGATGAACTCTCAACGTGAGGTTATTTATAAACGTCGTCGTCATGCATTATTTGGAGAACGTATTCAGGTAGATATTGCCAATATGATGTACGATTTATCAGAAATGATCGCAAGCGAATATCAAGGTGGTGATTTCGAAGAGTTTAAAATGGATTTGCTTCGTACTTTTTCAACCGAACCTCCAATAAATGAAGAGGATTTAATGAAAGAGAAGCCAGAAGTGCTTACTGAAAAAATCTACGCTGTAGTTTTAGATAATTACAAACGAAAAGTAGAAGCTATCAGCAAACAAGCCTATCCGGTAATTAAAAATGTATACGAGTCGAAAGCAGAATTATATGAGAACATTGTGGTTCCTTTTACCGATGGATCCAAAATGTTTCAGGTGGTAACTAATCTGAAAAAAGCATACGATAGTAAAGCGGAAGACTTGGTTCGATCGTTCGAAAAAGTATCTATTTTAGCTACTATCGATGATGCTTGGAAAGAGCATTTGCGAGAAATGGATGATTTGAAACAATCCGTTCAAAATGCTTCTTACGAACAAAAAGATCCATTGTTGATCTACAAATTTGAATCATTTAATTTGTTTAAGGCAATGATCGAAAGTGTAAATAAGAGTGTTGTAAGTAGCTTAATGAAAGGTCATATTCCATTATCAGATCCTGAAGAGGTTCGTAAGGCTGAAGAGCGCAAAAGAACCGATTTAAGTAATTTGAAAACCACCAAAGAAGAAGTGGGTGGAGGCAGAGAAAAACCAGAACCTAAAAAGTTAGAGCCGGTTCGTGTTGCTCAAAAAGTAGGACGAAACGAACCTTGCCCTTGTGGAAGTGGTAAAAAATTCAAGCAATGTCATGGAAAAGGGATGCCAGCTTAACGGAATAAGATTTTAATTTTCGTTAAATTAAGCGGAGACTTAACAAATAATGCTAAATTTAAATTGAAGTATTAAGTACAAAGTATCAAGAAAGTTAGCACTTCTTGATACTTTTTCTCTTGAATCTTGATACTCTAATTTTGATACTAAAAATTTAATATATGTTACTATCAATCCTTTGGGATATCGATCCGGAAATATTTAAAATAGGTCCTATTGCAGTTCGTTGGTACGGATTACTTTTTGCATTAGGGTTTTTACTTGGATATTATTTGGTAGAAAAGATGTTTAAGAAAGATGGTATTGAATTGGAATGGCTGGATAAACTATTCTTATATACCATGATTGCAACGGTTGTAGGTGCTCGCTTAGGACACGTTTTTTTCTACGGATGGGAATTTTATTCGCAACATCCAGCCGAAATTATTAAAATTTGGCGAGGTGGATTGGCATCTCATGGTGCTACCATTGGAATTTTAGTTGCGTTGTGGTTTTATTCTAAAAAGGTTAGCAAAAAATCAATGCTTTGGATATTGGATTACGTGGTAATTCCCGTTGCCTTGGCAGGATGTTTTATTCGTTTGGGAAACTTAATGAATTCTGAAATTATTGGAATTCAAACTCATGCCGAATGGGGTTTTCAATTTATTAGAGCATCTATTTATGAGCCAAAAGCTCCTCGACATCCAGCACAATTGTATGAAGCAATTTGCTATTTAATTTCATTTGTTGTGTTGTTTTTCATGTATTGGAAAACCAATGCAAAACAATACAGTGGAAGATTGTTCGGTGCTTTTTTCGTAATGATTTTCACTGCACGTTTCTTTATCGAGTTCGTTAAAGAAAATCAGGAAACTTTCGAAGAAGGAATGGCTTTAAATATGGGACAATTACTTAGTATTCCATTCGTTTTAATCGGATTGTTCTTTTTAATTCGATCTTTCAAAATAAAACCGGTTGCTTAAATAGTTTAATTTATAGTAAAAAGCCGAATCTGTTTAGATTCGGCTTTTTCCATGATATTTTTACGACCCAATACTACGCTTCCTTTAATATATCCAAATCTATACCCATTTTTTGCATTAAAATAGGAGCATTAAAGGTTTTACAAAACCCCTTCTGAACTTTATAATCGAAATAAAGTTGATCTCCATCAATTTTTATATCGAAAAAACGATTCTCGACCTGTCCAGGCATTTCTTTTTCCAGAATTGATAGTTCTAAATCATGAGTTGCAACCATCGCTACTGCATCATGTTTCACGAGTTGCTTAATTAATGCACGCGATCCAGTATGCTTATCTTTCGAGTTGGTACCTCTCAAAATTTCATCCAATAGGAGTAGTGTTTTCTCTTTACTATTTACTTTTTCCAGCACTTGTTGAATTCTCTTTAGCTCTGCATAAAAGGATGATTCGTTATCTTCTATTGAATCTTTAATTCTCATTGATGTATTCACTTCTACGTTAGAAACTCTCATTTCTTTAGCGCATACAGGTGCACCAGAAAGAGCCAATACGATATTAACACCAACAGTTCGTAAAAAAGTACTTTTCCCAGCCATATTCGATCCGGTTACAACATGTACAGTTCCAGGCCCATTGAGTTCATAATCATTATTTACTCTTGATCTCTCATCAATCATTGGATGACCTGCTTCCTTTAAGGTTAATTCGAAATGTTTATCTGAAATAGTTGGAAAAGACCAATCTTCCTGGTTAAAACTTAAGTTTGCTAAGCTTGCTATGGCTTCAACTTCACTTATGGCATCAAACCATTTTTCAATGTCTTGTCCATATTTCTGCTTCCATTTATCGATACGAAAAATAATGTGTAATTCATAAAAGAACAAGAGATTGATTAATAGCTGAACTACTAGGTTCAATCGCTGATCTAGTAGTTCTATTAATTTAGTCAGTTGATTAATTTTGTTTGATGTAAAATGATCATTGCTGGTTAGGTTATTTTTTAGCTCATTTAATTTCTTAGAATTCCAATTCTCATTTTCAAACTGCCTAATGATATAGGCATAAGTTTTTAGCATTTTCCCTCTTTGAGCAGTTTGATCGTGGGTTTGACTAACTTTTCTAAAATAAAAATAATGAACTCCTAAACTAGCTAAAACCATAATTATAATAGGAGCTGGTGAGCCTATAAAAGAATATATTAAGGCTGCTAATGATAGAAAAGGCATGATGGTTACAGCAATCTTTAAAAGTTTTTTTCCGTGAAAAAGAGAGGACTCCTTACCCCATTCAGTGACAAATTTAGGATCATCATTTTTTAGTTTGTTCTCAAATCCGTATTGAATGATATTTTGTCTCCAATCAATCTTTTCCGATAATTCTTTAACTGCTTCTTGTCGCTTGCTAATTTCTTTATTTGAAGAGGGTTTTGAAAGCCAGCTAGCCAGCGTATTATTTCCTATTTTTGTTACACTTCGATTAATTAATTGAAAAAGAGAATGATTGCCAAATACATCCAAATCTGATGAATAAGGATGATTTGCTTCCAAATATTCTTCTCCATGATAAAAAAGGCTACTGTGGCGCGTTTGTAAGCAAGAAATTTCGTTTTCATTGATTTTAATTAAGGCCTTTAGTCGTTTACTATTTTTACTGTTCCGATTGTATTTTCTCACAAAATAGATCAATGAGAATACAAGTGCGAGAGCAACAGTGCTCGCAATTAGTACAGAGTAGGACAGCAAAACGTAAAATAGCACAAATGCTCCTATTGCACTAATTAAACGTAAGAAAGAAAGGTTTCTATTTTGTTTTTGAAGATCAGTGCTTTGTTGACTAAGCTTATTGATTCGATCTGTGTAGAAGGATAGTTTTTGTTTCATTTTTTCTTTGAATGTGATTGAAAAAACGAAGGTAAGTAAAAAGTTAGGCTTTTATCAATCACGATAAAGTACATTGTATTATTGTAAGGCCAATTTATAGGTGGAAAGAGCTCTTTCTCGGGCAAATTTATGATCAACCATAGGAGTAGGGTAATCTTCCGTGTTTAATTCGGGAACCCATTTCTGAATGTATTCCATCTTTGAATCAAACTTTTTTTGTTGTTCATATGGATTAAAGATTCGAAAGTAGGGTGCGGCATCGCATCCACAGCCGGCAGCCCATTGCCAATTACCATTGTTCGAAGCCATATCGTAATCTAGTAAATGATTGGCAAACCAGACTTCGCCCCAACGCCAATCAATAAGTAGATGTTTGCATAAAAAACTAGCCACAACCATCCGAATTCGGTTGTGCATATTCCCAGTCTGTTTTAATTCCCGCATTCCTGCATCAACTATAGGGTAGCCGGTTTTTCCTTCGCACCAAAGTTTAAATTCATTTTCATTATTTCGCCACTTAATTTCATCGTATTTTATTCGAAAACTTTGATGTTCTACATGCGGAAAACTCCAAAGAATCTGACTAAAAAAATCTCGCCAAATCAATTCATTTAAAAATTGAGGATGACCTTTTAGGGCCTTTTTTACTGCTTGTCGAATACTAAGAGTACCAAATCGTAGGTGAGGTCCGATAAGAGAAGTTGCTTGCATTGAAGGGTAATTCCTTCTATCATTATAGTATAATAAAGTGGTTTTTGATAAATCGTAGTTGGGCACAGAAATAGAACTTTTTTTGAATCCGATACTTTCTAAGGAAGGAATTTCAGAATAGGGGAGTTGAGCAAAGTTTTCTGATTTTAAATCAATTGCATATTCAGAAATGGACTGTGCCAAATAGAGTTCACGCCACTTTTTCATATAAGGCGTATAAATACTGTATGGCAAACCATCTTTTTTAACAATTTCGTTTTTTTCGAAAATTACATGATCCTTAAAGCTTTTAAGTTCAGCGTTTTTCTGCCTAAGTATTTTCTGTATTTCTTGATCTCTTTTAACTGCGAATGGTTCGTAATCTGTGTTTGTATAGATATTCGTAATATTATGGTCTTTTAGCAGTTTTTCCACGATATTTGTACTATTTCCATATTTTACGATTAAACTACTACCAATACTTTTTAGCTTTTTATTGATGTTAATTAGTTGTTCGTGTATAAAATTAACTCTTGCGTCATTATTGAATTCTAATTGATTTAAGATTTCAACATCAAAAATAAAGAAGCAGATTACTGGTTTTTTAGCTTTTATAGCCTGGAAAAGTCCATAATTATCGGTTAAGCGTAAATCTCTTCGAAACCAGAAGGCGGTATATTCTTTTTTCATGAAAAATGTTTTGACTTGATGGAAAACAAACTAAATATAGGATTTCTTTTTAGAGAAACAGAAAATGGAAGCAACTTATGGTCGAATTTGTCCTTCTCCGGTAATTAACCATTTATAAGAGCATAATTCTTCTAGTGCCATAGGTCCACGAGCGTGTAATTTCTGAGTACTTATTCCAATTTCGGCTCCTAATCCAAATTGTGCACCATCGGTAAATGCAGTTGAAGTATTGGAGTAAATAGCGGCAGCATCTACCACTGAGTAAAAGTCACTTATGGCAGTAGTATTCTCGCTAATAATTGCTTCGCTATGCTTCGAACTATACTCATAAATATGATCTATCGCCTCCTGAAAATTGCTTACTGTTTTAATCGACATTTTATGACTTAAAAACTCAGTTCCAAATGATTTATCATTTGCTTTTTTAAGCAGGTTTTTTGGATATGTATTTTCGATAGCGCTGAAAGCTTCCTGGTCGGCAAATAGTTCAACTTCCTTTTCTTGCAGTTGACAAACAAGAGCTGATAAATCTGCGAGACGACTTTTATGTATTAAAAGACAATCTAAAGCATTACAAACACTAACGCGACGGGTTTTGGCGTTAAAAACAATTTGTTTCCCTTTTTCCAGATCGCCATCTTTATCGAAATAGGTATGAACAATTCCTGCTCCGGTTTCAATTACTGGAACTTTTGAATTTTGTCTTACAGAGTTAATCAGATTCTGAGATCCTCTAGGAATCAAAACATCTACAAAGCCAATTGCATTCATTAATTCTGTAGCTGCTTCTCTGGCAACAGGAAGTAATTGAATGATTTCTGGATTCAACTGATGATCTATAAGTGTTTTTTTAATTAATGCTACCAATGCTTTATTTGAATTTTCAGCATCGCTGCCTCCTTTTAAAACGCAGGCATTCCCCGATTTAAAGCAGAGAACAAATACATCTATTGTAACATTAGGACGTGCCTCATAAATAACTCCAATAGTTCCGAGTGGAACACTAACTTTTTTAATGAGTAAACCATTTTCAAGTTTTTTCTCAGAAAGAACCTTTCCTAAAGGGGAGGCAAGTTGAATGGTATTTTCAATGTCATCTGCTATTCCTTTAATTCTTTCGTTATTTAATAGCAATCGATCGTATTTTGGATCCTGTTCGGACATTTGCTTCAAATCTTGCAGATTAGCATTTAAAATTTGTTCCGTATTGTCACGAAGCGATTTAGCTAGGTCTTTCAGTAGATTGTTTATTGCCTCCGAACTAAGTAGATACATGCTTCTAGAGGCTTCTTTAACTTTATGTAATTGTTCTGTACAGATCATATTTTGCGTGTTTTTTATTCAATTAAAAGTTATAGTATATTTTTAAAATGGATCTCATTAGTTCAATTCGAAACATTTCATTAATAAAGAAAAAGATAATCGTAATGAACTAGAGGTTTCGCTCCTGTTTTTCCAATATAACTTTCGGCTTTAATTTTATTGTATTGTGTTTTTCCTAGTCCAATTACCTTTCCCGATGAACCAACTATTTTAATGATATCACCTTTTTCAAAATCTCCACTTATATTTATAACACCAATAGGAAGCAAGCTTGTTGCTTTGTGGGAGCAGAGAGCTTCTTCGGCGCCTTCGTTAATGGTTAATTTGGCTTTCTCAAAGCCATCCGATCCTGCTAACCACTGTTTTACTGTCGATGCCTTTTTACTAGGTGTAAAACTAGTGTGATAAACACTTTCTGGTGATTTAACGAGCTCTAGTACAATATTATCAATCCTACCATTAGCAATATGCACTGGTATTCCTGATTTAGCAACTCTTCCAGCAATACTGCACTTGGTTAGCATACCACCTCGTCCAAAATTAGATTTTTGAGTACTTATATATTGTTTTAATCGATTAAGATCCCCATTTACCGTTTCTAAAAGTGCGGAATTTATGTCGTTCGGATTTCCTGTGTAAATACCATTGATATTACTTAGAAGGTAAAGGGCTTCTACATCCATCATCGAGGCAATTAATCCAGATAGTTCATCATTATCCGTAAACATTAAAGCTGTAACCGATACCGCATCATTTTCATTAATAATTGGTAAGATTCCATTATTAAGTAGAGAATTTAAACAATTTTTCATGTTTAAGTAGTGTTCTCGTGTTCTAAAATCTTGTTTGGTTACCAGTACTTGGGCGCATTCTATTTCAAAATCTTTTAGAAAGGAAGAATAAACATTTAGTAATTCTACCTGCCCAACCGAAGACCATATCTGTCTGGCCGAAACAGTATCAGTTTTCTCTGGAAGTTTTATCTTACTTCTTCCGGCAGCAACAGCTCCCGACGAAACAAGAATACATTGCATTCCCATATTTCGTAAAGAAGATATTTGATAGACTAAATTTTTTATTCGGGATGTATTTAATTCTCCATTTTCTTTCGTTAGAACATTGGAGCCAATTTTAATGCAAATTCGTTTCATGTTTTTTTTATATTTTGTCATATAAACATTTCCAAACTTACTATAGAAGATAAACCTATAAGTTACTTCTTGTTAGCTAGGATCTTAATATATGGATATAACAATTTCAAGCGAGAGAATAGAAGTTCTCTGCTTACAATTGGATGCGTGTTTATGTATAGTTGCCAGTTCTGTGAATCCAGAAAGGCAAAAGAAATGTCTATTTCAGGATGCTATTCAAGAAGTACCCAAAGGGATGAAAGGGGAAGAGATAAAAGAATGTAGAACACAATAGAGTAGTAAGGCGTGAGCCCTTTGCTTCAATTTGTACTTTCTTTTGGATAGAAAATTTCATGCCTCTCATTTTACTAGTGCTTGATAATTACAAATCCCCCTTTTGTATTTTCAAATATAGCAATTATTCTGTAAGCTGATTCCTTATGTGTTGATATGTTGCTAGTTGTATTTATAATGGAAAGGTTTGCGTAAAGCATTTAAATTAGCTGTCAAACTAAATTGCAAGTAGTTAATTAATTGATAAAGCGATAGTAATGTGACTTTTTAAATGGTAGAGAAGTATTATTAAGAAATTTTCCAAATAATTAGTTTTTTTTCAGGATTGATTGCCTTTTCAATTTTATATCTTTGTTTTTGATTAAAAAAAAATAATTATGACTGTACATACAAATCCATTATTAAAGGAATTTACAACACCATACGAGTCGGCTCCTTTCGAACTAATTGAATTGAATCACTTTCTACCTGCTTTTACAAAAAGTATCGAGATGGCTCGAAAGGAAATAAATGAGATAGCTGAAAGCTCTGACAAACCTAATTTTAAAAATACAATTGAGGCTTTAGAATACTCCGGCCATAAATTAGATCGGGTTGCATCCATTTTCTTTAATCTAAATCATGCTAACACAAATGATGAGATGCAGGCGTTGGCTAGAGAAGTTTCGCCAATGTTAACAGAGTTTTCCAATGATATTATTATGAATGAGAAACTTTTTTCTCGAGTAAAAGTAGTTTATCATCAAAAAAACGAATTAAAACTCACTATTGAACAGGAGAAATTGCTGACCGATCGATACAAATCATTTGTTAGGTCAGGTGCAAACCTAGAGAAGGTAAAAAAGGATCAGATTCGGGAGATATCTAAAGAACTTTCGAAATTAACCTTGCAGTTTGGCGAAAATGTACTGGCTGCAACTAACAGTTTTGAACTTTATATTACTGATAAAAAAGAATTATCGGGTCTTCCTGATGGAATTATTGAGGCCGCGAGTATGGTTGCAAAAGAAAAAGGCAAAGAAGGATGGGTATTTACCTTACAATTTCCTAGTTATGTTCCTTTTATGCAATATTCGGATGTTCGCGAACTGCGAGAGAAAATGTTTAAAGTATACTCTTCACGTTGTTTTAACGATAAATTCGATAATCAAAAGATTCTAAAACGTATCGTTGAATTACGTTTAAAGAAAGTACAACTATTTGGTTATAAATCATATGCTGATTTTGTTTTGGAAGAAAGAATGGCCGAAAAATCAAGTAAAGTGATCGATTTTTTGAATGAATTATTAAACGCTTCCATGCCAAAAGCAAAAGAAGAGTTTCAAGAACTGCAGGCTTACGCAAAAAAATTAGGGGCATCTTTTAAACTAGAGCGCTGGGATTGGGCTTATTACGCTGAAAAATTAAAAACAGAAAAATTCGATGTGAATGATGAAATTACTCGTCCCTACTTTGAGTTGGAGCGAGTGAAAAAAGGTGTTTTTTCATTAGCTACACGCCTTTATGGAATCGAGTTCAAAATAAACAATGCACTTTCCAAATATCACAAAGAAGTGGAAGTGTACGAGGTTTTGGATGAAAAAGGAGAGTTTCTTTCCTTACTATATACCGACTTTCATCCTCGTAATTCAAAACAAGGAGGCGCATGGATGACTTCGTTTGTGGATCAATATCGTAAAAATGGTGTGGATCATCGTCCGCATATTTCCATTGTTTGCAATTTTACACGACCAAGTGAAACAAAACCTTCATTACTTACTTTTAATGAGGTAACTACCTTTTTACATGAGTTTGGCCATGCCTTGCACGGAATGTTATCAAAGTGCAGCTACAGTAGCCTATCTGGTACTAGTGTGTATCGCGATTTTGTTGAATTACCATCTCAGTTTATGGAAAATTTTGCAACACAAAAAGAGTGGTTGGATGAAGTTGCAGCACATTACAAAACAGGAGAAAAGATACCTGCCGAAATTGTGCAAAAAATTATTGATAGTGAAAATTTCCTAAGTGGTTATTCTTTCGTACGTCAAATTAGCTTTGGTATTAACGATATGGCTTGGCATAGCGTAACAGAACCTGTAACAGACGAAGTTTCTGTTTTTGAAGAGAAGGCAATGTCGCCAACGGAATTGTTCGACCGTGTTGAAACAAGTTGTATGAGTACTTCCTTTTCGCATATTTTTGCAGGAGGATATGGTGCGGGTTATTATGGATACAAATGGGCCGAAGTGTTAGATGCTGATGCTTTTGATGCTTTCAAAAGTGCTGGGATTTTTAATCAAGAAATTGCAAATTCGTTCCGCAAAAATATTCTTGAGAAGGGAGGAAGTGATCATCCAATGAGTCTTTATCTGAAATTTAGAGGAAAAGAACCTTCTATCGAACCTCTTTTAAAGAGAAGCGGTCTGAAATAAATAAAATACTAATTGGGAGCTGTTCTTTAAAGAATAGCTCTTTTTTTTGCCGAATTAGTAAATTTTAAACATAAGTAAGGTTTTTGTGTAAGATACAAATAAGATTTATTTCCATATCAATCAGTGTAAATGAAGACGCAAGTATTTTCATAAGTGAAAAATTGACGTCTTTTTTTGGTTGTTTTCGATGAATATGTTTAAAAAAACATATTTAATTCACCTACCCATCTAGTCTATAGTACTTTGTGCACTTGTAAATTTTGACAAAATTACTTGTTATTATGAGGGTTGCGCCTATTTTTGTCGGCGAATTTTAAACACTTAAACTAACAATTAAAAAATGGCTTTTATTACTAAAGAAAAGTTCTTGTCAAATGAATGGATTAGCGCTTATTCATACCTTATTTTAGGTAGTATTATTTTTGCAGTTTCCGATATTTTATTTGTTGTCCCATACAAACTTGCTCCTGGTGGGGTTTATGGTATTGCTACTGTTCTAAATACACTGTTTAGTTGGAAAATTAGTTATTGTACTTTCGCTATGGAAATTCCCTTGGTAATTCTAGGTACAATAATTTTAGGTCCTCGATTCGGAATTAAAACAATTGTGAGTATCTTCATTATTTTATCTACCGTATGGTTAATGGAAACCTACGTTTCTCCCGATTACGCGAAAGTAATTGCTGATCCGATGTTGAATACAATTGTGGCTGGTGTATTTTACGGAATCTCAATAGGTTTTATTTTTAAATCACGAGCAACTTCAGGAGGTTCTGATATTATTGCAATGATTTTAGCCAAATACACAAAACTTTCATTGGGGAAATTAGTAATGATTGTTGATGGCATAATTGTATTATTTACATTGGTTCAACCAACAGAAACAGGAACTATTGGCTGGGAGTTTGCTATTTATTCATTAATCATTATTTATATCGAAGGAAAAATTATTGATATGGTTGTTAGTGGAGCAAACTATCACAAAACAGTGATGATTGTTTCTGACCAATTTGAGTTAATTTCTTCAAAAATTAAAGACGATTTGAAACGTGGTGCTACCATTTTTACTGGAAAAGGAGTTTATTCCGGCGACGAGAAAAAAATGGTATATTCAGTAATGAGTAGAAGAGAATTAGAGATTCTTAAATTGTATATTAGAGAGGTAGATCCTTTTGCTTTTGTGAATGTTACCGAAGCAAACGAAATTTTAGGAGAAGGATTTAAATCACTAAATGAAGACTAAAATTATTTGAAATTTTTATTGAAAATCCCTCTAGTTTATAGAGGGATTTTTTTATTTTTGTTGTCGAGTCTAATTACGATTTTATTTTTTTACTGAAAAGGTAAATTTATTGTTTGTTAAAAGTTAACCATTATAAATTAGACTAGTATTGTGTTTGTAAAGCACGGAGCAATTTGGTCCGGCTTAAAATATATCTGTAAAAAGTTGTGAAATAATTTGATTTTCAAGAAAATTATTACGTATTTTGCGACCTGTTTGAAAAGCGTTTAAGGAAAAAAATAATCTGGACTATGTCAAGAGTTTGTCAAATTACTGGAAAGAGCGTAATGGTTGGGAACAATGTTTCTCACTCAAAAAGAAGAACTAAGAGAAGATTCTATCCAAATCTTTTCGATAAGAAGTTCTATCTTCCTGAAGAGGATCGCTGGATTGAGCTAAGAATTTCTGCTGCAGGAGTACGACTAATTAACAAATTAGGAGTTAAAGGTGCACTTACAAAAGCTCAAGAAAAAGGATTTATTAAAAAATACTAAAAAGGCATAGAAAATGGCTAAAAAAGGTAATAGAGTGCAAGTAATTCTTGAGTGTACCGAGCATAAAGAAAGCGGTATACCTGGAACTTCAAGATACATTACTACTAAGAATAAGAAAAACACTCCAGATCGTATGGAGATGAAAAAGTATAATGCAATTTTGAAGAAAGTAACTGTTCACAGAGAAATTAAATAATTGAGATATGGCTAAGAAAGTAGTAGCATCCCTACAAAAAGGTGAAGGCCGTGGTTTCGCTAAAGTAATTAAAATGGTGAAATCTCCTAAATCTGGTGCATATTCTTTTAAAGAAGAAATCGTACCAAACGAAGGCGTTAAGGATTTTTTTGCTAAAAAGTAAAAATTTTCATATAGTATTAAATTAAAGCTTCCTAATAAAATTAGGAAGCTTTTTTTATATATTTACTATCTAACTTTAAATCTTTAGCTCTTTACGTTTATTGTTAATTGCTTGTGAGCTCATTTTTTTGTACTTTAGCAGGCTAAAATTTAATTACAAATGGGATTATTTGGTAGTTTTTCGAAATCAAAAAAAGAAAATCTTAATAAAGGACTTGCTAAGACTAAGGATAGTGTTTTTAAGAAGTTAACTCGAGTTGTTGTCGGTAAATCTACTGTTGATGATGACGTGCTTGATGAGCTCGAAGAAGTTTTGATTTCTTCGGATGTTGGAGTAGATACAACGCTAAAAATCATTGATCGTATCCAAAAACGTGTAGCAGATGATAAGTTTCTTGGAGCATCTGAATTAAATCGTATTCTGAAAGAGGAAATTGCGGGATTGTTGAAGGAGAGTAATAAGGGCGATTACGAAGCATTTTCTATACCTAAATCAGATTATCCTTATGTTATAATGGTTGTAGGCGTTAATGGTGTAGGTAAAACTACTACTATTGGCAAATTAGCTTATCAATTTAAAAAAGCAGGAAAAAAAGTAACCCTTGGTGCCGCAGATACTTTTCGTGCTGCCGCTGTCGATCAGTTGATAATTTGGTCGGAGAGGGTTGGTGTTCCTATTGTTGATCAGGGGATGGGTGCAGACCCTGCATCTGTAGCTTTTGAAACACTTACGCAAGCAAAAGCAAATGGCTCTGATGTTGTAATTATTGATACTGCGGGTCGATTGCACAATAAAATTAACTTAATGAACGAGTTAAGTAAAATTAAGCGGGTTATGGATCGCGTTGTTCCAGGAGCTCCGCATGAAATTTTATTGGTATTGGATGGTTCCACCGGACAAAACGCATTTGAGCAAGCAAAACAATTTACTTTAGCTACCGAGGTAAATGCATTGGCAATTACAAAATTAGATGGCACGGCAAAAGGAGGAGTTGTTATAGGAGTTTCTGACCAATTTAAAGTGCCTGTGAAATATATTGGCATTGGAGAAGGAATGGAAGACCTACAAGTCTTTAATCGAACAGAATTTGTTGATTCATTATTCAATTAGATGAATCTATTGATAATATTTGTAGAGGCTGTCACTGAGACAGCCTTTCTTATTTTTAACTTGTTAATAATTCCTATTCAAATGGAAAAAAGAGTTTTTTCTCTTATTTTTGCCAAAAATTAAGTCGATAAAAGAAAATCTATATATGAGTCAGACAAAAATAAATATTATTAGCTTGGGGTGTTCGAAGAATTTAGTAGATACTGAATTGTTGATGAAACAACTGGATGCTAATCAATTTCATGTTACTTGCGACGAAGAAAAAAGCAAGGCAAGAACTATCATTATTAATACCTGTGGATTTATTGGTGATGCTAAAGAAGAATCCATAGATATGATTCTACAGTATGTAGAAGCAAAAAAAGCAGGTAAAATTGATAAGTTATTTGTGATGGGTTGTTTGGCGGAACGTTATCGCGATGACCTAGAGAAAGAGATTCCTGAAGTAGATCACTTTTTTGGAAAGTTTGAATGGCAATCTATTGTAAAAGAACTACATAAGGATTACAAGCCTGATTTTAAGAATTTTAGAATGATTACTACACCTAAGCATTTTGCATATCTTAAAATTTCAGAAGGTTGTAACCGATCTTGCTCTTATTGTGCCATTCCGATTATAACAGGAAAGCATATTTCCCGACCAATGGAGGACATTATCGACGAGGCCAAAAATTTGGTTAAGGATGGGGTGAAAGAATTGTTAGTAATTGCTCAAGATTTATCTTATTACGGATTTGATTTATACAACGAATCTAAACTTGCAGAATTGGTACAATCTCTTTCGGAAATTGATGGTTTAGAGTGGATTAAGTTACATTATGCATATCCTACTCAGTTTCCTTTTGGAATTCTTAAATTGATGCGCGAAAATCCTAAGGTTTGTCGTTACCTTGATATCGCATTGCAACATTCTAGTGATAATGTATTAAACCTAATGCGTCGAGGTATTAATCGAGAGAAAACGGTTGAATTAATTACTAAAATTAGAGAAGAGGTTCCAGGAATTACCCTTAGAACTACAATGTTAGTTGGTCATCCAGGAGAAACCGAAGCGGATATGAAGGATTTAATGTCCTTTGTTGCAGAAATGAAGTTTGAGCGATTAGGCGTTTTTCCTTATTCAAACGAAGAAGATACTTATGCTGCAATTAATTACGACGACAATATTCCTTTGGAGGTAAAAGAAAGTAGAAAAGACGATATTATGGCTTTACAGCAAGAAATTTCTCGCTCTGTGAATGAGAAAAGAGTAGGGCAGGAATTAAAAGTAGTCATTGATCGAAAAGATGCTGATTTTTATTACGGAAGAACAGAATTCGATTCCTATGAGGTTGATCCTGAGGTGTTAATTCCAGTTTCTGGAGCAAGACTAAAAATAGGTGAATTTTATATGGTTAAAATTAATGATTTTGAAGATTACGACTTATTTGGAGAAGTAATTTAAAAGAAAGAAAGGCAGATTGTAAAATCTGCCTTTCTTTTTAAAATAAACTCCCTTGTACTTGATACATTCCAGTTTTCTTTAATTCAAAGAAACAATCTGCACAAGCTTTTACATCGGCAAGTGCATCATGGGCACCATCAAAACCTTTTTTAAATAGAAATTGATGAAGTTCAGTTAAATTTGGCCATTTGTAGCCATTTCTGCCTGGTAACTTGCATATATTAGTGGTAGTTTTCATCGTGCAGATTTTGGGAATGTTTATCAGTCTGCTTTTGATGTCTTTCCTCAGAAATTCAGCACCCATAATTACTTCATCAAAGCTAATGTTGTGCGCTATTAAAAAATCTGCTTCGTTTAGTACTTCCGAAAACTCGTCTAACACTTCCGATAAGGCAATTCCTTCGTTAATAGCTTTTTGAGTCGAAATGCCGTGTACTTTAGATGCTTCAGCAGGAATGGTAAAACCTTCAGGAATGATAATTCTGTTGGCGCTTTTTATTTTATTATCCCGACTGTCGTAAAGTAACCAAGCTAATTGAACCAGTCTTGGCCAATTAGCTAGATCGGTAACGGGAGCGTTCCATCGCTTTGGCAAGCCTGTTGTTTCGGTGTCGAAAAATAAGTACATAGTTTTTCTATAAAAAAAGCTCCATAAAGGAGCTTTGTAATTAATTATTGCAAATATTAAACCAATGATTTAGCAACTTTTAGAGCTACTTCATAGTTAGGTTCTTCAGTCATTTCCGATACGTACTCTACGTGTTTCACCTTGTTATTCTTATCGATAACAACAATACCACGTGCCAAAAGACGTAATTCTTCAACAACAAAACCATATTTTAATCCAAAGTCAAGTTCTTTATGATCCGATAAGGTTACTAGATTTGTAATGCCTTCAGCACCACAAAAACGACCTAATGCAAATGGTAAATCATTTGATAATGTAATGATTTGTATGTTCTTATCAAGAGAAGATGCTTCTTTATTGAAACGGTGGGTTTGAGCTGAGCAAACACTTGTATCGATAGAAGGGAAAATTGATAGAATTTTTACTTTTCCATCAAAATCAGACAATTGCACAGGAGCGAGGCCTTGGTTTAAAGCTGTAAAATTAAGTGCAGTTGTTTCTGTTTTCACTTCATTTCCAAGAAGAGTCATTGGGTTTCCTGCAAATGTAACTTTTTTATTGTTTTTGTTCATAATGATATTTTATTTCTCGTTTAAATCAAAGATAATAATTGTTTTGAATTACTCTAAATAAAAACAGTATGGATAGATGAAAAAAGCCGGAAATTATTCCGGCTTTAATTTATTCAACTTCTTTATGTTGCTTCAGAATTTTAGTTGTTACTTTTTGTTTGGCTTTATCAAATCCAACTGAAATTGTATCGCCTTCTGAGATGCTTGCTCTAATAATTACCTCAGCCATTTCATCTTCTAAATATTTTTGAATGGCACGTTTTAGTGGACGAGCTCCAAACTGAACATCATAACCCTTTTCAGCAATAAAATCTTTTGCAGCAACTGATATCTTAATGTTGTATCCCAAGTCATTAACTCTCTTATACAATCCATCCAATTCAATGTCGATAATTTTATGGATATCCTTTTGTGTTAGTGAGTTAAACATGATTAAATCATCAATTCGATTTAAAAATTCAGGTGCAAATGCTTTTTTTAGTGCTTTTTGAATGATACTATTGGTGTAGTCATTCGAATCAGCTCCACCTGTTTGGAAACCAATACCTTTCCCAAAATCTTTTAATTCTCTACTTCCTATATTCGAAGTCATTATGATGATACTATTCTTAAAGTCAACCTTGCGACCTAAGCTATCTGTTAACTGACCATCATCAAGTACTTGTAGTAAAATATTGAATACATCCGGATGTGCTTTTTCAATTTCATCCAAAAGAACAACAGAGTATGGCTTACGTCTAACTTTTTCAGTTAACTGACCACCTTCTTCATAACCAACATATCCTGGAGGGGCGCCAACTAATCTAGATACCGCAAATTTCTCCATGTATTCACTCATATCAATTCGAATCAAGGAATCATTACTATCAAAAAGATATTTGGATAAGACTTTTGCTAATTGCGTTTTTCCAACTCCCGTAGGACCAAGGAAGATAAATGTTCCAATAGGCTTGTTAGGATCTTTTAAACCGGCTCTATTTCGTTGAATAGCTTTCACTACCTTCCCAATAGCATCTTCTTGTCCAATAACTTTACCTTGAAGCTCTTTGTCCATTTTTATAAGTCTGGAGCCTTCGGCTTGTGCAATTCGTTTTACAGGAACACCAGTCATCATTGCAACAACTTCAGCAATATCATCTTCAGAGACTTTTTCTCTTTTCTGACTAAGTTCCTGTTCCCATTTGTCTTTTTCCCGTTCTAAATCTTCCGAATAGCTCTTTTCTTTATCTCTAAAACTTGCTGCTAATTCAAATTTTTGAGCTTTTACCGCTTTTATTTTATTTTGACGAGTTTCTTCAATTTTTTTCTCGAGTTCTTCGATAATTACCGGAACATGGATATTTGATATATGAACACGAGAGCCTGATTCATCAAGAGCGTCAATTGCTTTGTCTGGTAGGTGTCTGTCACTGATGTATCTAGAGGTTAGTTTTACACATGCCTCAATTGCTTCTTTTGTATAGAAAACATTGTGATGATCTTCGTATCTTTCTTTGATATTATTAAGAATTTCTACTGTTTCTTCCGGAGAAGTTGGTTCCACCATAACTTTCTGAAAACGCCTTTCAAGCGCACCGTCTTTTTCAATATTTTGACGATACTCATCAAGTGTAGTTGCGCCAATACATTGAATTTCACCTCTAGCTAAGGCAGGCTTAAGCATATTTGCCGCGTCGAGTGATCCCGTTGCACCACCAGCTCCAACAATCGTGTGAATTTCGTCAATAAAAAGAATAATATCAGTTGTTTTAGAGAGCTCATTTAAAATTGCTTTCATTCTTTCTTCAAATTGTCCACGGTATTTTGTTCCGGCAACAATTGATGCTAAATCAAGAGAAACAACCCTTTTCCCAAATAAAACTCGCGACACCTTTTTTTGAATAATTCGTAATGCTAAACCTTCAGCTATTGCCGATTTACCTACTCCAGGTTCCCCAATTAAAATAGGATTATTCTTTTTTCTTCGACTTAAAATTTGTGCAAGTCTTTCAATTTCTTTTTCTCTACCAACAATCGGGTCTAACGTGCCTTCTTCTGCTGATTTTGTGATGTCAATACCAAAGTTATCTAACACAGGAGTTTCCGATTTGCCTCTACTTGTGCTTCTTTTAGATTCTCCACCAAACGAACCTCCTTTTCCTTCACTATCTTCGGGAGTATAGTCAGCCTGAGCTCTAGGGAAAAGTGTTTTAAGATTCTCCTTTACCTTATTGTAATCTATTGACTTATCTTCCAACACTTGGGTCACTAAACTTTTTTCATCTTTTAAGATAGCTAATAGAAGATGGCTAGTGTCTATTGTATTGTTCTTTAATGCCTTAGCCTCCAGATAAATTAGTTTAAGAACACGTTCTGCAGCTCTTTGTAGCGGAATATTGTTTTGATCTAAATCAGATATTGCGTCTGATTTTAAGTTTTTCTCTATGTTTTTTCGAATGTCATAAAGGTCCACTCCTAAGGATATTAGGATATCGACGGCTATCCCTTCACCTTCACGAAGGATCCCTAAAAACAAATGTTCCGTTCCAATAGCATTATTTCCAAGTCTTTCGGCTTCCTCTTTGCTATAAGAAAGTACATCTTTTATACGAGGTGAAAATTTTGAATCCATATAGTAGGTCTTTAAATTTTTAAAATCAATAATAAATCTCACGGAAAAAATCTTCCGTTTTTTTTAATGCAACATTAAAATAACGAAAAATAATTAGATACCAGCCTAAATTGACAATCAATTTTTCAGATCTATTCTGTTTAAATAATGAATTAAACTAATAATCAAGCTGTAATGCTAAAAATGGAAAATATTTATCTTAATCCATGCATAAATAACACTTCCTTTGTTACGCTAAATCTACATATTTTGTTACTTTTGTATTTCCGAGAAATGTTTAGAATTTTAAAAGAAATATAATGACTACGGGAGAGAGAATAATACGTATTAATATAGAAGAGGAAATGAAATCAGCCTACATTGATTATTCAATGTCGGTTATCGTTTCCAGAGCTTTACCAGATGTTAGGGATGGATTAAAACCTGTTCATCGAAGAGTGTTATTTGGAATGGGAGAATTAGGAATTACTTCCAATAAACCTTATAAGAAATCTGCTAGAATTGTTGGAGAAGTATTGGGTAAGTATCACCCTCATGGTGATAGTTCTGTATATATGACAATGGTTCGTATGGCTCAGCATTGGTCGTTACGTTATCCTCTTATTGATGGTCAGGGGAACTTTGGTTCTGTTGATGGTGATAGCCCTGCTGCAATGCGTTATACAGAGGCAAGAATGAACAAAATTGCTGAAGAAACTTTGGCAGATCTTGATAAGGAAACTGTGGATATGACTCCCAATTTTGATGAGTCGCTAAAAGAACCATCGGTGCTTCCAACCCGTATTCCTAATTTATTGGTAAATGGAGCTTCAGGTATTGCTGTAGGTATGGCTACAAATATGGCTCCACATAATCTTTCCGATGTTGTAGATGCTATTATTGCTTACATTGAAAATAATGATATTTCGATGGACGATTTAATTAGCCTTGTAAAGGCTCCTGATTTTCCTACCGGTGGCACAATTTATGGCTATCAGGGTGTTAGGGATGCTTTCGAGACGGGTAGAGGTCGTGTAGTTGTTCGTTCAAAAACAAATATTGAAACTACAGAGAATGGTCGTGAGAAGATAATTGTAACCGAGATACCTTATATGGTTAATAAGTCGGAGCTGATTATGAAAGCTGCTGATCTTATTAACGATAAGAAAATTGATGGAATTTCAAACGTAAATGATGAGTCGGACCGTAATGGTATGCGTATTGTTTTCGATTTGAAAAGAGATGCAATTGCGAATGTAGTTTTAAACAAACTGTTTAAATACACTCAAATGATGACTTCGTTCAGCGTAAATAATATTGCGTTGGTGAAAGGTCGTCCAAAAATGTTAAATCTTAAGGATTTGATTGTGTATTTTGTGGAGCACAGACATGATGTTGTGGTGCGAAGAACTCAGTTTGAACTAAAACAAGCTGAAGCAAAAGCACATATCCTAAAAGGACTTATTATCGCGTTGGATCATATTGATCAAGTAATTGCTTTAATAAGAGGCTCTAAAACTCCTGAAGAGGCAAAGCAAGGCTTAATGTCTAATTTTGAGTTGGATGAACTTCAAGCGAAAGCGATTTTGGATATGCGTTTGCAAAAGCTGACTGGTCTTGAAAGAGATAAGCTACATGCAGAGTTTGAAGAGTTGATGAAATTAATTGATTATCTGAACTCTATTCTCGCCAACGAATCTATAAGAATGGATATCATCAAAGAAGAACTAGTTGATGTGAAAGCCAAGTATGGTGACGAAAGAAGAACAGATATTGTATATGCTTCAGAAGAATTTAATCCTGAGGATTTTTACGCCGATGAAGAAATGGTAATTACTATTTCAAGAATGGGATATATTAAACGTACACCTCTATCTGAATTTAAAACACAAAATAGAGGAGGAGTAGGTTCTAAAGGAAGTATTACCAGGGAAGAGGATTTCTTGGAGCATATGATTATGGCTACTATGCATAATACAATGCTATTCTTTACTGAAAAAGGAAAATGTTTTTGGTTAAAAGTGTACGAAATTCCTGAAGGAACAAAACAATCTAAAGGTAGAGCAATCCAGAATCTATTAAATATAGAACAAGATGATAAGGTTAAGGCATATATCAACGTTCTTAATTTGAATGAAACAGAATATATTAATAGTAACAATATTGTTCTTTGTACTAAGAAAGGTGTTATTAAAAAGACTTCTTTAGAAGCGTATTCTCGTCCTAGAGTTAATGGAGTAAATGCGATTACTATTCGCGAAGGCGATCAACTATTGGAAGCAAAACTAACGAATGGAAGCAATGAAATTTTAATTGCCGGACGTTCAGGAAAAGCGATTAGATTTGCAGAAGATCAGGTTCGTCCGATGGGTAGAACGGCTTCTGGAGTACGCGGAATCACACTGAAAGACGAGTCTGACGAGGTAGTTGGCATGATATGTGTAGAGAATAAAGAAGAAGATATTCTTGTTGTTTCTGAAAATGGTTTTGGAAAACGTTCGAAAATTGATGATTACAGAATTACCAATAGAGGCGGAAAAGGAGTGAAGACCATTAGTATTACCGAGAAAACTGGAGACTTAATTGCCATTAAGAATGTTTCAGATAGTCATGATTTAATGATTATTAATAAATCGGGAATTACGATTAGAATGGCTGTTTCTGATTTGAGAGTTATGGGACGTGCCACACAAGGAGTTCGTTTGATTAACTTGAGTAAGAAGAACGATGCAATAGCTGCTGTTGCAAAAGTTAATGCTTCGGATGAAGAATCAGAATTAATTATCGAGGAAACAACAGAAGAATAGGTATAAATAATAGATACTTAGACTAAATATAAAGAAAGCGATCTTGTACTTAGGTATAAAATAAAAATATATTTTTGTTCCAGATTGTTATAAAAACTAAACATTGATTATGAGAAAATTATCATTCATTCTAGTTATGCTTATGTGTGTTGCAAGTGTAAGTGCACAAAAAAGCAAAGTGACTGGCGCCCAGAATTATCTTACTTCTGGTAAGTTAGATAAGGCTAAAGAAGCTATTGATGAAGGGATTCAGGACGAAAAATGTGTGGCATATGCTAAGGCATATCTTGTAAAAGGAAAGGTATATCAAGGAATTTTTGAAAGTCCCCTTCCTGCATACAAAAAATTGGTAAAAAACCCACTTGATGTTGCTTATGATGCTTATTTGAAAGCTCTTGAGTTAGATGAAAAAGGAAAAATGGAGAAGCCTATTAAAGCTCAAATGACAAACATGATTCCTAATTATACTAACGAAGCTGTTAATTTGTACAACGAAGGAGATTATTCTGGTGCTTTAGCTGCTTTTGAAAGAGTATTGGAAATTGAAGCAATGGATATGTTTAAAGAAAACGCTACGATTGATACTGCGGTTATTTTTAATGCAGGTATGACTGCTCAAAAAGCGGATCAATTAGAGAAAGCGGCTAAATACTACAAGCAATCTATTGAGTACAATTACGGTGGCGCAAAAACTTACGCTAACTTGTCGAAAGTTTTAAATGACGCTGGAAATGAAGAAGAAGGAGTTAAATATCTTCATAAAGGATTCGAATTGTTTCCTAATGATTCATGGATGTTAGTTGAATTAATTAACTACTACATGTTAGGTGGAGAGCCTCAAAAAGCAGCTGATTATTTAGATAAAGCAATTGCATTAGATCCAACAAATAGTTCTTTTTACCGTGCAAAAGGTACTTTGTATGAAAAAACAGAAGAATTTGCTAAGGCAGAAGAAATGTATAAGAAAGCATTAAGTATGGATCCTACGGATTTTACATCGCAGTATAATCTTGGTTTACTAAAACTGAACTCAGCGATTACCAATCATAAGACTGCTAATGAAATAATGGATGCTAAAAAGTATAATGAAGCAATTAAACTTGTTTATGCACAATATGAAGCTGTAATTCCATATTTCGAAAAAGTATTGGAAATGCAACCTGAAGAAAAGAATTCAATGATTACTTTGAAAGAATTGTATTTCAAATTAAGAAATGAAAACGACGTTTATCTTGAAAAATACAATACTATCAAAGATAAATTAGATGGTATGGAATAATTAGAATATTCTGAATAAATAAAAGGAGGTTCTCGCTTCCTTTTATTTTAATATACTCCATTTAACGTAATGTTGATTATAAGACAAAATGAATAATCTCAAAACTCACCAGATAATTTCAAAACAGCATGAAAACTGAAACCATTACAGATTGGACTTAAAGGAACTTTTGCAGGACTTCTATTAGTTTATGGGCATCAATTGGTTTTGTAATAAATTCATCAGCTCCAGCCTTAAAGCATTCTTCTTTTTCATTATCTAAGGTAAAGGCTGTTTGCACTATAACAGGAATGTTGCTGTTGTACGATTTAATCCGTTTAATCGCATCTAAACCTCCAATTTCAGGCATTCTCATGTCCATTAAAACTAAATCGACTTTCGTATCGTTTGATTGGCATATTTCAATGGCATCTTTACCATTTCGAGCCCAGATTACTTTAGCACATGTTAATTCAATTATTGCATTTAAATAATTGAAATTAGACTTTACATCTTCGGCAATTAAAATAGTACGATTGGAATAATTAATTGATTTAACACCGGAAGTTTCAATTCGACTTTCAAATTTATCCGAGCAACTTTTTAGTAGTTTTAGGTTTGATTGTCCGGAATTATGTACTTTGAAATAAAAATTGGTTCCAATTTCAATTTTAGAATCGAACCAAATTTCTCCATCTAAAAGCCGTACCATTTTTCGGCACAATGTTAATCCAATACCTGAACCTTCAAATTTTCTTGTAGAATTATTCTCTCCTTGTCGAAATAAATCAAATATAAAATGCTTATTTTCTGTGGAAATTCCTGCGCCAGTATCTTTTATGTAAAATACTGGGTGAATATTCTGCTCTATGAAATACCCAATCTCTATGATCCCTTTTGAGGTAAATTTGATTGCATTATCGATAAGGTTCTCAAAGATTTGAACTATTTTATTTTTATCTGAATTAATGCAAAAATTATCGCTGTTGTTAGGCAAAACTAGCCTCAATTGAATGCTTTTATTACACGATAGATTGCTTTCTACAGCTTTAAATAGATCTGTAATTATAGGGTTTAAAATAAAATTCTCCCTTTTAATTTTAAGCTGGTTGGTTTCCATTTTGGAAACATCAATTAAGTTATTAATTAGTTTTAATAACTTTTGACTGTTATTAGAAATATTCTTAACAAATTCGGTTCTCTGCCGAGGTTCTAGATCAGTATCTGTTAATAAATTCGAAAATCCAACTATTGAGTTTATTGGTGTTCGAATTTCATGACTTATATTCGAAAGAAAGGCTGATTTTAATTGTTCAGACTCTTCAGCTTCTTTCTTTGCCTTTTCAAGTTCCTTTTTTGTTTCAGTTATCGTAATTAAATCCTGTATTGATATGGCATGAGATATACACGCCTGGATGGATACTGAAAATTTATCTACAACATTTTTTAATTTTGTTTGATTAATTTCATTCCAAATTTGTTTTTCGGAGGACGAATAAAGAGCTAGAAATCCAATATTTTTTAATTGAAAAAAAGTTATTGCACCTCCCTCCTTTACCTTAAAACCAATTTTTTCGCTGATTTTAGAAGTTAAAACACATGAAAAGGAACTTTTATTTTCAAAATAATCTTCTATAAATTGGGAATTGCAAATGATATCTTTTTCCAACTTTACAATTGGATGTGAGTAAATTGCTTTTAAACCATGCTCTTCGCAAGAGAATGGAATATTTCTATTTTGAATCCAAACGCCACCAAATTCGATGTTTTTGAAAGACATTAATCGATCTAGAAATCGCATACAATTCTCCTTCATGTCCAAAGATTGACCAATAGATAAGGATAGTTCGTAAAGAAATGAAATGTCTTTTATAATATCGTTTGTCCGCATTTTATTCTAAATATGAAAAACCTAAAACAATAGATTTATTTAAGATCTCAGGATATCCTTCTCCACTTGAATATATTTCTCCAATTGAAAGAGCTCCTTCTAAATTGATCTGAGTATGATTATTTTTAATTTCTTCGGTTAAATTAGATAGTTCAGTATAAAAATCATTATTCAAATGATTTGCTCTTGAAATACAATTAAAAATAAGTACATCCGATATTTTAGCGTCTTTATTAATGCATTTTTGTGCGAGATTTTTAGGGATAGATTCAAAATCTTCTTTTTTCATAGTCATTAAATCCAAAAGGGAGTTTTCTAAAATATTTCCAGCACAACGTAAATAACCTTCTTCAGAAACCAGCATTGGGTCTCGAATTACATATTCACTATTTTCTTTATAAATTCCAAAAGGATAGTGAATAGAATATTCTTTAAAGTTTTCACGATTGATAAGAATACCAAAGGTATTTTTTAAAAAACGTTGATAAACAATAAATGCATTTTCCCAATTTAGTTCTTTTATTAGATTTTTCTCTGTTTTTGTAGCAATGAATGGCCCGAAAAGCATTGTCCAGCCGTGCAGTGAACCTATATTTAACTCCCTCTTAGTTAGAGTAATAATTGTACCATTATTAAAAACTCCATCGTTATTAAATAAGATGCCCTGTTTATTTTCTTCTAATCGACCGGCACCACCACCTAAAAATTTAACATCATTTCCTAAATAAGTATAAATAGACCTTAAGTGTTCTGAACTATCGGAACACATGCCAGAAGTTAATACATAAGCCGTTGAAAATATATCATTACTAAATTCAGTAATTTGTCGGCTAAATGTTTCGGATGAATCGAAGTAAATAGAAACAGCATTATTCGGTAACCACTTAATTACGACGCCCGTGCTGGACGTTTGATTTTTGTATATTATTTTCGGAAAGATTCCACCTGCAAAACTAATATTTTTGCTATTTAGCACATTAACTAGTTCATTAAGTGGAATTTGAGAATCTTCACCTATAAGGATAAAGGCAAACGAATTGTTAGAATCAGGATTGGATCCTAACAAATTAAGTATTTCTTTTAGGCTCGGATTTTCCAAATACATTTCCTCTCTCCTCTTCAATTATATAAGTTACAATTTTAACGAATTTATGACTATTAATCGATTGCTTTTGATTAAGTATCTATATTAACATGTCAAGGCTTTTAATTGTATTATTAGAGGAAAAATTAAAAAAAAAACTGACTTTTTATAGGAAAGCCAGTTTTTCATAAATTATCTAATTTTCTTGAATGATTTATTGACTACATCTGTGAGGCGTTTGAAAACATCTTCCTCGCTCCCTATTCCATCAACAATTTCGAATTTATTTTGTTTGGAGTAATAGTTTGTAACTTTCACACTCCTTTTTTCATATTGTTCTAATCTGTGAATAATGATATCGGTATCATCGTAAAGTCTTTTTCCATCTGTTTTTCCTCTGTAGGTTAAACGTTTAATCGACTCAAGAGTGGAAACATCCAAATTAATGGATGATGTAACGACTGAACCAAGCTTTCTTAGTAAACCATCTAATATATACGCCTGAACAATTGTTCGCGGAAAACCTTTGAAAATAAATCCATTGGCATCGGGATGTTTACGAATTTGTCTTTCAATTAATCGAATTGCAATTTCATCTGGAACAATATCTCCTTTTTCCATATAGGTTTTAGCACTTTGTCCCATCTCAGTGTCTTTTTTAATTTCTTGACGCATTAAATGCCCTGTAGAAATATATTCAAGATTAAATTGCTCTGCTAATTTTCTTCCTTGTGTCCCTTTTCCTGAACCTGGAGGTCCTAATAAAACAAGGTTAATCCATGATTTTTGCAGCGTTTGGTCAATTTTTGAAGTTAATCGTTCAAAAATCTGATCAATTCCGCCTAAACCATCAATCCCATGATATATTTCTTTTTCTTTATAGAAGTTAGCGACGGGAGCTGTTTTAGTATCATATTCTTTTAATCGAACCGTAATTACTTCGTCGGTATCATCCGATCTATTTTCTTTTTTTGCTCGATCCAACAATCGATTGCGAAGTTGATCTGATGGCACTTCTAAACTTAGCATGCAATCAAGTTTAGTATTCATTTTTAAAAGCAATCCCTCCAGAATATATGCTTGAACAGTTGTTCGTGGAAATCCATCAAAAAGAAAACCGTTTACCTCTGTATCGGTTTGAATACGTTCTTCCATGATTTGAACGATAATTTCATCAGGAACCAGTCCACCCTTTTTAATAATGTCTTTTGCTTGTAGGCCTAACTCGGTTCCTTCTGCAATCTCACTTCTTAGAATATCTCCTGTTGATATATAAGCTAAATTATATTTTTCGACAAGCATCTTCGATTGAGTTCCTTTTCCTGCTCCAGGAGGGCCAAAAAGTGCAATATTTAACATGTACTGAAATTTATATTTGTTATGGTTGTAATTATTTCAAAAATAATAAAAATTTAATCTGATCAGGATAATTTATCCCATTGTTAATTCCTGTTTTATTTCAAAAAAATAAACAAGGAAATTTTATGACCATTTAGGTTTCTAAAAGTTGTTAGAGCCCAGCATATTAGATGTAATACGCCTAAAAATAGAAAGCTTGGAAAGATAGGTCCATTCCAAAAAGAATAATTGGCTATTGCAAAAAATATATAACCCCAGATTAAAAGAAGACTTCCTATGAATTCAAATTTCCACACTACGATTAACCCTGTAAGCATGATAACATTTGCTAAAAACAACTTGATTTCCTGTTCAGACATTAGATCTAAATCGGGAGAACCAATTTGAATTGCAAACCAAATAAAAAATAGGAATAAAAAAATTCCTAAAAAACGTGTAATCCAACGAAGTATGGTGATAAATAGTTTCAAATCTAGTTTTTTTACAATTTAGTAGATTTTAATATATGCTTTTATCAAATATAGCCGAATTAATATGTAATTGGAAATTACAAAGCTATAATCTATTGAATAAGCGGTTTCAGAACAGGTGAAACCACCTGTATTGTCTTGAAAATAAGATTGTTTAAATTGACATTCTTCTCGAAAAACCTTATATTCTATTAAGGAATTAATCCATTTAAATATATTGTTATGAAGGCGAACTATTTATGTCCAAATTGCAGAACCTGTCTTAATATTGGAGATCAAATTATAATTTCAGCTAAAAATGAGGAAGGAAAAAAAGGAATTTTATTACTTAGTATATTTTTAGGAGACTATGAAATAAAAAAGCATTCTAGTTTTGATCTTGAGGAAAATGAAAAGCTGGACATGTATTGTCCTTGTTGTTTTGAAAGTTTAAGGAATCCAATGGTGCACGATAATATTTTTAAAATATTAATGCAAGATGAAGAGGATCAGGAACATGAAATTCTATTCTCTGGTATTTATGGAGAAAGATGTACTTATCAAATTCGAGATAAAAAAGTGAGTACTTTTGGTCAGGATGCAGGGAAATACCTCAACTATACCAATCTAATAAATATGTCCTAGTATGTTTTTAAATAAATTGTAATTAATTTACTTTTAATACTTTAAAACTGGAAGGGATATTTTATAACGAATACATATTATTCGTATGCCTATTATACAAGCAATGGTTATGAATTGATTTTGAGCTGCGCCAACACCAAGAAAATCGAGAGCAATAAAGAGAATTCCACCAATTAGACAAGCAACTGCATAAATTTCTTTTCTAAAAATTAAAGGGATATCATTACAAAGGGTATCTCTTATAACTCCCCCCATTACCGCTGAAAATAAGCCCATAATTATAGATAAAAATGGATGTATGCCAAGGCTTAAGGATTTTTCTATTCCTATAATAGTAAATACACCAATACCAATTGTATCGAACAAGAAAAGAGTCCGTTTTAAAGTCATGATGTATTTTTTAAATAGAAAGGTTAGTCCAACACCAATAGATATTACGGTTAGGTAATTAATATCACTGATCCAGGCAACGGGAAAATTGCCAAGAATTACATCCCGCAAAGTACCTCCACCTATGGCTGTAATAAAACCAGTAAAGTAGGCACCAAAAAGGTCTAACTTTTTATTTGCTGCAGACAAAGTACCACTAATAGTAAATACTAAGGTTCCTAATAAATCTAATCCGTATAAGATGGTCATAGCTAAATTTAAAATAGGCGCAAAAGTGATTAAAATAATTGAAATTTGAAAAAAAAGGATGAGATTTCATAAAATCTCATCCTTTACAATTTTAAAATTGTTTTATTTACGATTGTGCATCAACAACTGCAATGGCTGTCATGTTAATAATTTCACGTACCGAACATCCCATTGGGATAATATGAAAAGGTTTTGCCGTTCCTAATAAAATTGGACCAATATTTTCGGATCCATCTAAATCTTTCATTAATTTATAGGCAATATTTCCCGAACTAAGATTTGGGAATATAATGGTATTTACGTCTTTCCCTTTAATCTTGGTGAAACCAAATGTTTGATCTCTTAAGTTTTTATCTAAGGCAAAATTTAATTGCATTTCACCGTCAACAAGCAAATCTGGATGATTTTCGTGCAATTTTGTGATTGCTTTGTTCACCTTAACAGGACTTCCCTTTCTAACCGATCCAAAATTAGAATAAGATACCATAGCCATTACTGGTTCGATATTAAAAGTTTTTAAGGCACGAGCGGTGCTTAAGGTTGTATCTACTAAAGAATCGGAAGTTGGTTCCGCATTTACAGTAGTATCGGCAAAAAACAAAGGTCCTTTTTTGGTCATGATAATATTCATCCCAACCAAAGTTTTCATTCCTTCTTCAATTCCAATAACCTTACTTGCTACCTTTAAAGCTTCAAAATAGCGGGTTGCATATCCAGAAATAAAAGCATCAGCATCTCCATTTTCAACCATCATTGCGCCAAAATAGTTTCGGTCGAACATTTTTTCGACCGCTTCTTTGTGCGTAAGACCTTTACGTCCTCTTTTTTCGCATAGAACGTTGGCATAGTGATTTCTTCTTCCTGCTTCTGATTGTGAGCGAATGTCTATAATTTCAGCTCCCTTAAGATCCAATTCATTTTCCTTCACTATTCGTTCAATATTCTCAGGATTACCTAATATAATAGGTTTTGCTATTCCATCATGAAGAACAATTTGAGCCGCTTTTAAAACATTAAAGTTGTTTCCTTCGGCGAAAACTACACGTTTTGGATTGCATTTAGCTTTGTCGAATATTGTTCTAATTAGCTCATTTTCTGCACCTAAGCGTTGCTTTAATTCTTCAGCATAAGCATCCCAATCTGTAATAACTTTTCGTGCTACACCCGATTCTACTGCAGCTTTTGCAACAGCAACTGCCACACTCGATACCAAACGTGGGTCCATTGCTTTTGGAATAATATAATTGCGACCAAATACGATATTTGATTCATTATAAGCTGCATGTACAGATTCCGGCACTGGTTCTTTTGCTAGTTTTGCAATGGCGTGAACAGAAGCAATTTTCATTTCTTCATTAATTGCACTAGCGCGAACATCTAAAGCTCCCCTAAAAATGTAAGGAAATCCAAGTACATTATTAATTTGATTTGGATAATCTGAACGACCTGTTGCTACGATTACGCCTTTTTTAGCTTCTACAGCTTCGTTGTAGTCGATTTCGGGATCGGGATTTGCTAAGGCAAATACTACAGGATTATCAGCCATGGAACAAACCATTTCTTTACTTACAATTCCTCCCACAGATAATCCTAAAAATACATCGGCTCCCACTAAGGCTTGCTCCAAGGTATCGATATCGCGGGTGGTAATAAATTGTTTTTTCTGACTATTTAAACCACTTCTTTTTGTATTGATAACGCCACGACTATCGCACATGATTATATTCTCGGGTTTAACCCCCAAAGAAATATATAATTTTGTACAAGAAACTGCGGCAGCTCCAGCTCCATTTACAACAACAGAAATATTTTCAATTTTCTTTTTATTAATTTCCAAAGCATTTAATAAACCCGCTGCCGAAATAATGGCTGTTCCGTGTTGATCGTCATGCATAACTGGAATATCTAATTCTTCCTTTAAGCGTCTTTCAATCTCGAAACATTCTGGAGCTTTAATATCTTCTAAGTTTATACCTCCAAAAGTTGGGGCAATAGCTTTAACTGTTTCAATGAATTTATCCACATCAGTGGTATCAACTTCAATATCGAAAACATCGATATCAGCAAATATTTTAAAAAGTAAACCTTTGCCTTCCATTACCGGTTTTCCAGCAAGTGCACCAATATTACCTAATCCTAATACAGCGGTTCCATTTGAAATTACAGCAACCAAATTCCCTTTTGCTGTATATTTGTATGCTTTCTCAGCGTCTTTTTCAATTTCCAGACATGGTTCTGCAACCCCCGGACTATATGCCAAGGCCAGATCTCTTTGAGTTCTGTATGGTTTTGTTGGTATCACTTCAATTTTACCAGGACGACCTTCAGAGTGATACTTTAATGCATCACTAGTGTTATTTTTTGACATTATTTTGTGTGTTTTGTTAAAGTATTAATTCATTTGTTTATTATTTACTACAAAGATGGGAATTATTGGTGCAGATTTAGGTGTTAAATACCTCAAAAACAAATGAAAGACAGTATTGAGCTGAGAATCTATTAATTAGGAATAAATAAAAATAAAGCAATATTTCTTGATTTATTAAGAAAACGATTTTCTAAAAGAATTTCTATTCTAAAATACTTTAGCTAATAAATATTAGAACCAAAATCGCAAAAAAAAGGGATACCTTTTTGGTATCCCTAATTACTATATTTTGTGGTAAACTTTTATTATAGTAAGCCGTTGATTGTTGCAATTGTAGATGTTACATCCTTTCTAGATGGAGCAATTGCTTTTGCCTTATTTAATTCAACAATTGCTTTTTGAAAGTAAGATTTTGCTTTTGCAGATTCTTCTTTATACTTTTCAGGCTCTGTATTTGCTGTTGGAGTTGCTACCTGCATTATTTTAGCTCCTTTGTTATAGTAAAGTGTTCCTAAGCTAAACAAAGCATCCGCTTTATATTTAGACTTAACCTCTCCTGCTTTTTTGTATAAATCTTCTGCTACTTCAAAGTTTTCTGACTTTTGTGCACTTTGTCCTTCCAATAAATAATGCTTTGCCAATGCTGCAACTAATTTAGATTTTTTTGTTGGGCAGGCTTTAATTCCCTCATTTAAAGTAACAACCATTTCGTCGTATTTTTTCTGACTTTTTTGAGCAAGTGCTTTGTATTGATATGCAGTAGATGTTTTGTATTTATTGTCTACCGACTGACCAAAATACTGTTCGGCTTTGTCGTATTTTTTTAATTTAATAGCACAATAAGCTAAATTAAATACCAGGGCAGGATCTTTCTCAGTATCCTCTGCAGCCAGGAATTTTTCGTAGTTTATAAGAGCTGTTTTATAATCTTTTGATTTTAATGCGGTATTGCCATCGTTTTTAAATTGAGCTGCATTTTGACTAAATACACCAACGGCACTAAAACAAACCGCAAGAATCAGAATAAATTTTTTCATACTAAATTACTTTTATGATTAATTAAATTATTGATTTCCTTTTAAAACAAGCCTAAAAATAGCGATTTCAAATAAAAATCAAATAAAAATAACAAAAAAATATTATTCAATATTTTTTTGCTGCAATTTATATAGCAAGAGATAGTTCAATTATCTCTTCAATAAAATAATCTTTGTTAATGACATAAGAATCATATTTCGTTAAGTTATTACTTTCTATAAGCTCCTTTAACTTGTCGGTATATATATTGCCAACTTCAGAATAACGATGCAACAAAGGAATAAGTTCAGATGTATTTGTAGAAGTAAATCTTTCTTGTCGAAATTCTTCGTAAGCATTTACTCGAGCAATGGTTTCGAAATAATCCTTTACCGATTCTTCGATAGACGAATAACTTCTTACATAAATGGTAGTTGAATCTCTTCCAACAAGCGCTTGCATACGGTCTTCTCCTGCATCGTAAGACCAGATACCAAAAACATTGTTTCCTTCGTTAAAAAAACGCGAGGATCCCCAACCAGATTCAAGAGCAGCTTGTCCGAGTACTATGCTGGCCGGATGTGGCTTAAGTCTCATCTTTAATTCGCTAAATTCGTTGCAATTATAGGTTTCAAATAATTTAGAAAGGAAAACACTATCCGATTTCATTGGTATAGGATGCTTAAGTAGCCAATTTTCAATGTGTTCTACTCGAGTGATTTTTTGATTCAATCTGTGCTGAGAAACTAAAATGGATGGTAACAACATTTCAACAAACTTTTCTTTTTTTTCTTCAACAGGTAATTCTCTTAAGGATATCACTTTAGTGTAAATATAAGGTATAACACTTGAATCTACAATGGCATGAACATCCTCTTTATTTTCAATTAAAGCAAACTGAGAAAGTACGGATATGTTTGTGAATGTGCTAGGTTTATTGCAACCTACAAGAAAAAAAACAAAACAAAGAGTAATGACAAATACGGCACGCATTAGCTAACAATTATTAATTTGAGATCACTAAAATAATAATTTCTTTCTCCGAACTAGCTTTAAACATTTTAAATAAGCAATATCATTAGACAGCAGGTTGTAGAAAAGAATGCAAAATAGATCGTTATTATTTCAATTTTTGAGAATAGAAAAAACCAAATAACATCACCTATAGCCCTAATATTTAACACCTTACATTTGTTCATATTGGCAAAGTTGAAGTGACATTCTTATAAATAAGTAAGCTTGTTTTTGGGCAATAAAAAAAATCAGGAACATGCTGGTTCCTGATTCATCTATATTATGGTAATAAATGTTCTTTTTATTTTTCAATTGATATAACAGTTACCTCGCCAAAATCTGCTGCTGGCTCATTAAATGAGTCTTCTAATTTTATATTCTTTTCGATTGCATTTATAGTTCGTATAACTCCACCATGGGTGAAAATAGCGATTTTTTCACAATCCTTTAGTTTGATTTCTTTCCAAAATTCAAGTACCCGATCGCGAAGCATTACAAAAGATTCTCCATTTGAACATTTCTTATTCACAAAATCTTCCATCCATGCTGGAAACAAAGGATCTTTAATTTCATCCCACACTTTGCCTTCCCAATCGCCAAAGTTCAACTCCATTAAACGCTGATCAACATCTACTTTATCGCTAAAAATGTCCGTTGCCAGCTTCTTTGCTCTACTTAAAGGACTTGATATAATAAAGTCAAAATTAATGCCTTTTAATCTTTGTTTTACAGTTTCAAGTTCTTCTGGATAACTTTCAGCTAGATCAACATCTTTTTGTCCGTAACAAATGCCTGTTTCAACTTTTACTTTTGTATGTCTGATTAAATATATTTCCATTTTATAATACTTGATTAATAATTATCATATAGGATAAATAAAATACAATTTCACAAACTTGTTGTGTTGCACCAATACAATCGCCAGTAAAACCGCCTATCCATTTCTTATAATATCTTCCTAATAATATTTTACACAAAAAAACCGGAATTAAAATCAGGAAAAACTTCAGATTTCCCAATAAAGTTAAAGGTAATATTCCTGTAACAATAGTGAAAATTAGATTTTTAGCAGATAATTTTTGAGAATAATCTTTTGCTTTTGAATTATCGGTACGTGCATATTGATGAGAATTTACCAAGCTCGCAGCGAACATCCTAGATACGGAGTGCGCGGCAATCAAAATTAAAGGTAATTGAGTTGCCGCAATAGAATATTGACAAAAAAACTTTGTTAATACTAAAAAAACAATGCCTGTAACTCCAAATGCACCAATTAAGGAATCCTTCATAATTTCCAGAATTCGCTCCCGATTCCAACCACCACCAAAGCCATCGCATACATCCATAAAACCATCTTCGTGCAATGCGCCTGTAAAAAAGACTGTAAATCCCATACTTAGCATTATCGATAGATTAAAGGGAAATACCAAATTGGCAAGGTAAAAAGTCAAACCTGCTAATCCACCAATAATTGCACCCGAAATGGGAAAATATTTAATAGCTTCATGCTGATATTCTTTTTTAAATTGAGCCCATTTAGGAAATGGAACTCTTGTAAAAAAAGACAAGCCAGTAAAAAATATATCAATTTCTCTTTTCATTAATTTTTTAAATTTGATCACTATTACTTACACCAGCATCTTCGAAACTGGCCATTTGGTTTAGGAAATTAACAGCCGACTCAATAATTGGATAAGCAACAGCTACACCTGTTCCCTCGCCTAAACGCATTCCTAAATCTAGAATTGGCTCTGCTTTAAGATGTTGTAGCATATGCTTATGGCCATTCTCATTTGATTTGTGAGTAAATATACAATACTCTAAAATATTCGAATTTATTTTTGAAGCCGCTAAAAGTGCTGAGCTGATGATAAAACCATCTACCATAATTACCATTTCTAATTCGGCAGCTTTTAACATCGCTCCTACAATCATTACAATTTCGAATCCACCAAAATAGCTTAGAATATTTTCAACAGAATTATCACCACGGTAGTTGGTTACAGCTTTTTTGAGTATCTCATATTTTTTCTTTAGTCCTTCATCATCCCATCCGGTACCACGGCCAACGCATTCTTTTAAATCTACACCTGCTAAAATATGTAATAAAATAGCTCCAGAAGAAGTATTGCCAATACCCATTTCTCCAAAACCAATAATATTAGAACCTTCTCGATGCTTTTGATCGCAAAGGTCAGCGCCGCGCTTAATAGCTGTATGAAATTGTTCCGAAGTCATTGCTGATTCATTCAAATAGCTTTTTGTTCCGTAATCAACTTTTGCGTTAATTACTCCTGAGTTTTTCTCAAAATCGAAATTTACACCAGCATCAATAATACTAATATTAATTCCATTTTGACGACCAAAAACATTTATTGCCGCGCCACCATTCACATAATTAGCCACCATTTGCCAAGTAACCTCCTGAGGATAAGGACTAACTCCATCGAGAGCAATTCCATGGTCTGCAGCAAACACCATAATGGTTGGTTGCTTAAGTTCCGGGCTTAAAGTATTTTGAATACATCCAATTTTCAATGCTAACTTTTCCAAAATGCCTAAGGATCCAATTGGTTTTGTTTTTAAATCGATTTTATGTTGAAGTTGTTCCGCAAGTGCGGTATTGGGTTTACTAATATTGAAATTCATTCTTATCATTTTTTA
The DNA here is from genome assembly GCF_002843315.1 of Labilibaculum filiforme. GTDB lineage: Bacteria > Bacteroidota > Bacteroidia > Bacteroidales > Marinifilaceae > Labilibaculum > Labilibaculum filiforme. Next base: position 6,411 of record NZ_MVDD01000023.1, on the reverse strand, counting down.
ATGGAAAATTAAATATAAAATAATTATCTGATTGTCTCGATTTCTTCGGATTCACTTACTCCAGCTTCCTGAAATGAAGCCATTTCATTAATGAATTGAATAGCACTTTTGATTATTGGATAACAAACCATTGCTCCGGTTCCTTCGCCTAGTCGCATGCCAATATCTAAAATTGGCGTTGCGTTTAAGTAATTTAGCATTTTAATATGTGCCTGTTCGTTGGATTTATGAGCGAATAAACAGTATTCCAAAACTTTAGGGTTTATTTTTGATGCAGCAAGCAATGCAGACGTAATAATAAAACCGTCAATTAGCATGGTCATTTTCAATTCTGCAGCTTTAAGCATAGCACCTGAAATCATAACGATCTCGAAACCACCAAATTGTGTAAGCACCTCTATTGGGTCCTTGCCTCCATTATATTTATGCAAAGCTTCATTTAATAAGTCAAACTTTGATTTTACTCCATCATTATTTAATCCAGTTCCTCTTCCTACACATTCTTCTAAGTTTATATCTGCTAAAAGACTTAGTATTAAAGCTGCCGATGATGTATTTCCAATCCCTTTTTCTCCAAAAGCAAGAAAATTACAACCTTCTTTCTGGATAGTCTCAATAACTTCAGCTCCACTTTTAAAACCTTGTAAGCATTGCTCTTTTGTCATTGCGGGACCCAATCTGTAATTTTTAGTTCCGTAAGCAATTTTTTTATTGATAATATTTAATGAGGGATCAAAATCGTGATCAATCCCTGCATCAACAACTTTGAAATTAACGCCATGCTGACGAGAAAAAACATTGATCGCAGCACCTCCTTGCATGTAATTGTATAGCATTTCATAACTTACAGATTTTGGATAGAAGCTCACACCATCATCAGCAATTCCATGATCTCCGGCGAACACAATTACATTCGGATTCTTAATTTCTGGAGTTAGATTTTCTTGAATTTTCCCTATTTGAAATGCAATCTTCTCGAGTATTCCCAGCGAACCAATAGGCTTCGTTTTACTATTTATTTTGTTCCACAATTTATGATCTAATGCTGTGGATATGGAGGATATTTTGAAGTCCATTATGCTTATTTAATATTTTTGAAACGTATTCTTTGTTAATCTTGAGTATTTAAAATACCGAGATTATAAAAAGTATTTAATCCTTTACTGCTTTGCTAAGTATAAGCAACTTATAGTGTGTGAAAAGAATTATTTTGATAGCAATAGATTTACTGTTTTCCCGATAAAGTGTTTTTTATTTCAAGAGGTAAACCAGATATAATTAAAGTAACACGATCTGCTTTTTTTGCAATGTATTGATTAATACTTCCTTGCAGGTCGTTAAATCTCATCGCTATTTTATTTCCTGGATGCCCGCCTAATCCCAATTCATTGGTAACAATAATCCAATCACAATCTTGAGAAAACAACTTATCTAATTCTTCCGATGCTTCTAGTAATGATTTTTTATCATCTTCACCATTATCAAAAAAGAAATTATTCATCCACAATGTGATACAATCTAAAAGAACAAGTTTTCCTGTAAAATTATATTTACTTAAAAATTTCTCTTCTTCAATACTAGTCCATTGACTTCCACGCCTTTGCTTGTGTACTTCAATTCGTTGGCGATGAGCTTCATCCCAAATTCGTGAAGTAGCTAAATAAACGGGTTTACTATTTAATGATAGCGCTAACTCTTCAGCAAATATGCTTTTCCCGGAACGTTGTCCTCCTGTAATTAAATGAATCATTAATCTGTTTTTGAGACCAATAAAATTTTATTGATCAGGAATAATACTAGCTGTGAAGTTACAAATTATAGTAGCCTACAAGAAGTAAATCTTTCTTTTTTACAACAGTATTGAATATGGAAAATGGACAGCAATAATTAATAGAACCGAAGTAAAACACACTGTATGATTGATGTAGGAAAGTTTATGAATATCTTCGTTCTGTATAGTGCGCTTATTTTCTCCAATAAATGGTTTGTTCACACTTTTTCCACCATAATCATGAGGTCCACCAAATTGACAATTTAGTATTCCTGCTAAAGCGGCTTCTGGATAACCGGCATTTGGACTCAAATGCGCACGACCAAATTTAAAGAGATATGTAAATCCTTTCCAGTTTAACGTGAGCAATACCATTAGAAATGCAGTAATTCGAGATGGGATAAAATTTACAACATCATCCAATCGGGCGGCAAAGCGTCCAAATAAAATATATTTTTCATTTTTATATCCAATCATTGAATCCATTGTGTTAATCATTTTATAGCACATCATGCCTGGAACACCAGCAATAGCATAGTAAAAAAGAGGAGCTACAACACCATCCGATAAATTCTCTGACAGCGTTTCCAAAACAGCCAATCGCACTTCTTGGACTGATAATTTTGATGTGTCGCGACCAACAATCCATGATAATCTTTTTCGCCCTGCTTCTAAGCCTTTTTCATTTAGATGTTTAAAAACTTCGTATCCTTCTTGCAGCAGGCTTTTGTTTGCCAATCCGTAAAAAACCATTATTGAGGTAAAAACAATATAAATGGTACTATTCCAATTTAAAAGAACAATGCCTAAATACGAAAAAGCAAAATAAACACAGATTGCCAATCCAAAAGCCATAATAGCTCCTTTAGCCAATTGATGCTTTCCTTTATTGAAATGTTTTGTGAAAAATGTAATTGTATTACCGAATAAAACTATTGGGTGAGGCAGATTTCTAGGATCCCCAAAAAAGAGATCTAAAATGTATCCTATAATAAGAGGAAGAATTATAAGTTTAATTTGCTCCATTCTGTTAACGCGTCAATTAGTAATTGGTTTTTTTCTTTTGTTTGAGTTGCTATTCTAAAATAGGAAGAGGTAAGTCCTCGGAAATTAGAAGCATCTCGAATTAATATCCCAAAATTTGAAATTAGGAATTTTTTAAGCTCCAAAGCAGATGACTTCTCTAGTTCAACCAAAAAGAAAGAAGTTTTTGAAGGATGAATTCGCAGTCCGGAAATTTTTTTCAAATTTTCCTTGAATTTTTTTGCTTCTGATTTATAGTAGTTTACAGGTGGAACAAAATCAATTTTATTTGCCAAAAGGAACTTTCCAGCCTCAATTGCCAGTGAATTTACCGTCCAAGGAGCCTTGTAGAATTGAATATTCTGTACTAAGGTCTTGTTTGAGATTAAATATCCCAATCTCAGGCCGGGAATTGCAAAGTTTTTAGTTAATGATTTTACAAGAATCAAATTTTGATACTTATCGACTAAATCTATACTAGATCCTATTTCATCAGTAAAATCAATATAGGCTTCATCAATTACAAAAATAGACTTTGAATTGCAATTGAGTAGATTCTCCAAATCATTTAGACCTAAAATATTTCCACTAGGATTATTCGGATTGCAAATCCAAACCAAGCCTTCTTCAAAAAGAGTTGTACTGTTGAGCTCTGTCCAATTTATAAAGTATAGCTTGTGTTTATTGACTTTACAAGCATCTTCATATTCGGAGAAGGTAGGGATAATAATAGTTGATTTAAGCCCGGAAAAGCATTGTGCTATAAGGTAAAAAGCTTCAGTAGCTCCATTCGTGGCGATAATCTGATGCTTATTTACATCCAATTCGCTTGCTAAGGCATCTACTAGACTTTCCGCCGCGGCTTCTGGATAAGAATGTATTTTCTCCCAATTTGAAAACAGATGTTGTTTAAGATGTTCTAATTTTCCTCCAAACCAAACGTTACTACTAAAATTAGCAACTATTGGTTGTTTATATTGGTAACCATCATCTCCATGTCCGTGTAACATCCTGTATAATAAAGGTTAGTGTGAATATATTCAAAATTTTTATCCTTCAAAATACTTCGAAAATAGTATCAATTAAGGACAAAATTAACAGGAGTTTACACTTGCAATTACAAATGTAAACTCCACATCTCCGCATTAGAGAATTATTTCTTTATTTTAACGCATTGACTTACTGTTCTTTAATTGCGCCAATTAAATCTGTAAGGTTTTCAACCTGATGTCGGATCATATATTCTTTGATTCCTTCAACGACCTTAACACTTACTTGAGGGTCAATAAAATTAGCAGTTCCAATTTGAATTGCAGAAGCTCCAGCTAAAATAAACTCAATAGCATCTTTTGCATTCATTATACCTCCCAAACCTACAATTGGAATTTTAACGGCATTAAAAACCTGCCAAACCATTCGTAAGGCTACGGGTTTTACGCATGGTCCGGATAAACCACCTGTAACAGTAGATAAAAGTGGTTTTCTAGTTTCAGCATCTATAGCCATTCCCAATAGGGTATTGATAAGAGATACTGAATCAGCACCTTCAGCTTCCGCAGCTTTAGCAATTTCGCTTATGTCTGTAACATTTGGCGACAACTTAACCATTAAATGCTTTTTGTACACTTTCCGCACCTCGCGGACAACCGAAGCTGCAGAAGCGCAATTGGTTCCAAAAGCCATTCCACCTTCTTTCACGTTCGGACAGGATATATTCAGCTCTATGGCAGGAATTTTATCCAATTCGTTAATCATTGCGGCTGTTTCTACGTAATCCTCTATAACTGAGCCCGAAACGTTAACTAAAATATTAGTATTGTAATGTTTAATTCTAGGATAAATAGTATTACAAAAGTACTCAACTCCTTTATTTTGAAGGCCAACGGCGTTTAGCATTCCTGAAGGTGTTTCAGCCATCCTGGGATAAGGATTTCCTTCCCGATGATGCCTTGTTGTGCCTTTAACTACTATACCGCCTAATTGGCTTATATCTATAAAATCTTCAAATTCCTCACCGTAACCAAAAGTTCCAGAAGCGGTCATTACAGGATTTTTAAGAATCAGATCCTTAAGTTTAACTTCCAAATTTACCATTTCAATTCATTTATATTGAACACCGGACCTTCAGTGCATGTACATATATTTCCTCTTTTTGTGTCGGTTACGCAGCATAAACAAGCTCCAATTCCACAAGCCATAGTGTTTTCTAGAGAAACTTCACATGGAATTGCTTTACTTTTGGAATAAGCCGCTACAGCTTTCATCATGGGTTCTGGACCACAAGTAAATGTGTAATCAAATTTTTCGTTAAGAACAGAATGCTGTGTAGGATAACCTTTTTCTCCAACAGAGCCGTCTTCCGTAGTAACGAAAACACGGCCGTATTCTTTATACGGATCTAATTCTACTGCATCATAGGCAGAACGTACGCCTAATATCGTAGTAACCTGGTTTCCTGCATCCCTAAGATGTTTAGCTAGGTATAATAAAGGAGCGACACCGCATCCTCCACCAATTAATAGTGTTTTAGAGTTCTTAGGAATAGAGTATTGATTTCCTAATGGAAAAACGATATTCAACTTGTCTCCAAGATTTAATTCGCTTAGTTTATTTGTGCCTTCTCCAATTTTCTTAATGTATAACTTGATGATATTCTCCTCGTAATCAACAAAATGGATGGATAAAGGTCTTCTAAGGAAGGTGTTGTTTGCATTTTCGACTAGAACGTTAACAAATTGCCCTGGTTTAATGTCTGGTAATGGCGTAGATGCCTTTACATCAATAACAAAAGTTTCATCGTTTAGCTCTGTCTTGCGCAGTACCTTAAAGTCCTGTACTGATTTTTTCATGCTGCCTGGTTGTATTTTAAACTGTTAAGTATAAACGCAGGCAAAGATAAGCTAAAAAATACTTAAGAAGGATTGTATTCTTTAAAAGTTTTATCGGTATAAAACACTACAACTTTCTCAATTTGCTTTCCAGATGTAAAAGCACTCATTTCCAGCATAGGTTCAGGGTTCGAGCGCGGAATACTAACAGTTTCTTTATTTAATTTAGGTGGGTGATTTGCTTGACTTTCGATAGGTGTAGGCTTTATATCTGGTTCCTGAAACAATGAAGGTGAATTTTGTGTTACATACATTTCGCCTGTGCCAGAAATAAGCCAATTAGGACTAATAGAAGGAAACGAGCTCAATATTTTCTGCACAAAATCTAGACTTGGGTTGTTACGTCCCGATAAAATATGAGAAATACTAGATCGTTGAACACCTATTGTGTCTGCAAATTTAGAAGAGGTTAAACCTTCACTATTAATCAGCTGAACTATTCGATTCTTCATCCTTAAAGTTATTATATGTGAATTTTACAGATGTTAATTTCAATAACATTACAAATCTAACAAATAGTTTTACAATTGGCAAGTCGAAAAGAGAAAATATTTTTACAATGGTAATTTACAAGTGTAACTTAAATAAACATTTAGGACCAATATGTAAATTGAGATCTATTTTACTATTGTAAACTTCAAAACTATCAATGTAATAGCTATTTATTAAATTCCCCTTTTAAATAAAGGAACTTTCAAATAGAGTTTAAAATTGTATTTATTAAGCAAT
>NZ_MVDD01000022.1 GCF_002843315.1 Labilibaculum filiforme | reverse complement strand
CAGATTACGATTTGGATAATAATAGGATTGAACGACCGATGCGTTACATTAGCATTAGTCGTCGCAATTCGCTTTTCTGTGGCTCTAATGCTGGAGCTGCTAGAACTGCGAAACTATATTCTCTGGCCATTTCATGTAGACTGAACAATGTGAATACCTTTTCTTATTTCAAAGATGTGATACAGCACCTAGCAGAACACCAAACCATGACCAACGAACAAATGAGAAACTTGCTTCCTGATAAGTGGGCTGAGTAATATCTGAAATTTAATACCCCGTCAATTTGAACCAAAATTTGACGGGGTGTGTTTTTTTGGATGGGCTGGCGACGCGGAGACGCTTACCTTGTGTCTGTATTAAGTGCTGAGATAAAAATTGAGACAGTACATTTTAATTATCTCTTCTGTATTTAATTTGAGTAGCAGGGCTTACTGTTGTGTCTGATATCACTAAGGTTGAACTATCTGAAAGCTTATAAGCTAAGGATATCGTATCGGCTTCTGCTGTATCTGGGTACAAATAAAGAACAAATGTACTATCTGTTCTTTCAAATGAAGTGTTATTTTTTATATTGATATTGACACTTGGTGCATATAGAATGATTCCATTATTGGGCAATTCAAGTTCTTCATCAATAGAATTAGATAAAAAGGTCAAATCTTGTCCCTCAAATATATTTTCCCAATCAGAATCTCCAGCCTTGCTCTCAACTTCAGTCCAATTCATCACATAGCCATAAGTTTCCCAATCGATAGTTATTTCGGGAGTGTTGTCGTCATCTTTTAGGCATCCAGAAAGGAATAAAAGCGATAGGATAATTGTCAAATAAGTTTTCATTTTTTTGAATTTAGAAATTGTCTTGTTTTTTTAAGACGTTATTTTACTGAATTGGTTGCGTGTTTATAAGTAACGCATAAATCGACTTGCAGATTTTTTTTATCTACAAAATGGTTTTGGTCTTGATCAAACTTCTTGCCAGAAGCTTGACTTTTTGTAAATTGTTTATTTTTGTATATAAAAAAATGCCGGGAATAAATCCACTTTCCCAATCAAAGTGTTCCCGGCAATATGTAAAATTAATAAATTAAACCTGCTTAAAATTCATTAGATATTCTGCCACCCGCAGGAGGAGTTGAATTTCCATTGTTTAACTGAGCTTGCAAGGACAGTCTTTCCGATGCAGTCATAACTGTATTGTCAGATTTATATACAACAGCATCTAATTCACGGTAAACATCAGACCGGGCAATATAGGGTAAGTATAAGGAATTAACCCAACGTCTGTCTAAATCAGACGGGATACTTCCTTGATGGATATGACTGCCATCTTTTTTTGTGTACATTGGTTCACTTGTACTCACAACTACACTCCGACTGGATGTCATTGAAGAATAACCCATGATTGAATTAAAGTCATAACTTCCAATCATATGATAATTAGTGGTTCTTTTAGTGAATTGACTTTTACCTTTTGAGGTTAAATTCGATGAGTTAATAGTCACATAATTGTCTCTGTCTTTACGACATTGTTCGTGTAACATACCACATGCATGTAATATTTCATGTTCTATAACGCCAGTATTATAATAATAGAAAGCAAAATCAGCAAGACTAATCTCTTGTCTTCCTCCAATTCGGCCAATATATGACTGACTTGTATCTTCATTTCCTATGGCTTTGAAGTCTACATATGGATAAGCAAAACCATATGTAGGATCAACGGTTGGTTTCCCGGTTGCGTTGTAAAATCTAATATTAGTTCTCGATTCAATGTCCAAAAGAGCTGTTTTAATACGAGACTTCTGGGTGGAGGTTAAATTAGCATTGTATGTAAAACGTACCATTGCCCAAAGATTATATGCCGTAGGATATATGCCTAAAGCTTTTGTCTGTTCTCCATTTTCAGAAGATATATTTCCTGGTAGATTTGTAACAGGATTTAATGAAGTTATTGGTGCGGGATTTTCTATTGCTTCAATAAATATTGTTCCACTGTCATTCAAAGCTTTTAATTGAGTGGGAGATAATAAAATATCACCTTCCCAAAGATAATTATCTCCTTGTTTTTCTACGACAACTCCTGATTCAAGGGTTATTAGTTCCGGGGAATAAGTTACTTTACTTGTTGTTTCATCTATTTCTTCCTGAGAACACGAAAATAATACTAAGCACAAGCTTACTATTAAAGTTGAATTAAAAATGTTTTTTTTCATATGATTATAATTTGTTTTTATTTGCCATATGGAACTTACCACGCCGGGAATAATCATCTCCCTGTGTGTCAAAAAATGTTTTGGCATGGACGTTTCATAATATGAATTTATTAATTGGGAAAGGGATTGTTGTTATTCGTCAGTTTGAATCTTTATTTTTGATAGTATTTCTATAAGTTTAAAATTTTCTGTTGGTATATCCAGTTGTGGATCTCCTTGGGTTATTATGACTTTGAGTCGATATCTATATCCTTTTTCATACTCAAATCCTTCAATATGATGTAATGCCAGATAATATTTTTCATTGGTATTTTCGTCGGTTGCTTCCATGCACTCTACCAAATCAGGTGAGTCAGGGATGGTACCATTTAATATTGTTTCAGGCTCAACATTAATTATTGTCGTTTTTTCGTTTGAATTATTATTGTTATTACATCCTATTGTGGCGAGAATTGCAATAAAGGCGAGGACAAGGCACAATTGTGACAGCATTCGTTTAGTATTTAAATCTCTATTCTTGTTTTTCATTTTAATACTCTTTAGTTATGTAAGGTTAAAATCTGTATAGTAGTACTCTTATTTTCAGATAGATTTGACTACGCTTGTCACTTTCTGAAGCGGTTTTATTGTCTTATTGTTAATCTATAGTGGCTTCTTTCCATATTTATTTTTTACTAAAAGGTAGATTGTCATATTATATTGGGTTAATTTCTCTGTTTAGTTAGATGCTTTTTTATTATGCATATATCCTCACCATTTTTCCATATATAACAACATAATATTATTGTCACTTTTAAGTTGTGCCAGTTCATTTTGATTTAGAGTCTTAAATACTTTGCTTTTTTTGATGAAATAGTCGTTGTAAACTTCTTTTAAAAATAAAACCTAAATTCAACAAATACGATTAACTTGCTAGTTGCTTGTGATTAGAAATCTAAGCAAACTGGAAGCTGTTTTCTAATCAAAAACAGATGAAATGATTAGTTAAAACAAAATATATATCGAACAAAATAGTGAAGAGAGATAGGAGTCTATTAAAAAATAATAAATAGCAAGTGCTGGTTCTTTTCTAATCATTTGATTAGAATTCTATTGCAATTTGATTAGGAAAAGGGTCTGTTTTGATTAGAAAAAAAATGTATTTTTTGAATTAAAAATTCAATTTAGAATTGTTCTAATGATGAAATAATTATTTCGTTATGAAAAGTAGGAGGCCTTTGTTCTGCGAAAAGTCAATGTGTAAAGCCTTTCACATACAAGGCAGTGATTATTATTTCGCAGTTAGTGTGGTTTTGGCAACAATTGGAGCATTCGTTTTAGGGATAGCTGTTCACCGGATTTTTTCTTTTCCAGTTTTTTTATACGCTATTCTTGTGTTTGCTGATGCACTTTCAAAGAGCAAATTGTTTGCCATTGCAATAAAAGCGCTTGCAGCAAGTTTTGTGTAGCTCTTCGATTATGGCATCGGATTTATGGATGCCGTTTGGAAACACAAAGTACTGGGGAAAGATGAATTTGGTGTGTTTGGTAAGGGGTTTTATGAGTAGGGAGAAGAACGCTTTCTACGAACTAACTTATATTTGTATTCAATTTAAGGCAAGGTAGAGGTATCAGGCTCCACTCCGGCATTAAAGTTTGTTCCACCAAATTGGATAAACTCCTTAGGGGATATAAAAAATTCAAGTTTCGTATTTGGAAGCTTAAAAGAGATAAAATCGCCATAGTATTTTAGGTGTTCGCCTGTCGGTTTATTACCAACGATTACTCCTAGTTTGTTTTCTTTAACAACACCTGCAAAAGTAGCTGCTGCACTATTTGTTCTTTCGTTTATTATAACGAATAAATCTCCATTAAATAACGATTTTTTAGGAGTAGGAATATGTATTAAAGTGCTGTCTTTTAAGTTGTAAATTGTATTATTATTTAAATGATTTATAATATTATACAATTGTGGATATTTTGTCTTGTATAAGGTCTTTATTTCATCACTTACACGAATACCAATAGATGCATATTGACCGTATGGTTTATTGGTTAGATAATTTAGCAGGCTATCAACGGCACAACTTCTTCCTCCTGGATTATTCTTTACATCTAGAATTAGTGTACAACATTCTTTTTGTTTTATAGAGTCAAAAGAGTTGGAAAGGAAAGTATAGAAATTATCATCCCCAAAAAAGGATTTTATGGATAAATTTGCCACTTGATTATTCTTGGAAAACTCCAATTTGTATTGATTTTGTTGTGGATTAGGATACTGGTTTTTAAGCGCGAAATATTGATCGTTGGTAAGCGCTTTTGCAGTAAGAATTGAGTCGGAAGAAACTGTTTGTATCAGGTATTTTTCTGATTCTCCATAAAGCATCCAAAAGCCCATATTAAAGAATTTTTCTACTGCGTAATCTCCACATTCTCGATTGTTAACACCCACTATACTTCGTAAATCGGAGAGTGTTTTTCGAGAATCAATTGCGTTTATCGATACTATCTCAACATCGCTTAGCTGTATGTTTGGGTTTTTACTAAAATACTGATTGAAAAATAATTTATTGTTTTTAACCAGAATTGTAAATGGCATACAAAGGCCTCCATTCGACATGTATTTTTGTCTCTCTTCAAAGGGGAAATTAAATCCAGTATGAGTATCCTCAATTTCCGATAAAAGTTTTGACATTATAATGAAACTATCATTCATGGATGTGCTGTCTTTTAAAGTTTTAATGATACTGTCACATGTATTACTCCACGATTTTGAGAAGTTTTCGTCTAAGAATTTAGGATGAATACTTGTACATTTTTCTTTTAAAAATTGAAGGTCATTTTTGATATCGACATTTGAAAAGTTGTATGGAGTGTATTTCTGACTACATGCATGGTAGGTAATTATAAATACAAACGAAAGAAGAATAAAGTTTTTCATGGAAGGTTGCTTGGTTAATTAGGAATAGTGCCTGCTTAAATAATTACCATTTAAGCAGGTGCACTTAAGGGGTATCACAATAAAATGTTTTTATTGTGATTGCTCTTTTGATTTAAAAATACTGACAATCGGAGAGAGTAACTTTTCAAGCAATCGATGTTCTCCAATTGTTATTTTTGCCTTTCCTTTCAGGTTTGGATAAAAAGTAATGATCTTGTTTTGAGTACTCGTCATTCCATTGGTTAATGTTACTTTTACTATAAAATAGCTCGCTTCATTAGTTTCTAATGGGGTAGGGAATACCTGAGAGACTTCTCCTTTTAGCAAACCAAAATTATTTGCAGGATATCCTTCCATCTCAATGTTTACTTTCTGTCCTGATTTTATCTTTCCAATAAAATGATAAGGCAGGTTGATGGTTGCGAAATAGAGAGAGATTGAGTCGGAGTGTAAGTGAGTAGTCCCTTTTAGAGTATCCGGGTAACGAAAAAAGTAACTGCCAGTCAAAAGAATCATTACAACTACAAATAATGTGGTTATTCCACTCCGAATTATCCGTGAAGGGACTTGCCCTATTATGTTTCTTACTTTTTCACTTCTGAGTTCTATATTATCTTTTTGCTCTGCCATATCTTTCACTTTTAATTGGATCACGAATCATTCAGATTAAACGAATTTTAACGAATTATTTTCTATCCGTGTTCATTTGTTTTATCCGCGTCATCCGAGTTCTGTTTGCGATCGTTGGTAAATATTTTTCTTCTGAATTGTGGTTCTTTTCCAAAGTTGAGTAGTAAGCCTACTTCAATATTGGTTGCTTTTAGATAATTGATTAATTGGCATTCATGTTCATAACATAAATTTTCAGCTGCTTTTAATTCTATAATAACTCTGTTTTCTACAATAATATCTGCAAAGTATTCTCCAACTTGTTTGCCATCGTAAAACACTTTAATTCGTTCTTGTTGCTTACAAAACAAAGCCTGTTTGTGTAATTCTAAACACATTGCGTTTTCATAAACCTTTTCAAGAAATCCATAACCTAATGTGTTGTACACTTTATAGTAGGCTTTGATGATTTTGTTTGTTATTTCTTTTTCGAGCATAGATTAAAGATAAAAATGATGGAGCACTAACAATATTGATTAAACAGGTTTCTACAAATCTTTTTATTAGAACACAAATTACACAGACAATACGAATTAACACGAATCTTTTTATCAGTGTCTATCCGTCATATTCGTTGAATCGGTGTTCTACACTTAATTTCCCAACTCCAGTTGGTTTTTAACCAACTCATAATAATGATTACGATTTTTTGTTAATTCTGCATGAGTTCCTCTCTCTACGATTTCCCCTTTATCTAGAACAATTATTTGATCTGCATTTTTCACAGTACTTAAGCGATGCGCAACAATAACAACAGTTTTTCCTGCCACAAAACGATCCAAATTTCTGCTGATTTCTTTTTCATTGTTGGCATCCAGTGCATTTGTAGCTTCATCCAGAAAGAGAAAATCAGGATTTTTATACACAGCTCTCGCTATTAGTATGCGTTGTCTTTGCCCCTGACTCACACCTTGTCCCTCTTGTCCTACAACAGTGTTGTATGCTAAGGGTAGTTCGCTAATGAAATTATGGCTGTTGGCAACTTTTGCAGCATGCAACAATTTATCTTTATCAATTTCTTCGTCTGAAACTGCAATGTTTTTGGCAATTGATTCCGAAAAGATAAATCCGTCCTGCATTACAGCACCATACTGGTTTCGCCACCACCGCAAATCATATTCAGAAAGCTGATGCTGATCTACCTTTATCTGCCCATTTGTTGGGTGATAGTATCCCAGTAATAATTTTACCAATGTGGTTTTTCCACTCCCGCTGGCTCCCACTATGGCTGTTACTTTGCCTTGCGGAATGGTTAGATTGATATTGTTGAGTACTTTGGGCGAGTGAGGACCTTCGTATTGAAAGCACAGATTTTCGATTTCGATGCTTCGGTTTCCATGAGAGAAATTCTGAAATTTTGTTTCATTTTTTTCATCCTCATTCTCTTTTTGATGAATTTCGGACAAACGGTCGAGACTGATCTTCACATCCTGCATGTTGTGAATAAAACCGACCATTTGTTCCAAAGGACTATTCAACTGCCCAATGATATATTGTATGGCAAGCATCATTCCCAGTGTAAGGGAGCCATTGATAACTGCTGAGGCTGCAACAATGGTAATTAGAATGTTTTTCAATTCGTTGATAAATACAGTTCCGCCTTCCTGTGACTGTTGAAGCGATAAAGATGCTATATTTACATGAAACAAATCTGCTTGCACATCTTCCCATTCCCAGCGTTTCCGCTTTTCACAGTTTTGAAGTTTGATCTCCTGCATTCCATTAATTAACTGGTAAGTTTTGCTCTGATTTAAAGCTTGCTGTTCAAAAAACTGATAATCGAGAGTACGTCTTTTCTTTAGAAAGATGAAAATCCATAAAACATATAAAATACTACCTGCCAGAAATATTAAAAATATCTTTGTACTATAAACCAAGAGTACAATTCCAAAAACAATAAAGTTGAATAACGAAAAAATCACACCTAAAGATTGTGCTGTTAGAAAACGTTCAATACGCCTATGATCTTCTATTCGTTGTAAAATATCACCTACTAATTTGGTGTCGAAAAAACTCATGGGGAGTTTCATCAATTTTATTAGGAAATCGGAAATAAGAGAAACGTTTATGCGTGTACTGATGTGCAAAAGAATCCACCTGCGTATAAAATCGACAGACATGCGGCTAACGAACAGAATTAGTTGTGCAAGTAGTATTAGATAGATGAAACTCAGGTTTTGGTCGGATATACCAACATCTACAATTGCCTGAGTTAAAAAAGGAAAGATGAGTTGCAATATACTGCCCAAAAGTAAACCCAGAAGCAATTGGGTGAAATACTTTTTGTACCGTCCAAAATAGGAGAAAAGAAGAGCAAAACTTCCTGTGGGGTTTTTCTCTCCCTCCTGTTCATAAAACCTGGGCGTTGGTTCTAACAGTAGGGCAACTCCTTTGTCTTCGCCCCTTGTTTTGGTACTAATCCAGTTTTCCAGAAACTCATCTTTACTATATTTTATGATGTCTTTACCTGGATCGGCAACTATAATTTGAATTTCTGTTTTTTTAAATAATGATTTTTTCTTCCTTATAGCATATACCACCACAAAATGATCTTGTCGCCAATGAACAATACAGGGCAGGGGAGCTTGCTCTGCCAATTTATCGAACGTAAAACGACCTGCCAAAGTATGAAAACCTATACTTTCGGCACAATCGCTAATGCCTAGCATCGAAACACCTTCGCGGGTAACGAAACTTTTTTTTCGAAGTTGCTCCAGTGAATAGTGCCTGCCGTAGTATTTGGCAATCATCCGTACACAGGTTGGCCCGCAGTCCATGGCATCGAATTGTTTGTAGAAAGCATATTTCATTGATTACTCATTTTTTAGAACGGAACACGAATTGGACGAATGAAACGGATTTCCAAAGATTATTTTATTCGTTACATCCGTGTCCTTTTTATGAAACACGAATAACACAGATGGCACGAATTTTCACGAATCTTTTATCTGTTAGATCTGTGTTCACGCTTCATAATAATTTTCTTAGGGTTTGGGGTTCTCTACCATTCTGTTTCGGTCATTTACCCTTAATTTATCGTTCCAGATTGTTCCGTTCTGGTTTACGACTCCAACTTTTAGGTTTGCGAACCTAATTTTTTACGTATGCCTACCATTCTTTTTAGGTTTCTTATGTTTCTCCTTCGGTTCCCCATATTTCCGTTGGGATTTAGGAATCTAAGTTAGGGGTTGCAAACCTAAAATTTCAGGTTCTTGAACCTCTCCGGTTCGGTACAGAACCTCTTCCTTTCGCTTCCTAAGCCCACGGTTTAGCTTCACGAACCTCAATACTTTGGTTGTGAAGCAAAGTATTTCGATACAGAACCGAAGTCTTTCTATTGCAAAGCCTATTTAGTATAAAAACAAACGATCAGACATCTATAAAAAATAACCTGACAAGTTAAATTTGCGATATATAAATTAAACCAGTCAGGATTTAAGCAGTGTCTACTTAAACTAAGTATCACTTCTTATCCGCTGTTTCCTTTTCATCAACTTTTTTGATACGGCTAAAGAATTGTTTCAGTTCATTGCGTTTGGCCTCGTAGCCCGGAGCAGATGTTCCTGTTTTGTAATTGGTGTAGGCATAATCATCTAAAGCAGCCTGGTAGTTGTCGTAGTCGTGCAGAGTTTTCGCATTGTTTATGCCTGTGAGCAGATTTTGCAAACGTGAAATGGTTCCTTCCAAAACAGTACGACTATTAAAGTCTTTGGCAAACTCAGCCCAATCTACATCAGGACTTCGCAATGCAGTTTGATTCATGGCATAGTCGTTCACCTTGTTTACAAACAGTTTGTTTTGTTCGCTTATACTACCATACTTGCGACGCTCATCTCCACTAAGATTACTCACCTTAGCTGCCAAGGCTGTTTCTAAAGTCGAGAGAGCCGTATTAACAGCCTCTACTTGTTCTGCACTTAAGTGAGTGCTGATTAGATTTTTTAATGTACTCATGGTGTTTCTTTTTTTAAGTTGATATTTACAATCTATTTAATTCACTTTCACTCGCTGATTTTTTCCTGATGCCACCTTTAAAATCATAGAGGTTGTATTTAATGGAAAATCTCACCCATGTGTTATCATTATCAGGATTTAAGCCTGCAACGATATTCCCATATTTATCTTCCCATGAATTATCAGAAGTGTTGAAAATATCATTGGCCATTATTGCAACGTTTAACTTTTTACTGAAAAAAGAAGTGTTTACACCAACAGACAACTTGGATGAACTCTCAAAATGCGTCATTAAATCTTTACTGCTGCTACTATATAAGTAATTTGCAAAAATACTTGTTCTGGATGTAATTGAATAATCGTTATTGGTTTGAAAATACCATGAGGATTGTCGTATTTTTCGAACTCCTTCCAAATATGGGATTTCGATAAATGGTTTCTCTCCTCCTAAACTAAAGGTTGAATTCAGTTTTTTTCCGGAATAATTGTAATTGATGTTCAGATACATGTATTCGGCTTGCTTGATATTAACAGGAGTATATTTTACGATATCTGGATTTACATCATCGCTAACTGCACTTTGAATTCGAGCATTTTTTTCGTATTTGTATGCAAAATTAACCGAGAGATTTTTGAACAAACCAAAACTAAGGTCAAGATTGTGACTGATTGTAGGTTTTATTTTTGGGTTTCCGGTACTATACGATAGTGCGTCAAAATAGGTAATGTCGGTACTTAATTCATTAAAACTTGGTCGGTCAATTTTTTTAGCGTAACTCAATGTTACATTTACATAGTCGGAAAATTCTTTGTTGATTAAGACAGAAGGAAACCAGTGCCCGTAAGTTGAATCGAGAACAGTTTTTTCGTTTGAAGATATTTTGGTGTCGGTATACTCATAACGAAATCCTGCTTCCAATTTGAAATTATTTAGTTTTGGTTCTAAGTTGAAATAAGCAGCACTTATACGGTCATCAATTTTATCATTAATTTGGT
The DNA here is from genome assembly GCF_002843315.1 of Labilibaculum filiforme. GTDB lineage: Bacteria > Bacteroidota > Bacteroidia > Bacteroidales > Marinifilaceae > Labilibaculum > Labilibaculum filiforme. Next base: position 56,721 of record NZ_MVDD01000022.1, on the reverse strand, counting down.
AGTTTTCTGTTGTGGTGATTTGATTCACTGAAGTAACTTTTCCATTGTTAGTAACTTTTGATGCTTTTACTCCTGTTTGCAGATTTATTGATTGGAGGAGACAAGTCTTAAAGTCTATCTTTCCACTATAGATCTTGTAATCATTTTGATTATCGATCAAGCTTTTCAAATTTGAATTATTTGTTATGTTCGCCTCACCGATATCTTCGGTTGAATGATTTGCAGACCTTGTGTAATCACCTATAACGGACAAAGAAGATGTACTGTCAATATCATATTGGTAATTCAGATTATAAATGTGCAGGTTTTTATCTACATCCCTGTCTTTTAAAATATTTCGATTGGTAACTCCATCATTTGTTTTGTTGATGGTTTGTTTCGAATCGGAGTCCTGTTTTTGATTGGTAGAAATATATGAATATTGGAAACCGATGTTGTTTTTTGCGTTGATTTCTTGATTGAGAGAAAAAAACAAATTGTGTGTTTTTGTTTTTGGAAGTCGAGTGGTTGAGTTATTGTTAGATATTGTATATTCACTTTGAGTGTTTATTTCATATGCATCTTCGTAGTTTTTTGATTTGAAATCTCGGTATTCATAATTAATTGAAGCAGTAGTTTTGTTGATTTTACTGGCGAGTTGCAATCCGCTTTGGGCGCTGAATTTTCTGGCAAAATAATTCCGGTTGTAAATCTGAAGGCTTATTTTATCATTTGTGATTCTCTTTGTTTTGATTCTCACAACCGCATTTCGCGAAGCACTGTATTCGGCTGAAGGATTGCGATCGATTTCTATGCTTACAATATCATCAGATTGTAGACTTTCTATTTCAGCTTGATTTTGAACTTCTTTTTCGTTGATAAAAACAATAGGAGTCCCTTTTCCGAATACGATAATGTTGTTGTTGTTATCAACAATTAATCCAGGTGATCTTTTTAGAGCATCAAAGATATCGCCAGCTTCACTCAATGCAGTTCCTTTTACATCAATAAGCAATCTTCCTTCAACTTGTCTAAAAGTTGGTCGCTTTGCAAAAACAGTAACTTCATCTAATTCTAAATTTTTCATTTGAACCGTTCCAATATCTATCGAATTGTTCTCTGATAAATCAATTTGTCGAGTTACAGTTTGGTAACCTACACATGAAATTTGTAAATAGCATTTGTTCTGTTCTATTTTTGGAAATTCAAAAATACCATCAATAAAAGCACCTCCGATTATGATACTTGAATCGGAGGGTGTTAATATTGTTGCTGTAAAATACTCTAGAGGTTTCTTGTTGGTATCACTTACTTTACCTCTAATATGAGTAGTTTGCGAGTAAATAAATTTGAATTGAGATAACAAAATAAAAAGAATAATTATCCAGCGTGTTTTTTTCATTCTTCAAGTTTGTTTAATCCTTGTTCGTAATGCAGTTCTAATAATTTAGGCAGATCCTCAAAATTTATTGGACAAACATTATACTCTGTACCATTTAACTTGTGCTCGTATCTAAAAAGGCTACAACCTCCATCACATATTGGAAATAATAAGCAGTCTTTACATTTAGGATCATTAAAAATATCAGTGCCAATAATATATTCAGATAGAATAGCGTAATTTCTCTCGTTTGAAAATATATTACCGATAATTCGATCTTCTTTACCTAGATCTACCCAACATTTGTATAAATCTCCAGTTGGACCTACAATGCAACTATTGGTGTAATCCACAGTACATCCTATGTCCTTAGGCTTGGGATAAAAGGATACCTCCTTAATATCATGACTATTTTTTAAATTCTTATAAAAATCAACATATTCTTTCTTAGATAGACATTTTACCTTGCAATTACCAAAATCTTCAGTAAATACCATATTTACATTCACATTATTATGTTTCCATTTATCTGATAGTGTATTATATAAAATAGGAAAATCTTCTTTGTTATCTTCATGTATGTTTACTCTAATATTTACATGACACTCAGGTGCAATTTTAACAAGGTTCTCAATATTATTAATTATTTTATCATATGTAGGAACTCCAGATTTATGTTTCCTACTTTGATTGTGTCTTTCTGGCAATCCATCAATTGTAATTTGAACAGAATTTAAATTGTGTTTCTTTAAATATTCAACTTTATCCTGATCAAGTAAATAGCCATTAGTTACTAATTGATGCGATCGGAGATTTATTTTATCAGAATTTTCAATATTATCTAGAATATTCTTCATCGCATCAAACGCAAGAAGTGGTTCTCCTCCATGCCAGCAAAGAGTTAAATTATTTGAACCATTATTTGATTCTATAAATTTTATGACTTCAGATTGAACTTCTTCTGACATCACTGTGGCAGGCAAATCTGCTTCATAACAATATGGACACATAAAATTACAAGCCATAGTTGGTGCTATAACTATTCCCATATCTGTCACTGAAAAACATTTCTGGTACTTTATGAATTTTCTTTGAGTATAAAAATTATTATCCTCATTTTGAGAAACAAACACTTTTGATTTATTTAAAATATCAAGAGTTTCAGGCTCTAAGACAATGTTATTTGCGTTAGACTTTTGATGTTCTAAAAGTGTTTTATATAAACTTTTATCTAATTTTAAAAATGAATTAGTTCTCGAATTATAAATGAAATATCCATATTTTTTAGAGTCGAATAAATAATTGTATTTGGAAAATATCATATTTTGTTATTTAAGTTTTATTAAGATGGGTTTCTTATTAAAACAGAAACCCATGCTATTTATTCTACCAAACAGAAATGTATTTTGTTTGACTATTATCTTCACCAGGTTTTTTGCATTTGGCTTTCCCAGTAGGGTTGCAACTAATAGGCTCAGAGTAATTACCGCCTTTGATTTGTTTTAATTCTTCTTGTAAAATATCTATTGGTTCTACAAGAATATTGATTAATGAATTGTTCATATTGTTAAATTAATTGTAGTTTAATTTATTGATCTTTTAGCATTTATTACCAAACGGATAAGTTTTGCGTTAGACTGTTATCTGTGCCTGGTTTTTTACATTTAACTTTCCCTGGACTACTACAGCTAATAGGCTCCGAATAATTACCACCTTTAATTTGTATAAGTTCTTCTTTAAGAATATCGGATGCAGCAACAATAATTTCTATTTTTTTAGTTTTCATACAAAATTATTTTTAAAAGAAAATTGATTTTAACTTCATGAAGTTATCAAACCAAAAGTAAATCTTCCTTAGAATCAGTATTTCCAGATTTGTATTTCACTTTTTTGGGTTGCTCATAATTGACTGTGTTGGAATAACCATCTTTTATATATTTTAGTTCATCGCTCATTATGTCAATTGGCTCAACTATTATATCAATTGTCTTTTTTTATTTATACTTATTTTAGTTTGTCCATTCCTTTCACAATTGCAAAATTCACCTCTTTCTAGTAGCTTTGTCCTTGCTTACAGGTAGCTATGGCTACTATAGCCACCTCCGGTAGAGGATGGATTTATATTCATGCGTAATCCGGGGCGGCTACTTTCCTAAATTATTTTTCCCTAAAAAGTAGATTGTCATATTATATTGGTTTAATTCTTCTGTTTTGATACATTCTTTTCTGTTACACATATATTCTCACCTCTTTTCCATCAATAATAACTGTGTAGTAATCTCTATCTTCTCCGCCTTTTACTTGGCCTAATTTGTTTCGGTTTAATACCTCCATTGCTTTGCTGTCTTTTTTCGTTTTCATGATTTTTACTTTTTTTAGTGAAGTATTCATTTAAAACTCTTTTAAAATTGGAACATAAAATCCAAAAAAACGATTAACTTTCTAACTGCTTGTAATTAGAAAACTAATCAAACAATAGGTGGTTTTCTAATCAAAAAAAGTGAGATAATGATCATCAAATGAAAACAGACAGAGCGTAAATTGGGTGTGGGGAAAAGCAAGCTCAATATTTAGTAGGACCTGGCAGAACTAACTATCTTTCTAATCATTCAATGACACTTTGGTTGCGATTTGATTAGAAAAGGTGGTGTGTTTTGATTTGAAATGAGCCTGTTTTTTTGACAAGAAAGCACAATTTAGAATTGTTCTAATAAAGAAAACTTTACTCTTTTTTAAAAAGAAAGATATCTTTATGTTATGAAAAACAAATTTTTCAAAAGACTCGGTGTAATGTCCGTACTGGTACTTGCAATACTTATTGGTTCGCAGGGATTGTGGTTATGGCAGCAGTTGGAGCAGGAAAAACAGACGTTTACATCGAAGCTGGAAAGCTCCTTGCAAGGCATGATCAATTTTCATGCTTTACAAGGGTATAGCACTCCTAATCTTACAAAACCGGATGTGGCTATTATTTTAATGGACGAAACAGCAAATGAAGAAATAGGTAAAGATACTTCTGCAGAATTGGGTAGATCTGAAATTAACACAAAAAATTACATTCCTGATTTCGCACTGGGAAAATTGATAGAAGCTTCATTTACAGATATTAGTTTAGGGAAAGGAAAATTTCATCTGTATGTTGTTGACTCATTGTTGCAAAACAATTTTCCCGAATTCGAAAAAATACAAGCTTACCGTATGCAGCTTCTGAAAAATGATCTGGCCATGGATAGTTTGCATATGGGAAAAGAAATGGATAAGAAATGGGGAAACTCCCCCTCAACATTACATGTTCGTATTCCCTTAGGCACAAAAGGGAGCTATGTTTTTATTGCTGATTTTCAGTTGAAAACCTTTCCTTTTTTAAGAGGAATGGTATATTCCATTGGCATATCGGCACTCGCTGTTGTTCTAGTCGCCATTTTTCTGCTGTGGTTGCTGTGGAAATTGCAGCAACAAATGGCACAGCTGCAGTGGCGCGAACGAGCCGTGAGTGGTATGGTACACGATTTAAAAAGTCCTTTATCTTATGTCTATACATTATTGGATTATCTGGCCAGCAAAGAACAATTGCCCGCCATGCAGCAACAGCTCAGGAATGCAAGTAGCAATGTCTCTAAACTGACTCACAAAATGGAGATTTTACTGACCTTATTTCGTTCGAAGAAAAAGAAAATTGTATTGGAGGTTACGCTATTCAACCTGGCGAAAAAATGCAGGGATTTACTCTCGGAATCGGAGCTTGTCTATCAAGATAAACAAGCTGAATGCAAGCTGTCGATTCCTGAAAATTTAGATATTTATGTGGATCCACTTTATTTCGAAGCAGCCTTACGCAATTTGTTGGATAACGCGTTTAAATATTCGGATGCATGTGTAAAACTGGAAATTAAAGCGATTCGGGAAAAAAAATACTTACACATTTGTGTTACAGATTCGGGGAAAGGGATTCCTAAAAAAGAGCAAAGGAAGATTTTTAAGGAATTTTACCGTGCAGATAACAACAGTAAGGGGCATGGCATTGGTTTGGCTTTTACCCAACAAATAGTAAAAGCTCACAAAGGGCGTGTCAGATTAGAAAGTAAGCTTGGGGAAGGCAGTACATTTAGTATTGTTCTTCCTGGAAAAGTTATTATTTAAGTTATGTAAAGAAGTGAAAATGGAACAATTAAAAGTGCTATTTGTTGATGATGATATCAATTTAGGAAGTTTTGTTACAACCATACTAGAGACTGAGTACAATTATAAAGTGCATTTCCAAAATACATTGCTGGGAATAGATTCGATTGTACAGACTCTGATGCCGGATATTATTATTTTAGATGTGGAAATAGGAGCGACTAATGGCATTGAAAAAGCGCGAGATATTGTGACAAGACACCCGCAAATTCCACTGCTGTTTGTCTCCTCTCATACTGAAGCTGAATTTATAACAAAGGGAATTAGTATTGGGGGCAGTGCTTATATTCCAAAACCTTTATCGATACCTGTTCTCGTTTCTTATATCCAACGTTTTGTCTCAAAATCAAATCCATCACAAATAATAAAATTAGCAGGTTGTCAACTCAACTTACTGTCAGGTGAATTGTTTTACGAGAATGAATTGATAAAAAAGCTGAGCCCTTTTGAAAAAAATGCTTTGGCAGTGCTAATGGAGCATCCCAATAAAATAGTAACTAAAGAGCAGTTGGCAGAAAAGCTATGGAACCATTCTTTAGTGCCGGAAAACAATGCCAGCCTAAACAATACGCTATCTAAGCTAAGAGATTTATTTAAAGATCAGAAGGTTTTACAAATTGATACCGTAAGAGGAGTTGGGTATGTATTGAATACTCATGTAGGGTGAACGAATATGGCTTCTCCACTTGTGTGCCTTGTTTGCCATTGACTCTGATACCATTTAAATAATAATCGGTATTACTAAGTTTGTTTTTTTAAATATTGCAGTATCTCTTCTTCCTGATCGGGATGAAACCATTCAATCTCTTTGTCTCTGTTGAACCAGGAAAGTTGACGTTTGGCATACCTGCGGGAATTACGTTTGATTAATTCCACGGCTTCGTCAAGAGAAATATTTCCCTCTAAATGTTCAAACAATTCTTTGTATCCAACCGTGTTTAACGAGTTGTAATGACGGAATTCAAATAATGCTTGTGCTTCCTTCAATAAACCTTCTTTCATCATTAAATCAACACGTAAGTTGATTCTTGCATACAATTCAGCTCTGTCTCTATTCAATCCGACTTTAATGATGTTGAAATCTCGTTTTTTTCGAGTATTTGTTCTTAATTCGGAATACGGTTTTCCTGTCATCAAACAAATTTCAACCGCGTGAATCACTCTTTTTGTATTTTTTAAATCAACTTGATTGTAAAATACAGGATCGAGTTGTTTTAACTGCATGCGTAATGATTCAGCTCCTTCATTTTTGGCCCGCTCAACAATTTCGTTTCTTAAATCAGGATCAATAGTTGGTATTTCATCTATACCATTGCAAATTGCATCGATATACATCATGCTGCCACCTACCAAAAGAACTTCATCTTTTTCTTTGTAAAGAGTAGATAGCAAGTCGATTGTTTGCTGTTCGCACTCCCAGGAACTAAAATAGTCGTGAATGGAGTGTGTATGAATAAAATGATGTTGTACTGCTTCTAATTGTTCTTTTTCAGGTACTGCAGTTCCAATACTCATTTCCCGATAAACCTGACGGCTATCCGAAGAAGAGATTACTGTATTGAAATGTTGCGCGATTTTAATGCTTAAATCGGTTTTGCCAACTCCAGTAGGTCCAAGAATTACGATAAGAGTTTTAGGCATAGTAGGTTTATGAGAATTAGTATGTCGAATTTATTCTAATTAATAATGAGTAATATCTTTCTGTTTGATAGCAAAAATATTACTCATTATTCATTGATTACAGAATATCGTCGTAGTCATCCAGACTTTCAAATTCAGGTCCTTCGTTAAATTCGTCATCGAAATCGGCCAAATAATCGTCTGCTGTTTTTGTTTTATCCGATTTTGATTCAAATTCGCCAAGTCCCAAGCCATCAAAATCTTCGGCATCCATTTTTATTTGAATGGGAGCTTCTCCTTTCGATAAAGTACATTTTGGATATTTAGTTTTCGATTTTGAAATTCCTTTTTTAATTAATTGAACGTGGAAAAAACGATCCGAAAAGAAATCAAAAACGTATATTAATTCCGGATTTTCAGAGGAAACAAATTCACGTATCATAGCAACATCCATAGCAACAACATTAAAATTGTCGTCATCTTCGGTATTCATTTCGAAAAGGGCAATCTCTAATCCTCTTTCTTTATCTGCTCCAATCTGATAGAATGAAGCCATTTGTGAGTTGTCGTATCCAATTGCTTTTTGAATTGTATTGTGAAATTCTAAATAAGTTTGTTCGTGGTCAATTTCTATTTCAAGAACAAAATTGTCTACCTCGGCGGAGGTGATTTTAAATTTATATAGCATGCTTTACTTTGATTTTAATTGGGTCAAAAATTCCATTGTATCTACATTGTCGGCATAATCCCACAGTTCTGGTTCCTGTGCTTTTCCAAATGGAATTGCGTTTGGTATGGTGTTGCCTACAATGCATTGAATTAGTTCGGTATTTGTGTTTAGGTGGACTTCTAAGTCTTTAATTTCGGAATAATATTCATAATTTACAACTCCTATTGGCGAGGAAATGGCCACGTTTTCGTTTAAAAGAATAAAGCCAGTATCTAAATGTTCTATTCTATTCATTAATAGTAAGGAGCGTTGATAATCGTAGTTGTTTGCGTATTTGTTGTGATCGGTTACAAAAGAATAATTTTTCCAGTTGTCGAGAAGATGTACCAAATTATATCCAACAGGAATATAAATTTTAGAAACATTTCTACATCCAAGACCAAAATATAAAAACACATCTCTTCCAAGGGCTTCTAATTCTTCATTGGTTTCGTTGCCTGTTAGTACTGCAACAGAATTTCTATTGCGACGAATAATATGTTCGTACTTTTTGAAATAGGCTTCGAAATAGCGCGCCGAATTATTACTTCCGGTAGCTATTATGGCATCGAATTTATTTTCTCCACTTAATCTATCCGATTGAAAGTGGATTAATTCTTTGAATTCAGAATTAATTTCAATGAGTAGTTTAGAGATAAAATTTAGTAGTTGATTATCTTTTGAGGATAATTTCCCGATGAAAGAATGTCCGGAAATTACTACCGACAACATATCGTGAAAGCCAACCATTGGAATGTTTCCTGCCATGATTACTGCAACTTTAACTTGCGTATTCTGATCGGAAACAGCGTAGCGTGCTACCCATTTATGTAGTTCATTTTCCTGTAAAAAGGCGCAAATTCCTTTTATCGACTCGTGCACATGCAAGGGGGTAAACCACAAATTTTCGTTGGAGACTCTGTCGAGTAAAGCTCCAAAGTCATCATAGTAGGTCGAGTTTAGGTTATGCTGCTTGCGATTCGCATCTTCTGATGTAAATTGAGATAGAAAAGATCCTAACTCAACGAATGCTTTTATTCTTTCACTTTTGTTCATGGTATAATTCAAAAAAATCTCCAATTAACTTTAGTGAAAAGTTGAATTTGGAGAATTTAATTTCTTAACTATTTCGCAAAGATAAAAATTGTTAGCAAAGTATACTGTTTGTTGTTTGATTTAAATTTTTTAGTTCGTTTTTTAATGTTGAAAACTTATTTTGATCGCGTAAGAAACGACTATTAAAAGCGCGCTTAAAAAAAAGAGATATTTTAAAGTCGTTGCTCCCCACGAAAATTTAAACTTTAAATGAAGCGTAAAAAGTAAAAGCATGCTTAGTATTGGAAGAAGCGCAGGGTATAAGAGTATGGATTCCCAAATGTGCCCCTTGAGAAGAGCAAGCAGAGAGGATTGAAAACCACAGCCCGGACAAGCAATTCCAAAATGTTTTTGGAAAGTACAAGTTGTTAAATGATTTTCGAGCCAGTCGAGGAGCTTCTGCCACATTTTATGGAATACCGTTTATTTTTTTTCAAGTTGATGTAATTTATAAAAAAAAATGACAAAAAAAGCCGATGTATATAACACCGGCTTAATAATTAATGGGATACAATTACAAATCTCGTCTTTGGTATAGAGCATCCTCCATATCCATTTCGTCGAATTGCATGTATTTGTAAACTTCTTTTTGATTTGCTTCTATTTTTTCCTTGTAAATTTCCAGGTACTCAGCAGGAGTAGGTAACTTACCTAAAACCGAAACAACAGCCCCAAGTTCGGCGGAACCTAAATAAACTTGTGCACCTGTTCCCATACGATTGTTGAAATTACGGGTTGATGTCGAATAAACATTAGCGTTATCTGGTACACGAAGTTGGTTTCCCATACACAATGAGCATCCAGGAGTTTCAATGCGAACACCTAATTGCGAAAAAGTGGCAAAAGTTGCTTCTTCTTTTAATACTGCCTGATCCATACGGGTTGGAGGGGCAATGTATGTTCTCACCTTATCGCTGGGGCTATGTCCTTTCCAAACTTTTTCACAAGCACGAAAATGACCAATATTTGTCATGCAAGAACCAATAAATACATCCTGAATTTTAGTATTCTGAACATCAGAAAGTAATTTTACATCGTCTGGATCGTTTGGACAGCAAAGAATAGGTTCGTGAATTTCTGAAAGATCAATTTCGATAGTTGCTGCATATTCAGCATTCTCATCTCTCGAGATCAATATCGGATTTGCTAACCACTCATTACAAGCATCAATACGGTTCTGAATAGTTTGAGCGTCATCGTAACCCATTTTAATCATCGATTTCATCAAGGCAACGTTCGATTTCACATACTCGATAACACGTTCTTCCGATAACTTAATACAACCGGCAGCTGCAGAACGTTCTGCTGTAGCATCAGTTAATTCGAAAGCTTGTTCAACCGTAATGTCTTCAAGACCTTCCATCTCGATAATCTTACCATTGAAAATATTGATTTTATTTTTCTTAGGAACTGTTAATTGTCCATTTTGAATTGCAAAGTAAGGAATTGCATTTACCACATCTCGTAAAGTGATACCTGGGTTTAATTTCCCTTTAAATTTGATTAAAACAGATTCGGGCATATCTAATGGCATGAATCCTAATGCTCCTGCAAATGCAACTAAACCAGAACCTGCTGGGAAAGAAATACCCAATGGAAAACGTGTGTGTGAGTCGCCACCTGTTCCAACAGTATCAGGAATTAGTAAACGGTTCAGCCACGAGTGAATAACACCATCACCTTGCTTCAAAGGCACTCCTTTGCGTTCCGAGATGAACTTAGGTAAGCTTTTGTGCATGATTACATCAGTTGCTTTAGGATAAGCTGCTGTATGGCAGAAAGATTGCATAAACATTGGCGCTTCAAAACTCAAACATGCTAATTCTTTTATTTCATCTCTGGTCATAGGACCAGTTGTATCCTGAGAACCAACGGTAGTCATTTTTGGGGCGCAAGAAGCACCCGGCAATATGCCTTTAACACCACATGCTTTTCCTACTATTTTTTGAGCCATTGTATATCCCTGATTTGCTTTTGGTTTTGGGTTATTTGCAACAGCGAAAATATCAGTGGCAGGCATTCCTAACAAGGTGCGCGATTTCTCAGTTAATGCTTTTCCAATAATTAAAGGAATACGTCCGCCGGCACGGTATTCGTCCGACAAGGTATCTGGAGCTAAAGAGTAGGTACAAACAACTTCTCCATTGCGAGTAATTTCCCCTTTTTTGTTATTGATGATGATTTCGTCACCAGTTGTAAGAGCCGAAACATCGGTAATAATAGGTAGTCCGCCGGAATCTTGAGTGGTATTATAAAAAATAGGAGCAATAGCACCACCAATTACGACACCAGCTGTACGTTTGTTTGGTACAGCAGGAATATCTTCCCCAATATGCCAAAGTAATGAGTTTGCCGCTGATTTACGAGAGGAACCTGTTCCCACCACATCTCCAACAAAAGCAACTTTGTGACCTTCTTTTCTCCAGCCGGCAATGGTTTCAATTCCGTCTTCGAAACGTCCTGCTCCCATCGCTAAAGCGTGCAATGGAATATCGGGGCGTGTAAACGCTTGGGAAGCAGGAGAGAAATCATCGGTGTTGATTTCTCCTTCTACTTTATAAACTTTCAATTTAATTTCTTCGGGCAATTTGGCACGTTTGGTGAACCATTCTGCATTAGCCCAAGATTCGAGTACACTTTTGGCTGCTGTATTATTTTTCGCTAGGTCGGCAATTGTTTGGAAAGAATCGTATACTAAAATGATACCTTTTAGTGCTTCTGCAGCGGCTTCGGCTAAGGTTTCATCTTTTAATGCTTCCACCAATACGGTTACATTGTATCCTCCCATCATACTTCCCAAAATTTGAATTGCTTCCGATTTTGTGATGATTGGGGAACTCAATTCGCCTTTTAAAAGTTGTCCGAGAAATTCTGCTTTTACTTTTGTTGAATCATCAACTCCAGGAGCAATTCGCTGGGTGAAAAGATGCAATAAAAGAGCTTCATTTCCAGCAGTAGGATTTTCTAGTAATTTGCACAATTCAGCAGTTTGTTCCGAATTTAAAGGCAAAGCAGGAATTCCTTTTTCATTCCTTGCTTGTTCGTGTTTTAGATATTGTTCTAACATCTTTTTTTAGTTGGTGTTGTTGTGTAAGTGTGATAGTGATAAAAAAAATAGAGAATTAATTCTCTATTGACAGGGCAAACATATGGTTTTTCTGATTACACGATTAAGAAAAATCATATGTTTTATATCATATTATGGCATAAAAAAAGCTCCCCAAAAAGGAGAGCTTTAAATTCTATATCTATAGAAGGATTACTTTACAGAATCCATGTATTGAATCAATTCACATACTTTAGTAGAATATCCCATTTCATTATCGTACCATGAAACAACTTTTACGAAGTTTGGAGACAATTGGATACCTGCTGTTGCATCAAAGATAGAAGTTCTAGTATCGCCAACGAAGTCGTTAGATACAACTGCATCTTCAGTATAACCAAGAACACCAGCTAATTCGCCTTCTGAAGCTTCCTTCATAGCAGCACAAATAGCTTCGTAAGTAGTTCCTTTTTCCAAACGAACAGTTAAATCAACTACAGATACATCTGGTGTAGGAACACGGAAAGACATACCAGTTAATTTACCATTCAAAGCAGGAATTACTTTACCTACGGCTTTAGCAGCACCAGTAGAAGAAGGAATAATATTTTGACCAGCTCCACGTCCACCTCTCCAATCCTTAGCAGAAGGACCGTCAACAGTTTTTTGAGTAGCAGTTGTAGCGTGTACAGTTGTCATTAAACCTTCAACAATACCAAACTTGTCATTCAACACTTTAGCTACAGGAGCTAAACAGTTAGTTGTACAAGAAGCGTTAGAAACGAAAGCCATATCTTTAGAGTATGATTTATTATTCACACCCATTACGAACATTGGAGTATCATCCTTAGAAGGAGCAGACATCACAACTTTTTTAGCACCAGCATCGATATGACCTTGAGCCGACTCTTTTGTTAAGAAAAGACCAGTTGATTCAACTACATACTCAGCACCTACGGCACCCCAGTTAATATCAGCAGGATTTCTCTCTGCAGAAACACGAACAGTATTTCCGTTAACTACTAACATACCATTTTTAACTTCAACAGTACCGTTGAATTTTCCATGAGTAGAATCATATTTTAGCATGTAAGCCATATAATCTACATCAATAAGGTCGTTAATTGCAACAACTTCGATATTACCTTGTGCAACTGCCTGACGGAATACAAAACGTCCGATACGTCCAAATCCGTTGATACCAATTTTAATCTTTGACATTGTGTCTAAATTTTAATTTATAAACCCTTTGTTTCTCAAGGGCAAAAGTATGTATTTTAAAAATATTTTATGTAGAAAAAGTGAAAAAAATAAATTATTTATTTTTTGTTGATTCTGGGGGTAATGATTGGGGAATCAGTAGTTTAATGTATCTTAAAACGATTGCATTCTTTAATTGTAAAGCAAAAAAAAATCTCAAGGAATGAGATTTTTTAATTGATTTAAACGGTTTTGCTTGTACAACTCGTATTTGCTTTTGTATAAGCAGGACATCTTTTATCAACTGCGCATGATGTTGAAATTATTCCAAGTAGGAATAATATTGCTAATGCGTAAAGTGTTTTCTTCATAGGTGCTAAAATTAAAAGTCAAGTATATTTGGTTCTAAATTTCGGAAAAGATATAAAAAAATGTTGTAAATCTACAAAATACAATTATTTGCGTTTTGTTAAATTTATACTGTCTTTTATACCTGCTCTGCATTGTTTTTGTTTGGGAAATATCGAAATTAATTAATGAAAAAACTATTTCTAAGCTTATTTATCAGCTTCTATTTATTTTCTTTTGGGTTTTCTCAAGAGAAATATTTTGTTCTTAAAATTGTTGAATGTGCCAATAATGGGGCGTTTCGAGAGGTAATGCAGGAAGGAACAGAGAAGTTTTTTGCAGAGGAAATGGTTTTGAAACGACTGGAGAATAAAATTTCAAACTTAAAACAAAAAGGGTATTTGGAGGCCAGTGCCGATTCAATTTCCTTTACTAAGGATACTATTTTTGCAATAATTCATCGAGGAGAAAAATACGAATGGGAAAAAATTAATTTTCGGATAGATAGTAATTTAAACCTTACCACATTAGGCTTACGATCGGTGAATATAAAAAGAAAAATGCTTCGTTTTTCGAATCTGGATATTTTACAGACTAAAATTTTAAATGAATTGGGAAATAATGGATATCCATTTGCTCAATTAAAAATTTCAGAAATTAGTATTACAGACAAAAAGATAAATGGGGAATGGGAGATTATTCCTCATAATTTAATACGATGGGACAGCATTGTGCTAAAAGGAACTTCTAAATTGCAAATTAAGTTTTTGCAACGCTATCTGGGCATTTTTCCAAATAAAATGTATCAGGAAAATATTAGTCGGTCTGTTTCAAAAAAAATCGGTAATCTTGGTTTTGTAAAAGAAATTAAGGCTTCAGAAATCGAATTCGATAATGAAAGGGCACGATTGTATACTTATTTGGAAAAGGTAGCTGCCAATCAGTTTGATGGCATTATTGGTTTTCAGACAAACAAGGACAATAACAAACTAGAGTTAACGGGAGAGGTAAAGTTGACTTTGGAAAATATATTTTCGGTTGGCGAAAGTATTCACTTTAATTGGCAGAAATTTGCTGAAAGCAGTCAGAATTTATCCTTAGAATTTGTTTACCCTTATTTGTTTTCTTCGAGTGTGGGTGTTGATTTTGCTTTTGATATTGAAAAGAAAGATTCTGCATATTTAAGTACGGCAATAGATTTAGGTATTCGGTTTACTCAATCCGGAGGAAATTATAGCAAGCTGTTTTTTAAACGAAATTCATCATCATTATTAACAACTACTCATTTGGTAAGCGCTTCGGTACTTCCCGATTATGCCGATGTAGAATCCTATTTATATGGATTTGCTTATCATTTCGAAAATTTAGACTATTCCTTTAATCCTAAAAAAGGATGGAAGCTTCATTTTTCTATCGCAGCAGGAACACATAAAACGAAAAAGAATTCAAGTATTCCGAGTGAATTGTATGAGGGAATGGATTTGTCTAATAATTTAATAGATGCAGAATGGGTTGCAGAATACAACATTCCAATTCAAGAGAAAGTAAGTTTCCGATTAAGAAATAGCGGGGGAGTAAAAGATTCAAAGAATTTGTTTCAAAACGATCTGTTTAAGTTAGGCGGTTTGAATTCTTTTCGGGGATTTAATGAGGATTCTTTTCGAGCTTCGAGATATTCGCAGATAACTACCGAATTACGATTTATTCCTCAAGCAAATACCAGTTTTTATTTATTTGCCGATGGAGGATATTACCTTAATAATTACCTGCAGAAAAAAAATGAAGATTATCCTTTAGGTATTGGTTTTGGATTGAATTTTGCCACAAAATCGGGAATTTTTACTTTAAATTATGCAGTAGGAAAACAACAGGGTACTAAATTCGATATTCAGGAAGCTAAAATTCACTTTGGATTTGTTAGCCGATTTTAATGCAGATAGGTTTATGTTTTACTGTTTGTTTTAACCAATAAATAGTAACAAATTAAAATGGAAAATCCTGTAATACAAGATGCTATGATATTTGGTAGTTGTCCTTCCATCAAAAGGTTTGCGGTAAAAATAATAAGAAGAGCTAGAATTATTCCAATAGGGAATGATTTAAGGATGTAATTAAAGTTCGACTTTGAGGTTTCTTTTGCAAGATTTTCCAGTTGTTCCACATCTACTTCAAATTGTTCAATTGCTTTTGAAAAAGCAGCTATTTCTTCGTTGAAAAAATCATTTTCTTCTTGGGATATGAAAAATAAAAATGAGCTAAAGTGGTAACAGGCATATACATTATAATCCAATCTTTCCTTTTTAATAATCTCAATTTCAACTCTTGTTTTCCATTTTATTGGATTTAAAGATAGCAGATAACCAGTATTACTTCCTCGATGAAAAGTCATGCCTTGTGCATTAGCCTCCATTAGAGTATAGCCTCTTACTTCATAGAATTTTATGATATCGGAAACTAATAGCTTTTTATTTCTTTTTATATTGAATCCAATTAGCTTTTTCATGAAATGAAATTATGTATTTCAAATGTATTAAAAAAAACGAGATACTGCAATTTTTCCAAGTTAAACAGGGCTTTCAACAACCTATTGTATTTGAGTAGAATAGTGTTTTTTGTTGTAAGGGATGTGCTTGTTAAAGAATTAATGTAAGCATGAGTTATTGTTTATAGTATTGAATAGGAATGTGTTGAAGCTTAGATAAAATATGAAAAAAAGGCTGCTTTTTTACAACTCAAAGCTCAAAAAAAGAGTATAAGCATTGTATTCTCCTATTTTTACTAATGTAAATTCCCTCTATGGTTAAGGTTAATTCTCTTTATTCCCCTAAAAAGTCAGTATCAAAAAATACGTTAGAATGTTTTGATACGCTTCCTATTCCCAAAAATTTAAATACTCTTTTAAATGATTTTTCATTTTTAAGTAAATGTTCGTGTTTGTTCGTAGATTATAAAAATCGATACGTTTATAGTAACGATTCTAAAGCAATGACATTGTTGGATAGTGAATTTACTGGAGGGACTAATGATCTTTTTGCGGAGGTTTCGAAAGTTAAAACCGAAAGAGAGGATGAATGTGTTGAACTTGTTTATGCGAATTATACTAGAGCTGTATTTATACCTGTAAAGGTGAAAGGTGCTGTTTTTGGATATTTTGTTTACGGACAATTTATTCAAAATTCGGATTTACAAGCTTGGGAAATTGCACAAGGAAATTTACTGATTGAGGAAGAAAAAGAAGCCTCTAAACTTGTAAAAGTACTTTCAAGAGAAGAAATCGAAGAGAATATTAACAGATCGATTCGTTTTGTAAGAGTAATTGCATCTCAATTCGAAATGAACTATGATTTAAATAGTGAGATAAGAAAGAATCAAGAGGCAGCAAATGAACTTCGAATTCAAAAAACTTTCTTTGAGAATTTGTTCGATCACTCTTTTGATGCAATTGTGATATTAGATAATGATGATATTGTAATTCAAGCAAATAAAGAATTTCTTAGGTTGTTTGAATATTCGGAAGAAGAAATTATATCAAAAAAAATAAATGATTTAATAGTTCCAGAAAGATTTAAGGAGGAAGGTTTACAAGCAACAAAAAATGTTTCCATTGGTAACCAAACGGACCTTACCACCATACGTCATACTAAATTTGGGAAGCAAATTCATGTCCAGTTGCTAGGAAAGTCAATTGTACTAGATAATAATCAACTTGCTGTTTATGCAATTTATAGAAATTTGACACAGCTGGTCTGGAATCAAAAAAGGGAATTAATTATACGTCACATTTCGGATCTTTTGAATTCGTCGATGAATTCGGTTGAGTTGATTAATAAAATAGGAGAGGAATTAGAACAGGTTATTGGTGTAGGACAGTTGTTTTTAGAATTAATTGCACCCGATAAGCGTTATTTACGTGCATTTATCGAAAAAGATAAAGATTTTAAGGCGATTGACTATTCCGAATCGTTAAGCAGTGTTGTAATTAGAGAAAAAAGAACGCTTTACTTGAATGAGGAACAGGTAAACGATTTTGTTCGTTCCAATAAACTTTCTTTAGAAAGAATTCCCAAAAGCTGGTTGGGAATTCCTCTAATTGCAGAAGAGAAAATAGTTGGTGTTTTTGGTGTTACTAGTTTTTCAGAAGCTACAGAAATGAATGCTGAAAGTATTAGGTTGCTGGAAGAACTTTCTATTCAATTGGCAGCCGGAACAGTTAAAAAAGCAAATGATATTAAATTAAGAATTCTGCAACGTTCTACAGAGCAAAGTCCAGCATCAATTATCATTACAGATACGCAAGGAAATATTGAATACGTAAATCCAAAATTTTGCCAAGTAACTGGCTATAGTTTTAATGAGGTTCGGGGGTTAAATCCTCGATTTCTGAAATCAGATTCAACTCCTTTGGAAACTTATAAGGATATGTGGGATAGCGTGCTTGCAGGGAAAGAATGGGGTGGAGAAATTCTGAATAAGAAGAAAAACAAGGAGCTTTTTTGGGAGCGATCTATATTTTCACCGATAAAAGATGGGGAAGGGAAAATTACCCATATCGTTGCAGTAAAAGAAGATATCACAGAAACTAAGAAATTTCAAAGAGAATTGCTTTTGTCTAAAAGAAGAGCAGAGGAATCGGATCGATTGAAATCGGCTTTTTTGGCAAACATGTCGCACGAATTAAGAACCCCACTTAATGCGGTTATTGGATTTTCTAATTTGTGCGATGAGTCATTGTCGATAACCGAAATTATGGAGTTTGTACGCTTAATAAACATGAGCGGAAATCAACTACTAGGAATTATTGAAGATATTTTGAGTTTTACCTTGATTGAAAGCGAAAGTGTTCAAGTAGATGAAGAGGAGTTTTTTATGGCCGATTTTCTGGAAAGTATTAAGAAAATGTCTAAGGAAAAACAGATTCAGGAAAATAAGCACCGTCTAGGTTTGCAGTTTAAAAACGACAACAGATATTCCAATATATTGGTAAAAACCGATTTCCATCGGTTGTTACAGGTTGTGACTAATTTAATGAAAAATGCCTTGAAATTTACTAATGAAGGTTTTGTTGAATTTGGATATAAAGTGGATGGTGAAATTTTGACTTTGTATGTTAAGGATAGTGGAGTTGGGATTAATGAGGATAAGAAAAATGTGATTTTTGATCGGTTTCGTCAAGCAGATGAATCCATAACCAGAACTTTTGGAGGTACTGGATTAGGCCTAGCTATTTCAAAAAAAATAATGGATATGTTGGGCGGTTCCATTGAAGTAGAATCGGAGCTTAATGTTGGTTCAATTTTCACTTTAAAACTAGATTGTATCCTCTCCACAGTAAATAGTAAGAAAGAATTAGATACAACAAATGGTATGAAAACAGAAAATACACCATTAATATTGGTTGCCGAAGATGAAATTTCAAATTTTAAATTAATCGAAGCAATATTGAAAAGAAGTGGCTATGAGGTTGTTAGGGCTGAAAATGGCGAAGAGGCGGTTGAGATGTGTAGGAAAAATCAGAATATTTATTTGGTTTTAATGGACATACGAATGCCAGTAATGGATGGTTTAATTGCTACAAAACAAATTAAGAGCTTTAAGCCTGATTTGCCAATTATTGCACAAACTGCTTATGCCATGGATGGGGATGAAAATAAAGCAATTGAAGAGGGGTGTAACGATTATATTTCAAAACCAATAAAAAAGGAACTATTACTAGAAAAAATTAAAGCATTGATTTCGTGCAAACAATAGGATTTAAGTTCCAAAAATAAACTGGCCTTAAATTGGATAGTTTACCGAGTCAGTTGATTTTTTTTTAACTGGTTCTTTTTGCAGGTAAATGGTTTTAGATCACTAGAAAAGTGACGGTTTAGTATTTTTGTTTTTAGGATAAAAGGCGTACCTTAATTTAGATAATTTAAGTGTGTGATTTGAAGACAAAGAAGAATTTATTAGTTGGATTGTTGATGCTTTTCAGTGTGTTTGAGATTTATTCCTGTAGGCATGATTTTAGACTCATTGTGAATGAAATGGAAATATCGCAACGAAAAAAGGATAGGCTTTTTCAGGTGAAATATCCTGAATTAAGTTACAATAGTCGTGCCTCTCGCGATGTTTGCGATTCTTTAAATAGGGATATTAAGAATTTTGTAAATTCACTTTTAGGAGAAATGAGATGCGATGAAAATATTAAATTCAAGTTAAATCGCGAGGTTCAAAATAAAGAATTAAAGGTGGATTATAATTTGGATGTTTTTGCTGAAAATTATGTAAGTGCCAGATTTACAGTTTATACTTATCGGGGTGGAGCACATGGACAAACCTATTATAAGTGTTTTAACTATAGCGCGCAAGGGGCAAAACAATTGAAATTGAACGATTTGCTATATTTAAAAAAGAGGAGTGAATTGCAATCTTTAAATAATTTATTGCAGAAGTATTTTGTGAATCCCAATCAGTGTTTCAGCGACTTACCTTCTGTTACATCCGATTTTCAATTCTTTTCCTTTCAGAAAGATAATTTTGTATTTTCCTTTTCAGACAATTCATTAGGAGATTATGTTTGCGGAACTACTGAAATTAAAATTCCTGTGTGGGAGTTAAAACAGCATGGATTATTGAAATTATAATCGCAAAAAATTATATCAGGAAATAAGCCTATTTTTAATTTCTTGTATGTTAATAATGATCTGCTTATGTGGGAAGTTTTATTTGGTAAAAACTTAAATTTATAAACTCATGAAGGCGCTTGTTATTGGAGGATCTGGTTTTACAGGGAGAAAATTAATTGAAATTTTATTACAAGATGAGGAGTATGGTGAGGTTTATGCCTTGGTTCGCCGTAAACTTGATCTAACAAATGATAAGTTGTTCCAAATTATTGTCAATTTTGAGGCTCTTTCCTCAGATAATATCCCTTCATGTTGCGATATTGCTTTTTGTTGTATGGGAACTACTATTCGAAAAGCTCAAACTAAAAGTAATTTTCGGAAAGTAGATTTCGAATACATCACTAATTTTGCAAAACTTTGCGAAATTCATTGCATAAAAGAATTTCATCTCATAAGTGCAATTTGGGCAAGTCCTCAATCTATTTTCTTTTATCAGAAGGTAAAAGGAGAGTTGGAATGCTTTATTAATTCGCTGAATTTTGAAACTGTTGTTGTCTATCGCCCTTCGGTAATTTATGGAGATAGAAAAGAATTTCGGCTTTTCGAAGCATTTGCAGCCTGGATTAGCCGAAATATGTATTTTCTTTTTATTGGTAAATTAAAACGAATTATTGCAGTTACTGGAGATCAATTGGCTAAAACAATGCATCAAAATTCTAAAAAACATAGTTTGGGCAGATGGATTGTGGAGTCAGAGGAAATCGCTGCAACTAACTAATAAATCGATTATCCTTAAGCTCTATTAACATCTCTTGCCGAAGCTTGATTGGTTGGCATTATTAAAATGTCATTAATGTTTACATGAGCAGGTCTTGTTACAATAAATTCAACTGTTTCTGCAATATCTTCTGCATAAAGAGGGGTGAATCCCTGATATACTTGATCTGCTTTTTTCGAATCCCCTTTGAATCGAACAACTGAAAATTCTGTTTCAACCATTCCTGGAGCAATCGAAGAAACTTTAATATTGTGCGGTAGTAAATCAATTCTCATTCCTTTAGTGATTGCATCAACAGCATGTTTTGTTGCGCAATACACATTTCCGCCAGGATAAACTTCTTTTCCAGCTATTGATGTGATGTTAATGATTTGGCCTTTTTTATTTGCAATCATTAAAGGAGTAATTGCTCTTGTTACATATAAAAGACCTTTTAAATTTGTATCAATCATTCTTTCCCAATCGTCAATTATTCCTTCCTGAACAGCAGATACTCCTACAGCTAAACCTGCATTATTCAATAGAAGGTCAATTTTAGTCCATTCCTCGGGAAGAGAATTTATTTTAGTTGCAACTTGATCTTGATTTCTTACATCCAATTCAATTGCCAAAACTTTTATTTTATAGTTTGCAATTAACTCTTGTTTCACTTTTTCCAGGTTTTCTTTTCGTCGTCCCGAAATAATTAAATTGAATCCTAATTTGGCTAACTTTTTAGCACAGGCTTCACCAATGCCTGCGGTTGCTCCTGTTATAAATGCAATTTTGTTCATTGTACTTGAAAGTTTATATTGATTTTACTTTAGAATATCTTATAATTTCATATCGAAAGTAAAGTTAAAAACTACCGGGATTATTCGTGTTACTATCTTATTTTTTTTAAATTTAAATATTATCACCTTAATTCTTTCATCATGATAAAACAGGAAGTTTCAATACAATTAGCAGAAGATTTGGGAATTAGCCAAGAAGGATTTGAAAGAATTTCTAAAAATTTGGGTCGATTACCAAATTTGTTGGAATTGCAGATATATTCTGTAATGTGGTCTGAAAATGTATCTTATAAAAGTTCTTTTAATTGGATCAGTTCATTGCCAAATAAAGGGATGAATATTATTTCTGGTGCTCGTCAGTCAAATGCCGGTGTTGTTGATATTGGAGATGACGAATATTGTGTTTTTAAAATGGGGACACATAATCATCCTTGTGGAATTGATCCGTATCATGGAGCTGCTACTTGTGTGGGCGATGTGTGTCGCGATTTAGTATCTGTTGGAGCAAAACCAGCACTTATTTTAAATTCTTTACGTTTTGGCGAAGCTTCTTTAGATAGAACCAAATGGTTGATGGATGAGGTGATAAAAGGAATTCATGATTATTCTTCGGTACTCTATATGGAAAATATAGGCGGAGATGTTTGTTTTAATACTTGCTACGACACCAATCCTATTGTTAATGTGATGGTTGCAGGAGTGGTTCCAAAGAATAAATTACTTTTAAATAGAAAAGTGTTGCCCGGTCAACTTGTACTTATTGCAGGAAATGCAACTAGTGCCGAAGGAGTTTATGGTCAGGATGATGATTTTACAATTCCGAAAGGAAATCCAAGTATTGCCAGTTCACTAATTGATTGTATTCTTCAATTGAATGATGAAAATGCAATTGTCCGTATCGAGAATTTAGATATGGCCGGCATTGTTAATGCTGTTGCCTCCATTAGTGTGCATGCAGCAACTGGTGTCGATATTGATTTAAATCAAATTCCTCTTAGTCAGGCAGGACTTGGTTTAGAGCAGGTTCTTTTATCAAGAACACAGGAGAGAATCGTGTTTGTTATTGATAAAGATAAGCAAGAGATGGTTTTTAATACTTTTGAAAAAGCTAACATTCTTTGCAACAAAATCGGAGAAATTACCAATGGTAAAACCATTCGCTTTTCAGAAGCATCAAGTATTATCGCGGAATTAAATGCGAATGATTTAGTGATGGGATATGGTGCACCACCTGCAAACAGAAAACATCACCCAATTCAAACTGAAAAAGAAATTGATTTTTTAGAGCTTATTCCCGAGCCAGATAATTACTGGAAGGTAATTAATGAAATGGTAAATAATCCAAATTTAATAGTAAAGGAGTTTCTGCAACTTAGTTTTGAAGAGGATACGAATAAGTCACCTTCCGATGCTCAAATAGCTACCATGAATTCAAATGGTAAGGCGCTTTGTTTTACCCTGTCAGGCAATTCAGTTTATGCCTTCAATAATCCAAATTTAGGGGCGCAGATTAATATTGCCCGAGCAGTTCGTAGAATTGTTTGTTCTGGAGGAAAGCCATTGGCTCTTAACGATTGTTTAAATTTTGGCAGTCCGTTTGATGAACATGTTTTTTCTCAATTTGTTGAAACCATTAAGGGAATTTCTAATGCTAGTGAGTTTTTCGATACTCCTGTAGTTGCTGGAAATGTAAGTTTTTTTAATGAAAGTTCGGTGTTAGGTAAGCGAGTTGCAATTCATCCAACTCCTATTATTGGGATGTTGGGGGTAATAAAACCAGAAACGAATCATATGTCGTATATGTATAGAAACAAAGGGGATATGATTTTTCTGATTGGGGAGTCTCGAAATGATATTTCGGGTTCGGAATACTTGTGTTCGATTCATAAAAAGTGTAATGCAGGAGTACCTTATTTTAATCTTGATGAGGAAAAAGCTATAAATAAAGTACTTACAGATTTGATCGAGGCGAAACTAATTAGTTCTGCACATTCTGTGGAAAGAGGAGGGCTTTTCTTTAATTTAATTGAATCATCAATGCCTCTAGGTTTAGGTTTTGATGTTACTTCGCCTGCGGAAATTCGTAAAGATGCATTTTTGTTTGGGGAAGCTCAGGGAAGAGTTGTGGTGTCGGTTTCTATGGAAGATGAGGACGATTTTGTTGATATGATGATGGAAAGTGGAGTTTCATTTTCTACTTTAGGCCACGTAACTAAAGGAGAACTAAGAATAGATGATATTTCGTATGGTTCCGTTGTCGAGTATAAGAAAGGATATCAGCAAAAAGCAATTAAGTAAGTTTGTATTACAATACGGGGGTTTTACTTTTTAACAAAGAATCAGGTAATGGTTCTTTGTTTTTCATTCACTATATTTGTGCTTTCGTAATTGAATTGGCCATTTGGCTATGCATTTTAATCATTATATTTTGTATTCGTGGTAAATCCCTATAAAGATTTAGATAAGAGTAAAAAAGATCAGGTTGCCCTGATGTTTAATAATATTGCAAGGAAATATGATTTTTTGAATCATTTTCTTTCCATGGGAATTGATAAGCTTTGGAGAAGGAAAGCCGTTAAATTGTTGAAATCTATTCAGCCCAAACAGCTTCTCGATATTGCAACAGGAACTGGCGATTTTGCTTTGGCTTGTTTGAAATTAAATCCAGTTAAGGTTACTGGAATTGATATTTCTACAGAAATGCTCGCGGTTGGACGCGAAAAAATTGCAAAGAAAAATCTTCAAAATAAAATAGAATTATTTGAGGGAGATTCGGAAAATATTCAGTTTGCTGATAATTCATTCGATGCGATTACCGTCGCTTTTGGGGTTCGTAATTTTGAGAATTTAGAAAAAGGCTTGCGCGAAATGAATCGCGTTGTGCGCCCAGGAGGTAAAGTGGTGATTCTTGAATTTTCAAAACCTAAGAATTTTCCAGTAAAACAATTTTATAATTTTTACTTTTTTAATATTCTTCCTTTGTGGGGTAAAATGGTTTCTAAAGATAGTTCAGCATATACGTATTTGCCTGAATCTGTTGGAGCTTTCCCGGATGGAGAGAATTTTCTAAAGATATATAAGTCTTGTGGTTTTACAGATACAGAACAAATAAAGTTGAGTTTTGGGATAGCCTCCATTTATATTGGAACCAAGCCAATACAATAAAACGGTATTTTGTAGGTTTATACTTAAAAGAATTTCAGAAATTTGAAAAGAATACTATTTATACTATTGTTATTGCTTAGTTTCACTTCTTGTTTTTCACAAAGAGGGTATAAGGCAGAGAGTATTTTAAACTATCAAAAAATTGACCAGAAATGGTTGCATTTTGGGTTTACTCTCGGCGTGAATAGCATGGATTTTGCGATCTATAATTCTGGTGTTGGGAATGCCAGAGCAGAACAGGTTGTGTTCTCGCCAGGATTTTCAGTGGGAATTGTATCCGATTTGCGATTACATGAAGATTGGTCTTTACGATTTCTCCCAGGATTGGAGTTTGGTCAAAGAACCATCCGATATTCTAATCTCGAAGTGGAAGAGGTTAATGTTGAATCCGTTTTGGTAAATCTTCCATTGCTGCTAAAATACCGTGCCCGTCGATTAAATAATTATCGTCCGTACTTAATTGGTGGTGCTAGTTTTAAAATTGATGTGCAATCGCAGGATGCACTCGATCCTGAAAATGATATGCTGGTGCGATTAAAAACAACCGATTTGTATTTGGAATTAGGAGCAGGAGTTGATTTTTATTTGCCTTATTTTAAGCTTGCAACCGAGTTGAAATTTGCTGTAGGTTTAAAGGATATTATAAATCATGAATATGATATTGATAATCCTGGTTACGAGGCTTATACCGATGCTTTTAGGGAAGTGAATTCAAAAATAGTCACTCTTTCTTTTCATTTCGAATAGAGATTTTCATCTCCTAATATTTTCTTAGAATGATTACCGAATTAGATATTGTACTGAGTCCGAAGGATGCTTCGGATGAAAAATATTACAAACCAATTTTAGCCAAGAAGTTAAAACTTTCTACCTCTCAGATTTGGGGAATTAAAATTTTGAGAAAATCGATTGATGCTCGTCGCCGAAATATCTTGGTAAATCTAAGATTTCGTGTTGCTTGTGAGGAGAATTTTCCAGAATCCGAAGAGTTTACCTTTAACTATTCTAATGTAGAGGGGAAAAAGAAAGTGGTTGTGGTGGGAGCCGGACCAGCAGGTTTGTTTGCCGCGCTCCGTTTAATTGAGCTTGGATATCAGCCAATTGTTTTAGAAAGAGGCAAAAGTGTTGAGGGTAGAAAAAAAGATTTAGGCGAATTGCACCGAACACGAACGGTAAATTCGGATTCCAATTACAGTTTTGGCGAGGGAGGAGCAGGTACTTTTTCCGATGGAAAATTGTATACTCGTTCGAAAAAGAGGGGCGACTTAAAGAAAATTCTTAGGGTTTTACATTTTCATGGTGCGCAGGACGATATCTTGTTTGATGCACATCCGCACATTGGTACCGATATTTTGCCAAAAGTAATTGTACGAATTCGCGAAAATATTCTAAAAGCTGGAGGAGAGGTTCATTTCTCGACAAAGGTGGTGGATTATATTTTGGAAGGCGACAGAATTTGTGGTGTTACTACTGAAAGTGGGAATAAAATTGTTGGCGATGGAGTGATACTAGCAACAGGACATTCGGCTAGAGATGTATATCGTAAGCTTCAGCAGCAAGGAATTGAATTGGAGGCTAAATCATTTGCAATGGGTGTTCGAATTGAACATTCGCAAGAATTAATTGATCAAATTCAATATCATAATCCTGCTGGAAGAGGGGCTTATTTACCAGCAGCAAGTTACAGTTTTGTTCATCAGGTGGAGGATCGTGGTGTATATTCATTTTGTATGTGCCCGGGTGGCGTAATTGTTCCTGCAGCAACAGGCGACAGACAGCAAGTTGTGAACGGAATGTCATCCTCGAACAGAAATACAGCTTTTGCAAATTCAGGAATGGCGGTTGAAATTCGCACTCAGGATTTAAAGGACTATCAACAATATGGGGTTTTGGCAGGTCTTTACTTTCAGGAAGAATTAGAAGAAAAAGCATTTATAGAAGGTGGAGAGAACTTAACAGCACCGGCTCAAAGAATGGGCGATTTCGTAAATGGACGCAAAAGTAGTTCTTTGCCTAAAACATCTTATCAACCAGGAGTTGTTTCTTCTTCTATGCACGAATGGTTGCCAGAACATATCCGATTTCGTTTACAGGAAGGATTCAAGGCTTTTGGACAAAAATCCAAAGGATTTCTTACGAATGAAGCAATTATTTTAGGGGTAGAATCACGAACATCCTCACCGGTTAGAATTCCAAGAGAGCGAGAAAATTTTCAACACATTCGAATCGAAGGCTTGTTTCCTTGTGGCGAAGGTGCTGGTTATGCTGGTGGAATTGTGTCTGCAGCAATGGATGGTGAACAGTGTGCCGATGCATTCGACAGGTATCAAAATCCAAATAAATAATTAAAATTCTTGTCTTCTGAATTCGGAACAAATAATTGAAGTTGCAACAGATACATTAAGGGATTCAGATACAGCTTTCCCATTCGGAAAATCGGGAATGTATAGTTTATTGGTCACTAAATTCTGAATTTTTTCGGAAACGCCTTTTCCTTCATTTCCCATAATTATAAATCCCTTTTTTTGAAGCTTACAGTTGTAAATAATTTCTCCTTCTAAAAAAGTACCATAAATGGGAAAGGATGGATTTTTGTATTGTAAAATTAATTCTTCAAGCTTTGTGTAAATAACAGATACGCTTGATATTGCTCCCATGGTAGCTTGAATAACTTTAGGGTTGTATAAGTCAACAGTATTTGGAGAACAAAATATGTGTTTTATCCCAAACCAGTCGGCTACTCTTATTATGGTTCCTAAGTTTCCAGGGTCTTGAACATCATCAAGTACCAAAGATAAAGAATTCTGAATGTCTGCTTTATCAATAATTCGAGAAGGAATTTTAAACACAGCAATAACCGAAGATGGCGTTTTTAAAGTGCTGATTTTTTTTATTTGGAGAGCATCTGTTTCAATACGATTATTGATTTTTGTTTTCCTGGAAATAGAATTAGACGCTTTCCATTCTTTGGTGTAAATAAGAAATTCTACTTCGACATTTGCCTCAATAAGATCTGATACTAATTTATTCCCTTCTGCTACGAAAAGCTGATGCTGATCCCTGTATTTTTTCTGTTGAAGGCTGGTTATCAGTTTGATTTGATTTTTGGATAGCACGGTTTTTATTTTGAAAAATTATCATTTTAAGGCCGTTAAAGCCAAGAATATATCATTGAAGTTAAGTATCTTTGTCGTAATTTTAAACCGAATAATACTTTTATTATACTTGAAATCTCACGAGAAATACAAAAGTAGTTATAATTTCCCTATTTTATTTTTTTTAGTAAGCATGGTTTTCATTCTGGGAGCTTGTTCTACTACAAAATATGTTGGAGAAGGAGAATATCTATTAAGTAAGGTTATTGTTGATTCAGACGATAAATCTATTGCAACAAATGAATTGAAACGTAATGTGAAACAGACTTCAAATTTAAAAATATTGGGTTTCTGGAAGTTTCACTTGGGTTTATATGATTTATCTGGAAAGGATAAAGAAAAAGGCTTTAATAAATGGCTTAGAAGAATTGGTGAGGAGCCTGTTATTTATGAGGATTTTCAAACCAAACGCTCTTTACAGCAATTAGAGATTTACCTGCAGAAGAAAGGTTACTTTAATGCGGAAGTTCGCGATTCGGTAAGTTTTAAAAGAAAAAAAGCAAAGGTATATTACTTTGTAAACTCCAAAGAACCTTATCGTTATCAAAATGTGTATCGCGAAATTAATGAGCTTCCGTACAACTTTCTTTCTCCTTTTCAAGAAAAGGGGGAAATGTCCGATTCAAGTTTGGTTCGTCATTATGTTATAGCGGATAAAATCAATTCGGATGTTCAGTTAGGCGAAAAAGTGGATGCTGATGTCTTAACTAAGGAGAGGGTTCGAATTTCGAAATTATTAAAGAACCAAGGTTATTTTAATTTTTCAAGGGAGTATGTTCATTTTGTAATGGATAGTACTAACAAAGATCATAAAATGGATGTTTTTGTAGGACTTAAAACCCCCGATGAAAGCAATATCATTAAAAAATATCGAATTAATCAAGTTTCAATATTTACAGAGTACGATCCTAAGTTAATCATGTTGAATGATAAAAAGTATTTTAAGGCTCTGGATACTATTCAATATGAAGGAGTTGAATTTATTTATAGAGAAAAAATTAAAGTGAAGCCCGACGTAATTTTATCATCTATATTAATACGGCAAGGAGAACTTTATAATTTAAAATCAGTAGAGCAAACTTATAGTAGATTGCAATCTTTAGGACAGTTTAAGTTTCTAAATGTGAAATTTGAAGAACTTGCTGGTTTCGATGAGGATGAGTTTGGAAGTCTAAATTGTATTATCCAGCTAACACCTCATGAGCAACAGTCTTATTCTGTTGAATTAGAGGGTACTAATTCATCAGGAAATATAGGTTTTGCCGGAAACTTAAATTATCAACACAAAAATTTATTTGGTGGTGCAGAAATTTTCGATCTGCAATTTTCTACAGCAAAGGAGACCTTAAAGTCGAGTCAACAAACCGATTTTAGTTCGTCGGAATATGGAATTGAATCGAAATTAAGTATTCCTAAATTTTTATTGCCTTTGCTTAATGCCGAGAAATTTCGAAAATCTTTCAATCCTAAAACAGTTTTTTCGCTGTCCTATAATTATCAAGAACGTCCAGATTATACTCGTACCATTGCTGATGCCAGTTTTGGTTATGTGTGGAAATCATCGAAATTTTTACAGCATACTCTAAACTTAGTAGAGTTAAATTTTGTTGATGTTAAAAATTTGAGTGATGATTTTTTGGAGTCAATAGATAATTTATACATTAAAAATTCATTTACCGATCACGTAATATCTACTAGTAGATATTCGTTGACCTATAATGATCAGAATATTAATAGACCAGGGAACTATAACTATCTGCGATTTAATATTGAATCGGCTGGAAATAGCCTTAAAGCTATCAGTCAGTTGATTGGAAGCTCTGAAAAGATAGATTATGACGATTCTGGTAGTGTAGAAGGTAAGTATTATGATTTTATTGGAATTCGATTTGCTCAATATTTAAAAAGCGATATAGAATATCGTTTTAATCATCATATCAATAAAGCAAATACGATGGTTTATCGGGTTTTCTTAGGGGCAGGCTTACCTTACGGAAACTTAGAAGTTTTGCCGTTCGAAAAAAGTTATTTTTCAGGAGGAGCGAATGGGATTCGAGCTTGGCAAGTAAGATCCTTAGGTCCAGGTTCTTATTATTCTGATGATGCGGCGATTTATCCAAATAATTCGGCAGATTTAAAATTTGAAGCTAATTTAGAATATCGGTTTAAACTATTTTGGGCCTTAGAGGGAGCATTATTTGTAGATGCAGGTAATATCTGGGCAATTTCGAAGAAGGATGATCGTGTTGGAGCTGATTTTGAATTTGATAGATTTTATAAAGAAATTGCTTTAGGAACAGGTTTTGGTACTCGTGTCGATCTAAACTTTATTCTTTTCCGTATCGATCTAGGTCTTAAATTACGCGATCCTGCTCTAAGCTCTAGTGATAGATGGATTATTGCTCATCGTCCGTTTAAATTAAGTCAATTAACCTTTAATATTGGAATTGGATATCCTTTCTAAATCGCATTCGTTTGCGTAATTTTCTTATATCCAAAACAGTGCAAAATCTAGAATTTCTTTTTAACTTCGTGGTCAAATTGACTTTCCAGCCGATTTTTTTTAGAACTATCCGATAAAAATATATTATTATGAAACGAGTATTAGATGTAGTTAAGCCAGGTGTGGTAACTGGTGACGACGTTCAAAAATTATTTCAAGTTGCTAAACAAGAAGGATTTGCTATTCCTGCTGTAAATGTTGTTGGTACTAACTCAATCAATGCAGCTCTTGAAGCAGCACGTGAAGTTAATTCACCAATTATTATTCAGTTCTCTAATGGTGGGGCTTCATTTTTCGCTGGAAAAGGAATTGCTGCAGAAGGACAAGGTGCTGCTGTTATTGGTGGAGTTGCTGGTGCTAAATATGTACACGCAGTTGCTGAACATTACGGTATTCCGGTGATCTTACATACCGATCACGCAGCTAAAAAATTACTACCTTGGATTGACGGTTTATTGGATGCAGGGGAAGAGTTTTTCGCGCAAACAGGAAAGCCATTATTTAGCTCTCACATGTTGGATTTATCCGAAGAGCCTTTAGAGGAAAATATTAGTACTTGTGCTAAATATTTAGAGCGTATGAATAAAATGGGAATGACTATTGAAATTGAATTAGGTTGCACTGGTGGTGAAGAAGATGGTGTTGATAATTCAGATATGGACAACTCATTACTATATACACAACCTGCAGATGTTGCATTAGCTTACGAATCTTTATTGAAAGTTTCTTCTCGCTTTACAATTGCGGCCTCTTTTGGTAACGTACATGGTGTATATAAGCCAGGTAACGTTGTTTTAACTCCAAAAATATTATTGAATTCACAATCTTTTATTTCCGAGAAATATGGGGTTGCAAAAAATACAGTTGATTTTGTTTTTCATGGTGGATCGGGTTCAAGCGTTGAAGAAATTCGTGAAGCAATCTCTTATGGAGTAGTTAAAATGAATATCGATACAGATACTCAGTGGGCATGTTGGGATGGTATTCGTACTTTCGAAGCTAAAAATCATGACTACCTTCAAGGTCAAATTGGAAACCCTGACGGGGAGGATAAACCAAATAAGAAATTTTACGATCCACGTGTATGGTTACGCGCAGCTGAGGTTTCTATGAAAGATCGCTTGGTAAAGGCTTTTAACGATTTAAATGGAGTTGGACGTAACTAATATTTCCTGCCTTCAAAATATAATAGATGAAACCCGGATTTTTCCGGGTTTTTTTATTTAATGATTTCTTAATCAATATAGAGGTTTTGAATTTGAAGTTAATTTTAGCAAATTTGGAACTCCTCGAATTAATCCAGCAATTAAAATAAATCAATGAATAAAAATAAGCTCTCTGCCCGCGATGTGTTTTCAAGTAAATTTGGTGTAATTGCGGCAGCAGCAGGTTCTGCTGTTGGTTTGGGTAACATTTGGAAGTTTCCCTATATCACAGGTGTATATGGGGGAGCGGCATTTTTATTTGTGTACCTTGGATTTATTGCACTTATTGGATTGCCTGTAATGCTTTCCGAGTTGTCTATTGGACGAAAGTCGAGGAGTAACGTTTTTGGAGCATTCAAAAATCTCGCTCCAGGCTCTCCTTGGAAATTTGTTGGTATGCTTGGTGTTGCAGCCGCAGTTATGATTTTGGCTTTTTATGGGGTGGTTGCAGGTTGGAGTATCGACTATGTAGTGAAAGCAGTGACAGATAATTTTGCAACGAGGAGTCCGAATGAAATGGAAGCCATGTTCGTTAATTTTATTGAGAGTCCTGTAAGTCCTGTTCTTTATCAGCTTTTGTTTATGCTGATGACCATGGCAATTGTTATTATAGGTGTTAAAGATGGTATCGAGAAATACGCGAAGTTTTTAATGCCCTTACTCGTCGTAATTATTATAGTTCTTTGCCTTCGATCGGTTACTCTTGATGGGGCTTCGGAAGGCTTGAAGTTTCTATTTAATCCAGATTTCTCGAAGCTAACTGCTGATGGGATATTGAGTGCATTAGGACACGCATTTTTTTCTCTTAGTTTGGGAATGGGAACATTGGTGACTTACGGTTCATATATCGATGAAAAAAATAATATTTCAGTAACAGCGCTTCAGGTTACAATTGCCGATACAGTAATTGCTTTATTGGCAGGAATAGCTATTTTCCCAGCAGTATTTGCATTCGGAATTGAACCAAGTAGTGGTCCTGGATTGGTTTTTATAACATTACCAAACGTTTTTCAACAAATGCCCGGTGGCTTTTTCTTTTCTATATTATTCTTTTTACTCTTAACGGTTGCAGCTTTAACCTCTTCAATATCTATATTGGAGGTAGTAGTAGCTTATTTTCGGGAAGAGCTTAATTTGAAACGAAATTTTTCTACTATTTTGGCAACAGTAATGATCTCTATCATTGGAATATTTTGCTCCTTGTCTATGGGAGTGTTAAAGGAGTACACTTTGTTTGGATTGAACTTCTTCGATTTGCTGGATTGGATATCTGCCAATATACTGCTTCCTTTAGGTGGCTTATTTATCTCCCTGTTTGTAGGGTGGTTTTTAGGGCGAAAGAAAATGGAGGAGGAGCTGGCTAAGGGGGCAAGTGTGGTTAGTTGGTTACTTAGCGTATTTATTTTTTTAGTGAAGTTTATAGCTCCTGGTGCCATCGCAATTGTTTTCTTACATGGATTAGGTGTATTTAATTTTGGATAATTGTCATAATTTATTGAAATTGTTAAACGTTAACGTAGTTGATCATTTGCATATTTCAATATAAATGAATTTTAAACACACTTTAAGAGAATATTTTTCTTATTCATCTTCTGAGAAAAATGGCTTATTAGTATTGGTCTTTATTTTGTTAGTATTGTATTTTTTGCCTGTTGCTTTTACGACAAGGGAAGGCGTTGAAGATAGTCTGGATCAAAAAAGACAGTTTCAAATCGATAGTGTCATCTCTGTTATCGAAAATCGAAAGAATAATAAAGAAGCGAAAATAGCTTTCACAACCTTAAGTTATTTTGATCCTAATACTGTGGGTAAAGAGGAGCTAATAGGTCTTGGCTTCACAAGTTTTCAAATAAGTAACCTTATTAAGTTTAGGAATAAAGGTGGCTTATTTAAAAAGAAAACCGATCTACTTAAAATTTATGGTATTGAGACTTCGGATTTAGAGCGTTGGAACCTGTATATTCATATTGTTGCCGATGATAAGGGTAATAATGAAAATAGGGTGAGCAAAACGAAAAGTTATTCGCTTTTTCCTTTCGATCCTAATTTAATAAGTTTGAAAGATTGGGAGCGTTTAGGAGTTAATAGCAGTATAAGTGTTCGTATTAAAAAGTATCTTAATGCTGGTGGAAGTTTTAAGCATGCTGTTGATTTAAAGAAAATTTATGGTTTTGATAGCGTAAAAATTGCCGAACTTATTCCTTACGTGAATATCGTAGCTAAAGTCGATCATGAAATTCCAAGGCAAAATGAACTTCTTTGGCTAAATAGTGCGGATACAAATCAATTAAAGCAGTTGCCAGGAATTGGAAGCGTGCTTTCGACTCGAATTGTGAAGTATCGCGATATGTTAGGGGGATTTGTTGTTAAAGCTCAATTACAGGAGGTTTATGGCCTTTCAAGAGACAAATATACTCGAATAGCCACTCTAATTCGTGTCGATTCACTTTCTGTTAGAAAAATAGAGATTAATTCGATCGAAGAATCACGCTTGAAAAAACATCCTTATATCAATGCCCGAATGGCAAAAGATATTGTCCGTTATCGGGATAGAAATGGCAATTTTACTTCTCTCAAACAGTTACGAAGTCATAAATTAGTGGCTGATTCACTATTTTTAAAATTAGTTCCTTATTTGGAATTAAAATAGAAATTTTGCTGTAAGTGAAGGATGCATTGGTTATTTACTATCTTTGTGCTTCCGCTTTGATCTGTAATTTCTTTATTTGAAGTAATATTGTATACTTTTCTTCAAATATATTTGAATTATAGTGAATGAATTAATAAATTTGCGGCTCAATAAGAAAAACAAATATTTAAAGGAGAAAATTATGATTATTATTCCTATGAAAGAAGGCGAAAATATTGAAAGAGCCTTGAAAAAATTCAAAAGAAAATTCGAAAAGACTGGAGTAATCAAAGAGCTAAGAGGAAGACAGGTTTATACAAAACCATCTGTGAAGAAAAGAGTAGAAAAGCTACACGCTATCTATGTTCAGAACATGCAACAGAACGAAGATTAATTTCTTTTAATTCCTTGATATCTTAATTTTTTGTATCTTGGATTATCCTGTTGGATAAATATCCTGGATGTATGAGTTATAAGGAATCTTTTCTGTCTTATTTACAATTCGAAAAACGATATTCGGTACATACAATTCTATCTTACGATTGCGATCTAACTCAATTCTTTGATTTTGCATCAAAAAATGAGTTTGGAGAAATACAAGATGTGAGTTTTAAGGATGTGCGGAAATGGATCGTTTTTTTAATGAATGAAGGTAATTCTTCACGAACTGTAAATAGAAAGTTGTCTTCTTTGAAATCCTTTTTCAAATTCCTTTTGCGGGAGACTGTTATTGAAACCAATCCTATGGATAGGGTGGTTGGTCCACGACAAGGGAAAAAAATTCCCGGATTTGTTGCTGAACATGCAATGCAGTTGTTGCGGGAAGTTGATTTTGGTGAAGGATTTGAAGGGGTTAGAGATAGATTAGTTGTTGAAATGTTTTATCAAACTGGCATGCGATTGTCGGAATTGATGAATCTTAAAATGACTAGTTTTGATCAAAAAACCTCTTTAGTGAAGGTCTTAGGTAAACGAAATAAGGAAAGGATCATTCCGGTAAGCAAAAGTCTGGAAAAACTTCTTGATGAATATCTTGAAGTGAAAAAAATGACTTTTGATGATGGGGGTGATTTTCTTTTTGTAACTAAAAAGGGGGTGCCTGTATACGAAAAGTTGTTGTATCGAATTGTGACAAAGCATTTGTCGAAGATTACAACACTTGCCAAGCGAAGTCCTCATGTGTTGCGACATACGTTCGCTACACATTTGTTAAATAACGGAGCTGAATTGAATGCGGTTAAAGAACTACTTGGACATTCCAATCTTTCTGCAACGCAAATTTACACTCATACAACATTCGAGCGTTTAAATAAAGTATATAAACAAGCTCATCCAAGAGCATAAAAAATGTGGAGGTAAGTGTATGGTGAATATTCAATCAATTGGTTTTGTTGCTGACAGTAAGCTTGAAACTTTTATTCAGAGTAAAGTGAATAAATTGCTGAAACTTGAAGATGATGTTATTGGAGTGGAGGTTTTTCTGCGTTTAGAAAAATCAACCTCTGCAGGAAACAAATTAGTGGAAATCATTTTAGATTTAAAAGGTGCCGATTTATTTGCCAAAAAGCAAAGTCAAAGCTTCGAAGAGTCTACAGATATGGTGATTGAAGCACTTCGTCGTCAGCTTGTAAAGCATAAAGAAAAACTTCGCACAAAATAATCGTAAAAAATGTTCGATTAGCTTGTGATAAATTTAAAATATATTTACATTTGCAAACCATTTTCAGGGAAAAGTATGCCTGTTAAATAGATGGTTTGTAAGTTGCCGATATAGCTCAGTTGGTCAGAGCAGCTGATTTGTAATCAGCAGGTCGTGGGTTCGAATCCCTCTATCGGCTCGGTAATTTATATTTTTTTTGGGGGAGATACCAAAGTGGCCAACTGGGGCAGACTGTAACTCTGCTGACTTCGTCTTCGTAGGTTCGAATCCTGCTCTCCCCACAAAATAAACAAAAGAGACAGTAGTGTTTCTTTTTGCGGGAATAGCTCAGTTGATAGAGCATCAGCCTTCCAAGCTGAGGGTCGCGAGTTTGAGTCTCGTTTCCCGCTCACGTTTTTGTGATTGCCGTTGTAGCTCAGGGGTAGAGCGCTTCCTTGGTAAGGAAGAGGTCATGAGTTCAATTCTCATCAATGGCTCAGAAATATATTGTATTGTTTTTAATTGTTGTCTAATTTTAATTAACTTTTTGAGTTATGGCTAAAGAACATTTTGACAGGTCAAAACCACACGTAAATATCGGAACCATCGGTCACGTAGATCATGGTAAGACTACCTTGACTGCTGCGATCACAACTGTGTTGGCAAAAAAAGGATTTTGCGAAATAAAATCTTTCGATTCTATCGATAATGCACCTGAAGAAAAAGAAAGAGGTATTACTATTAATACTGCACACGTTGAATATTCAACTGCAAATCGTCATTACGCTCACGTTGACTGTCCTGGTCACGCGGATTACGTAAAGAACATGGTAACTGGTGCTGCTCAGATGGATGGTGCGATTTTGGTTTGTGCTGCAACTGATGGTCCTATGCCTCAAACTCGTGAACATATCTTGTTGGCTCGTCAGGTAAATGTACCTAAAATGGTAGTTTTCTTGAACAAAGTTGACATGGTTGACGATGAAGAGATGCTTGAATTAGTAGAAATGGAAGTTCGTGAACTTCTAGATTTTTACGAATTTGACGGAGAAAACACCCCTATTATCGCTGGATCTGCTCTTGGTGGATTGAATGGTGAGCCAGAATGGGAAGAAAAAATTCTTGAGCTTATGGATGCTGTGGATTCATGGATTCCACTTCCTCCTCGTGATATTGATAAGCCTTTCTTGATGCCAATCGAGGATGTATTTTCTATCACTGGTCGTGGTACTGTTGCAACAGGTCGTATCGAATCAGGTATTGTTAAAACAGGTGAAGAGCTTCAGATCATTGGTTTAGGTGCTGAAGGTATGAAAACTGTTTGTACTGGTGTTGAGATGTTCCGTAAGATTTTGGACGAAGGTCAAGCTGGTGATAATGTTGGATTGTTGTTGAGAGGTATTGAGAAATCTGCTATCAAACGTGGTATGGTTATCTGTCACCCTAAAACAATCAAGCCTCATACAAAAATCAAAGCTGAGATTTATGTATTGAAGAAAGAAGAAGGTGGTCGTCACACTCCTTTCCATAACAAATATCGTCCTCAGTTCTATATCAGAACTCTTGATGTAACTGGTGAAATCACTCTTCCAGAAGGAGTTGAGATGGTAATGCCAGGTGATAACGTAACAATTAATGTTGAGTTAATCACTCCAGTTGCTTGTGATCTAGGTTTACGTTTTGCTATGCGTGAAGGTGGTAGAACAGTAGGTGCTGGTCAAATTACTGAAATTATTGAGTAATTAATTATATAGAGATTGATCTGGTTCTCCAGGTCAATCTTAGTATAGACGGGTGTAGCTCAGTTGGTAGAGCACTGGTCTCCAAAACCAGGTGTCGGGAGTTCGAGTCTCTCCACCCGTGCAAAGACAAATAAGCCTTATGAAACTGAAAATTTATTTTGAAGAAGTTTATAAAGAACTAGTTCAGAAAGTATCTTGGCCATCATGGTCTGAACTTCAAAGTAGTGCGATCGTTGTGATGGTTGCTTCCGCTATTATTGCAACAGCGATTTTTGCTATGGACTTTGGGTTTACGAAATTGATGGAGATTATATACAGTATGTTTTACTAATTCCTGAAAGAAAACATGGTTGAAATTGATAGAAAATGGTATGTTCTTAGGACTGTCGGAGGAAAAGAAAAGAAAGTCAAAGAATATATTGATAGTGAAATTTCTAATCTTGGACTGCAGGAGTATGTATCACAGGTTCTAATTCCTACCGAAAGAGTATTTCAAGTGCGCAACGGTAAGAAAATTAGCAAGGAAAGAATATTCTTACCTGGCTATATTCTTATTGAAGCATCACTCGTTGGAGAGATCCCCCACATCCTTCGTGGTATCACGAATGTGATTGGCTTCCTGGGAGATACTAAAGGCGGAGACCCTACACCAATGCGAATGTCAGAAGTGAATCGCATTCTTGGAAAGGTTGATGAATTATCCGGTAAACATGAGGAAATTAGTATTCCTTATTTTGTTGGAGAAATGATTAAGGTAACGGATGGACCGTTTAATGGTTTTACTGGCGTGATTGAAGAGGTGAATGCTGAGAAGAAGAAACTAAAAGTTATGGTTAAAATCTTCGGAAGAAAAACTCCTCTCGAATTAAGCTTCATGCAAGTAGAAAAAGAATAATTAAATCCTTAGAAAAGAAAGCTATGGCTAAAGAAGTTGCAGGATTAATAAAATTGCAGATCAAAGGTGGTGCTGCAAATCCTTCACCCCCAGTAGGACCGGCATTAGGGTCTAAAGGGGTTAATATTATGGATTTTTGTAAACAATTCAATGCAAGAACTCAAGATCAAGCTGGGAAAGTAATTCCAGTTGTGATTACAGTTTATTCTGATAGTTCTTTCGAATTTATTACAAAAACTCCTCCCGTTGCTGTTCAAATTCTAGAAGCTGCTAAATTGAAATCTGGTTCTGCTGAATCAAACCGTATTAAAGTTGGTTCTATTTCTTGGGATCAAGTTCGCGAGATCGCAGAAGGAAAGATGAAAGATTTGAATGCTTTTAAAGTAGAAAGCGCCATGAGTATGGTTGCTGGAACAGCGAGAAGTATGGGTGTCACTATTAGTGGTGATAATCCTCTTAATCAATAATTATAAATACTGCAAGTAAAATGGGTAAACTAACAAAAAATAGTAAGTTAGCTTCAGAGAAAGTGGAGACTGGTAAGCTATATTCTATGGACGAAGCAGCAAAGTTGGTTAAGGAGATTACTTTCACCAAATTTGACGCCTCATTGGATATGGATGTTCGCTTAGGAGTTGACCCAAGAAAAGCTAACCAAATGGTTCGTGGTGTTGTTACTCTTCCTCATGGTACTGGTAAAAATGTTCGTGTTTTAGTTCTTTGTACTCCTGATAAGGAAGAAGAAGCTAAAGCTGCAGGTGCCGACTTTGTTGGCCTTGACGATTATGTTGCCAAGATCAAAGGGGGATGGACTGACATTGATGTAATCATCACGATGCCTACTGTTATGGCAAAAGTTGGTGCTTTAGGACGAGTTTTAGGACCACGTGGTTTAATGCCAAATCCTAAATCTGGTACTGTAACAATGGATATTGCTAAGGCAGTTACCGAGGTGAAAGCTGGAAAGATTGATTTTAAGGTCGATAAATATGGTATAATTCACTCATCCATTGGTAAAGTATCTTTCGATGTAGATAAAATTCATGAGAATGCTAGAGAGTTTGTTAGCACAATCAATAAATTGAAGCCTTCTGCAGCAAAAGGAACTTATATCAAGAGTGTATACCTGTCAAGTACAATGAGCCTTGGTATTCAGGTGGATGTCAAGTCGATTCTTGACTAATTTTAATTTTTAATCAAGACCTTAGTAATCATGAAAAGGGAACAAAAAATTCAGATTATTGATAGCTTGACGGAGGAAATCAACGCTTCAAACCATTTTTATCTTACTGACATCTCAGATATGGATGCAGAAAAAACATCTTCTCTTCGTAGAATTTGTTTTGAAAAAGATGTGAAATTGGTTGTTGTGAAGAATACACTTCTTCGAATTGCTTTGGAAAAAGCAGAAGGTGATTTTGAAGGTTTAAACGTAGCACTTAAGGGATCTACATCTCTTATGTTATCAGAAACTGGAAATTTACCTGCAAAGCTTATCAAAGAGTTCCGTAAGGGACATGATAAACCTATCCTGAAAGCGGCATATGTTGAGCAATCGCTTTATATTGGAGACAATGAGTTGAATGCTCTTTGTTCAATTAAATCTAAAGAAGAACTTATTGGTGATATTGTTGCATTGCTACAATCTCCAATCAAGAATGTTATTTCTTCCTTGGAATCAGGAAAGAATATCCTAGCTGGTGTTGTGAAAACACTTTCAGAAAAAGAGTAATATATTTAGTAAATTAAATTTTAAAAACTGAAGGAAAATGGCAGATTTAAAAAAGTTTGCAGAAGAATTAGTTAATTTGACTGTTAAGGAAGTAAGTGAGTTAGCTACTATTTTGAAAGATGAGTACGGTATTGAGCCAGCTGCTGCTGCTGCTGTTGTTGCAGGTCCTGCTGCAGGCGGTGCTGATGCTGCTGCTGAACAAACAGAATTCGATGTAATTCTTAAATCAGCAGGTGGTTCTAAACTAGCTGTTGTGAAATTGGTTAAGGAATTAACTGGTCTTGGATTGAAAGAAGCTAAGGCTGCAGTTGATGCTGCACCAGCTCCATTGAAAGAAAAAGTTTCTAAGGACGAAGCTGAAGCATTAAAAGCACAATTAGAAGAAGCTGGAGCTGAAGTTGAACTTAAATAGAAGCGCTAAAACCTATATATAGGGTTATTTTGGTTTAGAGTTCCTAACCGGGACTCTAAGCCTTTTTGTTGTTTATTATCGTTTAGGTTCAATTAATTTTAAGTAAATGTCTTCAAATACAATTAGTCAAAGAATTAGTTTTACTTCCAATAAAAATCAGCTTCAATATCCTGATTTTTTAGAAGTTCAATTAAAATCTTTTCAAGACTTTTTTCAGCTGGAAACTACCCCGGAGAAAAGAAAGAACGAAGGATTATTTAAGGTATTTAGTGAGAATTTTCCAATTACTGATACCAGAAATAATTTCGTATTGGAGTTTCTCGACTATTTTGTTGATCCACCCCGCTACGCAATCGAAGAATGTATCGAAAGAGGCTTAACTTACAGTGTTCCACTTAAAGCTAAGCTAAAACTATACTGTACCGATCCGGAACATGAGGATTTTGATACTGTAATTCAGGATGTATATCTTGGAACGGTTCCTTATATGACCGAAAAAGGTACTTTCGTGGTAAACGGAGCAGAACGTGTTGTTGTTTCTCAACTTCATCGTTCACCAGGTGTGTTCTTTGGACAAAGTGTACACGCTAACGGAACCAAGTTATATTCTGCCAGAATTATTCCATTTAAAGGTTCTTGGATTGAGTTTGCAACGGACATTAATAATGTCATGTTTGCTTACATTGATCGTAAGAAAAAACTTCCTGTAACCACTTTGTTACGTGCAATTGGTTATGAAAGTGATAAAGAAATTTTAGAAATATTTGATCTGGCCGATGAAATTAAGGTTTCTAAGACCGGACTCAAAAAAATTGTAGGTCGTAAACTTGCCGCTCGTGTTCTTAAGTCGTGGATTGAAGACTTTGTGGATGAAGATACAGGAGAAGTTGTATCGATTGAACGTAACGAGGTAATTATTGATCGCGAGACAATACTTGAATCGGAACATATAGAAGAAATTCTTGAGTCAGGAGCAAAGACTATTTTATTGCACAAAGAAGAGCAGAATCTTGCTGATTATGCAATAATCTATAATACTTTGCAGAAAGATCCATGTAACTCGGAAAAAGAAGCAGTTCTTCACATTTATCGTCAGTTAAGAAATTCGGAGCCACCAGATGAGGCTACCGCTCGAGACGTAATCGATAAATTATTTTTCTCGGACAAACGTTACGATTTGGGTGACGTAGGAAGATACCGTATCAACAAAAAGTTGGGGTTAAATACAGCTAATGATACTAAGGTATTAACCAAAGAGGATATTATCGAAATTATTAAGTATTTAATTAAATTATTGAATGCACGAACTGATGTTGATGATATTGATCACCTTAGTAATCGTCGTGTTCGTACTGTTGGAGAACAACTTCACACTCAATTTGGTGTTGGTTTAGCTCGTATGGCTCGTACTATTCGTGAAAGAATGAATGTTCGTGATAACGAGGTATTTACTCCAATCGATTTGATTAATTCAAAAACATTATCTTCTGTAATTAATTCCTTTTTTGGAACTAATGCCTTATCTCAATTCATGGATCAAACGAATCCATTGGCGGAGATAACACACAAAAGAAGAATGTCAGCACTTGGGCCAGGTGGTCTTTCTCGTGAGAGAGCAGGTTTTGAGGTTCGAGATGTTCACTATACTCATTATGGACGTTTATGTCCTATTGAAACTCCAGAGGGACCAAATATTGGTTTGATTTCTTCTCTTTGCGTTTACGCAAAGATTAATAATCTTGGATTTATCGAAACTCCATACCGTAAGGTCGTGGATGGTAAGGTAGATTTATCTTTAGAAGGTATCAAATATTTATCTGCTGAAGAGGAAGAAGGGTTAGTAATTGCTCAAGCAAATGCTCCTATTAACGACGATGGATCTTTTGTAAATCCAAAAGCAAAATCTCGTAAAGATGGTGACTTCCCTTTTGAAGAAGTTCATAAGTTGAATTTGATGGACGTTGCTCCTAATCAAATTGCATCTATAGCGGCTTCGTTAATTCCTTTCTTGGAGCATGATGATGCTAACCGTGCGTTGATGGGATCTAATATGATGCGTCAAGCAGTACCGGTTATTAATCCTGAATCTCCTATTGTAGGAACAGGTTTAGAGTCTAATCTTGTAAGAGATTCTAGAACTCAGATTTGTGCTGAAGGAACTGGAGTGATTGAATTTGTTGATGCAACAAAGATTGTAATTGATTACGAACGTTCTGAGGAAGATGTTTTCGTTAGTTTTGAAGGAAATAGTAAAACCTATTTACTTCCTAAATATGGAAAAACGAATCAGGGAACAACTATGGATCTTAAACCAATTGTGTCTAAGGGAGATAAAGTTGTTGCTGGTCAAATTCTTACTCAAGGATATGCTACTCAATTAGGTGAGCTTGCTTTGGGACGTAACCTTAAAGTGGCATTTATGCCTTGGAAGGGTTATAACTATGAGGATGCGATTGTAATTTCTGAACGTATTGTTAAGGATGATGTGTTTACATCGGTTCACGTTGATGAATATACATTAGAAGTTCGCGACACAAAACGTGGTATGGAGGAATTAACTTCCGATATTCCAAATGTTAGTGAAGAGGCGACTCGAAACCTTGACGAGAATGGATTAATTCGTATTGGTGCTACTGTAGAACCAGGCGATATTCTTATTGGTAAAATTACACCAAAAGGAGAATCTGATCCTTCACCGGAAGAAAAATTACTACGAGCTATTTTTGGCGATAAAGCTGGTGATGTAAAAGATGCTTCTTTAAAAGCTTCTCCATCATTGCGTGGTGTAATTATCAACAAGAAGTTATTCTCTCGTTCTATGAGAGATCGTAAATCAAAACAATCGGATAAGCCAATTATTGCTAAATTAGATGAAGAACTTGCTCATCAGTTTCAGGAATTAAAGAATCGATTGGTTGATAAATTGTTCATCTTAGTAAATGGAAAAACTTCTCAAGGGGTTAAGGATTACTTAAACGTTGACGTAATCACTAAAGGAGTTAAGTTTACACAGAAACTTTTATCGGATATAAACTACATGGAAATTAATCCAAGTAAGTGGACAACTGATAAAGACAAGAACGATACGATTAAGAAATTACTGCACAATTACATCATTAAGCACAAAGAGCTTGAAGGTGCTAACAAGCGTAAGAAATATAATGTTACCATTGGAGATGAAATGCCTGCAGGTATTATTCAAATGGCTAAAGTTTATGTAGCTAAGAAACGTAAGCTCCAAATTGGTGATAAAATGGCAGGTCGACATGGAAATAAAGGTATTGTATCACGTGTAGTACGTGAAGAAGATATGCCTTTCCTTGAAGACGGAACTACAGTGGATATTTGTTTGAATCCACTTGGGGTGCCATCACGTATGAACCTTGGTCAGGTATTTGAAACAGTACTTGGTTGGGCAGGAAAAGAACTAGGATTGAAATTTGCTACCCCTATCTTTGACGGTGCGTCTCTTGATGAGATTACTGAATATACAGATAGAGCTGGAGTTCCAGCCTTTGGTAAAGCTTATTTACATGATGGTGGTACCGGTCTTAGATTCGACCAACCGGCAACAGTAGGTATTATTTATATGCTGAAACTGGGGCACATGGTGGATGATAAGATGCATGCACGTTCTATCGGACCTTATTCACTGA
This sequence comes from Labilibaculum filiforme, assembly GCF_002843315.1. GTDB lineage: Bacteria > Bacteroidota > Bacteroidia > Bacteroidales > Marinifilaceae > Labilibaculum > Labilibaculum filiforme. The sequence continues at coordinate 12,272 of NZ_MVDD01000022.1, read as the reverse complement.
TTACTCAGCAACCTCTTGGAGGTAAAGCACAGTTTGGTGGTCAGCGTTTTGGAGAGATGGAGGTTTGGGCTCTTGAGGCCTTTGGTGCGGCTCATATCTTACAGGAAATCCTTACCGTTAAGTCGGATGATGTAGTGGGAAGAGCGAAAGCTTATGAAGCTATTGTTAAAGGTGATCCAATGCCTAGTCCTGGAATACCAGAATCTCTTAATGTATTATTACATGAACTAAGAGGTTTAGGGTTGAGCGTTAAATTAGTATAAGCCTTATTATAAAGCGAATGTTGGCATTCCCAACATTCGCCTTGCTTGAAACAAAATTGTTAATTTCCTAATTTTCAACATATGGCATTCAGAAGAGATAACAAAGTAAAGAGTAGTTTTACAAAAATCTCTATCAGTCTCGCTTCGCCGGAAGAGATCTTAGAAAGATCCAGTGGCGAAGTTTTAAAGCCTGAAACCATCAACTATCGTACTTATAAACCAGAGCGCGACGGATTATTTTGTGAAAGAATTTTCGGTCCTGTAAAAGATTATGAGTGCCATTGTGGTAAATACAAACGAATTCGTTATAGAGGAATTGTTTGTGACCGATGTGGTGTTGAGGTAACCGAGAAAAAGGTGAGACGTGAGCGAATGGGACACATTCAGCTTGTTGTACCTGTTGCCCACATTTGGTATTTTAAATCGTTGCCAAATAAAATAGGTTACCTTTTAGGTTTACCTACCAAAAAGCTTGATTCTATTATTTACTACGAAAGATATGTAGTAATTAATGCTGGAATTAAAGCGGCAGACGGGATTAAGTACCTTGATTTCCTTACAGAAGAAGAGTATCTTGATATTTTAGATGAACTTCCAGCAGATCAGCAGCATCTTGATGACGACGATCCGAATAAGTTTATTGCCCAAATGGGAGCTGATGCTTTGTTTAGCTTGCTTGCTCGTTTGGATCTTGATGCTCTTTCATATGATTTGCGTCATAAAGCAAACACTGAAACTTCACAGCAACGTAAAAACGAAGCTTTAAAGAGACTTCAGGTTACAGAATCTTTCCGTGAATCACAAGGAATCAATCGTCCGGAATGGATGATTGTTAAAGTAGTACCTGTAATTCCACCAGAATTGCGTCCTTTAGTACCTTTGGATGGTGGTCGTTTTGCAACTTCCGATTTGAATGATTTGTACAGAAGAGTTATTATCCGTAACAATCGTTTAAAAAGACTTATAGAAATCAAAGCACCAGAAGTAATTCTTCGAAATGAGAAGCGTATGCTTCAGGAAGCTGTTGATTCATTATTTGATAACTCGAGAAAGTCTAATGCAGTTAAGACTGAAAACAATCGACCATTGAAATCTCTTTCAGATTCATTGAAAGGTAAGCAAGGTCGTTTTCGTCAAAACTTGTTAGGTAAGCGTGTTGATTACTCGGCACGTTCGGTAATTGTTGTTGGACCCGATTTAAAAATGCACGAATGTGGTTTGCCTAAAGATATGGCAGCTGAGCTTTATAAGCCATTTGTTATTCGAAAATTGATCGAACGCGGTATCGTAAAAACAGTAAAATCGGCGAAGAAGATCGTAGATCGTAAAGATCCTGTTGTTTGGGACATTCTTGAGAATGTACTTAAAGGACATCCTGTTCTTCTTAACCGTGCTCCAACTCTTCACCGTTTGGGTATTCAGTCCTTTCAGCCTAAGTTGATCGAAGGAAAAGCAATTCGTTTGCATCCTTTAGCTTGTACTGGTTTTAATGCGGATTTTGATGGTGACCAGATGGCGGTTCACTTGCCTTTAGGTAATGAAGCTATTTTGGAAGCCCAAATGTTAATGTTGTGTTCTCACAATATTTTGAACCCTGCTAATGGTGCACCGGTAACTGTTCCTTCTCAGGATATGGTACTTGGATTGTATTATATTACTAAGGCACGAACAGGTGGAAAAGGTGAAGGTTTAAGCTTTTATTCAGCAGAAGAAGCAATGATTGCTTTTAACGAAAAAGCTGTTGATTTGCATAGTCAGATTAAAGTAAAAGTAAAAGATCTGAATGAGAATGGTGAGTTAGTGGACACAACTGTGGAAACTACTATTGGTCGTATCATTTTGAACGAAGCAACTCCTGAAGGGGCTGGTTTTATTAATCAATTGATTACTAAAAAAGCTTTAAGAGATATTATCGGATTTATTTTCAAGAAATGTGGCGTACATGCTTGTGCTAACTTCTTGGATGATATTAAAGATCTTGGTTACCTTAAAGCGTTTGAGGGAGGACTTTCGTTTAACCTTTCTGATGTTCAGGTTCCTGCAGAAAAAGAAGCTTTAGTAGCTGATGGTTATGCTCAAGTTGAAGAAGTGTTGAGTAACTACAACATGGGTTTCATTACTAATAATGAGCGTTACAATCAGATTATTGATATTTGGACGCATGTGAATGCGAACCTTACTCAAACTTTGATGACTCAGTTAGCGGAAGATAATCAGGGATTCAACTCTGTTTATATGATGCTTGACTCAGGAGCTCGTGGATCTAGAGAACAGATTCGTCAGCTTGGTGGTATGAGGGGATTGATGGCTAAGCCTCAAAAATCTGGTGCTACAGGTGGTCAAATTATCGAGAACCCAATTCTTTCGAATTTTAAGGAAGGTTTATCGGTTCTTGAGTACTTTATTTCAACTCACGGTGCTCGTAAAGGTTTGGCGGATACGGCTCTTAAAACGGCTGATGCTGGATACTTAACTCGTCGTTTAGTGGATGTAGCTCAAGATGTTATTATTACCGAACAAGATTGTGGTACTCTACGTGGACTAACTACTGGTGCAATTAAAAATCAAGAAGAAGTAGTTGCTTCTTTATTCGAAAGATTGCTTGGTAGAACTACTGTACATGATATTTTCCATCCTATTACTGGAAAATTAATTGTAGAGGCAGGAGAGGAAATTACTGAAGAAATTGCTCAATTAATTGAGGATTCACCAATTGAAAAGGTAGAAATTCGTTCTGTTTTAACCTGTGAGTCGAAACGAGGAGTTTGTGCAAAATGTTATGGACGTAACTTAGCAACTGGTATTGCTGTTCAAAAAGGGGAAGCTGTTGGTGTTATTGCTGCTCAGTCTATTGGGGAGCCAGGAACACAGCTTACACTTCGTACTTTCCACGTAGGGGGTACAGCGGGTAATACTTCTGCAGAGAATTCTGTTGTGTCTAAATACAATGGTTATGCTGTATTTGATGAATTACGTACCGTTGAGCACAAAGGTGAAGATAAGAAGAAGTATCATGTTGTTATTGGTCGTTTGGCTGAATTACGTATTGTTGATAGAAATACCAATATTACATTAACAACACATGCTATTCCATACGGATCTAAATTATACATTAAAGACGGTCAGGATGTTAAGATTGACGATCTTCTTTGTGAATGGGATCCTTATAATGCCATGATTATTACTGAATTTTCAGGAAAAGTGTCATTTGATAATTTGATTGAAGGGATAACTTTTACTCAGGAGTCGGATGAAGCAACAGGTTTTGCTGAAAAGGTAGTAACTGAATCTAAAGATAAAACAAAAAATCCTGGCGTTAGAATTTTAAGTTCTAATGGTGACGTTTTAAAATCGTACAATTTACCAGTAGGAGCTCACGTTTCTGTTTCCGAAGGGGAAATGGTTTTGGCAGGACAGTCATTAGTGAAAATACCGAGAGCTGTTGGAAAAACTGGTGATATTACGGGGGGACTTCCACGAGTAACAGAGTTGTTCGAAGCACGTAATCCTTCAAATCCTGCTGTAGTTTCGGAGGTGGATGGAGAGATTAGTTTCGGAAAAATTAAGCGTGGTAATCGTGAAGTTATCGTTACAACAAAAGGAGATGATGTTAGAAAGTATTTAGTACCTCTATCTAGACAGATTCTTGTTCAAGAGAATGATTATGTAAGAGCTGGAACTCCATTATCAGATGGTGCTACGACTCCTGCAGATATCCTTGCCATTAAAGGACCAACTAAAGTACAGGAATATATTGTGAACGAAGTTCAGGATGTATATCGTATGCAGGGTGTGAAAATTAATGACAAGCACTTTGAAATTATCGTTCGTCAGATGATGCGTAAGGTAATTATTGATGACCAAGGGGATACAAGATTCCTAGAGAAACAAATTATCGATAAAATGGCTATCATGGAAGAAAATGATGAAATTTTTGGTAAGAAAGTGGTTGTTGATGCTGGTGATTCTGAGGAATTGAAATCTGGAATGATTGTTACTTCTAGAAAACTGAGAGATGTGAATTCAGTATTGCGTAGAAGAGATTTGAAACTAGTTGAAGCTCGTGAAGCAATTCCTGCTACTTCTACTCAAATTCTTCAAGGTATTACTCGTGCTGCTCTTCAGACTAAGAGTTTTATTTCAGCGGCTTCCTTCCAGGAAACAACTAAGGTTCTTAATGAAGCTGCAATTAGCGGTAAAATTGATAATCTTGACGGTTTAAAGGAAAATGTTATTTGTGGTCACCTTATTCCTGCAGGTACAGGATTAAGAGAGTACAGAGATGTTGTAGTAGGTCCGAAAGCAGAATATGAAAAACTATTAGATTCTTCAAAAGAATATTAAAAGTTACTCTAACTAATATAAAAGGGGTGTTTTCAGTAGGAAAACACCCTTTTTTATTTTTCTATTGAATCGTATTCGCAAATATTTTCATAATTTAGCAGGAAGACAATTCATCTAATTATTAAAATACAATCATGAACGATAAAAAACAATCCAATCAAATAGATATTCAGCTGAAAGAGGATGTAGCTCAAGGGATATATTCAAATCTTGCTGTAATTACTCATTCAAGTTCAGAATTTGTTGTTGATTTTGTGAGAATTATGCCTGGAATTCCTAAAGCTGATGTGAAATCAAGAATTATTCTTACACCAGAACATGCTAAGAGATTAATGCTTGCTTTACAAGATAACATACGCAAATTTGAAGCTTTACATGGATCTGTGAAAGTAGAAGAAAATCATGGTCCACAAGGTACAGTAATGCCCATGAGCTTTGGGCCTACTGGAGAAGCATAAGATATTAACAGTTAAAATAGGAACCGGAAAAAAGCATTGACTGTTTTCCGGTTTTTTCATTTGGTATAATTTTTAGAAGAACTTTGGGTTAACCTTTTATAGGTTTTCTATGGATATGGATCAAAAACCAAATATATAAGGAGACCGAAATTAGAATTCCAAAGAAGACGCTAGCTTGATAATTTATTGCGAGACCTCCATTTTTATTGGGAGCAACTAGGAGATAAGTAAAGCATATTGCTGTCATAAATAGAGCTGGAACACTTAAGAGTAAATGATTTTTGCCATTCTTAGCCAAATACATAGCGGCTGTCCATAACATTACCATAGAAAGAATTTGATTGGATAAACCCAAATATTTCCAAATAGTAGCAAATTCAAGTTGGGAAAGAATGAAACCTAGGGTGAATAATGGGATCGATACCAATAGTCGGTTTTTAATTGACTTTTGTTTGTAATTAAAGATATCTGCTATTATAAGTCGTGCGCTTCGGAATGCTGTATCACCGGTAGTAATGGGGCAAGCTATTACACCAACAATGGCAAATACTGCACCAATTTTTCCAAGCCAAGTATTGCATATTTCATTTACAATCCAGGCAGGATTGTGTCCTGAAGCTACTGTAGAATTTAACTCATTAGCATTTCCAAAGAAGTTCATTGCCGCAGTAGCCCAGATTATTGCTACGATTCCTTCTGCTATCATTGCGCCGTAAAAAACAGGTCTACCATAACTTTCCTTTTTCATACAACGAGCCATCATTGGTGATTGTGTTGAATGAAATCCTGAAATTGCGCCACAAGAAATTACAATAAACAACATCGGGTAAAGGAGGTTTTGCGTAGGATCTACATGAAGGTTTTTTAGGTCGATAAGAGATATTTCGTTTAAAACTAAGGTTCCTGTTGTTGCTTTAAATATCATTATTCCAGCAATACTTACTGCCATAAGTAATAATGCGATTCCAAAAAGAGGATAAATTTTACCTATAATTTTATTAATTGGTAGTAAAGTGGCAAGAATGTAATATGCGAAAATTCCATACAGCCACCAGTTAAAACCACCTCCCGTAAAATCAGTAAGTAATCCGGCAGGACCAGTAACAAAGGCTACACCAACAAATAAAAGTAATAATATAGTGAAAACTCTTATGAAATTTTGAATGCCTGAACCTAAGTATTTGCCTACGATTTCGGGTAAGCTAGCACCTTCGTTTCGTAGGGAAAGCATTCCTGAAAAATAGTCGTGGCTGGCTCCCATAAATATGCATCCAAACACAATCCAAATGTATGACATTGGTCCATACATCGCTCCTAAAATAGCACCGAAAATTGGACCTAAACCGGCAATGTTAAGGAATTGGATAGTAAACATTTTCCAAGCTGGCATTGGAATAAAGTCAACACCATCTTCGAGTCGTAATGCTGGAGTTGTAATGGTATCATCTGCACCAAAAAATTGTTCCATAAATTTACCATAGAAAAAGTATCCGAGGACTAATGCTAAAATTGCGCTTAAAAATGTTATCATGTGTTTTAGTCTTATTTATCATTAACAAATTTAAAATTTTAATACTATTTCATGGCTAGTAAAGAGGTATAAGTGTAAGCTGATTTTTGCAAAATTAGGGAAGGGTTTATTGTTAGAAAAGAAATTGGAAGCGAGAAAATTGGAATTTTCTATTTAAAATAGGATTGGGGAAAAATAAAAAAAGGCTTCGTTTGTATTACTTAAAACGCACTGTATCAGTATGTAATAGTGTTTTTTATTGAGCTTGCTTTTTCATTTTGGGATACTAATTTATTTTTAATTTGACCTGTTGTGTAACTCGCAATCTAGATTTGTTTTAAGTACTCTAATCTTTATATTTGCTAATCTCTGATTTTGAATATTTCAGCAATTTTAGAGTAAACCTGAATAAGGAAATATTAATAAGTGATTGGATGATTTAATGAAAAATAATTACTAGCAATTTGCATTCAATTATTTTTCGATAAATCTGAATTAGTTACAGAAGATAAAATAGATATTACAATGAAAGGATTAAAAATTGTTGTTCTTGCTAAGCAGGTTCCCGATACCAGAAATGTTGGGAAAGATGCGATGAAAGCCGATGGAACTGTGAATAGAGCTGTATTACCAGCGATCTTCAATCCTGAAGATTTAAATGCGCTTGAGCAAGCTTTGCGTTTAAAAGATAAGTACGCTGGAACAGAAGTTACTCTTTTAACTATGGGACCTGGTAGAGCTGCAGAAATTATTCGTGAAGGTTTATACCGCGGTGCAGATAATGGTATTCTTTTATCGGATCGTGCTTTTGCTGGCTCTGATACTTTGGCTACATCCTACGCACTTTCTTGTACCCTAAAAAAAATGGGTAAAATTGATATTATTATTGCTGGACGTCAGGCAATTGATGGAGATACTGCTCAGGTGGGACCTCAGGTGGCTGAAAAGCTAGGGTTTCCTCAAATTACTTATGCCGAGGATATTGTTTCTGCCGAAAAGGGAAAGATTGTGATAAAACGTCGTTTAGAACGTGGTATTGAGATTGTTGAAGGAACTTTGCCTATGGTGGTAACGGTGAATGCTTCGGCTCCAGAATGTCGTCCTCGTAATGCTAAATATGTAATGAAATATAAGCATGCAAGAGCGGTTTCCGAAATGCAGGATGCTTCCGAAGATTATACTTTACTTCATAATAATCGTCCTTATTTAAATATTGGCGAATGGAGTGTAAATGATATCGAAACTAAGGCCGAAGAGCTTGGTTTAACTGGATCTCCTACGAAGGTGAAAGCTATTGAAAATGTAGTTTTTCAGGCTAAAGAGGCAAAGGTTTTGGAACCAACTGATGCTGATATGGGCGAGTTAATGAAAGAATTAATCGCTAACCATACTATCGGATAGCAGTTAACCAGTTTACAGTTGCAAGTTATCAGTTGTCAGTTATTTTGAACTGTACTGTGTACTGCTTACTGTTCGCTGTAAAAGTGGAATTTAAAAAATTGAAACCGTGAACAACGTATTTGTATATTGTGAAATAGAAGAGGGACAGGTTGCAGATGTAAGCCTTGAACTTTTAACCAAAGGTAGAAAACTAGCTGACGATTTAAAGTGTGAGTTAGAAGCTATCGTAATTGGAGCTGATCTTAAGGGTGTTGAGAAGCAAATTATGCCTTATGGTGTAGATACTGTTTGGATTGCTAGTGATAAGCGTTTGTATCCATACACTACATTGCCTCACACAGCAATTATTGTGAAATTATTTGGGGATGAAAAACCGCAAGTAGCTTTGATGGGTGCTACTAGCATCGGTCGTGATTTAGGACCTCGTGTTTCTTCAGCTCTTCATTCAGGTTTAACAGCTGATTGTACCAGTTTGATTATTGGTGATCATGAAGACAAGAAAAACAATAAAGTATATAAGGATCTATTGTATCAAATTCGTCCAGCTTTTGGTGGAAATATTGTAGCTACCATTATCAATCCTGATTGTCGTCCGCAAATGGCTACCGTTCGTGAGGGCGTAATGAAAAAGGAAATCAGATCGGAAGCGTACAAAGGGAAAGTAAAGCAATTGGATGTTGAAAAATATGTAAGTGCTGAAGATTTTGTAGTGAAAGTGATCGAGCGTCATATGGAGGCTTCAAAAGTAAACATCAAAAATGCAGGTATTATTATTGCTGGTGGATACGGAGTTGGTTCTAAAGAGAATTTCGATAAATTGTATGAATTAGCGGATGTTATTGGTGCAGAAGTGGGAGCTTCTCGTGCTGCTGTTGATGCTGGTTATGCTGCCCATGAGCGCCAAATTGGGCAAACAGGGGTTACCGTTCGTCCAAAACTTTATATTGCTTGTGGTATTTCAGGACAGATTCAACATACTGCTGGTATGGAAGAATCATCAATGGTAATTGCAATTAATACCGATAAGAATGCACCAATAAACAATTTCGCCGACTATGTTATTACAGGTGATATTGCTGATGTGATTCCAAAAATGATTAAGCAATACAAGGAAAATACTAAGTAACCTGATGAAGGTAATGGTGTTTACTAATCGCTTTAAATTTTAACAATAAAACATCCAAAGAAATGGCTAATTTCTATAATGATAATGATGATTTGAAGTTCCACTTGGATCATCCGTTAATGAAAAAAATTGTTGCCCTTAAAGAGCGCAACTTCGAAGATAAAGAAACATACGATTACGCACCTCTTGATTTTGAAGATGCAATGGATTCTTACGATCGCACCTTGGAAATTGTAGGTGAGATTTGTGGAGATATTATTGATCCTAATGCAGAGAGTGTTGATCAGGAAGGACCAAAAGTAGTAAACGATCGTGTAATTTATGCAAGAGGAACTCAAGAGAATCATGATGCTTTAACAAAAGCTGGATTGATTGGAATGAGTTTACCTCGTGAGTACGATGGTTTAAATTTTCCTTTAGTACCTTACGTAATGGCAGCAGAGTTGGTATCTCGTGCAGATGCTGGCTTCGCTAATATTTGGGGACTTCAGGATTGTGCAGAAACGATTCACGAATTTGCTTCAAAAGAGCAAAAAATGAATTACCTGCCACGTTTTGCTAAAGGAGCTACAGCAGCTATGGATTTAACAGAGCCGGATGCAGGTTCCGATTTGCAAGCTGTTCAATTAAAAGCTACTTATAATGCTAAAGAAGATCAGTGGTATTTAGACGGAGTGAAACGTTTTATTACCAATGGTGATGGCGAGGTTGCGTTAGTTTTAGCTCGTTCTGAAGAAGGAACCAATGATGGTCGTGGATTGTCTATGTTTATCTACGACAAAAAACATATGGCTGTTAAAGTTCGTCGTATCGAACACAAAATGGGTATTATCGGATCTCCAACCTGTGAATTGGTATTTACTCATGCTCCTGCAGAATTGGTTGGAGATCGTAAAATGGGATTGATTAAATACGTAATGTCATTAATGAATGGTGCACGCTTAGGTGTTGGAGCTCAATCTGTTGGTATTGCTGAAGCTGCATATCGTGAAGGTTTGGCTTATGCAAAAGAGCGTCGCCAGTTTGGCAAGGCAATTATTAAATTTCCTGCAGTATACGAAATGTTAACCAATATGGAAGCGAAGTTGAATGCTTCTCGTTCTATGTTGTATGAAACATGCCGTATGGTTGATGTTTACAAATGTTACTATCATATTTCTCAAGATCGTTCTTTAGACAAGGAGGAGAGAAATGAGATGAAAAAATACCAAAAAGTTGCCGACGTGTTAACTCCAATGTTGAAATTATTTGCATCGGAGTATTGTAATCAAATTGCTTACGATTCATTACAAATTCACGCAGGGTCTGGATATATGAAAGATTACGCAATTGAAAGATTGGTGCGTGATGCTCGTATTACGAATATTTATGAGGGAACATCTCAACTACAAGTTGTGGCTGCGGTTCGTGGAGTTACTACAGGTCAGTATCTAACTCAAATTAGAGATTACGAAGCTTCCGATTTAAATCCACAATTGGAGTATCTTAGAACTATGCTTAAGGGAATGACGGAGCAGTATGAGAAAGCTGTTGCAAAAGTTACTGAGATTAATACAGGTGCAGATCATAACGATTTCTTAGATTTCCATGCTCGTCGTTTGGTTGAAATGGCAGGTTACATTATTATGGGATATCTTACTTTATTGGATACTACTCGTGATGATAAATATCAAGAGTCATGCGAAGTATATGTGAAAATGGGTAAATCTATTTGTGCTGGTCACTTGGATTACATTCAAAATTCGGACTTGAAAGACTTGGGTATTTTTAAGAAATAATACCTAAATAAAATTAAAATTGACGGAAGTTCCTATAGTGGAGCTTCCGTTTTTTTTATAACTTATTGAGAAAGATTTATTGCCGTTAATTGGCGCTGTGTATCCGTCTCCACAATAGCGCATAGTTTCTTGAGAAAAAACTTTTGATTTTTACATTCTTAAAATTCACATAAAAAGGATGTAATATGATTTTCAATTTCACGGCCACGACACGTTTTTATTTTTTTCGAGAACCAGTAGATATGCGTAAGGGAATTCATTCGCTTTATCATCTGGTAAAGACTTTAGGTAAAAAGGATGCACTAAATGGCAATGCTTATGTTTTTGTTGGTAGCACGCGTAAATCAATTAAGGTTTTACGATGGCAAAAAGAAGGATTTGTTCTTTACAACAAGAAGCTTGAATTGGGTTGCTATACTCTGCCACAACAAGTAGGCGATGCACCTTTCTTTGAGGTAGAAAGTACTATTCTTGATCAAATCGTCAACTCAATAAAACACAAAAGCAATTTGAACGAACTTCGCTTAAAAGCTATGATAACTGCCTGATATAGAGTGTGAAAGATGTGAAAATAGTATGTGTTTTGCATGGTAAAACCCTACTATTTTTGTATCTTTATATCATGACAAACAGAGAGTTAAGCGCTTTTTATCAGGAACAGATTTCAGAATTAACAGCTGTACTGGCATCTTTGACTAAAACCATAGAAGAACAAGCTAAAGAGTTAACTGCTTTAAAGGTAGTACTTTTAGAGAAAGACAAAGATGCCCAGAAGTTGAAGCGATTTGCGAATATCAACCTTCCTAAAAAGACCGAAAAACGTAAATATACAGCTCCTGTTGCAGTCGATAAAAAACCAGCTCTCTCCCCAAAAGAAAGAGGTAATAATGGTGCTAAACGAAAGGTTTACGATAATATAGAAGAGCTTGTTGAAGATGTACTGCCTTGCGATGCCGACTTTGACGAAAAAGTTGCTGTTTACTTGTTTCACCGTGACGTGATAAGGTATACATATATACCACCCCGACTGATCAAACATATTTATCGTTGCAAGAAATATCGGATGGGTGATAACATTTTTGAAGGAAAAGCTCCAGTGGCGCCATTTCAGAACTCCAACTTCGATAGCTCGATATTGGCACACTTAATTCAACAAAGATATGTGTACGGCATGCCCGTAGAACGCATTATGAAATACTTGAACGAGCTGGGCATTGATATCCCCAAAGCAACTGTTCATGGCTTAATTGAAAAATCAGCGGATCTGCTCGATAGATTGACTCCACACCTTAAGGATGCTATTCTTGCAGATCCTTATATCCATTTCGATGAAACCTATCATACCGTATTAGACGGCGATAAAGGAAGTCGCAAAGGTTACTTTTGGAGTGC
>NZ_MVDD01000021.1 GCF_002843315.1 Labilibaculum filiforme | reverse complement strand
AATTCCTAAAAGACAGTCGTTACTGCCTCTAAAAGCGGTTGCAAAGATAAAGACTTTTTAAGCTCATCTGCAAGAAAAAAGTAAAGTTTTTTTTATCTTTTTTTTCGCCGGTGTAAAACCGTTTCAACCACAATCTTGTAAAGAACTTTCGCCGTTTAAAGCGGGTGCAAAGATAAAGAATTTAATTCCTAACCTGCAAATGTTTTTTCAACTTTTTTTTAAAGCTAATTGCACTCCTAAGCCCCATGTTTCCTAGTGACTCGCCGAGTTCGTTAACCCTTAAAGCGGGTGCAAAGATAAGAAATAAAAATCTACATATCCAAACCCAAAGTGAAAAAAATTCAAAGAAAAATAAACTCCGGTTTTTGTGAAACAAAAATCACTCCCTAAATCACTCTAACCGTTGAACACTTTCCGTTGAAAGCGGTGCAAAGATAACCTATTATTTTTCCCACTTCCTAATTCTTTTGAAAAGTTTTTTTTAACTTCCTCTTAACGTACTGGTAACCTGACTGAAAAAAATGAATTGTTTTTTAAAGGAGCGAAGATTGAATGAAATTATCGCGGAGAATTACATTCGCTACTTAATCTGTTTTTTTCCATTAGGGATAGAAGCGATATCCTTTTATTGAGGAACGAAGTAAAAGATTTAGCGAATAGCCCGACCAATTGCCTTTATTTTTGAAAAGGAAATTGGGAATGGCCAAATTAAAATTTGAAAATTTAAGCTTTTTAACTCTCGTTGGGAAAAGATTTTAGGCAGATATGCTATCTTCGTGCTACAAAATTGTTTTTAACACATTAATTCTCTCATGGTGACGAATCGTATTGTTATTATTCCGACTTACAACGAAAAAGAAAATATTGAAGCGATTGTAAGGAAGGTTTTTTCGCTGGACACAGCTTTTGATGTTCTTATTATAGAAGATAACTCGCCAGATGGGACTGCGGCTATTGTAAAAAAACTGCAAACTGAGTTTTCGCAGCTACATATGATAGAACGTAAAGGAAAACTTGGTTTGGGCACAGCATATATTACTGGTTTTAAATGGGCCTTGGAACACAATTATGAATATGTGTTTGAAATGGATGCTGATTTTTCGCATAATCCGGAAGATTTGGTGCACTTGTATAAGGCTTGTTCGGAAAAAGGCGGTGATATGGCGATTGGATCGCGCTACGTTTCTGGTGTAAATGTTGTAAATTGGCCTATGGGTAGAGTTCTGATGTCGTATTTTGCATCGAAATATGTGCGATTTATTACTGGCATGAAAATTAACGATGCTACTGCTGGTTTTAAGTGCTACACCAGAAAGGTTCTGGAGACAATTAATTTGGATGAAATAAGATTTAAAGGCTATGCTTTTCAGATTGAAATGAAGTTTACGACCTGGAAGTATGGTTTTAACATTATTGAGGTGCCTATTATTTTTACCGACCGAACTCAGGGAACCTCGAAAATGAGTGGTGGAATTTTTAATGAGGCTGTGTGGGGAGTGATAAAAATGAAATTGAGAAGCTTTTTCACCAAATATGATAGGTAAGAGAATTGAGAATAATTAATTTTACAAATTCGTAAGCTTCTTACAGCTATTGAAAAAAATTAAAACTTCACAATACTATAATAACTAAACAATCAAAATGTCGACTTATCTTATAAAAAACGCCTTAATTATTAATGAAGGCAAAAAATTTGCGGGAAGTGTTCTTGTAAAAGATCAGTTTATTGAAGAGATTTTTACTTCGGAACCTGAGCTTACTGATAAGACTTGGACAGTAATTGATGCTGCTGGCAGCCTACTAATTCCAGGAGTAATTGATGATCAGGTTCATTTTCGTGACCCGGGAATGCCACAAAAAGGCGATTTATATACCGAATCGAGAGCTGCCGTTGCTGGTGGAACTACCTCGTTTATGGATATGCCCAACGTAAAACCACAAACGGTTACTCAGGAATTATTGACAGCGCGTTATGAATTAGGTGCGGAAAAATCTTTGGCAAACTATTCGTTTTACATGGGAGCCACCAATACAAATTTGGATGAGATTTTAAAAACGGACCCAAAAACGGTTTGTGGAATCAAGATATTTATGGGATCATCGACTGGAAATATGCTGGTAGATGATATTGAAACGCTTTCGCAGATTTTTGAGAAATCGCAACTTTTGATTGCTACACATTGCGAGGACTCTCCTACTATTGATAAAAATCAGGCAGAATACCAGAAAAAATATGGTGATGATATTCCGATGGAATACCATGGAATAATAAGAAGTGCCGAGGCTTGCTACAAATCTTCGTCGAAGGCTATTGAATTGGCGAAAAAATACAATACCCGTTTACACATTCTGCATTTATCGAGTGCCATGGAAATGGATTTATTTGATAATTCGATTCCTGCAAAAGAGAAAAGAATTACTAGTGAGGTTTGTGTTCACCATTTGTGGTTTGATGACCAGGATTACAAAACAAAGAAGTCTAGAATACGCTGGAATCCGGCAATTAAGACAAAAAAAGATCAGGATGCGCTTTGGAAAGCTCTTTTAGATGATCGTTTGGATGTTGTTGCTACCGATCATGCGCCACATACTACGGAAGAAAAAGATGGAAACTATATGCAAGCCGCAGGCGGTGGTCCTTTGGTGCAACATTCTTTAGTTGCCATGATGGAACAAGCACGCCGTGGAAAAATTAGTATGGAAAAGGTAGTGGAGAAAATGTGTCATACTCCGGCTGAAATTTTTCAAGTGGAGAAACGTGGATTTATTCGCAAAGGATATTATGCCGATTTGGTTCTTTTGAAAGAGGAAGATTGGACCGCTACCAATGCAAATTCTCTTTACAAATGCGGATGGACTCCTTTTGATGGGGAAACCTTCCAGTATAAAGTAGATAAAACATTTGTAAATGGTCATTTGGCCTACAACAATGGTGTGTTTAATGAGAATAAAAAAGGCATGAGATTGAGTTTTGAGAGGTAGTTTGGTTTTATAAACTTTTTGCTTGATCAAAAAGTTACAAAAAATCAAGACCAGAGCCCTCGGTGACCCATTACGACTTAAAGACTAAAAAAAATAATGTTTGAAAAAGGATACATGTTCATCTTTTTTAATAAGCAAAGAATACGATTCAAAATTCTTAATTTATTGGAAAATTGATTTCCTTTTTAAAACGGTTTTTTTTCTTAACGTCTTTTTCATCAATGGGAACCCCACCTGCGTTGCTCATGTCAAAATCAACTAAAATGAACAAATGCAGATTTTTTAATTAGTCTGGAAAAGATAGTGGAGAAAATGTGTCACACTCCGGCTGAAATTTTTCAAGTGGAGAAACGTGGATTTATTCGCAAAGGATATTATGCCGATTTGGTTCTTTTGAAAGAGGAAGATTGGACCGCTACCAATGCAAATTCTCTTTATAAATGCGGATGGACTCCTTTTGATGGGGAAACCTTCCAGTATAAAGTAGATAAAACCTTTGTAAATGGTCATTTGGCCTACAACAATGGTGTGTTTGATGAGAGTACCAAAGGCATGAGATTGAGTTTTGAGAGGTAGTTTGGTTTTATAAACTTTTTGCTTGATCAAAAAGTTACAAAAAATCAAGACCAGAGCCCTCAGTGACCCATTACGACTTAAAGACTAAAAAAAATAATGTTTGAAAAAGGATACATGTTCATCTTTTTTAATAAGCAAAGAATACGATTCAAAATTCTTAATTTATTGGAAAATTGATTTCCTTTTTAAAACGGTTTTTTTTCTTAACGTCTTTTTCATCTATGGGAACCCCACCTGCGTTGCTCATGTCAAAATCAACTAAAATGAACAAATGCAGATTTTTTAATTAGTCTGGAAAAGGTAGTGGAGAAAATCTGTCACACTCCGTCTGAAATTTTTCAAGTGGAGAAACGTGGATTTATTCGCAAAGGATATTACGCCGATTTGGTTCTTTTGAAAGAGGAAACCTTCCAGTATAAAGTAGATAAAACCTTTGTAAATGGTCATTTGGCCTACAACAATACTGTGTTTGATGAGAGTAAGAAAGGCATGAGATTGAGTTTTGAGAGATAAATTAGAGATGTGAGAAGTGAGATGAAAGATGTGAGAATAAAAAAATAGTAATTTAGGAACATCAAAATCACCATAACAATTCAAAAAAATGAAATTTTCAAATAAAATACTAACAGCTCTGATTTTTTCGGGGCTGTTTTTGTTTTCCTGTCAGCAACGGGATAAACAGGCATTGTTGGAGGAACATGCCGGAATTAAAATTGCCAATCCTATTATTTACGAGGTGATGGTGACCAACCCAAACCCAGAGGACGATTGGAAAACGGAATGTTTGGCAAATACCAATATTCATAATTTGGTAAAAGATATTATTAAAGCCGTGAGAAATGGTGATTTACCTGCCTTTGATTATTACGACAATCATTGCTTATCGAAACCTGAGCTAGAAAAAATAATAGCCGAAAGTGATTTGATGAATAAAACGGGTAACATTCAGTTTGAAGAAGAATGGTTTTGGGATTCGAAAAAGCTTTCGCTTGAAAAAAGAGTGAAAAAATTGATGTTTGGCTACGAAATATATGATGCTCTAGGAAAAGTTAGAGGATACAAAGCCAGTTTTGTGGTGGATTTAGACGCCGATAAGAAATAATTGTTTCTGATTTCGCAGATGTATACCTATTTCAATTCTTTGCCAATCACCTTAATTAATACTTTGCCTGAAATTCTTCCTTTTTTGAATTTACAATTACTTTTGCAATGCATATTGAGAATCTGGAGCCTTACCGAACAAAAACGCTACTAGACTTCTCCCATCTAAAATCTCATATTTTAAAAAAATGAAAGTCCTATTTATAGATTCAACCCACACGCGACTACAAGAAATGCTTGAAGAAGCGGGATTTGAATGCACTTATGCTCCAGAAAAGAATAAAGAAGAACTATTGGCTATTTTTCCGGAGTTCGACGGTTTTATTATCCGCAGTAAATTCAAATTGAACAAAGAAGAGTTAGACCAAGCTACCAATTTGAAATTTATTGGACGTGTGGGTGCAGGCTTGGAAAATATTGATGTAGACTACGCCAAAAGCAAAGGAATTAAATGTTTTAATGCTCCGGAAGGAAACCGCGATGCCGTTGGCGAACATGCCGTTGGCATGTTGCTCACTCTTTTCAACAATTTGTGCCGATGCAATTGGGAAGTAAGAAATGGAATGTGGCGACGTGAAGAAAATAGAGGCATCGAAATAAAAGGAAAAACCATTGGTATTATTGGTTACGGAAATATGGGCGGTGCTTTTGCCCAACGCCTAAAAGGTTTCGACTGCAAAGTAATTGCCTACGACAAATACAAATTCGATTACTCGGATGAATTTTGTGAAGAAAAGCAAATAGAAGACTTATTTGAACAATGTGATGTTTTGAGTCTGCACGTACCACAAACCGAAGAGACGATGTTTATGGTGAATGATGAATTCCTGAAAAAATTTAAAAAACCAATTTACTTGATTAATACGGCACGCGGAAAAGTGGTTCGAATTGCTGATTTGGTGAAAAACCTGGACTCCGGTCAGGTGAAAGGTGCTTGCTTGGATGTGTTGGAATTTGAAAAGACATCTTTTGAGGATTTACATGCCTCTGAACTTCCTGCAGCATTTCAATATTTAATAGAATCAGAGAAAGTATTGTTGAGTCCACACGTTGGTGGCTGGACACACGAATCGAATATAAAACTATCGGAAGTTACTGCTCAGAAAATTATTGATGCGTTTGGAAAATAGAGCTATTTAATAGCTAAAGAAAAGCCTTAATTCGTTGAACGAATTAAGGCTTTGTTATTTAATTATTGTACGCTTTATTTAATGTACAAAACTGGCTTCTTCTTCTCGAATGACATGAGTTCGAATTTTCTCGACAAATTTAAACAGCATTTCAATTTTCTCTGGTTCCACAAACCAATCTTGTGTTGTATAGATTCCAAAATGCGATTCCCCATTTAATTCAGGAATAAAACTTAAGTCGACATTATTTATACCAACCCGTAAACGCATATCAAATTTTAGAGCATTTTTGATTGTTTCTTGTACTCTTGCGTTTGTAAAAATTCGATCGGTACTGTTGGATTGATACTTTTCAAAAACAACCTTAGAATGAAATCCTTCCATTCCTGTTCTTTGCGTCTCTTTTTTGGCAAAGAAATTTAACTTATCAATCACAAACTTCTTACGAAGATAAATATTCGTGTCTTTAGATACTGGCAAAGCAAAGAATACTCCACTAAAATGTTCTATTCCTCCAACATTTTTTGGATCGGAATAACAAGCAAAATAAGTTTTGCTGTTTGCATTATTTTTCATGTATGCAAGCCTTTTATGGTACACAATTGGTTGCATTGCATTTGAAGGATAAGCACCTTCGGAGACTTTAATAACCCGACCCGACTTTTTCGCAAAATCCTGCAAATTTTGAATACTTGATTTCTCCCCTTCCATAAAAAAATGATTAAATAGTTACGTTATCAACGATTTATTAAGATCTACAATCGAATGATGAATGTAACATAAATATCCTTTAGAGTGAAAACAAATAAAGAGTAAAGAATGAAAATCTAGAAACCGTAAGCCATTCCAATTCCGAAGTAATGATAAGCCTCATCGGTTAATTCAATTTCTGCTTCCATAATCAGCGACCATCCATTACCAATAGAAACTCTAATGCCAATTGGTACCCAAAGAGGAATTGTTGTTTCGTCGCCAAAATTAATGTCCATGTCTAAACCGGTAATCAAACTGGTTCCTGAAGCCAAAGGTACGGTTACATTAGCTGTTCCATCGAAACCAAAATCGTAAAAATGGTGCATACCTGCTGATAATGACAGATTTCTGCTGATTCCAAACTCCACATCGCCACCATAATAAGTTTCATCGCCAAAAGCACCAATTTTAGCTCCCAAATCAAGATTATTACCAATACCTACACCAGCATGAAAAAACATTAAAAACTCATTGGTTCCACCATTCACCAGCATAGAAGGTTCGAATCCGATGGCCGCTTCGCCACTCTTTAAAATACCTGATGTATTAAATACCTGAGCATTGGAAAATGCTGCAACAAATAAAAACATCAGTACAAATAGTATTCTCTTCATTTCAATAAATTTTATCATTTTCTGTAAAAACATTTCAATCGCAGCTTTATTGTACGATACCAGAAATACTCTGTCCAGATTAAATTGAACTTAAATTCCAGTTCAAATTTAATCAGTAAGACCAAGTTATTTACTCCTAAAGCACTTTTTTATCTTTTAAGCATTAAAAAAGATGGTTGAAGGATGTTTTTTCGTACCGCGACCACAAAAAAAAGGTCGACGAGGCATGTTTTTTCGTACCCCGACCACAAAATAAGATGATGGAGGCACGTTTTTTCGTGCCCCATCCACAAAAAAAAGTGGGTAAGGCATGTATTATTATACCTTATCCACCTAATTATATATTCCGCACCCATTTTTTAAAGGGTGAACTAAACTCTCAAGTCCGATAATTATCGGAAACTCGTCACCACCCATCATTATTGAGCTTTTACTAGCTAAGCTTTTCAATTATTCCATTCCTAATTATAAAAACTTCTTTTTTTGTCTTATCGCTACTGAAAACAAATTCATCATCAATAAGTTCTCTCTTAATCTCTCTAGTTATTAATTCAAATTTATTTTCATCTATAATTTTAAAAATCTGAGTAGGCTCAGATCCAGGATCAATAAAATAGAGATACGAAATTAATTTTCGATCAACAACTTCTCCATCATTTGTAATCGTTGTTAATTGAATTTTCGGACTTCCAGCACCTGCTCTTGACGGAAAATAAACAACTACTAATAAGTTAATATTTTTCCATTCGTGAAAGTAGATAAATTTACAATCGGCTTCATCAAAACTTTGCACTGAATATTTCTCCGTACAATCTAGTTTAATCAATTCATATTTCTCAACGAATTTACTTTCCATTTTTGGTATTAGGAATACATCTAACTCTGTCAAATTTATTGAAGTTTGATGTATTTCCTCCTTTGCCATATCTCTCAGAGCTTTATTAAGACTTGTTTGACTAAATGTCAAACTAGATTTAATAATGAGCAGTAATAAAAATGGAAAAATTCTTTTTAAGCTATTATACATTTATTTTTCTTCTCTTAAGTATTCAACAAGAGGAACCAACTCCTTAATATATTGCCTTAGCAATTTCTTTTACACAATCGGATGCCATTAAGGTATAGAAGTGTAAGGAAGGGACTCCGTGCTGAATTAATTCCTTTCCCTGCTGAATTCCCCACTCTACTCCGACTTGTTTCACCGCATCGTTGGTTTTACATTTACGAACTTCGGCCGCTAAAGCTTCGGGAATATCGGTTTTAAAAATCTGCGGAAGCACGCTTAATTGGCTTAACGCCGATATTGGCTTAATTCCCGGAACAATAGGCACAGTAATGCCCGCAGCTCTTGCTTTCTTTACAAAATTGAAAAATTTCTGATTATCGAAGAACATTTGCGTAACGATGTAGTCGGCTCCTGCATCTACTTTCTTTTTCAACCAATAAATATCGGAATCCAAGTTAGGAGCTTCCTCGTGTTTTTCGGGATATCCGGCAGAACCGAAAGAAAAAGGTGTAACAAAAGGATCTACATGCGTTCCATCTAAAAACTCGCCTTGGTTCATTTTATTTACCTGATTAATCAGATCAATAGCATATTTATGCTCTCCCTCGTTAGAAATAAAATCGTGACGAGAAGAAGAATCTCCGCGAAGGAGCAATACATCATGAATATCCAAAAAATTGAGGTCCAGCAATGCATTTTCGGTTTCTTCGGGTGAAAATCCGCTACAAATTACATGAGGAACCACCGTAATTTTGTATTCATTTTTTATTGCTGCGGCAACCGCTACCGTTCCGGGGCGCTTTCGCGTGATTTTCTTTTCAATCGTTCCATCTGCAGCTTCGGTAAACACCATTTCATCGCGATGTGCTGTTATATTAATATACTTCGGATCGAATTCCTTCAGTTTATCTATCGTGTTAAAAACTTTGTAAATACTGTTTCCCCGCAAAGGAGGCAACAATTCAAAAGAGAAATGTGTGGTTTTATTCTCGATTGCTTGGTTTAATTGTTCGATTACTTTCATTGGTTTCTATTAGATAAGAGATTTGAGATAAGAGATTTGAGATAAAAGAAAACCAATATTTACTTCTCGGTTCTTATCACTAATATCTCCCATCTAAAATCTATTTTATAAAATTGCTGTTAACAGCTTCTTTGCTTTTTCTTCGGATATTCCTTTTCGGGAAGCATAATCTTTTAATTGATCCTCTTTTATTTTATCGACAGTGAAATACATTGCTTCTGGATGTGCAAAAACCAATCCGCTTACCGAGGCTGCCGGATACATCGCAAAGCTTTCGGTTAATGTTGCTCCTATGTTCTTTTCAACCTCCATAAAATCCCAAAGCACTTGTTTTTCGGAGTGCTCGGGCAAGGATGGATATCCAAAAGCCGGACGAATTCCCTGATAATGTTCACGAAGCATTTCCTCCATATTCAAATCCTCATCGGGAGCATATCCCCAATCCTCTTTACGGATTTTTTCGTGCAATAATTCGGTGAAAGCCTCGGCCAGACGATCGGCTAAAATCTTAATCATGATACTGTTATAGTCGTCATGATCTTCGGCAAATTTCTCCAGTATTTCTTCAATTCCTAAGCCTGCAGTCACAACGAAAGCACCCACATAATCGATTCGTTCCGATTCAATTGGAGCAACAAAATCGCTCAAACACAAACTGCTCAAGCCTTTTTTGAACTTCTCCTGCTGACGAATGCCACAAAAGCGTGTAATTTCTTGCTTTCTCTCCTCATCGGTATACAACACAATATCATCGCCAACGCTATTGGCTGGAAACAATCCATAAACCGCACTCGCCTGAATCAAATTTTCTCTGTCGATGATATCCAACATGTGATTAGCATCATCGAAAAGAATTTTAGCTTGCTCCTTCAAATCCGGATCTTCCATAATTTCGGGATACATGCACTTTAACTCCCAGGCAACAAAAAAGAAAGTCCAATCGATGTATTTGCGAATTTCGTCAATCGAGAAGTTACTTAAAACCTGCAATCCTGTTTTGTTGGGCGAAACAATGGGAGCCGTTTTCCAGTCTATTTGCTCTCTATTATTTCGTGCTTCCTCTAAGGTGTAGTACTCTTTAGGCTTTTTATTTTCATGATCTTCGCGCACAATTTGATATTCTTCACGTGTTTTTGCCAGAAAATCTGCTTTTTTATTTTTATCGCATAATTGCTTAAATATGCCAACCGACTTAGACGCATCGATAACATGAACCACACCATTTTCGTAGTTAGGCTCAATTTTTACTGCCGTATGCAATTCCGAAGTGGTTGCTCCGCCTACTACCAAAGGAATATTGAAACCTTGTCGTTTCATTTCTTCGGCAACAAAACACATCTCTTCCAGCGAAGGAGTAATTAAACCACTTAAACCAATGGCATCCACTTTCTCACGAATTGCCACTTCTAAAATTTTCGAACATGGAACCATAACACCCAAGTCGATCACTTCGAAATTGTTACATCCTAAAACAACGCCAACAATATTTTTACCGATATCGTGCACATCGCCTTTCACCGTAGCCATCACTATTTTACCAGCATTTTTTGCATCGGTCAAGCTATTTTTCTCGTCCTCGATAAAAGGTTGCAAATAAGCAACGGCCTTTTTCATTACCCTAGCCGACTTTACCACCTGAGGCAAAAACATTTTTCCATCGCCAAACAAATTGCCTACGATGTTCATTCCATCCATTAAAGGTTGTTCGATTACATCCAAGGCGCGAGGCAAAAGTTGTCTGGCTTCTTCGGCATCTTGCTCTATATAATCGGTAATTCCTTTTACCAAGGAATAAGAAAGTCGTTCGAAACAAGCTTTTTCTCTCCACGCATCGGCTTTCACCTGAACTTTTCCAACCGATTTTAATCCTTCGGCAAATTCAATAAGTATTTCGGTAGCCTCTGGCTTCCTATTTAAAACCACATCCTCTACTTTTTGTAGTAATTCGGGTTCAATATCATCGTAAATCTGCAACATTCCCGGATTTACAATTCCCATATCCAAGCCTTCTTTTATGGCGTAATATAAGAACACCGAATGCATTGCCTCACGAACCGTATTGTTTCCACGAAAAGAGAAAGAAAGATTACTAATTCCACCACTTATTTTCGCATGCGGTAAATTGGCTTTGATCCACTTTACGGTTTTGATATAATCCACCGCATAGTTATTATGCTCCTCGATACCAGTTGCAATTGCCAATACATTGGGATCAAAAATGATATCCTCGGCTGGAAAACCAACTGTTTCGGTTAATATTTTATAAGCCCGAGCGCAAATTTTGGTTCGTCGCTCGAAAGTATCGGCCTGACCATTCTCATCGAATGCCATAATTACTGCAGCGGCTCCGTATCTTTTAATCTTTGTTGCATGGTCGATAAATTCTGCTTCTCCTTCTTTTAATGAAATTGAATTTACCACACATTTTCCTTGCACACATTTCAATCCAGTTTCCAACACCGACCATTTCGAAGAATCGATCATGATAGGAACCCGGGAAATTTCCGGTTCCGACACTAATAATTTCAAGAAAACTTCCATTTCCTTTTCGGCATCCAGCATGGCATCATCCATGTTCACATCGATAATTTGTGCGCCATTCTCCACCTGATTACGAGCTATGGAAAGTGCTTCCTCGTATTTTTTCTCGCGAATTAAACGTGCAAATTTTAACGAACCTGCTACATTGGTACGTTCCCCCACATTCACAAAATTGGTAAGCGAATTTATTCGGAGTAATTCCAATCCACTCAAACGAGTTTCCTTCTCAACCACTGGAATTTCACGGGGAGCCGCATTTTTCACTGCATCGGCTAATATTTTAATATGTTCGGGTCGCGTTCCACAGCAACCACCAACAATATTTATCTTCTTATGATCTAATAATTCTTTCAGATCGTGTAACATTGTTTGCGGAGTTTCGTCGTACTCTCCCAATTCGTTTGGCAAGCCAGCATTCGGATAAACACTCACATAAACAGGAAGTAAGGTATCTAACTGCTGAATATAAGGCACCAAATCTTTCGCTCCAAAGGCACAATTCAAACCAATACTCAATAAACGATCGCACTTTACCGAAGTAACAAATGCCTCTAAAGTTTGTCCCGATAAAGTTCTTCCACTATTATCAGTAATGGTTCCCGAAATCATAATTGGAGTATCCAATCCTCTTTCGTTCAGCAATACATCGGCAGCATAAATAGCAGCCTTTGCATTTAAAGTATCAAAAATTGTTTCTATTAAGAGTGTATCAACGCCACCATCCAATAATCCTTTAATCTGCTCGGTATAAATTCTCACCAAATCATCAAAACCCACATCTCTATATCCAGGATCCTCGACCTTTGGCGACATGGAAGTTGTTTTGTTGGTTGGTCCTATTGCACCAGCTACCCAACGCGGTGTATCTGGATCAATGGCATTCATTTCATCAATTGCAGCACGAGCATTTTTCACTGCTTCGAAATTTAGTTCGTATGCCAGTTCTTCCAAGTGATAATCGGCCAATGAAATTGCATTGGCGTTGAATGTATTGGTTTCAATAATATTTGCTCCGGCCTCCAAAAATTTCTTATGAATCCCCTTAATAATTGCCGGTTGCGTTAAAGTAAGCAAATCGTTATGTCCTTTCTGATCGCTTGAAAAATCCGCAAAACGAGTTCCACGAAAATCTACTTCAGTCAACTTATGAGCCTGAATCATTGTTCCCATAGCACCGTCTAAAACAAGAATTTGCTTCTGTAATGCCTCTTTAATAGATGTAAATTTCTGTTCCATATTAATTTGCGACTGTTAGATAGATTGCGGTATTACTATTCTTCTGTTCTACCAAGACATGATGTTTATTTTGTATTTCTTCGATTGTTGCGGGCGTATAATGTCGAACTGTGATTAATTCCAGATCCTCACTCAATTCCACTTCGTACTTTTCTTCCAATTCGGTCACCAAATCCTGCATATTTCTTGCAGTACTATTGGCACAAAAAGCAAAGCTAACCGCAGTGTTCTGAGTAAAATTAAGCTTTATTCTATATTTTGTCACCAGTGTAAAGATAAAAACCAGGTCTTTTTCACCAATAGAAGAAAAATTAAGGGGTTTTAAACTTACTAATAGCTGTCTTTTTTTAACGATGTAATTTGGCAACAAAGGTTGTGGCTGCTCCCCTTTTGTAATTAAAGTTCCTTTTTGCGAAGGATCGATAAATGATTTTACCCACAAAGGAATCTTTTTTGCCTGCAAAGGCTTTATGGTTTTCGGATGAATTACCCTGGCACCGTAGTAGGAAAGCTCTATTGCCTCCTGATAAGGAATCAGATCCAATTTTGTTGTTTCCTCAAAATAATCAGGATCGGCATTTAAAATTCCCAACACATCCTTCCAGATGATCATTTTATCTGCGCCAAGCAAATGAGCCAGAATTGCTGCAGTATAATCGGAACCCTCTCGTCCTAAGGAGGTGGTAAAACCATTTTGATCTCGGGCAATAAAACCCTGCGTAATATATAATGCAGTCGGATTATCCGGAAATACAGCATTTGCTTTCTCTTTCGAGCTATCCCAAAGAATATTGGCATCTACATAATTATCGTCGGAATCCAGACAAGTTCGAACATCGATCCACTTATTATTTTGTCCGATGTGATTTAAATATGCAGACACAATGGTCGTTGAAAGTAATTCTCCAAAACCAATCACCTGATCGTATTCGAAATTGAACTGATCGGATGATGGTTTTGAAATTTTGGTTTTGAGCTCGATGAAAAGAGCGTTTACTTCCGAATAGACTGGCGCGGGAACTTCCTCGAATAAATTCCCGATCAGAGAAGTGTGGTTTTTCTTCAGCAGATCAAAAAGCTCCAATGCCTTGTCGTTTCCAGAAAAATAAGCATCTACCAGTTCTTCCAACAAATTGGTTGTTGTACCAATTGCCGAAATCACGACAGTGAGCGGACGCTTTACTTTGCCAATAATTTGACAAATGTTTTTGATAGCAGTAGCATCTTTAACCGATGCACCACCAAATTTATATATGATCATTTCTTATTAAATTTGAGATGTGAGATATTAGAATCAAGACTGATTCACATATCCAATTCTCTAAAAATTACTCATCTCCCAAATAGGCAAGGAAAATATCTTTTTCGGCAATTTGCTTACGAATTTTCGTTAGTTCGGAAAGGTTTACTATTCCAATTACATAGTTAAAATCTTTCCCTTTCAGCGATTCGGATATCTCTTTAAAATTGAATAAAGCCAAATCGTTTTTATCGGTATATCTCAAATAAATCTCCACATCCATATCGTTGGTATATTCTAAACCACCATAATATTTCAGTTTTTTATATTCGTATTTATAATCGTAAGCCAATGCCGTAATGTCCGATAAAACAGCCGATCCTGTTGGATGAGCACCCGCTCCTTTTCCATACATGAACTGATTATCGTAGAAATTCCCCTGAATTAAAACGCCATTGTAATGACTCTCTACGGTATAAGCATGCTCGGCAGGTTTCACAAACTTAGGTGCAACAAACAAATTCACTTGATTCCCGTTCACCTTAGTTACTTTTCCCAACAAGCGGATTTTATATCCCTTTTGCGAGGCCAACTCAATATCTTTTGGCGAAAGCCTGGCTATTCCCGAATTAAAAACCTCATCGGGATGCACAAACAATCCAAATCCGTGAACGGTAAGAATAATTAGTTTGTATAACGTATCGAAACCGCCAACATCTGAGGTCGGGTCGCTCTCTGCAAAACCTAAATCCTGAGCCTCTTTTAAAGCAAGTTTATAATCTGAATTTTCATTAAAAATCTTTGTCAGGATATAGTTTGACGACCCATTCAGTATTCCACTCACCGATTGCAACAAATCATTGTCGTAGTACTCCTCTAAATTTCTGATAATTGGAATACTTCCACAAGCCGAAGCCTCGTATAAAAAGGAAACTTTATATTGCCATTGGATTTGAATTAGCTCCTCGATATGATAGGCCAACATTTTTTTATTGGCCGAAACCACGTGCTTTCCCTTTTGCATAGCAGTTTTCACAATGTGATAAGCTGCATCGGCATCATCAATTAACTCTGCAACCACATTAATTTCCGGATCGTTTAAAATATCATCTGGATTTGTGGTGATTAGTTGAGCATCCAAATCTCTTTCTTTTCCAGCATCTTTCACACAAACTTTCACGATAGATGCATCTAATCCTTTGCTGTTTTTTAGAACATGAGCCAAGCCCGAACCTACAACGCCGTAGCCAAATACGCCTATTTTTAATTTTTTACTCATGGTTTTTATTATCGATTAAGAAAGATTGTAAAACTTGGGTTAATTGTTCTTGTTCCAACAGAAATCCATCGTGTCCGTAAATGGAATTAATTTCCAGAAATTGAGCATTGGGAATGTTTTCAGCAATAAATCGTTGCTCCTGAATGGGAAAAATTTGATCGGAGTTTACGCCAATTACTAAGGTTCTTGATTTAATTTCATTCAATGCAGCAACTAAACCATTTCTTCCTCGCCCTATATCGTGACTATCCATTATTTTGGAAAGATGCCAATAAGAATAGGCATTAAATCTTTTTGCCAATTTCTCCCCTTGGTATCGCTGATAAGAACTTGCCCGGTAGTGATCTGTTTTCCCCTCCTCATTTTCCTGCTGAGAATGATCGTAGGTAGAATAGGTTCTGTAACTTAAAAGAGCAATCGATCTTGCTACCCGCATGCCATTCAAACCCGCTTCATCATTCGATTCTTTCCAAGTTGGATCTACCTCTATCGACATTCTTTGCGATTCGTTGAAAGCAATTCCCCAAGGAGAATGCTTGGCATTGGAAGCTAAAATCACCAAATTATCTAATTTCCCATTTAAAAGATAAGCCCACTCCATAGCTTGCATACCGCCCAGCGAGCTACCAATCATCATATGAATGCGTTCTATTTTTAAATGCTTTCTTAAAATTTCATGAGCCGCCACCAAATCGCGAACCGTTAGTTGCGGAAAATCATGATAGTAAGCCTTTCCGTTGTCCGGATTTTTAGAAAGTGGTCCTGTTGAACCGTAGCAAGAAGCAAGAGTATTGTCGCAAACAATGAAATAATCTTTTGGATTAAAGAAATCATTTTTCCCAAATAATCCTTCCCACCAATCAAAAACATCAGAGTTTGCTGTAAGAGCATGACAAACCCAAATCACATTATTCCTTTGCGGATCGTATTCCCCATAGGTGTGATAGGCAAGTTCAACCTCTTTCAAACGCTCGCCTGATTCAAGTTGTAAACCTTCTTTATGGATGTAATATTCTGGATTCACAGTTTATTGATTTTGTTTTTTTTGTTGTTTTGTTGCATTGTAGAAATTCCACTCCAAATAACTTAAGAGTAAAACATTGAGTTCCCAGTCGAAAATCCGGCTAAAAAATTTCCGACTGGGATGGTCTATAAAAACTAATTGATTGTCTCTACGTTAATTGCTTTCTCAATAGACTGTTTGATATCCGCTTTAATGTCTTCGATGTGCTCGATTCCTACCGAAATACGAAGCAAGCCTGGCTCAACACCCGAAGCTTTTTGCTCCTCTAAATTTAGCTGTTCGTGAGTAGTTGAACTTGGGTGAATTATTAAAGATTTTGCATCTCCTAAATTGGCAACATGTGAAAGTAGTTCCACTCCATCTACCAATTTATCAGCAACTTCTTTTCCGCCTTTCACTTTGAAAGTTAGAACAGATCCGGCACCTTTTTTGAAGTATTTTTGAGCTCTTTCGTAGTAAGGACTCGATTTTAGACCCGGGTAATTTACTTTTTCTACCCAATCTTGTTCCTCTAACCATTTTGCAAGAGCTATTGTATTTTCAACATGACGATCCAAACGCAAGGAAAGCGTTTCTAATCCTTGTAATAGCAAGAACGAATTAAATGGACTTTGGCTACAACCATAATCTCGTAAACCTTCTACCCTGGCACGAATTGCAAAGGCAATGTTTCCAAATGGTCCGTCGGCACCAAAAACATCCCAAAATACCAATCCATGATATCCTTCTGAAGGCTCAGTAAATTGAGGGAATTTTCCATTTCCCCAGTTAAAGTTTCCTCCATCCACAATTACACCGCCCACTGCTGTTCCATGTCCACATATCCATTTGGTTGCCGATTCCACCACCACATTTGCTCCATGCTCCAAGGGACGAAATAAATATCCACCTGCTCCTAAAGTATTATCCACAATAAGTGGCAAATCGTATCTCTTAGCAATTGCAGCTACTTTTTCGAAATCGGGAATGGAAAATTTAGGATTTGGTAATGCCTCTACATAAATTGCTTTGGTCTTTTCATCAATCAAAGGAATAATAGTATCTGGCTCGTCGATATCAACAAAACGACATTCGATACCCAGCTTTTTAAACTGAACTTTAAACTGATTGTAAGTTCCTCCGTAAATCTGAGAAGCACTCACGAAATTATCTCCTACCTCTAAAATATTTGTTAGTGCTAAAAACTGTGCAGCTTGACCAGATGCCGTTGCCACGGCAGCAACTCCACCTTCTAAAGCAGCAATTCTTTTCTCGAATACATCATTGGTTGGATTCGTTAAACGAGTATAAATATTCCCGAATTCTTTTAATCCAAACAGATTTGCTGCGTGTTCCGAACTATTAAAAGTATAAGCTGTGGTTTGATACAAAGGAACTGCTCTTGAGTTAGTTACTGCATCAACTTCCTGACCTGCGTGTATCTGTAATGTTTCGTATCTTAAATGATTTGACATGGCGATTCTATTTTATAACGAGCTGTTAACTAATAGCTTTTAGCACATAGCAATTTACATGATGCTTACAAAAAGCCTGGTAAATTTTAACAACCCTTAGGTTATACCTTGATTAAAAAATTTGATTAATTAGTTAGAAACCTAAGTTTCTGAATGTCGCAAAAACAAATTGACTTAGATTCAAACCTTCTGAATGTGGTTTCAGATTTGGTTGTACCCATTCATCTTTCTGTAGAATCAGAAAAATAAAGCAAAATGAAATTTGAATTCCCGGGTTCGGTGTTATTTTATACGCACCAGTATCTAAAAAAAAGGGAAAGATTTTAGAAAGAATGCGTTAAATCATACGCATCATATGTTGCATTCGCATCCTTAATGAATTTAAAGATTGCAACCTGTAGTTTTGCTCCTGATGAGCCTGTGTCTTGTAATAAATTTGAGTCTTCTTCATAATCTGTTAATTTATATTCACCAAAATTTGGTCAGGATTTGACACCTTTCAGCTGTGGAAGCCGCGGTTGTCAGAAGGTCAACGAGCCTGTTCTCTTACTTCTTCTGTATAAATTATAGATATTCTCCTAAGAGATTTACCTTATATAACGAAAACAAAGATAGGGAAGTTTTTGAATTCTCCAAACATTCCCGACCTCTTTGTCTTTTATTATTTTAAAAAAACTATTTTTTTTTCATTCACCCTTTCGCTTGCTGGCACTTGGTTCACAGTAATTTATTTTTAAAATGTGTTCACGATCTCTGCTTCGCTACGATTCCCTGAAAAGGGAAAGATTCAAACAATCAATTTTTCTGCAAAAAAATAAGAGCATAAGCTGTTTAGTGAGTTCTCCTCCTTTCAGGGGAGATGTCCGAAGGACAGAGGGGTGAAAAAAAACACAAATTGGAATGGCTACTTTTCACCCTTTCGTCTGTCGGCACTTGGTTCACAGTAATTTATTTTTAAAATGTGTTCACGATCTCTGCTTCACTACGATTCCCTGAAAAGGGAAAGATTCAAACAATCAATTTTTCTGCAAAAAAATAAGAGCATAAGCTGTTTAATGAGTTCTCCTCCTTTCAGGGGAGATGTCCGAAGGTCAGAGGGGTGAAATTCTCATCAAATAAATGAAAACTTATAGTAACACAAATTGCGCAGTATCTCTACTTCGTTGTTCCAGGAGTATTTGTCGGCCATTTGTCATACGTTCAACAGCGGTATCATTATGATGACGAATGGTAATCAATTCTAAATTCTCATTATATTTCACTTCAAAATTGATAGAGATTTCCTCAATTAAATTTTTCAATCTTCGATCTGAATTATCAACACATACCGAAAAACTAATTGCTGAATTCTGAATTAAATTCACTTTTACCCGGTGTTTTGCAAAAATAGAGAATAAGGCACTTAAATTTTCTTCTAGAATAAACGAAAAGTCACTTGGACGAATCGAAATTAACACCTGATCCTGTTTTCGGATATAAACCGGAATTAGCTGATCCTGTTTTTTGGAAGCAGTGCTAATTAAAGTTCCCGATTCGTTCAAATTAAGAAAAGAGCGCACTTGCAAAGGAATTTTCTTCTTCTTAATTGGTTGTATGGTTTTCGGATGAATTACTTTGGCGCCATAAAAAGCAAGCTCGATAGCTTCTTGATAAGAAATACGCTCTAATTTTTGCGCATCGGGCAACCATTTGGGATCTGCATTCATAATACCAGGAACATCTTTCCAAATTGCCAATTTCTCTACGTCTAAAATATAAGACAAAATTGCAGCCGTGTAATCAGAACCCTCTCGTCCTAATGTTGTGGTCTGATTTGTTGTTGTCCCTCCTAAAAATCCTTGCGTAACGTATACAAATGTATTTGTAAATCCGAAAGTTTGAGGCACTAATTTCTGCGAAAGCTCCCAATCAATTCGTCCTTCCTTATAAGTATCATCCGTTTTTAAACAAGTACGAATATCTACCCACCTATTCGGAGTTCCACTTAAACGCAGGTACTCCGAAACAATAGTAGTAGAAATCAGCTCTCCAAAACATACAATTTGATCGTAATCAAAATCATAACTTAAAGAAGGCGACTTTTGCAAATAAGCATCCAATTGACTGAATAAAGAATCTATTTTGGAAAAAACTAAGTCCTCCTTTTTGGAAAACAATTCATTGATAATCTTAAAATGGTATGCTTTCAAAGCATCTACCTGCAATTCAATTCCATCCTTTTTAGCTACAAAAGCATCCACTATCTCTTCCAAAGCATTGGTTGTTTTGCCCATTGCCGACAATACAATAACCATCTCCTCTCTGTAGGATTGTACTATTTTCACAAAATTTCGTACTCCATCAGCACTATTTACCGAAGCCCCACCAAATTTAAATATATTCATCAAAATATTGTTAAATAATTCGTACTCTAAAATTCCTGATACCCGTTTTCAAAATAAATATTGAAGTTACAAAATATTGTATCAGCATTACAAAGTTTGTGAAAATTAAAGGCTATTCTGTAATTCCTTTCACACTTTCTGCTTCCAAAAAAGAATAAAAACAGCCTTTGTACACAAAAATTACTAAGCAAGCCAAATAAGCTTGTTTCCTTAATAGCAATCACGATTCCAACACAACTAAAATTTAGAACCAAAAAACATTGTCGTAAACGTTTGAAATAAGTGCTTCGGCGTTTCATAAAAAAGCATAACTTTATCGCACCAAATGAATGTAAACCAAAAAGCCTTTAAAAATGACTGAACACAACAATGTTCAAACCCTTAATCAATTCATCATCCAAAGACAATCCGATCATCCTGGAGCAAAGGGAGAATTATCCCGATTGCTTCATCATATTGGTATTGCATCGAAAATTGTAAACCGTGCTGTAAATAAGGCAGGACTGGTTGATATTTTAGGTGAACAAGGGGATCGAAATGTACAGGGCGAAGATCAGCAAAAGCTAGATGTTTTTGCTGACACTCACTTTATTGACGCCTTAAAAGCCAGCGGAGAATGCTGTGCTGTTGCGTCGGAAGAAAATGAAGAAATCATCATTTTTGATGACGAATTGAGCAAACATGGGAAATATGTTTTCGCCATGGATCCACTCGATGGTTCATCCAACATCGATGTTAATGTTTCTATTGGAACCATTTTCTCTATTTACGAGCGTATTTCTCCGCGAGGAGAAGTTGCTAAAACGGAAGATTTCCTTCAGGAAGGAACCAAACAAGTTGCTGCTGGTTATATCATTTATGGTTCATCAACCATGTTGGTATACACCACCGGAAAAGGAGTAAACGGATTCACATTGGATCCATCAATCGGTGAATTTTGCTTGTCGCATCCTAACATTAAAACACCAAAAACCGGAACCATTTATTCCATTAACGAAGGAAATTACATCAATTTCCCAAGCGGTGTTAAAAAATACATTAAGTATTGTCAGGAATACGATAAGAAATCGAATCGCCCTTACACCTCGCGCTACATTGGATCTTTGGTGGCCGATTTCCACCGGAATTTATTGAATGGTGGTATTTTTATTTATCCGCAGACCAGAAAAAATCCAGAAGGAAAACTTCGCTTGATGTACGAATGTAATCCGATTGCTTTTATTGCTGAGCAAGCTGGTGGTAAAGCTACCGATGGGATGCAACGTATTTTAACCATTAAACCGACTTCGCTTCACGAGCGGGTTCCGTTTTATACCGGATCGACCAACATGGTGAAGAAAACCGAAGAGTTTTTACATTTTTTCAATAACATTTAAAAAGAGATGTGAGAAGCCAGATGTGAGAAATGAGATTGACTTTCAAAACTCATCCTCCATCGCTAGCTTAATCTAAAAAAACAAAAGCCACTTCTTGGGAAGTGGCTTTGTTTTTTATACCTATATAAAGTAAACGTTGTTCATTTTTTGAATCCTTTACTCTTTTAAAACCATATCGATACACATTACTGCTGCAAGAATTAGTATTCTCATCGGATTGTCTGAGGCTACTTTCTCATCAATCGTCAACATATAATTGTCTGCCGAAGTAAATAATTCTTTACCAATTCCAGCCCATTTTTTACTTACATGAGCAAACTCTGTTTCTCCTTTACTGAATTTAAAATCCCAACTTGTCCATTTTCCTTTGAGCGTACATAAAGTAGTTTCAGAAGAATCAATCACATCAAATTTACCTCCAATTGAGAAGAATTTTTGTTTGAATTTTCCTAATAGATTTTCATTCTCATCGAAAACTTCAACTGTCGACAAAAAGATAGAAACACCACGCTTTATCGTTAGCACTTTTTCTCCCGTAGCTGTTTTAATCTCAATATGGAAAGGAGTCATTCTCTTGTAATCGGTAAAGCGCAACATTTTGGTAAAAAAACCAAGCTTTTCTTCCCGACAGGCCATAATCATTTCCTGATTTTCAGGATTGTAAATATCAAAATTATTAGCGGCTTTGAACATGCCAACATGCTCCTTTACGAAAAATGAATTTCGGCTTAAAATTGGATTCATATTTATTCTGTTTTGTAGATTAGCCTTACTCCATTTTGTAAGGCTTAATAAAAAGTGATTTTAATATAATTAGTTATCACTTTAGGAAAAACACCCAGATTGTTTGGCTTACGATACTTCCTAAAACCATACTATTATCCATAAAGTTTTCGAAAGTAAACATTATTTGGATAAATTTATACTTTTTCAAAACTCTTGCTTCCTATTTATAAAGTAAAAAGCACTCCGAATGGAATGACTTTGTTTTCAATTCCTCTTAAAGACTTACTAAACAAAAATCGTTTTGCCCGACTCCATATTCAAGTTTGCCAAAACCTTATTCAATTCGCATAAAGATGATTCATCAATTAAGCCAACATCAATTTTCATTTCTCTACCCTTTGTCTTTAAAATATATTTTCCAGAACCCGATGTTATGGACTTAATTGCTGATAACTCCATTTTTTTTTGAAACAACGAATTCTTAGAAATAAAACCTCCTTCTATACTTAAATATTGATTTCTTGACTCATAAATAAAACTACCTATATGAAGCACTCCTAAAAATAAATACCCATAATCATTCCACCTCAACTCATCATCACTAATTACAACAATCGAACCTAATATCAACCATGCAATTCCAAAATACAGATAGTATTTTAACCTTTTCTTTTTGTATTTTATTTTCATGTTTCTGATCTATATTATTTGTAATAATCTATCTTTAATCCGTTTACAAGAACAAAACAATACTGTTAATACAAGTATTATTTTTCTCATATCTTTAATTATCTTCTTAAAGCCACTTTTATACTGTCGGGAAACCAAGGCAATACACCTGTACTTACATACTCATTGTAAACACTATCAATATCATACAATTGAGAAGAGACATTTAACTCCTTTAGTTCAGCTTGGTAGTTCTTCTTATCAAAAAAGAACTTGTAAGTCGTATCTTTCGTGTTTATTAAATACCAACGCTCTGGAACCAAAAAAGATCTTTTAGTGGAATCTATTAATACTAATGCTTGCTCATTCTCACGAGAAGGCCTATTCTTTAAAGGAAAACTAAATCCTCCTTTGCTATTAATAAATGCATAATTTCCAAACTCAGCACCTGTTTCTATGAGTTCTGATTCCTTGATACAACCATATACAACTCCTCTATCAGCTCCAATATCATTTATCGAAATAATATTAGCTCCAATAGAATGATAATCTATTTCATTTTTTTTGCCACTTAATAAATCATCAAAACTCATGAACCATTCAGGAGGAGTCGAAAGATCTTTATAAATAGCCAAAGGCTCGTATAAAGGAAGACGAGGACAATTTCGATTCCAGGTTGTTGCTTTGTAATACCGACTCACTTTAGACTTGGAATTATCACAGGCTGACAGTAAAACTGCCAAGCCCAATACAAATAATATTTTTCTCATCTCTTTAATCATTTATTGCAACAACCCAACTCCCTTGTATTTTTAATTCATCGTTGCAGCCAATCACATCATGATAAATAACCCCAAGAACAGTACATATCGCATTGTACTCCATAGAACGAGTTTGCCAATTCGGCCGTAAATCGAATGTATCGGTAAAACGATACGAAATTGTAATTTTTCCACTAGTATCAGCCTGAGCTCTATACCTTACGGGTACCGAACGCAAAAGCCAAGTTAGTTCGTTACAGGCAACTTGCCAAGTTGGACTGTACTCATCGGCCCATTTCGAAATTCCCAATGCTTGTTTCCACATAGCAGCATCTGCTCTTTGCCCTCCCAATTGAATATTTTTAGTTATACTCCGAGTAACAATCGCTTTTTTATAATCACTATCACTCTTAATGTCTCTAACAATGCTAGTCTGCAGACTTTGTATTTCAGGATCATTTTTCACTTTATTTAAGCCTTCGCCAGTAAGCTGAACAGTACTAGTTTGAAGCACGGAATGAAAGCCTGCACCATAAATATTCTCAATATGAGTTGGGTTTTGCCCTAAATATTTACAAGCTGCAAAAAACATTTCTCTTCTTGTTTCATGTCCCCAACCTGAACCTTTGTAATCTTCAAATTTTTTCATTCTTATAATATTTGTATTTTTATATGTCTTTAAAATAAACATAAGACCATTCACCTCTCAATGCTACCACACAAGCCAAGCGCAATCCTATTCTAGAGTATTATTTTTTATGATCACACTGTAAATTTAACAAAACATTGTGAATCGCACATCAAATACTATTATTTATTAAAATAAACAATAACCTCTCCCCCTTATAGTCATCAACTTACCTCCTCGGCATAGCATTTATACACATAAAACAATCGTTAAAATCATAATCGAAATATTAATTGCGTAACATTCATTAAAATTATTTGAATCCCTATTCTTACTTCTAAAATGCCTAAATAAGAATTAACAATAGCTTGTTTCCTGATCCTTTCCCCTTTTACCTTCTCCCTAAAATATTTTCCCTAAATTTGCGACTCAATAAATAAAAGGACAAGAGTTTTGGAACTAAAGCAGCTTATACAAATATTCTCCGAGCATCCTGCTCGATACAGCATCGAAAAATACTTGCAACAAAAGGACAAGTTTCAGCTTCACCTAAAAGGTTTGGTTGGTTCTTCGCTTCCCTTATTGCTTGCAGGACTGGAACCGGGCAAGCATCCTCATATTTTACTTTTTAACGATAAGGAAGAGGCTGCTTATTTTTACAATGATTTGTGTAATTTATTGGATGACAATACCGTTTTGTTTTTTCCATCCACCTTTAAACGTTCTGTTCAGTACGAAAAAACCGATAGTTCGAATATTATTCTTCGAGCCGAATGTCTGAACCGTTTAAAATCCGAAAAGCATCCTACTTTTATTATTACTTTTCCCGAAGCCATAGTCGAAAAAGTAATTAGCAAAGCACAATTAGAAGAAAACACGCTTAGTATTACCGTAGGAGAGAAGCTTTCGCCCGAATTTGTAGAAGAAGTTTTAATCGATTATGAATTTGAACGAGCCGATTTTGTTGTGGAACCGGGTCAGTATTCTATCCGCGGAAGCATTATTGATATTTTTTCCTTTTCGGATGAATACCCATTTCGAATCGATTTCTTTGGTGAAGAAGTAGATTCTATTCGAATGTTTAATGTGGAAAATCAACTTTCGATAGAAAAACTGAATACCGTTGATATCATACCAAACATTCAGGAAAGTCTGCTGAAAGATTCGCGAATATCATTTCTATCTTTTGTACCTGAAACGGCCACTTTTTGGTGCAAAAACCTTCAGTTTTCCTGCGATCGAATTCAATCCATTTATGAAAGCACACTCGAAAAAGTGCCGTACT
This sequence comes from Labilibaculum filiforme, assembly GCF_002843315.1. GTDB lineage: Bacteria > Bacteroidota > Bacteroidia > Bacteroidales > Marinifilaceae > Labilibaculum > Labilibaculum filiforme. The sequence continues at coordinate 43,401 of NZ_MVDD01000021.1, read as the reverse complement.
TACAATTGGGCGAAGATTCGGTTTCTACAAAAGATTATCTGATAGACAGCAAAGAATTTTTGAATCAATTAACTAGTTTTTCGACCTTAGAGTTCGGCCAGAAATTCTTTTTTGCGGCTCAGGAAGAGGTGCAATTTAGCCAAAGTCCACAACCAGCATTCAATAAAAATTTTAAATTACTCGGACAACATTTACTAAACAACAACGCCAAAGCAGAATCGAATTATGTCCTTTCCGACAATGCGAAACAAATCGAAAGAATTCATCAGATTTTCGAAGATCAAGGCATTGAAGTAGAGTTTCAGGATGTAAATCATACCATTCACGAAGGCTTTTCGGATAAAGACCTCAGAATCTCTATCTTTACCGATCATCAGATTTTTGATCGTTACCACAAGTTTCAGCTAAAAAACGCTACGGTTCATAAAGCCAAAGAAACGGTAAGCTTAAAAGAGATTAATCAGCTGCATCCGGGCGATTACATTGTTCATTCCGATCATGGAATTGGACGATTTGGCGGTTTACATCTAATCGATGTAAACGGAAAACAGCAAGAAGTTATTCGCTTAGTTTACAAGGATAATGACATTCTGTATGTAAGTTTGCACTCGTTACACAAAATTTCAAAATACAAAGGCAAAGACGGATCTTCGCCAAAAATATACAAATTAGGCAATGGCACCTGGCAAAAACTAAAGGATAAAACCAAAGGCAAGGTAAAAGATATTGCCAAAGAATTAATTGCCCTTTATGCCAAACGAAAAGCCGAAAAAGGCTTTGCATTCAGTCCCGACACCTACATGCAACAAGAATTAGAAGCTTCCTTTATTTATGAGGATACTCCCGATCAGGTAAAAGCAACGGTTGCCACCAAAGAAGGCATGGAATCGCCCTACCCAATGGATCGACTAGTATGCGGCGATGTTGGTTTCGGAAAAACCGAAATTGCTATCCGCGCTGCTTTTAAGGCAGTTGCCGACAATAAACAAGTTGCTATTTTGGTACCCACCACCATATTGGCCTTTCAGCATTTTAAGACTTTTAACGATCGATTAAAAAATTTCCCATGCACGGTAGATTATATCAGTCGCATGAGAACCTCCAAAGATCAGAAACAGATTCTGAAAAATTTAAAAGCCGGACAAACCGATATCATTATTGGTACACACCGAATTATTGGCAAAGATGTTGAATTTAAAGACCTAGGTTTACTCATTATCGATGAAGAACAAAAGTTTGGCGTAGCTGTAAAAGAGAAACTAAAACAGTTTAAAGTAAATGTGGACACCTTAACCTTAACGGCTACACCAATTCCACGAACCCTGCAGTTTTCCTTATTAGGAGCAAGAGATTTGTCTATTATTAATACGCCACCACCAAATCGGTATCCGATTGTAACCGAAATTCATAATTTTAACGAAGACATTATTCGCGAAGCAATTACCTACGAAGTGGAACGAAACGGACAAGTTTTCTTTATTCACAACAGGGTTCAAAATATCAAAGATGTAGAGGCAATGATTCAGAGAACCGTTCCTGGCGTATCCACGGTAGTTGCTCACGGACAAATGGAGGGACCAAAACTAGAAAAAATCATGCTCGATTTTATTCGTGGCGATTTTGATGTTCTCATTGCAACAACCATTATTGAATCGGGTTTAGACATTCCCAATGCAAATACAATCATTATTAATAACGGTCAGAATTTTGGTTTGAGCGAACTGCACCAGCTAAGAGGCCGTGTTGGTCGATCGAACAAGAAAGCATTTTGCTATTTACTTACTCCTCCTCACGATTCCATGACTCAGGAAGCTCGTCAGAGATTAACTGCCATCGAAAATTTCTCCGAATTAGGAAGTGGTTTTAATATTGCCATGCAAGATTTGGATATTCGAGGAGCTGGCAATCTGCTTGGTGGCGAACAAAGTGGTTTTATTGCTGATATAGGATACGAAACCTATCACAAAATTTTAAATGAAGCGCTTCTGGAATTAAAAGAAAACGAATTTAAAGATGTGTTTAAAGATGAAAAGAAACCGGAAGGCAAAAATGTACTACGATTTATTAGCGAATGCCAAATAGATACCGACTTGGAAATTCTTTTCCCTGAAAAATATGTAGAAAGCATTTCAGAAAGAATTCGTTTGTATCGCGAATTGGATAATATTGAAACTGAAGAAGAAATTAATACGTTTGAATCTCAGTTAAAAGATCGTTTTGGAGAATTACCCGAACAATGTATCGAACTCTTAAATGTAGTTCGCTTGCGCTGGATTTCGTTAGATTTAGGAATTGAAAAGCTTATTTTAAAAAATGGAAAACTTGTGCTGTATTTTATTGCTGATCAGGATTCTGCTTTCTATAAATCGGCACAATTCAGTAAAGTGTTACAATTTTTACAAACACAAGTTGTTCCCTGCAAAATGAAAGAGTCGAAAAACCGATTAAGTCTTAGTTTCGAAAAAATAAAGAACATTAAAAAAGCCAGCGAAATACTGGCTCTAATGAATAATATCTAATCATATAACTCCGATCCATATTTTGGTCGGAGTTTATTTTTGAGAACAGAATTGATCCCGTATGTAACATACTACACCAGTATCCTCCCCTTTTTCATTTTTAAGCAAATTAGCAATTAGTTTCACATCTGTCTTTTTCTCCAAAAACTCTAATGTGAAATCGGTTTCATATTTCCCGCTTTTTTCAACCGGAATTAAAATATCTTCGGCAAACGATTTTTGCGCTTCGTAAACAAAAAGAGAAGCATAAGCTTTTCCAATAGTTTTGGCTTCGGTAACCCCAAAAATTCGCTCACATGCCCGGTTCCACGATTTCACATTCCCTTCCAAATCGAAAGTAACCACCCCATCATTAAAATTATTAATGATATTTGCTTTTTCGGCTAATAATTGACGGTATGCAAACTCTTGGGTGATATCTCGAACAATTAATTGTAGATTTTTCTTCCCATTAAATTCTATTTGCGCACCTGTTAAACCAACATCAATTAAATCGCCATGTATGCTTTTCAATTTAAGATGCGTATAGGCTATTCCCGTTTCTAGAGTTAGTGAATTCTCTAATCTCTCTTTAAAAATTGCAGAATAATCATCGGCCACAAACGATAACAATGGTAAACCCATTAAATCCTCAATATAGGCGGTTTTGAATAATTTCAATCCCAAACAATTTAAGTACTCAATTAAACCATTTTCATTAATTACTATAATAGCTTCGGGAGAATCGGTAATAAAATTTCGAAAACGTTGTTCCCGCATTTTCTGATCCAAATCGAATTGATGCTTATAAAAAGCCAACTCTATAGAAATACCAAGCTCCTTTTTGTCAATTGGTTTTACCAAATACCCATAAGAATGAATATTTATAACTCTTTGAATAGTACTCTCTTCGGTGTCGCTGGAAAGAAATATTACCGGAATATCAAATTTTGTTTTGATTAATTCGGTCGTTTGAATACCATCTAAATCGCCTCCTAGGTGCACATCCATCAAAATAATATCCGGCTTCGTTTTTTCGCATATTCGAATAGCTTCTTTTCCGTCTTCAACAATTCCAATAAGATCATATCCCAACTCTTTAAGGAACATCCGAAAGATGGTCGATATTAAACTGTCATCCTCAACAATTAAAATTTTTTTCTTCATCAATTATAAATTGAATGTATAAACGACTTTAACCTAGCTTGTAATGAGTACGCCTTCATTTATTTGGAATTCCTACAAATAAAAGCTTCTTATTTAAAACGAATATAAAAAACCTTTCTACCTCTAGATTAATATGCCTAAAGTTTACTAATTTTATGCGATTTTACAAGACATTTACAATAATTTACCTTCAATCCAACACTTTTGAATTTAATAGTAGATATAGGCAACACGCAAATAAAGGCCGGCTTCTTTGAAAACAATCAATTAGTTAGGCTTGAAAATTCGAATTCAGGAGAATTGGAATTCATTTCGAACTTAGTTTCGAAATGCGAAACGATACCTCCTATTATTATTTCTTCGGTAAGAAAATATCCTGAAGAATTAATTTCTGAATTAAAATTAGCTGGGAACGTAGTTCTTTTTTTCAATTCCAAAATTGAAACTCCGCTCGAAAACTTATACGAATCGAAAAGTACACTGGGCTACGATCGCTTGGCAGCCTGTGCTGGTGCGTTTGCCTTATACCCAAAAAATAACCTTTTAGTTATTGATGCCGGAACCGCTATCACTTTCGATTTTGTAAACAGCAAAGCCCAATATTTAGGAGGATGTATCTCGCCCGGATTAAAAATGAGATTTAAAGCTTTACATACTTTTACTCAGAACTTACCCGAATTGTCGAGAAATGAAACATTCCATTTAATAGGTAAAAACACCGATGATGCAATAGTATCAGGCGTTCAAAATGGCTTGATATTTGAAATTGATGCCTATATTAATAAACTAAAAATGATGCATTCTGATTTACAAATTATAATTACTGGAGGCGACGCTCATTTTTTAAAAAATTTGCTCGATAATAAAGTTAATTTTCATCCCGAAATTGTGTTAACCGGTTTGAATAAGATATTGGAATTTAATTTATTGAATCACTCTTAATAAGGAGTATTTTTTGCAACTTTATTTTTTATTTATAGTTTTGCAAAGACCTCCAAAATAAGGATGTTTCAAACAAATTTCAAGCTTGTACTATTTTTTGGTATGAGTTTTGCAGTTTTAGTTCCGACAAAACTAAAACTTTCGTTATATTTAGACCCTGATTAAAATAAATAGGATTTCGATCGGGAAATAGGAATAATAATTTTGGTTTTGAAATAAAAGATAACTTGATTATAAAAAAAAATAGTGATATGAAGACAAGACTTTTAATTGTAACAATGGCTCTTTTGTTTTCGGGTTTGTTTAAGGCGGAAGCTCAGACTTTGGAATCAAAATATGGATTGGATAGTGCGCAAACAATTTTGAACGCATCTCTTTACATAGAAATGGTAAAGCAAGGAAATTACAAAGATGCCCTTAAGGGATGGAGATACGTTTATAAAAATGCTCCTGCCTACCAAAAATCCACTTATATAAATGGTGTGAAAATAATGGAAGGTTTATACCGTTCTACTAAGAATGAAAAATATATCGATACCTTAATGATGGTTTACGATAACCGAATTAAATATTTTGGTACCGATCGTAAATACAATACAGGCTGGATTCTTGGACGTAAAGGTGGCGACTTATTTCAGTATAAGCCAAATGATGTTCCTGCGGTTAAAGAAGCATATGCTATCATGCAGAAATCTATTAAAATGCAAGGATTAGATGCTGAAGCCAAAGTAATTGCAAACACAATGGAAGCATCGAAAGTTTTGGTACAAAACAATCAAATTGAAGCGGAAGAAGTAATCGACAACTACCTTCTTTTCATGGATATGGCTAAGAAGCAAATGGATGCGGAAACAGATCCAGCTAAAAAAGATAATATCAACAATGCAAGATTAAATGTGGAGCAAATTTTCTTCGCAGCTGGTGTTGCTGATTGTGAAACTTTGAGTAATATCTTTACTCCTAAATTCCATGCTAATCACGATGACTTAGTTCTTATTAATAAAATTTTAAGAATGCTAAATCGTCAGGAATGTGAAGATGGAGCTTTGTATGCTGAAGTTGCAGAAAGAAAATACGAACTAGATCCAACTGCTGATGCTGCACACAACCTGGCAAAAATGTTTATCAAGAAAAAAGAATTTGATAAGAGTAAAGAATATTTAGTAAAATCAATCGAGTTGGAGAAAGAAGCTGATATTAAAGCAGATCTTCATTTCAAATTAGCTACTATCCTTTTAATGCAGGGACAATATAGTAATGCTAAATCGAATGCATTAAAAGCTGCTGGTTTTAGAGCTAATTGGGGACAACCTTACTTGTTGATTGGTAAAGCTTATGCTGCATACAGCAAAAACTACGGAACATCGGCACTTGAAAAGCAATCTGTTTACTGGGTAGCTGTTGATAAATTCTTAAAAGCAAAAGCTATGGATCCTGATTGTTCAGAAGAAGCTCGCGAATTAATTAATACTTATTCTCAGTATTTTCCTCGCAAAGAAGAAGCATTTTTTGAAGGAGTTAAAGAAGGTGATACTTACAAAGTTGGTGACTGGATTAACGAATCAACCAAAGCAAGATTAACAGAATAGAACATTGAAAAATACCAACAATATTATTAAAAGCATTGTAATCCTTTCTGGGATTGCAATGCTTTTGTCTTGTGAAAACAGTATTAAAGAAGTACAAAGTATTACAAGCAATGAAAAAGCACCAGAACGTTCAGGCAAGAATGTCGAATTTATTTTCACCGATTCCACCCGAATCAAAAGTCGTGCATTTGCCCTTGAATTTTTGGAGGTAAAAACAGAGGATTCTGAATATCAGGATTTCCCAAAAGGAGGAAGAATTACTTCCTACGATAAAGATGGTAGCATAGCAGGACAAATTGAAGCAAACTATGCCAAACACTTAATTTCAGACCAACTATGGGAATTAAGAAATAAAGTAGTTGCAATTAGCGACGATGGAAAAAACATAAATACCGAATTGATGTTTTGGGATCAAGGCAAAGGCCTTATTTATTCAGATCAATACGTTAGAATCACTACCGACGACGGTCAAGTTTTAGAAGGAATAGGTTTTTCTTCTGATGATAAAATGAACAAAATTACCCTTAAAAAAGTTACCGGAGAAGTATATTTAAACGATGAAACAGAACAATAAAAATAAAATCGTATTATATTGCATCTAAAATCATCAAACGCATGAAACAAAAACTCCCTTTTATTTTAGAAATTATTTGGTTACTAGTTATGATTGTTGGCTTACTTGCAGCAATTCATAAAACCATGGATTATGGTTTTACCGAAAGCATTTTACTATACGTTATTGCCGGCATAGCTGGTTTGATGTATATTGGGAGAAGATACATGCGAAAAATACAGGAAAAAAATCAAGCCCCGAAATAAATGAATGACCTGATCATCATTTTTATCATGTTGGCCTTATCGGCATTTTTCTCAGGAATGGAAATTGCTTTTATTGCTGCAAACAAGTTACGGATGGAACTGGACCGAAATAAAAACACCGCTTCGGCAAAAGTCCTATCTATATTCGCTCAGAATCCGGGTTATTACATTAGTACAATGCTTGTTGGAAATAACATTGCTCTTGTAGTATATGGTATTCTTATGGCTAAATTATTGGAACCCTCTATTGCTCTGTTTGTTGATACCGAGTCGCTAATATTAGCAATACAAACATTTATTTCGACCATACTAATTCTAGTAACTGCAGAATTTATTCCAAAAACCCTTTTTCGGATTAATCCAAACATGGCTTTAAACCTGTTTGCCCTTCCGGTGATGTTCTTTTACATTCTTTTTTATCCGATTACCTCCTTTACCATCTTCTTATCAAAAAACATTATCCGTAAAGTTTTTAAAACAATCATTACCGAAGAGGAAGAATCGCAAGCATTTGGCAAGGTAGACCTTGATCATTTGGTTCAGGAAGGACAAGATGCCCAGACTATTTCCGATGACGATCGACATGATATAAAAATATTTAGAAATGCTCTTGATTTCTCGAAAGTGAAATTACGAGAATGCATTGTGCCTCGAAACGAAATTGAGGCGATGGAAATTAATGGAGAAATTGACCAACTTACACAACGATTTATCGAAACAGGATTCTCTAGAATTTTAATTTACAAAGATTCCATCGACAATATTGTTGGTTACGTGCATTCTTCCGTTATTTTTAAAAATCCTCAAAGTATAAAGTCTGGCTTAACCAATATTATAATTGTTCCAGAAACAATGCCTGCACACAAACTACTAAATCTTTTTACACAGGAGCATAAAAGTGTTGCTATTGTAGTTGATGAATTTGGTGGTACTGCAGGAATGGTTACCATTGAAGATATCATGGAAGAGATTTTTGGAGAAATTGAGGACGAACATGATGATATTGATTTGGAAGAACAAAAAATATCGGATACCGAATATATACTTGCCGGCCGTTTAGAAATAGATTACCTAAATGACAAATATGAACTTAACTTACCAGGTTCGGAAGATTTTGAAACCTTAAATGGATATCTTATTTATACCTACGAAAGTATTCCTAAGTATAATGAAACAATTCGAATCGAAAAGTTCAATTTCAAAATACTGGAAGTGAGCAATACGCGTGTTATTAAAACTCGTCTAACCATACTTTAAAACTTCCATCAAAGTTCCGCGTTTTATTCGCGATAAAAGTAGCTTTATTTATATCCAAAATAAATATTTGAGCATCGTCTCCTTCTATAATAGAAGTAGCATAAGGGCTATAATCTGCTCAATAAAATTAACAACTGCCAAGTCTCTTTTTATTTTACTATAAAAGCAAGTAATCCTATTGGAATAAAAAGCAATCATTTCCCATTTTTTTGTATATTCGTAGCCTAATTAAGAATATTTAAATCTTTTTCGATGGCAACATTACAAAAAATAAGAAACCGTGGTGTTTTTATAGGAATCATTATTGGTGGTGCTCTTCTTGCATTTATTGCTGGAGATGCCCTAAAATCGGGTGGTTCGATATTAGCAAACTCACGAAATGAGATGGCAGAAATTGCAGGGGAATCAATTAACATTCGTGATTTCCAAAACCGATTCAATCACAGTCTTGAGGTTAATAAACTCATGTCCGGACAGAACTCAATTCCATCGGAACAGGTTGAGCGTTTAAGAGAACAAGTTTATCAGCAAATGGTTCAAGAGTTTGTAATGAATCGTGAATACGATGAATTAGGAATTTCAGTTACGTCTGAAGAATTATTTGATATGGTTCAAGGTCGAAATATTGACCCAACTATTCGTCAATTGTTTCAGAACGAAAACGGAATGGTTGATAAGGATCAGGTAGTTGCAACTTTAAAGCAACTAATTGCAGCTCCAAACGGAACTCCTCAAAAAGCCTATTGGTTAAATATCGAAGAGTCAATTATAACACAAAGAAATCTTGCTAAATACAATACGCTAGTTCAAAAAGGTCTTTACATGCCAAATGCTTTGGTTAAAGATATGGCTGCTAAAGGAAGCAAGAAAGTTGATTTCAATTACATCGTAAAAAGCTACAATCTAATTTCGGACAGTACAATTACAGTAAGCGAATCGGAAATTAGAGATTACTATAATAAGCACGAAGACTTATTTAAGCAAGCAGAATCAAGAAAGATTGATTACGTATCGTTTGACGTTGTGCCTTCGACAGAAGATTACAAAGAAACTGAAAAATGGGTAGTTGACTTAAAAGAAGACTTCACAAAAGAAGTAAACGACATTCAATTTGTAGAGTTAAATGCTGACAATGACTTTAACGCCTACTATTTTAAAGAAGGTGAAATTACAAATTCAGAACTTAACGCATTCGCGTTTTCAGCAAATAAAGGCGATATTTTTGGTCCTTACTTTGAAAACGAAATGTACCAAATGGCTAAGTTGCATGATGTAAAAATGCTTCCTGATTCAGTAGCCGCTCGTCACATTTTAATTCGTCCTATTAATGGTGATTTTAAAAGTGCCGAAGCTAAAGCGGACAGTTTAAAAGCATTGCTTGCTAAAGGAAGTGAATTTGCAAGTTTAGCAAAAGAAAATTCTGCAGATCAAGGTTCTGCTGTTAATGGCGGTGACCTTGGATGGTTTACTCAAGGTAAAATGGTACAACCATTCAACGATGCAGCTTTCTCTTCGAATAAAAATGAAGTAAAAGTTGTTCTTACTCAATTTGGAGCTCACGTTATTCAAGTAACCAATATGAGCACTCCAGTTAAAAAAGTTCAACTTGCTATTGTTGACCGTAAGGTTGAAGCTAGTCAAAAAACAATTCAGACAGCTTATGCTAAAGCTCGTACTTTTGCAGGTAAAAACATTGAAAAAGATGCATTTGCAAAAGCAATAACAGCAGAGAACTTAAGTCGTAGAACTGCAAATCTTAAAAGAGAAACTAAATTGATCCCTGGACTTGAAAACTCAAGAGATCTTGTTAGAGCAGCGTATAACACTGAAGATATGGAAAGTGTTTTATTGAATGGAGATAACTCAGCAGTTTTCGAATTTGGAGATAAATTTGTTGTTGCTTTCCTTACCGACATTAAAGAAGAAGGAATTGCATCTATTCAAGAAAAAGTTTCGGAAATTAAAAGAGCAATTCGACAAGATAAAAAAGCAGAACTTATTATTGCTGATATGGCAAAGAATAGTGCTGGTGCTCAAAGTTTACTTTCTGTAGCACAAAAAGAAAACTTAGAACTTAAAAATGCAACTGGTATTAGTTTCCAATCGTTCCAAATTCCTGGTGCTGGAATTGAACCTAAAGTAATTAGTACTGCTTCCCTGTTGGGAAAAGGTAAAATTTCATCTCCTGTAAAAGGAAACCAAGGTGTTTACATGCTTGTTATTACCAACGAAAACAGCGATGAAGTTTCTGATGTTACAGTAGAAGCTTTTAAATCAAGATTAGAGCAAGGCTACCAATACAGAACAAACTATCAGGCATTTCAAGCATTGAAAGATAATGCGAATGTTATTGATAAAAGATACAAGTTTTATTAGAGAGTAAAACTCATTAAAAAGCGGGATGATACATTATCATCCCGCTTTTTTTATGCCCTAAAAATTTAAGCATAAAAAAAGAGATACTGCGAAAAGCAACATCTCTTCAATATCTTTTATTCGAAACTAGGATAACAGTTCCTTCACTTTATCAGCAATAGCTTTACCATCGGCTTTGCCAGTTAATTCTTTGGATGCTAAACCCATTACTTTACCCATATCTTTCATAGAAGATGCTCCGGTTTTTGTAATAATTCCTTGAACAGCAGTAGTTAAATCGGCATCGGACAATTGAGCGGGAAGATACACTTCTAAAAAACTTAATTCCAAAAGTTCCTTCTCGGCTAAATCTTCACGACCACCAGCAGAAAAAGTACTGGCCGAATCTTTACGTTGTTTCACCAATCGTTGAATAATTTTAAGTGCATCATCATTCTCGATATCCTTAACTCCAGTCTTGGTCATTTCCATAGTAAAGGCTGTTTTCACAGCACGAAGCGCTTCTAATCGCTCTCTTTCTTTCGCCTTCATAGCGCTTTTTATATCCGAATTGATTTGTTCTAATAAACCCATTGTTTTGTGTTTTTAAGTTTTTATAAGCTATTATCTAACTACTCTTCGTCTAAAGTAAAGCGAATTACCTTACCCGATTGAAAACGTTGATTGTCTAAATTCTTTAGCTTCCGCTTATAAGCGGGGATATTTTCAATTTCATCTATTTCGGTATCCTTTAAATCGGTCAAAATCAATTTATTCTTGTCCGATTTTTCATTCTCCTCCTCCTCTAAAATATTTCTTACCGTATCGGAAGCACTATTACGTCCTCTTCCTGCTTGAAAAGAGGTAGTTTTTGGAACCGACTTTTCTTCTGGAATCAAACCATTATCGAAACCTGTAGCAATGATGGTCACCGAAATCTTATTTCCCAAATTGAGATCCTGACCAGTTCCCCAAATAATAGAGGCACTATCACCAACCGCTTCCTGAACGTAATCGGTAATTTGTCCCACCTCGTCCATGGTTACCTCTTCCAGACCGGAACTAATATTTAGAAGGATGTTTCTAGCTCCTCTAACGTCGTTACTATTTAATAGTGGAGAAGTAAGCGCTTCGCGAATTGCAGTAACAGCACGATCTTCTCCTTCGGCCGAAGCAGACCCCATAACGGCAACCCCACTATCAGTCATTACTGTTTTTACATCTTCGAAATCAACATTGATATAACCATGAAGCGTTATAATTTCGGCAATTCCTTTGGCTGCAGTTGCTAATACATCATCTGCCTTAGAAAAAGCGGTCGACAATTTTAAATCGCCATAAATTTCGCTTAGTTTCTCATTATTTATCACTAAAAGTGAATCTACATTCTCTTTAAGTTTGTTAATCCCTTCGATAGCTTGATGCAGGCGCTGACGACCTTCAAAACGAAACGGAATGGTTACGATACCAACAGTTAAAATTCCCATTTCCTTGGCCGCTTTCGCGATCACCGGGGCAGCTCCAGTACCTGTTCCTCCTCCCATACCGGCAGTGATAAAAACCATTTTAGTATTATCCGCCAATACTTCATTAATATCCTCTAAATTTTCAATAGCAGATTGCTCGCCCCGTTCGGGTTTGTTTCCAGCACCACGACCTTCTGTAAGCGATTCTCCCAGCTGAATTTTAATAGGAATTTCGCTGGTTTCCAAGGCTTGGGCATCGGTATTGCAAATTACAAAATCGACATCCTTAATTCCTTGCTTATACATGTAATTCACAGCGTTACCACCGCCACCACCTACACCGATTACTTTTATAATCGACGATTCGTTTTCCTGTAAGCTAAAATCAATTAAATCCTCAGTCATTAATCTCTCATATTATTATTTCACGTTACGCATAACGCTACATTGAAGAATCATTATTATCAAAAATCTGGGTAAACTTATCCTTAAACCAATTATCAAGACTTCCTTTTTTATGTTCCCCTTCCCCTTTATCTTCCTCTACCTTAACCGGTTTTTTCTTTTCGACTACTACCTTTTTCTTCTCTTTCACCTCAATAATTTCCTCATCTTCTTCCTCTTGATCTTCCTCCGATCTTTTTCTCATCAATTCTTCGCGTCGCTCTCTTTCCTCTCTCTTTTTGATTGCTGCAACCTCTTCCGCTTCGGCAGGGTTTTCAATAATCAACTCTAATTTTGGAGCTACATTCGGAACCGATTTTCGAGGTTCGATACTTAGTTCGGGAATTGGGCTTTCGGAAAAACCAGTAGCAATAATTGTAACGCTTAATTCATCGTCTAACTTATCGCTGTTACCATTCCCCCAAATAATGCTTACCTCATCCCCTACAACATCGTGCACGTAATCAGTAATCACACTTACCTCCTGCATGGTTACCTCATCTTTACCCGAAATAATATTTAATAAGATATTTCTTGCACCACAAATATTATTGCTATTTAATAATGGCGACGTTAGAGCCTCTTCAATAGCACGAATTGCTCTATCTTTACCTGATGCAGAAGCTGATCCCATAACGGCAACACCACTATCTCTCATTACTGTTTCAACATCGGCAAAATCGACATTTACATAGCCATGAACCGTAATTATTTCGGCAATACTTTTGGCGGCAATAGATAAAACATCATCCGCTTTTGCAAAAGCATCAGACAATTTTAAATCACCATACATCATCCTCAACTTTTCGTTATTGATGATAAGAAGTGCATCTACATGCTTTTCTAAATTGGCAATTCCTTCCATGGCTTGCTCAATTCTTCGTTTTCCTTCGAAACGAAAAGGTATAGTTACAATTCCAACAGTTAATACACCTTGTTTTCTGGCTGTTTCTGCAATAATAGGAGCAGCACCAGTTCCGGTTCCACCGCCCATACCGGCAGTTACAAATATCATTTTTGTTTTCTGACTCAACACTTTGTTGATATCATCGATGCTTTCCAATGCAGATTCCCGTCCTCTTTCCGGTTTATTTCCAGCACCTCTCCCTTCGGTTAGTGATTTACCAAGCTGTACCTTAATAGGTACCTGACTATTTTCCAAAGCCTGAGAATCGGTGTTACATATTACAAAGTCGACCCCCGTAATTCCTTCTTTTAACATGTGATTAACAGCGTTACTTCCACCGCCACCCACACCAATCACTTTAATAATGGATTTTTCTTTAGGTTCAAAATCAACCGGTAACAATTCGTCAATCATGATGTCACAAGTATTAGGGTTACACTATTTTATTTACATTTTTAAATCATCAGTATCGAACAAGGCACTAAAAAATTTCTGAAATCCTTTCTTTTTGCCCGTTTTGTTCTTATCTGTATTCTGATTTTGAGTTTTTTTAACAGGTTTATTCAAGCCTTTTAGTATCAATCCGATTCCTGTTGCATAAATAGGCAGGTTTAAGCTTTCCTCTAAAATAATTTTAGAGGAAGTTCCCGGATAACCGATACGAACATCTATCCCTGTTTGTTTTTGAGTTAGCACATCTAAATTTGTTAATAATGCACCACCTCCGGTTAAAACAATACCAGCGCCTATTTTATCGTGCAGTCCGGTTAGTTCAATTTGGAATTTCACGCTATCGATAATCTCCTCCATTCGGCATTGAATAATTTGAGCCAAAGTTTTAAAAGAAATTTCTTTAGGATCCCAACCACCTACACTAGGAATAGTAACCACTTTTTCTTCGTCCACTAAATCAGCGACAGCTTCGCCAAACTGGATTTTTAGAGCCTCGGCTTGTTTTATAAGTACCGAACAACCTTCCTTTATATCGCGAGTAACAATATCACCCCCAAAAGGAATTACTGCGGTATGTCTTAATATACCATCAAAATATACAGTTATATCGGTTGTGCCTCCACCTATATCCACCAAAACAACTCCGGCTTCCTTTTCTTCTTCGCTTAACACAGCCAAAGAGGAGGCCAATGGTTCCAATACCAATTCTTCAATTTCCAATCCAACTTCCTTCACACATTTTTCGATATTGCGTGCCGATGCAGTTCTTCCAATAATAATATTAAAATTACCATCCAATCTTCTTCCCGCCATTCCTACCGGATTGCGAATGCCAGCCTCTTTATCTACCACATAATCTTGTGGAATAACGTGTAATATTTGTTCTCCAACCTCAATTGGAATTCTATAGTTCTCATTAACAATCTCTTCAACATCTAACTTGGTAATTTCACCTACCCCATTTTGTATGTATTTAAATTGTCGGTTTTTAATACTACGAATATGTTGTCCGGCAATACCTACATATACTTTAGAGATATTCTGGTTTGTTTTCTCCACCAATCGGTCCACCACTTCACGTATTGCACCAATTGTATCTTCAATACTATGTATTACTCCTCTCTTAACACCTCTCGATACAGTTTTTTCCATACCGATAATTCTCAACTTTCCTTCGGAATCAACTTCCCCTAATATGGCAACAATTTTTGTTGTACCTATGTCGATAGCTGCTATAATATTGTTCCTGCTAGTCATTTTAATTCTTTTTTGTGCAAACTACCTGATCCTTATACTTCAAATTGATTTTGCTATATGCATTCCATCCTTTTTTCGAAAAACCTTTGGAATACATAGCACTCAACTTTAAAAATTTCTCTTGGTAGTCTTCCATACTACCCAATTCAATTTTATGAGCTCCAACCCGAGGAATTAAAACATATTCCCTATTTCTGTCTACATCAATTTGCGTGATCTGCGATCTCCAAAATTCATCATTTGTAATAAATTTTACCAACTCAAACAGTTCTTCTTTTATCAACTGATCATTTACTGCCCCTGAAACGACCAAAACCCTTGATGTAAAATTGCTGGACAGTGGCATTTTCTCTCCTTCGGCGTCGATATAGTAACCTTTTTCCGATAAAATCCGCACAATTGGATTACGTTGTTTAATTTCAACAATTAATTTTCCGGAAAGTGAATTATACACTTCCGATTTTTTTACATAAGGTATCTTGTCTATAAGATCCTCTAATACTTCTTTATTCACTCCAGAAATAGATGTTCCTACCATTCCTGGATATTTCTTTTTAATAATTCTTTTAATATCCGAATCACGAACAAAGCCTCTGGAAACACTATCAACCACATTTACAAGGGTACCTGAGAACACCAGCTTCTTCGATTTGCCATTTGCAAATGAAAAAACAACAATTAAGTATCCAAACAAGCATACCCAAATTAATATGTTTGTAATCTTTTTTAGCATTCCAATCGCTTGCTTATTAAGTTTTTAATTGGTACCACCAACTTATCGATATCCCCTGCTCCTAAAGTTAGTAAAACTTCAAAGTCTTTCTCTTTAAGCAAGTTTAACAATTCATTTTTACCACAAATTTGAGCGGGTACGTTTATATTTTTTAAAATAATTTCGGAACTAACCCCCTCAATTGGCAATTCTCTGGCTGGATAAATATCCAAAAGAATTACTTCATCTAAAAGATTTAAGCTACTAGCAAAACCATCTGCAAAATCCCTTGTTCGAGAATATAAGTGAGGCTGAAATATTCCGGTTATTTTCTTATTTGGATATAATTCTCTTACCGATGATATACTTTCCCATAGCTCTTTTGGATGATGTGCATAATCATCAATAAAAACTATTTTTTCTGTTCTAATTTGGTAATCGAACCTTCTCCTAACTCCTTTAAAAGTAGAAAGTGCCTTTTTTAACTCATCTGCATTCACACCACAAAGCAATGCCATAGAAGCTGCAGCAATGGCATTTTCCACATTAATTTTACCTGGGTAGGAGAATAGAATATCCTTAATTACTCCGCCGGGATGCACCAAGTTAAATTGGTAGAAACCTTCTACTAAATGGATGTTTTCTGCATAAAAATCGGCTTTTTCGTTTAAAGAATAAGTGTAAGCAGTAAGCCCTTGGTGAGTAAGAATTAATCCCTTTTTATGCACTAAAATTCCACCCTCTTTTATCTGATGAACAAAAGCCTGAAAGCTTTTTTCTAATTCACTTTTATCTCCATAAATATCTAAATGATCGGCATCCATAGAAGTAATTACAGCCAACTGAGGATGCAATTGTAGAAAAGAACGATCGAACTCATCTGCTTCAAGAACCATCCATGGACTATCCTTCGACAGTAACAAATTAGACTGATAATTTCTTGATATTCCACCTAAAAAGGCATTACAGTCTAAAGCTGACGATTTAAAGATATGCGCAGTAATGGTTGAAACTGTAGTTTTTCCATGTGTTCCAGCAATACCTATTCCTTTCAGATTATCAGAAAGTAATCCTAGAACTTGCGATCGCTTTTTAATTGCAAATTGTTGCTCCTGAAAATAGATTAATTGAGGATGATTTACAGGAACAGCAGGTGTATACACAATTAAAGTATCCTCCTTTGATTGGTAGATTTTAGGAATCTGATCCACACTTTCCTGGAAAGTAATGTCGATACCTTCGGCAGTTAATTCGGCGGTAAGTTGAGTATCCATTCGGTCGTAACCAAACACATTCTTCCCAATAGAATAAAAATAACGTGCAAGAGCACTCATTCCTATTCCACCAATTCCAATAAAGTAAATATTTTTATAATCCTTAATCTGCATAATCTATGTTAATGCTATTATTTGTTCTGCAATATCTGCCGCAGCGTTAGGTTTTGCTAAAGCCTTACAATTCACTGAAAGTTCAGCTAATTTATCAGCATCGTGTATCAATTTTAATGCAGTAACAACTAATTCTTGTTCCGCACTACTATCTTTTACCATTATGGCAGCATTTTTAGTTACCAAAGCCATGGCATTTTTGGTTTGATGATCTTCGGAAACATTAGGAGATGGCACCAAAATACAAGCTTTCTCTACCAAACAAAGTTCGGATATAGTACCCGCTCCGGCTCTGGATATAACCATATCGGCCGCAGCATAAGCCAAGTCCATTTTCCCAAGAAAATCAAAAACCTTCAACCCAGGAATATCCCAATTTTTTAATTCTTCGCGTACTTTTTCAATATAAAACTTCCCTGTTTGCCAAATCACCTGAACCCCAGAGTCTGAAATAGCAGTAAGAGAAGCAAGCATACTGTTATTAATAGTTCTTGCCCCTAAACTTCCTCCCACAACCAGAATTGTTTTCTTCTCGGGATTTAGTTGAAAATGAGCCATAGCTTCCTGTTTTTTCGAAGCGATATTTAGTAAATCATTCCGAACAGGGTTTCCTGTCAATAAAATTTTGTCCGCAGGAAAAAACCGCTCCATTCCCTCATAAGCAACACAAATCTTTTTGGCTTTTTTTGCTAAAAGTTTATTCGTTATTCCAGCATAAGAATTCTGCTCCTGAATTAAGGTTGGAATTCCCATTTTAGCCGCTACATGTAATAATGGTCCACTAGCATATCCGCCTACACCAACTACTGCATCGGGCTTAAAGTCCTTCACAATTGTCTTTGCCTTTCTTATACTTTTAAAAAGTCGAGAAAAAAACTTCAAATTTTCTTTCGAAAAATTCCTCTGTAGTCCACGAATTGGCAATCCTACTATTTTATATCCTGCAGAAGGAACTTTTTCCATTTCCATTTTTCCTTCGGCTCCAACAAATAAAATATCACAATCGTTATGCTTTTGTTTTAAAGCATTCGCAATTGAAATAGCCGGAAATATATGTCCGCCTGTTCCGCCTCCGCTAACTATTATTTTAATTTTCTGCTTCATTTAATTTAGCTTCTTCATTCAATTTTTCTTCCTCGTTCACCCAATTACTAACACTTAGTATCATTCCAAATGCTGCACTTGTAAAAATTAAGGATGTTCCGCCCATACTCACCAAAGGCAATGGTTGCCCCGTTACCGGGATTAAATTAACCGACACAGCCATATTGGTTAAAGCCTGAAACACGATACTAAGTGCCAACCCTATTACCAAAAATGCTGGGAAAGTTCGATTGCATTTCCGCACAATCAAGCCGGCTCGATATATTAATATGAGATAAAAGGCCAATATTACAAAACCTCCAATCCAGCCCATTTCTTCCAAAATAATGGCATAAATAAAATCGGAATACGGATGTGGTAAAAAATTTCGTTGGGTACTGTTCCCCGGAAATTTTCCAAAGATACCCCCGGATACCACCGCTATTTTTGCCTGCTCAACCTGATAATTCTGACTATTATTTGCATTGGCATGATCCTCATCAAAGAAATTAACAATTCTACTTCTTACAGTTTGCACTCTACCAATACTAGGAAGCAAAGGTGCCATCACAATCAGTATAGTCACAAAACCCAAAACGATACCCACCGATCCAAACAAATATTTTTTTGCTATTCTACCTATAAACATCAGTAAATAACAAACTCCACCAAGCAATACCGATGTCGAGAAATCATCTAGAAAAATCAGTAAACAGACAATTCCAACAGGGATAACGATATGCCAAAACGCCTCCTTTTTACAGGCATCTTCGGCCTGATACCGCGACAGAGTTCTAGAAACATGCAGTATTAGCGCCAATTTTGCAAGTTCCGACGGCTGAAAATTGAAGCCAATTCCAGGAATGGTAATCCATCGGGATGCGTCGTTTAAATTTGTGCCCACCAGTTTTGCTAATATGAGCAAACCAATAGAAATGAGTAGTACCAGATTAGCCGAACTAGAATATACCTTAAAATGAATTTTGTGAACCACATAAATAATTAAATAGCACATTCCCAAGAGAATCAGCTGTTTAATAAAGAAATAGGATGTATTTCCACCTTTTACTTTATAGGCAAGTGTTCCGGTTGAGCTATAAACAACCAGTAAAGAAATCATCGACAAAAAGAAGATAATGATCCAAATGGTCTTATCCCCCTTTAAGCTAAAATTCTTAAAAAAACTTACCATATTCTTAATTTATAAATTTCTAACTTCTTCTTTAAACTGATTTCCGCGATCCTCATAATTCTTAAACAAATCGAAACTGGCACAAGCAGGCGATAATAAAACGATCTCTTCCTTATTCGCCATTTGATATGCTTGCGTCACCGCTTCTTTCATCGATCCTGCATCCACAATAAAATCAACTTTACCATCAAAAGCCGCATGAATTTTAGAGTTATCAACACCTAAACAAACAATTCCTTTCACTTTTTCAATTACCAAATCATTCAAAACCGAATAATCGTTTCCTTTATCAACACCACCAACGATCCAAACCACAGGTTCTTCCATACTTTCTAAAGCATACCAAGTAGAATTAATATTTGTGGCTTTAGAATCGTTAATAAATTGTATTCCCCGTACACGAACCACTTTTTCTAGTCGATGATCGACACCTTGAAAATCGCTTAAACTTTCGCGAATTACTTCTTTACGAATTTGCAACACACTACCAGCAATTCCTGATGCCAATGAATTATATACATTGTGAATTCCAGGTAAAGACAGATCTTTTTTATCCATAGAAAAGAGGTTTTCGTTGTATTGAATTTTTAAAAGTTCGTTTTCAATCCATCCGCACATTTTCTTTACATCGCGAACCGAAAATGGTAATAATTGAGCAAGCGTATCACAACTCAATAATTCCTTTTTGATGATATCATCATCGGTGCAAAACACGAATGAATCCTCGGATTTCATATTTTGCAATATTCTGAATTTTGAATGGATATAATTTTCCATTTTATACTCGTACCGATCTAAATGATCTGGTGTAATATTTAAGAGAATAGCAATATTTGCTCTAAAGTCATACATCCCATCGAGCTGAAAGCTACTTAACTCCACTACATAATGTGTATAGTCTTTCTCAGCGACCTGCCAAGCCAAACTATCTCCCACATTTCCGGCTAACCCTACATGTAAGCCAGCTTTTTTCAACATATGATAAAGAAGCAAAGTAGTTGTTGTTTTCCCATTACTGCCAGTAATACATATCATTTTAGCATTGGAGAACCTTCCTGCAAATTCTATTTCGGAAATCACAGGAATATTTTTTTCTTTTAACTTCCCTATTAGAGTTGCAGAATCAGGTATTCCTGGACTTTTCACCACCTCATCAGCCGAAATTATAAGCGCTTCGGTATGTTGCTTTTCTTCAAAAGCTAGTTGGTATTTATTCAGCGCAAGCTTGTACTTGGGACTTATTTCTCCTAAGTCCGAAACAAATACATCAAAGCCTTTTGATTTAGCCAAAACAGCTGCACCAATCCCACTTTCTCCTGCACCTAATATGACGATTCGTTTTGTCATTTTTACTTATCTGATTTTAAGAGTTACTATTGTTATGATGGCCAGAAATATGCCAATAATCCAGAAGCGGGTAACGATTTTTGGCTCTGGATATCCTTTCATCTGATAATGATGATGAAGAGGAGCCATTTTAAAAATCCTCCGGCCTTCTCCAAATCTCTTTCTGGTATATTTAAACCACGAAACCTGCATCATTACCGAGATATTCTCTACCAGAAAAATTCCGCACAAAACAGGAATCAACAATTCTTTGTGAATAATTATAGCAAAAACAGCTATAATTCCTCCCAAAGCTAAACTACCCGTATCGCCCATAAAAACTTGCGCCGGATAAGAATTGTACCACATGAACCCGATGGTTGCTCCAATAAAAGCAGCAATAAAAATCACCAATTCTCCCGAATTAGGAATGTACATGATGTTTAGATAATCGGCATATACTACGTGACCCGACACATAAGCTAATATTCCCAATGTGGCGCCAATTATTGCCGACGAACCTGTGGCCAAACCATCTAAACCATCGGTAATATTTGCACCATTTGAAACGGCAGTTACAATAAATATGGTAATAATTATAAAAACCAGCCATGCCAACATGGGTGCATATTCACCACCAAAAGCAACTAAAGATTCATAATCGAATTCGTTATTCTTAAAAAATGGAATGGTTGTCTTGGTTGATTTAACATCCATTGTTAAGCGAGTTATGCTAGGATCTTCGGAGGTAAATCCCTCGTCCACCAATTCGGTTTGAATTCCAATTTCGGCCATTGTTGTTTTTTCACGTACAACCACATCATCATTCAAATAAAGTGTTAAGCCAATAATTAAACCTAAACCTATTTGACCTGCAACTTTAAACTTACCACTTAAGCCCGCTTTATCCTTCTTAAAAACTTTAATATAATCATCAACAAATCCGATTATTCCTAACCAAACAGTGGTAATAAGCATTAATAGAATATAGATGTTATCTAATTTCGCAAACAATAGAACTGGAACAACGATTGAAAGAATAATAATAATTCCTCCCATTGTTGGAGTTCCCTTTTTTTCCATTTGTCCAGCTAAACCAAGATCACGAACAATTTCGCCGATTTGTTGCTTCTGCAATAAGAGAATGATCTTTTTCCCAAATACAGTAGCAATAAACAAGGACGTCATAATGGCTAATGCTGCCCGAAACGAAATATATTCAAACATTCCTGCTCCCGGGAAATCCAATTGATTTAAATACTTAAATAGATAGTATAACATAACTACAGCTTAAAAATTTCTTTGATTACTTCTTTATCATCAAAATGATGCTTGACTCCTTTTATCTCCTGATAATCTTCGTGCCCTTTTCCTGCCACCAAAATAATATCGTCTTTTTGTGCTAACATATGTGCAGTACGAATTGCCTCTTTTCTATCGGTAATTGCCAACACTTTTCTTGTGTTATTTGCGGACACCCCTTCTTTCATGTCCAGAATAATCTGATCTGGATCTTCCGATCTTGGATTATCCGAGGTTAAAATTACCTTATCACTTAATTCGGCACTTATTTTCGCCATTAAAGGTCGTTTCGATTTATCTCTATCGCCACCAGCACCAACCACCGTAATTACCTGTTCGTTTCCTGTTCGTAAAGCCGCAATTGTTTCCAAAACATTTTTCAACGCATCCGGTGTATGAGCATAATCAACAATAGCCATAATGCCATCTGTCGAAATAATACTTTCAAACCTTCCGTCAACAGACTTCAGCTCACTAATTCCACGCAATATTTCTTCTTTATCCTGATCAAGCAAACGAGCTGTACCATAAACAGCCAACAAATTATGAGCATTAAAATCACCAATAAAATTGGTCCAAATTTCTGCCCCATCCATTTCCAAAAGCATTCCTGTAAAATGCTTTTCTAAAATCTGACAACGATAATCAGCAAAAGAACGTGTTGAATAAGTAAACTTATGTCCTTTCATATTCTGAAGCATCAGCTTCCCATTTTTATCATCGACATTGGTAATCGCAAAGGATTTATTTCCCAGCTGATCGAAAAATGCCTTTTTCACCTTTAGGTATGCCTCAAATGTTTTGTGATAATCGAGATGATCGTGAGTGATATTAGTAAAAATCCCCCCTTTAAAATTCAATGCCCCCACTCTTTTCTGATCGATAGCATGCGAGCTTACTTCCATAAAACAATATTCACAGCCAGCCTCCACCATTTCGGCCAACAAAGCATTTAATTGTAATGCATCTGGTGTGGTATGGGTTGCTTTCACAGCTTTTTCATCCACATAATTACAAACGGTTGATAATAGGCCAACTTTATACCCTAGTTTTCTAAATAAATTGTACAACAAAGTAGCAATTGTTGTTTTCCCATTTGTTCCGGTTACTCCAACCAATTGAATATTCTCGGTTGGTTTGTTGTAAAAATTGTGCGCAATCTGCGAAAGCACTGCCGAAGAATCTTCCACCACAATAAAACTTGTTTCGGAAGAACTTTTTTTAGGTAATTCTTCACAAACAATCACTCTTGCACCATTTGCCACTGCCGTATCAATAAAATCATGGCCATCGGAGACAGTACCCCGGCACGCAACGAATAAATCGCCATGTTTCACTTTTCGGGAATCGAAATGAATCTCATTCACGACCACATCTTTATTTCCCTTTAAGCTTTGTATAGTTACCGAACTAAACAGTTCGTTGATATTTTTTCCCATCTGTCACTTTTTAAGATAAACCTATTCTAATAAAATCGCCCTTTTTAAAATAGGATCCAGGTTCGATTGATTGTTTGGTTACCGTGCCAACGCCTTTCACCATCACCTTAAGTCCTGCATTTTCTAATATATACAAGGCATCCTGAGCTCCCATTCCCTTCACATTCGGGACCATAAACTTCTTAATTGTTCTGTATTTGTATTCAATAATTGAATCTTTTCGGGAAGTCATCACCCAATCCGATTGAATATCTTTATTTGCCACTTCGATATTTAATTCATCAAAAACTATGTCTAAATCCTCCTTAAATCCATTCAATGAAACCGGCACCTTTAGTTCCAAACTTGATTCGTCTGTTTTTATAGGATGCATGGAATAGCTCATAGCATATACTTTATCCGCAATTGTTTTAAAGACTGGACCTGCCACCTGATTTCCATAGAATCCTTTGGTTTTATTTGGCCGGTTAATAACCACAATACAGGAATACATCGGATCATCGGCAGGAAAATATCCCACGAAAGAAGCCTGATATACTTTCACCTTATATCCTTTATTTTTATCTGCAATTTGTGCAGTTCCTGTTTTACCTGCAATCGTATAGTTTGAATTTCGTAGGTTTCGAGCTGTTCCTCGCAAAACAACACCCTCCAACATATTCTTCACATTTTTTAGTGTTTCACCAGAACAGATTCTCGATTTTAAAACTTCTTTATCAAAAGTCCGAATCACGTCACCATGATACTTCAATTCTTTTACGAATCGAGGCTTCATCATTTTTCCATTATTGGCAATTGCATTATAAAAAGTAAGCGTTTGTAAAGGCGTTTGTTCCACAGCATAACCAATAGACATCCAAGGCAAAGAAACTCCCGACCAGGATGGATCATCAGGATATTTAATACTTGGTATTCCTTCTCCCTTTATATCGAGCCCCAAAGGCTCATTCAACCGAAACTCGTAAAGTCGATTAATGAATGATTTTGGCTTGTTCTTATAATGATCGTTTACCAATTTTGAAATTCCCACATTCGAGGATTTTTCAAAAGCATCCTGCACCGTAATTTTTCCAAATCCACCTTCATGCGAATCGCGCATTTTTTCTTTGTAATAACTATACACCCCATTCCCTGTATCCACAGAATCCATCGGTCCAACATACCCATCCTCGAATAAAGCCATTATGGAAGCCAACTTAAAAGTCGAGCCTGGTTCAGTAGCCTCTCCAATAGCGTAATTGTAGTCTTCTTTATAAGATTGAGACTTTTCGTCGAACCCCAAATTAGCAATTGCTTTTATTGCTCCGGTTTTCACTTCCATCAAAACCACCGATCCATGATGTGCATTATACTTTATTAGCTGATGTTCCAAAGCCGATTGCGCCACATCCTGATAATTCACATCAATAGTCGTAATTAGGTCGTTTCCATCCTTCGGCTCTACCATATTTACAGGCAACCATCGACCAGACATTTTTTGAATAATACTAATCCCGTCAACCCCTTTCAAATCACTTTCAAAAGCACCTTCGATACCTACTTTCCCAACTTTTTGATTTTGCTCCCCATCCAACAAATAACCGATTGTTCGGTTAGCCAGATTTAAATGAGGTTGTATACGTCTATTTTCCTGTTCGCAAATCAACCCTCCTTTATTTTGTCCCAAACGAAAAATTGGAAAAGTCTTGATCTTTTTAAGCCCGATATAATTAATTTTATTTCGATGAATTAAAAAATAACGATTTGATTTCGTACGATACTTTGCTTTCCAAAGCATATTTCGATATTCCTTTGGAGACTTATCTTGAAAAAAACGCGACAAACAAAGTGCTAAAGAATCAACATCCGAACGAAAAAGAGAATCGGTTAATCCGGAAGCGCGAAAATCCATACGGAGCTGATAGTAAGGCAATGAACTTGCCAGCAATCGTCCGTCAGCAGCACAAATATCTCCCCGATTGGCCGACACGATTACATCTCGTTGCGTAAGAGACTGGGCTTTACTTCGCCACTTATCTCCTTCGAACAATTGCAAGGCTACTACCCTACCTACAATGAGTATTGCAAAAATAATCACCAAAGTGTAGATCGCCCCAACTCGCCATATGATATCTTTTTTTATCGGCACTATTTCTTCAAATATATTTTAATTGGAGGCTCGGTTGCTTCCATCAAATCAAGCCCCTCGTTTTCTACTCTTTTTACTACTTCCGATTGCTTACTCATATACATCAAAGCAGAGGCTGTTGTAATTGCCTCGAATCTTAACTCTTTAAGCTCTTGCTCTAAGCTTACCATATCGCGATAAACACGTTCGGAACGATACCTGTTACTGATATAAAAAATTCCTAGAACAACCAGAAAAATGATAAAAGGCAATTGATAAACAACTTCGGCTTTCGTTAAAATACTTCCATCAATAAAATCCTTGATCGAACCTGAAGGTGTTTCCTTCAGCTCCTCGCTAGGCTTAATAAAATCGTTATATTTTTTTCGAAACTTAAACATTTCACATTATGCTTTAGGCTGAGCAATTCGAAGTTTTGCACTTCGAGCTCGTCCGTTTAATTCAATTTCTTTTTCGTTTGGAAGAATCACTTTCCGATTCACTGCAACTAACGGAGTTTTTATGTTTCCAAAAAAATCTTTTTCTGCATTTCCTTCAAACTTCCCATCACGAATAAAATTCTTCACCAATCGATCCTCCAAAGAATGGTAGGTTATTACCACCAATCTCCCATCCGGCTTTAATACATCTGCAGACTGCAACAGCATTTCTTTTAAAACATCCATTTCTTGATTCACTTCAATTCGAATGGCTTGAAATACTTGAGCCAAATATTTATGCTCTTTAAACTTAGGTGTACATGGAGCAATTACTTCTTTAAAATGTTGAATGGTAGTAAAAGGTGTTTCCTTTCTTTGGTTATCGATTAATCGCACCAACTTACCCGGATTTTTTACTTCTCCATAAAATTTAAAGATTCGAAACAAATCCTCAACACTATATTCATTCAACAAATCAGCAGCCGTAAAATCTGCATCCTGATTCATTCTCATATCTAAATCACCATCAAAACGAAAAGAAAAACCACGTTCGGCGACATCAAATTCATGAGAAGAAACCCCTAGATCGGCTAAAATTCCATCAACCTTAGGATATCCCAAATACCTCATGAAATTCTTAAAATATCTGAAATTGTGACGAACAAAAATAAACCGGTCATCTTTCGGCACATTTCCTTCAGCATCCACATCCTGATCAAAACCAATTAGCTTACCAGTAGTTAAGTGTTTTAAAATCTCCTTTGAGTGACCTCCGCCACCAAAAGTAAGATCCACATAAATTCCATCTGGCTTTATATCCAACCCTTCAATACTCTCTCCTAATAAAACTGGAATATGATACGTACTCATTTTTTTATCTTTTAATTGAAACACAAAGGAACAACACTAAACACTTATAATCAACGATTATTCATCATTTGAATCACCTCCCAAAATCTCAGCAGCTAAATCGCCAAATCCATCCTGCCCAAGAGCTGATTTCTCATAAGTTTCAGTATCCCATATTTCGATTTTCCCATCCTGTCCGGCCAGCGTTACATCCTTCGAAAACGCCGCAAACTCAAAAAATTTCTTAGGAATTAATATCCGTCCGTTTCCATCAATTAATACCTCTGCAGTACCTCTAAAAAACTCGCGCAAAAACCCTGCATGCTTCTTGTTAAAAGGATTCACCTTCGCCCGCACCATTTCGGTTTGCTTCTCCCATTCGGAAATAGAATATAGATCCAAACATTTTTCGTAGAGATTTTTCCTTAGAACACAACGATTCTCAGAACCTCCATTTAGGAGCTTCCGAAAAGCAGCAGGCAGTAAAACACGGCCTTTAGCGTCTAATCGACAAGGATAATCACCTATAAATGTTACCATTGGGAAAATTAATTTACAATTGTAAAATTAGAGAAAAATTTACCCACTTTCAACCACATCCTCCCACTTTTATTGTTTTGTTGATAACTTTTCGCACACAAGCCAACTAATTATCACTCAATTATATTCAGATTGTTGTAAAACTTCGAAAAACAATGCAAGAAAATTGCGATATTTGCTCACCATATTTAATTATTTACGATTTTCATGCAAAAAGAAAACACTCCCGATAGCTATTTAAAAATTAACATAGAGAAGGTTTTTGCGAGCAAAAGCGAAAGAATCTCCAAACTATTGCCTGGTTTTATCATTCGCTACCTTAAAAGAATCATTCATCAGGATGAGCTTAATGATTTTTTATCGAGAAATCATCAAAAACAAGGTATTGAATTTGCGGATAGTGTGTTAGAAGAGCTTCAAATTAAATTTGAAATTAAAGGCCTTGAAAATATCAATAAAGAAGGAAGGTATATCTTCGCATCCAACCATCCACTGGGTGGTCCCGACGGGATTATTCTTATCAGTATTTTTGGCAAGCATTTTCCAAAAATTAGATTCTTAGTGAATGACATCCTTATGAATATCAAAAACTTATCGGATATTTTTGTTCCTATAAATAAACATGGAGGGCAAGCCAAAGAAGCGGCTAAAATAATTGAAGAAGCATACCAATCTCCAGCAACTATGATTACTTTTCCGGCAGGCTTAGTATCGCGAAAACAAAAAGGAAAAATTGAAGATTTGGAATGGAAAAAAAGTTTTATTGCCAAAGCTAAAAAGTACCAACGAGATATTGTTCCAATTCATATTAGCGGAAGAAACTCCAATTTTTTCTATAATCTGGCGAATCTCAGAAAGTTCCTTGGCTTAAAATCTAATTTGGAAATGCTATATTTGCCAAATGAACTTTTTAAGCAAAGAGGAAAAAAATTCACTATTTGTATTGGCAAACCTGTAGCATATCAAACCTTTGACAAAAGCATGTCGTATGACAAGTGGGCTGAAAAAATGAAAAGAGAAACATACGGTTTAGTAGATCAATAAACACCTATCCCTAAAATTCAATATTTTTTATCAAATAATTAGCCCGAATACTATTCATTATTATTGATAATGTGAGTATTTTTGACAATCGAAACTTATTAAAGAAAACCAAAATAATAATTATCCTTTTAAGCAAGGAATCAATACACCGACTGATGAAAGAAATTATTCCCCCTGTATCGCGAGAGGAACTTGAGAAAGAATTGACTGAAGAAAGATTTGTACGCAAAACCAACAAGGGGTCGAATGAAATCTATAGCTTCACTCATCACGACTCTCCAAATTTAATGAAAGAGGTTGGTCGTTTGCGAGAAATTACTTTCCGAAAAGCTGGAGGTGGTACTGGCAAAGAAATTGACATTGATGATTTCGATTTAGACGAAAAACCATATCATCAACTAATTGTTTGGGATCCAAAAGCGAAGGAAATTCTTGGTGGATACCGCTATATTTTATGCAGCGAAGCTCCTCTTGATAAAAATGGAAATGTTTATTTAGCTACTTCTCGATTGTTTAATTTTTCGGAAGAATTTAAAAAAGACTACATGCCTCACATGATCGAATTGGGCCGGTCGTTTGTTCAACCCGAATATCAATCCATTCGAAAAGGTCGTAAAAGCTTATATGCTCTTGATAATTTATGGGATGGCTTAGGTGCTTTAATTGTTGATTATCCTGAAATTAAATATTTCTTTGGTAAGGTTACTATGTATCCAGATTATAATAGAGATGCACGTAATCACATTTTGTATTTCATGAACAAAATGTTTAACGATCCAGACAAATTAGCTACTCCAACTACTCCACTGGAAACCAATATGGACATAGAGCAACTGGACAAGGATTTTTGCAAGGATACTTTTGAAGAGAACTACAAAGTTCTATCGCAAAATGTTCGTAAAAATGGGGAAAATGTTCCTCCGCTTATTAATGCATACATGGGTTTATCGCCAACAATGCGATGCTTTGGAACAGCCGTTAACACTCACTTTGGTGACGTAGAAGAAACAGGAATTATGATTACGATTGCGGATGTATACGATACAAAAGTAGAAAGACACACATCGTCTTATCTTTCCTTACTGCACATTAGATTTCCCAAAACAAAACTGAATATCTTTAAAAAGAAATAATCGCAAAAGCATTCTGAAAAGAATGCTTTTTTACGAAAATTAGTAAACAAAGAAACCCGTCTTTTTCCAAGACGGGTTTTTATTTTCAGTCCAACTTAGTTTAGTAAGCTCTTCTATCGTTTCCTTCGCAGTAATTAATAAAAGAAGTGTTCACGACTTTATTTCCGCCTGGCGTTGGATAATTGCCAGTAAAATACCAATCTCCAGTATTTTCGGGACATGCTACATGAAGGTTTTCAACAGTTTGATAAACAATTTTCACCTCAGCATTCATTACTTCCGGAGTTAACAGCACTGCAATTTTATCCGATACTTCTTCCGGTGTAAATGGCTTATAAATTTCTTTCACAAAGTTAACTACCTCTTCTTTAGGTAAATTTTCCTGCGCCTTACATTTCTTATAAGTCTCATCAATAACACTTTCCATGCCACGCTCTTTCAACATTGCAATTGCAGCATTAAAAGCAATAAATTCGCCCATTCGAGTCATATCAATTCCATAACAATCTGGATATCGAATTTGTGGAGCAGACGAAACAATCACAATTTTTTTAGGATGAAGACGATCTAAAATTCGAAGAATACTTTGTTTTAAAGTAGTCCCTCTTACAATCGAATCATCAATAACAACCAAGTTATCCTCGTAATTCTTTACAATTCCATAGGTAACATCATAAACATGACCTACTAAATCGTCTCGCCCCTCATCATTGGATATGAAAGTTCTCATTTTCACATCCTTAATGGCTATTTTCTCGACTCTAGGCTCCACCGAAATAATCTCCTGAAGTTTTTCCTCTGTCCAGCTTCCATTCAAATCATGAATCTGCTGCTTTTTCTCCTCCATCAAACGCCTGCGAACCCCTTCCATCATTCCATAAAATGCTGTTTCGGCCGTATTAGGAATAAATGAAAATACCGTATTTTTTATATCGTGATCAACCGATTCAAGGATAGCAGGAGTTAATAGTTCTCCCAACTTTTTTCTTTCCTTATAAATATCCTTATCACTTCCGCGAGAAAAATAAATTCTTTCGAACGAACACGACTTTCTTTTTTGAGCTACTCGAACCGGAACCTCAGCAACATCGCCATTTTTACGAACAATAACTGCATTTCCGGGAGCAATTTCTTTTATGGTGTTCGCTCGTACATTTAAAGCTGTTTGAATCACTGGTCGCTCGGAAGCAACAACAACAATTTCATCATCATGATAATAAAACGCTGGGCGAATTCCCCAGGGATCTCTCATTACAAAAGAGTCGCCATGACCAAATAAACCAGCAATAGCGTAACCTCCATCCCAATCTCTACTCGCGCTCGAAAGTACGTGTTGTATATCAATACTTTCCTCAATTCGAGGTGATATTTCTTGATTTGTTAAACCATCATTTTTATACTGACGAAATAACATTTGATTTTCTTCATCTAAATAATGCCCAACTTTTTCCAGAATAGTTACTGTATCGGTATAATTCTTAGGATGCTGTCCTAAGCCTACTAATAAATCGAAAAGTTCATCAACATTCGTCAAGTTAAAATTTCCTGCCAATACTAAATTTCTCGACTTCCAGTTATTTTCTCTCATTACTGGATGAACAAAATCGATACTGTTTCGTCCAAAAGTTCCATATCGAAGATGACCCAAATACAATTCTCCTGCAAATGGTAAATTTTCTTTGGCCCATACAGGATCATTAAATTTCTCAGGATTTTTTGCCTCCGCAGCAGCTAATTCTTTGTATACTCCATCAAAAACATCTTTTATTGGCTGATCACTACATGAACGCTCCCGATGGATGTATTTGAATCCTGGAGGCATATCCAATTTTAACCCAACAGCTCCAGCACCTTCCTGGCCTCTGTTGTGTTGTTTTTCCATCAACAGATAGAGTTTTTGAATCCCATATCTCCACGATCCGTATTTTTCCTGATAGTACTCGAGAGGCTTTAGCAATCGAATCATTGCTATCCCGCACTCGTGCTTTAGTTGGTCACTCATTATTAACTTCTTAAATGGTTATTTAGTTTGCATTCTGTTGTTCGCTCTCATTCTCCAAGATAGGCTCTTCCACCTCTTTCTCGATTGGAATTAAATCCGAAAATAAAATATTCGTCTTTACCGGATAACAATTCGGGAAGAATTTTAAACAAGCCTTATAAAGTTCAATTGATTCTATTTTACTACGAAAATTTCCAACACTCACTCTAAAATCGGGTGCTTTATATACTACATAAGCTCTTTCTTCAGGAAATAATTCTTGAAATTCTTTTTTAATCTTAAACGCTTTTTCCCGATCGGTACTTCGGCCTGAAAAAATCTGAATTCTATATCCAGGAAAACCTGGATCTTTAGAATTAACCATTTTATCGGTATCCAGCAGCTGCTTAATTCGAGCATCTTGAATGATCTTAACCTGCCCCGGAGCATCGTTTTTTAGTTCCCTGCTAAATTTCACATTGTTCTCAAACTGTGCATTTGAGGTAATCCCGAATAGAATAAATATAGATAAGAATACTAATTTTACGTACTGCATTTTTCTTTGTTTATCAACAATTTATGCAACAGAAAACACATCATCTGCGCATCACTAGTTGTTGGATTCATTATTTTTAATCGTTAGGAACAGATAAAATTGGAATTTCGGAACTATTTATCATTTGTTGTGCATAGGATCCAAAAAACATATTAATCGAACTTTCAGCCTGTTCTGTCATAATAGCAATTAAATCGGCATCCACTTCGCGAGCGTAATCCAAGGATGATAAGGTATTATTTTCTCCTTTACGGATACTCTTCACGTAGTTTATATTCCCTTCCTTAAAGTAGTCCTCCGCTTGTCGCATATAATTCTCAATTTTACCAATCACATTAGCATCGGAAGTTTCGTGTACTCCCAAAATATGAATAGTTGCTTTGCATTGAGCTGCTATTTCTGCAACAAATGGGATTTTCTTTCTTGTTTCGGTACTTGCGTCAATTGGCATTACAATTGTGTTCAGTTTCCCTTTGTCAAACTCTTTTTGTACGGTAATAACAGGGCAAGTTGCATTAGTAACCACCTTAACCGCATTACTACCAATAAAAAACTCTTCGAAACCAGAAGCCCCGTAAGCACCCATCAAAATCATAAATGCGTCGCCATACTTTGCCTGATTTACAATTTCACGATAAACACTTCCTGTTCTTATTTTAAAATCAAAAACTCCATTCTTAACACAATAGTCAGCAGAATGAAGTTTAATCAACTTATCAAAATATTCTTGTACAGTATGAATAATTTCATTTTTCAACTCTTCGAAATGAAAAGGAATTTCGAATTTTTCAGACTTTTGAACATGAATCATCCTAAGATGACAATCTAATTTATTGGCCAAATAAATGCCAAACCTCAAGGCTCTAAGAGAATCGCCAGAAAAATCTACCGGAACTAAAATACGTTTCATGATATTAACTTTTACATTAAAACTATATAACCGTAAAGCAAGAACTATTCCTAATTTGAACTATCGGTTATTCAAACAGAATATAAAAGAGCTTATTTTTTCACAAACCCACTATCAATCAACACTTTCCTAAGCCCTTGATTTGTGGGATAAAAATACACAAAAATATTTAGCAACAAACACAATTACCGAGCCAATATTCACTTAAATCCGCTTCTCCAAATTATTTCTAAAAATGCTTTACCCGTTGTATTAAAAGTACGAATTAAACTACAAAAAGACACCACCGTAGCAACCAGAAACTTAAACATTGAATTTCCAATGGAGTACTTTACGCCATACCCATTCTAAATCACCTATCCTTTTCTTGCCATTCAAGACAGATAGTATAACTTTGCACCGAATTTTTAACATGGGAATACAAAAATGAGCAATAAGAACAAAAAATTATTTTTGGAAACTTACGGTTGCCAAATGAATGTTGCAGATAGCGAAGTTGTGGCTTCGATAATGGAACATGATGGTTTTACGATTACAAAAAACCGAGAGGAAGCTGATTTAATTTTAGTAAACACATGCTCGGTACGCGAAAATGCAGAAACCCGAGTTCGAGGAAGAGTGCAAGGCTTTAGTGAAATAAAGAAAAAGAACCCTAAACTTTTGGTTGGCGTAATTGGTTGCATGGCCGAACGACTTGGTGCAAAATTATTTGAGCAGGAAAAAAATGTAAATATTATTGTTGGACCAGATGCTTATATGGACCTCCCTCTTTTAGTGAAAAAAGCTGAAAATGGAGAAAAAGCTATTAATATAGAACTTTCCCTAACCGAAACCTATAAAGATATTTGTCCTACAAGAATCGACGAGACTTCGATATCTGGTTTTGTTTCCATTATGCGAGGATGCAATAATTTTTGCACCTATTGTATTGTTCCCTATACAAGAGGACGTGAACGAAGTCGGAATCCGGAAAGCATATTAAAGGAAGTTAAAGATTTAGAAGAAAAAGGATACAAAGAAGTTACTCTTTTGGGTCAAAATGTAAATTCATTTGCCTTTAAAGATTCTGTTTCGGAGGTTAGTTTTCCCGAACTTTTAGCAATGGTTGCCATTGCAGTACCCAAAATGAGAATCAGATTCGCAACTTCGAATCCAAAAGATATGAGTGATGACACTTTGAATACGATAGCAAAATACGATAATATCTGCAATTTTATTCACCTTCCCGTGCAATCGGGAAGCGATTCGGTGTTGAAAGATATGCGTAGAAAATACACTCAGGAATGGTATAAGGAAAGAATTGAAGCCATTCGCAGAATTATTCCGGGATGTGGAATTTCTTCCGATATTTTTTGTGGATTTCATAATGAAAGTGAAGAAGACTTTCATCAAACCATTGAATTAATGAAATGGGCGAAATTCGATTTAGCATATATGTTTAAATATTCGGAACGCCCGGGAACCTATGCCTATAAACATTTAAAAGACAATATTCCTGAAGATGTAAAACAGAGAAGACTAGAAGAAATGATCGTTTTACAAAATCAGATTTCATTGGAAAACAATCAAACCGATATTGGAAAAGTTTTTGAGGTTTTAGTAGAGGGAATTTCTAAAAAATCAGATCAGGAAGTTTATGGTAGAACCTCACAAAACAAAGTAGTTGTATTTCCAAAAAAAGACTATCACGTTGGCGATTTCGTAAATGTAATTGTTAAGGAATGCACCAAAGCAACACTTGTGGGAGAAGCAATTTAGTTTCAAAACAATATATTATAAAAATCCAACAAGACTGAGATTTTCAGTGACGTTGGATTTTTTTTGGTATTTTTAATCATCAACTTCTACTAGAAACGAACCAGTATGAAAATTCAGATACGACCAGAAAATAAAAATGACTACAAAACAATATCTATGATTAACGACATGGCATTTGGTCAAGAATCGGAAGGATTATTAGTGGAAAAACTTCGTAAAAATAAAAAGTACCTTAAAGATCTTTCTTTAGTTGCTTGTATGGGGAATGAAATTGTTGGTCACATTTTATTTTCTCCAATAGAAATTAAATCAGGAAATAGCAGTTTTAAATCACTGGCTTTAGCACCTATGTCGGTAATTCCAGAACTACAAGGATTAGGAATTGGTTCACAATTAATAGAGAATGGATTGGCAAAAGCAAAAAAAATGGGACACCAATCGGTAATTGTTTTGGGCCACGCTGCCTTTTACACCAAATTCAAATTTACCCCTGCTTCTTTATTCGAAATTACTTGTCCGTTCGAAGTTCCAAACGAAGTTTTTATGGCAATAGAATTAGAAAAGGATGCTCTAAAAAACGTTTCGGGAACTGTTGAATATCCAAAAGAATTCCAGAACCTATAAAACACAATCTCCACCGAAAAATAGTACGAAAACGAACAGTGTTTTGTTCACATCCGAACAATAATAATGAACTGCAAGCCAACACCTTCCGCACAATAACACAATCAATCAACGGCTTATTAGCTTTGGTACAAATTATGAAGGGGGTATCGAATTAATAGTTTTGTTCATGGAGAACCTATGTCCTAATTTTTAACACAATTCGATAAAGTATGATTAAAAAGCTGTTTTTCATCACTACATTCTTAACTGCACTAGCACAAAGTCTTCTTGGCATGGATAGTCCTCAATGGTTGAGGTATCCATCTATCTCTCCCGATGGTCAAACGATCGTTTTTGAATACGATGGCGATTTATTCACCATTTCATCGGAAGGTGGCACCGCCACCGCTATCACAAGTAACCAAGCCTACGATTACCAGCCGGTATGGTCTCCCGACAGTAAAACCATTGCGTTTGCTTCCGATCGATATGGAAATTTTGACCTATTTACAATAGCTGCTAAAGGAGGAACTCCCAATCGAATTACATTTAATTCCAAAGGAGAAGTACCATCTAGTTTTACTCCAGATGGCCAAAACATACTCTTTTCTTCAACAATTAGCGACGATTATAGAAATGCGATGTTTCCATCAGGTGTGCTGCCTGAACTATATAGCGTACCTGCAAAAGGTGGCAAAGTAAGTCAGATACTTACTTCGCCTGCATTAGATGCGAAATATAGCAAAGACATGAAGTACATTTTATATCGCGACAGCAAAGGATATGAGGACCATTGGAGGAAACACCATACTTCGGCAGTTACTCGCGACATTTACCTGTACGACATTGCGAATAAAACACACAAGATGTTCTCTACATTTGAAGGCGAGGATTTATATCCTGTTTTTAATACCTCCAACGATGAGATTTACTACCTAACTGAAAAATCAGGCAGTTTTAATGTTTGGAAAGCTCCTGTAAAAAACAATACGCAACTTACCCAAATCAGTACATTTGAAAAACACCCAGTTCGTTTTTTAAGTATTTCGGACAAGAACAAACTTTGTTATTTCTGGAACGGTGAAATTTACACACAAGAAGAAGGAAAAGCACCAGTAAAATTACAAGTGAAAATTGCTGTTGACAACAAAGAAAATGAAGTTAGCTATGAAAAACTAAGCAGTGGTGCCACTGAAATGAGCGTTTCGCCAAACGGAAAAGAAGTTGCTTTTATAGTACGTGGAGAAGTTTTTGTAACCGCAGTTGATTACGGAACTACAAAACGAATTACCAACACTCCCGAACAAGAACGCTCGGTAAGTTTTAGTCCTGATGGAAAAGCATTACTGTATGCATCGGAAAGAAATGGTAGCTGGAACTTGTATCAAACAAAAATGACAAGAGAAGAGGAAACTCAGTTTGCCAATTCTACTATTTTAAAAGAAGAGGCTGTTTTAGAAACTGAAGCCGAAACCTTTCAACCAAAATATTCGCCAGATGGCAAAGAAGTTGCTTTTTTAGAAGAGCGGGTAATTCTTAAAGTAATTAATCTGGAATCGAAAAAAGTTAGAACCATTTTAGGAAAAGAATGGAACTACTCTTACTCCGACGGAGATCAGCATTACGATTGGTCGCCCGATGGAAAGTGGTTTCTTGTTAATATTTACCCTCACACCATTTTTATGCCAGATGCTGCAATGGTAGATGCACAGGGAAATCAAAAAGTAATTAACCTTACCGAAAGTGGTTATAGCGATTCGGAGGCCAAGTGGTCGTTAAAAGGAAATGCTATGATCTGGTTTACCGACAAACGTGGCTACCGAAGTCATGGAAGTTGGGGTTCACAATCGGATGTTTACGTTCAATTCTTCAACCAAAAAGCGCTTGACGATTTCAAACTTTCGAAAGAAGAAAAAGAAATAAATGAAGCTGCTGAAAAAGCGAAAAAAGAGGACGACAAAGACGCCGACAAAGACAAGAAAAAAGATAAAAAAGACAAAAAGGATGAAAAAGAAGAGGATTTAAACATTGAATTTACCGGAATGGAAGACCGTCAGGTATGTTTAACGATAAACCCTTCGAACCTATCGGATGCAATTTTAACCCCTGATGGAAAAAAATTATTCTACCTAAGTAAATTCGAAGATGGATACGATCTTTGGGTGAACGATTTGGAAGAAAAAGAAACCAAAAAAGTTCTTGATTTAAAAGGTGGCGGTGGCGCAATGCAGTTTGATAAGGATGCAAAAAATCTATTTTTAATGTCGGGAAACAGCATTATTAAAGTAGATGTTGCTACCAATAAACGAAAAGACATTAGCTACACAGCAGAAATGTATTTAGACAAAGCCAAAGAAAGAGAATACCTTTTTGAACACGTTTGGCGTACCATGCTAAGGAAATTTTACGATCCTGAAATGCATCAGCTCGACTGGGAATTTTACAAAAGTGAGTACAAACGATTTTTACCTTACATTAATAACAATCATGATTTTGCAGAAATGCTAAGTGAGTTATTAGGTGAGCTAAATGCTTCGCATACTGGTTCGGGATATCGTTCTGGCTCTAAGAATCCTGACCAAACGGCTGAATTAGGCGCTTTCTTTGATTGGGATTACGATGGCGATGGTTTGCGAATTGCCGAGATTTTAGAAAAAGGACCACTAAATCAGGCCGA
This sequence comes from Labilibaculum filiforme, assembly GCF_002843315.1. Classification (GTDB taxonomy): domain Bacteria; phylum Bacteroidota; class Bacteroidia; order Bacteroidales; family Marinifilaceae; genus Labilibaculum; species Labilibaculum filiforme. The sequence goes on along the minus strand of NZ_MVDD01000021.1, from coordinate 5,204 downwards.
CTCGAAAATAAAAGCCGGTACTATTATCGAAAAAATAGATGGAATTACAATTCCTAAAAACGAGAGTTACTTTCCGTTATTGAACCACAAGGCAGGCAAAAAAGTACTTTTAGCTCTTTATAATCCTTACACAAAAGAACGATGGGAAGAAACCGTAAAACCTGTTTCGAGCATTAGTACTTTACTATACGAACGTTGGGTGAAAAAGCGCCAAGAAGAATGTGAGCGCTTATCGAACGGAAGAATTGGATATGTTCATGTAAAAGGAATGGATTCGCCAAGTTACCGAAAAGTATACTCTGAAGTATTAGGAAAATATGCAACTTACGAAGCTATTATTGTAGATACAAGATTTAATGGCGGAGGCTGGCTGCACGACGATTTAGCAACATTGCTTAGTGGAGAAGTTTACTCTACCCTTTCGCCACGAGGACAAGATTTTGGAACCGAACCACTTTCGAAATGGAAAAAGCCATCGGCTGTTTTAATTAGCGAAAGTAACTATTCGGATGCTTGTGCATTTCCATATGTGTACCAAACATTAAAACTTGGAAAATTAATTGGAATGCCTGTTCCTGGAACCATGACTGCTGTGTGGTGGGAAACACTTCAAGATCCAAGTCTGTATTTTGGAATGCCAATGGTAGGAGTAAAAGATACCAAAGGAAAATACATCGAAAATCAGCAAATTGAACCCGATATTAAAGTTGCAAATAAGTATGAAGTTGTAACAAAAGGAGACGATCAGCAACTTAAAAAAGGTGTAGAATCTCTTTTAAAAGAAATTGATAACAAATAGTCTGTGTAATCAATAATTCCGCAAGAACACACTTCTTCTATTTGAGGAAGTGTGTTGCGGGAAAACAATTTCCTTTGCAATTAAATTACGAACAACAACAATTAATTTCAAAAATATCCGTAACAAAACGATACAATTTTTGATCTTAATTTGAAATAACTACATACACTGAATAAACTGAATTATTAGGTAGATTAGAACAAAGCTCACCCCTTTATTTAACAACTTAAATACGCTGAATTTTGTTTATATTTCCCTTTTAAAAATTTCAAAAAAAACATTGCAAAGGATATTATAGGGGTCTGTTCGCCTACTTTTATTAGAACCTGAACAGACAATTTTTGCCGAAAACAACACGGAATAGGGGCCGTTGTTTTTTTCGGCTTTTTTGCACCTATACCTCATTAAATTAGAACTTTTGATATTTTTTTCAGCAATCAATTTATAATATTCCCTAATTTATTATTAACTTAATAAACTATTAATTCAAACATCAACAAACACGTAAAAGTTCACCAAAAATAACTGTTTTATTATGAAACACTACCTACAGCTTTCTACACAGAAAGATCCGTATTCGGCAAATTTCATACGATAAAAACTTAAAGTAAAAACATATGAAACGTCCATGTATAAAGCTTTCTACACACAGGGAGATGATTATTCCAGCATGGTAAGTTCCATATGGCAACTAAAAAACAAATTATAATCATATGAAACGTCCATGTATAAAGCTTTCTACACACAGGGAAATGATTATTCCAACATGGTAAGTTCCATATGGCAACTAAAAAACAAATTATAATCATATGAAACGTCCATGTCAAAGGTGTTTTGACACACAGGGAAATGATTATCCCAACATGGTAAGTTCCATATGGCAACTAAAAAACAAATTATAATCATATGAAACAATTAATTTATTTAGTATTACTCCTCGGCATTACAAATGCAAATGCTCAGGAAAACAGTATCTATCAGAAGCCGTCTTCCGAAATTTTAGATTTGGTAGATGTAAAAATTGCCCCATCGGTGCTTATTGATGAAAGTAAAGATTTTATGCTTTTACGATATCGCGATTCGTACAAAACTATTGCTGAACTTTCGGAAGTAGAATTACGTTTGGGAGGTTTGCGAATAAATCCGAAAACTAATATTGGCAGCAGAACCAACTATTACAACGACCTTAAAATTCTTAATTTAAAAGAAACAAATGCAAGTGCCAAAGAGGTATCCGGCTTACCGGAAAATCCGCGTTTAGCGAATTTTAAATGGTCGCCCGATCAGAAAAAAATTGCATTTACCCATACCAACCTAACCGGCGTTGAAGTTTGGGTTTTGGATCTAAAAAAAGCTTCGACAAGAAAATTAACCGATGCCAATGTAAATGCCAATATGGACGATGTTATTAACTGGTTTGAAGACAGTGAATCTATATTGGTGAAAATGATTTCGGAGGACAGAAAAGCACTTATTGATACCGAAAACAGCATACCCACCGGACCAACAATTTCGGTTAATGAAGGCAGTAAGGCTCAAAACAGAACCTATCAGGATTTGTTGAAAAACAAGAATGATGAATACAATTTTGAGCAATTGGCAAAATCGGATCTTTACAAAATATCCCTTAAAGGGGAGAAAGAAAAATGGTTAGGAGCTGCCATGTACGACAATATTAGCTTCTCGCCCGATGGTAGTTATGTAATGCTTACCACTATCGAGAAACCTTTCTCGTACCTAGTACCCTACAACCGTTTTCCTTCAAAAACCACTATTTATTCGAGCAAAGGCCAAATGGTACAAACCGTATTGGAAGTGCCCTTAATTGAAGAATTGCCAAAAGGATTTATGGCAGTAAGAACCGGCAGAAGAGCTTTAAGTTGGCGCGACGACAAGGCTGCATCGCTTATTTACACCGAGGCGCTAGATGGTGGAGATCCTGAAAATGAAGTAGATTTTCGCGATGAAGTTTTTCAATTGGAAGCTCCCTTTAATGGAACACCAAAAAGTATCTTAAAAACAATTAACCGATTGTACACCATTAATTGGGCCAACGAAACTACGGCCATTGCCATGGATTATTGGTGGAATTCGAGAAACCTAAAAGTTTACGTATTTAATCCATCGGATGCTAATCAAACACCCAAAATAATTTCGGATCGTAACTACCAAGATAAATACAATGATCCGGGAAATTTTGTACAGAAAAGAAATAAATACGGCAATTATATTCTTGCGTTAGAAGGCGATAATGCCTTCTTAATTGGCGACGGCTATTCGGAGAAAGGGCAGTATCCTTTTGTTGATCAGTTAAATTTAAATACAGAGAAAACCGAACGTTTGTATCAATCTACCTACGAAGATAAGGTAGAAAACATTCAGGATTTTGACCCTTCCAATAAAAATTTATTAGTTCGAATTGAATCAAAAACAGAATACCCGAACTACTTCTTTAGAAATATAGAAAAGGCTAATTTAAAACAACTTACCAAATTCGAAAATCCTTTTAAAAGTATTCAAAACGTGCACAAAGAGGTTTTGAACTACAAGCGAGAAGATGGCTTGGAACTATCTGGAACCTTGTATCTTCCTGTAGGATATGATGTAACGAAGAAGGAAAAAATGCCAATGATTTTGTGGGCTTATCCCGAGGAATTTAAGGACAAAGCAAGTGCTTCGCAAAACACTCAAAATCCAAATGAGTTTACCTATCCTTACTGGGCATCGCCAATTTACTGGGTTACCAAAGGCTATGTTGTTTTAGACGATGCCTCGTTTCCTATTGTTGGAGAAGGCGATACAGAACCAAACGACTCCTTTCGCAAGCAACTAGTTTCGAATGCAAAAGCTGCAATTGATGCTGTGGATGCTTTGGGATATATTGATAGAAATAAAGTTGCCGTTGGCGGACATAGTTACGGTGCTTTTATGGTGGCCAATCTGCTAAGTCATTCCGATTTATTTGCCGCAGGAATCGCACGAAGTGGTGCCTACAACAGAACGCTTACCCCATTTGGCTTTCAGAGTGAAGAGCGCTCGTATTGGGATAGTCCTGAAGTGTACTACAAAATGTCGCCATTTATGCATGCCGACAAAATGAAAACTCCTTTGCTCTTAATTCACGGTGAGGCCGACAACAATTCGGGTACTTACCCAATGCAAAGCGAACGATATTTTAATGCACTAAAAGGCTTGGGAGCTAATGTTCGATTGGTAATATTCCCCAAAGAAAGTCATAGCTACAGAGCCAAAGAGAGTATTCTACACATGTTGTGGGAACAAGACCAGTGGTTGGAAAAATACGTGAAAAACCGAAAAGCAGAATAAGCTTATCGCGATAAAATAAAAAGGGAGTCCATTTTTAGAATGGATTCCCTTTTCTTTTTTAGAAAAAATCTCATTTGTCTTTTGTAATTTTGATTTACAAACACAACAAAGCATGCTATGAATATCGAAATACTACGTGCAGATGCATTCCAAACCATTAATTGGGCAGGCGGAACCAGCACCCAATTGTTTATTTACCCGCCAACATCCACTTATCAGCAAAGAGATTTTACATTTAGATTAAGCACCGCTACGGTAGAAATTGAAAAATCGGATTTCACTTCCCTACCAGGGGTATCTAGAAAACTAATGATTTTAGAGGGTGCAATAGAAATTATTCACGAAAATAAATACCGCAAAAAACTTAATAAATTCAATACCGACAGCTTTGAAGGCGACTGGAACACCTCATCGGTTGGGAAATGTATTGACTTTAATTTAATGACAAGAGGAAATGCAAAAGGAGAATTATCGGCTCTTACTCTGGAAAAAAATCAGACTGTGCCTCTTCCTTTTAAAAAAGAAACGGACTTCCTGATTTTATCTGTTTTTTCGGGAGAAATTGAACTAAACACCAAAGAAGAAAGACAAATAGTAAAACAAGGTAGCTTATGCGTGATTACTCAATTGGATAGCGCAAAGCTTGAGATCAAAGGAATTACGAATAGTGAGGTGATCCTATCGGAAATCGCGAATTAAATAGTATCTACATGCATTTAAACTCTGACGGGTCTAAAGACTCCGTCAGGTTCAAACCAAAGCAGGCGAAAACCCTTCAACCCCGACAACTATCGAGAGTCGAAGGACCTGATAAATTTGTATTAAAAATACAAACTCACCTGAAATACCTTTCACATCTTTTCAACGCCTACTCCAAAGTAAATCTGATCTGATGGAATGCTTCAATGATCAGGCTAATTCCAAATTTATTCATCAGCAACATCAGAACAATATAGTACCCTCGTTTTGTTGGACCAAGATTTCTGTTTTCTAAGTTGAATTTAAGCTGCCATATTATAGATTATAAACGGCTTCTTCCTATCGATGCCTTGATGATCTCTGTTATGATATCTATCAA
>NZ_MVDD01000020.1 GCF_002843315.1 Labilibaculum filiforme | reverse complement strand
TTATCGTAATTCTTATTGACAAGGTTTTTATTCTTGTATTTACCTAACTTGTTGTTTCCAATATTTTCAAAGAACTCTTTTCGATCGTTTATCCTCTATCTCTAAAGGCGACCTGTTCTAATAATTTCAATTCCTAAAAGACAGTCGTTACTGCCTCTAAAAGCGGTTGCAAAGATAAAGACTTTTTAAGCTCATCTGCAAGAAAAAAGTAAAGTTTTTTTTATCTTTTTTTTTGCCGGTATAAAACCGTTTCAACCACAATCTTGTAAAGAACTTTTGCCGTTTAAAGCGGGTGCAAAGATAAAGAATTTAATTCCTAACCTGCAAATGTTTTTTCAACTTTTTTTTTAAAGCTAATTACACTCCTAAGCCCCATGTTTCCTAGTGACTCGTCGAGTTCGTTAACCCTTAAAGCGGATGCAAAGATAAGAAATAAAAATCTACATATCCAAACCCAAAGTGAAAAAAATTCAAAGAAAAATAAATTGGAAGTTTAGTAGGTGTATACAATCATAAAAAGATTCCTACGACCACCCTACCACTGCCTATAAAATACTACTAAACAACCATTTTATAAATCCACTCTCCGTTGAAAGTGGATGCAAATATAGCAGAAGAGTCTCCACACTTCCAAATGTTTAATCAGAAAAAATAAAATAAAAATTTAAAGTGCTGATTTACAGACGAAAGAAAATCACCATGTGGATGGTGACTTTCTTTTCTTATAGCTACAATAAGAAACTATTATATGCCCTCTACCAATAATTGCTTTAGATTATACACCTGCTCTTTATTTCCAAGAACAAAAAGATGAAAAGATTTATCCAAAACTATTTCGGGAGACGGATTGTATACGTATGCGCCCCCTTCATCTTTTAAACCAATAATATTGGCACCGGACTTATCTCTTACATTTAACTCTCGAATAGATTTCCCAGCAAAGCAGGCAGATAAATCGATACAACTAACCTCTTCCAACTTAACCCCTTTAGTAGATTGCAACAAAATATTATCTAAGAATTCAACAACATCGGGCTGTGCAACTAATTTTGCCATTTGTTGTCCTCCCAGTCGATCCGGCATAATTACATTATCAGCTCCAGCTCTTTTCAGTTTATTATCGGATTGACTCATCTCTGATCGGGATATAATTTTAATTGTAGAATTCATTTCCCGGGCAGTAAGCACAACATATACATTTTCTGCATCGTTCGGAATTGCAGTTATTAATGCTTTAGCGGTTGATATGTTTGCCATGTTCAATACATCTTCTTGAGTAGCATCTCCCTGAACAAATAATAATTCAGGCATTAAACGAACCTTATCGATAGAACTTTCCATAGAATCAACAACAACAACATTTTCGCCATGCGCTATTAATTCGATACATGCCTGTCTACCGTTTCTACCAAAACCACAAACAATAACATGTCCACTTAATTTTTCTATACTTCTCACAATTCTATAGTCTTTTAAATTTCTACGAAAAACGCCATCTAATATAAATCGGGTGATAGCAGAGGCCAAATATCCAAATATTCCAAAACTGACAAAAATTAGAAAAATTGTAAATAGTTTCCCTGCGCTCGTCATAGGATGCACCTCTGTGAAGCCAACCGTTGAAATAGTAATGACGGTCATATACAGAGCATCAATAAAAGAATAGGCATCATCCAACAACATAAAGCCCACTGTACCAATTAAAAGAGCCAACACTACCGATGACATGGATATACTTAATGTCTTTATGTTTTCCTCCCAAATTTTCTGTTTATTCATTCCTGCTAGATTAAAATCCAATATAATCATTAAAGCCTAACGAAGGTATCGCAAATCTATATTTTTCTCATGACAATTCAATAGCCACATTTCTAATTATTCGGTTTCCAAATTCGCATTGCAGACAGTTAAAGCGTTCGCAATAATTCGACTTCAACTGAAGCAAGGCTTGAGAATGATATGCTGTTTTCACGTGAACACCACATTCTTTCCATTTTCGCGTAATGGAATTATCTTCCGCATCAAGTTGATCCAAAAAATCGCAGGCTTTATCGACCAATTTTTGAGAATCGTTAATCTTTCCATAAAGAAACAAAATTGGCACTATTGAATTAATTATTAAGGCATTAATGCCAGCTTGTCCAAAAACCTTCTTTTTTTCGTGCGATTCTATTCCAAACTGATAATGGATTGTCCAGTATTCAGAAGCCTGACAATTTAAAAGTTTCGTTATTTCGTCGATGGAATTGGCATGGAGTATTTGAGAAAACAAGGATTCCGATTTATGCACTAAAGCCGCAAATTGTGCAATTCGTATGGTTGGGAAGTTAGAAGGACGCAGGCGCAACCATTTCCACTGGCCTGAGGATAATGCTTTCAGTTGATATTTATTGGCTAAAAATTCATATTCACTTTTTAATTTCTGGAGATACTCTTCTTCAGTATCGAACTTTTCGAATAATCCTGACTGCCCAAACATTAATGCTTCTAGCTGAAAGAGAGAATTCTTTTGACGAGCAAGAAATTTCATAGGAATAGATCGAGCTAACTGTTGAAAAGGCTCCGCATTCACTTTCATTCCAAAATATTGTGCCAGCACCTGATAAAATGTTTCCTCCCAAGAGTACTTATTTTGCTCTAAAATTTTTTGCATCTCATTAGACTTGCGCTCTAGGCGTTCCAAAAGCATTCTGTCGAGCCAATTTCGAACAAAAAAACTTTCAATTTTGCCAATTTCATCGACACAAGGAATCCATTTTTCAGATAGCATTAGTTTTTTGTAGTTATTCAATAATTCAGGAGTAAAGCTCAATACCAAACAAGGTATCAAGCGTTTATTTTTCAGAACAACCGAAGAGTCATCTTCTAATACCACGTGCAATACAACATTTTCGTAGGCTGGATCGGTATCGTGCTCGTGCAAATACCACAACGAAGATTTTAGATGTATTTCCACATTTCCGGCCCATAACACATTATCTATTCTAATTCTCGCATCAAAAAAATCGGGTCCGGAATCAAAATTTTGTTTTCCTACATCAATAATCTCAATTGCATTTCCTTGAGTAGAAAAAAGACTTGTTTTAGAAAACAGATTCTGTTTCCAAATAAATTGCAAGAAATCCTCATTCATCGAATCAATTTTATATCATCAAAGACCGAATTTACCAAATTATCTTGTATTTATCAATAAAAAAGGCGGTAAATCATTGATTTCCGCCTTCTAATATCTCTTATTGAAATTTACAATAAAGATTTCTCTTTTAATAATTGTTCCATTTCTTCCTGTAATTCTTTAGCCTTCTCTCCTGCTACCTCTGCAAATCTCTCTGAAATATCAGCAAAAATAATTCCTCTAGAAGAATTGACCAATAATCCACATGCATTATTCATTCCATACTTAGCAACCTCCTGCAAGCTTCCTCCTTGAGCACCAACCCCAGGTACGAGTAAGAAATGATCGGGAGCAAGTTTACGAATATCGCCTAACATTTCTGCTTTTGTAGCTCCAACAACGTACATCATATTTTCTTTCGTACCCCATTCCTGAGATTTCTCCAAAACTCTTTCAAACAATCTTTGCTTATTTTGTTCGAAGAATTGCAAATCGAAAGCTCCTTTATTTGAAGTAAGAGCCAAAAGAATTACCCATTTATTATCGTATTCGAGAAAGGGAGTTACCGAATCTTCGCCCATATAAGGAGCTACGGTAATTGAATCGAAAGGCATGTTCTCTAAAAAAGCGCTTGCGTACATTTTTGAAGTATTACCAATATCCCCTCTTTTAGCATCAGCAATCAAAAAAACATCTGAATAATTCTTTTTGATATAGTTTACTGTTTTTTCCAGGCTGATCCATCCTTTAGCACCAAGACATTCGTAAAATGCAATATTAGGTTTATAGGCAACTGTATATGCTGCTGTAGCATCCACAATTGCTTTATTGAATTCGAAAACTGGATCTTCGGTAGTTAAAAGATGAGCTGGTATTTTCTTACTATCACTATCTAAACCCACGCAGAGAAAACTCTTCTTTTTCTTAATTTGCTCGAATAATTCTTGGTAATTCATCCGTTTATAATTTTAATGATTGGATCAGATGGAAATTTCCACAAATTAGATACTTATTCCTTAGGAAATTTTTATCTAACAGCGGGTGCTTCCTTCTATGGTTGTTTACTAGCTATTACAAAATTGGCAGTGGTAAAACCACTGCCAATATTATTACAAACCACTTTCTTTAAGTCGTTCTGAATTTTCTTCAATTTGAAGCTTATCAATTACCTCCTGAATATCTCCATCCATTGTGGCAGTTAAATTATACATCGTAAAATTGATACGATGATCGGTTACCCTTCCTTGCGGATAATTATAGGTACGAATTTTTGCCGATCGATCGCCGGTCGAAACCATTGTTTTTCGTTTCGATGAAATCTCATCCAAATATTTCTGATGCTCCAACGCATAAATACGGGAACGTAATTCCACCATTGCTTTGGCTAAATTTTTGATTTGAGATTTTTGATCCTGACAAGTTACAACAATACCAGTTGGATTGTGAGTTAAACGAATAGCCGAATAAGTAGTATTCACAGACTGTCCGCCAGGGCCAGATGAACAATACGTATCTTTACGGATATCGCTATCTTTCACATCGATATCGAACTCTTCTGCTTCTGGAAGAACCGCTACGGAAGCTGCACTTGTATGCACACGGCCTTGAGTTTCTGTTTGTGGCACCCTTTGTACACGATGTACTCCCGATTCATATTTTAAGATTCCGTATACCCCATTTCCGGTAACGCTCATCACAATTTCCTTATATCCGCCTGAAGTTCCTTCACTAAGACTTGAAACTGAAACTTTCCACCCCTTAGATTCACAAAACTTAGTATACATTCTTGCTAAATCGCCTGCAAAAATACTGGCTTCATCGCCACCAGCACCTGCTCGCACTTCTAAAATTGCATTTTTAGAATCTTCTGGATCGGCTGGAACGAGAAGTAATTTAATATTCTCTTCCAACTCTGGGATTGTCTCCTCCAAATCTTCCAATTCCATTTTGGCCATTTCGCGTAACTCCTCATCCGATTCATTACTTAATATCTGCTTTGATTCTGCCATAGTATCAAGCGCATTTCTGAATTTTTTAGCTGCTTCTGAAACGGCTTCCAATTCTTTATATTCTTTGCTTAGCTTTACGTACCTTTTCATGTCCCCCATCACCTCGGGATCGGTAATCAATTGACTAACCTCCTTGAATCGGATAAGGACACCTTCTAATTTATCAAGTAACAAATTACTGCTCATGTTCTGAATTCTAAATTTTGGACAAAATTAGAAAAATAAAACCATTTTAAATAAAGCTTTCTCAATTTAGAATGTGATTTTTAAGAAATCGACCAATAAAGCCTCTTTCAAGAACTTTTTGCACTCAATTTGCTCCTAAAAAACTACTTCTCAGATCTTTTGGATTTTTTATTTAAGATAATAAATCTTAATATTAAAAATATAAAATTGAATTGTCTCCAATATAAAACTAAATATAAACATCACCATCTAACCAAACAAACTATGAACAATTTAATGAAAATTACTTTTTCGTTATTTCTTTTTATTGCAGCAATCAACAACTCTAAGGCTGACAATGGAAGAATTAAATTTGGGAAAGTATCTATGGAAGAGTTAGCAATGACTACTTACGACAAAGACACCAGTGCCGTAGCGGTAATTTTATATGACAGCGGATCCTCCTATTTTGAAACTCAATTTATTAATGAAAGCAGCGATTTTGTAATTAAATTTGAACGCCATGTACGGATTAAAATTCTAAAACCAGAAGGCTTTAACTACGCAACATTTAAAATTCCATTATACCACAGTACAGACGGAGAAGAAAAAATGGGAAGTATAAAAGCAAAAACTTACAATCTTGACGGAAAAATTATAACAGATAAGTTGGAGCGGAATTCTATTTTCGATGAAGAGACTACGCCAAATTGGAAACAAGTAAAATTCACCATGCCAAATATAAAAGTAGGATCGGTATTGGAAATTAAATATCAGGTTACAACCCCTTTCTTCCACAACTTTAAAGCATGGAAATTTCAATACAGTATTCCTGTAGTTTATTCTGAATACAACACCAGAATACCAAGTTATTTTAACTACCAAATCACTACCAAAGGATATTACCCCCTTACCACCACCAATGATGGACATAGAACTGAAAACTTCCTTATAAAATACACCGAAATGGATAAAAACTCGGGAAGTGCGAAATCAATTGAACATCAATATACCCTTACTCCCGTTTCGCAGGCCAATATCTATTCTGCCGAAAATATTCCAGCTTTTAAAAGCGAATCATACATGCTTGCCGAGGAAAACTACATGTGTTGTATTGAATTTGAATTACAATCGTACAAATTCGACTATGGAGCTTTCCACAATTTTACCTCCACATGGGAAAACGTGAATGAGAAACTAATTAAATCCGATGAGTTTGGACTTGCGATGAAAAAAGATGGATTTACTAAAGATATTCTTTCGGAAATAATAAAAGAAGAACAAACTGAAGAAGAAAAAACAGCTTTACTATTTCAGGCCGTACAAAACAATGTAAAATGGGATGAGAAATACCGACTATTCTGCGATAAAAGTTTGAAAAACACATGGAAAGATAAAGCTGGCAGTTCGGCAGAAATTAATCTCCTTTTGGTAGCAATGCTTCGCGAGGCAGGAATAAAAGCTAATCCAATTGTTTTAAGCACCCGTAAAAATGGAATTATTCATCCATCGCATCCTACCATAACCCAAATGAACTATGTAATTGCCTGTGCTGAAATAAACGACAAAAAATATTTAATGGATGCAACAGACCCCTATTGCCCAATTGGAATTCTTCCATTTAGATGTTTAAATGACAAAGGCAGATTAATAACTGAGAATGACTCAGAATGGATTAATCTGGATCCAAATACAGGATCAAAAATTTCCATGGTGTCGTCTCTTAGCTTAACCAAAGAGGGGACTATTGAAGGAAAAATTTCCGAAGCCTTTTACGACTATGAATCCATAGACATCAGAAAAAAGATTGCAAACAATACTGATGGATACAGCGAAAAATTAGAATCGAATTATGAAGACTGGAATATTTCAGAGATTGAGTACAAAAACTTGGATGACAGAAATAAACCTACACAAATTCGCTACTCTGTAGCAATTGAAAATCTGGTAAACATGGAGGGGGAACGAATCTATTTCAATCCAATTTTAAAATATAAAACATCCGAAAACCCTTTTAAACTAGAACAAAGGGAATATCCGGTTAATTTTGGATATCCAATTAGTGTTAGTTATTTACTTATTCTTGAGCTTCCGGAAAATTACATTCTTGAGGAACAACCAAAATCTTCTAAAATTACCCTTCCTGATAATGGTGGTGAATACACCTACCAAGTTAACTATTCGAACAACAAAGTTGTTGTTAAATATGCTTTCAGTACCGATAAAACACAATACGTTCCTTCCGAATATGAATATTTAAAAGAATTCTACAATCAAATAATTGCTAAAGAAAATCAAATTTTAGTATTGAAGAAAACAGAACCAACTGCACTTAAATAAAAATGCAAAACGAGCCAATAAGCTCCAAAAAACAAAGAGGCTATTCGTAATGGATAGCCTCTTTTTCTATATTCTTCTCTTTTTTAATACTCAAACTCTCCAAATTCACTTTTAATAGTCAATTTCTTTCCTTTGTTTGGCTCACAACGGCCAATAATCTGAGCATCTACATTAAATTCTTTTGATATAGAGATGATTTCTTCAGCAATTTCCTGTGGAACGTATAATTCAAATCGGTGTCCCATATTAAACACTTTGTACATTTCATCCCATGCAGTTCCACTCTGTTCTTTAATCAACTTAAACAAAGGAGGAACCGGAAACATATTGTCTTTAATGATATGAATATTGTCGACAAAATTAAGCACTTTTGTTTGAGCACCGCCCGAACAGTGAATCATTCCATGAATCTGTGATCGGAATTGATCCAAGATTTTTTTAATTATTGGCGCGTAGGTTCTTGTTGGTGAAAGCACCAATTTACCTGCATCAATATCAACTCCATCAACTTTATCGGTTAATTTACAGTTCCCCGAGTAAACTAAGTCGGAAGGCACTGCACTATCGAAGCTTTCAGGATATTTTTCGGCCAAATATTTTGAGAAAACATCATGACGAGCAGATGTTAAGCCATTCGATCCCATTCCACCGTTGTATTCTGTTTCGTAGGTTGCAATTCCCGATGATGACAAACCAACAATAACATCGCCAGCCTGAATTTTCTCATTGGTAATTACATCTTCCCGTTTCATACGACAAGTTACCGTTGAGTCAACAATAATGGTACGAACCAAATCTCCTACATCAGCAGTTTCGCCACCAGTAGAATGAATATTAACTCCCATTTTACTGTATTCGGCTAACAATTCTTCTGTTCCATTAATAATTTGAGAAAGCACTTCTCCAGGAATCAGGTTTTTATTTCTTCCAATGGTTGATGACAAAAGAATATTATCGACCGCTCCAACACAAAGTAAATCATCCAAATTCATGATTAATGCATCCTGAGCAATACCTTTCCACACCGAAATATCTCCTGTTTCTTTCCAATACATGTAGGCCAGAGATGATTTTGTTCCAGCACCATCGGCATGCATAATATTGCAATAGTCTGCATCGCCGGTAAGGTAATCGGGAACAACTTTACAAAATGCATTTGGAAATAAACCTTTATCCAAATTTTTAATTGCACTATGCACATCTTCCTTTGAAGCTGACACTCCTCTAAGGTTATATCTTTCGTCTTTTCTCATGGTTGTTTAGAATAAAAAGGTGAAAGTAAAAAGGTAAAAGGCAAAAACCACATATGCAACCAAAGGAAACTTATACAGCCATTTACTCAATCAATTTTCCATTCCTACTTCTTCATTTTTTTTGCTTCGGCAAAGGTAATCTTTTTCCCTTTATTGTACGCGATAACAAAAGCATTAATTCCAGTTTCGCTAATCTTACTTGCTTCCGCCTTAGCTTCGTCTAAATCGTCGAATATTCCGGTAGTATATCGCACGGTAGAAGAATCAATAATTCCACGAAAAACCACTTTGTATTTTTGAATAATAGGAGGAATCGTATTTTTATTGAACGCTCCAATTTGAATCGTATAAAAAACGCCTTTAATTTCCGAAAGCTCTTTAATTAATGTATTTCCTATTTGATTGGTATCGGAACCCGGTTTCACTTTAGAATTTGGTCCGGGGATATAATCTGTAGATAATACTATAAAATCGGTTCTACGATTCAACTGGTTCGCCTCGTCTTTTTCTTTCTCTTTTAATTTACTGATGAAAGATTCATTTAGCACATCACCTTCGGTTAAAAACTCAAATTCTTTTGCTTTGCCGGCATTCACTATTTGAGGCTTCGATTCGCCATAACCATGAGCAATTAAGCGATCCCAATAAATTCCTTTCTCAATTAAATAATCGACAACCGACTGTGCTCTTTTTTGAGAGATATCGCGATTGGTAGTTTCACTTCCAATATAATCGGTATGCGATCCCAGCTCAATGGTAATTTTAGGATTATCGTTTAAGGTTTCCACCAAGCCATCGAGCGCGGTTTTCGATTCCTCTCTTAACTGCCAACTTCCAAAATCATAAAATATATTTGGCAATTCAATTGGTTTCTCAATTGGTTTTAATCCAATAATCGATTTAAAATTGCGACTATTTTTTATTCCTAAAGTACTTACCTGCTCTTTTCCATTTAAATATCCTTCGGCAGAAATCATAACAATGTATTCCAATTCGGGATTCAGCTCTATATTAAATTGACCTTCATCAGTCAATTTACTATCCATTTGTTCTCCATCCGAAGAAACGATATGAATAGAAGCATTCTCGATCGGCTCGTTTGTTTCTGAATCAACAATTTTCCCTACAAAAGCGAATTGCAAAGGCACATAATCAAATCTATAAATATCGTCGTTTCCATTTTTTCGGGAAGATGTAAACATTCCTTTCTCCTGATCGAACTGAAAAGTGATTGCAAAATCGTCGGCAGTGGAATTTATTGGGTATTTCATATTTTCCACTTTCCAAACCCCTGTTTCTTCGCGTTTAGCCTGATAGATATCCAATCCACCCATCCCGTCCTTGCGATCGGAAGCAAAAAACAAATCTCCATTGCTTTTTATGAATGGAAACAATTCATTATTTGGCGAATTAATTGGTCGTCCTAAATTTTGAGGTTTGCTCCAACTATTTCCACTCTTTTTTGCCATCCAAATATCATTTCCTCCATAGCCACCTGGCATATCGGATACAAAATAAAGAATCGTACCATCGTCTGAAATTGCAGGATGCCCAACCGTTAAACTATCTGGAACAAGATCCAACTGAGCCACTCGTCCCCAGCCCTCATCCTCTCTTTGAACCACAAAAATTTTTGTTCCCAAATTGTCTTTAGTTACTTTTTGAGACGAAGTAAAATACAACACATCGGCATCGGCTGAAAAACAAGCTGCACCTTCGTTCCATTCTGTATTTATGGTATCGCCCACACCACGAGCTTTACTCCATTGATAAGTATCCACAACTACTTTTCGGGAGGTTGCTTCTTTCCCTTTTCTTTTTTTACTTTTCCGAATTACTTCATTAGAATAATGCGATTCAAAAATATTAGAATAATAATCGCCAGTTACTCCATCTTTTTTCGGTTTATCTTTTAACTTTCTTGTTGATGAGAAAAAGATAACATTTGTATCTTTTCCCATATAAATTGGGCAAAAGTCGCTACTTGAAGAATTAAAATCGTTCAGGATTTCCACTTTATACCTTCCTGGATACTCTTCCCAAGTACTAATTCTCTTTAGAATTAAGGAAGGATCATTATCCACTTTTGCCTCGGGCTTTAAATCCAAATACTCCCAAAAATTTTCTTCCGCCTCTTCCATTTTTCCATTTTTTACTTCAGCGTAAGCTAAATTTAAAACAGCATTTGAAAAGGTATCGCGATTTAATATTGCTTTACGGTACCAACTAGTAGCTTTTCGCACTTCATTAACCTGATCAAAACAGGAAGCTGCTTTGTAAGCAATATCTGCTTTCGCTTCTTTATCTTTTGATTTTTTATAGGCTTTTTCGTACAAATCCTGAGCATAGTAGTAACGTCCGGACTCTACCATTTTATCGCCACGGTTTACATAGGATTGTGAAGAACAGGAAAATAACACTCCAATAATAATTAAGATACAGATATTAGAAAAAAGCTTCATCAGATGAGTTTAAAATTCATTTATTGAACTAATACCGATTCGTATTTGCTGTAATCTTTATCTGCGCAAGCTGGATATTGATTGTCAAATATCTATCGACATTTTACCGACTTATTTTATTTTTAAATGGTATAACAAGGTATAAAAATAATTATTTTATTTCAGTGGTCAATGTTTTGTTAAAAGAGTTGACTGATTCTTACATAAAACAGAAAAGGATGTTCAAGTTATGAACATCCTTTTTCAATATATATTGTTGTTTCAATTAGTTATTGAATAACAATTCACGATATTTTGGTAATGGCCACATTTCATTATCCACTACTAATTCAAGTTTATCGATATGATAACGAATGCTTGCAAGGTATGGACGAACTTTTTCATCGTAAGCAGTTGCCATTTCAACACCTTCCTCTAACACATTACATGCTTTACGAGCATCAACCATTTCTTTCACTTTTGCTTTAATTGAGCTAATATGAATAGAAATTTCTTTAATCAATTCTCTACGAGCGGCAGACAATTCTTCGTACTCGCCATTTGTAAAAATATCTCTTAACCCTTGTACATTTTGAATTAGCTTAGTTTGATAAGCAACCGCTGTTGGTACAATATGGTTAATTGCTAAATCGCCAAGAACACGAGCTTCGATTTGAATTTTCTTAGTGAATTTTTCCATTTCCACTTCAACACGAGCTTCTAATTCTTTCTCGGTCATTACACCACTTCCGATTAAAGATTTTTTAGATGCAGGAGCAAGGTACTGAGCAATAGACTCAGGAACACTTGTTATATTTGTCAAGCCTCTTCTCTTCGCCTCTTTCAACCAATCTTCAGAATAACCATCGCCATTAAAACGGATTGGTTTGCACTCAATAATCATTTTCTTAAGAATTTGGAAGATCGCCTCGTCTTTTTTAATTCCTTGTTCGATTAAATCATCCACAGCTATTTTAAATTCTTTTAACTCTACGGCAACAGCAGCACTTAAAGCTGTCATTGCAGCAGCATTATTCACCGATGATCCAACAGCACGGAACTCGAAACGATTTCCTGTAAATGCGAATGGAGAAGTACGGTTACGATCGGTATTATCCAAAATAATTTCTGGAATTCTACCAATACCCAATTTTAGAGCTGTTTTTTCGTCGGGAGTCATTTTTCTTTCTCCAACTTCTTCAACAATTCTATCTAACATTCGAGAAACCTCATCGCCAAGGAATGCTGAAATAATTGATGGAGGAGCCTCGTTAGCACCTAAGCGGTGGCTATTAGAAGCGGTAAGTATGGATGCACGTAACAAATCTTGATTTTTATAAACAGCCATCAAGGTATTTACTACAAAGGTAAGGAACTGAATATTTGCTTTAGGATTTTTACCTGGTGCCAAAAGAACTACTCCAGTATCTGTTCCTAGAGACCAGTTGTTGTGTTTTCCTGATCCATTAATACCTGAGAATGGTTTTTCGTGGAAAAGAACACGGAATTTATGGTGACGAGCAACTTTTTTCATCACATCCATTAATAATTGGTTGTGATCATTTGCAAGGTTAGCCTCTTCGTAGATAGGAGCTAATTCGAACTGACTTGGCGCTACCTCGTTGTGACGAGTTTTTACAGGAATTCCTAATTTATGACATTCCACTTCCAATTCCATCATAAAAGCAGTAACGCGCTCAGGAATAGATCCAAAATAATGGTCATCTAATTGCTGATCTTTAGAAGAAGAGTGTCCCATTAAGGTACGACCTGTAAGCACAAGATCGGGACGAGCCTGATACAAAGCCTCATCGATAAGGAAATATTCTTGTTCCCAACCTAAATTTGTATGAACTTTGGTTACATTTTTATCAAAATATTGACAAACACCAACAGCAGCTTCATCGACAGCGGCTAATGCTTTTAGCAAAGGAGCCTTATAATCAAGCGCTTCCCCTGTATAGGAAATAAATATAGTAGGAATACAAAGTGTTGTACCAACGATAAAAGCAGGAGACGAAACATCCCAAGCAGTATAACCACGTGCCTCAAATGTCTGACGAATTCCTCCTGAAGGAAAAGAAGATGCATCTGGCTCTTGTTGAGCTAATAGTTTACCAGAAAAATTCTCGATCATATGACCGCCATCTCCATAATCAATAAATCCATCATGTTTTTCAGCAGTACCATCTGTTAATGGTTGAAACCAGTGAGTATAATGAGTTGCACCTTTTTCAATCGACCAAGCTTTCATACCAGCCGCAATTCCGTCTGCCATTTTTCGATCTACCGCCAAGCCTTTTTGGTTTGCAGTCATCACTGCACGAAAAGCATCTTTAGAAAGATACTTTCTCATGGATTCTACATTAAAAACTAATTCACCGTAATAATCTGTTACCTTATTGGATGGTAAAGTAACATGTTTAGCTTCCCTTTTAAGCAACTCTCCTAACGCTTTAAATCTAATAGTGGCCATAAACGTAAAAATTTTAGTTATTGATATTTTAATCCGTATTGAAAAAAAAGGGGTACTCAGCAAAAAAGAATTTAATTTTTACTCAACACCCCCCTTTTACAACAGTACAAATGTGAATAAAAAAAATCAATTTTACAATTAAGCCTTATAAAAAAACAAGGCCTAAAAAATAAAAAACGATAAATATAGAGCAGAAGCCCTATATTTTTATCGTTTGCGCTCAAAAAATCACTTTTATAAAAATAAAAATGTCTTTTTTATCCCCCCGTTGGAATTTTCGGTGAATTTTTCAGGATATACTTCTTCACGTCCTTTGGGGACGCAATTAAATCGTAAAATTTTAAAATATACTCGCTTACATCCAGCTTACTCTCTTTATTCAGATATTTACACTCCAAAATTAAATTTAAGAAAGGCTCCTTTAATTCATAAAAATCGGAAAAAGCTAGTTCTAAGTCCTTATCGCTCCACCTGAAGCCTTTGTATTTTCTTTTGTACTTCGCATCAGGAGCAATAGCCGGATCTAAGGTGAAATAAGCTTGATTAATTATTCCCGACCAATCGAAATCAAATGGTACGGCCATTGGAATACTATTTTCATCGACCGATAGGATATCAATATTATGCAAACGCTCCACGTTCCAATCGGAATTTCCAATCATTAATTGAAATAAAGAAAGCTTTACAATATTGGTTCGAAGCATGTTGTATTGCTTGATATTTTTGTAGTGCAATACGCTTTTACCATTTCGAGCAGCAACATCGTTTCTATCCTCTAAAAAGAAACCATACCTTTTAATACTATCCTTAGTAATGCTATCAATAAATAAAATCTGTGACAAACGTACCCGATAACTATGTGCCTCGATTAAATTATACATCTTATAAATAAGATATTCTTTTATGGTATTTTGCTCGAAACCACCAAGATTAGATTGACAATGACTGACGTATTTTAACTTGCTTTGTCCCTCGAACTCGGTTCCAACAATCGCTTTTTCGGGGAATTTAAAACGCAGAGGTGGAAAATTACAATTTTGCTTTTGTCTACGAAAATTGCCACGAGTCATTACCTCAACTTCTATTTTAATTCCTGATAAATTATCATGGTCATCTAATTTAAATTGGCATTTATGGTAGTCACGATTCTCCCCAACATCATTTAACAAGCACGAAAAGTCGGCTTTCAATTCTAATTTAAGAAGCTGGTCGTTTTTAAATAGTGGCAGGAGCAATAGACTATCCCTATCCTTTTTTGAGATAGCACTTGCCGAAACAGAGTAAATAAGTAACAATAAAATTAAACTAATTTTTGCAAAGAAGTTCTGCTTCCATTTATTCTCCTTTCGAAACCAATTAGCCCACTTATTCATTACACTATTTTTTATGGTATTACAACTCTATTAACTCTCTTTTTCCATCGATAAAGCCTCGATAGAATTTCCCATTTTCGATCCACATTACTTGAGGTTCGATTTCGGAAGAACCCATTGGAACATTTATTGCGCCCACTTTATTGTCGTGTAAAAATCGAATGGATTCCACCTCGGTATGTCCGAAAAAAATACGATTTGCCTTATAGTAGGACAACACCCTATTCAGCTCCTCTTTATTTATAATTGAGTAGCTTCTCGATTTCATGATATAACCACGATACCATAATGGGTTGCCAGGAAAATAAACCGATTTCATTAATTCCTCCTGTGTCATTTCATTCTCTTTCCCCAAACTCTTTCGAATATCCATGTTGATTTGTTCGAGACTAAGCCCTTTATCGACCAAATCGGGCGATAGGCCACCATGCACGAATAGCAAATCATTAATTTTTACCACCGAGTTTAAGGATCGTAACCATTTTCCCAATTCCGTATCCGCAGCAAAAAACCTCGGATAATTCAACATTAATCTTTGGCACATGTTCTTGTACTTTGGTGCCACATAACGAGAATCGTTCATCAAAATCATCACTTCGTGATTTCCCAATAACAAATGGACTCTACCCTTTTGCTCCTTCGCCTGTTGCTGTAATTTCTTAATTAGATACAAACTCTCGGTTACCTTATTACCACGATCGAAAATATCACCAATAAAAACCAAATGTCCGTTACCCCAATTCCAATCTAAATTTTCATTAATTACGCCAAGATTACGCAATAGATTTACCATTACATCATACTCTCCGTGCACATCGCCAATTGCCAATAACTTGGATACTTCGGAGTATTCCGCACTTTGAACAGGATACTCTCCTTTACGCAACCAATACTCATTTTTATCGGCCCTTTGTCCTTTCACCAATACCGAATCGGTCTTGATCTTTATTTTCTTTTGTTTCACCTCTAAGGTATTCCCTTCTTTTTCATGATCGATAACCCATGATTTTACGGTTACACTATCGATCCAAAAAAAATGAGGTCCATCGGTATAATCTTCTATATTTAGATCTTTTACATTGCCACGAAACACCTTATCGTAGGAGGTAAATGCTCCCGAACTTAGCTCCTCTTTCTTTTCCTGAGCCTCTCCTTTAAAAGCCCAGAAACTAATTAGCGCTAGAAATAAAAAAAACTTATAAGTTGAAATCTCTCGGTACATATTTTACTTTTTTTAATCAAATCGAATACCAAAATTACTATATCTCTTTAAATCAAAACCTAAAGCCATATCCTTAAGGTCTGATAAAAATAGTATTGTCCGCTATTAATACAAAAAAGTGTTCGAATACGAACTATAATGGTATCTGATGAAGATAGTAAAAAATAAGAAAGCTTTTATATACCACAAAAAAACAGAGATTCCGAAGAACCCCTGTTACACACTACTACTACATAGTACCTGAATTAATATCCAGGATTTTGCTCAACTAGTCCTCCTGAATTATCCACTTCACTTTGTGGAAGAGGAAAGAAAATATTTTTTGGCATTTTTAAGTTTGTTGCCTTAAAAATTGGTTCACCTGAATCGGCTACCACATATCCACCAAGACCATCGCGGGTAATGCTAGCCTTTACCTTATAACCGTCTGTCTTAAGCTCTTTCTCTAACCTTCCAGTTCTAATCAGATCGTGCAACCTGTGACCTTCTCCGCAAAGCTCTACGCGTCGCTCATGATAAATAGCATCTAACAAGGCTGTTCCTGAAACGGTAATGTCGGCTAAAATAGAAGCGTTTCCTTGACGAGCACGTTCGCGAACTTTATTTAAATATATTCTAGAAGTTCCCTCATCGCTGGTATGAAAGCAAGCCTCAGCATATAGCAAATAGATATCTGACAAACGAATGATTCTTTCATTAACCGGTGAATTTCTGAAATTACCCAAATTTAAATATTGCTCCTTAGATAGGTAATGTTTGTAGTTACTAAAACCAGTCAAGTCTTCAGCAACTACACCAGGAGTTTCACCTTCCAAAATCCATTGATCGGCATATTGAAGCGAATTAATTAATGAAGCATCCCGACGAGGATCCCCATTCTCAAACTCTAAATACAAATCGTAAGTAGCCTGATATCTACCATAAGGATCGGCTGCTCCTAACCAAGGCATATTTAAGAAAGTGGTAAAATTACCGTTATTCGTATAAGCACCGTCATCTAGTGGAGAATCGTAGAATTGAACCTCAAAAATTGATTCTTCATTATTCTCTTCGGCTTCAGAAAATAGATCATGATAAGCCCCTTGGTACAAATCGTAAGTACCTAAAGCAAATAACTGTTCTGCATAAGTTTTAGCATCCTCCCATTTGTTTTCATTGTAAAAATCTTGAGTAGCAAAACCTGAACTTGCTTGCGATGCACAAACCTTAACCAACAAACCTAAAGCTGCACCCTTTGTTGCTCTACCTAACTCACCAGAAGCAGCGTATACCGATTTTAAAGGAAGTGCTGCAACAGCATCGTTTAAATCTGTTTCAATTTGAGCATAAACCGCTGCAGAGGTTGCACGAGTTTGATTCAAATCACCTCCCAACAAAGGAACTGTTACTAAAGGAACACCACCATAATTCTTAACCAAATCGTAGTAGTAATAAGCTCTCATAAATTTAGCTTCCCCAACTACACGATCCTGCAAATCTTTATCTTTCACTCCAGAAATATCTTTTCCTTCTACATTCGCCAACAATTGATTTGCAATTAATATTCCCCTATAATTATAGCGGTAATTGTAAGTGAAAAGAAAACCCGTAGCATCGAAAGTAAATTGACGTAAAGGCAAATCCTCTCTATCTACTGCATCATCAGTAGTCGAATTATTTAGAGAAGTTCTTCCCCAATTGTAGTGATACTCCCACATTGGAGCATAACAGGCATTCGCCGCTTTTATAAGCTCGGCATCGTTCGAATAAAAACTACCAGATGTTTGTTCCCCGATTTTTACGGTATCCAAATAGTCTTCATCACAGGCTCCCAATGAGAATATCAAAAGCCCTGCTAATATTATATTTCTTATTTTCTTCATTTTCATCAACATTAGAAAGTTAAATTAGCTCCAATTGAAAAAATTCTTGCTTGTGGATAAGTTCCATAATCGATTCCTTGAGTTAATGATGGACTAGTAGAACTAGAAGCACCAATTTCAGGATCCAAACCAGAATAATCAGTAATTGTAAATACATTTTGTCCAGAGAAATAAACTCGAAGATTGGACATCCAAGGAGTAAGATCTTTAAAAGTGTAACCTAACTGAATGTTTTTCAAACGTAAATACGAACCATCTTCCACGTAAAAATCGGAAGCTCTCAAATTTTTCTCAACAGTAGAAGCATTTAATCCAAACATTTCATTCGATTTATTTTGCGCTGTCCAATGATTTTTATAATCGGAAGCCAAGCCAAATCTTTTGATATCCGCGTAGTTATAATATTTAAAACCGTTAAAAATATCATTCCCTGTCACACCTTGAAAAAACATAGACAAATCAAAACCTTTATAGGCCAAATCGATATTAACACCATAAAACAAATCCGGATTTGGATCCCCAATCTGAACACGATCATCCCCATTTATGACTCCATCAGGAGCTTCCTTCACACCATCGTTGTCTTTATCTGTCCACTGATCTTTAAATCTAAAATCGCCAGCACCAATTGGCTCACTTGATTGCGCACTTGAAGCAACTTCAGCATTTGTTTGGAATACACCATCAACCTCATATCCATAAAATGCTCCAATAGGAAATCCTTCAGCAGTTCTTGTAACATTACCAACCAAACTTACGCTACCACTCCAAATAGGTACTCCGCCACCAAGACTGGTCACTTCGTTTTCTACATGAGAAGCATTTACACTTACTGAATATTTTAAGTCATTTCCAATTTTTCCTCTGTAA
The DNA here is from genome assembly GCF_002843315.1 of Labilibaculum filiforme. Lineage (GTDB taxonomy): Bacteria > Bacteroidota > Bacteroidia > Bacteroidales > Marinifilaceae > Labilibaculum > Labilibaculum filiforme. The sequence goes on along the minus strand of NZ_MVDD01000020.1, from coordinate 57,754 downwards.
CCAAGATTTAATTCAAAACCTTTGTTCTCCACCGTACCTGCATTTACATATGGACTTCCATCGTATCCAGCATATTGAGGTATTGGAACCTGAACCAACATGTCTTTGGTTTCTTTTTTGAAATAATCAGCAGAGAATGTCAATTGATCATTCAAAAATGCCAAGTCTAGTCCAAAGTTTGTAGATTCTACAGTTTCCCATTGCACTTTCAAATTGGCCATTTTAACTGAAGCTGCTCCTGCTTGTTCTTTATCACCAAAAACATAGCTATACTCTAACAAAGCATCGCTACTTTGAACAGTAGAGGCAAATGAATACGGATCAATTTTAGCATTACCAACACGTCCCCAACCAGCTCTTACTTTAATTCTATTCACCACATCTTCCGGTAAAAAATCCATGAATTTTTCATTTCTTAATTTCCACCCCAAAGACATGGAAGGAAAGTTACCAAATCGCTTATCAGGACCGAAAACAGAAGAACCATCCCGACGGAAAGACGCTGTTAAGAAGTACGTGTCCGCATAATTATAATTTACTCTTCCTAAATAAGAATACATTCTGGTATCAACGCCTGAATTCCAGGCATTTGTACTTTCTAAATCAGTAGAAGCAGAAATATATTGTAACTCCTCATTATCATTTGGAATGTTATTACGAGAAGCTCCTAAATATTCAGACTTATTTTTTTCTGCTGTAAAACCAGCAAGTAAGCTAATATTATGGTCTTCAATATTCATATTGTAAGACACCGTATTCTCACTTAAGAAACCATTAAACTCCCTAGTTGTTTTCGACAAACTATTGGTAATGTTTTTTTCATTTCCATAATCATATGAAGGCAAATAAGTCTTCTCTTTAGATCTTGAAATATTTAAACTTACCGATGATTTAATAATCAAATTTTTAATTGGCTCCACTTGCAAATAAGAATTTGCTAGAATTAAAAGAGCAGAATTCTCCCTAACGTCTCTATTCAAAATAGCAACAGGATTCGCCAAGTCGGAATATGGTGTTGAAGCATACTCTCCAGACTCCTGATAAACAGGAGTGATTGGATCCATTCTTTGAGCAAGAGTTAAAATACCATTAATAGCATTTCCATTCACCTGATCGGTATTGGTATGTGATAATGAAACATTAATACCTGCTTTAACTTTTGAACCAATATTGTAATTGTTATTCAAACGAGCATTAATTCTCTCGTATTTAGAATTTAAAACAACACCTTCGTTTTGTAAATAACCTGCACTAAATAGAGTATTTGAAGATTCATCTCCTTTTGATAAGGTAACATTCGTTTTATAGATTTTACCAACACGGGTAAGCTCGTCGAACCAATCTGTTGTGTTTCCTGTATTATCGGATGGCGATTGAAGAATTAGCGGCTTGTAAGCGCTTGAACCTGTAAAAGCAGCGGCATTTGTTTGTGCAGCATTATAAGTTGCCAACCAATCTGCTGTATTCATTAGATCTGGTTCGTTCCAAACACTTTGAAGTCCAGTCATTAATTCTAATTGAACTTTTACATCCTTAGTATTACCTGTTTTGGTGGTAATTAAAACAACACCATTCGCACCTCTTGAACCATAAATAGCCGTTGCAGAAGCATCTTTCAACACCTCAAGACTTTTAAAGTCAGATGGGTTTAAGCTGGAAATATCGTCCAAAAAGATACCATCCACCACATAAAGAGGCGATGAGTTATTCACAGTACCTGTTCCACGAACTCGAACGGATAAACCAGCACCAGGCGCACCCGAAGTTTGTGTAACCATAACACCCGCTGCACGTCCCTGTAGGAGAGCTGCTGCATTGGATACTGGCTGATCTTCCAAATCCTTAGCACTAATACTTGCTACAGAACCAGTAATATCACTTTTCTTTTGTACACCGTAACCAACAACTACAACTTCGTCCATCGCGAAATTATCAGTTTCCAATGCCACATTAACAACCGATTGAGATCCAACAGTAAACTCAAATGGTTTCATTCCGATATAAGAGAACACCAGAATGGCATTCGCTCCAAGTTTGATTTCGTATTTTCCATCAAAATCGGTAGTTGTTCCGTTGGTTGTACCTTTTACTACAACCGAAACTCCCGGGATAGTTAACCCGTCTTCTGCACCGGTAACCACACCTTTAACCAGCAAATCCTGTGCCCAGGACACCTGCCAGCCAAGAAGCATGATTAACGTAAAGCATGCAATTTTTCTCATAGTGTTTAATTTAGATTAGCAAGAAATAATTAAAAATTACTTATATTTTTATGACTCCAATTCCCGCACGATTGGGCAAGATTACTTTCCCGTTGAGAATTTCAATTCCTTTAAAAGGATCATTTGATATTAATAAATTTCCATCCAAATCGGCCCAATCAACCATAGGCGACAGTTGAGCTGCCGCACTAACACCACAAGACGTTTCCGTCATGCATCCTATCATCACTTTCATTTCCAATGAACGGGCTACATTCATCATTTTGTGAGCTTCGCGCATTCCTGTGCACTTCATCAATTTTATATTAATACCCGAATAAACTCCATGCATTTTCGCCACATCATCTAAACGTTGAATAGCCTCATCTGCAATAGTTGGCAGGGGACTATGTTGAGTCAACCAAGCCATATCTTCCAAATTATTCTTATCCATTGGTTGCTCAACAAACACAACTCCTTGTTCTTTTAGCCAATGAATTTTATCTAAAGCCTCGTGTTTATCTTTCCAACCCTGATTCACATCAACACACAAAGGAACCTTAGTAATTTTGCGAATTGTAGAAATCATCTCCTCATCGGTACCACGGCCAATTTTTACTTTTAACATTTTATAAGGAGCTGCTTCCTTTACTTTTTCTATTACCACATCGGGCTTATCCATACCAATGGTAAATGTAGTAAGCGGAGTATTTTCCTGATTATAACCCCAGATTTTAAACCAGGGCTTTTCCATCAACTTTCCAATTAAATCGTGTAAAGCAATATCAACCGAAGCCTTGGCTGCACAGTTTCCTTCGGCTACCGTATCTACATAGCTCAGTATTTCATTCAGTCGAAAAGGGTCCAAGAACTGTTTTAAATCCAATGCATTAAGAAATTTCGCAGCCGTTTCGTGAGATTCACCCAAATACGGTGGCATGGATGCTTCACCGTAACCAACCACTCCATCCCACTCAATTTTCACCAACATCACGGGCGTGGTTGTTCTAGAAAAGGATGCAATGGTAAATACGTGTTTCAGTTGCAGCTCATAAGCTTCGAAACTAAGCTTCAGACCTTTCCCTATGTGTCCCGATTTGCTTTTTCCGTTTACTCCACAAGAATTAATTGCAGGAAGTAAAAATGCGGCACCAGCTAACCATCCAGTATTTCCTAAAAATTTTCTTCTATTTATTGTCATTCTTACTTCTTTTCTTAATACCATTCGTGTTCGGACACCTTACTAATTCCTGGTTCTCCAATTCTATTTAAAACTCGTCGGCCACCTAACCAGGTAATCGACCTGTAATCATTATAATTTTCGGCTTCGGGATCGAAACTATTAATGCGAACCCTGCCCGAAGAATGAATATATTCTCCATTATTCATATACATTCCCACATGAGTAACTTTCATTTCATTCTTAGCCGTTTCGGCTCTTCCGAAAAAAACCAAATCTCCCTCGGTTAATTCTAAAAACCCCTGCTCTGGAGAAATTGTATCGCCATGAAGAAATTGTAAGGATGCATCGCGGGCTAAAATGATTCCATTCATAAAATAAACAGCCTTCACAAACCCACTACAATCGACTCCCTTAGCCGAAGTTCCTCCCCATAAATATGGACGACCAATAAATTCTTTTGCTTTATCACTTAAGAGAGACCTATCGTTTAGCTCCTGATTTTTCCAATCTGCAAATCGCTCACAATTCGATTTCTCGACTTGAATCTTTCTTCCATCCGGCAAGCTCAGATCATAACTTGTTTTGTTTTCCTTTTCAATTTTAAGAATTGCACCGGCAACTAAATCGGTAACCACTTCCTTTTTTGCAGGATCTTTAACTACCTCGAAATCGGGAAGAAAAATAACTCTTTCAGTATTTCTCCATGCCTCCATTTCCTGTTTTGTTTTTAAAGCCATTGCCCCTTTATCCAACCAAGCTATATATTTGTCTGGCGTCTGAATTTGATACCAGCCCTGCTCTTCTTTCATCAATTTAACCGGAGTACCCATTATGGCTTGAGAAACAAGCTCGGCCGAATGTTTTGGATTCGCCCTCAAGTTCACAACACTTAAATTGATGAGTCCCCAATTTTTATCGCCAAGTTTTTTCTCTGGTAAAAGAGTCAAACTATCAACCAAATGAATCTCCAAAGCCTCCAAAGTAGCCAACAATTCTAATTTGGCTTCCTGTAAAGATGTTTCTCCCCTAACCACTAATTCATTATTTCGATTCATCGAAAAATTAGGACTAAAAATTGCCTCACGACTATCCGGAGCAAACTGCAACTTTATAGCTTGAGAAATTTGATTTGCTTCCTGCAACAATTTATGACTATTGCTACAGGCAAATCCAAGGGAAATAATCATAAAATAAATTGTAATTCTCATTTTTACATTAATTGGTATTACATCTTACATGATTCCAAATTTAAACACATCCATTGATTTCCAATAATCGTTTAACATGTTTCAAAACACACACTTATCGACCATATCGACTTATTTAAAAACCATTTATTACGATTCTCTTATTGTCCAACTCTAATCCAACTACTAGCTGCACTTTCAAAATGCCCTCTATCTATTGCTTTCACAGAATAGAACAAACTTTCCTCCTGATTAGGTATTTCTAGCCCTAAGGAAGTTGTAATACAAAACACCTTTCCTTTTTTAAGGGATTTTTTAGACGACTGATAGACTATATAGTAAACAGCATCCTCAACAGAATTCCAAGTTACCCCCCCCTTCTTCCCTTTCACCTTTGGCGCTTTCAAGCTAGCTTGTTGATAGTTGGTATTTTCTAAATGCAACGCAGGATATGAATACACTTCCGCTTGTAAAGCATCATTAATTCCTAATCGGTTTTCGGTAAAATTCTTCGAACAGAAAAACATACTTCCATTTATTCCCTTCCCACGACGATTCATTTTTATTTGTCTGATAATTTGATCCCTATTCTGCCACTCCTTATCTTTTGAAAGAGAATCTAATCGATAAACCCCATGTCCGATATAGCAAGGCTTTCCAAAAGAATTTTTTCGCCACCATTTTGCAATTACTTTATAGTCGGCAACTTTTTTACCAATGTGCCAATATATTTGTGGCGCTACATAATCGATCCAATCGTTTTTTAACCACAACAAAACATCGGCATACAAATCGTCGTAATTGGTTTGACCAGCTTTTGTTTTCGATCCGGATTTATCCATATCCTTGTTGCGCCAAACTCCGAAAGGAGAAATTCCGAAAGGCATCCATGGTTTTATCGATTTAATGGTATCGTTAATTTGTTGGATCACCTGATTGACATTATTCCTGCGCCAATCATCAATTTGGTTCGGGTAAAACGCCCCACCATTTTTAGTGAAACTTAAAGAATCGGGAAATGGCTCTCCCGCTATTTTGTAGGGATAAAAATAATCATCGAAATGAATGGCATCTACATCATACCGACGAACAACATCTCCAACTATTTTAGACACGTAATTCCGAGTTTCCTGTAGTCCAGGATTAAAATACTTATGTTTTCCGTAGGTTAAGAACCATTCTGGATGCTGATTTGTAATGTGATTAGGATCTGTTTTTGCCCTTTGATAATTACAAACCGCTCGGTATGGATTCATCCAGGCATGAAGTTCCATTGCTCTTTTATGACACTCTTCAACTATAAATTGAAGGGGATCGTAAAGCGGATCGGGAGCAACTCCTTGCTCGCCACTTAACCACTGTGACCAAGGCTCGTAAGGTGATTGGTAAAACGCATCGGTAGCTGGTCGAATCTGAAATACGATGGTATTCATTCCATTCTTTTGATGCTGCTCCAAAAGAGAAATCATTTCTTTCTTTTGCTCCTCGACAGAAAGACCTGGCTTTGAGGGCCAATCAATATTATCGACTGTTGCCACCCAAACTGCGCGCATCTCTCTTGCAGGCGACTTTTTCTTTGCCATTGCACCAAATGCAATCAGAACAAACAAAATTCCTATGATTCCTTTTTTACTCATCCTTAGCTATGTGTTACTCTCATTTAATAAGTTCAACCTCTAAAGTTCGATATTCTCTATCAGCTATAGTTAAGCGAGCTATTTTAATTCCCTAAATCATCCTCTCCATCCAACGTAAAATAAACTTCCTTAATTTTCTACCAATTTCTAGCTGTAATTGTCACCCTAACGTATCACCGCCGATTGTAAACTCAGCTGTTTCGATTAAAAAGGCTAAATTTGTTTTACTTTCCATTAATGGCATATAAGCAATAAAAAGAAAGCAAAAAGCGAACAAAAAATAATGTTACCAACCATAATCATTTTAGAAAGATTGATAAGTTGTCATACATGTTACAAAAATATAAAATTTATTAGTTTTGCAATGGAATATTTCAGAAAACAAGTATCGAAACTGCAAAAACTTAAAAAACCCTCATCATGAATAATAACAATACATTGCATACTGTAAAAAGATTCGGATATTCCCTTCTTTTAGTCGGTATCCAATTCCTATCTATACAAACATCCCTCCTGGCTCAAAAAGTAGAAACAGGCATAGATGTACTACAAAAAACCAATTTCGCCACTTTAAAGGGAAAAAAGATTGGAATAATTACCAATCCTACGGGAGTGAATAAAAATCTAGTCTCGACCATTGACCTACTTCACGCGAGTAAAGATGTGGAGGTGAAAGTTCTTTTTAGTCCTGAACATGGAATAAGAGGAGATCATGCTGCCGGAGAGAAAGTAGCCACCTACACGGATAAAAAAACTGGTATTCAGGTGTATTCGTTATATGGCAAACAACAAAAACCAAATAGTAAAATGCTACATGATTTGGATGCTATTGTATACGACATTCAGGATATTGGTGTTCGCTCGTACACCTACATTAGCAGTATGGGATTGCTCATGGAGGCTTGTGCCGAAAATAATGTAGAATTTATTGTACTCGATCGACCAAATCCTTTTGGAGGAAATAAAATTGAAGGCTGTTTAGTGGAACCCAAGCAAATATCTTTTGTGAGTCAGTTCCCAATTCCCTATGTGTACGGACTAACATGTGGAGAACTAGCTAAGTACTTAAACGAAGAAGGCTTACTAAAAGACGGTAAAAAATGTAAATTGAAAGTGGTAGCAATGGAAGGATGGAAACGAAACATGACTTTTCAGGAAAGCGGTTTGCCTTGGGTTCCTACATCACCACACATTCCAAATGCTATGAGTGCAATTTACTATGCATCATCGGGCATACTTGGCGAATTGTATACCATATCGATTGGTGTTGGCTACACACAACCATTCGAATTATTTGCAGCCGAATGGATAGATGCCGACAAGCTATCCACCAACTTAAATAATTTGAAACTTGCAGGCGTACTTTTTCGACCAGTACACTATAAAGCCTACTATTCTGTTGGGAAAGATAATATGCTACATGGCGTTCAATTGCATTTTACCGACATTCAGCAGGCGCCCATCTCTCTCATTCAATTTTACGTGATGCAGGAATGTCACCAGTTATATCCTAATAAAAATCCATTTGAAATGTGTGAATCCTCGCGACTAAGCATGTTTGATAAAGTATGTGGGAGTAAAGAAATAAGAAGAAGATTTTCCGAAAACTTTCTGGTAAGTGATATAAAAGAACTTTGGGATGCACCTAAAACTTCTTTCCTGAAAAAATCGGAGAAATACTATTTATACCAATAAACAGGGTGAAAAATCAGCGCCTAATTTCCTCCTCCTTTCAAAGCTGGAATTCTTAAAATAACTACATTTGCAAACTATAACTTTTTGTGTCTTTTAAAACATATACTTCGAAACAGCTTATCAGTAAATTTTTTTCTGCTGACTTAACTACGAAATTAAAATGTAGATTTCAACAGTTAAACAGCAAGCCGGAATTCACTAACTAACTGTATAGTAGAAGGATTGAGAGTTATCAATTATCAAATTATTATTATTTTAATATAAAAACGATGATTTTATCCGAAAAAGATAAGATTAATGAGTTGTGTCAAATTCTGCTTGAGGTTGGAGCTTTACTGATGGAGACCGGAGCAAATACATTTAGAATCCGGGTTACCGTAATGCGAATTGCATGTACTTATGGCTACCGTGCAGAATTATTGATTACGCATCATGCATTAATGCTAACCCTATACAACAAAGAGTCGGATCAATTCTTTAGCAGACTAAAACAAACCTCGAGTCACCGTGTCAATTTTAAAATTGTGAGTGGACTTAGTAGAATGAGCTGGCACATTGTAGAAGAGAATTGGAGCTTAGAAATGGTTCGTAAGGAAATTGATCGGCTAAAATCCGGCTCTCATTATCCTCGAATTGTAACCTTAATAATGGTGGCTTTGGCCGGAGCTTCCTTCTGTCGCCTATTTGGTGGAGAAGCCATAGAAATGCTAGTAGCATTTGTGGCAACCTTTGTTGGCTTATTTGTAAGACAGGAAGCCGCGAAGAGAGAATTTAATCCGTATTTATGCATTTTCTCAGCAGCTTTTGTGAGCTCGCTTATTTCTGGAGCTACTGTTTATTTTCAAATTGGCAATAACCCCGAATTTGCTTTTGCCACCTCTGTTTTATATCTCATTCCTGGAATTCCATTAATAAATTCGCTACTAGACCTTTTAGATGGCAATATTATTAACGGTGTAGTAAGAGGAATAAATGGATTAACTATCGCTCTTTCGATTGCCTTAGGATTATTGGGAGCAATACTTATTTATAATATTTAAACTATGGAGTGGATTCATTTATTTGAGACATGGATTTGGCTGGGATTTGCAGCCACTGGTTTTGCAATACTCTTTAATGTTCCTCCACGAACATTATGGGTTATTTTTATTATGGGCGCTTTGGGTGGCACCCTAAAGCTAATCTGTTTAAAATTAGGAACAAACATCATTCTTAGCTCTTTTATGGGCGCTTTACTTATTGGTTTTTTAAGCGTAGTAGCGGCTCATTTAAGACATTCGCCACCCTTCATTTTTGCGATTCCTGCAGTTATTCCAATGGTTCCTGGAGCATTTACCTATCGCATGATGTTGGGAATTATCCGTTTAACGGGAGAAAATGATCATACTATTTTTCTTCAATTGCTGCAGGAGACTTTTGATAACGGATTAAAAGCCTTTTTTGTTTTAACAGCACTTTCGCTTGGTGTATCGGGTCCCATGTTATTGAGCCGAAACAAATCAACAAAAGAAATTAAGACCAGTAAAATTGTAACTAAGATATTTGGATCAAAAAAAGCTTCGGATTAGGTCCGAAGCTTTTCTTTTATATCTATTTTAATAGTTCGTGAGACAATCTTGTCCTAAATGATTTTGACAATTGGGCTTCCGCCCAAACCCGACTTCATCTTTTGGGCTTGATCCAAAAAACGAAGCAAAAAAAATCAAGGCTACTTATTAAATATCTTTCTTATTTGCCTCAGACTTAATTGCGTCCGGGTGATTTTCTCCCGAAAATGAATTTTGTTGTATTTGTAAAAACAAATACTTACAAATTCTATATCGGGATCAACTTCCCGGTCTTTCTAAAGCCTTCGTTAAACAAAAAATATTTAATAAAATGCCAATTCCTAAGGTGCTGACAAAAACAAACCCATCATTCTAATACCAGCATTAAACATCACTATATTAATGATTTATACGGATATAGTAAAAACGTTTAGGACGCTATTGTTCGTGAGATATAAAATTTAAGACGAGACTGATTTACTAACAACTTATTATCAACACACTGATAGAAATGTAGAAAATTTAGAACGAACTCATTATCGAATCTTTACAAAACCTTACCGAACTATTGTACTTAGTATTTAAATCTTAATAAAAATTTTTCGTTTATACAGAAATAAAACAATCAGCCAATACACAAGAATGTGTGCCAAGGCAAAAAATAAGGACCCATTTAAATCTCCTGCCCAGGATGCAAATGCATTTTTATACAAGCAAACGTATCCGGTCATTGAATTTCCATTCGGATCGGTGATCCGAATCAAATAAATAAGTACTCTCACCCAAACTCCCGAAAGCACATAAATAAACAAAGGATTCATCCCAAACACCAGAAAGGGATGCGCCCATTTTTTGTAGTTTAAAATATCGATCAGATAAATCATTACAGCCAAAACCAGAAGCGCTAAACCTGCAGTATAAACTACATAAGAACTAGACCAAATTGGTTTATTGATAGGGAATCCTAAGTTCCAAATTAAACCAACGATCACCCCCAAGGAACCAAACAGCAATAATTTCTTCACCAACTTATTTCGCTCGGTAGATTCAATTAAAAATCCGGCAAGGTATCCAAAAATTACAGTTGCAATTGCTGGAAGTGTGCTAAATAATCCTTCAGGATCGAAGGCAATGCCAAAACCTTTGTACAAATGATTCTCTCCCAAAATAAAGCTATCGAAAGCCATTGTAGGATTTCCCTGCAAACTATACGGATGATCTCCGCCAAGGAAAAAAACTAATCCCCAATAGACCAAAAGTATTACAGCAGCAACAACTACCAATCGAATTTTACTCAGATACAAACAAAGCAAACTACCAATTCCATAAGCCAAGGCAATCCGTTGCAAAACGCCCATTATTCGAAAACTTTCCCATTTAATTTGCACAAAAGGAAAAGCATTCAACAGCAAACCTATTGCGAAAATGATTACTGTTCGTTTCAGAATTTTTCTGCCTGCCTCGGGCTTTAATTGATGATCGAACTTTCCGAAAGCAAACCACATGGCTACCCCCACAGCAAACAGAAAAAAAGGAAATACCAAATCGGTTGGTGTGCAACCATTCCACTCGGAATGCAGCAATGGCGAATAAACATGCTCCCAGCTACCTGGAGTATTTACAGTAATCATGGCTGCAATGGTTAATCCCCGAAAGGCATCCAATGCCATAAGACGTTCTGTTTTTTTCATTCTTTTCAGTTTTAAAGAAGATTTTCCGCTCGCAAACAATTCTCCCACATCTTATAACCAGCATTATTTAAATGCAAACCATCAATGGTATAATCTTTTATCATTTGATAGCTATAGGTTGAAAAAGCTGTATATAAATCAACGTAAGTAATTTTCTCTTTTTCACACAAATCTCTCAAGTGATAGTTCAACTCCAAAATCCTCATTCCATCGAAATTGGCACTTTTAAATAGGGTTTCATTGGTAGGCAAAAGACTTTGAACAATTAATTCAATATGAGCATGCTCCTTTAGTAAGGAAAATAACTTTTGATAATTTTCGAGCACCTTTTGATAACTTAAACCATCTCCTAAATCGTTAACACCCATCATCACGAAAATTTTGGCAGGTTCCCAAAACAAGACCATATCCAATCGATCAAGAATCTCATCAGACCGTTCTCCGGATATCCCAAAATTGGAAATTTGATAAGCTGGAAAATACACTTCCCAAGTACCGCCCTCGGTTAAACTATCTCCTAAAAAAGCAATTTTATTTTTCATTTTTTTCTGTTTTTATCCCAAATTTAGGATCTACATGAATCAATTTCACCATTATAAAACTAGGAATGGTACATATCATTACCCAAACAAAGAAGTGTTGATAACCAATCGTTTCCTGAATCCAACCCGATATCATTCCTGGAAACATCATTCCTGCAGCCATTAGGCCTGTACAAAAAGCAAAGTGAGCCGTTTTGTGTTTTCCTTCGGACACATATATCTGATACAACATGTAAGCTGTGAAACCAAATCCGTAACCAAATTGCTCAACTGCCACCGAAGCACATATTAAATAGAACGATTCGGGCAATGCATAGGACAGATAAACATATACCAAATTGGGCAGATTTATAGCAATTACCATTGGCCAGAGCCAGTATTTTAATCCGTTTTTAGAAGCTAAATAACCGCCAAGAATTCCTCCTATGGTTAAAAAAATAATTCCAATGGTTCCATATACTAATCCAACATCGCTGGTGGTTAAACCCAAACCTCCAACTTCTTTAGGATCGAGCAGAAAAGGGGAAGCCATTTTTACCAATTGTGATTCTCCTAAGCGATAAACGAGTATCAAACCTAGGATTTTCCAAATGTCTTTCTTCATGAAAAAGGTCGAAATAGTCTCTCCAAAACCATCAAAAACATGAGAAATACTTTTCACTTCTCTTTCCTCATCATCTGGAGGATTTGGCAAGGCAAACTTGTGATAGAAACAAATAACCAAAAAACTAGCCGCTAAAATAAAAAAGGTCAACGACCAAGCCATTGGAATATTCACTTCGGAGGCTCCAAACAGTTTTGTTGTTTCGAAATATCCTGCCAAAATAATTAACAAGCCTTGGCCGGTAATCATTGCCAAACGATAAAAAGTACTTCTAATTCCAACAAAATAAGCTTGCTTATGCGTATCTAAAGCATACATGTAAAAACCATCAGCCGCAATATCGTGTGTAGCCGAACTGAAAGCCATCAACCAGAAAAATGCTAAAGTTGATTGAAAAAAGAAAGTGGTTGGAACGGTAAAAGCGACCCCTGCCAAACCAGCACCAATCAATAATTGCATGCTTACAATCCACCAACGTTTACTTTTTAAAATATCAACAACAGGACTCCATAATGGTTTAATCATCCAAGGTAAATACAACCAGGAAGTGTACAAAGCAATATCGGTATTCGAGATTCCTAGCTTTTTGTACATGATTACAGCAACGGTCATCACCACAACGTAAGGAATTCCTTCAGCAAAATAAAGAGATGGAATCCATGCCCATGGAGAGCGAGTTTTTGTTTTTGACATTATTTTTAGTTTAGATTTAAGATATGAGATTTGTGAAGTGAGAAATGAGATATTAGACTATTTACAGCTTTAGAAAAAAGCATACTCCATTTTTCTCATGTCTCATTTCTATTATCTCACATCTATAATTAATATCTTTTTTCCAATTCTGCTCCACGGAAATAGTGAAGTAGAATTTCATCGAATTTGTATCCTTTGGCACCCATCACCGCGGCACCAATCTGACAAAGTCCAACACCGTGTCCCCAGCCAGCACCAACCAAAATAAATTTGGCGGGAATTCCATTTTCTTCTCCCACTTTATCCACAACAAATTCGGAGCTATACAGGTGCGATTCGGAAAGTACTTTACGAATTTCCAACTCTTTCCCAATTACCAAACTGCGTTTTTTACCCACAATTTTTAGTTTGATTAAACGACCCGACTCTCCTCGTTCCACAGGAATTAAATCGAGAATCTGGCCAAAGTCTTTTCCTGTTTTTCTTTTTATTAATTCTGAAATTTCTCCTTGTGTGTAGGCTACTTCCCAACGATAGAAATCCATAGTTTCCTGATCGTAATCGTTCAAAACCTGCGATAAAATTTCTTTATCAGTAGTATTGCAAAAAGCCTCTGGCGAAGTTCGAATCCACTTTTCGGCAACTTCTTCCTTTTTCAGATTCATATCATATCCTGCAGGAGCTTTCGGATTATCGATAACCGCTTGCAGGTATTTATGATTTTCGGGTTCCCAAACATTCTCGAAAGTCTCGGCTACGCCACCACAACATTTCGAAAAACGTGCATCGCAAACCTTGCCTTCGCTAGTAAGTACCATTCCGCGAGTTGCATCAATTGCATCTACAACCAGTTGGGTCGATTGTTTGGTAATGCCTTGATAACGCTGACAATGATCGTCGGCACAAACATCAAAATTCACATGATCTTCGCGATCGTACCAACGAATATATTCCTGATCGGTTTCGACGATACTCTGATATTTAGTTTTTGATTTTTGCAATTCGGCACCTTTAAGCACCTGTGCAATTAACCACGAACGGGAAATAATTGCATGAGCTTTCAACAGCTCCATACTGCTGGTTGCACTCATTTCCGATGAAATAACACTAATCAAATAATCTTCCAGAGAAAGAACATTGATAGCAGTTAGTTTCTCGTTTTCGCAAATAAAGTGCAAAGCTCCCTTGAATCGCTGATCTTCTTTTCGCTCCCAATGGAATTTAATTCCAATAGTTACATCCAACAAATCGAACGATCCTTTCTCGTAATATTTGGGAGAGAATACCAATTCTTCCGAAGACAAACGTAAGCCATCGAAACCAATTTTTCCATCTGTGTAAACAACTTCCTGTTTTCCGGTGTACTCTTTTCCATTTTGCTGAAAAATATAAATCCCATTTAAATGAAATGAAATTTTAGGCTCGTACATGATGCCTATGCGTAATTGTGGTTCGTTCATATGATAGTTTCGTTTGATTTTAAGCATTTTACAATTCCTATTGCTTCCGGTTACATTTACATTGCTTCGACTTACATTTCTGTTGCTTCCGCTTACATTTCCACTCCCTTTACTTACCTTCCAATTCACTTAAGCTACATTCGCACTCCCTCGACTTACATTTCTATTCCCTTGAGTTACATTCACAGTCCCTCGACTTACATTCACAGTCCCTCGACTTACATTCACAATCCCTCAAGCTACATTTTCACTCCCTCGACTTACATTTTATAAAATGCCGTTTATTTCCTTCTGTAAATTTGATATTCCGACTTAAAGTCGGCTTACCAATGGTTCTTATCTATACCTATTTACTATCAAAAGCCTGCTTAAAATATCAAGCTGGTCATGCTCCGACTATCAGCAAGCCGTCCATGTCAGGGTATGACTTGATATTAATTTGGTATTATTGGGAATCACACTTAAAGTGAAAGCCCCAACTGAGCTTTTACCTTCTTACAAACTGTTGCAAAAAACACCTCATCAACACTTACCTGCTTAAAAATATCAACAACATCACTCGAGGTGATTTTCTCAAAATCCTCGCGCCGAGGAGTAATGAACACTCCGCCAAAATCTACCGAGGCCGGACTAATTAATAATTGTTGATCGCCTTCGGCAAAAAATTGTGATGGACGATGTAATTTTCGTGGAAACAAATGCATGATGTATTTTCCATCTACAAAGGAACAAATAGCATTGAGCATTGGCTCTTTTTCTTCTGCTTGCATCTCAGAAAAAGTCTGATAGAAAACAGAAACAGCATTTATCATTTCATTTTTGCTTTCCGACTCGATGGAAATCATCTTTCTTAGATAATTCGGAAAAGCCCGCACTTCCACTTTTTTTGAATCACTTAAAAGTTCCGATTGCAAATTCTTTAAAACAGCATACTCGGTTTCTACTGGCATAAAATTTTTAGTGCCAGCCTGAAAATGCATATGATCGGGAGCCGACGCACCGCATTTTGGTCCGTTGTAAAAAAGAGTATAACCAATCATGCTTTTGCATAAGGATAACATTCCCTCCAAATTCGCCAGAAAAGATTGATCGATATGATCTACTTTTGGAATGGTAAAATGTTGTGGAATGATTGGAAACGGATTTACCAGAATCACAAAATCATTGCCATGAGCAATTCCTGCTTGCTCGGCAGGAAGCTTATCCAAACACAAAAAACAAGCACGATTTTCGATACTTTTTGAATCGACTTTGGCTACTGACGATCTTATTCTTTCGGGATTGAACTGCACTTTTATCTTAAAATTCTCGAATTGAAATTCTTTTTCTTCCACTTTTTCCAATCCCTTGTAATTTCCTGTTGCCAACGGCCAATTTTTAAGCTGATCGTTCAGAAAATCACCTAATATCTGCGTAGAAGATTTCTCTTTCAATAAATCCTCTAATTTATCTATGCTGTTTACGTTCATTGTTTTCCTAGTTCAAGTAAAAAAATATTTACTTTATTTTTATGCGATATCATTAAAAATAGATTGTGAGATTTTAGATGTGAGATAGGAGACTGATCTGCAATTCGCTTATTGTCGACCCAAGCATCTATACATTATTCAAACAATCATCGAGTTATTATTAAAACTCTTACAGGTCTTCGACTCTGTCAGGTTATTTTAACCTAACAACCATTATTCCTGACTGAAATTTACTTATCAGAAGCATTTCTGCCAAAGGAATATCTGAAATCACCACTTTTTTAGCTTTGCTAGAGGCATGCATCAAGTGCAACCTGTTGTTTACATGAATGGCAATACCAACATGAGATATGTCCAAACCTTCTATTTTTGTAGTAATTGCAATTAAATCGCCATTTCGAATTTGATCTTCCAACTGTTGCACCTTTGCTTCGGGAATAAAAAATAGATCCCTTTTATTAATTTCATTTTCGGTCTTCCGGATTTTCCCTACCAATAAAGTATTCGCCTGTAAAGCAGGATAAGCACTGAGGTGCGTACTCATAAAATTGATTACTTTATTGTACTTTTCACCACCAATTTCGGCTGTGCTATTTTTTACAATTCCTTTTTTTTCATTTTCATAAATCCAATCGGAAAAATAATGCAATCGCGAAGCGTAATCGGTCAGTTTGCCATTTCGGTAGCGCAAATTTTCAAGTTCCTTCAAAAAATCATCCGCTTGAAGCGAATCGTTGGCTAGTGCCTTTGATAAAACCACCACATTCTCCAGGTAAGTGGTACAATCTAACTCGCGGAAATTAACCACCAATTCCTCTTTTTTATTCCGATCTAAAGTACCTCCAACATAAGCTGTTTGTAGAAACATTTTTGCCACTTCAATCACCCTATCATTTAATTGTAAAGTATCTAGGGAAGCATTGCTTGCAACTTCCCGTATGGAATTAAAAATTGCCTGATCGGTAGAATCTTTAAATTGGACAGATTCCTTTACCACTTGCTGGGATTTCTTTCCCTGACAAGAGCTTAGAGATATCAGCAGTATCACTAAAATTTGAAAAAATTGCTTCATACTTCTTATATTTTATCAGATTTCACCCTAAAATAACACCTGTATTCTTTTTTTATCTGTGAATCTCCGTGTGCTCTGGGTTAAAGAAAAGTTTAACCACAGAGCACACAGAATTTTTACTTACCTGCACCCCTCTCCCTGTCGGGTTTCTCCCCTAAAAGGGGAGATTGCAATTATTGATGTTTTTTGCCAAAAGTAAAGTTTTTATCAACAAGCTTACTCAAAGCATCTTTCCCTTATAGGGAAAGTCCCGAAGGGGAAAGGGTGAAAAACACATTGACAAATAACGACGCTATTTTAAAGATGTTAACTTAACCACGTTTTTACTTACTTGCACCCCTCTCCCTGTCGGGTTTCTCCCCTAAAAGGGGAGATTGCAAATATTGATGTTTTATGCCAAAAGTAAAGTTTTTATCAAAAAGCTTACTCAAAGCATGAGAAACACATTGACAAATAACGACGCTATTTTAATCTACATCTATTTTTTGCACAATAGTTTTCTAGCTTTCAATTCGATGGTGCGAATACGATCTTTGTAGGTATTGTGCGCATTCATTTTTTCGATATCCAAAGAAGCATCGGAATTATCATCCCAACGACGACACAAATAAATAGAGTCGTAAATTCTACCAATCTGGTAGTTACGCGAAATGGCTAAACCTAAAGCATAATCCTCACCATAATTCACATTTGGAATTGGATTCTTGCGCAATACCGGAGTATAGAATGCACGAGGAGCACCCAATCCGTTAATACGAAGCGCATTATTTCTTCCATTTTCTGGTGTCCACTCTTTGTGATCGATAATTCCAGGAGGAATTTCTTCCAGTGCAAAATTTACCATCTGATAAGTTCCCACTACCATGGCACAGTTTTCGCGATAAAATGCATCCACTACTTTTTGAACGGTATCATCACCAGCATACAAATCGTCGCTATCTAACTGAATAGCAAATTTACCGCAAGACTCGTGCGCTACCGCTTCGTTCCAACAACCACCAATTCCCAAATCTTTTCGTTCCGGAATAATGTGAATGATACGCTTATCGATAGAGGCATATTTTTGAATAATTTCTGTCGTTCCATCTGTAGAATAATTATCTACAATAATTAAATTGAAAGCCACATTCGCTTTTTGAGTCAAGACCGATTTAATTGCATCCTCGATGGTTTTTACACGATCGCGAACTGGAATCACCACAGAAGCTTCCATTTTAAAATTGCCTTCCTCGAAAGCAATAGGATCGAATTTAGGTGCCAAGAAAGCGCCAATTCTTTTTAAATGTTCGGTGCAGGCAATCTCCATTTCAATTTGTACCGCACGATTCTTAGGATCCACATAATCGAAAATTTTCTCTCCCGATTTTCTGGTATCCATTTCTTCTTCGGTGTACAATACTTCCGGAATTCTCATAAATTCGGAACGCGAAGCCACTGCCAAGCGCAATTCGTACAAGCCTGCATGACGAAAAGAAGCATCCACATCCTTCACAGCTTCTTTCAACACTTTCGCATCGTAAAAAAGCACCGATCCAAAATTAAAATCATCTCTCAAACTACCTTCCTGATAATCGATAACCGGACAATTTTCAACCACACCATTCTTAATGGCACGATAATTTGAATACACCAAACCACTGTTTGTATCCTTTGCTACCTTCAGAAAACGATCCAAAGCCAACTGTCCCAGAGTTAAGGCGCTAGTTTTTGTGTAGATAAAAACATATTCCGAATTTGCTTTCCCGGCAATTGCATGAATTGTTTCGCCATAGGTTAAAGCTTTCGAACTTAAAACCTCAACTCCCTCAATTTCTAACTGTTCAGTACTGCCTACAACATAAATTGCAGACACAAGTCCTGTTTTTTTTAACTCGTCAACCGTAATTTTTGTTTCCTCCTTTGTTCCAAAAGGAATAAAACATGTCACCTTTCCGTTCATAGTAAATATTGTGTTTTTGTTATATTCTTACTGATTAAAAAATTGAAGTATCTGTTTCATCAATTCATTTCGGTACGCTTTTGTTTCCAGCGTTTCCAATGGAAATCCTAAAATTACCGACTGATATTTCCCATTGTACAAAACACCTGCACTTTTATTATTTCCCGAATATCGTAAAAGCACTTTTGCATTCTCGCCAAAAGGTTCAATCGCATCCGGTGCTTCTACCTTATATATTACCGATGAATATCCAGTTACAAACTGATATTCTCCTGTGAAATTGTTTCTCACCTCATTCGTATGCGATACTTTTCCCAATTTACTCCCATAATTGGTTCTAAACTGATAATGCAATTCATTCTCGGCAAAAGATTTTGCCAAACTATCGCCACAAAGTTCTAAATCTGTGCCAACATAAGCTCCCGAAAGAATTAATTTCGCATTTTTATCGAGCAAATACTTACGAATTGCCTCCCTCATTTCGGGCGTATAAATAGTAAAATCTTTGTTCTCCTTGCCATACATTCTTTTGCTTGTTTTTTCCTCTCCAAAAATAAGATCTAAAACAGAGAACTCTTGCGCTTCCCAATTCAGCTCCTCAAAAGCCTCATCACTCATGGATACAAAACCAAAGCCATTATCGCGAACCGCTAATCCGTGCACAAAAGGATAATCGAAACTGTTGCCCGGAATTATTCTTTCCTCCTGATCGGCATAAGAGCTTCCATGACCCGATGCATCATCATCCAGCCAAACCGATTTCCTATCAAAATCGTATTGATCTCCAACATAAGCAATATTTCTTTTGTAGGCTACCCCTTCGTCTTCCGAACTTTTAAAACCAGCTAACTTTCCATCATCAAACCCCTGAGGAGCAGTCAACCGATCAAAACCATTTACAATTAAAACAGGTTTTTTCCCATTTTTAGCTTTGCAATAGGACAATATTTCCGAATCAAAGCTTTCTCCGCCTTTATTCAATGCCGTCACCTTAAAACTATATATCACACCAGGTTTACAGTTTTCAATTCTATATTCGGGCTCGAAGCTTTCTATTCCATTATCAAATCCCTCCTCTTCAATTCTTGTATAAACTTTATAAGAAGTAGCATTTGCTGTAGCTTCTAATTCATCAGCAACCGGCTTCCATGCCAATAAAATTCCTTTTTCGGTTTCCCTGATTTGAAAATGATCAACCGGCAAAGGTTGCACCACATAATCTCTTCCATCCTGAGAAGAAAGAAACTTTAAAATCCCTTTGTAATAGGCTCTGCTAACATCGAATTTAAACTTCGGATCCATCGCCTGATACATATCTGCAAAATTCTGATGCGACATGAGTTCCGATAGCATGGTTGGCACTTTGGGACGATAAGCTTCGGAATATTGCTTGTTCCACATTCCTCTCCTAGTCCATTTTGGCTCGTATTTGCTCCGAATATCTTCCACCACCTGCGACTGAATAATATCGGTTAAATCGCGACTTGCCCATTTCGATTGTCCGTTTGGAAAACAATCATTATCCCGCGTAGTCGAATAAATCGCCAGACTTCCAATAATGGAGTCATTCGGAGTAAAGCCGGCATCGGTATGGAATGCCAAAGCCATATCAACAGGTATTCCCAAACCTTTAACCGTTGGATTTTTTGTAGGACCAGATGGAGCGCCGATCAAATAATCTACCCATTCGCCACGACTCATGTAATCGTCTTTGTAATCGGTTTTACCAACTTCTCGTTTCTGAAACTTAGCCGCATCTTTTCCCCTATTGCTGTAATCTGCCTCGTAATCTTTATTTATGCTGTACACCAATGAATCGGGCATGCCTGCATACTGAAGGTAGTAACGTGCCGCCTCCTGATATCTGGGACGATTACTGGTATATTTTTGCCAAATAGCTGTATCCATTTTAAAACCAAACTCAGCTCTTTGCTTTTTCAGGGCTTTCAGTTCGTCGGGATTGCCACGAGCAATATTTCCCATTCCTCCACCAAATCGAACCGCGTCGGCCGAAATCCACTTTCCCACCTCCTTACTTTCGTTCGACAATTCCAGTCTTCCTTTTTCAGGATTTCTCCCCTTATCAAAAAGGAAAGTTCCCAAATAAATCCAGGTTTTACCTCCCATACTTTGGTTCACCACAAACTCTGTTTTGCCTCCAGTATGATATACAGTATAGTGTGCGTCATTCACATTATCCTCATCATCCGAATAGGAAACGTAAACTGCATATTCTCCTTTCTCAGAAAAATAAGGAAGGTATTTCGCAATAGCAGATTCATTAGTCCCTGCCTCCACCTGATAACTATGTCCCAATTCGAATGGATTTTCTCCCTCCAAATAAAATGGATATTTATTTGCGAAGCCAGCTTGAGAATTAAGTCCCCAAACCGAAGCATCTACAATACACTCCGAACCTTTCGATGACCAATCCGCATCTACAATCACCTCGTTTTTCTGAATATCTCTTTCACGAGGAAACAAAACATTAGCTCCAGAATTTTCGAGCATTGGAGCAATATATGGCACAACAAATTCCATGGTCCATAAATCTTCAACGGTGCAAAAAACTCGTGCTCTTTGCCATTCCCATCTATCTAAAGTATTCTCGTAATACCAACCATGCGAATGCCAAAGTGCAATGTGCTTGTTCTTTAATCCAAATTCCGGAGCAATTCCTGCATTTAGGTTTCGTACCAATGCATGTGCTACCTCTGCATTTTTATTTAGTCGCCCCTTATCCAACGCCACCATTCCTCCCCGGTAAAAATTAGGAATCAAGTCACTAATTTCCTGCCCCATACTTTCCATTCGAATCGAATAATCTTTAAATTTCCGACCCAAATCTTCCTTGAAATCATTCTTATATTTCAAAACAGATTCCGGACGAAAAGGGATGTAAGAAAATACCGAATTCATAAACAATACAATCTGCTTTTGCTCTGAATCGATCTGCAAACTATCGTATTGAAAACTGTACACAAAATCCTTAGATGCTTCCTCCACAAAATATTGCGCAGCTTTGTCGGCTTTCCGTTTTAACCGATCTGATTTCCGGATTGCCTTCGTATGATAGGAAGAAAACATCAAAAAGAAGATGACAAAAAGGAGCTTGAAAAAGCGAATGTTTCGAAAAGATAAAGACATGAAAATCATTGTTTTTTAGCGTTAAAATAAAGCGACTCCATAAAATCCGGTATTCAGGAAATTGAGTTCGAAAATTCTCAGATAAATCTAAACAATATACCTGACAAATGCTTCAATTGCCTCGTATTCTGCCAGACCTAATTTGTTAAACAAATCGGCTGTAGCCCTATTTCTTTCTTCAGATCTTTGCCAGAATAATCGAGAATCATTTCCCATAAAAGGCGCACTCTCCATTTGCGATTGATGACGCAAAATTGCATTTCGTTTGTGCTGAAGCTCTTCCGGACTCACAGGAACAGCCATTTGAATTTCGTCCAAATCCCACTCCTGCCAAGCTCCGCGATACAACCACACATAACAGTTCTTCATCCATTCCTCGTCTCTTACTATTTTTAATGCTTGGTAAATTCCTTCCCAACATACCCGATGCGTTCCATGAGGATCGGACCAATCGCCTGCAGCAAAAATTTGTTGTGGCTGTAACCTTTGAAGTAAATTCACCAAAATTCGAACATCTTCTTCCCCTAGCGGATTTTTCTTCACTGCACCAGTTTCGTAAAAAGGCATATCTAAAAAATGAAGATTTTTGGATCGAACACCAACAAAACGACAAGCTGCCTTGGCCTCTCCTCTTCGAATTAAAGCTTTCATATTTCGAACTTCAACAGTATCTATTCCCCCTGGCTCCTTATTCTCCAACAAAAACTTTCGAATATCTTCTATTACACACTGAAGGTTCCCCTCATTGGTATCGTGTGTTCTTGAAAAACTTTTTACAAAAGAAAGATATCTTACCGCCTCATCATCAGCAACTGCAATATTTCCGGATGTTTGATAAGCAACGTGAACTTCATGTTTCTGATCTACCAATCGTCTCAAAGTTCCTCCCATCGAAATTACATCATCATCAGGATGCGGACTAAAAACCAAAACTTTCTTACTTGCAGGCTCTGCTCTCTCTGGTCGATGAGAGTCGTCTGCATTTGGCTTTCCACCTGGCCAACCAGTAATGGTATGTTGCAAATCATTAAATACTTTAATATTTACCTCGTAAGCAGAACCATACAAAGCAAGCAATTCACTCAAGCCATTATCATTATAATCCCGATTAGTCAGCTTCAAAATTGGTTTTTGCAGTTTATTACACAACCACACTGCAGCTTTTCGAATCCAATACCGATCCCACTCCACACTTCCAACCAACCAAGGATTCTTCACCCTAGCCAATTCACTTGCCGCCGGAACATCCAAAACAAATTTAACATCCGCGTGGCGCTGTAAATAACTAGCTGGAACCGCATCGCACTGACTTTCTTCCAAGGCTTTTTTTACAATAGCAGCTTTTCCTTCGCCCCAAGCCATTAAAATAACACGCTTGGCTTTAAATATGGTACCAACCCCCATGGTTATTGCTGCTTTAGGCACATTATTTAATCCATTAAAATCTTTAGCCGCATCTCTTCTGGTTAAAGAATCGAGCATAATCAATCGGGTTTTCGAATCCAATTGCGAACCAGGTTCATTAAAGCCAATGTGACCTGTACGACCAATCCCAAGAATTTGTAAATCCAATCCGCCACAAGAATCAATCCTATTTTCATACTCCTTGCAATATCCGGTAATCGTAATTTTACTTACCTCGCCATCTGGCACATGAATTTGATTTTTCGGAATATCGATATGATGAAA
Source organism: Labilibaculum filiforme (assembly GCF_002843315.1). Classification (GTDB taxonomy): domain Bacteria; phylum Bacteroidota; class Bacteroidia; order Bacteroidales; family Marinifilaceae; genus Labilibaculum; species Labilibaculum filiforme. The sequence goes on along the minus strand of NZ_MVDD01000020.1, from coordinate 33,998 downwards.
CAAAACATCATTCATGTAATGATTATAACTCTGCGCACTTGATTTCAACATTGGATAATACTCATCCAAATTAAAAGTAATCACATTCTGAAACGATAAAGCTTCCTCCTGATGCAAACGAATCAATTCCGAATACACACTCAAAGGAGTTGCACCGGTTGCCAATCCCAAAACACACTTTTTACCAAGCTTTTGTTTTTCTTTAATTACACTTGCAATTTCTGCAGCCACCCATTTAGCAGCTTTTTCTACCGTTAAAAAAATATCTGCCGGCATTTTCTCGTATCGAGTCTTCACTGTTCTGTCGAACTCATCGGCAGGTTGGTAATACAACTTGGCTTCATCATGCTCTTCTCTAAATTGTAGTATCTGATTCTCCATTTTGCTATCTCCTGATTTAAATTACTTTCGGATCAAAAATAGAACAGAAAAGCCAATTTTCCAAAATTGGTAATACATGTTATATAATACTTTTAGCAAATGTTTAATTTTTATATATTTGTAAGGTGAAAATGTCACAAGCAATACAATAAGCTTGTTGGAAGATACAGAGAGAATATAAATAAAAGTTTACGGATTGAATTTATAATTTAAATATTTGTAAATTCATTTCTAATTGGCACTCATCATACATGTTATAAAAACAAAACTATGCTATTAATTGCAGAGAGCGGATCGACCAAAACCGATTGGGTTCTTTTAGGAAACGAGGGCGAAATAAAACGCCGGCAAACACTTGGAATCAATCCCTACCATCAAAATACAAGTTCAATTATTAAAATAATTAGCTCATTGAACGATTTTGACTCGGTACATCAGATCTTTTTTTACGGAGCTGGCTGCGCTACTGATGACAAAAAACAAATTATTAAAGATTCCTTACTACAAATATTTCCCGAAGCAACATGTGAAGTGAACAGCGATGTTTTAGCTGCTGCCCGATCGGTTTGTGGCAGAGAGAAAGGAATAGCATGCATTATGGGAACAGGTTCGAACTCCTGTTTATATAACGGAGAAAACATTGAACACAACGTTTCACCACTAGGTTATATTTTAGGAGATGAAGGTAGCGGAGCCGTTATGGGCAAAAAATTAATTGCTGATATACTAAAAGATCTTGCTCCTGCAGAAATAAAAAGTGCATTCTATCAGAAATACAATCTGGAATATGCCGATATCATAAACAAGATATACAAAGAGGAAGCTCCCAGTCGTTTCCTTGCTCAATTTACCGTCTTTCTTTCGGAGAATATTCAATCTCCTTATATTTTACAACTGGTAAAAAAGAGCTTTTATGAATTTTTTGAACGAAACGTAAAACAATATAACAATCATACGAACCTACCCATTCATTTTATTGGGAGTATCGCATTTTATTTTAAGAATGAATTAAAAATTGTGGCTGATGAAATGGGCTTGCGGATTGGTAAAATCAAGCAAAGCCCATTGGAAGGATTAATTCAATACCATCTTAGTAAATAATACAGAGAAGAATGAACAAAGAGAGTAATCAGAAAACCTCAAAAACAATAACAGAATCACCATCGAACTTTTCCAATTTAGAAAAGATGTCGGTTACCGAACTGCTTACCGGAATTAATCAGGAAGATGGACAGGTTCATTTAGCAGTACATCGTACCATTCCCGAAATAGAGAAATTTGTCACTTTACTTATTGATCGGATTAAGGCAGGTGGTCGGTTGTTTTATTTAGGCGCGGGCACTAGTGGCAGACTTGGCGTATTGGATGCTTCGGAGTTACCGCCAACTTTTGGTGTTCCTGGAAATATTGTAATTGGTTTAATTGCTGGAGGCGATAAAGCGCTGCGAAATGCAGTTGAGTCGGCAGAGGATGATTGGGACAAAGCCTGGGAGGAAATTCAGGAACATGGTTTTAACCAAAACGATACCGTATTGGGAATTGCCGCTTCGGGCACAACCCCTTATGTAATTGGTGGTGTGAAAAAAGCGAGAGAAAATGGATTGCTTACCGCTTGTATTACTTGCAATCCGGGAGCTCCTGTTTCGCAAGCTGCAGAAATTGTAATGGAGGCAATTGTTGGACCCGAATTTGTTACCGGAAGCACCAGATTAAAAGCTGGAACTGCCCAAAAAATGATTTTAAACATGATCACAACCAGCCTAATGATTAAATTGGGACGAGTTCAAGGAAATAAAATGGTGAACATGCAACTAACCAATAAGAAATTGGTAGAACGCGGAACCAAAATGATTATGGAAGAATTAAAACTGGAAAAAGAGGTAGCCAAAAGCCTGCTTCTAAAACATGGCTCAGTAAAAAAAGCAATAGAAGCCTACAAATAAAATACTCCTTTAACACTATAAAAAAAACGGAGATTGACGAGTCAATCTCCGTTTTCTATTGAAAATACTATTTTTATTTTTTCAAATATTGTGTATAAATCTCAAGGGTTCTATTTATTTGTCCAACCATTGCTGTAAATGCTTTGTCAGCATCTTTATCGCGAATAGCCTCGTAAATAGTTCGATGTGCTTTAATCGTAAAATCTTTCTCACCATCTACGTTCGCATAAATTAAATTACGCATGCGTGGTAAAAGCGAGTAAATTGGCTCCATAGTAATAATCACAATCGGATTGCAGGAAGCTTTAGCCACATTCAAATGAAATTTATTAATGATATCGGCTTCCATTTGCGTATTATCTGGATCGCAATCTTCTAAATCAGAAATACTCTTAAGCAATAAAGCCAAATCCTTATCGGTTCGGTTATTGGCCGCCATACGAGCAATCTCTGGCTCAAAAACACGTCTTACTTCAATAATTTGAGGAATTAAATTACTATCAAAACTTAAATCGTAATATAAATTTAAAGAATCAATGGCATCTTTGATTTTCAATTCACTAACATACATGCCACTTCCCTTTTTGATCTCAATCAGGCCCCGGGCGCTTAATCTACGCAAAGCTTCACGTAATGCAGTTCGACTCACCGCAAACATCTCGCACAATTCCCGCTCCGATGGAAGTTTAGCTCCAACCAGTAATTTCTTCTGGCGAATAGCCTCTTCTATTCGGCGCTCAATCTTTTGACTAAGAGTTTGAGCCGATCCTATTTTTCCAAAAATCTCATCCATGAACTACAAATTTACTTCAACCTGTATGATCTATTACGACAAATCCAGAAAGAACTCCGAATTTCGGGGCAAAACCATACATTTTAACCCAAATGCAAAGATACCCAGAAAAATACCTATTTTCAAGGTTTAAGCTTTATTTTAAACGATTCCGAAGAATCAATAGAATAAAATATTAATTATTACGCTTTAAATCCAATAACTAAAAGCAATTTCAAATTAAAATTAAACTGATCATACCAAAATAAATTTTAACACATAAAAAAGGGTACTCCATACTAGAATACCCTTCCTGTTTATATTTTTAAATTGCAAATTACTATTTCTTCAGTTCTGCAAAATACTTATAAAACAATGGAATTGTATTAATTCCATTAAAGAATTGCTCCAATGGGAAATTCTCATTTGGCGAGTGAATTGCATCACTTTCCAATCCGAATCCCATTAAAACCGACTTTATACCCAAAATTTCTTCGAAAGAAGAAATAATTGGAATACTTCCACCACTACGAACAGGCACAGGAGCTTTTCCATAAACTTCGGTATATGCTTTTTCTGCAGCAACATATGCTGGGAAATCAATCGGACAAACATATCCTTGACCACCATGCAATGGAGTAACAACTACTTTAACGCAATCCGGAGCAATGGCTTCGAAATGTTCTTTAAAAAGAACTGAAATTTTCTCCCAATTTTGGTTCGGAACCAAACGAGTAGAAATTTTTGCAGTTGCTTTCGATGGAAGAACTGTTTTAGCACCTTCGCCAATATATCCTCCCCAAATACCACAAACATCGAATGATGGACGAATTCCTGTATGCTCTGAAGGAGTATATCCTTTTTCACCAGCTAATTCTTTTACATCAATTGCTTTTTTATATTCTTCAACATTAAAAGGAGCTTTAGCCATCATTGCTCTTTCTTCCTTGCTTACTTCAATTACATCGTCGTAAAATCCTGGAATGGTAATGTGACCGTTATCATCCACCATCTGAGTAATCATTTTAGCCAATACATTAATTGGATTAGCTACAGCTCCACCAAACAATCCAGAATGAAGATCCCGATTAGGACCTGTTACTTCCACTTCCCAATACATTAAACCACGTAATCCAGTAGTAATAGATGGTATATCCGGAGCAATCATTCCGGTATCGGAAACTAAAATTACATCGGCTTGTAACATTTCCTTATTTTCCTCACAGAATTTTGGAAGATTAGGAGATCCAACTTCTTCTTCACCTTCAATCATGAATTTCACGTTGCAAGGAAGACAGTTATTCTTCACCATATATTCGAAAGCCTTTGCGTGCATAAACGCCTGACCTTTATCATCATCGGCTCCACGAGCCCAAATTTTACCATCTTTAACAACAGGCTCAAAAGGATCTGTATCCCATAAATTTACCGGATCAACAGGCATTACATCCATGTGACCATAAACCATCACTGTAGGTAATTTAGGATCGATTATTTTCTCACCATAAGTAACTGGATTTCCGTCTGTTTCCATAATTACAGCTTTATCAACTCCAGCATTTAACATCAACTGCTTCCAATATTCTGCAGCTTTGTACATCTCTGGTTTGTTTGCTTCAATCGAGCTGATAGACGGAATACGAATCAGTCCAAATAATTCTTCTAAAAACCTCTCTTTGTTCTCTTCAATATATGCTTTAATGTTATCCATAATAATGTGTTTATTGGATTTAAGTAATATGAAACGTAAATATAGCAATTAGAAATTAGCTTTTAAACTTCTAGCAATAGAGATTTATAAGTGATTAGTTATCAACAAGTTTCAAATTATAAAATAAAAAAAAACAGCAAGTATAAACTTGCTGTTTTTAATCCATTTATCGAATACTTACTCCCTTATTCAGGGGAATTTAGCACCTATCGTTTCTTCATAATTTCATCGATATGCTCTGCTGCATATTGAAGCTCTTCGTACCATTCTTTGCCATACTTTCGAATCAATGGTTCTTTTAGAAAAACGTAAACCGGTGTTCCATTTTTAAACCCTAACTCTCTGGCAGGCTTGCAAATATCCCATTTATTATAATTTACCGCATCAAACTCGGCATACTTTTGAATTCGAATAGGATACAACTGACAAGAAATTGGTTTTCGGAAACTGATTTTACCATCGAAAAAAGCTTTCTCGATACCACATTGGGCAGTTCCATTTTCAAAAACAGTATAAACACACTCTTTATTATTAATAATTGGAGTCACTAAATCGCCATCTGAATCAATAACCGTTTTTCCTTGTTTTTCAATTTCTTGAATGCCCTTCTCGGTAAGATACTCTTTTATAACAGGATAAATATCCTCAATAATTTTCTTCTCCTCATCTTCCAAAGGTGCTCCTGAATCTCCCTCAACACAACAAGCGCCGCAACATTTCGAAATATCACATATGAATTTCTTCTCAATCACGTCAAGACTTATTATGGCTTTTCCTATCTGTAACATTTTTTTAAAGTATATAGCAACTAGCACAAAATGTAAAAACTAATTTACGACCCCCTACTAATTACTTATTTTATTAAAAGCAAATCCGTATTATCGGCAAAGATAATACGGATTATTAGATTTTTTAGAATACGAAGATTAGAAACCTATCCATTTATGCTGCAAAGCAACTAAATCCTATCTTCTTTTATCATTACCGATAGTAAAGCACTTCATTAAAAAAAATATTTACTGCGACTCACTCTACAATAAATAATAAAGAAGTCAATCCATTTTTATATGCTGCACTTTATCCTCGATAAGTTATTTTATCAAAGATTTACCGGTCATGTCTGCAGGTTTCTCAATTCCCATAATATCTAATAGAGTTGGAGCCACATCAGCCAGAATACCATTTTCAATACTTTTCGAGCTATCCGTCACCCAAATACATGGAACTGGATTTAAAGAATGAGCAGTATTTGGAGAACCATCGGCATTTACAGCAAAATCAGCATTTCCATGATCAGCAATAATAATTACGTCGTAACCATTTGCTTTGGCTGCTTCCACTACCTGCTCGGCACATTTATCTACTGCCTGAACTGCTTTTGAAATTGCCTCATAAACTCCTGTATGCCCAACCATATCGCCATTAGCAAAGTTTAAACAAACAAAATCAGCCGATTTAGCATTCAACTCAGCAGTAATCATATCAGCAACAGCTGGAGCAGACATTTCTGGTTGTAAATCGTAAGTTGCCACTTTTGGAGATGGAACCATCAATCTTCTTTCACCTTCAAATTCAGCTTCTCTTCCTCCTGAAAAGAAGAAAGTTACGTGAGCATATTTTTCAGTTTCAGCAATACGAATTTGTTTTCTTCCTGCGTTTGCGACCACCTCGCCCATGGTGTTTTTCACGTTATCTTTATCGTAAATAACATTTACACCTTTAAAATTCGAGTTGTAACAAGTCATTGTATACCACTGTAAATCCATGGTATGCATTCCAAATTCTTGTTTATCTTCCTGTGTAAACACAGTTGTCATTTGACGCAAACGGTCAGTACGGAAATTAAAACAAATAACCACATCGCCTTTTTCAATTTTTGCAAGAGGAGCACCCGCTGCATCCACCATCACAATTGGCTTAATAAATTCATCGGTTACGTCAGCAGCATATGATTCTTCCATTGCTGTTACAACATTAGAAGCTTTTACACCTTCTCCTTTTGTATATAAATTGTAAGCAAGCTTAACACGCTCCCAATTGCTATCTCTATCCATTCCGTAGTAGCGACCAATAAGAGATGCAAACTTTGCAGATCCTGTTTTTTCAATTGCTCCAACAAATTCTTTTACAAATCCCAATCCAGATTTTGGATCCGTATCACGTCCATCCGTTAAACCATGAACAAATACATCTTTCAATCCGAAAGCCTTAGCAGCATCACAAAGTGCAATTGCATGAGCACTTAATGAGTGAACACCACCATCACCAATCAATCCTATTAAATGAACTTTTTTACCATTTGTTTTAGCATAGGTAAAAGCTTTCACAACTTGTTCATTTTTTCTAATTGAACCGTCTTTTACAGCCATGTTGATTTTCACCAAATCCTGATAAACAACACGTCCTGCACCAATATTTAAGTGACCCACTTCAGAATTTCCCATCTGTCCATCAGGTAAACCAACAAATTCGCCAGCCGCCTGCAATTGAGAGTTAGGATATTTTGAATACAAACTGGTAATATATGGAGGTTCAACTGTAGAAATTACATCCGATTTTGATTTGTCACCAATCCCCCATCCGTCAAGGATCATCAATAAAGCTTTTTTACTATTTGTCATATTGAAGTATTTTATATCTTAAATTCTTTATTACTTGGTCTAAGTATTGCAAAAATATCGTATTAATTCAAATAAAAAAATTAGTTAGAGACTTGAATTTCTTTATTTTAGATCGAAAACGTTTGTTTTTTTGTAATTTAATCAAACTTTAACGTTTCGAATAGATTTCTAATTAGGAAGTACCACCTGACCCCGAAAGCTTTCGAGGGCGAACAGGTAAACTATAAAGGAGTTGAACGATTTCGACAATCGTAGCAAATGCTTCTGCAGAATCTTTTAATACTAAAAAAAAAGCTTTCAGATCAGCTTTTAGAGGGGTGAGAGATATTAACTTCTTCCTTTTTTAGAGTCGCTAAAATATATGCTTAAAAAATCTTACTCCACCTGATATTCGAATTGATCCGAATTGATCCATATTTGAATTGATCCCCAAATCCACATTTTAATTTTAAGCACAAAAAAAACCGATCATTTGATCGGTTTTTTTTGTGGTACCACCTGGAATCGAACCAGGGACACATGGATTTTCAGTCCATTGCTCTACCAACTGAGCTATGGTACCCTTTATTTTGGTGTTACAAATGTAGGGAAAATTTATACTTCACAAAACAAAGCCTAAGGTAACTGGCATAAATAGTAGCTTAAAAATATAGATATGATTAAGTATCAATTTTTTCACAACACTATTTAGATTCACTCTAAGTGTTATTATACTAAAAATGAAACAATAGATGACTTTTTTTCTCGTTACAGAAGTCTTAGGTACGATTTTTGTTACGCTTTACACGTCTATTTTTTTCAAAAATCGCAATATCGAACTTATTTAATTCAAAGAATATGAAATTTTCAATTCTAGTAAAATATTCTCTCCTGCTAATCCTGATCTCGACATTTATGTCGTGCAGCGATGATAGTGGTATATTACCCCGATCGGGCAACGATAATACTGCCTACGAAATTATTGATAAAACCATGCAAGAGTGGTATTTGTGGAATGATAATTTACCAACAATCAGTTCCGCTAATTACTCCTCGGCAAACGATTATTTTGAAGATTTGTTAGCCTCCAACGATCGATGGAGCTATATCGCCAATCTGGATGATTTACTAGCTTATTTTGAAAATGGCACCTACACAGGTTATGGTCTATCCTTTAAGTTCGACAGTAATAATGATTTACGAGTAAAACTTATTTTTAACGACTCTCCATTATTTTCATCGGGCATTACCCGTGGATGGAAGCTTGTTAAGATTAATCAGCTGGATATTTCGAGCTTAAGCGAAGAGCAAATTTTAAGTGAATTAGACAAATCGACTGGAACATTCCTCTTTGAAAATAATGCTGGAGAACAAAAAGAAATTACTGCAACTCAAAAAGAGTTAGATCAAAACACAGTGCTGAAACGAGAAGTAATACCCTACGAAGGAATTCAGGTTGCTTATCTCGCATTCGACAGCTTTTTAGGAAAATCGGAAGATGAATTAAACGAAGCCTTTACCTATTTTAAAGAACAAAACGCTACAGAATTGGTTTTAGACCTGCGTTACAATGGCGGTGGCAGCACTTATATATCGAACCAGTTAGCCTCCTTAATCACTGGAAATGCTTATGCTGGCGATATCTACTCAAAAGTGTCACATAACAAATCAAAAACAGGTGAGGATTTTACCGAAGCATTTGAAAATCAAGGAGCCGCATTTGGCTTCGACAGAGTATTTGTAATTACTACCTCGAATACTGCATCGGCAAGTGAGATGGTAATAAATGGCTTAAAACCATATATGGGCAAAGATAAAGTGATCTTGATTGGAAGCAAAACGCATGGAAAACCTGTTGGCATGTATGTATTTGAAGAAAAAGCGCTTAATTTGGCTATCGTTCCTATTAGCTTTTCAATTACCAATGCCCTTGGCGAAGGTGATTATTTCGATGGTATTCCTGTTGATTTTGAATTAGCTGATGATTTAAGTCACGATTTTGGAGATATTGATGAATCTAACTTTAAAGCAGCATTAGATTATATAGTTAATGATAATTTTCCGGTGGTTACTGCATCTAAAGCTTTATCAACCAACGAACGCGAATTTAAGAAAAAAGGATTGGAAGAATTAATTGATGCCTTTTAAAGGAGAAAAAAATCTATAAATAATATGTTAAAAGTCAACAAGTGATGCTACTTGTTGACTTTTTTCGTTACTACTAACAATTTGAATCCATCCAATTTACGAACAGGAAAAAATCAAAAATTGAAGTATATTCGAGCTCTTAAAATGGCATTTTTAAGACTTACTCTATTTTTCGTTAAAAGATCTATCAATATTTAATCGGATGAATAATTTTCTTCTACTACTAGTCACCATTGTTTGGGGATCCACTTTCTTTATTATTAAAGATACTGTAGGTACGGTAAACGAATACTTCATTGTATTTGGAAGAATGCTTTTGGCAGCTATCCCAATGCTACTATTTGTACTTTTCAAAAACAAAAAAAGCTTAGTAACTACAAAAGCCATTGTCAATGGATCTATTTTAGGATTTTTACTTACCGCTACCTATTTATCGCAAACTATTGGATTAAAATATACAAGTAGCGGACATAGCGCTTTTATTACCGGTGCTGCAGTTATTATTGTTCCTATCATTCTATTTGCCCTTTACAAAGCTAAATTTCAAAAAAGCGATCTTTTTTCCATTTTGGTGGTAGTATTTGGCCTTTTTTTATTGACTTATGATTTCGATACAAAATTTAATCAAGGCGATATTATTACTTTATTTACCGCTTTTACTGCTGCTTTCCACATTGTATTATCGGGTCGTTACGTAAGAAAGACCGAAACGCTATCCTTAATTACCTATCAATTTATTTCGGGAAGTGTATTCAGTTTTATTGGCTTACTACTAATGGACTCGAACATTGGAGTCCTTTCCTCCGAATCGTTTGCTGCAATTGTCTATTTAGGAATTTTTGGAACCTTGTTTTGTTACTTTGTATCCGTGTGGGTTCAAAAATATGTTAGTTCTGTAAAAGTGGCTCTCATTTTTTCTTTAGAACCTGTTTTTGGTGCTTTATTTGGTTATTTGGCTTTGCATGAGTCATTAAATAGCAAAGAAGCTATTGGAATGTTTTTAATTCTATTGGGAGTCGTTCTTTATCAAATTCTCACAAGTGAGAATGAAAACAGCACCGCCGTAACGCAAAAAAAACAACGATTTATGCCCCAAAATAAATAGTCTCCTATAGCCTACTTCTCCACTTTCAGCTAATTTCTAAAAAAAATATATCCATTTAAGGAGGTGGCTATAAGTAACCACAAAAAATAGGGAAGCAATAAAGTGGATTTAAACTTTACTTGTGACCAATAAAAAAAGATTAAAAATCCGATAAGAAGGGTAAGCCCTGAAATTACCAGTAAGCCTGCGAAAATTTGGTGGTAGTGAAAAAAGATAGGGCTCCATCCTACATTTAGAATCCATGTAATGGCAAACAATACAAGAAGGGGGTTCTTATTTTCGGTACTTTCCCACAAATAAGTCATGTAAATACTAAAACAAATCATTATTATTGTCCATGCTGCACCAAAAACCCAACCCGGAGGAGTCCAAGGTGCCTTGGCAATACCCACATACCAATCGGACGGAACGCCTTTACTTGTAAATAGTCCAGCAATTGCAAGACCTGTAAAATTGAGAATTAGGAATATAATTAGTCTATATATCATTCTATTAGCTTTTAACATACCTACTCTTACTATATGTTTGTTTTTTTAAGGATATCTATTTGATTATTAGGATGGAAAAAGCTCCTCTAAAATTTGAGTTCGATAATCAAAAATTTCGTTTAATTTATTTTCAATAATTAGCTTATTGGCAATGCTTCCTAAAAATCCTAATGGTGGTTGATAGCTAACAATATCTTTCATTACAACTTTATCTCCCTGCTGCCTAATAATATGTTGATGATGCCATAATGAATATGGTCCAACCCTTTGTTCATCCACAAAGTATTCCTTATCCTTTACGTGTGTTATTTCAGTAACCCAATTTGTTTCTATACCAAACAAAGGCTTAACGATGTAACTAATAATCATTCCCTCATAAATTTTATTTGGTAAGTCTTTGGAACTAATATCAAAGCCCATATAATCAGGCGTAATCTTTTTTAGGTTTTGAGGAGAGGAAATAAAATTCCATAATTCGTCGATAGAAGTCTTTATAATCTGTTCCCGATAAAATTGATAAAATGCCATAACTTCGTGTATTTATAGTTTCAATATGCTCATTTTCGTCCTAAACTCTATGATTTCAATTCATTTCCTGCAATTAACCGACTGATATTCTGTCGATGCAAAAGAATAATTAGAATGGAACTTATCAGTAAAAAATAAAAAGTAGGCGTAAACCAGTACAAAAGAAGTTCGATAACTGGCAACATTATAGCCAACACAATGGACCCCATTGAAACGTATTTAGATCGCCATTTCACGATAAAATAAATACCAACAGCTATAAACACCGAGTAAGGAGCTAGTAATACGGAAGCACCCAATGTTGTATTTACGCCTTTTCCTCCTTTAAATTTTAAAAACAAGCTAAAGTCATGTCCTATAATTGCAGCCAATGCCAGCATAAAAATGTAATATGGACTCGATGCACCAGTATCGAAAATAAGAAACAATGCAACCGGTAAAAGTCCTTTTAACATGTCTAACAATTGCGTAATTATTGATATTTTTTTTCCTGCAACACGCCTCACATTTGTAGAACCTATATTTCCACTTCCTAACTCGAGTATATTTTTTCCTATATAAATTTTAGTTAACAAAAATCCAAAAGGAATAGAGCCCCACAAATAGGTTAATAGCAACAAGAATATTTCAGGTAATGAAATCATTTTATTTCCTGTAAAATTCGTAAAGCCTCCTCTACATGTTTTTCGGATTTTGTTTGAGAATTAAAAAGGTATACCACTTTCCCTTCTTTGTTGATAAGGTAAGTAACCCTTCCTGGAATTAATCCAAATAGATTACTAGGCACCCCAAATAATTTTCGAACTTTGTTTCCATTATCACTTAATAAAGTAAAGTTTAATTTGTGTTTTTGTGCAAACTTCAAATGACTATCAACCGATTGAGCACTAATGCCAATAATTAGAGCTTCGGCTTCCTCAAACACTTCAAATTGATCGCGAAAAGCACAAGCTTCTTTTGTACAACCGGGAGTATCATCTTTTGGATAAAAATAAATAACCAAATTCTTTTTACCCCGAACAGCATCGAATTGAAACAATTTGCCATCCTGATCTTTTAATTCAAAATTGGGAACCGTGCTCCCTATTCTTAGCTCTTCCATTTTATGAGTAGTTGTGTCAAAATTTAAATAAAAAATAAATAAAACGATATATACAAACAGATAAAACCTGTAAAAGTTCCGAAACTTCGTATATTTTTTGTTATCCGGATAAATAGACCCAAATAATCCTTTCATCTCTTTCCAAAATACTGGTTTAATGTTAATCGTCCAACTGCTAGTATTGTAAACAATTTTCCGAAATTTACTTCGATAAAAACTTAAGGGGATACCCCACAACAGGAACAAAATCCACCAAATATTTTTACTTATAAAATCCATAACCATTTATTTTTTAGGAATCCATGGCAAAAAAGCACTAGTTTTTTTTATATATTCCTGATATTGCGGTTTGGTATCTTTCAAACTCTTTTCAAGCAAAGAAACACCTGATACTTTTATAATTATCAAGCACATAGCAATTGATCCAATCACTGGCCAATAACTCCCGGCAGCAATACTAAAAATACCGAAAGAAAACCACACAGTAGCATCTCCAAAATAATTGGGATGCCGAGTATATTTCCAAAAACCTGTATTTAAGACCTTCCCTTTGTTGAAGGTATTCTGCTTAAACTTTGCAAGCTGATAATCGCCGCCGGCTTCGAAAATAAATCCGATAATAAAAACCAGAATTCCCAAATAATCGATCCAAGTTAAACCATCGGAAACGGTATTTGAATTTGCTGCCAACAAAGGAAGCGAAACGAATAATATTAATGCGCCCTGCAACAAAAACACCTGAAAGTAGCTAAACCACCAATAACGTTCGGGACCATAATTTTTTCTGAATTCCTGATAGCGAAAATCTTCCCCTTTCCCAATATTACGCCATCCAAGGTAGATCGAAAGTCTTAAGCCCCACAAACTAACCAGAACCAATAACAGTAGTTTACGTGTAAAAAAGTCGCCAGAATAAGTAATGTAAAATGCATTTACGATTACAAAACCCATTCCCCAAAACACATCAACTATACTCACATTAGTGATAATCACACTAAACACCCAAAGCAAGGTGACCAAAATGAAAATAATAAGAAAGGCCTGTAGAAATAACGTGAACATAGCTTCTTGTTTTTAATTTGTAAGCAATAATGAAATGGATATGGCACCATTACCGGCATGTATGCCAATTACCGGAGAAATATCAACTACAGAAACCGGTTTTTTTCCAGTAATTGCAAACATTTTCACCTCCGCTTTGTTTGCCCCCTCTAAATTGTGAGCGTGCAGAACAATATAATTCCATACCGACTTTCCTTGAGTTATTTTTTCGATATGTTTAAATATTTTATTCAAACTGCCCTTTTGGCTAAAGGTTTTTCCAAATAACAAAGATTTCCCTTCTTTGTTCATAGAAATAATAGGATTAATGCCTAAAAAATTAGCAATAAAGCCTGCAGGTCGCGAAACCCTACCACCTTTTATCATGTACTTTAGATCTTTAACACTAACAAAAATTCTAGCATTATCAATATCAGTATTCAACTCTTTCACAATAGCTTCTGGCACTTTCCCCTCCTCAATATAATGAGCCGTTTTTAATACAAGTAAACCAAGCGCTCCTGATAAATTTTTTGAATCAATAACATGTACCGGTTTTTTAAATTCCTTCTGAATTCGTTCTCCAGCTTTCACACTATTCGCATAGGTTCCGCTAAAGTGAGAGGTTAGATGTATCGAAATTATTGCATCGTAATGCGAAGCCAGGTGCGAATACAAATTGGTAAAAGTTCGTTCATTAATTTGCGATGTTTTTGGTAGTTCGGGAGTACTATCCAGCAAATCGTAAAACTGCTCCGGTTGTATGGTAATTTTATCGAGATAATGCTTGTCGCCAAAATTTAAATTTAAAGGCACTACATTAATTTGATAAAAATCGATTAAATCCTGAGAGAGGTCGCAAGTTGAATCGGTAACTAAAGCAATATTCCACTTCCTTTTGCCTGCAATTTCCTGCTGGCGTTGCATGTCATCTACTTTCTGAAAAGTAATCGTCCCTGCATCTTTCAGCTTGTGAAACAAAGTAGCAGGATGGTTGGTATGAACATGAATACGACAAGTATGCTCGGAACCAGCTACCACCACAGAATCGCCATATTTTGCTAAAGTTTGTTTTAAAGAACCTGTGCTCACCCGTATTTCTTTAATAATAGCCTCTGTACAATACCGAAAAGAAAGCTCTTCATCAATAATATCTTCGGAATGAATAAGCGAAATTGTTTCCATTCTTTCCACTGCAAAATCCCGAATATTTCTATTTGTTATAAATCCTATTACCCCTTGTATAAAAATCACAAAACCTTTGGCTCCTGCATCCACAAAACCATATTTATTTAAGGCCTTTAGTTTTTTTGTTGTTTCAGCAAGAGATTTCTCCAATACCGAAAAAGAGTCAACGATCACTTTTTTAAAATCGTGAGCGACATCTTCTTTACTACTTAGGAAATTAGACCATTCCCGAATAACAGTTAACATCGTACCTTCAATCGGATTGGATATGGCTTCGTACATGTAAGGAATTGAGTTCTTTACACTCTCAGCAAATTCCTGAAGAGTTATAACCTGCTTATTTTTCGTTTCCCTACTTAAACCGTGCAGGAACTGAGCGAAAATTATTCCTGAATTACCTCTAGCACCAATTAATGCAGCCTCTGCAATATTCTCAATCGTTTTTTTATACGACTTATCCGGATGGATATTATCGATTACCGCACGAATTGTAGATGCCAGATTTGTCCCTGTATCTTTATCGCGCACTGGAAATACATTTATTTGATTTAGTTCCTCTTGACTTTGCAATATTTGCAGGCTTCCGGCTATAAAACCATAATAAAGGAATTTTCCATTAATAGACTGGTTGGTAGTATCATTCATAAAATAAGCATCCTTTTGTTCCACTATTACACGCTTAAAAACATCCTAAGCACGTTTTGTTTATTGAGGTAAACATCTTTCCTGTACATTTTGTTCGCTTGCTAGGCTTCGGTATGGCATCTGCAACAAATTGGAAGATCTACAAATGAATTAGATTCATTGATCTTTTTAGTAGCTCCGGGAACATCATAAACCTTATCAAAAAAGATAAGTCTTTAAATTCGCAGTTTGCTACGCTGAAACCAGAATTTGAAACGTATCTTAGCCAATAAACCAAGTGCAATAACCAAGATACATATTATTTTTAGCAAGTCTATGTAAAACTGATTCAAGAAATTAGAATTTTACGAAAGGCAATAGTAAAGAAAAATGCAACCAGCATTCTTGAAGTGTTCGACTATTGATATTTATACAAATTAACAACTAGCAAGAACTGCTATTGAGATATTTTTAATGGTACTAAAAATGATTTTTTGTTAGATACACTCCTTGAAAAATGAACGTAACTCACCCAAAATGCAGAAAAATAATAGTTTATATCCTGCAAGAAAATTTAAAAAGAAGCAAAGAATGCCTGGTCAACCCCAGCTTATCTACGAAAGCTATTGATATTTCGTTTGGTTTTATCGATATTTTTAGGCCAACTTACTTTTCATTAAGTTGATAAAAAACCCCTCTTTCTTGTTCTATGCTTACAATTTTAGCTTCAGCTTCTAAAACATCCAGGTATTTATTTATTTCGTTGATGTGCAAGCCTAGTATTTTCGTCAAATCATCCAACGTACAAGGTCTTCTGGATATCGTTTCGACGATTGCGGTTTCGATATCACTCCTAAATGATTGAATATCTCTTCTTTCCAGAGAAGCGCTAATTATTTCAACATTCTCTACCCCAAAAAAATCGGATATTCGTTGTAATTCGTTCCTTGTAGCTCCTTTTAAATTAGGAATAGTTCCCGGGCGATCTAAAGTATTTAACTGAACCGAATCTGGATTTACCCTTTCAATTACTTTTTTAAGTTCAAGCAACTCCTGCTTGCTATCGTTAAAATCTGGCAAAATAAATATTTCAAGCCAAATTTTCCCTTTAAATTCTTCTCGGAAATCAACTAAACCCTGAATACATTTCTCAATACTCAGATCTTTAGCCGGACGATTAATCTTTCTAAAAACCTCCTCTGTTGCCGCATCGAGAGATGGAAGAACCACATCAGCCTGTAGAATTTCTTTCCTAACATTTTTGTCGTAAAAAAGAGTTCCGTTGGTTAAAACAGCAACAGGAATATTTGGTTTGTATTGCTTTATAAATCGAAGAATTTCGCCAATACGTACATTTAAAGTGGGTTCACCCGATCCTGAAAAAGTAATGTATTCAGGATCCGGATTATTCGCAAAATAATGTATCAGCTCCTCTTTCACCTTATCAAATTTAACATACTCTTTTCTATCCAGTGTTAACTTTGTTGTTTTACCAACTTCACAGTAAACACAATCAAGAGAACATACTTTTTTAGGAACCAAATCGATTCCTAAGGACATCCCCAATCTACGTGAGGGAACAGGTCCAAATAAAAATTTATACATTTTACACTCCTTATATTTAATCGTATTTCAATCTTAAATCGCTAGTAACTAATGTAGGTTGTATTAAACTTTGCCATTCATTAGTTCTCCAAGTTTCCATATTTTCATGCGTAATAAAATATTTTTGTGGAATAGGATGAGTTCCAACCACCACTTTTATTTTATACTTTTCCTCGATAAATTTCTTAAAATGAGAAACATATGGACAAGGAGGATAACCAACTACCAATCCTGTAGCAAGATGAATTGCTTCTACTCCATTTTTAATCATCTCTTCGGGAACATATTCAATATTACCCCCTGGACATCCTCCACAACTGGTATAGCCAACTATTTCTAAAGGATCTTCTTTTTTATAAATATCAAAAGCTCCTTCTCTATTCTGCATGGCTCTAAAACACTTACCACCAGCACAATTCCTATACCTATCACAAATTATTATCCCTATTTTCATATGATTATAATTTAAAGTTTTTGCCATATGGAACTTACCATGTTGGGATAATCATTTCCCTGTGTGTTAAAATTGCTTTGACATGGACGTTTCATAGGACAATCTCTTGTATTTAGTTATTGTATAATTTTCAAATTAGCATGCTTTGTAACGCGTTCAGTTCATCGGCTCTATTTATTTCACCTCATCAATACTTGGCGCTTTCCACTTTACGCTTTCCACTTTTCTACCCGAAGCAATGCTTATGGCAATGGAATTTCTATATTTATCGTAAATCATTGCAGCAGTCATAATTAAACTGGTTCCAATAATTACACAAAGTAATATTCCTGGTTCAAAACCAGCTATTTGTGCTTCGGCAGGAATGCTATAAAACAAAAGTACTGTTATTAAACCACGTGGTGCAATAAATAATTGTGGAAGAATATCCTTTCCCACAAAAATTCTAAGAATAATAAATCGTATCGCATAAATCGAAATCAAGATCAAAAAACTTATAATCGTTACATTTAAACTGAGCAAGGAGGAAACAGCTATTGAAAGACCAAAAATTACAAAGAAAAAGGTACGAACAACAAATGCAGTTTCTGCTGTAATTGTATGCAACTCGTGATAGATATGATGCGCTTTCTCGAAATCGATTAATTTGGAAAGTTTTCCTTTAAAGAAAAGTTTCATATTCGCAATCACCAAACCAAATATCAAGATAATAATAAGTGAAGAAAGGTGCATTTTTTTACCTAGTGCATACAATAATAAAAGCACTGCTATCAGTAAAAAAAGTTTCACCTGACTTTTTATTCGTTGAAAAATTAAAATAATAGCATAACTAGCTATTAATGAAATAATAATAGTTAACACTATATTTCCAGCAAATCCGGTTACACCGCTATCTTCGGCCGGATTTAGTTTTCCGGTTAAAAAATAAAACATCATAATTCCCATGATATCCGAAAAGGTACTTTCGTAGATATGAAATTCTTTTTTCCCTGCATTTAAACCAGTTACACTAGGAATAATAATTGCGCTAGAAAGAATAGACAATGGCGTAGCGTATAGCCATGCCGATTGCATAGTCATTTCGGGAATGAAATTATAAAGAATTAAAACAACCGCCCATGTTGATAAAATAAGACCAATTAATGCTACACCAAACGACTTTAAAATAGGAATTAATTTATCTCTTTTCAGTTCTAATTCAAGAGCCGCTTCTAAAACAATCATTATTAGTCCCACAATTCCCAATACTTCCAGTATCGGAAAAAAGTTTAAGGATTCGGCATTGAAATGTTTTAGTATATATTGCAAACCAACTCCCAATACGATAAGCATCAATACGGCAGGAATGTTTGTTTTTTTCGATAATCCGTTGAATAAAAAGGATAAAATAATGATTACAGATACTTCGATAATCAAATTATAGGATGAAATAATTTCCATGTTTACTTAAAGTTGTTGGTTACACTTGTCTCAATCTGTATTTCCTGTAAAAAGGCAGCTAAATCTTCGGAGGTAGCTCCATTTTCTAGCGTGTACTGAAATTTATATACTTGAGGATCTTCACTATTTTGAATAGTAGGTTTTTGATCGAAATCTAAAATTGGATTGTCAAATATCAAATTTAAAACCTGATCTTTTGTTAATGATGTATGTAAATAAAGAGTTTGTCTTAATTTGGTATTCACATTTGAGTTAATCGCAAAACCTAATCTTTCAATCGTAGTATAATTAATGAATCGTTCTCCATATTCTGCATTAATTATTAATCCGAAGGCTTGTAAACTTCTAACTTCTCCCTTAAAATCGCCAATGGTAATAAATGCACCTTTGCTCACCAATGGGTTTGCTTGAAAAAAAATACCACTCAGGTAGTTTTTAAGATAATAGAAAGCAAAAACACAAACAAAAATTAGGATAATGCTATGCGTAATACGATTAATAGAAATAAAGCCCAGCACTAATATTGCTATTGCAATGGGTTTATAGAATAGTAAACTTTTTCGTAAAAAGCTTATTATTTTTTTATTGGTCACGTTCTTTTTGGCAAATCGTTCTCCAATGTATTTAACTAGCTTCAGCATCCAATAGATGAATATAAGCAGTACAACCAGGCCAAATAAACCGCTCCAAGTGTATAATTTCTCTATATTTTCCATTTAGTTGAGTACTCCTCTGTATTTAAGAATTTCGTGAATATTGTGATACAACACCTGATTTAAGATGAGATTTCCCTCTGAATTTCGCAAAAATACTTTCGTATTGGTTAATCGTCTTAATCCAGATTTATAGGAACTATCGTATCGTTTTCCCAAAAAGTTTTTTAGTATTACTTCGTTAATGTGCTTATATAGTAACACATACTTAAGAATAATAGCCTCTTCGGGAGTAAAAAAATCTTCGAATTCGTATTCTTTTTCCTCAAAAACCACTTTATCGTCATCAGCTGTTGTAATGGCATAAGTCCATGCCTGTAATACTTCGCCAATATTATTATCGTAACTCCTACACAATTTCTGCACAATAAGTTCAAGTTGCTTGTTGGCTAAAGGGAGCCCATTTTCTGTCACCAGGTTTCGGTGCGAAGCATCGTGTCGCAATAAAATAGCTTTGTATATTTCGTCTGTTTTTGCTTTGTTTACATCAATTATGGAACTAAACGATCGGGAAAATGGCAATCTTCTATCGAGGTGCAACTGCATTGCTTTTGATGTTGTAATCACAACAAAAAAGTTATTCGACTCCGACTCCACAAATTGAATAGCCGCTCTAACATTATCCAATAAATTATTATTCTTATCGCGCCATAATTCCAAATTATCAATTACCAATAAAGGGCGTGAATTATAAGTATTTTTCTTAATGTATTGCAAAGCCTCGATCAAATTTTTTGAAGTTGCAAATTTTCTTCCCTCCACCTTAATAGTGCTGTTTGCTTCCAGAATAATACTTTGTTTTTTGAAATGATCGTTTGCAACACTTTCTATAAATGTCGACTTCCCACTTAAATTATTTCCAACCACTAGTACTGCTTTGCTGTGTCCTTTTTTCCATAAATTGATGGTTTCCATTAATTTTAACCGCTCCGTTTCTCGTGGAACAAGAAACAAATTTCCAATAAAATTTTTATTTAAAAAAAGTGTATCGTAGTGAATATTAGTTGCTTTTAAAGTTCTGTACTCGATACACCTTGACGAGTTTTCTAATTTTCTTAACGGATTATCCGAAGTGCTGATTTCATATTTTGTACTAAAAAAAGCAAAGGCTGTTTTCAATTTCCTTCGTAACTCGATTAGGTAATTATTTTTTGTGGAGGTAAGCTGCGTAAAAGAAGATTGTAAAGAAACCTTTAAAAAATCTTCCGAGCGATAAATATTAGCAACTAAAAAATCAATATTAAATTTTTCTTGTACCTCATTAATGATCCTTTGTTGTAAATTTTCGTTTGTATTGGCCGAATGCAAAAGATTTTGCAGACTTTGTATTTGAGAAGGAAGGGTTTCCAGCGTTTTATTATTTTTCAGTAAGGTTAAACTACTTTTTAGATTTAATAAACTGTGTTTATAGAAAGCCAGCAAATTCACCCTATTTTGCCATAGTTCGATTAAATCGGGAAGCAATACATAGTTAAGCCATTTTTTTGTAGCCTTATTAAAATCAATTTTTTTGATCAGCAATAAACCATCCTCGCTAGCAACAGGAATACTTTGTTCTTTAAGCACCGCAAGTTTCGCTTCAATCTCAAACGCGTAAGTTTCTTGTTGTGGATTGGTTACATCTAATTTATCCAGTATGGTTTCAATTAATGAAATGGCGTCCGAAATCTTAACATGTTCGTTTAAATTCTTAACAGAATCGATCAGCTTAGCTATGGTTTGTTTGGAAATCTCTAACTCATCGGTTAAAGTGGTACAAATTCCTTGTGTATGACTTTTTACATCTTTAAATACTAAAACAATTTCTGATAAAACAGCTGTTGATTTCTCAATTTCTCTTGCCTGATTTTGTATCGTTAAGAACTGTTTTTTATAAATATTCCATGGATTTTGCTGATGTACTGCTTTAGAAACAAGCTTCTTTCTTTTCCTATCGGGTTTCTGAAAAGCATTTTTCTCTGCCTCGATATTCTGAATAAAAGATTGAATCGCTTGTTGTAAAATTGCTTTCGACCAATTAAAATGATCCAGGATAGATTTTACCTCTACCAAAGACTCCTGTTTTTTTATTTTTGAAATTTGAAGTTGTAGAAGCACATCCCGATGAATCAACATTCTATCCTTAAACAATTCTGGTAAAACATAGTTTAGAATATAGCTTCCTGCAAAATCAAAATTCTTGTCGCCTCGTTTTTTTTGGGATTCCTGATCGCTTATGGTGATAAAAAAATTACATAAGTCTATAAATTGCACTAAAATTAAGCGAGAAAGACTCTCTGACTCGAGACTTTTATCTAATAAATTTAAGTAGTCCTCCAAACGTAATTTTAGAGCCTCCAAAACACCCAAACTATTCTCTTCCAGATCTTTCTTGATATCAGACATCATTTATTTTTAATCTATATTATTCATTGCAACACCAATACAATATAAGGATTCCATATTCATAAATTTTATATTCTATCTACTTTTTAGCCTAATTTTCAATTAAGTGAAAAGTAAACCTTACCAATTAAATCACTTATTGAAAATGTAATTTTAGCTCAAAAAAAGTCATCATTAATTTCTAATCATTGCGCTGAATTTGAATAGATCTTCAATTATTCTTAAATTTCCAATGAATAAAAAAAAATCTCATGTTTCGAAAATTCTTTCTGTTTGTCTTCCTTATTTCTAGTATCTCCCTTACCGCTCAAAAAGTAGAATTAGTGTACTTCACCGATGCTCACCAAATTTTTCCGCTTGAATCTGCGGATGGAGAACGAGGTGGTGTTGCTCGCTTAAAAACTGTTGCTGATAAAATTAGAAAGACAAATTCGAATACACTGGTAATTCATGGTGGAGATTTATGTGGTGGTGTTCTTTTTGGTGGCATGTACAAAGGTGAACCTATGATTGAAGCTTTTAATGATATTCCTGTTGATATTTGCAATTTTGGACAGCATGAATTTGATTTTGGAGCAAAACATACCATTCAACTTTTATCTAAATCCAAATCGAAGTGGTTTAGTTCTAACCTTAAAGACAGGGATGGCGAAGTTTTCGGGAGTCTGCCAGCTTATTTGCTGAAAAAAATCGGCGGTTTGCAAATCGGATTCATCGGACTAACAGATGCTATGAATACGAGTATTCATGATGATTTCGTGATTCAGGAAGATTTGTTTGTTGCTGTATCGCAGATTCTACCCAAAATGGGGAAACTTGATTTTTTGGTACTTATTACACAAACGGATTTAGAAACCAATAGGAAGTTATTGGAACAATTCCCCGAAATTGATTTGATTTTAACCGAAGAACAATACGAATATGAGAGCAATGTTTTTTATAAGGGAAGTATTCCTGTAGTAGCAACTGCCGGAAATATGAGTTCTGTGGCAAAAGTAAGTTTAGAAAAGAATAAAAAACCATTGGTCGAAATTATTCCTTTGAACCAGGAAATTGTTGCCGAAAAATATTTACGCGATATGGAACTGTATTATCAAAAAGATATGGAATTACAGTTGTCCGAAAAACTTGGTCGATTAGAAGTAGCACTTTCCGTAAAAGATGGAATTATCGGCGAAAGCCTAGCTGGGAATTTAATTGCTGATGCTTTTCGGGAGTGGCACAAATCCAATGTGGCAATTATTAATGGAGGAGGAATAAGAGCATCGATTCCTATTGGCAACCTCAGCTTAAAGTCGGTTCGATCGCTACTCCCTTTCGGGAACAAAGTTTGTCTAGTATTAATGAAGGGAACCGATTTAAAACAGCTCTTAAAAGAGAATGCCACCAATAAAAACGGCCAACTCCTGCAGGTTTCAGGAATTAATTATAAATATTCCCGGACAAACCAAGAAATTACTGTAGAAAGGAACGGAAAAGAATTAGACGATGAAGAATTGCTAAGTATTGCTTTGAATAGTTACAACTTAGGCAAGTTAAAAGGAGACTTTGAGATTTTGATTGATGAAAGCAATTCGAAGGCAATTGAGGATTTTGAGGCGCTAAAAGCTTACTGCAAAAAGCTAAAAGTAATTCACCCCGTTTTGGAGGAAAGAGTTATTCTTATAGAATCGAACTAATTTATTTAAACAAAAAAATCCGCCAGGCTACTTGCCTGGCGGAAACCGATTTCTATAACCTTTATTCTTTGCGACTATTTTTTTCCTCCTGCAATTTCTTTAATAAACTAGCCGCATATTCTTTCCCACCCAAGCCGAAGGCCAAGCCAAAAGCCAAACAAAAGGCGCCAAGTATTAACAAAAAGGCTATTGTAACAATATTCTCGGCAATATTCAGCTGACTTAAAACAATGAAAATAGTTAAAACAATAATGGCATAGTAAGTAATTTTCTCGATAAGATGAGAAGATGCTTCGTGCATATTTTTTAAGGTAACCGCAATCGCCTGAGAAACAAATTTGGCGGCATACAATCCCAATAGTAATATAAGAATTGATACAATTATATTAGGAATATATAATATAATCTGATTGAATAAGTCCTGAGCACTAGTGAGTTGCAATGTATTTAATGCAGCCATAATTACGAACAGCATAATAATCCAATAAATTAAGCTTCCAATTAAATCTACTGCAGTAATTTTTACACCTCCATCTTTCAGAAACTTTTCTACTCCCGACTTTTCGGTAAGCCAATTTAACTTGACCAACATCATTAGTTTAACAAAAATTCTTTTAATAAGTTTTGCAATTAGCCAACCTATTATAAGAACTATTATTGCTCCGATAATTTGAGGAATTGCTCTCGCAAATTCATTTAAAAACTGTTGTGAACTCTCTAATAAAACCTGAATTTGTTCTTTCATGATGTTAAATTATAAGTTAATACTAAGTTCTAATTGTCCTTACGTCAAGTGTTTGGTCAGCATCCCTATTATTGTAAATATATGATAATTATTATAATTTTTCTTCCTACTAGCAGCTTAAATATTCATCCAAAATATTAATTGTAAACGATTTACTAAATAATTAATTAGATTTGCATTTTTGCTTATGCTAAACATTATTTTATCCCCAAATATGAATTGTTCAATATTAAAATTCTTGCTAGTCCTTTTTATATGCTTGTGTGCAGAGAAATCGTTCTCACAAGATCAGGCGAAAGACTCAAAATATCAGTTTTTTGTTGAACCTGAACTAATGTTTGGCAAAACAGTTTCTAATTACAACGATTTTCCGAGTTCTAATGCTGTACGATCCATTTTTTTAAGCATAGGAATAAATGACACTCGCAATATTCACAGCAGTAAATACTATCATCAACCAACAACAGGCATAAGTTTATCCTATTCAAATTTTGGAAATGACTCGATTCTTGGGAAAGCATATGGCATTATGCCATTTATCATGTTTCGACCATGGGGAAACCATCAAAAAGCGTGGTCGCTAAAATTTGGAATTGGGGGAAGCTACTTTACCAAAACATTTGAAGACAGCGAACAAAATTTGGCAATTGGATCGAATCTCACCTGGTCTTTTCAGGCTTTTTTATACCGAGAATTATTTACTCTGAATCGAATGAAATTTCGATTAGGAGCTGGCTACCTGCATAGTTCAAACGGACACACGAAACTACCTAATATGGGCTTAAACTCGGCACAAGTAAGTCTTTCGTGCCAATTAAATTCCAAGCCATTAACTTCTCAAAAAAGAGATGTGTATTTGGGGACCGATGCGGACTTAAACCGAAGGTATTTTATTACTATTCGAACCGGATTGGGAATTCATGAATATGGAGGAAAAAGTAAACCAATAGGTGGCGACAAAGGCAATGTATATGCTAGTGCTTTAAGCGGTGGTATTCTATTTAAACAACACCTAAAAGTAAGAGCCGGTTTCACTTATCGATTTTACGAACATTACTACGATCAAATTAAAATAAACGAGGATTCCGATTATGCAGATTCACCAAACTGGAATGCATCCAATATCTATTTTCATTTGGGAAGTGAATTTTTAATCGGCCACTTTGGGTTGGATATTGAAGGTGGTTTGAATTTATACAAACCCTATTACAAAGAATATTATAAAACCTATGGAGGCAGTTCCAGCGAATTAAAATACAAGTTGAAAAAATATTTCTCGAGTCGCATGGGACTTAATTTCTATTTCGTAAACACCAATAAATTGCCAAAGAATAACTTTTTTATTGGAGCAAACATCAATGCAAATTTCGGTCAAGCCGATTTTTCGGAATTGTGTTTTGGATACACCCACACTTTTTTATAAATAAAAATTGTAGATGAAGTATTCGCCTCATCTACAATTAAAAACTTGCTTTTTTTTACATCAAATTAATAGTTAAAGTAAGATAATAACTGCGCCCAGGAGCATAAATTGCCTGATTACTACTCACTACCGATCGGTTAAGATGCTCGTAATAAGCCTCATCGAAAACATTTCTTACACCACCCATTAAGCTCAACTTTTCCGAAAAATTGTAGCTTGCTTTTATACTTGCAATAGTAAACGAAGGCGTTTCGCTTTCGCCAAAATTGCTTGCAATCCTATTTTGTTGTAAGGCATGTCGAACCGTAATTTCGGGATGAAATTTACCATTACAAAACGTTCCACCCAAGGCATATCTTAAATCCATTGGTGGAATTTCGGGTAAGGCAGTATTTGCATCCTTATTTTTTCCGTATGTATAAGCAATATTTAGTTGATGATAAATGGAGGCACTAACTTTCTGATACCAAAAAACTTCAAATCCTCTTAGTACAGCTTTATCGATATTATAGTATTGCTTCACACCAGGAGCTGTTGCCAATCGAGGCGACAAATCGTCTCTTATTCGGGCACTAATATAATCGTTAAGTACCGATGCAAACAAGTTAATTCCTAATTCCGATCGCTCCGTTTTCCATGTAAAGTTATAGTCTAGCTGATAATTAACCTCCGATTTTAAATTGGTATTCCCAATTCGTTCGTAAGCATCCACATCAACAGGCAAAAAATTAATAAAACGCTCGGTTAAACTTCCACTTCGTTCCGCTCTTCCCAACCATAAGCCCATTCGAACCTGTTCCGACACATCACGAGTAGCACCAATACTTGCCGACAAGTTTAGTTTGTTATCCGGATTTTTCTCGTTAACTCCTGTAAATTCTGAAGTTTTTTCTCTACTCTTTGCACTATTGTGCTCGAGGCGACTAGAGGCAACAAAGAAGAACTCATTCCAAGAAAAATGATATTCGCCAAAAAGCGCCATTTTAGAAATTTTACTATCCTGCCAAATATTATCCTGTAAAGTTTTTCCGGCCATGGGTCCCATTAACATTTCGCGAGTACGATTCCCTTCCGCTTCTTCGGCCTTGTAATCGATACCTGCAAAAAGAGAAGTGCGCTTTAATTGAAAGCTTGCCTCTGATCGTCCACCATAGTTTTTTGTTTTAGCCAAAGTAATGGCATTTACCATTCTTGGATTCAAATCTTTGGTTAAATTATCCATGCTATGATCCACAAAAGAACCATAAAAAGAAGTAGATAAAGAGCTAATTCCAGAATTCTTAAAAGTGATTTTATGTGCAAGATTTACTAAATAGGTATCATCTTCTCGTAAATCCATATTCAAAGCCGGAAAATCGACATCCTTAGCAAAGTTGTTATTTGCAGATAGTTTAATACTCTGATTATCGGACAATTTAAAAACACTACTTATACCAATATTACGCCGATTAAAGCCCGAAGGAGTTTTAGCTCCATTTCCGTCTTCATAATCGTCACCCTCGCTATATGCAGCATAAACCCCAAAATTGTAAAAATCCCCTTTTGCTCCAGCCAGTGCCTCTGTACGAAAAATATTTCCATTACTTTCGTAACTTCCACTTGCCCTACCAAAAGCTTTTGTAGCTTCGCTAAAACTTGCTGGTGCCGATTTAAAATGGATACTTCCCCCAAAAGCATTTCCAAATCGAAGGGAGTGTGGCCCTTTTATAATTTCTACTTGCTCGACCATGCTCATTGGAATTTGACTTGCGGGTGGATCCATTCGGTTTGGACAAGCTGCTGATGCACTCAATCCATTATCCATAACAAGATTTAACTGATCGTATTTAAAGCCACGCAATACAGGATCGAAACCATAGCTTCCACTTTTTCGGATGCCTCCAATCATAGCACTCTGACTTAAAAAGTCACCTGCATCGTGCGATAATTTGTCGCTGGTGCGAACTTTCATAATGTCGCTTTTTGCTTTACGATCTGTTCTCGCAATTACGGTAGCTGGCAGCAAAGAAATGTACGACTGCGTGAGTACTAATACTCCACTCTCTATTGCTTCGCGTAATACTTCGCTTTCAATTTCAAGCTTTCCATAGTTTACATGAGAAAGATGAAGTTTTTCAGCAGGAACAAATTCTAGTGCAATTTCGCCACTTAAAGTGCTTGTTCCTTTTTGATTTTGATACACGAAGTGAGCATAAGAAATTGCTTCGCCCGTATCGGCATCCTGTAATTTTATTCTTTGTTGTGAATACGCTTGCATCCCAAGTAGCAGGAAGCAGACGATAAGAATTTTTTTCATTCCTGTCTGTTTAAAATTCATAATGTACCCGATTAGTCGTTTAAATATAATCGCGCAAATACAATACAAATCTGCCAATAGCAGAAGGTGTATAGTGAATTACCAATTCATTGTTTAACAAGTAATAAGCAACAAATGAACTACCTATCCATTTAAACGGGTAGAAAAAGCTCTGTTTTTATTACTATCTATTAACCATGTATTTTGGGAGGATGAAAAATATCGAAGGTATTTTGAATAGAGTACAATGGCTCCTCATAAATCAATCGTTTTTCGGAGCTTGAAATTGCATTTGAAAGCTTAGTAATAAGAATATTCTGAAAAAACAATTGATACTCTTTTTCGGAAATTTGTTTGTCTTTTGAAGTGTCCTCTTCGTGTTGCTGAATTTGCTTTTTTAAGTGACACTTTCCGTTGCACTTCATTTCAGGCTTATCTTTATTGGTACAAATAGTCGCAAAAAACTCCTGATTTATTTTAAAATTCACGGTAATAAGTACCACTTCAAAACTTTGAAAGCAGAATACAAAAAGAAGTAAATAGGTAAATAATTTATTCAGGAGCATAAAAAAAGACATTTGCGTATTAAATATACAAAGCTTTATGTAATCTACCTTAGGGAATGTATTTAAAATTAAAAAAATGTATGCGACTCGTAGCTGTAATCCAAAAATAAAAGAGCTCATCTGAAATACAGACAAGCTCTTTTTGTATCTTTTAGAAAAGGAATTTTACAAATTAATTACCTTATCGGCATCCGCCTGAAGTGTAATAATATCAGGCATACTGCCTACAATTCCAACTTTCATTTTATCCGTTAAACTGAAATGATCCAAACAAGTTTTGCAAGCAACCAATTGCACTCCTTTTTTGCTTAAATTTTGCAAAGCCTCCAAAGCAGGTGAGTTTTCACAGATTAATTTAACCCCAGCATTATAAAAAACAATAATTTTAGGAGTTCGTCCATCTGCATCTAAAAGTTTAAAGTAGTTGGTTATTAATTTCAAACCCAATTCTTCGCTTCCAGTTCCCATTCCATGTTGAGTTACCTGGATTAATGTATTTCGTTGCATAATTTTTATTTAACACTTATGTAAGGTGCATTTGAATTTGTACGCTCCACCATTCTTCCTATCGGATTTAGATCAAATCCTTCGCTTTTTGCTAAAGCTATAAATTCAGTAATGTGATTATCGTCGACAGCCACCAATAATCCACCACTAGTTTGCGGATCGCAAAGCAAAGATTTTTGATCTTCGGTAATCGCTCCAATTAAATGTCCGTAAGAAGCCCAGTTTCGTCTGGTTCCTCCTGGTGTGCATCCTTGTTTAATTAGTTCTTCAACCCCATCAATTTTAGGAACTGCTTTGTAATTAATTTCGGCATTTACCTTACTGCCTTCGCAGATTTCGCCCAAATGTCCTAGCAAACCAAAACCGGTAACATCCGTCATCGATTTGATATAAGTTTGTTCGCCAAAAACAATTCCAACTTTATTAAGCGTGCACATTAAATCTACAACCATTTTATTGTTTTCGTGTGCAATTAATTGCTTCTTTTCAGCTGTTGTAAGCACGCCAATTCCTAGTGGTTTAGTAAGGAATAAAGTACAATTTGGAGTTGCAGTATTGTTTTTCTTAACTCGATCGGCAGCTACAATTCCGTTTACCGATAAACCAAAAACTGGATCGGAAATATCGATAGAATGACCACCTGCCAATTGAATTCCGGCATCGGCACAAACATCGCGAGCACCTTCTACCACTTTTTGAGCAATTTCGGTTGACAATTTTTCCAAAGGCCATGCTAAAATTGCCAATGCCATAATTGGTTTTCCGCCCATTGCATAAATATCGCTAATAGCATTCGTAGCTGCAATTCGCCCAAAATCGTATGGATCATCAACAATTGGAGTGAAAAAATCGGTAGTACTAATTAAAGCTTGCCCATTTCCTAAATCGTAAACTGCAGCATCATCTTTCGTATCGTTACCAACCAACATTCGCGGGTTAGGTATAGCCGTACTACTGCTTTTAAGAATACATTCCAGGTCTTTAGGAGATATTTTACACCCACAGCCTGCGCCAGGACTAAATTGAGTTAATTTTTTTGTTTCCATATTGTTTTTGAATCTAATAAAACGGTACAAAGATATTACTTTTTATGCTTTTCTCGTACCTAATTATGAGCTTTATTGTTAAAAATTACACAATCAACTAAGCAAGAAATAAAGAGGTTCATCGCGCATTCTGAAAACTGTTCCTTCCTAATATCAATTAATAATTGCTAATTTTGACTTTACTTTATTTCAAAACCAAAAACTTGATAAGAATTACTAATAGCATGAAAGCATTTCTAGTATTCATTCTAGGATTTTTTATTATAGGATGTTCAACTCCGTGCAATTTCTTAAAAAAGAAATCATCGATCGATCAACATTCTGTGGTAAAATGCGAAACGTTCACTTGCATTAACGAAGTAGATTCAACTTTTCAAGATAGCTTATTGCAACAAGGAAAAAGAATGCTGCAAATTTATTTAATTCGCCATGCAAAACCCAATGTAAAAAAGAATTGGTTCTACTCTGCAGCTGAAGCCAAACAGTATGTAATCGATTATAATTCGGTACCAATTATTCCCTTCGATTCTTCTCTAGTATCCGTAAACTTAGGTCCCAACCATACCATTTATTGTTCGAGCCTACCAAGATCGCAGGAAACTGCTTTAAAAATGTTTAGCGACAAGTACCCTATAGTTTCTGACTCTATTTTTCGGGAGTTTGAAATTAGAATGATCACTGCAAATAGTTTCTTTAAAATGCCACTTGCAATATGGCAGGCATTTAGTCGCGGAAGCTGGATACTTGGTTTTAATCATCGAGGCATCGAAAGCCATAAAGAAGCTAAACTTAGGGCACTACAAGCTTCAGAAAACTTAATAAAAGTTGCACATAAGGAGGAAACCGCTATTTTAGTTGCCCATGGCATGCTAAATGGCGCTATTGAAAGCGAATTAAAGAAAAAAGGATGGAACCTACTTCAAAAACAAGGTCATGTAAACCTCGGCGCCACCATTCTTGTTAAAATTGTGGATAGTAATAAATGATAATTGAAAAAGTATTTTTTAGTTAAACACCCCTCTCCCTTTCGGGATCGCCCCTTAAATAGCGAGAATTCTATTTTTCTTGTATTGAAACGTATCGTTTTCTCCTTTTAGCTTTCTGCTTTGAACTTATTTTTTTCGAATCATCATTAGTCCGTGACGAATAGGAAGAATCAAATTCTCGACGCGAGTATCCTCTTGAATAAAATGATTAAAATCAATAATTCCCTGAGTTTGCTTATCGTTGTTTTCAATTTCTTCCACCACTTTTCCATCCCACAAAACATCATCGGCTAAAACAAAAGCACCTTTGTTTAGCTTCGGGAATATAGCCTCGAAATATTCGATATATTGGCGTTTATCCGCATCAATAAATACAAGATCAAAATTTTCATTTAATTTTGGAATAATATCCAACGCATCCCCAATATGAAAATGAATGCGATCCTCGAATCCGGATCGTTTAAAGTATTTGCGAGTAAATTGTTCCAGTTCATCGTTGCAATCAATGGTATGAATAATACAATCCTCACTCGTTCCCATTGCCATGCTTATTGCCGAATATCCGGTATAGGTTCCAATTTCCAGAATGCGCAACGGACGAATCATTTGGCAAGTCATTTTTAGGAATTTTCCCTGAAGATGACCCGACAACATTCTAGGCCGAAGCATTTTAACATGTGTTTCACGAGTCAAATCCTTTAATACAGAATCTTCCGCCTCACTATGTTTCAATATATAATCTTCCAATTCTTTATTAACTTCTATCATGCTTATTTATACATCAATGTGCTTAATAAATCTTTATTAAGAATTTCGTTGGCAACCTCGAGCAATTCTTCGGCAGTAATACTTTCTACCTTTTGATACAGTTCTTCTAAGGAATCAATACGATTATACAGCAGAAAACTTTTCCCAATACTGAGCATTAAATTTTCATTATTTTCAGAAGATATAGCAATTTGCCCGATCATCTGATTTTTTGCTCTTGTAAGCTGGCCTGGACCAAGTTTTTTGGTGCAAAGCAATTCCATTTCTTTATTGATTAAAGAAAGGCATTTATCCAAATTTCCTTTATCAGTACCAAAATAGATACTAAAAACACCAGTATCGGCATATGGCGTATAATTTGCTTCAATATTATATGCCAATCCATGTCGCTCCCGAAGCGATAAATTTAAACGAGAATTCATGCCCGGCCCTCCAAGAATATTGGTAAGCAAAGATAGTGGAATTCGTTTTTCGTCATTTAAATCGTAGGCAATATTTCCCATCACACAATGCCTCTGATAAGTTTTCTTAATCATTGTTTGCGTGCGGGCTTCGTACGAATTCGGCTTTTTTCTTTCGGTGGTACGGATACTCTCAGGAATCGACCCAAAGAATTTCTCAACCATTTTCACCAATTTGTTAAATTTAATGTTCCCAACAGAACTAATCACAATTTGGTCGGTATGGTAATTATTCTTAATAAAATTAAGAATATCATTACGTTTAAACTTTTTAATATGCTTTGGAGTTCCCAAAATATTTCGACCAATAGGATCATCTTTAAAAATTAATTCTTCAAAATCATCAAAGATTAATTCAGACGGAGAATCCTTGTAGGAATTAATTTCATCCAAAATTACTTCCTTTTCTTTCTCTAACTCCTTTTCGGGAAAAACCGAATTGAATGTAATATCACTAATAAGCTCTAAAGCTCTTTTATAATCTTTATCAAGAAAAGTTGTGTAAACACAGGTTTCCTCCTTGGTAGTATAGGCATTTAATTCCCCACCCACATCTTCCATTCTGCTTAGAATATGATAGGCCTTCCGTTTTGTGGTCCCTTTAAACACAACATGCTCTATATAGTGAGCAATTCCCCATTCCTCCTCTTTTTCATCACGCGATCCAGTATTTAAAATAATTCCACAGTGTGCAACATTTGCATTCACAGCGTGGTGAATTAGTCGTATACCATTTGATAATGTGTGAGTTTCGAATATCATATCTATTTTTATTAGGACGCAAAGGTAACAAGAAGTTTAGATTCCTTTAAAATTCCTCTCTAATTTTATTGATTTTATTTGGTGATTTTATTTTTTTGCGTACTTTTGCATCGCTCAAGTAAAGAGGGTACCATAGCTCAGTTGGTAGAGCAATGGACTGAAAATCCATGTGTCCCTGGTTCGATTCCAGGTGGTACCACATCCTTTTTCTTTTGAGTACACCAATAGGGTACCATAGCTCAGTTGGTAGAGCAATGGACTGAAAATCCATGTGTCCCTGGTTCGATTCCAGGTGGTACCACAAAAAAACCGATCATATGATCGGTTTTTTTTTGCTTAAAATTAAAATGTGGATTTGGGGATCAATTCAAATATCAGGTGGAGTAAGATTTTTTAAGCATATATTTGGATCAATTCGAATATCAGGTGGAGTAAGATTTTTTAAGCATATATTTTAGCGACTCTAAAAAGGAAGAAGTTAATATCCCTCACCCCTCTAAGTGATGCTCTGAATGCTTTCAGTTTTGCATT
>NZ_MVDD01000019.1 GCF_002843315.1 Labilibaculum filiforme | reverse complement strand
ATATTGTTGGCATAAAAGCCCTGATAAAATGGGCAAAACAGCTATTATCTTACTTTCTTGAATTAATGGAGCTCTTAGGGTTGAAATTAGCCAAAATAAGAACTTGGTTTCTGTCAGAAAATAAAAGTAATATCAATTTTTATGTATCCTTAAAACAGCTATATTTAACACTTACTTGAGCAGTTTGTTGAGTTTTTAGACAGACTGCCGTTAGCTACAAGTGTGAACGAGACGAAATCGAACATTGTAACCTGATTATAAAATTTGAACAAGCGGATAGAAAATATTGACTCATTGTTTGAAGTTTGGTGCAAGACAAAATTAGTTTTTGCTAACACACAGGCCAACCAAAAAACAAAGGGCTATTCTAATTGTCCTCTTCTCCTAAACTGTGTAGCTGTCATTCCTGTATTGCGTTTAAAAAACTGGTTGAAATTGGCAACTTCGTTAAAACCTAAGATCTCGGCAACATCAGAAATTGATTTTTCCATATGATGAAGCAATGTTTGTGCATGCAAAATTTTATAATCAATAATAACTTTCTGCGCACTTTTGCCCGTGGCTTTTTTCACACATTCACTCAAATAAATCGGACTAATATTCAATTTGGAAGCATATTCATTCACCGATAAAAAGCCATCCTTTCCGGAAAGAATTTCATATTCAAATTTCGACATAATCGCATCGAACCGATTCATTGTTACAATGCCCTCATTCTCTTGAGTAATTCTCTTCACCTTATATAAAAAAATTAGCAGTAAAGATCGAACCACTTCCAAACTATTAATTTTATTGCCTCTTGATTCTCGATATATTTCTTCAATAATACTTAGAATTTCACAAAAATCATCCTCTGAAAGATGGTACAATGGTAAAGTATGAATTTTAAAAAATGGAAATTCATTTTGTACCTCGTAGGATTGATTTAGACGATGAAATAGAGACGCTTTAAAACAAATAACATATCCATCATCCATATCATTGGGAGATTTATCTTCGAAATTTATGATTTGGAAAGGGGAAACAATCGCCAAGCTTCTTTCCATTTCTGGAAGTGTTTGATCCCCAATTTGAATGCTTTTAGTATTTCGCAGCAACACAGCTATTTCAAAAAAATCTCTTTTATGCGGTTCAATATAAATCTCATCAGGCTTTGCATTTTTAATTCTATCTTCTTTTATTGATCTGATATAGAATTGATTTGAATAATCATTAGCCTCTGAACTAGCATTCAAAAAATACTCCTTAATGTTATCGTAGATTTTCATGGTTGCTCTTTTTTACTCAAATATACAAAAAAACCTAAATAGTAATCTATTTATCCTAAATTACAATGTGCAATATAAGATTACAAGCCATTACTTTTACTTCCAATAAATAAAGAAAGAAGCCATGCTATATCTAGCTTGGTTATATGGATTGGTAAAATAAAAGATATGAATATTCAAATTAGCAAATTAAGAAGTATCATCTCACTGTGTTTAGGCATAATTGTTCTCGCTTCGTGCAATCAAAAGCAAGATAATAGAGAGAGACAGACTCCTGAATTATCGGTAATGGAAGTTAAGCCAAGTACAGAGGAGTTCTACGAATCCTTTTCGGCAACAATAAAAGGTAAGCAAGACATTGATATTCGCCCGCAAATAACGGGTTTTATCACTAAAGTAAATGTGGATGAAGGATCAATAGTAAAAAACGGTCAGGTTTTGTTTCAGATAGATCAAGTGCAATATCAAGAGGCTGTAAATGTAGCGAAAGCCAATGTTGCTGTTGCAGAAGCTGATGTAGCAACAGCTAAGCTAACAGCTAAAAATAAAAAATCGTTAGCAGATAGAAATATTATAAGCGCCTATGAGCTACAGCTTTCAGAAAACGAATTGGGTAGTTGTAATGCTCAACTGGCTCTAGCAAAGGCGGAATTAGTGAGTGCTCAAAAAAATCTATCCTACACACGTATAACGAGCCCTTCAGATGGAATTATAGGGAAGATATCATATCGTATTGGAGCCTTGGTAAGCCCAACAATGACTGATGCTATGACAACTGTTTCTGAATTCACGACCATGTATGCCAACTTTTCTCTTACCGAGAAGAAACTTCTTTTTTTATCTGAAGATAATAGCTCAACACAAGATATTATTAATAATATGCCTGAAATAGAGTTAAAACTTAGTGATGGGCAAATCTATTCTGAGCCTGGAACTATAGAAACTATAAGTGGAACCATTGATCAGTCCACCGGTTCCGCCAGTATTCGTGCTTCTTTTCCCAACAAAAGTGGCATTTTACGTAGCGGAGGAAGTGCTTCTGTAATTTTACCATACACAATTGAGGATTGTTTACTAATTCCGCAAGGTGCTACATTCGAGATACAAAATAAAATATTTGTTTATATCGTAAATGAAAATTCAACAGTATCAACTCAAGAAATTGAAATATATCCATTAAACGATGGGAGTAAATATGCTGTAACAAAAGGTTTAAGCAAAGGAGATAAAATTGTTACTGAAGGAATTAGTTCTATTCATAATGGTTCAACTATAAAAGCGATAACTAAAACAATATAGCAATGACATTCGATAAATTTATTACCCGTCCCGTACTATCTACGGCTATATCCATATTTATTGTAATACTTGGAATTTTGGGATTAGAGTCTCTACCAATATCACAATACCCAGATATTGCTCCTCCAACTATTACGGTATCTACCGAATACACTGGAGCAAGTGCTCAAGCAGTATTAAATAGTGTTATTGCACCTTTAGAGGAAGAGATAAATGGTGTAGAAAACATGGACTACATTACTTCAACAGCCTCAAATTCTGGAACGGCAAGCATTTCGGTTGTTTTTAAACAAGGAACCGATCCTGATATGGCTGCTGTAAATGTTCAGAATAGAGTTTCTAAAGCTCAAGCCCTTTTACCTTCGGAGGTTACGCAAGTAGGTGTTTCTACTAGCAAGCAACAAACGAGTATGCTTACAGCTTTTAGTTTATATAGTGCAAATGATCAACACGATATAGCATTTATCGAGAACTATATGAAAATTAACATTGTACCAGAAATAAAGCGAATCAGTGGAGTTGGTGATGTAGATGTTATGGGCTATAACTATTCTATGCGTATTTGGCTTAAACCTGATATTATGGCTCTAAACCATCTTATACCTAGTGATGTTGTTACTGCGCTAGATGAACAAAATATTGAAGCTGCTCCTGGTCAATTTGGAGAACAAGGTAATCAAGCCTTTCAGTATACACTGAGGTATAAAGGACGTTTACAAACAGAAACAGAATTTGAAGACATTGTAATTACCGCTACAGAAGATGGCGAAGTATTGCACCTAGGTGATATTGCTACCGTGGAATTAGCTCGATTAGGTAATAATATATTGGGTGAAACAAATGGACATATAGGGCAGACAGCTATGGTATATCAAGTAGCAGGGTCTAATGCTATGGATATTAACAATGCTGTGGCAACCTTTTTAGAAGAGGCTAAGGCAGATTTCCCTGCAGGAGTTGAGGTGGTAACATTACTTAATACCAACGATTTCTTATATGCTTCCATTTGGGAAGTACTTAGAACATTACTCGAAGCTTTCCTTCTAGTTGTTCTTGTTACCTATATTTTCTTACAAGATTTTAAATTAACACTTATCCCAACTTTTGCTATTCCTGTTGCCTTAATTGGTACCTTCTTTTGCCTTTGGGTATTTGGATTCAGTATTAATCTACTTACGCTTTGTGCATTAGTACTTGCTATTGCTATTGTTGTAGATGATGCCATTGTGGTTGTTGAAGCTGTGCAAGCAAAGCTTGAATCTGGCTATCAGTCGGCAAAACAAGCTTCTATCGATGCGATGAGTGAGATTTCTGGGGCTATTGTTTCTATCACTTTAGTGATGATGTCTATTTTTATTCCTGTTAGTTTTATGAGTGGAACAACAGGTGTATTTTATAAGCAAATGGGCTTAACCTTGGCTTTTGCCATTGGAATTTCGGCAATAAATGCACTTACCTTAAGCCCGGCCTTATGTGCGATTTTACTAAAACCTCACAAAGAGGATCCTAATAAAAAATCTACATTCGTTCAACGCTTCCACACGTCATTTAATGATAACTTCAATAATCTTGTTAGTAAATATAAAAAAGGAGTTGCCTTCTTTATAAAGCATAAAACTACTAGTGGAGTGATGGTGGCTGCCTCAATCTTTTTATTTGTTTATCTATTAAATATTACGCCAACAGCAATGGTTCCAGACGAGGATCAGGGGACAGTATTTGCCGCAGTTACGTTACCTGTAGGTACTTCCTTAGAGAAGACTAAAATTGAAATGGACAAGCTTTCTGAAATTATAGAAGCGGTTCCAAGTGTAAACGCTTACTTCCTTAATACAGGTACCAGTATGATTGATGGATCAGGTACTAACAATGGTATGATGATTTGCAATTTGAAAGATTGGAGTGAGCGTAGTGATGATGAAAGTGCTGCTGATATTATAAATTTATTGCGCCAAGAAGTTTCAAAGAAACTAAAAAATTCTCAGGTTATATTTTTTGAACCTGCAATGATTCCTGGCTATAGCACAAGTAGTGGATTTGAACTTCAGCTACAAGACAAGACTGGTGGCGATTTAAATAGCTTTAATGAGGTAGCACAAGAGTTTCTTGAAAAAGTAAATGCTCGTCCTGAAATTCAAATAGCTCGTACCTCTTTCAATCCATCATATCCACAATATATGGTAAATGTTGATGTAGAGAAATGTAAAATTGCAGGCATCAGTCCAGACGATGTACTAACAACGCTACAGGGGTATTATGGTGGTCTTTATGCCTCTAATTTCAATCGATTTGGAAAACTATACCGTGTAATGATTCAGGCAGCACCTGATTATAGAACTAATAAAGAGACCTTGAATAAGATAATGGTGAGAAATGGAACAGAGATGGCTCCTATAACACAGTTTGTTGAACTAGAGAAAGTTTATGGCCCTGCCAGTATCAATCGCTTTAACCTATTCACCTCAATTAGTATTATGGGATCTCCATCTGCAGAAGCCAGTTCTGGTGAGGCTATTGCTGCTATTCAAGAAGTAGCAAAAGAACTCCCTACAGGATATGGTTTCGAATTCTCAGGAATGACACGCGAAGAGAGTGGTACCAGTTCAAATGCTACCGCAATTATTTTAGCTATTGTGTTAATATTTATTTACCTATTATTAAGCATGCAGTACGAAAGCTATATTCTTCCAATTGTAATTATTCTTTCTATTCCGTTTGGTTTGGGAGGCAGTTTAATATTTGCCAATATTATGGGAATATCGAATAGTATTTATATGCAAATGGCACTTATTATGCTTATTGGTTTACTTGCCAAAAATTCCATATTAATTGTTGAATACGCTGTTGCCAGCCGCAATAAAGGGATGAGCATTATAGATGCTGCAATTGACGCCGCCGGTAAACGTTTACGTCCAATTTTAATGACTTCTCTAGCTTTAATTATTGGTCTACTTCCTATGATGTTTGCTTCTGGTGTTGGGGCTAACGGTAATACAGCCTTGGGTGCAGGCTCTGTTGGAGGAATGCTTATTGGAACTATTTGTCAGATATTTATTACACCTGCATTGTTTGTAATCTTCCAAAAAATTCAGGAGAAGTTTAAACCCTTGAATGAGGATTTTACCCAAACTGCTACCGAGAATGCAAGTATCGCACAATAAAAAACACAAAATGAAACAACCATGATTAAAGAGTTTAAACACAAAGGAGAATGATTAAGTCCTTTGTCTTGATTCTTGTGTCTTGGTTCTAATTTTAAACGAATGAAAAAGATAATCATATATTTTATCGGCATAGTACTGCTAAGCAGCTGTTCGGTATATAAAACATTTGAGACTCCTGAAGTCACAACAGAAAATCTCTATCGCGACACCAATTCCATTGATGCTGTAATGCCTGAGGATAGTGTTAATTTAGGGAATCTTCCCTGGAGAGAGCTATTCACTGACTCTCAATTACAAGCGCTTATTGAACAGGGCCTGGAAGCCAATGTAGATTTACAAACGGCATTGCTTCGGATTGAGCAAGCTGAGGCATCACTTTCATCGGCTCGTTTAGCCTACACACCCGATTTGTCCTTTTCTTCAACGGGGACGCTATCTGACTTCGATGGATCAACATCAAAATCTCATGAATCAGGGCTTTCATCAAGCTGGCAGATTCCCTTGTTTGGCGGTTTACGCAATACAAAAAAAGGAGCTGAAACAACTTTTGAACAAAGCCAGGCGTACAAACAAGCCGTACAAACTCAATTGATTGCCAGCATAGCAGATAGTTACTATTACTTATTGATGCTCGACAAGCAACTGGATATTACCAATAAAACAATCTTAAGCTGGGAAGACAGAATTGAAAGCATGCGAGCTTTAAAAGAAGCAGGCATGACCGATGAAGCTTCCATTACGCAAAGTGAAGCAAGTTATTACGGGTTAAAAACCACCTATTCCGACTTACAACAGTCGATACGTGAAATGGAGAATGCGCTTTCCATCACCTTAGGACAAGCGCCTCAGGCAATAAAACGGGGCGAGTGGCAAACCATAAAGCTTCCAGAGCAGATATCGATTGGTGTTCCTTTACAAATGTTAGCGAATCGCCCCGATATAAAACAGTACGAAATGGCCTTAGCTACAGCTTTCTATAATACCAACGTAGCGCGATCAGCTTTTTACCCCAATGTTACTATAAGTGCTTCAACAGGATGGACCAATAGTAATGGTGGAATTATTTCCAATCCTGGAGAACTTTTATCCAGTGCCATTGGTTCGTTAACGGCTCCAATTTTCAGTAGCGGGGTAAATAAGGCAAATTTAAAAATAGCAAAGTCTCTACAAAACGAAGCTTTACTTGATTTTAAACAGAGCCTGTTGAATGCCGGAAGCGAAGTAAGCAACGCTCTATTTCAATATTCTACGGCGATACAAAAACAAGAAGATCGTAGCAAACAACTGGAGGCTCTTGAACGTTCGGTGCTCTATACACGTGAGTTATTTCAATTAGCATCATCAACATATTTAGAAGTACTAACAGCTCAAGAAGATTTGCTGGATGCACAACTATCTGAAACGAACGATTGGTACGATCAGGTTCAATCGGTTATCAATCTGTATCAGGCTTTAGGTGGAGGAAGAGAATAAAAAATTCAATTCAGTTAGTTAAAAGTCAATCATCCGTTTCCTTCGCTCAGGGGGAAACGGATGTTTAACTAAATACAAATCAGTAAATTACAAATTAGAATAAAAATTAAATGAGTACCACATCATATTCCCTTAAGGAAAATTCTATTCCTAAACTCCTTTTAACATATGCCGGACCGGCTGTACTTGGTCTTTTAATAAATGCACTTTATAATATTGTTGACCGTATATTTGTGGGGCAATTTGTAGGAGCAGAGGGCATAGCAGCGGTAACTTTAACTTTTCCAATTTCTCTTTTTCAATTCGGTTTTATCCTCTTGTTCGGCAGCGGAACAGGAGTTTTAATCTCTAAATTTTTAGGTGAATCACGTCCCAAAAAAGCAGAAAAAGCACTTGGAACGATGATGGCAGGTCTTTTAATAACCATTGTTCTATTCACTTCTGCCGGATTGCTGTTTTACAAACCTTTACTACACGCCTTTGGTGCTCAGGGAGAGCTTCTCGAATTATCAGGCGAATATCTTCAGATAATCATCTTTGGGTTTCCCTTTGCCTTTTTTATTGCGCTGGAGTTTACGTGCCGTGCCGAAGGAAATCCTCGTTTACCTGCAATCTTAATTTTAATTTCATCACTTATAAACGTCTCCCTGGACCTTGTATTTATGAAATACTTCCAGATGGGGATTCGTGGAGCCGCTCTGGCAACAGTTATTGCACAGAGCTCAAATGCTATCTTTTTACTCAGATACTACCTCAGTGGTAAAAGCTTAATAAAAATAAAATGGAAAAATATTCGAATACAAAAAAACATGATTCTTCCCATTTTTTCATTGGGTTTAGCTCCATTTGTTATGGATGTTGCCAGTAGCATACAAAATATAATTGCCAACAATTCTCTGCTTCAGTCGGGAGGAACTTTTGCCGTTGCGGCCATGGGAATTATTTTTAGTGTGAATGTTATCTTTCTTATGATTGCTCTGGGAACCGGGGATGGTATGCAGCCCATTGTGAGCTTTAACTTTGGTGCAAAACGCCCCGACCGCAGTCGAAAAACGTTACTATATGCCATGATTTTGGTTAGTTTAACTGGATTTTTAGGATTAATTGTACTGGAACTGTTTCCAAATTCAATAATCGGGATTTTTATCGACAGAAATGAGAATGTCATTAATATTGCTCGAATAGGGTTACGAATTTTCGCTCTATCTATCCCTTTCTATATGGTTCAAATAGTGGCTACCCGCTATTTTCAGGCGCTACACGAAAAAAGAATTGCTACATTTTTCGCTTTTCTGCGTCCAGTAATGCTATTTGTTCCTATAATATATGGCCTAAACTACATGTGGGGCTTAAACGGTATTTGGGTCTCTTTTGTAGTAAGCGATGGTTTATCTGCATTAATCTCGTTAGTGCTTATTCGAAAATATTCAACTAAAAAAATCAAAACTAAACCACTATGGACTGCAAGTCCATAGGTTTTACTGGGACTGAAAGTCCCACGTTTGTTCATCCAAGGATGAAGCCAACCATTATGAAATTATAATTCCCTGCTTTAGGCGGTTTTAAGCAAGATGCTTCGGTAGCGCCACAGAAGGTTCGCAATGGTTAAGTGGCGAAAAATGGGAATATACCAATTGGGCGCAAAATCTTGACGACGGCGTAATTGATATAGACCCCCGTGATAATACGCAACCTAATAATTCGGGTGAACAACACAGCCAAAGAACCATAGGGTTTGGCGAATTAAACCAATCGGTACCCACATGGGGCGATTATTCGGATGATGCAGGCACGTATGGAATGCCTCGCTCGGGTGGAAAAAATATGCGTTTATTATTGAGTACGAATAAATGCCTGCAAAATAGCCTGAATAGAGTCCTTCAATAAAGTCGTTGCTTGATATTATGAGATTTGACTCAAATTATAATAAGGAATGAGCAAATATTGAAGTATTGATTAAAAACAACAAAACTGCTGTATACAACAAAGGACTA
This sequence comes from Labilibaculum filiforme, assembly GCF_002843315.1. Classification (GTDB taxonomy): domain Bacteria; phylum Bacteroidota; class Bacteroidia; order Bacteroidales; family Marinifilaceae; genus Labilibaculum; species Labilibaculum filiforme. The sequence goes on along the minus strand of NZ_MVDD01000019.1, from coordinate 69,663 downwards.
AGGTGAAAATAACAAATCAGATATAATTTTCCTTAAAATAGTCTTGGCTTTTTGCCGAACCAAAAACTATTTTTTTCGGGAACAGCAGTACTTCGGTTGAGCTGATTTGTGATTACAAAAGACTGATAACTAATTGATAACGAATGAACACCAGCAGCTAATCGAGTAAGCTAGGGGAATTCCACCCCTAACTTCTCACAGAACCGTATCCCGTAAAAACGGGACAGGCAGTGAATCTCTCAATTCATACGGCTCTTATTATGCAGTCAATTCAATCTTAGGTCAACTGATAACCTAATGTCCAATGATAAAATAAATTGGGATAACAATTACAGATATGCCTTAACCATCTCACAGCTTTCACTTTGCTACGCTTAAAGCGTTTGTATTTGTTCAATATCCACTTTATCAGACGATGATGTAGGTAATAAAACACGGGTTTCATGCACCGTCGATGGAATCACGTCTAATAGGCGTGATTTGTTTGTAAATGTCGAGCATAGATTCATAACCTCGCTTCTTCAACCTTTCAAGTGTAATGGTCGTTCTCAAAATTGGACTCTGAGCAATGACTCGTAAAATAATTTTATAGTAAAGTATTCGAGAGGGCGTCGTCGTAGCCCAACCACCTTGCTCCCAAATTTCGGGACTAATGCTTCCAGGTGTCACCCTAGTGCATAAGGGACTTACACCCTCTGAAAAAAAAATTCACCCCCCAAACAATCTTTGCTTATGCTAAATTTGTATATTTAACATTTTTGGTGACCTTACGGTGGGTGTGATCATACTCATGCAGGGCCTACACAAAAGCTAAATTTCATGGGCATTGAGGCTAATTAGAAATATATTGCATTTAATAGAAAATTGTTGTGGCTTGACAGGAAAGTGCTTCAAAATGCCCAACGCTTCATACACCAACTGTTAATCTCTTGAGTTAATGAGCAAATTTTGAGGGAATTGATATTAACTAAATTTGACGTTAGTCACAATTTTACAGAATATCGTTGTTAAGTATGAATGAATTAAAATATTGAGAAAAGCTAATTCAAAAGATTAATAAGGAATTTTTTACAAAAAAAGTTAAACGTTTAATTATTGGAGAAATTATTTATGAAACTAAAACTATACATAAAAATGAAGGACCTTATAAAATATGTTATTGAGGCGTTAATTGTAACTTTCGGAGTGATTTTAGGATTAGTATTAACTCAATACTATTCGCAAGAAAAAACTGACAAGAATACAAAAGTTGCTCTTTGTCAGATCATAGAAGAGATTGATGTTAATATACTTAGATTTGAAGAGTCCTTAGAATATCATAAGAAAATTGGAATTCAATTAGATAGTATTTGCTATGAAGTACATCCTGAAGATTTAGAAAAAAAATACTATCGGTATGATGAATTAAAATTCTATGAATTAGATGATTGGGATGGTGTTGGGACGACTAATTATGAAGATGTTATTTTCGAGAGTGCAAAGATTAACGGTGTTTTTCAAGAATTAAACATTAAAACGATTAAAATAATTTCACAAGCTTATAGGCAAATGCGTACTTATAATGACTTTCAAAAAAGATACAATGATAATTTTATCTCATCTGATTCAAAAACAACAGTTATGGACGTAATGAATTTACTAGGGATGATTAGTGGTGATTTTATTTCTAAGGAAAGTCAAACACTAGAAGTTATAAAAAAGAGTAAAGTTGAATTAGAAAAAACAACACACAACAATCTATATAACAAATAATGCATACAGCGGGTTTTTGAACGGCAGTTCTTCTATGGAGCACCTCCGAAGCTTTTGATGCTGCTACCCAAAAAATCATTTCAGTGGTGCCAAAACAAAAGCTTCGGCTCAATAAAAACTTGATAGACATGTGCTCCAAAGTACCTTACTTGCCACACAATCAATGTTGTAGCTAATTCTAAAGTACAGTTCCCAAGAAAATAATATGAGACATCTATATTTAATTATCTTGCTAATCATAGTTTATTCATGTGAAAGAATAACAAAAAAATACGATGACAGTTGGAACTTAAAGGCAGAATATGGACTGAATGATTCAAAACAGTTCCATGTGAAATTTAAAGGATATTAAGAGAATGGAAACACTAGAGCAGTAATTTTTTAACAACTACATACAACTGAAGAAAAGGAAACATCTCTGGCTTAGGCTAAGGACATTTTTGATTTTAAACCTCTTGCCGGGGAAATAAAAATCTAGTTCTTTTTTAACAGCAATGCAAAAGGAATTGCGCCAAGTGCCAGTATTGAAGAAATAAGATAAGTTCTTTCGAGTCCGAGCCAATCGCCCATTACTCCCGCAAAAAAGACTGCTAAAGCGGCAGAAATAAAATTAACCGTCATGTAAATGCTATTCATAAACACCGGAAGCTGTTTCGATCGATCTTGCACTAAAGCGATTAGTACCGGTCCGGGAGCAAAAACAAAAAAGCCCAACAAAACTAAAAAGACAAACGAAAGCAAACCTTCTGTATTAATAAAAAGGAACATCATTATTGGAGAAATTAGGCTAATTACCACTAAGGTAGTTCTTCTTCCTACTCTATCGGAAATGCTTCCGGCCAAAACTGTTCCTAGTGCACCCGCTAATTGGAATACTGCTAAAGCGGAATTAGCGAACCATAAAGTTTCTCCTTTTTCGGAATAAAAATAGGTTGGTAAAAATGCTGTTAATCCCGATTTCATAATTGCTCGAAAAAGAGTGAACCCGATTAAAACAGCAAAAAAGGGCATGTATTTTTTTAAGGTTGGTAAGATATCCCCATTGCTGGTTTCCTTCTTTTTTAAATCCTCCGATATTTTTACATTTTTTAGTTTTAGATATAAAATAAAAGAGGCAATTAAACCAAAAGGAATCAATTTCCAGGTTCCCTCGAGTCCCCAAAACGAAACCGATGCAGTAATAATTAAAGGACCAGCGGTTCGTGCCAATTCTCCCCCAAACATATAGTAACTCATGCCTCGTCCGGTACGATCTCCCGACAGGCGTTTTACCATTGTTGGAGCCGGCACATGAAACACCGCGCTGCTAATACCCATGGTAAAAAGCAGTATGCAAATAATCGTAAAAGAAGGTGCTACCCCCAGCAAACTCATGCAAATGGCAGTAATAGCAGGAGTAACAATAATAAAATACCTTGCTGCAGTTCGCTCTGCAATAATTCCAATTACTGGATTTAAGAACCAAGGCACCCGCATAATTAAATCCCATATGGAGGCCAATGCTAAGGTGATTCCAAATTTTTCGATCAGTAAAGGACGAAGCGATGCCAAAAAAGAAGAATAAATATCGTGCAACATGTGCGAGGCCGCAATTAGGGTCACCTTCCCCGATTGAAATTTTTCGGATGATTGTTCTTCTTTCATGTGTTTACAAATCAATAAAATATTCTTATAGGATGTTGCAAAAGTATATTATTTCCTTTTAACAGCGAATGATATTGCGATTAAATACAATATTAACGATCACTAAAAACGATCTTGTTTCTGTAGGTTTACTATTTACTATGGCTAGAATGGGAATAAAAAAAGGGTGAATACCATTCACCCTAAACAACGTACGCATTGCAAATACGCTATAATTTTATGTATTATACCAAATTAATATCAAAATACATCTTATTAAATTGGCATTACCTATAAATCTTCAATCACATAAACGATGGTGCGCATTACCTTCGAGTCACAACGATTTTCCTTATCGGATGTAGAAATAGAAACACTTGCAATTCCGCCTCCTAAATTAAGGGCACGCTTTCCTTTTATAAATTCAAAATCGTCCATCGAGTATAAAATTTTACTTGCAGGAACAACCACATGAAGTACTTCTGCCAGGTAAACAGTTAATAAAACATCCTGATCTCGAGTATCGATAATCAGTGTCCCTGAATCTGCCAAGGCATAATCGGCTTCGATGATTGCATTTTTTGCATTACTAATATCAAATGATGATTTATTTAGACGAAAACTTTTCAAACGAATAAATTCAAACTGAACGTTTTTCCTATTCGCAGCTTCAATAAAAAGTTTGTAATCCACCGTTAACGATTCGTGACCTAAGTCATTCGAACTCGATAAAAATGATTCCAAAAGGTCTTTATTATCTCTCTTAAAAATTACATTTGCTCGTTGTGTATCTGTCTTTACTTCCATACCTTTTGTTTTTAAATGAAACATCCCCCATTTAAAAACAAAAGGAATGCCAAAAAACGGTAAAATAGAAGGCTTCCAAGCACCTTTTTCCAAAATGCTACTGATGAGCAATTTAACGAATAGTTAGAAGAAAGGAAATACGAGCGATACTGTTCAAAATTGAACAGTATCGTCAAAATTAAATGCCAAAGTGAACAAGTGTTTCATTCTAAACACTTTTCGCCTCAAAATGCCTGTGAAAAAAATACACATCTGTGGAAAAATGTCACACCCGAAAAACCTGGTTTTACCCCATTCAAAGCCATAAAAACACGAGTATAAATAATAGAATGCTTTATAATTTATTCATTCTACTTCGAAGAGCACTTCTGGTGATTCCCAAATATTCGGCTGTTTTTGATTTATTATCATCAAACTTCTTTAATGCTTTGCGAACAATTTCCAATTCTAATTGCTCAATTCTTAATTCATTTTCAGGCAAAACAATTCGCCCCAAAACAATAGCTTGCTCCACCGACTCAAGCTCATTATCGTCGGTCTGCAAAAATCGTAAATGCTCTGGTTTCAATTCCAAATCGTTAAAAAGCAATGTTGCCCTTTCGATTGTATTTTTTAGTTCCCTAATATTTCCTGGCCAAGAATATTCCTGCATCATTTTTTTTGCATCCTTACTTATGAATCTAAATTTTCGGTTGCGCTTCTTGGAGTATTGATCCAAAAATATTTGAGAGAACGACAAAATAGCTTCCCTCCGCTCCCTCAATGGCGGAATATATAATCGACCGGTATTTAGGCGATAGTACAAATCGCTTCGAAATGTTTTTTCGGCCACCATTTCTTTCAAATTTCTGTTGGTTGCAAAAATTACCCGAACATCCAAATCAATAGGTTTACTACCTCCTACCCGATACATTTCTCGTTGTTGCAGTACTCGCAGTAATTTGGGTTGCATATCCAAAGGCATTTCTCCAATTTCATCTAAAAATAAGGTTCCTCCCTGCGCCAATTCTAATTTTCCAGGTTTCCCTTCTTTACGAGCTCCGGTAAAAGCCCCCTCGTCGTAACCAAACAACTCACTCTCGAAAAGGCTTGGCGATATTGCCGAACAATTTATCGAGATAAATGGCTTTGTAATATCACTCGATTTTCCGAAGTGAACCAAGCGTGCCACCACTTCTTTTCCTGTTCCTGTTTCTCCCTCGATTAAAACCGGAACCGAACGATCCTCATGAAATTGTTCTGCCATACGAACCACTCCCCGCATCACATCCGAAAAAACACCAATTTTTCCGACGCTCGTAATTTCACGAATGGTAGTCTCGTAATATTGAATTCGCTCTGCTTCCTCTTTTCTTACCCGAGAAATACTTTGCTTTATATTTTCTTTTAAATCCTTGTTCTCCTCTTTCAATTGAATTTTTTCGGCTACACGTTCAATTAAAATAGCTAATTCTTCGATATTAACAGGTTTAAGCAAATAATCGTAGGCTCCACCTCGTAATGCTTCAATAGAGCTTTCCATATCGCCAAAGCCGGTCATAATCACCACCTCAATTTCTTCACCTTTTGGCAAAAGCTTTACTTTTTTCAGCAAATCCAATCCCGAAATCCCCGGCATCCTCAAATCAGAAATAACCATTTGGAAATCCTCATTCTTTAGTGCATTGTATGCCTCTTCCCCGTTATGACAAAGGCGAATGGAATAAGCCAACTGCTCCTCAATAAATTCAGCAACAGCTGTTCCACTCGATTTATCATCATCAACAATAAGAATTTTCATTTTTCTCTAATTTAATATTCCTTCCTCTACTTCACTTACCACTATCAGTTTAGCTATTTTCCATCAATTTAAAACGCAAAATAAAACTTGCTCCGCCTTCTTCATTATTATAATCGGATATTTCTCCCTGAAACCTATCGATAAATGTTTTTACAATCGCCATTCCTAAACCGCTACCACTTTCATTTCCTCTGGTAGTAAATAAAGGATCGTAAATTTTCTCCCGAATACTCGATTCTATACCAGTTCCATTATCGTGAATTTCCAGTACACCATGTTTAGAATCCTGATAAACATTCAATTTAATCTTTTTATTCTCCTTCTGCACCTTATCCAAAGAGTTAATCGAATTCACAATTAAATTAACCACAATTTGTTCGAACTGGATGTAATTGGCATATACCTGAACGCCAACCTTTGGCAAATCATCAATCAATTCAATACTATGGTCGGACACTTGCCTTTTTATCAGTGATAAGGATCTATTGACTCCTTCAACCATGTTAATAGATTCGTGCTCGGATACGTGTGGCTTCTCCCAAAAGGTACGCATGTGCTTAATAATGGAATCTATTCGAGTGGTTCCCTCGGATATAGTTTGAATTTTTCTGGTAAACATTTCGGGTAGTTGTCCGGGATTTCTTTTTTGCCAGAACAAGACACTATCGGCAGTAATTTTAATTGCGTTTAAGGGCTGATTTATTTCATGTGTAATTCCTGCTGCCATTACTCCAATCGAGGCCAAGCGTGAAGATTCTTCGAGCATTCGTAAGGCTTCCACATTCTTTTGTTCTGCCTCAATTCTATCGTTCATCAGCGAATTACGTTCCCAGGCATTGGCAATCATATTCACGGTAGAAAAAAAGATACTTATTTCGTCCCTAGACCAATTATAGGCTTTATTTTGAGAAAATCCCATTAAACCAACTACTTCATTTTCGACCATTACTGGGAGCAAAACCACAGCGCCAATATTTCTTTTTTTGTAGTATTCCTGTTCTTTCTCTGTTAAGTTGGATAAATCGCGCGAAACAATACTCTTGTTCATTTTCACTCTCGAAATAATTTCATCAATTTCCGTAAAGTAAAACTGATTAACATCCTTTATATTTTTCCCTTTTAAAGAAATCCGACTTTTTATTTTTACTGCGGTATTGGTTGGTCCCACTAAGGAATAAAGACTTATTCTTGCCACATTCAGCTCATCGGTCATCAATTTTAGCACATCATCCAGTACATTTTTAAAATCTTCCGATGCATTCAACAAGCGCCCAATTAAACCAATTAATCGTTCGTGCTTTACGGATATTTTCAACCGATGTTGCTCAATAATTAGAGCTCTTTCTGCTCTAATTCGTCGTAAAATTGCTCTTGATAAAACCAAAATAATAAGCCCCGATAAAAATGAAATTCCTCCAATTAATTGAATCCATTCTTTGTTCTCGCTATAAAAAGATTGTGGTGCATTTACCAGTAAGGTACTATCTGGAAGAACTTTTTTATCGATATTAAACCGTCTAATTTCATCGTAGTTTACCACATACCTATCCAAAGGTTTCCGGAAAATTGGAATAGAATCGGCGGGCACACCCGAAAAAATCTGATTAACCATGTTCGCAGCCATTTTCCCATGAAGATTACCACTCACTACTTTCCCTCCAACAACTCCATCGCTAACCAAAAAAGCCCATGTAATAAACACCGGAACTCTACTTTCAGGAACAAACAAATCAAGATTATTCTGATAACTTACAAATTTACCTTCTTTATCCTTATTAAAAGTAAGTAGTAAAATTGCAGTATCCCCTTCAATTGTTTTAATGTTTTCAACAAGATCATGAACCGTTTCATCTTCTATATAACTAAACTTTAATTGCGAAGCATACTTTATTTCCAACTCCAGCATAATTAGCTTATTCAGCTTGGCTGTTGTTGTTTTATTATCATTAATTACCACTAATTGTTTGGTAGTTGGTCGGGTTTTCAGAATTAAATCAATAGCACCATCCCAGTCCACCTCCTCGGCCACACCTGTAATATTGGTCATGCCCTCAATTAATTCGTCTCGATAGTGATTAATCCCACAAAATACAATAGGAGTATTACTAAAATACTTATCGCCATGATTTTTCACGAAGGATAAGGCATTATTATCAGAAACAATAATAGCATCGTACTTCTCGCCCTGTAATTTTAAATCGTAAAGTTCAATTAATTTATCGAGATATTCTTGGGATGGATTTCTTTTGGTGTCTAGATATTCGTAGTCTAATTCAAACCTATTTCCTAATGAGTCCATCACCTCTTGAATCCCATCATTAACATTCTCAGTCCACTTTAAACCTTGATGATAGGAATGTAACACCAAAATTTTCTTTCGTTCTATCGAAAAAGCATGAATCGAAACAAACAAAAACACGGAGAAGAAGATATACTTTAAATACCTCATACAAGAATCTTTACTTAGAAAATAAGAATGCCCTAAAATAGAACAATGTAGCTCAAATAAAGAATACAAAAAGATGTTACGTGAAATGTTTAAGTATTTATTTCGAAGAAGCTTGAGAAATAGGAATCGAAAATTTAAAGGAACTGCCTTTTCCCAACTCACTCTCGGCCCAAATAGTTCCGTTGTGCAATTCGATAAATTCTTTGCACAATATTAATCCCAAACCAGTTCCAGATTCATTTTCTGTTCCCGAATTCGTTATTTGTTCGTCGATTCTGAAAAGTTTTTTTTGCTCCAATTCATCAATACCTACCCCCGAATCGGTAACGCAAATTTCAACCTGATTGTTTGCAACCTTCGATGAGACCATAATACTCCCACCCCGTGGAGTAAATTTTATGGCATTAGATACTAAATTCCGAACAACAGTATTAATCATGTTTGGATCGGCAAAAATTCTTAAATCCTCATCAACAGTCGCCTGCAAATCGATACTTTTATTTTCGGCACTACTGGTGTGCAGAATCACCACCTCGTTCACCAAATCCCATAAATCAATTTCTTTTGGTTTCCATGCTATTGCTCCGGTTTGCATTCGCGACCAGGTTAATAAATTTTCCAACAAACGAAAAGCCTGGCGTGCCGACTGATTTATAATTCCCGAGAAAGTTTTTACTTGTTCCCGCGATAATTCATCGGCATTATCTACCAATAAATCGGAAGCACCAATTAAAGAAGCAAACGGGTTTTTTAAATCGTGAGCAATAATCGAGAAGAATTTGTCTTTTGTAGCATTCACCCCCTCTAATTCTTTTCTCTGTTTTTCGATCGTTGCCTTTTGTGTAGTAAGTTCTTCCTCCAAAAGGTCTTTTAGCACCATTCTTTTTCGAATATTTTGCAATGGCTGAAGCACATTATCAATAATTCGCAAATTAAATTCATTTTCAAGCTGTTTGATATGATCGACAGTACATCGAAGAAGAATTGAATTGCATTTAGCACTTGCAGATGCCGTTCTAGTTTCAGTATTAATTAACGCATACTCACCAAAACTTTTTCCTTTTTTCAACTCAATAAAAACATGTCCTTCATCATGAATCTGAATGCAACCCTCTACAATTAAATAAACAGCCCCACCTAAATCATCCTTAGAAAATACGGTATCGCCTTTCGCTATTTCTAGTTCATCCACCAATCCTGCCAAATACTTTAAAGATGCAACATCTTGTTCTGCAAGGAAATCGAGACTTTTTAGGAGTTCTATTTTTTCGGTGGAACTTAGTAGCATGGCTAAAATCGAATTTAAACAAGAGTTAGAAGAATTGTAAATATAGCAATTCCAAAAAAATATTCCGCGCAAAAAAAAACTACTGATCGAAATCAGCAGTTTTTCCTATCAATTATTGTGTAATTTTAGAATAATTTAAATCCTAAAGTTACATTCATCATTTTATTTTTCTTTAAGAATTCCGAAGAAACATCAGACAATCCAAATTCATAATCAACATCTAAAGTCAATTTCCAAACGTCAACACCAGCACCAACTTTTGCATTCCAAACAGCGTCCTTAAAGTCACCATCGATATTATCATCAAAAGTACTTTTTATGCTATCGTCTATTTTAAATGAAGCAACCGGACCAGCAAATGCGCGTAGTTTAAAAGCAGGTAATTTTACAATTTTATAACCCAATAAAATAGGTACATCCAAACTTTTAGTTTTTAAATCAAATGGTATTCCTTCCAGTACCACTTCTGCTTTTCTAGTAACGTAATTCAATTCTGGTTGCAAATACCATTTGTTTAAATTAACTCGAAGAAAAGCACCAATCATCATTCCGTTTTTACTTTCTTCTCTGATATTATTAACAGAGGCATCCTTATAATCCATCTTCGTGCTAACCAATCCTGTGTGTAAACCAAAACTTATCGGCGAAGACAATTGTGCGAATAAAGCACTTGAAAACATACAGATTACTGCAACTAAAAAAATCTTTTTCATAATTAATATCTTTACATTCAAGTTATTATCAATCCCGCTTAGCAAGGATTTTTATTTCTTTCATCATTAATAAACAGCCACTAATATAAAGATTATTACCATTCCTATAAAATATTTATCCTATAAAGAGGTAAAAAACAAAAGCCTTAGTCAATCGACCAAGGCTTTACCATCTTAACAATTAGACAATTATAGTCCTAATTTCTTCTTCATTCCTTTCGATAAAGCATCTTTATGAATCATAAAAGACATGGTTTTGTAAGCAACAAATGGGTAGGAAGCATAAAAGTATCCTTCGTATGGATTATTATCGGTACCCCATGAGTTTTTCACGATAAAATATTTGTTGTCTTTCTGATCTTTAGCAATACCAACAATGTGCATTCCATGATCATCAGTAGTATTATAATTATCGAATGCCTCCTGACGCATTTCCTGAGTAATTACTTTTTCGGTACCAGGTTCGTCGAAATCAAATAATTTACCATTTTGTTCAGATTCCGACAAATTTTCCCATTTAGAAATCTCCGAATCAGTCATGTTTTTAGTATCAACACCAGGTACAACTGCAACTCCTTTTCGGTATGCGAAACCTTTTTCGCTTACATCCGAAGCCCAACCAATGGTATAACCATTCATAATTGCACCTTCCATAATTTCCATCATTTCGTTCATTGGCACGTTGTAAACCTCATCCCACAACCAATTATCAGGAACCTCAATAATAAATTTCTCGTAAAATGGATGATGAGTATAAGATGAAATTTCAATATAATCTTCTGGGTTTACACCAACAAAGTCGTTAGCAAATGATTTTGGAGTAAATTCTTTTCCTTCGTACTCAAACTTAGTAGGAAGTTCGCCTAAATAAGCATCCAAAACACCATCAAAACCTTTGTGCCAAACCGGCGTAATTTTTCTGTTTTTATTTTTAATTACCGCCTCTACATAATCATTCAAAACAGCATCTAACTCGCCATGTGTATGACCTTCTTCTCCATAGTTTAAACCTTGGTAAACTCCTTCAGGTACAATACCATAATTTTTCATCACGTAAGTTACATCATGAAATGCACCTCCACCACCGAAGTTAAATTTTCCGTTTAATCGCACATGCTTAATTGCCTTATCTGAATAACAGTTGTAAACCACAAACATTTCGGACAAATCAGTAGCTGGTTTTCCCATTCTTATCATTTCCGATTCGATAAATGACAAACCAGAAAAAGACCAACAAGTACCAGACCGGTGCTGATTTTTAACTGAGGTTGCAGGTAATCTTTTTACATCGGTAAAAACATACCCTTCTTTCTTCACCTCTTTTTCTATTTTCTCTGCTTTAACTGCGGTAGATAGCATCATACCTGTAGCTAAAAGCATTACACTAAGGAATTTAATTTTCATCGTATTTTTGCTTTAATATTCTGATTTCAAACGGTTGCAAAAGTAATAAAATCAGATTTACAAGCAAGCCAACAGGCTATTTTCATATGTTTTTTCGATGAAATATAGTCCGTACAAGTTGTACAAGCACTAAAATCAATTTATAAAGCATAAAAAAAAGAGAAATCAACCTAAGGTCAATTTCTCTCAACACAAATCTATTCCAACTTATCGCATTACCATTTGTTTACCCAACACTCCTTTCAATTCCATCAAATGAATACTGGCATCCGCAATCATCTCTTCTGATAAATTCTTAGCATTATAAATCACATCAAAAACAGTATTCGAAAGAGGTTCTTTATTAAAATAGTTTCGCAAAATTTCTCTTTTCTTATCAATTTCCATTGCATAATCTACCATTTCTTTGGTACTTAGCTTGTAAATTTCCTGTAATTGAGCCGCTCTCCATGCAATTGGAGCATGCAATTTCATATGAAATGATCGTTGAATATTCTGACTAAGAACCACTCCCCCTCTACCAATTATTATGCAATTACCCCTAGATGCAAATCCACGAATAACATCCGAAATAGTCTTTTTAATTTTCCGATCGCTTTGATAGTATTTACTCGATAAAGCGGCAAAAATATCATCCCAAGCCGTCTTTTCAGGAGAATTAAAAACATACTCAATTTTTTCAGGTGCTAAATTCAATTCTTTTGCTGAATGCTCAAGAATCTCCTTGGTTAAACAAGTCCACCTATTTCCAGTTTTTAACGTAAGTTTTTCCGCCATCCTATTTGCAATATTAATAGCGGTACAACCACATTCACGAGAGATAGTAACTACCGGTCCGCCCCGAAACATGCCTTTTCTAGGATCAACAATTTTGGGTTGAAACCGATTCCCCATGTACTTTAACAAAATATTGTCCATTTCTACCTCCTCCATTTAATTAAGCTCTTTACTTAATTTAAGGCTTTTTAAGAAATAATGAAAATCATTTGGCGTGTTATTTAATATAGGGTAAATATTTATTAAGAAGGAATGTATTATTTCTTAAATTTGTAATCCAAACAATTTTTACCCTTAAAAACTATTTCATGTTCCGAATAACTCTTTTGATACTCTTCCTGTTTGGTTTAAGCTCTTCTCAAATAAGCGCACAATTAAACACCGAAAATATATTTGACAAAGGTAGAAGTGCTATTTATTTTGATGACTATACGGAAGCAATCACAAAATTTAATGATATTATTAGGGTAAAACCCTATTTACCCGAACCTTTCTTCTTCAGAGGACTGGCAAAATCTCATCTTGAAGATTTTAATGGTGCACTTGTGGATTATACAAAAGCACTGGAACTTAACCCTAACTATACCTTTGCTTATTTATATCGAGGTATCGCGCAATTTCAGCTAAAAAACTACGAAGCTGCTTTAAAAGATTTTGAAAAAGCCTTGGAATTTAAACCAAACAATGCTGATATCTATTTTAGCAAAGCAAATAGTTTGGCTGCACTTAAAAAATTCAAAGAAGCAGATGCTAATTACTCCAAAGCTATTCAAATAGATCCTGAATTAATGGGTGCCTATCTTAATCGAGCAATTATTCGCGATAATATGGGAGATATTGATGCAGCTATTTTGGATTGCAACAAAGCGGTACAGCTAAACGAATTTTCGACCGATGCATTTGGAAACAGAGGTTATTTAAAATATAAGAAAAAAGAATACGAAGAAGCTATAAAAGATTACGACCGCGCTCTAAAAATAGATCCGGAAAACACTCGGATAATTATGAGTAGAGGGATTGCTAACTATGCGAATAAAGACCCAAGAAATGCGCTTAAAGATTATAATAAAGTATTGGAATTAGACCCTAACAACGCACATTGCTATTACAACAGAGCTTTACTAAAATCAGAAATTGGTGATTATAATTCGGCCATTGAAGATTTTAATAATGTTTTGGAAATGAATCCCGATAATATGCTCATTTATTTTAATCGCGGATTTGTTAAAATGGATATTGGTGATTTTAATGGAGCTATTGCCGACTACACAACAGCAATTAAAATTTATCCCGATTTTGCAAAAGCATATTTAGCAAGAGCTTCGGCAAAACGTCAACTTAATAATCTTGTTGGCTCTATTCAAGATAGGAATCAGGCTTTACTAATTATCGAGCGCTATAAAAAAATGAAAAATGAAGGTGCTATGTCGGCATTTGTTGACACTACCGAAAATTTCCAAAAACTAATCGATTTAAATTCCAGAGAATCATTTACCGAAGAAATTATTAAAGGTCGAGTTCAAGATAAATATGTAACCATTCAGTTGGAAAATAATTTTCACATCACCCACCTTGATCTTGATACATTACGTGCTGGAAAAGTTCAATATTACGATCAGGCAATAATGAAATACAATCAGCAACAGAATTACAATCCAGCAATTACAATTGATAACCGACATTATAAATATCCGAAAAAGGTAGTTGATGAGCAAATTGCAAATGCCAATGCTCAAATTGAGGCAAAAAATACAGATGGCTACTTTCACCGAGGAATTTACTATTTGCTAGACAAGAAATTTAATAATGCAATCGAGGATTTTAGTATCGCAATAGAAAATAAAAACAACTTTTGTTTTGCATATTTTAATAGAGCAAACGCATCTGCAGCAATGACAGATTATATTCAATCTATTGGTGAAACGGGAGGATCGTTTGTGAACCTTCAACCAGAACAACAGAAAAAGAAAAACGAAATAATAGTTGATTACAGTAGTGCTATTGCCGATTACACAAAAGCTATTCAACTTGACCCATCCTTTCTGTTTTCCATTTATAATCGTGGAAACGCCTATGCAAAATCGAAACAATTTAAAAAAGCGATTGCCGATTACGATTGGGTGATTCAATTGGATGCAAATTTTACGGAGGCCTACTACAACCGAGGTTTAATTTATTTATTCCTGGATCAGAAAGATTTAGCTTACGAAGATTTAAGTAAAGCTGGTGAATTGGGATTAATCGATGCCTACAACGTAATAAAAAGATACTGTAATAAAGACTAGACAAAAGCTATAAATAGAATATAAATGACACCCAATCAACCTTTAGCAGAACGATTACGCCCAACGGATCTTAAAAATTATCTAGGTCAGAAGCATTTAGTTGGCGAAAATGCAGTTTTACGAAAAATGATTGAATCAGGCAATGTGTCCTCTTTCATTTTATGGGGACCTCCGGGTGTTGGTAAAACAACGCTAGCCAAAATCATTGCAAAACAACTTAACCGACCATTTTATACACTTTCGGCTGTAAATTCAGGCGTAAAAGATGTTCGAGAAGTAATTGCCAAAGCAGAAAAACAGAAGTTTTTTAATACTCCAAACCCTATTTTATTTATCGATGAAATTCACCGATTCAGTAAATCTCAACAGGATTCGCTATTAGGAGCAGTAGAAAATGGAACCGTAACTTTGATTGGAGCCACTACTGAAAATCCTTCCTTTGAAGTGATATCTCCCTTACTTTCCAGATGTCAGGTATATGTTTTAAAAGCTCAGGAAAAAGCAGATCTGGAAGCGCTTATCGATTATGCAATTACCAACGACAACTATCTAAAAGAAAAAAACATTGTTCCTTCGGAAAAGGATGCTTTGCTAAAATTTTCGGGTGGCGATGCTCGAAAACTTTTGAATATTCTGGAGTTGGTAGTGAATTCTCAGAATACCGAATCGATAAACATCACCAACGAAATGGTGACGAGAGAGCTTCAGGAAAACCCATCGATGTATGATAAAGATGGAGAACAGCATTTTGACATTGCTTCTGCGCTAATAAAATCGATTCGTGGTGGAGACCCTGATGCTGCAGTATATTGGTTGGCGCGAATGATTGAAGGTGGAGAGCAACCAAAGTTTATAGCTCGAAGATTGGTGATTTCGGCAAGTGAAGATATTGGATTAGCCAATCCAAATGCACTTTTACTGGCAAATGCCTGTTTTCAGTCGGTTAATTTGGTAGGAATGCCCGAATCGCGAATTATTTTATCGGAAACTACCATTTACTTGGCTACTTCGCCCAAAAGTAATGCCTCTTATCTGGCAATTGGTAAAGCTCAGGCATTGGTT
Organism: Labilibaculum filiforme; assembly: GCF_002843315.1. Taxonomy (GTDB): domain Bacteria; phylum Bacteroidota; class Bacteroidia; order Bacteroidales; family Marinifilaceae; genus Labilibaculum; species Labilibaculum filiforme. Next base: position 53,723 of record NZ_MVDD01000019.1, on the reverse strand, counting down.
CGTGAAACAGGAAATTTACCTGTACCACTGCATTTACGGAATGCACCTACCAAGCTAATGAAAGATTTGGGTTACAAAAAGGATTATTTATACGCTCACGATTATCCGGGAAATTTTGTCGATCAGCAATACCTTCCAGATCAAATAAAAAATCAGAGATTATACCAGCCACAACAAAATGCTCAAGAATTAAAAATTTGGGAAAGATTAAAAAGTTGGTGGAAGAACAGGTTTTAATTGCTACTTAAACAAGCAAAAATGTTACTTTTGCCCTAAATAAATTAGAATATCATGATAAAAAACATTCCAAATATAAAACATACAGATAGTGGTAACTTTTTTCTTTTAGCCGGACCTTGTGCCATTGAAGGCGAAGAAATTGCCATGAAAATTGCAGAACGAATTGTTCAAATTACAGATAAACTTGAGATTCCTTTTATTTTTAAAGGATCTTACCGAAAAGCAAACCGATCTAGATTAGATTCTTTTGCTGGTATTGGTGACGAAAAAGCCTTAAAAATATTAAAAAAAGTAAGTGATACTTTTGGGGTTCCAACAGTTACAGATATTCATACCGCCGAAGAAGCTGCCATTGCGGCTGCTTATGTGGATGTATTACAAATTCCTGCTTTTCTTTGTCGCCAAACTGATTTATTAGTTGCAGCTGCGGCAACAGGAAAAGTGGTGAACATTAAAAAAGGCCAATTTCTTTCTGCTGAATCGATGAAATTTGCTGTAAATAAAGTTCGTGAATCGGGTAATAATCAAGTAATTTTAACCGATCGAGGAAATATGTTCGGTTATCAGGATATGATTATTGATTACAGAGGAATACCAGTAATGCAGGAGAATAATTGTCCAGTAGTTTTAGATATTACTCACTCACTGCAACAACCAAACCAAACAAGTGGAGTTACTGGTGGTCGTCCCGAGTTAATCGAAACAGTTGCTAAAGCAGGTATTGCTGTTGGAGTAGATGGTATTTTTATTGAAACACATCCCGATCCGGCAAACGCAAAATCGGATGGAGCCAATATGCTTCATTTGGATTATTTAGAAGATTTATTGACCAAACTGGTTGCTATTCGAAAAGTGATCAATCAATTTTAAATACAAACAAAAGATCCGGCTAACAATACCGGATCTTTTTACACCTACTAATTACCACTCATTAGTCTTCATTTAAAAAACTAATACTGTTCTCGCTTCACGTAAGAAGTGTGAAGTAATTTGTGCGATTTATGACTTAAAGGCTCCTCTAAAAACTCTTTGTAAACCTGTATAATTTCGGGATTTTCATGAGCTTTTCGAATTGGAAGATTTCTATCCTCCTCGTACAAAGCATTCATCCTTTTTAACCGAATTTCATTATCGACAGGAAATGGTTGACCTCCTCCACCTAAACATCCACCAGGACAAGCCATTACCTCAATAAAATGATAAAACTTATCTCCTTTCCTAATTGCATCTAATAATTGATGCGCATTTTCGAGACCATTTGTAATTGCACATTTTAATTCGACACCTTCTAAGAAACTCCATGCTTCAATAGTTCCCTCAATTTTAACGGTTGCCTCTTTTACTCCTTCTAAACCTCGAACCGGAGTAATCTCCAAATTATCGAACGGAACTTCGCGACCTGTAACAATCTCGTAAGCCGTTCTTAAGGCTGCCTCCATTACTCCACCACTAGCACCAAAGATAACACCTGCACCAGAGCCAATACCCATTATGGAATCAAAACTTTCGTCATTTAATTTTTCGAATTCGATACCTGCCTGCCTTATCATCACCGCCAACTCTCTGGTGGTTAAAACAAAATCAACATCCTTATAACCACTATCTTTCATTTCAGGACGATTTGCTTCAAATTTCTTGGCGGTACAAGGCATGATAGAAACCGAAACAATATTTTCTGGATCTACTTCTATATTTTTAGCATAATAAGTCTTCGCCAAAGCACCAAACATTTGTTGCGGAGATTTACAGCTAGAAAGATTTGGTAAATATTCAGGATACTTATGCTCGATGTATTTTACCCAACCTGGCGAACAAGATGTAGCCATTGGTAAAGCAACCTCGGGATCATCATCCACCAATGCCCGTTTTAATCGGGTTAGCAATTCTGTTCCTTCCTCCATAATGGTTAAATCAGCAGTAAAGTCGGTATCCAAAACAGAATCGAAACCTAACCTTTTTAAAGCTGAAACCATTTTCCCTGTTACACGAGTTCCTATCCCTAAACCAAGCTCTTCTCCCAATCCAATTCGCACAGCAGGAGCTGTTTGTACAATTACATGCGTATCTGGATCAGCAATAGCATCCCACACATTTTCAACGTACGACTTTTCGGTTAGTGCGCCCGTGGGACAATGAACAATGCACTGACCACAATTCGTGCAAACAACCTCATCCAACGATCTATCGAAAAATGTGGAAATTTTCATCTCAGAGCCTTTATGAGCAACCGCAATAGCTCCAACACTCTGAATTTCGGCACATGTACGAACACATCGCTGACAACGAATACACTTACTATCATCCTTTACAATTGCTGGCGACAACATATCAATTGTATAATTCTTATCTGGTACCAGATCAATAAAATCCTGATTAGTAATTTGATATTCAGCTGCTAATGCTTGAAGTTCGCAATGTCCGTTCCGATAGCATTTAGTACATTCTTCTCGATGCTCGGTAAGTAAAAGTTCAATAATATGCTTTCTGCAATTCCTAACTTTTAAAGTGTTTGTATTGATTTCCATTCCCTCTGCAACCGGAGTTGCACAAGAAGCCACTAATTTATGATTTCCCACTTGTTCGACAACGCAAACCCGACAGTTTCCTGCCACACAAAGGTCTTTGTGGTAACAAAGAGTTGGAATTTTTATATGAAGATGTTTTGCTGCCTCGAGAATGGTTTTATCTTCCTCAACACTAACAGCTATTCCATTAATTGTTAAATTCACCATGTTTGCCATATCAATTTCGATTTAAATGGTTCAAATTTCAGATTGGTTATTTTCTTTCTAATAAATCATCTCCTCACGAAAATTTTCTACAATAGACGAAAACGAATTCGCCACAGACTGTCCCAATCCACATTTAGCTGTTAACTTCATTGTTTCAGTTAATTTGAGTAGTTGGTCGAGGTAAGACGCTGGTTTTTCACCACGTTTTACAGCTCGAATTCCTTTTAAAAGTTGTTGGCAACCAACCCTGCATGGAGTACACTGTCCGCAAGATTCTTCCTCAAAAAATTCCAAATAATTATTTAGGACATTATACATGGATCGCGAACTATTAAAAATCATCATTGATCCACCGGTAGGTAAGGATATACCCGTTAATTTCCCTTCGTAACCAATCGTTGTTTTACCAAAACGCTTTCGCGGAACCAGAAAACCTGATGCTCCTCCAACTTGCACAGCTTTGCAATCACCATCGCTAAAATCGTCGACAAAATCTTGAACAGTCATTCCCAATTCCAACTCATAAATACCTGGTATTGGAGTATCTCCCGAAACAGAAAACACTTTTGACCCTCGTGAGTCTTTCACACCAAGATCCCGAAACTTTTTCGCACCAAATTTTAGAATGGTATAAGAGTGCGCAAGTGTTTCTACATTATTAACTACGGTTGGCTTCCCTTTAAAGCCTCTAACACTCGGGAAAGGTGGTTTATTTCTCGGCTCTCCTCTTTTTCCTTCCATCGATTCAATTAGAGCACTCTCTTCCCCACAAATATATGCTCCACTTCCCAAAAATATTTCCACCCGAAAATCTAATCCTAGGTCATCCAATATATCATGAAATTTTCCTAGCTCTTTATTCAAATCAGGAACCAAGAATTTATATTCTCCCCTTAAATAAATATATCCTTTTTGTGCACCAATAATTTTAGCACACACTGCCATTCCCGAAAGAACTTTATGTGGTACTCTCGAGAGTATCTCCCTATCTTTAAATGTGCCTGGTTCCCCCTCGTCGGCGTTACAGATTACATATTTTTCTTTTTCATCAGATTCGGCTGCCAATTTCCATTTTAAACCTGTTGGAAATCCAGCTCCACCTCTGCCTTTAAGACCAGAATTCACCATTTCATTAACAATTTCCTGATCAGATCTTGAAAATGCGTTCCGAAGAATCTCTTTGCAATCATCCTCGTGTTTAAAAATCAAATCGATTCTATGAAGTTGTTTTTTAGCTGCTGTTGTTGTCATACCATCGGGTATTTAAATGTTAGTCTTGCTTGCTTCGATTATATTATTTACTCTTTTGCTTTATACTCCCGAAGAATATCCACAACTGATTCCGTGGTTAGTTCTGTATACACCTCATCGTTAATTAACATGGCAGGAGCTTTATGACACCATCCCAAACAATTGGTTTGAAGAATAGTAAACTTTTTATCGATTGTAGTTTCACCCACTTTAATTTTCAAAAAATCCTCAATCGCAAGAATTATTTGATTCTTCCCTTTCATGGCGCATGTAATTGTTTTACACACACGAATAACATATTTCCCTCGTGGTTCTATATCCAGAAACGAATAAAAACTTGCAGTACCGTAAACATGGGCTGCAGGAATACTCATTTCTTTTGCAATTTTAAGAATTACTTCTTCTGAAAGATATCGTTCCTGATCAATCACTCCTTGTAAAATTGGAAGCAAATTTTCACGATCCCTACCATATTTCGAAACCAAATTCTGCACTAATTTTTCTTGAAAATCCATAAAGTAATGGTTTAAGAGTTAATAATAATAGAGTTTCTACTTGAAGATAGTTAAATTAAAGAAATTTTTCTCTATTAAATTAAAATATCTAACCATCAATCATTTACAACAGGTGCCGAAAATTAAACATCACATAATATTTTTAATTTTATAGATAGCCTGCAAAATATAATGCTTTAGAAAATAATACTTTCAACTATTTTAGCTTTATATTCAACAGACTCTGTTCTAAAACATGCTTTATTTGAATTTAGACTTCTTTTAAACAGTGATTGTTGAGCACAAAAAAAGCCTTCGGTAGTACCGAAGGCTTTATCCATTAGTCTGTTATCGTATTAACAATATTCTCGAGGCTGAATTTCTCCACGCAAAACCATGTATCCATTCATTGCTAAAGCCTTCATTTCATCCTCTCCGGGGTAAACAACTACCGGCGCGATAAAAGAAACCATTTCTTTAATATAGTTAACCAAGTCAGGATTGTGAGCAATTCCTCCTGTTAGAAGAATTCCATCCACTTCACCTTTAAGAACGCTAGCCATTTCTCCAATAGCTTTTCCAACTTGATAGGACATGGCATCTTGAATTAATTTTGCTTTTTCATCACCAGCCTTAGCTTTCAGCTCTACATCGTAAGCATCATTTGTTCCTATATGTGCAACCAATCCACCTTCTCCTTTAATCATTTTTTTCACCTGCTCGAGCGTATAGTTTCCGCTAAAACAAAGCTTAGCTAATGCTCCTGCAGGAAGAGTTCCCGATCTTTCAGGAGAAAATGGTCCTTCCCCATCTAATGCATTATTTACATCAATTACTCGACCTTTACGATGAGCACCAACAGAAATACCACCACCTAAATGAGCAACAATCACATTTACATCCTCATATTTTTTATCCACCGATTGTGCATATGCACGACCAATTGCTTTCTGGTTTAGAGCGTGAAAAATAGATACTCTTTCAAATTCTGGATGTCCGGATACTCTAGCAACATCAATCATTTCATCGACAACAACAGGATCAGCAATATAAGCTTTCGCTTTTGGTAATGCTTGGGCAATGTTATCGGCTATCAAACCACCTAAATTACTCGCATGTTCACCAAGTACACCAATCCTTAAATCCTCTTTTAAACGTTCATTTACCGAATAAATTCCAGATTCAATTGGCTTTACCAAACCACCTCGTCCTACAACGGCTTCGATCAAATCGATTTGAATTTCAGCATCAATCAGCTCTTTCATAATAATATTCTTACGAAATTCGAATTGTTCCGAAATTTTACCGAATTGAGCCAATTCTTCGTTCGAATGCTTAATATTCTTCAAAAAAACAGATTTATCTCCCTGAAATACAGCGATTTTGGTAGACGTGGAGCCAGGATTAATAGCTAAGATTCTACGAGTTTCCATTTGTTAAGTATGTTTGTGTTTGTGTAATATTCAATTTGAATGCAAAAATACCAAACTTGATTAGAATTCAATATCATTTACTGACATTTTACTTCAATTTATCTATTTAGTTTGGTTTTTAGTAATAAATCATCACAAAACACGACAAATGGGAGAAAATACGAAGGTGCTTTCTTAATGACTCTTAAGCACTGAGTTAACTCGCACTAAGAACAAAATGCTAAACTTACTAAAAGAAAGTTCAGATAAAACAAAGAAACTTCTCCCTAATCAATTAGAAAGTAGTTTCAGAAAATTTTGTTTGATTTAGAAATTAGAATGGATGAATTACTTAGCTCCAGTCATCATAGGCCGGTAATTTATCAAGAGCTATTACCTCTTGCCGTGCTTCGAAATGATTAAAAAGATCATGTTCGGGCCACTGCTTCACTGATTTTAAAAATTGACTCATTAAAGCGCTAAGATCCTTTGTGAAATCAGAACCTCGCCAAGTAGAGCTATTGGTAATTATTACATAACTTAAGCCGTTTTGTTCATGCTTTAATAAAGCTGAACTTCCGGCTAAGCTTCCGGTTCTCCACCAAGTTCCATCACCTCGAGTGCCTTTCCAGCCAATTGGACTATGGCCAAGTTTATTTGGTGTAGTCATATACTCAACACTCTTTTTCGAAAGAATATCTGGAAGCGTATCATCACCATCAATGGCCATCATAAATTTAATAAGCTCGGCGGCCGATGCTACCCAACCTCCTGCACCACCTAAAACTTCCAAATTATTTCCACCATTACTTTTAAAAACAGTTTTACCAGATCCATCGAAAGCCTCAATTTTCACTGCATTTGATTGCTCGTAATAGTTCACCTCATTGGGAAAATGATCCTCTTGTAAACTATGTCCTAAATGCATATCATATATTCCTGCCGGATTTAAAACATGAGTTTTTACATACATTTCGTAAGGTGCGTCTGCAATTTTTTCAATTACTTTTTCTAGAATTACATATCCTAAATTGGAATAACTACCTCTTGTACCTGGTGTAAAATTCAATCTTCTTGACAAAGCAAACTGTATGGTTGTTTGGGCATCGATTGGTGGCTCCACATTCATTTTTTGTGCAATTGCCAAAGGCAAAAACATTGGATCCCCGTATTTACTTGTATAACCTGCAGAATGACGAAGCAAATGCTCTACTGTTATTCTTTTACTTCTACTATCTTTTATATCGGAATATATGGAATCATTCAAAATACCATGTTCTCCAAAAACAAAATCATCTAAATGTAACTTTCCCTCCTCCTGCAATTTCATAATTGCTGTTGCGGTAATCAGTTTAGAAACACTAGCAATTCTAAATAAATTAGAAGGTTCAACAATTTTCTCCTTATCAATATCGGAATAACCATAACCTTTCGCGAAAACTAGTTTGCCATCTTTAACAACAGCAACAGTCGCTCCTGCCACCTCCCACTTATTTAAAAAGCGATTCAACAAATAATCTGCTCTTTCCGTTTCTTCGGTTTCCGATAATTCATTTGAAATTCGATGAGACACAGCTTCAATGCTGTTATCTATCGGTACAGAGGGAGCTTCTTGAGAAGAGAAACTAAATGTCTGGTCGATGATAACCAGAGCTATAACTATAAATACTGATACTAATCTTCTTGCAATCATTAAACGTAATTTGATTCCACTTGCTATATTTCAACTACACAAATCATCCCGGCAACAAGCCAACACATACTTTGTACTATTACGAATACAAAAATGTTTATATTTTTCCGAAATATCATTCTAAATTAGCCTCTATTTATAAATAGTAAAAATAGTGACGTTAATCACAAATATAACTCATTTAATCATCAAAACAAGTTTGTTGGGCCGATATAAAATAAAAAATAAATTGCATTCCAATTGACTTTAGAGCCTTTAGGAAAGCATTATTTAGGACAGATGGGCTGAAAAATTAAAAAATAATTATAAGTTTCAGATTTTGAGCGAAAAACGTACCAGTAATTTTCTACCAAAAGACCAAACTTACGAATGATTACAGCACCTGTAAAATTCCTATTTTTTCATCAATGCCTTTTACTTTCACCATTCCAAGATCAAGCAAATTATTTTGATTCCCATTTAATTGAGTAGCTACTGCTTTACTCACTAAGAATTGTGAATCGAACTGCTTATTTAATTGTTCTATTCGCGAAGCTATAATTACATTTTTACCTGCAATAGAAAATTGTTTACGAATCTCATTTCCAATATTACCTGTAATTACTTCACCACAGTGAAGACCAATTCCTACTCGAGTCTGCTTCCCATCGATTACATTTCTACAATGACTAATCACCTCTACTATTTGAATACCTGCAAGATATGCATCGCGAACATGATCTGGGTTTTCTGTAGTAACTCCGAAAGAAGCCATAAATCCATCCCCTAATATTTGGTGAATAATCCCATTGTTTTTCTCGATAATACGAATTAATGGATCGAAAATTGCATTTTGAAATGCGATGGTTTCTTCGGGGCTCTGAAAATCGGCCATGCTTGTAAAATTTCTAATATCCATAAACATGATAGAGCCAATAATTTTTTGTCCCACCTTATCGTTAGGGTGTAAAATTAGTTCTCTGGCAACATCAATAGATAACTGTTGGCCTAAAAGGGATTCCATTTCAATCTGAGTATCTTTCGCTTTCAATAGATTATTCACTCTCTTTCGAATTTCCACAGCTACAACACCAGCAATTATCCCTGCCGCGAGTAATCCCATACTCCGCATCGAATAAATTTCAATCATTTGCTCGATATCTCCCACTGGTTTCAAAAACTGTATTCCCCAATATGAAACTCCAAAATATCCTAAACAAGCCAATATCCCAGCGGCCAAAGAAATTTTAAAATCAAGGTGCATAGCTGATAGCATCAAAAGCAAAAAATAAAAAGTTAGTCCATCGTATTCCAGTACCAAAAGTGAGTTATCGTATTTTACTGCATTAAATAAAATAATTGCAGGTAATGCAAACTCCATTAGTAAATTAGGAATCAATACTTTTTTTGAAAGGGGGCGATTGTTTTTAATGTGCCAATGCATCCTTATAAAAACAAGAACTTCGAACAGGAAAAAAATTAGCCACCAAACCAGCATGGTATAAACAAACTCTTTATTATTCAGGGAATCTCTTAATAAATTTGGAATGATGTAATGCAAAACTGGAATAAGCCATGAGCTAATCAGAAAAAGAATTAAAATAACACCAACCCGTTTTCTTTCAATTTTAAGAAACTCGAGGTGTAACGATTCGTGTAATTTATGCTGTGCTCCTAACATATTTTGCGTGTTAAACTGGAATTATTGAGTATAAATTTTATTCAAAGTAACACTGTTCTGATTAATTAATCCGATAAAAATAGATAAAAGCAATCTATCAGTCGGTAAGTTGCAATTAGTTCGAAACCATTGCCCCTAGGAAACCTTTCTGTGCATACGAACAGCAAATGTAATCGAAACCAATGCAAACACACTCAAAATGACTATCTCTCTTAGAATATCAAAAAATCCCGAACCTTTTAATAAAATCATTCTAATAATTTTGATAAAATAAGCAATTGGATTGAGCGTATTTAACTTTTGTCCCCATTCTGGCATGCTTTCAATTGGCGTGAATAAACCACTCATTAAGAGAAAGATTACCATAAAGAACCAAGCAATAAACATCGCTTGCTGCTGTGTGTCGGTTTGTGTCGAAATTAATAATCCAAAACCCAAAATTGCTATTAAATACACAAATGCAACCAAATAAATTAACCAGATAGAACCTAAAATTGGTATTTGAAATCCAAATGCTGCAATTAACAAACCAAGTCCCAATTCAAAAAAACCAATTATCAGAAAAGGAATTAATTTCGCCATCAGAAATTGAGACTTTCTTATTGGAGTAACATTTATCTGTTCAATGGTTCCGATCTCTTTTTCGCGCACTACATTCATTGCAGATAAAAACAAGGCAACCACAGTAACCAATAGCACAAGCAATCCAGGCAACATGTAAGGAATATACTTCATCTCAGGATTAAACTGATGCGAATAAGTGGTTTGAACAATATTGTACGGAACACCTTGTGCAACTCCTACAAAATTCGGTTTTATACCTGAATTATAATCCAATATAACCGAGTTGATGTAAGCGTTGTATAAACCGGCCGAACTAGCATTGATAGCATTAACCAAAACTTGAACCGATGCCTGTGTTCTTAAATCGACAGATTTCCCAAAATCATTGTTAAAAACAAGAATCGCATCAATATTATCTTTAAATAACTCATCCTCGGCCTCTTCCTCCGAGAATCCAATTTCTTTAACGGTAAAAAATGGGGACCCGTTAAATTTAGATATTAACTCTCTGGAATGACTTGAAAGATCTTTATCAACAACATACAAATTTGTATTTTTCATATCGTAAGTTGCTGCAAAAGATAGGATACAAAGTTGTAGAATTGGCATTACAAAAATAATTGGCAACATACTTTTGTTGCGAAAAATTTGTAAAAACTCTTTCTGTAATAAATATTTTAATACTTGCATAACTGTTTCTTTCTAAATTACTCCAACCTTGTTTTAAACTTTTTTAAGCTAAGACCAATAAAACCAAATGTCATAGCTATTAAAATCAATGTTTCCTTCCATATATATTCAATACCTACCCCTTTCAGCATAATATTTTTCAATATTATAATGAACCATTTAGGTGGAATTATATTACTAAACACTTGCAAAGGAATTGGCATATTTCTTATTGGAAAAATAAAACCGGAAAGGATAATTGTAGGTAACATTAAAGCAAACATGGAAAGCATCATAGCTACCTGTTGGTTTTTCGACACAGTAGAAATAAAAATACCTATTGATAATGCTAAAAATATAAACAAAACACTCTCGGCCATTAGTAAAGCAAAACTACCTAATACGGGCACTCCAAATATAAAATAACCCATCCCTATAATTACCAATGCATTGATAAATGACAAAACCAGGTAAGGTGCAACCTTTCCCAAGATAATTTGTAAAGGATTTAAAGGCGATACCAATAAGATTTCCATGGTTCCCAGTTCCTTTTCTCTGGCGATAGAAATAGAGGTCATCATGGCTGAAACCAGCATTAATATTGTTGCCATAATTCCTGGTATAAACATAAATACACTCTCTAAATTCGCATTAAAATACATTCGTGACTTGGCCTGAATAGAAAGTGGAGTTTGCTTCCCCCGATTAATTTCCAAATTATAATTCTGAAGAATTCCTTGTAGATAATTAACCTCTAAATTTGCAGTATTTGGATCCGATGCATCGGTTAAAATTTGAATATTACCAGCTGTGTTTTTGATTAGATTCTTACCCAAATCAGGTTCAATAACTAATATTACTTTCACATTCCCTTTTCTAAAAACCGCATCGGCTTCTTCCAAAGACTCTAAATTTTCGGTAAGTTTAAAATAGCCCGAAGAAGTAATTTTATTAATGATTTCTGCAGAATATTCATCCTTTGAATGATCTAAAACAGCCATCTGAACATCTTTAAGGTCGGTATTAATTACATATCCGAAAAGTAAAATCTGAACAATGGGCATTCCAAATAGAATAAGCATTGATCTTTTGTCTCGAAAGATATGGTAGAACTCTTTTTTTAAAAATCCGATAAATCGATTCATCTGTATTTCAATTTTACTTATAAACGTTACTCGATGTTGGTTGCATGTCTCGCCAAACTCAAAAACACCTGATCCATATCATCAACATTAAACTGCTTTTTCAACTTTTCAGGGGTATCCAGCGCTTCTATTTTCCCGTCGACCATTATCGAAACCCGATCGCAATATTCTGCTTCATCCATATAATGAGTGGTTACAAACACAGTAATTCCGGCACGCGAAGCATCGTAAATTAAATCCCAAAATTGCCTTCTGGTAACAGGATCAACTCCTCCGGTTGGCTCGTCGAGAAAAACAATTTCCGGATTGTGAAAAATAGCCACCGAAAAGGCTAACTTTTGCTTCCATCCCAAAGGCAAAGCGCTAATCATTTTATTTCTTGCATGTTGCAAATCGAGTTTATCCAATAATTCATCGGCTTTCGAATTTATTTCGGCTTTCGATAAACCATAAATACCACCATAGAAACGAATGTTCTCAAATACCGTTAAATCCTCGTAGAGAGAGAATTTCTGACTCATATAACCGATGTTTCTTTTAACAGATTCCCGTTCGGTATAAACATCAAATCCTGCCACCTTTATTTCGCCGGAAGTTGGAAAAGACAAGCCACAAAGTATTTTTATTGCCGTTGTTTTACCCGCTCCATTCGCACCTAAAAAACCAAAAATCTCCCCTTTCGATACTTCAAATGACAAATCGTTATTCGCAGTAAAATCTCCGAATTTCTTGTACATGTTTTTAACACGTATCACTTTCTCCTTCTCATTCATTTGCTTCGGGTTTTGTGCTTAATGCCATAAAACAATCTTCAATACTTGCTTGTATCTTTTCAATTACAATATTCGATCGTCCTTTATTTTTCAAATATTGCTTTAATTCATCTTCGGCAAACTGCTTTCTGGTATCCGTAAAATGCAAGTTTTGTCCAAAAAGAAAAACGGAGTTGGTATGTTCAAATTCTCTTAAGTCGAGTAGCGTTTGGTAATTATCGTCACTTTTTACTGAATACAAGTCTTTCTCGAATTGCTCTACAATCTCGGCCGGACTATTTACTTGCAAAATTTCACCATCCTGAATCAAAGCAACCCGCTCGCACAAATTAGCCTCATCCATATAAGGTGTTGCTACAACAATTGTAATTCCCTTCTTTTTTAGTCCTTTTAACATTTGCCAAAACTCACTTCGCGATACAGAATCAACACCAGTAGTAGGTTCGTCGAGCAAAAGAATTTTCGGCTGATGAATTAATGCACAACAAAGCGCCAACTTTTGTTTCATTCCACCAGATAGTTTTCCTGCCAAACGATTTTTAAAAGGCTCAATCTGCACCCAAATATCATGGATCATATCCATATTATCCTCTATTCTTGTATTAAAAACCGTTGCAAAGAACTCCAAATTTTCAATCACACTTAAATCCTGATAAAGAGAGAATTTACCCGGCATATACCCAAGAAAACTCCTAATCTTTTTGTATTCGGCAACACTATCAATTCCGCAAAGTTTGGCAACACCTTCACTTGGCAGTAATAAAGTTGCCAACAATCGAAAAAGCGTTGTTTTCCCGGCACCATCGGGACCAATTAGTCCAAATAATTCTCCCGAATGAATATCTAAATTAATATTTTTAAGTGCTTGTATTGTTCCATAACTTTTAGATAAATTATCTATGTGTATACTTGCATCCATATTTTTATATATCATCTATTTCTAAGATATCTAAAGGTCAATAAACTAATGAAATACGACTAAACATCCTTTTAAATACTACTTGATATTAAAATCTAACTTCACCAGGCATTCCTATTTTCAGAAGACCATCGTTAGCAACTTTTATTTTTACAGCATATACCAATTTCACCCTTTCCTTTTTGGTTTGAATAATTTTAGGAGTAAACTCCGATTGAGATGAAATCCAAATAACTTTCCCCTTTAAGGTATGGTTCTCTTTCTCATTTTTATCAATTAACACATTCACTTCCTGACCAATTTTAACGGAGGATAGTTGATCTCCACTGATATACACACGTAAATCCAAAGATCTTAAATCGGCTAATTTAAATAAAGGAGTTCCCGTATTTACCATTTCGTATGCCTCATGATATTTTTCTAAAACAGTTGCAGCCTCTGGTACATAAATTTTACTTTTCGCAATTAAGTCGTTCAAAGCATCCATTTTCCGAGTCACATTTTCCAAATCACCAAGCACTCTGGCATTCTCTGTTTTAACAGTCTGTATTTGTTGTTGCACCACAAGAATATTTCCATTAATATCATCCACAGCTTTACTAGTTGCCGCACCATCGGCAAACATCTTATCGAAACGTATCTTATCTTTTTTAAGAATGGACAGTTGTTCCTGATAAACAGCAATTCGCGACAGAATATTTTGCACTCCGGAAGCAATAGAAACTCGTTGAGCTTTCAACTGTTCTTTTTGAAGAAACAGCTGAATTGTATCAATAAGTCCAACCTGTTTTGCTTCAGAAAACACATCCCCTTCTTCTATATCCAGAGATACTATTTTACCATTATTCTCTGCGGCTATCATATATTCTGTTGCTTCGAAATTACCGTAAGCATCCGACTCGTTCCCAGTTTGTTTACATGCCGAAGTCAAGAATACAACGGCTACTGCTAATATTGTAGTAAATTTCATTTTTATAATTCTTTAAATTCCTTTAATTCTGTTGTATTCAGCTATTGATTGTTGCAATTGAATGGTATGATATTCCTTATTTAATTTTGCTTGAATTTCTTTATTCAGATCTTCCAAATAATCACTGGAAGTAATTACACCATTATCTAATTGCGAAGCCGCACTTTTACTCACAGCTGTCTGCAACTCAATTATTGCATCATCTTTTTCCAGTAAAATATTGAATTTTTTAATTTTACTAGTTTCGTTCCCGATTTCGATTAACTGATTCTGTGTAAAGCTTAACTCTTTAGTTTCCACTATATCTCTTCGTATTCCGATCTCTTTTTGCTTGCGCCGATTAGACTTCCAATCGAAAATATTCCATGATATTTTTGCTCCTAGCATGTAATAAGTATCAAACTCGTCCTTTAATTGATTGTAAGTCGGATTTCCATAACCTGCTTGTCCGAATCCTGTAATAACCGGAGATCTATCCTTTTTTATAAGCTCTTTTTGTGCTTCGAGTAAGGATTTCTGACTAGAAAATAGCACATATTCTGGTCGTTGTGTAAGATCCAAATTGGCACTAAGCAATAATTCATTCTCATAACTAGTTTCCTTCAACTTCACATCTGCACTAAGACTTCGTCCCATTAATTCGGAAAGTACCGAAAAAGAAGCTTCTTCCATGGCGTTTAACTCCTGAACTTGCTGATCGATTAAAAGCAATTCCGATTGTAGCACTTTTAAATTGGCTGGCAAAACAACACCATTATCTACTGCCGACTTAATTTGTTGCAAGCGATTCGAAATCGTTTTTTGCTTATCGAAAAGCACCAATTTACTTTTTCGAACCAACTGTATTCCATAATACGCAGCATTTACTCGTGCTCGCAATTGATACATCTGAATTTCAAGATCATTGATTTCAACCTGTGAATTTTGCTCTTCTACCTTAATTCTACTTTTGGTTTTCCCTCCATCGTAAATCAATTGCTCAATATCAAGATTCAAAGCATATCGATCTTTCGGAGCTTTTGGCGCATCTACCCCAGGCAAACTAATTCCAGTTACCTCCGATTGGTAACTTACTTGTCCGTTGGCATAAAATCGAGGCAAATAGGAAACCTTTAAATTTTCAACATTTAAACCGGAAGACTCACTTAAAAGTGCCTTTCCTTTTATTAAAGGATAATTCTTTTGTACCTCGTTTTGGATTTGCTCCAAGCTCAAAACAGTATCCTGTCCATAGCTTATCTGAAGCTTAAAAAAGATTATCAGTAAAAAAATGTATTTACTTTTTCTAAAAATTGTGCTCATATCAAAAAATTAAATTTTTATCGATTGAATAACAAAATCAGCAACTCGCTCAGCTCTTGTTTGAAGCATTTCGTCCATATCAACATCTTTAAATAGCAATTCCTCGGCCATAGGACGAGCAGCAAAGGGAAACACAGACAAACTGATGATATTTAATATCAATTCCTGAGGATCAATCGCTCTAATTTTTCCTGATTGAACCGCCTTATTAATCTGCTGCAATGTTTTACCTTTTGCTTCCAAAACATCTTCCTTAGTCATGATATTAAAAATGCGCGAAGGATCAGTCGTTACCTCATTCAGTATAAAATTGGGCAAAAATGGATATTCAAATAACACTTTGTGATAGATATTACAGATATTTCGAATCTTCTGAAACAACTCCGAATCATCCGCCAAAAAGGTTGAAAGTGGTCGCATGATTTTCACTAAGGCTTCTTCAAATATTTGTTCGAATAGTTTCTCTTTACTTTTATAGTAGTAATGCAATAATGCTTTATTAATTCCAGCAGTATCGGCAATTTCTTGCATTCTAGCTCCAGCCAGCCCCTTTTGTGCAAAAATAATTCGTGCTGCAATTAGAATACTCTCTTGGGTTTCAAGTGACTTTTTATCCATTTTTATTCTTTTTAACCATTTGGTTAACTGACTCTCAAAAAATTAACCACCCGGTTTAACCGTTTGGTTAATGCAAATGTATCGCTTTTTTTTATTTTCCAACAAAAAAAATAAACTTTTTTAACCAAATGGTTAATGATAAAATTTCGAAAAAAAAAAAGGATACCAAATGGCATCCTTTAATCCTTATAAAAAATTAACTTCTTAGTCCAATTTATGTATCAATAAACCCGAACGAAGCTTAGGCTCGAACCAAGTTGTTTTTGGAGGCATAATATTACCAGTATCAGCAATATCGATTAATTGTTGCATAGAAACAGCGTACAAAGCAAAAGCAACTTTCATATTGCCACTATCAACACGTTTTTTCAGCTCCCCTAATCCACGAATACCACCTACAAACTCAACACGAGTAGTAGTACGAAGATCCTCAACGCCTAATAAATTATCCAAAACATGATTCGATAAAATAGTTACGTCTAAAACTCCAATAGGATCTTTATCATCGTAAGTTCCCTTTTTAGCATTTAGTTTGTACCATTTATTATCCAGATACATAGAGAATTCGTGCAATTTAGCAGGTTTGTAAGTATCTGCTCCCATACACTCCACTTCAAATGTTTGCTCCAACTTAGCTAAAAACTCCACTTCAGTCATTCCGTTTAAATCCTTAACAACACGATTGTAATCGATAATTGCTAACTGATTATCTGGAAAATGAACAGCCATAAAGTAATTATACTCCTCATCACCTGTGTGATTAGGATTTTTTGCTGCAAATTCATCTCCAATGCGAGCCGCGGCTGCAGTACGATGATGACCATCGGCAACATAGGTAGCAGGAACTTTAGTTGCGAACAACTCTTCCAACTCCTTATTAGTTGCTGGATTATTTACAGGCCAAAAATGATGACCAAATCCGTCTTCAGCAACAAAATCGTACTCTGCTTCTTCGTTCTTTACAATATTAGCAACAATAGCATCAATCTCTGGAACCGCTTTATAAGAAAAGAATACTGGCTCTAAATTAGCTTCGGTATAACGAGTCAAAATCATTCGATCTTCCTCTTTATCCGGGCGAGTCAACTCGTGTTTTTTAATCACACCATTCTTGTAGTCTTCACAAGCAGCATTTGCAACAATACCATACTGAGTTCTACCATCCATGGTTTGAGCATAGATATAAAACTTAGCTTCCTCGTCCTGAACCAACCATCCCTTATCCTGGAACATTTTTAAATTGGATACAGATTTTTTATACACCTCTTCTGAGTGAACATCTGTTCCAGCAGGACAGTCAATTTCGGCACGAGTGATGTGAAGCAAAGACACTTCTTTACCTTCAGCCATTTGAGCAGCTTCCTCTGAATTCATTACATCGTATGGCAAGCAAGCCAAATCTTTTGATATTTCTTTTGGTGGGCGTAAGCCCTTAAATGGTTTTAAAATAGCCATTGCGTTATTTGTTTTTTGTTGTGTTTGTTTGTTTAGTGCAATAATAAATGAGTGAATGTGTTAATGAGTTTTCACCTCATTAATTTTTCTTTCAAGATATTTTCTATATCCCATGGACATCTTTGATAATTCCTCTATAATTCGCGAGTCTTTAATTCCTCCTTCTCATCAATGAAATTTCTTTATTTAGCAATTGTAGAACATACAACACAATCCACTATAAAGTCCCTGACAATACAAAGATATCTCAAACTCAAAGCAATACTTTCACCAAACCCTCCCTCTAAATTTAAGGCAATTGAATTGGCTGCTCTTCGAAATTGATTGGTTAAACCAAAAATTCATCCTTCGAAAATCTTAAAGTGAGTACATATACCAAATCAATAAATACTAATGATTTTTGATACCCCTTTACATCTTCAAAATCGAATGTCGCGATTAGTAATTTCAGTTAACTCATTAACTCACATCTCATTTACTCAATCTATCATACTACTTATTTACCCGGTATGTTTCGTCTCCATTTTTAATGCAGTTCACAATTTGATTTGCACCAGCAATACCAGCATTGATATTTGCCTCAGCAGTTTGTGCACCCATTTTCTTTGGAGTAAAGAAGAATCGACCTTGGAATTTAGCTTCAATTTCCTCTTTGCAATCTGGAGCAATATCCGAAATGTAAGCAAAATCCTTACGAGCATCCATTAATTGAATCAAACCGGCCTCGTCAATCACTTCTTTACGAGCTGTATTTACAAGTACCCCACCTTTAGGCATCTTGTTCAACAAATCGAAATTGATTGAATTTTTTGTTTTATCATTTGCAGGAATATGAAGAGAAACATAGTTACAAGTGCTGTATAATTCCTCCACAGAATCTAATACTTTCACTCCATCAGCTTCAATGGTTTTCTTAGCCACAAATGGATCGAAAGCATATACTTCCATTCCAAAACCTTTGGCTATTTCGCCAACGTAACGACCTACATTTCCATAAGCATGAATACCGATTTTCTTTCCGCGCAATTCTACACCAGCGCTACCGTTGAAACCTTTTCTTGCCAAAAATACCATCATACCAAAAACCAACTCAGCAACAGCATTTGAATTCTGCCCTGGAGTGTTCATTGCTACAACGCCATTTTCAGTACATGCCTCCAAATCGATATTATCGTATCCTGCACCTGCACGAACAATTACTTTAAGTTTTTTAGCCGCTTCAATTACTTCCCTTGTAGCTTTATCGCTACGAATAATCATTGCGTCAACATCGGCAACTGCCGCTAACAGGTCTGCTTTATCAGTATAAGATTCCAACAAAACCAATTCGTAACCAGCACCTTCCACAACAGTTCTGATACTATCAACAGCTGCAGGAGCAAAAGGTTTATCGGTTGCAATTAATACTTTTGTCATTTTATTTGATATTTGAATTATGAAAAAATAAAATGTCATTGCCAGCCAAATCGAAGTAATGAATACATTACTTTAGTCGTTCCTCGTGCACCGAATGACAAATAAGCAGGAGATGGATTTCGCCATTCCTGCTCATTTCCTATTATAATTATTTTACGTGAATGCTTTTGAATTCTTTCATGCAATCAACTAATGCCTGTACGCTTGATTTTGGCAAGGCATTGTAGGTAGAAGCACGGAAACCACCAACTGAACGGTGTCCTTTAATTCCTGACATCCCTTTTGCGGTAGCAAATTCGTAGAAGTCTTTTTCCAATTCTTTATACTCGTCATTCATCACAAAACAGATATTCATTAATGAACGATCTTCTTTGTTAATAACGGTTCCTTTAAACATTGGATTACTGTCAATCTCGTTGTAAAGCACTGCTGCTTTATCTTCGTTTAGCTTTTGCATTGCCGACACACCACCTTGTTCTTTGATCCACTTCAAAGTTTGAAGAGCTGCAAAAACAGGAACAACTGGAGGAGTATTAAACATTGACTCTCCATCGATGTGTGTTTGGTAGTTCAACATAGTAGGAATCTGACGATCTACTTTTCCAAGAATTTCATCTTTTACAATTACAAAAGTAACACCTGCTGGAGCAAGGTTCTTTTGAGCACCACCATAAATTAATGCATACTTTGAAACATCAACTGGACGAGAGAAAATATCAGATGACATATCAGCTACCAAAGGAACGTTAACGTCTAAATCTTCTTTAATCTCTGTACCGTAAATAGTGTTGTTAGTTGTAATGTGAAAATAATCCGCATCAGAAGGAATTTTATATCCTTTAGGGATGTAGTTGTAAACTGTATCTTTAGAAGATGCTACTTCTACTACTTCACCAAATAGTTTTGCTTCTTTTAAAGCTTTGTTTGCCCAGGCACCTGTATTAAGATACGCTGCTTTTTTTCCTAACAAATTGTAAGGAATCATGCAAAACTGAGTGGAGGCGCCACCACCAAGAAACAAAACCGAGTAACCTTCAGGAATACTCAATAATTCCTTAAACAAAGCGATAGCCTCATCCATTACTGCAACAAATTCTTTGCTACGGTGAGACACTTCCATCAAAGAAAGACTTGTTCCGGCAAAATTTTTAATTGCTTCAGCTGTTTTTTCAACTGTAAAATCAGGAAGAATTGAAGGACCTGCAGAAAAGTTGTGTACTTTCATTTTTTCAAACGTTTTAAATTTTTGTATTATTCCATATCCTGAGGCAAAATTGCAAATAAAAATTTATTTTAAGATGATTTTATCCGTTTAAATGTATGTTTTAAAACAAATAATTAACCCTCTTATCCCCCTTCATATAGATTAATATTTACGTTCTGAAAAACAGAAACTTAACCTGCAGAATTTTTTACTTATTATTCATTCACGCGATGGTGTTTTTTCCAGAAAATCCAAATATTTGGATTGTTCGGAGTAATCTTTGTGAATTTAAATGGCAAAAAGAAAAATCAAATTCAATTTTTGAAATTAATCTCCTTTAAAAAACCTTTTCAAATATAAGGATTTATGTTTGAAAAGACCCAAGCCTTAAATGAAAAACAAAAAAAAGGCAGCTACATCAACGGTAACTGCCTTTTGTTAGTTCAATAAAATTCTATTTACGCTTTGTAAAAAGGAATTTTTGTGATTTTAGCTTTCACGGCTTTATTACGAACCCGAATAAAGATTTCGGTATCAACTTTATAAAACCCTTCTTTAACATACCCCAAACCAATTGATTTCCCAATCATTGGAGCCATTGTTCCTGAAGTAACTTCGCCAATTTCATTACCTTCAGCATCTTCAATTTTATATCCATGACGAGCAATTCCTCTGTCAATTAATTCAAAACCTTTCAATCGGCGCTTAGGTTTCTCTTCTTGTTGTTTTTCAAAAAACTCACGATCGATAAAGTCATTTCCCTCTACAAATTTGGTAATCCAACCCAAACCTGCTTCAATTGGCGAATGATCGTCATCAATATCATTTCCGTACAAACAGAAACCAACCTCTAAACGCAAGGTATCACGAGCTGCCAAACCAATTGGTTGCAATCCAAATTCTTTACCTGCTTCCATTACGGCATTCCAAAGTTTTACTCCATCTTTGTTGGATACGTATATTTCGCATCCTCCTGAGCCAGTATAACCAGTAGTAGAAAAAATAGCATTTTCGATACCTGCTATTGTCACTTTCTGGAATGTATAATACTCCATATCTTCAATAGGACGATCAACAATTTTCTGCATCGCTTTCAAAGCCAAAGGACCTTGCACTGCCAACTGACATATTTCATCCGAAGCATTATAAAGTTCGGTTCCAACGGTTAACCCCATTTCGCTGGCATTCTTCACACACCAATTCCAGTCCTTTTCAATGTTTGCAGCATTCACAACTAGCAAGTAAGTCTCTGCATCCATGCGATATACTAACAAATCATCAACAATACCACCTTTTCCATTCGGAAAACAAGTGTACTGCACTTTACCATCAGCAAGTACGGATACATCATTAGTGGTTAGTTTTTGTACAAAACTAAAAGCTTTTGGACCTTTCACCCAAAATTCTCCCATATGAGAAACATCAAAAACCCCTAATTTTTCGCGAACACATTTGTGCTCATCGTTAATTCCGGTATATTCAATAGGCATATTGTACCCAGCAAATGGTGCCATTTTCGCACCTAATTCTTCATGAAAGTTTGTGAATGCAGTTCTTTTCATTTGTTTACGTATTTTGGGCAAAATCTTCAAGTAATCATAAAAAGCACTTCCTTTTTATTGAAGATTTACCTGAGAAAAAAGTTATTAAATTATGTTTGCGTTAGCTTCTGCAAATGTAAAAAATTTTCTCAGATATCGATTGCATTAGCACATTAGTTTGCCTCAAAAGGTCTTCTTGCAATTCCCAATCGATAACCACCTTTAAACAAAACAACAAAAGCATCCTTTACACCACAGGCATCTCGATATTGGGCCGCCTCCTTAAAAGTTAAAAACCCGCCAATAGTATATTTATGCCAATTTTCTACAAATAAGTGATCAATAACATCACCTCCTTTATATCTACTAAAAAGATCGTTAGGATTCATTTCCTTTCTTGAAGCTGCTATTTGAACTCTGTAAACAAAATCCTCCTCGACCAACTCTTGTTTAACAGGTGTTTCTGGCAATACAACCGTCTCGCTATTTAAATTTGCAAGCGGAAGAGAAAGCGGAACATCAATTTTTACTTCAGGAATAAGTTCAGCAGGAATTTCCGGTTCCTCTACTTCAGCTACCACTTCCTCTTTCACTACAGGTTCGGGTTGCTTATTGCAATAAATATCAAATCCTCCTTTGCCTCCGCTACGCTCGGATGCAAAATAGAAATTACCATTTTCATCTTCAGAATAAGTAATATCATTAGTAGCGCTATTAATTGGAAATCCCATATTTTGTGGGCTACCCCAGGATCCATCCTGCAAACGATCAGATTGGAAGATATCGTAACCACCCATACTATTGTGTCCTTTCGAGCTAAAAAACAACTTAGAACCATCCGCACTTACAAATACATCTCCTTCATCGAACTCTGTATTGATATCCCCACCTATGTTTATTGGCTTGGACCATTTTGAATGCAAGTCTTTCTTGCAATAATAAATATCGCAATCACCAAATCCTCCTTTACGATTACTCACAAAATAAATTTCATCGCCCGATAGTGGCAAACTTGCCGAACTTTCGCGAGAATCTTTTTCATTAATAAATTTTATTGCCTTCCCTAGTTGCCATTTACCCTTCACTTTTTCAGCAAAAAATAAATCCCCTAAGCCAGAATCGCTACTATAAAATACGAAGTGCTCCTTGTCAAACTTTGCTAATAATGTAGAATTTACATTTTCGCTCCAATTATTTATTTCTTTATTAACCTCTTTTATCGATAGATTATTTGTTGAAGATTTAAATAGTTTCTCAAAGAACTTTTGATCTTCTGGCGATCTACTATCTTTTTCCACTCCTCTGCGCGAACTAAAAAACAAACTACTATCTATAATTTGAGGATTAAATTCATCAAATTCTGAATTCACATTCCCTTCAACAAGTTTTAAGTTTATATCTATGCTATTTTCTAACAAATCTCGACCATTTCGGCATTCTTGTATGTGTTTATCACTAATAGGCAAAAGCTCTTGATGCTCTTTATATTTCTTCTGTTGAATGACTTCCTTATTCATTTTAAAATGAATAATTGCATCCGAAAAATTATTCTGATACTTATAAGCAAGACCTATTAAAAAATGAATATCAGCACTAATTTCGGCATCTTCGGTCTGGGCAGCAAGCAAATAAGACAGCGCCTCTTCTTTGGGACCTGCAATTAAGTAACAAACACCAATATTATAATTTAACTCAGGGTTATAATTGTTTAATTTGTGAGCGTTCAAAAACAGATTTAAACTCTGCGCTACATATCCTATCCCTTTTTGATAAAGATCTCCCGCCTCTTTCACCTGAGCAAATTCAGACCTCCTATCAGGCACATTATCAATGAATTCAGATTTTTTAACGGACAATAATTCTTGCCCAATTATATTCCCTGATACTAAAAAAACAAATAAAAAAATAGCAGTAGTAGACTTCCAGATCATAGACATTTGGCTCTAAGTTGTGTTCAGATAAATTCCTTAAAAAACAATGTTACGAGAAAAATAATCTTTTGTTGAGCTTAATTGAAATTATTAATGAAGCAAACAATAGTAAACTTATAGAATTATAATCAACAAATATTCAGTAAATACGAGGATTTAAAGCACTAACAGAATAAGTAACGCAATAGGTAAATTAAAAATAAATTAGTATTATTGCATATGCGACAATCAAGGTTTTACTCTTTATTTAGCCTATTATTTCTTAGGAAATAAAAATTGAATTTACCATTACAGATAAACAAAAGTTAAATCGAATAAGCTTATTCCTGCTGAATGACTAAAGGTGAAAAAATTACTGATCTGTCCTATTTAAGGGAAATGTCGGGAAATGATAAAAGCATCATTGGTGAAATGATTGATATATTTCTGGAACAGATACCAGAGTTTGAAGAAGAAATTGCTAGAAGTTTAAAAGTTCAGGATTGGCAAGATTTAGGTGCCATTGCACACAAGGCAAAATCATCGATGCGAACCATGGGAATGGAAAATTCGGGAGATTGTTTGGAACAGTTGGAACATTTTTCAAAAGGAAATTTAAAATTTGAATTACAACAAAAAAAAGAAAAAGGCATTGAATTTAATCCTGAAGATGAAAAAAACTGGAATAATGTAAAAAGCGAAACCATGAATGACATTGAGTTAAAACACATTCCCTTATTAGTGGAGGAGTTTTTAACACAATGCCCTTTAGCAATAAACGAATTAAAAGAAACCTTAGAACAACTATAGTACTGAAACCATATTTTACCGCTATGAATATTGAAACCAAACTGGTGAACTCTATTACAATAATGAAATTAGGAGAAACCAATCGTTTATATGCCCTTAATGCAAATATTGCAAAGGAAAAAATGAATGAATTTTTATCTCAACCTAAATCCAAATTAATTGTTGATTTTGACGGAATTAGCTTTATCGACAGCTCTGGTTTTGGAGCACTTTTATCGGCCCTTAAAACATCGAAAGAGCATAAAAGTTTTATAAAACTTTGCAATATCAATAAGGATGTGATGGAATTAATTGAACTAATGCAATTAGATTCTATTTTTGATATTTCGCACGACCAAACCTCTTGTGTCAACAGCTTTTCATCAGTAGAATAGCTTACTGAGATGGCAAAAGTTTCGCCAAATATACTAGTCGTTGATGATGATATCGTTGTCCTGAAATTTATTGAGTTTACTCTAAAAGGATTAGGTTACCAAACCGTTCTTGCAAAAAATGGCATAGAAGCTTTGGATAAGTCTAAAACGCAGCATTTCGATCTTATTATTTCGGATTTATACATGCCATTAATGGATGGTAACGAACTAATTAAGAGATTAAGACAAACACCTGAATACCAACACACGCCTTTTATTTTTCTTTCAGGAAACAACGAGGAAGATACCTGGATTAAAAACATAAATGATGGTGCTGATGATTTTATCACCAAACCAATCAAACAAAAAATCTTCATTTCGAAGATCAAATCTCATTTAAAGAAAGCTTATTTAAGAAAAGATATCCTTGATGGTGCAAGAAAAGATGATATCAGCTTCGAAAAAGGAAATTTGATTTATTGTGCCAACAGAATAAAACCATTTCCACTTCCAAGAAAACATCTCAAAACCAAAATTACTGCCGTTTATACCGACTCGGACTTTTTCATGGCACTGCAGGATACCAATACTTGGGGTATTATAATTGATGACAAGGCTGACTGGGCTATAGCTATTCTAGATAAGATAACAGAAATTGTATCGAATCATATTCCGATAAATATCTTGGTTTCGGATGCCAATGATATGGAAAAGCTAGAAAAACTATTACGATCTAAAATAAGTGGTTTCCTTTTCAAAAATCTAAATCCTAAACTTATTATCCACCAAATTAATTCGAATGTTCAACGCGAGCACGATTTAAAAACCAAATATTTAAACGCACTTAACTCTGCAGCAAAACGATCTCCTATTCGCTTCGAAAATGAATTTCAAGATACCATACGAGATTACAACATTCAAATTCTTCATCAACCATACGATAAATTACCTGGAGGGGATTATTACGAAATTATTGATGTAGATCAGAATAGAAAAATTTTAATTATGGGCGATGTTATGGGAAAAAAATGGGATGCATGGTTCTTTGTTCCCGCCTATATCGCTTATATTCGAAGCACTATCAATTTTTTCGTAAACCGGCAGGAGCTTGATTTCGTTGAATCGCCGGGTAAATTTCTCGATGTGATTAATGAATATCTTTTTAGAGACATTCAACTTACCGAAGTATTCACAACTCTAAGTATAATTTCACTCTGTACTTCATCCAACAAAGTTAGTATTGCTTCGGCAGGAGCTCTTCGCCCTTTTCTTTACGATGGAGTAGAAAAAACTATCTCCCAATTAAATATTGTAGGAACCCTATTGGGCGTTGTAAAGGAAGGTAAATATCGAAGTCTGGTTCACGAATTTAATAAAGGAGATAAACTATTCTTTTATACCGATGGATACACCGAAGCTGTTAATGACAAAACCGGTGAAATGATTGGCGATGAAGCGATGTTCTACATTCTTGACAACAACAAAGAAAAAGAAGTTATAGAACCTAAAGATGTAGAATTGGAACTAACCAAAATCTACAATGTATCGAAGTTTGATGATGACCGCACCTTATTGTTGATTCAAAGAAATTAGGCAATTTTCTTATATTTCTGCTTTTTTTGTTCATTTTTGCATGAAAATACAACAACATGCAAGCAAATGAACTTATTGGATGGCTTGGAAGCATACTTTTTGCAATTTGTGCTCTACCACAAGTAATCCACACATTTAGAACAAAAAAAACAGATGACCTGAACGAACTATTTTTATGGCTTTGGTTCTGGGGAGAAGTGTTTACTCTATGCTATATTTTCATTGATGATTTAGCCAGTAAAAACTATCACATTCCACTGTATTTCAACTATATATTTAACCTGCTATTGCTTTTTTATTTGATATTTGCAAAGTATAGTTACAATTCAAAACCTACTACACTTTCCATAATCAGAAAAAGAATAGGCTTTTAATATTACGAAAGATAAAAAAAGGTCGGATGATAATCATCCGACCTTTTTGTTTAATGCCTGGAAACTGTATTTCTTATATTCTCTAAAATTGTTGCAGACTCCTCCGACAACAAAAACTTCCTTGTTGAATCGGGCAAGAAATCCAGAATATCACTCAATCTATCCTCCCGAATCGCCAGTCTTACTTTCGATGCCGAAATGTAATTATCAGCACTACCTTGAGTGATTCTAGGAATCTCTAATATCTCCACCCCATTAGTCGGCAAATACTTAATCATAGCCTCGTTATAAGCTGCAGTAACCGGAGAATACATTTCAGTACCAACATATCTTCTGTTGATATTTAAAATTGGGACGATATAATTTAGAAAAGTAATTACATCCAATTCAGCCTGCTTCGCTGCAATATCACACTCTTTCTCTTCTTTTAAAAAATAACACGGGAAAATGGTTCCTGAAACCACATAATTTCCCCCTTTTACCATCACTAGATTTTTAATATGTCCCAGCTCCTCCTCAATCAACCTCCATCGAATATCAAAAGTAAATGCTGATCGATCCTCTTCGACCACAAATAAATATACAACTCGATTTTCCGCGCAAGCCTTTTCTATTAAGAATTTATGCCCCTTTGTAAATGGATTACAATTTACTACGATAGATGCAATGCCCCCTACGCTCACATCTCTTTTTATCGATCGTAAATAATCTTGATAAGTTTTAATATTCTCATACCCAAATTCCAAAACAGAAAAAAGAGGTTCTGCCGTCGCAATTTCGGTAAATCCTAAGCCCTTAAAAACCTCTAAATTGCGT
This sequence comes from Labilibaculum filiforme, assembly GCF_002843315.1. GTDB lineage: Bacteria > Bacteroidota > Bacteroidia > Bacteroidales > Marinifilaceae > Labilibaculum > Labilibaculum filiforme. The sequence goes on along the minus strand of NZ_MVDD01000019.1, from coordinate 25,809 downwards.
GGTTTTGTATAAACAAAAATATGTTTATGCTCGTTAATAACCAATTCGATTAAATGAGTTACGATTTGAGCAAAGGCTGCTCCTTCTCTAAATTTTGGAGAGACTGCAACGTATTTCAGCACTCTCCCTTTATACGACCCGGTTCCTATTACCTCCTGATTCAAATTATAAAGAATCATGGTGTAATCAACGTCTTCAGGATCGAATTCAAAACCCAATGGCTCCATAAATTCTGAGACCAGTTTTATATCAAAAGGATTTTGTAAGTCCAAAGACTCTTCCCTATAATCTGTATTCTCGACTCCCATCCTTATTTGTTAGTTTTAGTAGTTTATTTGTGTGATTAACTTCATTTGTTTCAATATTCAATAATATGAATTTCAGAACAATTCCTCTCTTCTATTTATATGTTATGAAAGGTATTTACAGGTGCATAAAGTATGACAAATGTTGTTTTATTATTCGACTGCTATTTGTATTGAACCAATTCTAATTGTATTTTTTATTCACCATATAGATAAAAAAAGTAACCGCTAGTAAATCGGCAGAACCACCTGGAGATATTTTATTCTCTTCGCAATAATAAACTAAATCCTGATATTTTGCACTAAAATATTCAGTCTCATAGAGATTAAATGCCTGCTGAGCAATATCCTTTAACTCTTTAAGTACTTTTTCTCCTTTACGATACAAAATATTACTATCGTTGTTGTGTACAATTAATAGTAACAAAGCTTGCAGCAATCCATTCTTAATAAGCTCATTGCTTGCTATAGTCATATTATCGAAATGAGAACTTAAAACAGGAATTGCATAATTAAAAACACAAGGCAATCCAGCCTGAATTTCGCCTCGAATTCCTTTCCCTTTATTTCCAAATTTCTCAAAACACTCTTCTCCATGTGTTTTTTTATTGCTGTATAGTTTCTTTCCCAACTCCTTCTCCACCAAATTACCATTTAGCTCCTTTATCTGATTAACAAACGAATGGTAAGAAAAGTTTTGATTGCTGATTAAATTAGCACTTACAAACAGCGAAAAACCCAACAAAAAGATCGCTCCCTTATGCGTATTAACGCCACAAGTTTCCATGAACATATCCTCTTCCATTTGCAAACCAATCTGTCTTAACTTTGGCAGAGCATTTTTACAATTCTCTGATGAATAGGCATAACCGAATTCAGCAATTTCTTTAAAATAGACAGACAATACAGCACTTGAGTTTAAAAATGTTGAAAAATCCATATCCGAATGAGATCCATTGGAAAAACGATCCACCAATCCAGGCTTAGGTGAAAGAGAAACCTCATGAAGAATTGCTTTTAATGCAAATGCCGACAAATCTTTACACACTCTATTTTTCCTTTTTTCCTGCAAAAAGTAAGAAATATCATTCGCAATAACCTTTCTCATTTCTTCATATTTGTGCGTTTGCATTCTCATGCAAAACACGGCAGGATGTAGCTTACAAAAATAGCAGATCTTGGCTTTTTCAGATGAAATAGGATTGCCTTTTTCATCTGTAATATCAACATCTATAAGTCTGCCTAAAGAATGTTCTGATTCGTAAACTTCTGCAATCTCTTTTATTTTAATTGCAGAAATTTCTTTACTCAGAATAGGAACTAAATAAAAATCCCCCGCTGCGTCGCAAAGGGTAATTTCTCTTTTTTCATCAATAATAATTCGATAAGAAAGTAAAAAGCGCTTTAAATCAGATAAACAATCTAAAAAAAACATATTAATCTGATCGTTCGATTTTGGAATACCAGGAATATTAATAGTTAGACTTAGCGAAACATCACCCTTTTCGGCTAACTTCTGCCTCTCTTTCGACCTGTTATCTTTAGCCTCTAAAATTTCTCTTACTACTTTCTCCATTTTATGTGCTTCCTGTTTACAGATACACCCTAAATGTTCTTAACAAATAGGGTGTAAACTATTTCATATGCATGAACCAAGCTTAGCTTAAGAGAGATTCTTCACATTATATATAACATCAATAATTGTTCCATCGCGATATTCAACCAAAGCTACAATCTGATCTCCTAATTGCTTTTCGGCTGGTATTCCCGTCATTTTTTCCACTTCCTCCTTCAGGTCGCGGATATCGACTACCTTTACCCCAGCTTCCTTAAGCTTCGCGGCCAAATTTGGTTTCGCTGGATTAACACATACGCCTCTTTCAGTTACAATAACATCAACACTTTCGCCTGGTGTAACAACGGTGTGAACGCGATCTTTTACAATTGGTAAACGACCACGAAACGAAGGACAAACAACAACTGTTAGGTTTGCTCCCGATGCGGTATCAGAATGTCCTCCCGAAGCACCTCTAATTTCTCCCGATGAACCAGTAATTACATTTACATTGAAATCTACATCTACCTCCAATGCTCCTAAAACAACTACATCCAACTTATTAGTCATGGATCCACAGTTATTTGGATTTGCATATTGATCGCAGGAAATCTCGATATGATTTGGATTATTTAATACCGATGAACTTACTGCGGCATCAAAAGACTGCACATCAAAAATAGAATGGAATAAACCCTCGTTCAACATATCAACACCATAGGAAGTTACTCCACCTATCATGAAACTACCGATTATGCTTTTTCGCTTCATATCTTCGCGAAGAAATTTGGCAACTGCCAATGAAGCACCACCAGCACCAACCTGAAACGACATGCCGTTTTTGAACAAACCTGAATGTTCGATTACAGTTGCTGCTATACGTGCAATACGTAAATCCATTGGCGAATTGGTAATACGAGTAGTTCCCGAAGCAATTTTTGTTGCATCACCAATACTATCCACTTTTACCACATAATCGATAAAATGTTGACGCACTGTAGAAGGAATACATGGATACTCTACCAAATTATCGGTAACAACAATTACGTTTCTAGAGTATCGGGCATCAATATCAGCATATCCCATAGATCCAAAAGCGGATGGTCCATGAGCACCAGTTGCATTTCCTTCTTCATCGGCTGCAGAAGCTGCTAATACCGACAAATCGGGTTTAATTCTTCCAGTTAAGAAATCGCGCACGCGACCACCATGCGAATGAATAATTGCAGGATATTTTAACTTTCCAACTGATATTGTATCGCCTAAAGCACCACGAATACCCGAAGTAAATATTCGAGTAATCATTCCTTTTTCGACGTAAGGAACTAAGCCATCGTGAGCCGAGGTAAGAGAAGAAGATGCTAAGGTAATATCCTTGATCCCCATCTCATCTAATATTTGAATGGCTTTCATCAACACACCATCTCCACCTCTTAAATGGTGATGACAAGTAACTGTCATTCCATCAAAAGGCTTGCATTTTTTAATCGCTTCTTCCAAAGTTTTACAAAGTTTGGATGCATGCGGTTTTTTAGCCTTAAGGGTTCTCGAAATATTTGTTGATGGAACTTCATCTTCAATAATACTTTTCCAAACTCCCTGGAAAGGTTCAAGTTTCCCAAGGCCTTCTATATATTCAGGAATTTCAACTCCTATTGCATTTTTCATTTGTCTACGTTTTAAATCTAAGCTTAAAAACTAACCAGCATTCTTTTCAATTTCTTTCAAATCTATTTTGGCAAATTCCAAAACCGTAATTGCTCTTTGAACAACCGGAGCATCTACCATTTTGCCATCAATTGCAAAAACTCCAATGCCAGCTTTTTTATTTTTAATATACTCAGAGTAAACACGATACGCTTTACGCACCTCGTTTTCGGTAGGGTTAAACACCTCATGAACAACATCCACCTGACGTGGATTAATAAGTGCTTTTCCTGCAAAACCTATTTTTTTAATATATTCAGTTTCCTCACGCAAACCTTCATCATCGTTCACATCAGCAAAAATAGTATCTAAAACGTCTAAATCGTTGGCTTTTCCAGCCATCACAATTCGTTTACGTGCATAATCGATTCCAACACCATCTGGTGTTTTAATGATTCCCATATCAGCAGTTAAATCCTGTCCTCCAATAGTAATAGCATCGATTCTAGGATCGGCAGTTGCAATATCGTATACATTTGCAACTCCTTTAGCCGTTTCAATCATCACATGAATAGTCATGCTTGGATTCTTAATGCCATGTTCTTTTTCGATGCGTCGAACTTCTTTCATAAATTCCTTAACATCGGCAACCGTTTCCGTTTTTGGAAAACGGATATTATCTGGTTGCAAAGGCACGATTTCCTCCAAATCTGTCAATCCAAACGGAGTATGAAAATTATTTACACGTACACATACTTCGGTATCGTAAAAATTAACTGTTTTAAGCATGTTGCGAACCAATATTCTCGCAGCATCCTTCTGATTTAAGGCCACTGCGTCTTCTAAATCGAGAAGTACTGCATCGCAACCATAAACTCCTGCTTGTTGAATCATTGCCGGGTTATTACCAGGAATATACAACATTGAACGTCTTTTTTTCTTTACCATTACATTGTCCCCTCCTGAATACCTAAAGATCGTTTAACTGCTGTTTCAACTCGTGCTTCAATTGTCTGAGTTAATGCTCCTTTATCCTTAGCAATAAGGTGAAGATCCTTAACTTGAAGCGTATCAAGTACTTTGTTTATTGTAGCTTTAATATCAGCTTCGAACTGTAACATTACAGTAGAAGAGATATCAACTTTGCGACCAGAATCTTTTTCAAGAGGTTCTATTAGAATCATAATATCGCTTGATTCAAAAGTTCCGGCTTGCGCTTTAAACTTGGGTGTCATTGTTAGTAGATATTTGTTAATTAGTTTTTGTGTGATATGTATTATTTGCTACTGCAAATTTTGGTGTCTTTCGATACAATTCAAAGCACTTTCGGGTATTTTTACCTGAAATCTTTAGTGTTATAAAACACCTATTGGAAACGATTGCAAATCAACCTGTTATTAATCCAACTTAATTTCGTAAGTATTTATATATCTTACAATTTGATTTCCTAAAGCTTTATTTTTATCAAAGAAACATTTACAACAGAAACTCCTCATCAGAATTTTTTTCCTTTTAAAAGTTTTAAAATTGGGAGTAAAGGTAATTTGAATAAAAAGATAAAAAAAAAGATCCTGCTTATTTAGAATAAACAGGATCTACTTGTTAGTGATTAGTTAGTGGTTAGTAAGAACTCATCAAATAAATGATGAGCAAAAAAAAGTGTGATTCCATGTGATTACAAATGGTATTTTTCGTTTTTCTCACAAAGAATTCACAATATAAGTGTAAATATTTGGTTTACGCAAACGTTTTCATCTTTTTCTCACTCAATACTACCCATTTTTCTTTTATTCCGAATAAAAACAATCCGAATACCATATTTAAGGCTAAATATTATAAAAATTCACCTCTTTACTAAAACCAATATCCATATTGAAACCTATATTTCTCTGAAGAGAAATATTTAAATAGTTTTACAAACTTAAATTTAGCGCAAAAATTATTTCGTTTATCGAACACAAGTCAATTACCTGATTATAGGAATGCTAAACGATACAATTACTATTGATTAATAATTTAGTTTATCAAGTTAATCTACAATTAAATTAAAATTAATTGCTTTCGTATATTTTTGAACCGAATTTATTACACAGAATACGTTTTTCATGAAAAAAGTAACACTACTACTCTCTCTACTTTTCTCTTTGACTCTATTTGGTCAAAAGAGCGTTGTCGACTATGTCAATCCAAATATCGGAGGCATCGGTCATATGCTAGAACCAACAATTCCGTTGGTGCATCTTCCCAACAGTATGATGCGAATATCCAAAGAACCGAAAGGATATCAAAGCGAAAAAATTACCCATTTTCCATTCTCTATTGTTTCTCATAGAAAAGGAACAATCGGAAAATTCATGATTTCACAGAATCCTACTTCGCCTAGAGCTGAAGATTGGGAGTCCTATTACGACCATGATCAGGAAACAGTAAGTCCCTATTACTATTCGGTTCTTTTAGAAGAATCTGACATGCAAATGGAACTAACTGCAAGTGAGCATGTTTCCTTCTCTCGATTTACTTTTACAAAGGATATGCCTGCCAATTTATACTTACAGAGTAGAAATAATGGAGAATTTCATATTTCCCCAAAAGAGAAAACGATTACGGGATTTGATATGATTACTGCTGTTGATGGTGTTGATCTTGAACATCCTGTAAAAGTATATTTTGCCATAAAATTTGACCAAAACCTATCGGAATATGGTACTTTAGACTCAAATAAATTAAACTCAAAAAGTAAAAAAATCTCAGGAAATCAAATTGGAACTTTTTTTAGATTTGACGATACTTCGAAACCACTACAACTAAAAATAGCGGTTTCGTATATTTCGACTAGTGAAGCTGAAAATCATCTAGAATCTGAAACACCAGATTGGAATTTCGAAAAATATAAAGAATTGCATAAGCAGATATGGAACAAGGCTTTAAGTAAAATACTTGTAAAAGGGGGAAGTGAAGACCAGAAAACAGTTTTCTACACAGCATTGTACCGCTGTTATGAAAGAATGGTGAATATTTCTGAAAACGGCAAATACTTTAGCAATTACGATCAGAAAATACATTCCGATAATGGTGTTGATTTTTTTGTTGACGACTGGGTTTGGGATACTTACAGAGCCACGCATCCATTAATGCTTCTTCTTGATCCGGAAAACCAAAGCAAAAAAATAACTTCCTACATTAAAATGTATGAGCAAGGTGGTTGGATGCCATCCTTCCCTTTATTTACAGGCGATCATACCTGTATGAATGGAAATCATGCCGCTTCGATTATTACAGATGCTTACTTTAAAAATATACGAGAATTTAATGTCGATAAAGCATTTGAAGGCCTAAAAAAGAATGAACTAGAAGCTACCATGTTGCCATGGAAAAACGGTCCTGCCACAGAATTGGATACTTTTTATCACAAAAATGGCTTTTTCCCAGCCCTTAAACCTGGCGAAAAAGAATGGGTAAAAGAAGTACATAAATGGGAAAAACGCCAAGCTGTAGCTCTAACATTAGGTCATAGTTACGACGATTGGTGCATTGCTCAACTAGCAAAGGATTTGAATAAAAAAGAAGACCTACAACTTTTCTCAAACAAAGCAAATAATTATAAAAACCATTTTAATCCCGAAATAGGATTTATGGCTCCTAAATCGGCAGATGGAGAATGGATTCAACCATTTGACCCTAAATTATCGGGCGGATTGGGAGGAAGAGATTACTTTGCCGAAAATAATGCCTGGACCTACACTTGGGACATTCAGCACGATATTGCCGGATTAATAGATTTAATGGGTGGAAATGAAAAATTTAACACCAAGCTGGATCAGCTATTTGTAGAACCATTCGGGATTCCTAAATGGGATTATTGGGATATTTTTCCAGATGCAACCGGCTTAACCGGACAATTTATAATGGGAAATGAGCCTAGTTTGCATATTCCCTATTTGTATAACTATTCGGGAGCTCCATGGAAAACACAAAAAAGAATTCGCTCCCTTATGGAAGTATGGTACACCAATTCCCCTTTTGGGATATGCGGAGATGAAGATGGCGGTGGTTTATCGGCATTCTATGTTTTTTCGGCTATGGGATTTTATCCGGTAACACCAGGCGTACCAGAATACAATATTGGTAGTCCGGTATTTGAAGAAATTACAATGGATTTAGGGAATGGCAAAAAGCTAGAAATTCAAGCTAAAAACTGTTCTGCAAAGAATAAATACATTCAATCGGCACTATTGAATGGCACAGCATTAGATGGTCCTTATTTTGAACACTCCACTATTATTGAGGGAGCAAAATTAATTTTAGAAATGGGTCCAAGACCAAATAAAACATGGGGAACCAATCCAAAGTTTCTTCCCTATTCGATGAGTAATACCAATTAGCATTTTGATATTTAAATAGGATAAAGATTAGTTAGTTAGTTAGTGATTTAGATTAGTAAGAACTATTCCACACAAGTAGTTCAAAATTTAGCCCCGAAGTACCACCGGGGCTATTTTTTTCCCTATTCTGCAAAAAAAGGAAGTTCCAAAACCATCTAATTTCGAATCTTCCTTTAGTCATAAGTAGTATATTTCTTTTTGATCTAACGAGCGCCAACCAGTGATACCGAAGATATCGTATCTCCCATACCTACCAGCGTAACAGGCTTTTCAATTAATATAGTTGGAACTGCAATAATTTCCAGTTTCTCATTACTAAAAATCCCCGTTTCCATTAATTCATTTGCTCCAAATAACTTAGATACAGTTTCCGAAAGACTAGATAACTCTTTTAAACCAACATCGGACACTTTATGATCTTTAGCCCAAAGTAAAACCTCTTTTTTATCGATAGCTCCTGTACCTGCTTTAGCTGCTGCAACAGTAGCCGCTAACTGCATTCCATCTCTATTCTGAATAGGAGTCACTTTAAATTCTTTTTTCTGAAGAGTTAGATACAAACCAAACATATGCAATTGCATTCTTGAGCATTTCGTATATTCATATATTTTCAACATTCCCTCAAACAAGTTCGAACTATTTGTATTTTCCTCACATTTCTGTGCCAATTCATCCTCACCTATTACTTCTAAAATATCAATTAATTCGCGTTCGTTAAAACCCAAACTATCAACACTTTCCACCAAACTATTAATTAAATACTTACGAATAACTTTATCCTGAGTTGATGCAACTTCGAGATGCAATAGACTTTCAGGACAAGATTCTCTCCATTTGGCAATCATTGCTTTCGAAAAGTCGATTCTTTCAACTCCTTTTGTTCCATCATGAAGAGTTTCGTGAAGCATTTGATAACCTGATAAAATGATGTATTCTGGATTGATATCTTTTTGCGACATTCTGTTTGCAAAATTCTCGTCGATATGCAATTTAAAATTTAATGGATCGTAAGTAGCAATAAAACGGTTTGCTTTCGGACATACAAAAGTTTCACCATTCAAGCTGATCGAATCTCCCTTATCAAATTCAATAATCCAATGAATTAAGGCTAAATCGGAAGAGCGATCCACTTTAGATGCCTGCTTAATTTCACCCTTTTCATCATTAGTTAACAAATTTGGCAAATCTAAAAACAATTTAGATTGATCTTTAGGAGCAGAAGCACAATGCACGTAAACTGAGTTTACACCACATACAGCCATTACATTGGCCACAATACCTCCTTGGCCTCCCATTTGCATTTTATCGTAGCCAACATGCTTGTTAAGCCATTCAAAAACCTCTACATCCTCAATCAACCACTCTTCGGCAATTCCATTTTTAAAACAATTCAGAAACCCCCTTATTGCATCCTCCTTAGAACGAATACTATTTTCACCATCAGCAAGAATCAAATCTATATCCAGCTTGTTTTCGGCGATTAGCTTTTGAATGCCTGCACCGTTTACTTTAATTACAGCATCAACATTGGCATTAAAAGCGCTAATTAATCCATTAATTTTGCCCATTTTTTGCAACTGAGCTGGTGCTGTTTTATAATTTTCAAGCCACTTGCTTTTTAATTCTATCGAAGACATTTGTTCCTATTTAAGAGTTACAATACTAGTTTTCAAAACTTATCAATTAACAAAGAAATTGAATTAAATTTCAATTTATAAAAATTGCTTCTGAAAAACAGCAAAAAATCTACGCAATGGTTTGAAATAATAAAGAAATAGTAAAAATCACCACTAAATTTTCCAGTTCCCATACTTTTCGATAAAAAAAACCTGCTCACAATGTAAGCAGGCATACTATTTTAAATCAATTTGATAGTTACTGATTTCGAAAAACCAAACCTTCCTCCTCCGCATCGATTAAAATACGTTGATTTGGCAGTATGCTTTCCGACAAAAGTTGCTTTGACAATTCGTTAAGCACCTCTCTTTGCAATACTCTTTTAATTGGACGAGCACCAAATTGCGGATCGAACCCAACATTACCAAGATAAGCAACAGCCTTTTCGCTCAATTCAATACTAATTTCGTTTTTTAATAGCATCACCTTTACCATCTCAAATTGTAAGCGAACAATCTGTTTTACCTCTTCTCTGTCTAAAGGAGTAAACACAATAGTTTCATCAATACGATTTAAAAACTCAGGACGAATGCTTTTCTTAAGCAATTCGAGGACTTCATTTCGGGCTTCCCAAATTAATTCTCCTCTATTATTCGCATTCATCTTCGCAATTTTTTCCTGAATTAGGTGAGAACCAACATTCGAAGTCATGATGATAATGGTATTTTTAAAATCAACCACTCTACCTTTATTATCCGTTAATCGTCCATCATCCAAAACCTGCAATAAAATATTGAAAACATCGGGATGCGCTTTTTCGATTTCGTCGAGAAGAACCACCGAATAAGGTTTTCTGCGAACCGCTTCGGTTAATTGTCCACCTTCATCGTAACCAACATATCCCGGAGGCGCTCCAATTAATCGTGATACCGAATGACGTTCCTGATATTCCGACATATCGATTCGAGTCATGTAGTTCTCATTATCGAACAGAAATTCGGCCAATGCTTTCGCCAACTCTGTTTTACCTACTCCCGTTGTGCCTAAAAAAATGAACGAACCAATTGGTCGTTTCGCGTCCTGCAATCCGGCTCTACTTCTACGAACAGCATCGGCAACAGCTGCAATTGCCTCCTCTTGTCCAACCACACGTTTATGAAGTTCAGTTTCTAAACCGAGCAATTTTTGTCTTTCGCTTTTCAGCATTCGATTCACCGGTATTCCCGTCCAGCGAGATACGACATAAGCAATATCTTCACTTCCAACCTCTTCTTTAATCATAGCATCGGAATTCTGATTAATTTTCAGTTGTTCGTTCAAACGCTCGATTTCCGCCTCTACTTCTTTAACTCTGCCATAACGAATTTCAGCCACTTTGGCATAGTCGCCTTCCCGCTCCGCTTTTTCTGATTCGAACTTCAGATTTTCTAATTCCTCTTTATTCTTCTGAATACCATCAATCACCTCTCGCTCGGCTTCCCATTTTGCACGGTACTTATTGCGCTCATCATTTAGTTCAGCGATCTCGCGTGATAAATCTTCCAATTTCTTGATATCACCTTCCCGCTGAATTGCCATTCGCTCAATTTCCAATTGCTTGATACGTCTTTCAATTTCGTCCAGCTCTTCAGGCAAGGAATTCATTTCAATACGTAATTTTGCAGCAGCTTCATCAATCAAATCAATTGCCTTATCGGGCAAAAACCGATCTGAGATGTATCGCTGAGAAAGCTCCACAGCTGCTATAATTGCCTCATCTTTAATTTGAACCTTATGATGATTCTCATACCTTTCCTTTAATCCACGAAGAATGGAAATTGCGCTTAAAGTATCGGGCTCGTTCACCATTACCTTCTGAAAACGCCTCTCCAAAGCTTTGTCTTTTTCGAAGTATTTCTGATATTCATCTAAAGTAGTAGCACCAATTGCTCTCAAATCTCCTCTTGCCAAAGCCGGTTTTAAAATATTGGCTGCATCCATCGCACCTTCGCCTTTTCCGGCACCAATCAAGGTGTGAATTTCATCAATAAACAGCACAATGTCTCCATCCGATTCTACCACCTCTTTCACCACAGATTTAAGACGCTCCTCGAATTCTCCTTTGTATTTTGCACCTGCAATCAGTGCTCCCATATCCAAAGAAAAAACCTGTTTGTTTTTCAAATTATCCGGCACATCGCCTTTCACAATTCGATGCGCTAAACCTTCGGCGATGGCAGTTTTTCCAACACCTGGCTCTCCAATTAAAATTGGATTATTTTTCGTTCTCCTCGATAAAATCTGCAGTATTCTCCGAATTTCCTCATCACGACCAATAACCGGATCTAATTTCCCATTTCTAGCCCTATCATTTAAATCAACAGCGAATCGTCGCAAAGAGTTAAAAGTATCTTCAGCCGTTTGAGAATCGACCTTTGCTCCTTTTCGTAGTTCAGTGATAGCCACCGTAAGATCCTTCTCATTAATTTGATTATCCTTTAATAGGCTTGAAATTTGATCCTTCCCTTTTAAAAGGCCTAATAAAATATGCTCAAGCGAAACGAACTGATCTCCCATTTTTTTGGAAATATCAGTTGCTGCCTGCAAAACATTGGAAGCATCTCTGGATAAATAAGCTTCACCACCACTTACCTTTGGATAACTTTCCAAAATCTGATCGACCACTACGGAAAAGTGCTCCACATTAACTCCCATCTTCTTTAAAAGAAAATTGGTAATATTCTCCCCTTCCACCAAAACACCTTTTAATAGATGCCCTGTTTCAATAGCCTGTTGTTGTTTTCCTGCAGCAATTTGAAATGCTTTTTCAATTGCTTGTTGCGATTTGATTGTAAAATTATTGTAGTTCATACCTTTTGTTTTTACTACTTTATTTTTTGCAATATGACTAATTGCAATTCGAAGCTAGTCGTTCAAAATATTTGCCAAACCTATCATTTGATCAACAGATAGAAAAAATGTCTGAATAATTAAAAAATACCTGTCAATTTGACATATTATCAATTACTTAACTGAAAACATTTCTGATATGCTGTTAAATAAATAAAAACATTAGTTACATCTACATAATTATATATATTTACAAGGTAAAATATATAACAAATAAAAATACAAGATGAAAGCGACTACAACTTGGACAGAAGGCTTAGCCTCTAAAATCACCAATAATCGAGGACACGAAGTGATATCGGATATTCCGAAAGAAAAAGAAGGAACAGATACCGGAGCAAGCGCATTAGAATTACTTTTAATGAGTTACTCGGGATGTGTGAATACAATTTTCAATATCGTTGCAAAAAAAATGAGAATTGACTTTACTGCTCTTGAAGTAGATACTATCGGATCTCAAAAAGATGATGCGCCCACCTTTACTGACGTAGAAATTGAATTAAGAATTGAAACGGAAGCAAGCGAAGAAAAAATTAACAAGTGCTTGGAACAAACTTTAAAAACATGTCCGGTAGGTATTTTATTTCACCAAGCTGGCGTAAACACCACTTATAAAATTAAAAAATTACAAAAAGCATAAGTTGCTACTAAATCAGTAGTCTAATCCCTTGTTTGCGCAAGGGATTTTTTTTTGCAATTATCGCATTAACAAATCATTAACGCCTCTAAAACCATACAGTTGTTTGAATAGTGAAAAATAAAAGAGTAATTTGTATTTTATTATTAATGATAACACAAGCAACATGAAAAAATTATTCACAGCAATACTATTGCTGATTAGCTTTATAAGTTTTGGACAAAAAGAACAAAGTAGCATAGTGGCTGGACAAAAAGCGCCTATGTTTAAGGCTATAGATCAAAATGGAAAAACAATTATAAGTGATGAAATATTAGAGAACGAACAGTTAATTGTGGTCTTCTACCGAGGACAATGGTGTCCGCTGTGCAACAAGCACCTTTCTCACCTACAAGATCATATTAACGATTTTAAACAAGCTGGTGCGCGATTGGTTGCAATAAGCCCCGAAATTACTGTGAATGTAGAAAAGACAATAAATAAAACAAAGGCTAGCTATTCTATTCTTTACGATGAAAACAGCAAGATAATGAAGCAATATGGTGTCGATTTTGTATTGCCCGAGCAATTACAGGAAAAATACAAAGGATATGGTATTGACCTAGCCGTTGCCAACGGAAATGATACCCAAACACTTCCTGTTCCTGCAACTTATGTAATTGGAAAAGATGGCATTGTGAAATACGTTCAATACGATCCCGATTACAAAAACAGATCGAATGCTGAGGAAATTTTGAAACATTTGTAAAACTTTACCGAAGAAAAAAAGGTCATTAAGCGAACTTAATGACCTTTTTTTATTTCTCCTAAAAAGAACACATCTTTCGATTTAAATAATCCTTTTATTATAAATTCGGTAATCTTTTGGAGACATCTTAAAATGTGTTTTAAATACCCGATAAAAGTATCCTATATTTCCATACCCGCAATCAGATGCAATTGTTTTTACCGAAGCATCTGTCATCACTAATAAACGAGCTGCGTACTTTATTTTCGATTCGTTAATGGTATCCGTTAAGGTTTTTCCTGTGTGCTTTTTTAAAATTCGATTGCAATGATCGAGAGACTTATTTGCTTGAGATAGAAAACCATCAACTCCTTTTTGAAACTGAACTGGCGAATTATAGTTTTCGAGAGCTGACCGAAGCCAGTAAGGCATTTCTGGATTAAAACTAGCATATGAAGGTTCTATAATCTCGAAAATAAACAAGAGCAATCTGTCCAAATGAATATTGTTCTTTCGTTGATTAATAACCTGATCGGCCTTGCCACTAAGCAAACACAACTCTTCTTTTGGAACTCGAAAACTAAAAGGCAAATGACTTTTGCTCCAAAAATAAAGATTGGTATCAGGAAAATATCTCTCGCGAAAATAATCTAATGTGCTACTTCTAAATGCCAGGTTAGTAATTGTTAATCCTTTTGTTGCTGATTTTGCTATAAATGTATGCTTATCAGTCGGACGAAGCGTGCACAAATAACCAGGAGAAATTTTCACTCGCTCTCCATTTATTAAATGAAATCCTTCCCCATCCTCAATCCAGAAAATTTCCGCGTAATCATGCGTATGCATTTGAATATCACTTTTGGAGCGCAATGTAATGCGCGCTAGGTGAAAAACTTCTTTGGGATCGGTAAGAAAAGCATCCAGATTAAATTTCATATTGGCTTTAGGTGATTTATTCCTTGCAAAATAGAATTTTTTATTCGAAAAAAAGGGCTGATTTTTGAAAATCAGCCCAACTAAAATTTAATTTATAGAATTATTCAAGTCCTAAATTCTTCTTCACTTTTATTGGATCGAAAGATTTTTTTGCAAATGGATGAGCCTCTGTATTAAACACATAATCATCTAGATTAAACTCACCAGTTTCCTCGGTAAATGTTAGGTACAAATATTTCATTGTTTCTGCAAAAAAGAATGTTGGCATATAATCTTTCTTTTCCATTGTTCTTACATCTTCAACAGAAGAAAAAGCAACTTCTGTTCTACAGTGTTTCTTAATATCAGACCAATACTGAGTCACCATATCGTAATACTTTTGTTTTCCGGTAATGTGATACAAGTAGTAAGCCGATTCAATAATTTCAGGATTCAGATCGTAAACCGGATAGGTTGGTTCTTCTTGCTTATAATCGTAAATCATTGGTTCTAAACCATACTTATTCCAAAGTCCATTCCAAGTATCCTGCGTTTTTTCCGCTCTTCTTACATCACCATCCAAAGCCAGAATTGATTGAAAAAATGCATCGTATAAAGTTACAATACTAGCAAATTGTCTTCCACTGTGAGGATCAATACAATCTCTTGCACCACTATACATGTTAACACGTCCATACCACAAAGTAGAATCTGTTTCCTCAGCAACATATTTATTGATTGCAACAATACTTTCGTCCCACATTTTCTTCGAATCCTTGTCTCCAAACAACAGCATACTCTTATACAAATATTCGTAATAAGAATCAGCACCAGCACAAATATGAGAATGATCGTTGAGCCACTCCCCTGTTTCCACATTAATTAAATCACCTACCAAATTTAAATCCGATCGACGTTCCCAAATTGCCAGATTTGCTTTTTTCGCTGTCTGATAATAAATGGGATTCCCCGTATAGTAACTCAAGATTCCTAATTCGAACATGTAGGAAGCAGCCTCGGCCAAATTAATTTTAGCACCTTTGGTTGCACCTGTTTTTAAATTCACCCAATAGTAAGGAATTCCGGTTGGCGAATCGAAAGCTTTCAACATTCTTTGTCCAAAATCTTCTGCTTTTTTAAGAATTCTAGCATCTGGATTGTATTCATACATAGCTAATAAACCACCCATAATACGGATATTAACTTCGAAAGTCTTCACAAACAAATCCTTATCCCAGCTAATGCTATCTATCAAATAGTTTTCCACCTCTTTTGCCTGTGCATCCAATCCCATGACCTTCATAGTACTATAGGCATCAATTGGAGAAATATGCAAAGATTCTTCGTACCAATCCTGATGAGATTTAGATAAAGGCAACAACACATCGTGGCCCCATGCATACTTTTTGTACGCATCCCAACTTCTCACAAATTCATCTTTTACTTCCTGAGCAACAGGACTAATTTTCACATCTTCTTTCTTTTCCACTTTTGGTTGACAGGCTACGGCAAGCAATACAATCAGGAGAAATAAATAATTTTGTTTTTTCATTTTATTATAGGTTTGCATTCTTTAATATTTCAATAGTAATTTAATGATCAATCGGTTAAGTTTATTTTAATTATAGATTAATCTTTCGAAAAATGCGTTAATTGCAGAAAGCTTACGGAATTATGACTTTTTCTCGTTTTTCACCCAAGCACTCTCAATATCTTCCAAGGATACTCCTTTTGTTTCAGGAATCAATTTCAATATAAATGGAACAGGAATACAGCATGCTGCAAAAATAAAAAATGTTCCTGCTGGTGTAAGCGTATCTAACATCCATGGTACCACCTGACCAATAATAGCAGTTCCAACCCAAACTGAAAGAGTAGCAACAGACATTGCGCGACCTCGAACTTTAGTTGGATAAATTTCAGATAACAATACCCAAATAACCGGTCCGTACCCGACAGCAAATGAAGTAATAAAGGTTAATATGAAAACAATCAACAAATATCCCTGAGTGAGATCTAAGAGGAATAATACTCCAACGGCAATTAAAGAAAGAAACATTCCTGTGATTCCGCCTTTCATTAAATTTTTACGCCCAAACTTATCAATTTTTAGGATCGCATAAATGGTAGCTACCACATTCACCGTGCCAATAACTACCTGTCCTCCAAGAGCATCACTTAACTTTAAGCCCGCTTCCTCCATAATTCTGGGACCGTAATAAATAATTGCATTAATTCCGGTAAACTGTGATAATAAGGCCAAAGCAACACCTACCAAAACAGCAACTTTAATTCCTGGTTGCAATAGTAATGCCCATGAGCTATCTCCTTCTTTCGCTATTGCCTTTTTAATAGTTTCTAATTCTTTTTTAGCAACATCTTCGCCATGAATTTTCACTAAGACTGCACCAGCCTCATCATTTTTATTTTTTGATGCATACCATCTTGGACTTTCGGGTACCAAAAACATTGCTCCAAAAAATAAAAGTGCAGGAATAGCCTCGCTTCCAAACATGGATCGCCAAACCTCACTTACAAAAACTTTATGCAACAAACTTCCTTCGGTAAAAGAAGCACCCGAACCACCATCACCAAGTAGCAAGGCATTAGCAAAATAAGCGCAAAGAATTCCTAAGGTAATTGCGAACTGATAAAGTGCCACCATACGTCCGCGAATGTTGGCCGGAGACACTTCTGAAATATATAAAGGCGATAACATAGAAGCTACACCAACACCTAAACCTCCTACTAATCGATAAATAATCAATTCTGTATGGCTACCACAAACGGCACAACCGATTGCTGAAATTGAAAATAGTAATCCTGATACGATTAAAGATTTTTTCCTTCCGAAACGATCCGATAATTCTCCCGCAAAAGCAACTCCTGCAATACAACCTACCAAAGCTGAACTTACAAACCAGCCTTCCATTACGGTATCCAATGCAAATTTATCCTTCACGAATCCTATAGTACCAGAAATTACGGCAGTATCGTAACCAAATAGAAAGCCACCAAAAGCAGCTGCCAGAGCTATAAACAATAGATAGCTTTTGTTTGTTTTTTGAGTTTTAGATGTCATAGTTTTGTTATTGTTGGGTATTATTTAGTTGCTCCGATTTGGGTATTATCGAATATAGTTTTTTTAAGTTGTTGTGTTAAGCTTTTTTGTTCCTCAAGCGAAAGATCCACAATTTCATATTCTCCCAAATGACTGTTTTTATCTTCGAAAATTAGCACCTCGGCAGTTGGCTCAAGTGCGATATTGTGCCACACCATTTTAGGTATATTATAAACAACACCTTGTTTCATCAGAGTGGTTTCAAAAGAAAGAACTTTACCATCATTTCTTATTGCAGCTATTAAAATTGCAGTCCCTTTCAACAATACAAATAATTCATCTGTTTTAAAATGAATATCGATACTTGTAATGCTTCCAATAGCTTGATTAGGAGCATAATTTATTTGCGCCACCTGCCACTCTCCACTAATATACAAAGGAGAAAATCCTTCCCCTTTATGCGCATATTCCTGCATTAATTTTAAATCTCCCATCTTAGTTTTCTAAAATTCGATCCACAACCAGTTGCCGAAACTCAGGAGTTAGCATCGCAAAATAGGCGGTAAATCCCGTAATACGCACTACCAAATCAGGATATTTGGATGGATCTCTGTGTGCCTCCAATATTTTCTTCTGGTCAACAATATTTACATTGATTAAAGTTCCTCCCAACTTGAAGTGAGTCTTTATCAAAGCGATAAAATTATCAACCTGATCGCCTTTTGCCATGGATAAATCCAATTCTAATTGCATTGGAGCTGTATTTCCGTATCCTGGCTGAATTTGCGCAATTGATTTAGCCATTGAAGTGGCCGCACCATCTTTTGAAAATCCTGGATGTGGATTAGCACCGTGAGAAATTGGCGCCTTAGCAAATCGTCCGTTAGGTGTAGCTTCTAAAGCCTTTCCCAAACCAACCGTATTTGCCCATGAAAACCAGCCAGGAATAAAGCAATGACCTTTTTCCTCATCCGACTCATTTTTTACTAATTGAGAAAATTCTTCCGAAATCTTTTTTGCCCAAATATCACCACGTGAATCTACTTGTCCGTAACGATCACTGCGATTCATTAATTGACGAATCCTCTCCCCATCGGTTCCTTCCCAATTGCCTTTTAAATGATAATCCAGTTCTTCCCAAGTAATTTTACCTTCCTCCTCGATTCTCTGCTGAAGTGCCGCAAATGAATCTGCTATTGTTGCCAATCCTGCCCCATCAATTGCCAGATTATAATATGCTGCACCTCCTGCACTTGCATCCAAGCCTTTCTCTAAAGGACCGTAACTCAACAAGTTTAATAGTAATTCAGGCTCATTATATCGCTGTTGCTCTAATTGAAAGCGAATACAATCTGCAGTTGCTTTTACACCAATTACCAAATGTTTTTGGAAAATAGCATACAATTTATCGGTGGATGCCTCTTTAAAACCGCCATCAATCACCTCATTATATGCGACTTGAAACACCCTTCCCGTGTTAATTTTCACCAAATCGTTCATGGTGTACTCCAAACCAGGAAGCGACATCCAATTACAACCTACTGCTATTCTTTTCCTTGCTAATTCTTCATTGTAACCATTTCTCATAAACCCCTCAACAAGCGCTTTGTCTCCCGAATAACGTGGCCACGCATTCTTATTTTTTATGAGTAATTCTACTGATTTTTTCAAGAATTTTTGATCCAATTGATCGTGAACACGAATGGTTAAATTTAAAGAGGTATTCACCTTATCACCTGCCTCAAGAATCAAATAAGATAAATGATTGGTCATATCTCCCCCTTTACCATCCGGACCACCCATTTGCCAATAAATTGGATCATTAATTAAGAAACAAGCCAATTGATAAACCACGGCTTCATCATCTATAATTCCGGCTTCTTTATCTTTTAAATAGAATGGATATAAAAGTGTATCCAACTGTCCGCCAGCACCATCACGATTATACGTTCTTGATGCCAGGTGATACCAAATAATCCACTGACAAGCTTCTCGAAAAGATTGAGGAGCATCATTCAAAATGTTCTCATTTACCGTAAGCATTTCTACTAAATTAGTTTTTAATTCAGCATCAATCTCACTATCAATCTTACGCTTAATTTCTTTAATTGTATTTTTAATCCAAATTTGAATACTCAAAACCGCTCTTTCGTGCGAATCGTAGAACAATTTAGTTTCTTCATCTTTGGCATTTACATCTCTGTATTTTCTAATTTTTTCCAAGATACCACCCCAGCCTAATTTCAACCCTAATTCGTAATCAGGAGCAAAATGAGCATCAAAGCCAATACCATCAATAATGTTGTATTTTTCAATTTCAGGTTTTAGATGATCGTATGAAAATTCTGGTTTGAATAGATTAGGTCTCATTTTAGACATGAAGTACATCCATCTTCCGGCAAAAGCATCGTTAGGATCAACATAAGTAGGATGTTTCTCCATTAAATCACAAAAATTATCAGTCCAACCTTGTACACCATAAAAAGATCCATCTTCATGATTGGGAATAATCTCCCAAGCACCTTCTTTCGGAGGAGCAATTCTTCCATAATCATCCTCATCCAACAAACCTTCAATTTGAATCTTATCCTCAGTCTGATTCTGTTTCTTTTTTCTCAACACAGCAATTCTATCGTCGTACTTTGTCTTCATGATATATCTTTCTTAATTCTTTTTAAATTTTTTGCACAGCAAGGCCATTTCATCCTGTAAATAATCAAAATGACTTTTACTGATTTGATCGAACTTCGTTATTTCATTCTCCATTCCTAAGGCTATGTATTTGCCATTTCCAAGACTATGGTATGGTAACAATTCGTAGGTCTCCAAACAATCTAATTCATTCACAAACTTTGCAATCGAGCTCAACTCCTCCACATTATCATTAACGCCAGGAACAACAGGAGTGCGTATCATCAATTTCTTTCCAAGCACATTTAAAAGCTTGATATTTTCAAGCACCAATTCATTTCCTAAGCCAGTCCATTTTTTATGCTTTTCCGAATCCCACAATTTAATATCAACCATAAACAAATCGGTATATTCAGCTACTTTTTTAACAATTTCGGAATTTGAATGTAGGTTGCTTTCAATAGCGGTATGAATTCCTTTTTGTTTGCACTTTTTGAATACTTCGATTACGAATTCAGCTTGCAGTAATGGCTCTCCGCCTGAAATTGTAATTCCTCCACCCGATTCATCGAAAAATTCGCGATCTTTTTCAATTGTTTTTAGTAACTCATCAACATACACGTCTTTTCCAACAACTTCTAAAGCACCTGTATAGCAAGATTCTGCAATTGTAATCGATTCCGAAATAGAATATTGATTTGGCCTCACTAATAAACTTGGCGTAAAATCGGATGTAGTAGCAGACGGGTAACAAGCTTTGCAATCAATGCACTTATTTTTAAGAAATTGAATTTGTAATTTTGAACTCCACGTTTCAGGGTTGTGACACCAAGCACAACGCATATTGCACCCTTTGGTAAAGACTGTTGTCCTTATTCCGGGTCCATCGTGAAGGGACATACTTTGTATTTGTGTAATTCTACCCATAATTCTATTTACAAAAATAGGATACAACACTGACCAAATACGACTAAAATAACACATGGAAATCGCTTTTTATTACACTGTGGCGATATTAAGAATGAGTCTTAGTAATCGATTAGTAAAAACAATTCATAAAAAAAGAGGCTGATTAAAAATCAACCTCTATATAAATCTCTTACTTCAGACGTTTTCTTGTAATCCGAATATGACCTTCGGGAAGTATTTTAACCCATAATATTTCAACCAGAAGCAAGAATCTTCTTACTACATCAAAATAAAGTGTAAAGTAAAAAAACATGCTGGTGCACCAAACAATAATCACATTAAACCAGAAAGTATCAATCAAATAATCGCCAAGTCTTTTCTGAGAAGAAAATAATTGTGCCCTTCCCACTTTATTCGAAGGAATTTGAAAAATCGGATCCTTTAATTGAATTAGTTCACTTTCAAATTCAACAATTTTATTTAGCTCTCTTCGATTTAAAACAATTTGCTCAATAGCTTCATTATAATGTTTTTGTTTAAATTCAAATAATTCTTTTTTACCTCCGTATTGTTCCAATAAGTTTAGGTAAGCCTGATCTCTTTTATCCGACTCTGTTTTATAGTCAGTCCATCCGTTTTGCTTAATTTTCTTCAACCAATCCATTAAGTCATCCGAAGAACTCACTAATCCGTTTTCACTTAGCTCTACTCCACTTGGTAGTTCATATAAATCAGCCAATTTTCCAAATTCATTCCTTAATACCTGAAATTGCTTTAAATTCTTTGTTTGCAACCAATTTTGGTAACGCTGTTTTATTTCCGGTATATAAAAGGAGGATCGAAACGAAGCCTCACTCATTTTTTGTTCGTAATCAAAAAACTGATCCTCAAAATCATTGTTTCTAAACTGTTCAACAATCAAAGCCTCGTAAGCCCATCGCGAAGTCATTAAATCGCCAACAATGGGCACATATTTTTGTGAAGTAATGGCTGGATGTAATTTGGTAAAATTCACAATTACTCCGGAAAACAAGAGTTGAGGCACTAAAATAAACGGGATGGATACATAAACAGCCACCACCGTATTCAAGGCCGCCGACAAGTTTAAGCCAATCATATTAGCACATGCCGATGCAGTATATAGCACTAACCAATATTCAAAAGTTAATCCCTTAATTTCCAGAATGGTATTCGCAACCAAAACAAATAGTAAGGTTTGAATAGCCGAAATTACAAGCATAATTATCACTTTAGAATTCAGATAGCTAAAGCGACTTAAATTCAAAAAAGATTCCCTTTTCATGATTCTTCGATCGTGAAGAATTTCCTCTGCAGATATAATTAATCCTAGAAAAAGAGAAACTACCACTGCCATAAAAATAAAGGAAGGAATATTTTCATTATTCGAAAATATATAAGCCGTAGAATCGTCGGCCGAACCACTAATATATTTCGTAAAGTACCCCAAGATAACCGCTAGAATAGGAGCCTCCAAAAGAGTAATTAAAATATATTGCTTATTACTGATTTTCGCTTTTACATCACGTTCCAAATAAATCTTTAATTGCTCGGTTCGTTTAGGAATACTAAAATAATTTATTGGAATTAACCTTTTCCGCTTCGGAACCTTTACCGGATGCTTTGCCTCAATATTCTCTTTATAAAGTTCGTACCACTCGTCGGAACTTCTTTTTCTTTTTCTAATTTGCTTGCCATACTCGTTCATCATTCGGGTTTCCACAATTCTTAAGATTTGCTCCGAATTCACATTACCACAAGTCAAACATTCACTTTCATCCGCCTTAACATACTGACTTTGCGTTTTAAAATAAACAACTGCATCAATCGGATTTCCAAAATAGATCACTTTACCTCCTTGATCCATAATGATTAACTTATCCAACAATTTAAAAATATCTGATGATGGTTGATGAATATTACACATCACCAATTTTCCTTTTAAAACCTGTCTTTTCAGTAGCAACATCACCTTTTCCGAATCCATGCTCGACAAACCCGAAGTAGGCTCATCAACAAACAAAACCGAAGGTTCTCGCATCAATTCTAATGCAATATTTAAACGCTTTCTTTGTCCACCACTTAATACCTTATTAATCGGATCCCCAACCTTTAAATCTCTGGCTTCCACCAAGTCAAAACTTTCGATGGTATCATCAATAATATTTTCGATTGTTTCCTCGTCTAAATTGTCGAAACAAAGCTTAGCATTAAAAAACAAATTCTGGTAAACCGTTAGTTCTTCCACCAGCAAATCATCCTGAGGAACGTAACCAATAACCCCTTCAAGCTCTTCCCTATCTTTATGAAGGTTATAACCATTGATATAGATATCCCCCTGATTTAGTGGCAAATTCCCATTTAATACATTTAAAAGAGTAGATTTCCCCGTTCCACTTCCTCCCATTATTCCAATCAGTTGGCCCGATTCAACATGAAAATTAACCGGGAAAACACCATTATTAGAACCTGGAAACTTAAATTCGATGTTTTTAGCAACAAAACGAATATCGGAATGATTTTTTCTCTCAATAAATACCGATACAACCTGAGAATAATAAATCGGATCAATTCTATGACTTCTAATCACTGATCCATAAGACAACAGATAAGTACGATCTAGTTTAACGTTATGCCCATTTAGAAAAAGGTTATACTCTCCAAAGTATTTCAACAAAAAAGTATTGGTACTCTCTAAGTGGAGAATAAATAGCCGTCCTCGCAGTCGGGGACTGCAAATATGCTTTACCACCTCATGCTCAAAGGTTTCATTAGCATCAACAATTAATAAATACGGATTATAAGGAATTGAATATTCGGTTCCTAAAATAAACTGAAGACTGTGTTCAAATTCATCTTTAGGAATTTTGAATGCCTTCGAAACAGTTTTCACAAAACTCAACTCCTCGGGCCCTGTAAACTCCGAATCATCAATAAATTCAAGAAGCTGCAACATGATCCAGACTTTCTGTTCCTGTTCTACTTCCTCGACTAATTTTGCACAAACCTGAGCAACCTGCTTGTGTTTATCTTGAATTGTATCCTTTTGACCTTTATCGTAATAGGACTCTTTTAGATAGCGATCGAAATTGGATAAATACCTTTCATGCCATTCCTTACTAAAGCGCTTCTCTAAATATTTTGAGACAACCTCTCTGGCGGCCACCTCAAAACCATGTTGTTGTTCATCAACAACAATCGCAAATAGTTGCATTAAAGCATTTAATACCGACTCATTCATTGGGTTATAATAGAAGTTTGATTTTTGCTAAAGGCCTAATTTAGATAAATTCCCCGAGCTATGGAAAACTTATTATTTATGATGGACAAATTCTGCTTAAAAGATGAATTAATTTGAATATAAATCAATCAAAAATTCTAATTCCTAATTGTGTTAAAAAAAAATTACATCACATTAAGGATTTTTAACATCTATTTATGTACGTTTATCAAAGATTTTCGTATATTTATAAAACATGACAGTTAAGAAAGTTTTTCATAGATTAAGATTAGGGTTATTGATTAGATTAAAAACCTGGGTGAGAGCCTAGGTTTTTTTCCACAAAAAAACTTATTCATTTCAATTTATAATCGTTTAACATCTGTTAAAAGTACTTAACCAAACAATGCGGTATATTCGTAAAGCAAACAAAGAATAAAAAATTTTTCATAGATAATAGATTAGATTAGTAAATAGTGGTTAGTAGAAAAGCTTGGGTGGGGATCCAAGCTTTTTTCTGTATATAAATCTTCCATGATTTAAAAACTGTGCCTTTTAGCATTCTTTAACTTCTATTACAAGCACTTAACTAAACATTGCAGTATGTTTGTAAAGTAAACGGCTGGTAACCGTTTTTTCATAGAGATTAGGTTAGTAAATAGTGGTTAGTAGAAAAGCTTGGGTGGGGATCCAAGCTTTTTCTGTTTATAAATCTTTCATGATTTAAAAACTGTGCCTTTTAGCATTCTTTAACTTCTATTAAAAGCACTTAACTAAACAATGCAGTATGTTTGTAAAGTAAACGGCTGGTAACCGTTTTTTCATAGAGATTAGGTTAGTAAATAGTGGTTAGTAGAAAAGCTTGGGTGGGGATCCAAGCTTTTTCTGTTTATAAATCTTCCAAGATTTAAAAACTGTGCCTTTTAGCATTCTTTAACTTCTGTTAAAAGCACTTAACCAAACAATGCAGTATGTTTGTACTGTAGACGGCTGGTTACCGTTTTTTCATAGAGATTAGGTTAGTAAATAGTGGTTAGTAGAAAAGCTTGGGTGGGGATCCAAGCTTTTTCTGTTTATAAATCTTTCATGATTTAAAAACTGTACCTTTTAGCATTCTTTAACTTCTATTAAAAGCACTTAACTAAACAATGCAGTATGTTTGTACTGTATATAGTACCCTCGTTTTGTTGGACCAAGATTTCTGTTTTCTAAGTTGAATTTAAGCTGCCATATTATAGATTATAAACGGCTTCTTCCTATCGATGCCTTGATGATCTCTGTTATGATATCTATCAA
>NZ_MVDD01000018.1 GCF_002843315.1 Labilibaculum filiforme | reverse complement strand
TCTATTGCAACTTTTGCTTTAAATGTTGAGCTAAATTTACGACGTGTTCTTTTCATTTTTTCCATGAGTTTAATTTACATTATTTTTCAATTAAGCTCCTGGTCTAATTTTCTTAGGGTATTATAGAGAATGCGAAGCCTATTCCTTTTGCTGAGCAAACAGAATATACAGATGTTTTTTATTTGAAAGCTAAAAATTACTCTGAATCTGACTGGAAAGATGAAACCCTGATTGTGCCAGATAGTTCCTTAACTACTTTGATGGAGTACAATCCACAAGATGCATATCAACTTTTACGCAAAACTCATTCTTTGCCTAAAGGCTATCAGTTTAAAAAGAAATTAATTGAGATTGTAACTAGGATGTATTTTGATGTTGATTTTGAAACAAGAACGACTTCAGGAATTGAAAACGCCTCTATGCTATACACTCCAAATTTGAATAAGAATTTTAATAAGGAGTTTGATTCTGAAAACAAACAGGCTTTTTCCTTTGGGATGAAAACGGGATATAAGCTAAATCCTTTTTTTGATGTCAATTATTATTCAAAGACATCAATTGGGACACATTTTTCCGAACTGGAATCTTTAGGCTTTGCCTATGAAACTCCGCTTATTAATCGGGGAAGACAACTTTTGCTGATGTGTGGTGTAAACTATTTCTTTTCTCAGGATGGATATCATATCGGTAATTTTTCTTCTGAATCGACATTTAAAGCAGGAGGCAAAAAGTTTAGGGCTGATAAAATCGCTTTGTACGTAGGAAAGGAAAAACAGGGCGTTTCTTTTGATTTTGGAATGAGAACTAAATTTCGCAAATTTTACAGCTTATTTGTTTCCGCAGGTTATCAGCTTGATCTTTCTGAACGAGATCGATTATTTATACAGGAAAAATCGGGATTCTTTTTAACCCGGAAAAAGACAGATATTTCTTTAAAAAATTCTGCTATTCAATATTTTGAAGATGGAGTACAAACTTCGAAAACCAGTTTCGATACCGATGACTTTTATTTGAAAGCAGGTATTCGATTCTCTTTATAATCTCCATTAATTTGAATAAAATATTCTCTTATTTTCATCAATACCAAATTCTTATTATAATAAAGAATTTGATTTGAGAGTGACTTATTCGATAAAACTGGTTTCGGAAGAAGAATGCAGACAAATAAGTGGAGGTTTTTCAATAAAAAAGGCCTCACTACTTTTTTATGAGAGTGGACAATAATATCTTTATTGTTGTATTTCAATATTGGCCAATGTAAATGCAAAAGGTGTAGGTTTAAAGAAAAAGCCCGAAAAACAGAAGTACTCGCAAAAATACAAAGCTGTTAATCGAGCTAAGGCAAAGCCTGCACAAAATTAACTTTATTTAGTAATAATTTAAAATTTTGTAAAATGAAAGACTTGAATGAAAAAGAGTTGATGGTAATTGATGGAGGTACGACTTGTCCTTCCTATTGCAGTGCAGATAACTACGAGGCTCAAGTATGCAATGGGGCATTATTAATTGGTATATTTAAAGGTTTTTTTGGATTGTAAAAGAAATGTTATGAAAGAAATAAATGATTTAGAATTGAAAATGATAAATGGTGGAAATAATCATGAGTATTTTATGTCTTTAGGAGAGGATATGGGGAGAAGTATTCGCAATGGACTTGATCTTTGTTTAGCTTATGCTGCATGTTTTTTATAAAATATATCTTTAAGCAAGGCTAAGAGTATTTTTAATAGTCTTAGCCTTGTGAGTTTTTATTTATTTGGGTAGATTCTTTTGTTTGATCTACCCAATACTTGTTTTTATGAAAAATATTTTATCATTTTCAAAAGCTCCAGATTTTACAATTAGTTTTAAGCAATGGAAACCAATTTATTTTTTGCAGTTTTATGTATTGATGTTATTGTGCTTAATGCCTTTGAGTAGCATTAGTAAATTAGTAAGTTATAGTTTTGATATCCTAGATGTTTCTTTAGTAGGGATGTCTTATTTAAAAAAAGTGATTCTTGGTGTAATTATAGCACCAGTAGCCGAAGAACTTATCTTTAGGTTACTATTGAAGGAAGATAAAAAGCACTTTTATCTATTTGGCTTAGTATGTTTGTGTTATATATTTGCAGGCGTTTATTTGAATCATTCAGGAACTACAATAATTGTCGCAGTTATATTTATTTTAGGAATTTCATTAGGGTTTTCCAATTACATGGGTAAAATAATTGATATTTATTCAAAGAAGAATTACAAATACCTGTATTTTGGGAGTATTCTAATTTTTGGATTAATACATGGTCATAACTATTCATTTGAATCATATCATCAAACTCTTCTTATTCCATTGCTTACCTTGCCACAAATGGGTATGGGCTTCTTTTTAAGTTATATTCGGGTAAATTATGGCATTATTTATTCCATAGGATTCCATGCAATGATTAATTTATCGATATTGTTTACATAGAGATGTTCTTGAAATTATTTTTCATCAATACCAAATTCTTATTATTCCAAGGATTTGAATATCTTTGTCAGTTGATGCGAAAGGGCTTGTTTGGTCTCGTGAATAAATTGAAAAACAATGCTTTTTCAATGGATTAAACAGGGAATGCTTTTGCAGTACCGAATTATGAATTATTAGTTAAGAGGTCTGAATTCTTATGAGATTTCGATTCTGGCTCATAATTTCTAGTTTATAACTCATAAATAACAAAAGAAGTTAACTGATGAAGAACATACGTAATTTTTGTATCATAGCCCATATTGATCATGGGAAAAGTACCCTGGCCGACCGCTTGCTGGATGTAACGCATACCATTACCGATCGTGAGAAACAAGCTCAGGTATTGGATGATATGGATTTAGAACGCGAACGGGGTATTACCATTAAAAGTCATGCCATACAAATGGATTATGAGCAAGATGGTGAGAAGTACGTATTAAATCTGATTGACACTCCTGGTCACGTCGATTTTTCTTATGAAGTATCACGATCGATTGCTGCCTGCGAAGGCGCACTGCTGATTGTTGATGCAACGCAGGGAATTCAGGCGCAAACCATCTCCAACTTGTATTTGGCGATTGAGAACGATCTGGAGATCATTCCTATTCTAAACAAAATAGATTTACCCAATGCAAATCCCGAAGATGTAAAAGATCAGATTGTGGATTTGTTAGGTTGTGATATAGATGATATTCTTTCTGCCAGTGGAAAAACCGGCGAGGGAGTACCTGAAATTTTGGAAGCAATTGTAGCACGAGTGCCTGCACCTACCGGCGATCCGGATGCTCCTTTACAAGCGCTTATCTTCGATTCGGAATTTAACTCATTTCGAGGAATTGTTGCTTATATCCGCGTAATGAACGGAGAAATTAAAAAAGGAGACACCGTTAAATTCGTAAATACAAAAAAAGAATACGAAGCAGACGAAATTGGCGTTTTGCGATTGATACAAGAACCAAGAGCGTCACTAAAAACTGGTGATGTAGGTTATATTATATCTGGAATAAAAACTTCAACAGAAGTAAAAGTTGGTGATACCGTTACACATAGAGATAGACCTTGTAAAGAGGGAATTGATGGTTTTGCCGAAGTAAAACCAATGGTTTTCGCAGGAGTTTATCCAATCGATTCGGAAGATTACGAAGATTTGCGCGCGTCGATGGAGAAATTAAGATTGAATGATGCTTCTCTTACTTTCGAGCCGGAATCATCAATGGCACTTGGTTTCGGATTTCGTTGCGGATTTTTGGGCATGTTGCACATGGAAATTATTCAGGAGCGTTTAGATCGCGAGTTCGATATGAATGTAATTACTACGGTTCCTAACGTTTCGTACGTTGCTCATACCAAAAAGGGAGATAAATTCGAAATGCACAATCCATCGGATATGCCGGATCCAAACTCATTGGATTTTATTGAGGAACCATTTATAAAGGCACAAATTATTACCAAATCGGAATATACTGGGTCTATTATGAATCTTTGTATGAGCAAACGAGGAGTAATGACCAATCAGCAATATTTAACCAGCGATCGTGTAGAGTTAACTTACGAAATGCCATTGGGAGAGATTGTATTCGATTTTTACGATAAACTAAAAAGTATTTCGAAGGGATATGCTTCTTTCGATTATTTCTTAATTGGTGTTCGACCAGCTAAATTGGTGAAGTTGGATATTTTGTTGAACGGTGAAGGAGTGGATGCTTTGTCTACTTTAATTCATGCCGATAATGCTCAGTCGTTTGGCCGACGCATGTGCGAAAAATTGAAGGAGTTGATTCCTCGTCAGCAATTCGATATTGCGATTCAGGGAGCAATTGGAGCAAAAATTATTTCTCGAGAAACCGTAAAAGCGGTTCGTAAAGATGTTACTGCAAAATGTTATGGTGGTGATATCACGCGTAAGCGTAAACTTTTGGAGAAACAAAAGAAGGGAAAGAAAAAGATGAAACAGATTGGTAATGTGGAAGTTCCTCAAAAAGCTTTCCTTGCTGTTCTAAAACTAGACTAAACGATTATGAGTTATGAATTAGAAATGATGAATTAATTCTGACCAATAAATTTTTAAAAAGCTGTTCTACTCTTAGTACAGCTTTTTTTGTCTCTCCTAATCTGTGTTTATCATTTCTTTCATAAAAATCTGCGTCCTATTTTTCACTTTTCCGTAACTCTTTTTCACGGATAAAAAAAAGCCCCGATCATTCGATCGGGGCTGATACTTATATCTTAAAGCTCTTTATTTCGACTTCTTTCTGTAGTCTAAGCCCAACTCAACCATTTGTGCTTCGGCAATTGGCGATGGAGAATCGATCATTACATCACGGCCAGAGTTGTTTTTAGGGAATGCAATAACGTCTCTAATCGATTCGATACCTGCAAACATAGATGCCAAACGGTCAAATCCAAAAGCGATTCCGCCGTGTGGTGGTGCACCATATTTAAATGCATTCATTAAGAACCCAAACTGAGCTTGTGCCTCTTCGTCGGTAAAGCCAAGATGCTTGAACATGCGAGCTTGCAATTCTGTGTCGTGAATACGAATAGAACCGCCGCCAATTTCAACACCATTAATAACCAAATCATAAGCATTGGCACGAACTTTACCCGGATCAGTTTCCAATAAATGGAGATCTTCTTTTTTAGGCGAAGTAAACGGATGGTGCATAGCATGGAAACGTTTTGAATCTTCATCCCACTCTAAAAGAGGAAAATCAACAACCCAAAGCGGAGCATAAACATTCTTATCGCGCAAGCCTAACTGATTTCCCATTTCTAAACGCAATTCGCTTAGCTGAGGTAAAGTTTTTGCTTTTTCGCCAACCAAAATTAGGATTAAATCACCTGGTTTTGCATTACAAGCCTCTGCCCATTTCTGCAATTGCTCTTCGCTGTAAAATTTATCAACCGATGATTTATACGAACCATCTTCGTTGTATCTCAAGTAAACCAATCCTTTGGCTCCAATTTGTGGTTTTTTCACAAAATCGGTAAGCGCATCTAGTTGTTTACGAGTATAAGTAGCACATCCGGCAGCACAAATTGCTCCGATGTATTCTGCTTCATCAAAAACTTTAAAATCACTTCCCTTAGCAATTACACTTAGGTCAACAAACTTCATATCGAAACGAATATCCGGCTTATCGTTACCATAAAATTCCATGGCATCGGCATAATCCAGACGAGGAAATTTAAAGTTCATATCCACATTTTTCAATTTCTTGAATAAATGTTTGGTTAATCCTTCAAAAGTATCTAAAATGTCATCCTGCTCAACAAATGCCATTTCGCAATCAATCTGAGTAAACTCTGGCTGACGGTCGGCACGTAAATCTTCATCGCGGAAGCATTTTACAATTTGATAGTAACGGTCGAAACCCGAAATCATCAACAATTGTTTAAATACCTGTGGCGACTGTGGCAATGCATAAAATTCACCCTGATTCATTCTCGAAGGAACAATAAAGTCACGAGCACCTTCGGGAGTCGATTTAATTAAAACAGGAGTTTCTGTTTCAATAAAATTCAACTGATCCAAATAGTTACGAACTTCCATGCCCATTTTATGACGCAATACTAAATTCTCACGAACACAAGAACGACGTAAATCCAGGTAACGAAACTTCATTCTTAATTCATCACCACCATCGGTCTTGTCTTCAATGGTAAAAGGAGGAATTATTGATTTACTCAAAACAGTAAGTTGGTCAGCAATAATTTCAACATCTCCTGTTGGTATTTTATCGTTTTTACTTTGTCTTTCGGCAACTTTTCCAGTAATCGCAACTACGAACTCACGGCCTAGTTTTCTGGCCTTTTCGCATAGTTCAGCATTGCTTTCCATATCGAAAACAAATTGAGTAATGCCATATCGATCGCGAAGATCAACAAAAGTCATTCCTCCTAGGTTACGAGCTTTTTGCACCCAGCCACTAAGCGTTACCGTATCGTTTGCATTCTGAATTCTTAATTCTCCACAAGTATGAGTCCTGTACATCTTATACCATTTAATGATTCAATCCAATTAGGCGTTTACCGTTCCTCATTTTGGGGATACTGTCAATTATCAACGAAAATCCGCATTCGGATAAAGTGAAAGTCTATAATTGATTAGTAATCGGTCTTATTCCTATTTTGTTAACTTTGCGAAAATACTAACAATTTGCCAAATTGAATAAGCTTTTATTAATAGATTGTTAGATTTTAGCGATAAGTAATGAAAATAGACCTTAAATGGTATAAAACTTGAATATTATTCAATTCTATTTTCAAAGGGGAACTACATTTTAAACTATTATTCATAGTTTGGTATTGTCTTTCTTCTCACATCTAAAATCTCACATCTCATATCTTTACTAATATGAATCAAGAACCTATCATATCTCCCTTTTCCGACGAATATTTTATGAAACAGGCAATGCAGGAAGCATACAAAGCTTTCGAGGCCGATGAAATTCCTGTAGGCGCTGTTGTGGTATGTAATAATCGAATAATTGCCCGGTCGCACAATCTTACCGAACGATTAAACGATGTAACAGCACATGCCGAAATGCAAGCCATTACTGCCGCTGCCAATTATTTAGGTGGTAAATATTTAATCGATTGTACTTTATACGTAAGCTTAGAGCCTTGCAATATGTGCGCAGGTGCGTTGGCATGGTCGCAAATTTCTAAAATTGTTTACGGTGCAAGCGATGATAAAAGAGGATACACCCGCTTTTCGCCTAATCCGTTGCATCCAAGAACAGAAGTTGTTTCGGGCATTATGGAAGAAGAAAGTGCAGCCTTAATTCGCGATTTCTTTGCGCGAAAAAGAATGTCTTTGTAGAAAAATGAGAAAGTATAAAGTAAAAAGAAGTAAAGTCAGATAAAATTACTAGTTTTGCCTTCAGTAAGCGAAAAGTGATTATTAATGTAGATTTAGTAAAATCGAAGTTTTACTCACTAACTACCATCCAACCAATTTGTAATCCATATTCTTTCTCGAAAATGAATAGTATATAATGCTATTTCTGTGCTTGGTTCTTGCGTTCCTAAGCAGAAATCCATTATCTTTATTTGTAAACCTTAAATTAATATATTATGAGTGCACACAATGAAGCCAAAATGGGCGATATTGCTGAAACCATTCTTTTGCCTGGCGATCCATTAAGAGCAAAATACATAGCAGATAATTTTCTGGAAGATGTTGTTTGTTACAATAAAGTGAGAAACATGCTTGGTTTCACAGGAACCTACAAAGGCAAGCGCATTTCTGTGCAAGGAACCGGAATGGGTGTGCCTTCCATTTCAATTTATACTCATGAGCTGATTACACAATACGGGGTAAAGAACTTGATTCGTATCGGAACATGTGGATCTTTTAACGACGATGTTCACGTTCGCGACGTAATTTTAGCAATGACATCTTGTACCGATTCAGCAATTAACAAGAACCTTTTTAGAGGCATGGATTACGCTCCATGTGCTAATTTTGGTTTGTTAACGGATGCTCACAAGGCAGCGGAAGAACAAGGCGTAAATATTAAGGTAGGAAGTACCTTAACTTCAGATATCTTTTACCACGATTTAGAAAATAATCCGGAACCATTTAAAATTTGGGCAGATTATGGCGTTTTGGCTGTAGAAATGGAAGCAACTGCTTTATATACAATTGCAGCAAGAAATAAGGCGAAAGCTTTGGCAATTCTTACCGTTAGCGATCATATCCTAACTGGTGAAGCAACAAGTGCCGAAGAGCGTCAAACAACTCTGCATACCATGATAAAAATTGGTTTGGAAACAGCAATAAAACAATAATTTTAGATCAGATACATTTATTGTTAGTTGAGGAGAAGCTTTGGGGAGTTTCTCCTTTTTTTATTTCTATTTGTTTGATTCGAAAAACAGGAGTTTAATTATTAATTGAGCATTACCCATTGTTAATTATTTTTGGGCGTGTCCCTCATTCTTCGGGTCAGGCTTTCTGTTGCAACTCCTCGTCCTACCGCACCAAGCCAACCGCAAACTGTGGGGTTTCCACTGCAATCCTTCACGCATGCTTAAATTTGAGGGACTCACTTTAGTTGAGTCTCGCATTGCGTTTTGTAAAACAAACTAGAGTATATAAAAAACAAAACCCGTTGATTTAACTTCAACGGGTTTATTTACAATAAGTATTGTAGTATTTATTCTGTTACTTCAAAACCAACGTCTTTTAGTTGCTCCCAAAAATTAGGATACGATTTTTTCACCACATCGGGCGAATCGATTACTATATTTGGGCGAACTAGTGCGATAGGTGCAAATGCCATTGCCATTCTATGATCGTGGTAGGTTTCGATTACAATATTTTCTTCCTCAGTTTTTTTAGCTCCATTCCAAGCCAATTCACCATCGGCAGGTTCGTTCAATACATAACCCAGTTTTCCCAATTCGGTGATCAGAGCAAAAATGCGATCGGTTTCCTTAATTTTCAAAGTTTCTAAACCGGTAAAATGGAAAGGAATGTTTTTTAAACAAGCACAAACGGCAAATGTTTGAGCCAAATCGGGCATCTGATTAAAATCAAATTTTAGTTTGGTGCATTTGCTTTCCATTTTTTCGATGAACATTCCTCGTTTCGAGAATTGAGCTTTCACTCCTAACATCTCAAAAACGGGAATCAAACCTGAATCTCCTTGAAAACTGTGTCTTTTTAAACCATCTAGGTATAGTTTTCCTTCATCGGCCAAAGCCATAAAAGCAAACCAGTACGATGCGCCCGACCAATCGCCTTCAACAGCATAAGGAATTCGTTGGTAAGTTTGGTTGGGAACGAAAATTTCTTGTCCCTTAAATTCAGATTTAATCCCAAACTCTTCCATAATGTTCAGCGTCATTTCAATGTACGAGCGCGAAACAATTTTGCCACTTAGTTTAATTCGCAATCCTTTTTCAAGAGTTGGAGCAATTAGTAGCAAGGCTGTAATGTACTGCGAACTGGTATTTCCTTTTAGTTCCACCTCTTCGCCGGTAAGGTTCGATCCAAAAATTTTAAGTGGCGGATAACCTTCTTTTTCTAAATAGGTAATTTGTGCTCCTATCGAGTTAAGCGCATCAACCAAAACACCAATAGGCCTTTCTTTCATTCGGTGCGAACCAGTTAAGGTCCATTCGCCAACAATTTTAGAAAGGTAGGCGGTTAAAAAGCGCATGGTAGTTCCGGCATGTCCAACATCAAAACTATTGGTGTTCGAATTTAGAATGCGTTGCATTGCTCTGGAATCATCACAATCCGAAAGATTTTTAACAGGCTCAAAATTGTTGCTTATAGCATTAATAATTTGAACTCTATTGGATATGCTTTTAGAGGCGGGAAGAATAATTCTTCCTTCCAGTAAATTATTATTTTTCGAAATGGAGTATTGCATCGAACATTGTTTTAGCTACTTAAAAATACAGGGATAGCGCAAATCAGGTCATCAAAACCATTTTTAGTTAAGATGACCTGAAGTTTATTTTTATACTTTATTTAAAAGTGGAATACAGAATCAACATCGTAATATGTATCCAATTTTTCACGGCCTTTTAAAAAGTCTAATTCGATTAAAAAGTTTACGTACACATTTTTCAAATTAAACTTGTTCAATAAATTGATCGAAGCTTTTGCCGTTCCACCTGTAGCCAATAAATCGTCGTGAAGTAAAACTACATCGTTCGAATCCAATGCGTCTTGGTGAATAAAAATTTCATCTTCTCCGTATTCCAAAGAATATTTTTCGGAGTAAGTTGGAGATGGCAATTTACCTGGCTTTCGAACTGGCACAAAACCAGCTCCTAAACGATAGGCTAATACGGTTCCTAATATAAATCCGCGACTTTCCAAGCCTACTACTTTGGTAATTCCTTTGTCTTTATATTGATTGTAAAGAGTGTCTACCAAAGTTGCAAGATGTTTTTCATCTTTCAACATGGTTGTGATATCCTTAAATACAATTCCTTTTTTAGGGAAATCAATTACGTCTCTTATCGAATCTTTTGCTTCTTGAAGTTTTACTTCCATTTTATCTTTTTTTTCCAAACCAGGAGTACGAAAATATTCAGTTTCATTCTGTTTTTCGGCCCGAAAGACACGAAAAGGCAGAAGAAGTGGAATATTCACCCCCTCCTCACTTAATTATTCTACAATTACTAATTTAATATAGTGTGGGATAATTCCGGGTAAAAATAAAAAAGTCTGAGGGAATATTCATTATATATTAGCAAAAACTAAAATATTCTCCTAAAAGTGAAACTATTTTTCAGATCATGAACTTTTCATTGTTTAACTCCAATTTTAGTTTTTACCTTTGATTAAACTCAATTTAAGAAGTAAAATGACAATAAACAATCAAAATCGAGCAGCCTGGATCAAACTTTTTTATTACCTGCTGATATTTTTATATCTGGCAACGACTATTGTGCTAATTTATTTGCAGGTAAAACCAATTTATCCGATTGTTGGAGCTATTAGCTTTTTTGTCATTTTGTGTATTGCATTTAGTCTCCTGCTCAATTTAAATTTTATTATTTATAAGGAGTCGGAAACTAAAGTGATTTTGAGGTATTATCCATTACACCCTTTTCATCATCAATTCAAATCTATCGAGATTTCCAAAAATACCTTGTCTCATTTCGATTTGGATATGAAACTGTTTGGGCTCCGACCAGAAATTACCCTTTATCAGCAAACGGAAAGAGGATTGGCAAAATATCCGTCGGTGAGTATTTCCTCTCTTTCAAAATCAAGTAGGAAGGAAATAATTAATTCTCTGCAAAAAAATTCCTTAAAAAAATAGTAAACATTACTTTTGCAATTACGCCTACTAAAATAAACTAGTATGCGTTATTTGTTCTGTAAATTCTTTATCGAAGCTTATAAAATGATTAGAAAAATTAAAAATCAATTTGCACTATTGGTAATGGTGCTTGTATTGCCAACGAGTATATTGGGGCAGCAAAATGATGTGAGATTAAATGTGGGAATTCCTTTAGGGAAATATGGGAAATTCGATCACAATTTTAATGGTTCCGATGAAACAAATTCACCATCTTTTATCATTCAGTTAGAAAAAAATTGGAAACCTGATTTAAGTATTGGCGCCTATATTGGGTATGCCGGGCAAAAACAGGAATGGAATTTTAGCGAAATAAAGTACAATTACTATCGTTTCGGAACGGTGTTAACTTACGAATTAAATAATTGGCTTGCTCAAATGAATATTGCGCCCGATAATGGTATTGAAATGTATGCCAGTGCAAAAACGGGACTTTCTTTGGAAAATAAAAAATCCAGTGTTTCCACATTAGATGGTGGGAATGATCCGAATGTGAGAACGAATCGGAATAATGATTTACTTTTTGATCTTGGCGTATTGTTGGGAACCCGCTATCATTTTACAAATGAATTTGGAATATTTGCTGAATTAGGTTGGGGGAATGCAGGTTTTTTTACAGTCGGAACAACATTTACTTTATAAATATTTTGTAAATTAGACTCCGTTTTTATAATTGATTGAATACATGGAGGATATTTATAAAATTGCTATTAGTTTTTTGAATGGAATTGGTCCTGTAAATACAAAAAAGGTAATTGCTTATACGGGTAGTGTGGAGGGCCTGTTTAAAGAGAAAAAGCAAAATTTGCTTAAAATCCCTGGAATAGGTCCATCTTTTCTCGATAAATTAGATCGCGATGCGGCTATTCAATTGGCTGAAGAAGAGCAAAAATTTATCGCTGATAATCATATCAAGGTCAGTTTTTATTTAGAGAAAAATTATCCGCAACGACTTTTAAATTGTTCTGACTCGCCTTGCACGCTATATTATAAAGGGACAACGGATTTTAATGTTGCACGTACTATTAGTATTGTAGGAACAAGAAATGCTAGCGATTACGGACGAGAGGTTTGTAATAAGCTAATTCAAGATTTAGCCCAAAAGGAAATTAAGCCGCTGATTATTAGTGGCCTTGCTTATGGTGTTGATATTTGTGCGCATAAAGCAGCATTGCGTAATCAGCTGCAAACGGTAGCTGCCGTTGGGCATGGCTTGCATATGATGTATCCTTCGCAACACAAACGCTATGCCGACGAAATAGTGAATCAAGGAGCACTAATCAGTGAATTTACTTCTAAAAGTAAATTCGACCCCAAAAATTTTGTTCGCAGAAACAGAATCATTGCCGGAATGGCAGATGCTACTATCGTTATTGAATCAGCATCAAAAGGAGGTTCGCTGGTAACAGCTGACATTGCCAATTCCTATAATAGAGATGTTTTTGCATTTCCTGGTCGAATATCAGATAAAGGTTCTACTGGTTGCAATAAATTGATAAAAACAAATCAAGCACACCTAATCGAAGGGGTTGCAGATTTGGAATACATTTTAGGCTGGGAAAATAGGAAGGGAAGTCCGAAAACAGTGCAGACAAAATTATTTATTGAACTATCTCCCGATGAGGAGTCACTTGTTCAGGCACTTAAAGAAAAAGATCATGTGCCTATTGATATTCTTAGCTTGAAAACTTCATTTCCGATGAGTAAGGTGTCAAGTTTGCTTCTAAAATTAGAGTTTGATGGCTTAATAAAGTCGCTTCCGGGAAAAATATACGCTTTGAATACATGAATTTTGTCATTATTTTTTGAATAATGTTGTAGAGCAGGAGGTGAAAGTTCGTAACGTAAATTAAATCAGTACATTAT
This sequence comes from Labilibaculum filiforme, assembly GCF_002843315.1. Classification (GTDB taxonomy): domain Bacteria; phylum Bacteroidota; class Bacteroidia; order Bacteroidales; family Marinifilaceae; genus Labilibaculum; species Labilibaculum filiforme. Next base: position 70,846 of record NZ_MVDD01000018.1, on the reverse strand, counting down.
AAATTACGAAAACGTTGTAAAAAAAATATTAATTTAATTTGTGATTATGAAAAAATATATACTTTTGAACCAAGAACTAATATTTAAAACAACACAATCTAATTTAATTTCATAACATAGTTTGGCATGGAAGCAAAGATTAATGAATTCATGGAAGGCCTAAAGGCCAAAACTCCTGGAGAAGCAGAATTTCATCAGGCAGTTCAAGAAGTAGTTGAAACAGTTTGGGATACTTATGATGCAAATCCAAAGTACAAAGCTGCTAAGATTCTTGATAAAATGTGTGAGCCGGAACGTACAATCATGTTTCGTGTACCATGGATCAATGATAATGGTGAAGTAGAAATCAATCGCGGATACCGTGTTGAATTCAATAGTGCAATTGGACCCTATAAAGGTGGATTACGTTTTCACCCTTCGGTAACTTTAAGTGCATTAAAATTCTTAGGTTTTGAACAAACATTCAAAAACTCTTTAACTACATTACCTATGGGTGGTGGAAAAGGAGGTTCTGATTTCAACGCTAAAGGAAGATCTGATAACGAAATAATGCGTTTCTGTCAAAGTTTCATGACTGAGCTTTGCAAACACATTGGTCCTAACACTGACGTTCCTGCTGGGGATATAGGAGTAGGTGGTCGCGAAATTGGATATTTATTCGGACAGTACAAGAGAATTCGTAACGAGTTTGTAGGAGTACTAACTGGTAAAGGTCTTGAGTTTGGTGGATCGTTAATTCGTCCTGAAGCAACTGGTTTTGGTTCGGTATATTTCGCTCAGCATATGTTGGCAGAGAACAACGAAAAACTAAAAGGTAAAATTGTTGCTCTTTCTGGTTTTGGTAATGTAACTTGGGGTGCGGCTCTTAAATTAACTGAGCTAGGTGCTAAGGTTGTTACTATTTCTGGTCCTGATGGATATATATATGATCAAGAAGGATTGAATGCTGAGAAGATCGATTATTTATTGGATCTTAGAGCTTCTAATAATGACGTTGTAGCTCCTTTTGCTGAAAAATTTGGAGCTAAATTCTTCCCAGGTAAAAAACCTTGGGAGGCTAAAGTTGACCTTGCTTTCCCTTGTGCAATTCAAAATGAGTTGAATTTAGAGGATGCTAAAATGTTAGAAGCAAACGGATGTAAATACGTTGTTGAAACTTCAAACATGGGTTGTACTGCAGATGCTGCTTTCTATCTAGTGGATGCTATGTCTTTCGCTCCTGGAAAAGCTGCTAATGCTGGTGGTGTTGCTGTATCAGGTTTAGAAATGTCACAAAACTCTATGCGATACAACTGGTCCGCTGAAGAGGTGGATGCGAAGTTGAGTCGTATCATGAAAGATATTCATGACACTTGTGTTAAATTCGGAACTGAGAAAGGACACATCAACTATATTAAAGGTGCTAATATTGGCGGTTTCGTAAAAGTTGCCGAAGCTATGTTGGCTCAAGGTTGCGTATAGTATACTATATTGCCTAATATATAAAAGCCGGCTTTGCCGGCTTTTTTTAATTGATATTCACTCCTCATTCGTTTGGCAAGTCATTCCTGTTTATATATGTTTGCAGAAAAGTAACAGAAAATGAAATTAATTGATACTCATTCCCATATATACGCTGATGATTTTAAAGAGGATATTGAAGATATCATCTCCAATTGCAGGAAAGTAAACATCGAGAAAATATTACTTCCTAACATTGATTCAGAGTCCATACCAAAAATGAATCAGTTAGTTGAAAGATTTCCAGATATGTGTGTGCCTATGATGGGACTTCACCCAACATCAGTGAAGGAAAACTATAGGGATGAGTTGGAGACTTGTAAAGCATGGCTTGCAAAGGAAGAGTATTGTGCAATTGGTGAAATTGGAATGGATTTGTACTGGGACAAAACGTTTTTGAAAGAGCAGCAAATTGTTTTCGATATTCAAATTAATTGGGCGCTCGAAAAAAATCTTCCAATTGTTATTCATGCAAGAGATTCGTTCCATGAAATTTTTGAAGTACTAGAAACTTATCGTAACACGAATTTAAAAGGAGTATTTCATAGCTTTACTGGAAATATAGAACAGGCTAATCAGGCAATTGATTTGGGTTTTTTGTTGGGAATAAATGGTATTGTAACGTTTAAAAATGCAGGGCTCGATAAAACCATTAAAGCTCTTGATTTAAGCTGTCTGATTTTGGAAACGGATGCTCCGTATCTTGCGCCTGTACCAAAACGAGGAAAGCGTAACGAAAGTTCGTATGTAATACATGTTGCTAATAAGCTCGCCGAGATTTATCAAATTAACTTGGATGAGGTTGCCAGAATAACTAGTGCTAATGCCGAGAAATTATTCAACATTTAATTGAAAACCTTATAAAATGGGATCAAAGCAAACTTCTATTTTAATATTATATACTGGTGGAACAATCGGTATGGTGAATAATCCAGAAACAGGATCGTTAAAACCTTTCGATTTTGCTCATATTTTAAAACAGGTTCCCGAACTGAAGGAATTTGGTTTTCGATTAGAGTCAATAGCTTTTGACCCTTTAATCGATTCTTCCAACCTAAATCCAACTGTTTGGATAAAGATTGTTGAATTAATAAAAGAAAACTATCAAGAGTTCGATGGTTTTGTGGTGTTGCATGGAACGGATACTATGTCGTATACTGCTTCGGCTTTGAGTTTCATGTTGGATAATTTGCAAAAGCCAGTTATTCTTACCGGATCACAACTACCAATTGGAACTCTGCGAACCGATGGGAAAGAGAATTTAATTACTGCAATTGAAATTGCTGCTGCCTACCAAAACGGACAGGCAATGGTGCCCGAAGTATGTGTGGTATTTGAGAATAAGCTTTTCAGAGGAAATCGGACAACAAAGCATAATGCCGAGAATTTTAATGCATTTCATTCCTACAATTATCCCGATTTGGCAAAAATAGGAATCCATATCAATTATAATTACGGGGCGATTCATTATCCAAGTCAACCAAGGGAATTGGAAATATCAACATCTTTAGATCTCAATATTGCTATTTTAAAGATATTTCCAGGTATAAATAAGACTGTTGTTGATTCTATACTTAATAGTAAAGGATTAAAAGCAGTAATAATGGAATCGTATGGAGCCGGAAATGCTCCTACTGATAAGTGGTTCATTGATTCAATTAAAGAAGCTATTAAGAGAGGAATAATAGTTTATAATATTACTCAATGTGCTGCTGGGAGTGTTGAAATGGGTCTGTATGAGACTAGTATTGAGTTGTTACGTGCTGGTGTTGTTAGTGGTAGAGATATTACCACAGAGGCTGCAGTTACTAAACTAATGTATGTGCTGGGCAAAAACTTAAATACAGAACAAATCATATTTCTTTTAAATAAATCTTTGAAAGGTGAATTAAGCCAATAGTTTATTTGTTTTTCACATTTTTTTTGTAATTTGGTGCACTGTTTAGTCCCTTCTGTATTACATAAAATTTAATTCGTGATAATCATGAAAAACAGATGTAGAAAGGCTTTAAATAATAAAAGTAAGATGCAACTAAAAAACTAGTTGTATAATAGATCGCAATCGTTTAATTTTGTAAAAAATAATTTCGTTAATTAAAATTTGAAAAACAGACTATGAAAAAGTTATTTGCATTTATAGCAGTTATCGGGATGCTAAGCTTAGGAGCGTCAACAAATGTATTTGCTCAGGATGAGACAGCAGAACAAGCTACCGTAGATACAACGCAAGTTGCAGAGGAAGTTGCTGAAGAAGTTGTTGAGGAAGCCACTCCAGTAATGGAAGAAGAAGTTATTGAAAGTACTTCTTTCCACAAAGTTGTGAAAAAGCAGTTTATCCAAGGTGGTGCGATGTTTATGAGTTTTGTATTGTTAGCACTTATTTTAGGTTTGGCTCTTTCTATCGAAAGAATCATTTACTTAAATATGTCTACAACGAATACAAAGAAATTACTTGCTAACATCGAAGATGCTTTGAGCAATGGTGGTGTTGATGCAGCAAAAGAAGTTTGTAGAAACACTCGTGGACCAGTTGCTAGTATTTTCTACCAAGGTCTTGATCGTATCGATGAGGGTGTTGAAGTAGTTGAGAAATCAGTTATTTCTTACGGTTCTGTTCAAATGGGACTTTTAGAAAAGGGTCTTTCTTGGATTGGTCTGATGATTGGTCTTGCTCCTATGTTAGGATTTATGGGAACTGTAATTGGTATGATCGACGCTTTTGATTCTATCCAGTCTATGGGTACTATTTCTCCAGCAGCTGTAGCGGGTGGTATTAAAGTTGCTTTGATTACAACTGTATCTGGTTTGATCGTTGCGATGATCCTTCAGGTATTCTATAACTACTGTACTGCAAAAATTGACAGTATTGTAAATAGCATGGAAGATGCTTCTATCTCTCTTCTTGATATCCTTGTAAAACACAACTTGAAAAAATAATTTTAGACTATGTCAAATACATTGAGTAAATATTTAAATATTCTCACCTATGTAATGATTGGTCTAACAGCAATTTTTGTTGCCATGTTTTACTTAGGCGGAGATCTGCCAAATCAGACATATCAAACGCCAGTTTATACTGATGTTTTAATACATTGGGCAAAAGCGTTATTTTTTGTTTGTGCAGGATTGTCACTTCTTTTTCCAATTATTGAGTTAGTATCTAACCCAAAGGGAGCTGTTAAAGGCTTAGCTGGATTAGTTGGCTTAGGTGTAATTATCTTTATCGGGTATTCATTATCAGATGGAACTTTGTTAGATCTTCCTGGTTATACAGGTCCTGATAACACTCCGGGCACATTGCAGTTCGCTGATACTGTGCTTTATACCATGTACATTTTGGGTATTGGAACAGTAGCTGCTATTGTTGCGACTGAAGTTTTAAGAAGATTTCGTTAAGAATTTGATCCGAGCTTTGTTCGGATCGTAATAACTTTATTATGGCAAGGAAAAAAACACCAGCGATTAATTCGAGTTCGATGGCCGATATTGCATTCTTGTTGTTAATTTTCTTCTTGGTTTCGACTACAATGGACATTGATACAGGTATCTATAAAAAGTTACCTCCAATTCCTGAAGAGTTGCCAGATGAAGCACCAAAAGTTAAACAACGTAATGTTTTAGCTATTTTGGTTAACCGCAACGATGACTTATTGGTTAATGGAGAGGTTCTTAGTATTTCGCAATTGCGCGAAAAGACAAAAGAATTTATCTTGAACCCATCAAATAATGAAAATTTACCTGAAAAGAAATTAACTACAATTCCATTTTTTGGAGATGTATTGGTTTCAAAAGGATTAGTTTCATTGCAAAATGACCGCGGAACTAGTTACGAAATGTACATTAAAGTACAGGACGAACTTGCTGCTGCTTCTCGTGAATTAAAAGACGAGAAAGCAATGCAAAAGTGGAACAAGAAATATGATGATTTGGACGAAGAGCAGCAAGGTGCTGTGAGAGATTTTGTCCCAATGCAGATTTCTGAAGCAGAACCTAAAAATATAGGAGGAAATAAATAATGGGAAAATTTAAAAAAGGTGGTTCTAAGGAACTTCCTGAAATTTCGACAGCATCTCTTCCTGATATCGTGTTCATGCTTTTATTCTTTTTCATGGTTAGTACAACTATGCGTGAAGTTGAATTGAATGTAGATGTGATGGTTCCAACTGCAACGGAAGTGGTAAAATTGGAAAAAAAGGATCTTGTTAGTAACATCTATGTGGGTATTCCAATGAGGCAATTCCAAAAAACGATGGGTACTGAACCACAAATTCAGTTGAACGATCAATTTTCTACGGTTGAAGATATTCAAGCTTTTATTGTTGCTGAAAGAGAAGCAAGAAAAGAAGAATTACGTAACAAGTTGACTACTTCGCTTAAAGTGGATCAATATACCAAAATGGGTATTATTATCGACATTAAGCAGGAGCTAAGAAAAGCCAGTTCGTTAAAACTGAACTATTCTACACGTGAAACAGCGGAATAATATTCCAAGTTTATATATAAAAAAAAGGAGTCCAATTGGACTCCTTTTTTTTATGCCTAAATTTTAGGTGTAAACAACCAATGAGTTGGAAGTGAGCTTACTTTTTTTTCTATTAAAGCAATAGGAAGGGGTTGATTTGTTGCACCAACTAGTAAAAGGGGTAATATAATGTAATCAGATGGTAAATTTAAAGAATAGTCGTCTGTTGTATTTCTCTTTCTTTGCTTATAAATAAAACGTATATATTATGGAATTCGCATTTATACCTTTCGTATTAGTATTATTCGCCAGTGTTTTTCAGGGTTCATTTGGACTTGGAATGAAGTTTATGGCTCCTTTAAAATGGGAAGCATGGTGGCTTGTTCATGCTACTGTTGCTATGTTAATTGTTCCTATTGTGTGGGCTTTGTTAGTGGTGCCTGATTTATTCGGCGTTATTAAGCAAGCACCTTCTCAAGCAATTTGGATTGGAATGTTGTTTGGTTTCTTATGGGGAATTGGAGGTATAATGTTTGGGAAAAGTATTCCATATATTGGAATATCTCTTACCTACGGAATTGTAATGGGTGTTTGTTCGGCTGTTGGTAGTCTGATTCCTTTTTTTCAGTTAGATGGAGCCATTAATCTTCCTGCATTTCCATATGTTATGGCTGGAGTATTGATAATGATTGTAGGTGTAGCTATAACTGCATATGCTGGAATTAAACGTGATAAGTTATCTAAAAAAGAAAATGATGGTGCGGTAAACCTTAAGCTTGGATTAGGAATTGCTATTATTAGCGGTGTTTTGTCAGCTTTTCTAAATGTTGGTTTTGTAAATGCACAACCTGTCGGTGAAGCCGCCGTAGCTTCGGGTGTAATTGCGCGGAATAGTAGTTTAGCTATTTGGGTAGTGGTACTGATAGGTGCTTATTTAATGAATGCTGGATATGCAATCATTTTACTCTTCAAAAATAAAAGTTGGAGTTCATTTTCTGTTCCTAAGTCGGGAAAAGCATACGTTTGGTCAGTTGGGGCTGGCTTGCTTTGGTTTGGTGCTTTGGGTGTTTATGGGCAAGGTGCAACTTTGATGGGAAATATGGGGCCTATTATTGGCTGGCCAATTTTACTTGGTGTTTCACTCGTTGTGAGTAATGTTTGGGCCTACTTAAATAAGGAATGGGTAGGGGCAAAACAAGCTTTTAATTACCTGCTTGTTGGTTTGTTAGTACTTATTATTGCAACGGTTGTTTTAGGGTATTCTAATGGTGTCGTGTAAAAGTAATTAGTTGTTGTATTAGAATTAGGCTATGAAAATAAAGTCAATAGAGAGTTTTGTACTTGCAGATAAATTGGATGAAAGCTTCTACTTTTCGCAGTGGGAATATGCTGAAAGGCGTATTTGTATTGTAAAAGTAACAAGTGATACCGGTCATGTAGGTTGGGGAGAAGGATATGGTCCTGCTGGTGTAATTAAAGCTGGAATTGAGCATCTTACCCCATTTCTAATTGGAATGAATCCTTTAGAAACGGAAACAATATGGAGCACAATGTATCGTCGCACACTAGATTATGCTAGAAGAGGAGTTCTTGTTGCTTCAATTAGTGCGATTGATGTAGCATTGTGGGATTTAAAGGGGAAGATATTAGAACAGCCAGTACATTTGTTATTAGGGGGTAAAAAACGTGATTTTATTACGCCTTATGCAACAGGAATGTATTATACTCATTGTAATGATTTGGGCGATAAGTTGGTTGAAGAGGCTAAATTATATGTAGAAATGGGATTCAATGCCATGAAAATGAAAGTTGGTCTTAGCATTGAGGAGGACGTAGAGTATGTGAAAAGAGTTCGGGAGGCTATTGGTCCAGATATCAAGCTCGCCATTGACTCCAATCATGCCTATAACTTGCGAGAAGCAATACAGTTAGCTAATGCAGTTGAACAATACGATATTGCTTGGTTTGAGGAGCCTTTATCTCCTGAATGTTATGAGCAATATGCTGAATTAAGATCGAAAACTACAATTCCAATTTCTGGCGGAGAATGTGAATACCTCCGTTTTGGATTTCAGACCTTATTAAAGTCTAATTGTGTGGATATAGTACAACCGGATATATGTGCTTCGGGAGGATTAACCGAAGCCAAACGGATTGCAGTTTTAGCATCGGTTTACGGTGTTGAGTTGATTCCACACACTTGGGGTACTGGTATTGCCATATCGGCAGCACTTCATTTTGTGAGTAATTTAGATATTTTACCAGGTCGTTTACGAACACCAAATTGTTTATTGGAATACGACAGAACGGAAAATGCACTTCGTGAAGAATTAACTTCTACCGATATGGTAATGAAGGATGGAAAAATTAAAATAAGTGATCAACCTGGTTTAGGTTTTGAGTTGAATGAAGATGCTGTACATAAATATGCGTTAAAATAATCTATTTAAAAGACTAGATATGAACTTTGGATATAAAAAATTATACATAGGTGGTGAGTTACGTGACTCAATTTCTGGAGCTAAAAAAGATGTTATTTGTCCTGCAACCGAAGAAGTAGTTGGAACTCTAGCTTGGGCTGGTAAAGAAGATGCTGAATTGGCATTGGAGGAGGCGCAAAAGGGCTTCCGATATTGGTCGAAGTTATCGTTAAAAGAGCGTACGGTTTGGATGATGAAATTACGTGAAGAGGTATTAAAAAACGATGATCTTTTACGTAAGGCAGTTGTTATGGAGATGGGAAAATCTTACGATGCGGCATGGGAAGATATTGAGTCGATTGTAAATGCATTGGAGTTTTATCCAGGTGCTATGCGAAATATGCACGATGAAATAATTCCTGACATTGAGAATACGCATCGTCATAAAATGGTGAATCAGCCTGCAGGAGTGGCAGTAGCTTATTTAGCCTGGAATTTTCCACTTTTAAATGTTGGATATAAAATTGGTCCGGCTTTAGCTGCAGGATGTTCAATAATTATTAAGCCTTCTGGCTTAACTTCTTTATCATCGTATGTGCTTGGAGAGATTCTATACAATATGAATTTTCCTGCTGGAGTAATAAATTTTATTAGCGGTCCTGTTAGTGAAGTAGCTTACACAATGACTACGAGTAAAATTCCAAAAGTTTTAACCATGATTGGTTCTTCTCAATCGGGTCGTCAGGTAATGGCTGATTCTGCAACTTCCGTAAAGCATGTTAGCATGGAATTAGGTGGAAATGCACCTTTTATTGTTTGCGAAGATGCGGACCTTGAAATAGCTACAAATATTGGTATTGCTCTTAAATATGGAAATTGTGGTCAGATTTGTGTTGCTCCCAATCGATTTCTAATTCATGAAAAAGTGTACGATGCTTTTTTAGAGATGTTTATTGCGAAAGCAAAAAAGGTGAAAGTAGGTTTTGGCTTTGATGAAAAACCAGATATGGGACCTTTAGTAACTCGAAAAGACAGGGAGCGAATTTTTAAAATGGTGAAAGATGATGTTGCTAATGGTGCGACTTTAGAGCTTGGAGGAGGAATTCCGTTAGGAAAAGAGCTCGGTAATTTTATAGAACCAACTATAATAACTGGACTTACCACTGAGATGCGCTGTTTTAAAGAAGAGATTTTTGGACCTGTTGCTGCTATGATGAAGTTTTCTACAAACGAAGAAGCACTTGAACTGGGTAATAATACCGAGTATGGATTGGTTTCCTATGTATTCTCTAGAAATGAAAAGGATCTTAGAATGTTTTCCGAGGGACTTGATTTTGGTGAAGTGCAGATAAATGGAGTGAAGTATGCAATTTATTTACCACATGGCGGAATAAAGGAAAGTGGTATTGGACATGATTGTTCTTATTTGGCTTTGAACGATTACTTAGTGAAAAAGAGAATTACAACAGCATTGTAAGGTTTTTGGAGTAAATTTTTTAAAAAGATAATATGCAACCTATTGCACAACGCGCCATGGCGCCTGAAATAATTAGAAGAATTGATGATTGCGGTATTATTGCCGTTTTGGTTATTGATGAGTTAAAACATGCTGTTCCTGTTGCTCAGGCCCTTCTTAAAGGAGGAGTTGATGCAATAGAATTAACACTTCGCACTCCAGTTGCAATGGATGCTGCTCGCTTAATAAAAAAGGAAGTTCCTGAAATTAATTTGGGTTTTGGAACTGTGTTAACAGTCGATCAGGTGAAGGCTGTTGCTGATCTTGGAGCTGACTTTGCTGTTTCTCCAGGTTGTAATCCGAAAGTGATTGCAGCCGCTTATAAACAGGGCTTGTCTTTTGCTCCAGGAATTATGACTCCTTCGGATATTGAAGTTGCTGTTGAACAGGGATGTAGAGTGCTAAAATATTTTCCTGCTGAAACCTCTGGAGGAATGGAACACTTAACGAATATGGTGGCTCCTTATCAATATTTAGGATTAACATTTATTCCTTTGGGAGGATGTAATATTAATAATGCTCCATCTTATTTGGAGTCTTCTTTAATTACCGCGATAGGTGGATCTTGGGTAGCTAAACGCCCTCTTATTCAAGCGGAGGATTGGGATACAATAACAAATAATGCTAGAGAAATTAGAGATTTAATTAGCAAGATTAGAAAATAATACGAATAATTCAGGCTTTGTTTGGTTTAGTATAACCGTCAAGTTGTGAGTCAAATATCATATACAATGAAAACAATAATAACATTTGGTGAAATAATGGGACGAATCTGCCCAGAAAATTTTCAACGTTTTCAACAGAGTATGCCAGGAAAGCTTGATATGACTTTTGCTGGAGCAGAAGCTAATGTTGCAGCATCGATTGCTATGTTGGGAGGAAAGGTGAAGTTTGTAACTGCACTCCCAGATAATGAAATGACAGATGCTTGTTTATCTGTTTTAAAAGGGATAGATGTTGATGTGTCGGGAATTAAAAGAGTAAAACATGGTCGATTTGGTTTGTATTTTGTAGAGCGCGGAGCCAATCAAAGACCTAGTCGGGTAATGTACGACAGAGATTATTCGGCTATATCATTAACACATGGAGAGGAATACGATTGGCGAACTCTTTTTGCAGATGCGCAATGGTTACATACAACAGGAATTACTCCTTCTCTATCGGAAATAGCGGCTAATGCAACCGAAATAGCCGTTCGAACTGCTAAGGAAAAAGGTTTATCTGTTTCCTGTGATTTGAATTTCAGGAAAAAATTGTGGCAATGGCAGTCTGGAACTTCGGCAACCGATTTAGCTCAAAAAACAATGCGTGCAATTCTTCCTTTTGTTGATGTGGTGATTGCCAATGAAGAAGATGCTCACGATGTGTTAGGAATTTCGGCAGAAAACACAGATATAGAGGGTGGTAAGTTGGATGTGGCAAAGTACACGGATGTAGCAAAAGAGATTGTTCGACAATTTCCAAATGTAAAAAAAGTGGCGATTACCTTGCGGGAAAGCATTTCGGCTACTCACAATAATTGGGGTGCGATGCTTTACGATGCTGCAACTCAAACATCACATTTTGCTCCATTAACCAATGGTAAGTATACTCCTTATGAAATTAAGTCAATAATTGATAGAGTAGGTGGTGGAGATTCTTTTGGCGCGGCTTTGGTTTATGCCTTAAATACGCCAGATCTGGCCAATTCTGAAAAAACGATACGTTTTGCTGTTGCAGCATCCTGCTTATGTCATTCCATTAATGGTGATTTTAATTATTCTTCTCGAGCCGAAGTAGAATCTCTAATGGGTGGTTCTGGTTCAGGAAGAGTTGTACGATAATAACAAGCTATTTAAACCGATTAAGGTTTAAAAAATCCACTAGTAGCCATTTGGGAAACCTTTCATTTTCCAAATGGCTAAACACTCCATAAAGAGCTATCTGTAAACAGCCATTTGTGGATCTTTTCAATAGAGAAAATAACTATTTATCTCCTTATAAATTCAATCGTTTGTGAAGATGATTTTTCCTTTAAAGTATATGAAAAAAATGATTTCGTTATTGAATATCAGTAAAGTAGCCTGTTTAGGTCTATTGTTGTTTACCGCAAGTTGTAAGGGAACAGTAGAAAAGAAAGAAAAAGATGCACGCCCTAATATTTTGGTTGTTTTGTGCGATGATTTAGGATATTCCGATGTTGGTTTTAATGGATCCAAAGATATTACAACTCCTTCTTTGGATAAGTTGGCTGAAAACGGAACTGTGTTTTCTTCGGCCTACGTAACACATCCTTTTTGTGGGCCAAGTCGTGCTAGTATAATGACAGGGCGATATCCACATCTAATGGGAGCTCAATTTAATCTTCCTCCCAATTGCGAAACAATAGGAGAAGGTATTTCTACCAATGAAACCTTTATTAGTAAAATTCTTCAAGATAAAGGTTATTACACAGGGGCGCTTGGTAAATGGCATTTGGGTTCAGTTTCAAAATATCATCCAAATAATCGTGGATTTGATGATTTTTACGGTTTTTTAGGAGGAGGACATGAGTATTTTCCTGAAGAGTATCGAGCTAAATATGAAAATCAAAAGAAGGCCGGGAAAAAGGTAATTTTTGAATATCTTGTTCCCTTAGAACACAATGGAAAAGAGGTTCGAGAAACAGAATACATAACTGATGCTCTTACTCGGGAAGCAGTTCGTTTTGTTGGAGAGGCTTCTGAAAAAGAAAAACCATTCTTTTTGTATTTAGCCTACAATGCACCACATGTTCCATTACAAGCTAAAGAGGAAGATTTAAAAAAGTTTGCTCATATCAAAGATGAACAAAGAAGAACCTATGCTGCCATGGTATATGCTGTTGACAGAGGAGTTAATAAATTGGTAGAGAGTTTAAAAGAAAATAAGCAGTTCGAAAATACTCTAATTGTATTTTTAAGTGATAATGGCGGAAAATTAAGCAAAGGCGCAACGAATTATCCACTTCAAGAAGGAAAAGGAAGTGCCTGTGAAGGAGGATACAGAGTTCCAATGTTTTTCCATTGGCCTAAAAATGTTCCAGCCGGACAATGCTTCAGCGAACCTGTTTCTGCTATAGATTTCTACCCTACTTTTGCCAGACTGGCTGGTGCAACTATACCGGCAGATAAAGTGCTTGATGGTAAAGATATGTGGGATAACTTCCAAAATGGCAAAGGTTCACACAAAGGAGAATATATTTACTGTTTACGTCACAGAACCGGATACACAGATGTTGGAGCTCGCCGTGATTCAATGAAAGTGCTACGGATTAATCAGGAACCATGGAAATTGATTAATTTGGATCAGGATATTAATGAGCAACATGATTTAAGTGCTAAATATCCTGAAATGTTGAGAGAAATGGTGGCTGAAACTGAAAAATGGAGCCAAACTCATCAGCAACCAATATGGTGGCACGATGAACAAACCGGCGTTGAATGGAAGCGGGATAGTATGCCGAGATTCGAGGAAACATTTAAAATTGATTAGCCTTTAATCAGAATAAAACTTACTTAAATGAAGAAGACACTTTTACTTTTCGGACTATTTTTATTTGCATTCTCGCAGTTTGCAATGGCCCAAAATGATTGGGAAAACGAGCTGATGTTTGAAAAAAACAAAATGGAGGCTCGCGTACCAACTTTCTCATACACGAATGCAAAGGATGCATTGAGTGGAGATCGAAATAAAGCGAGAGTAAAATCATTAAATGGGATTTGGAAATTTAATGATGTGGGAAAATCGGAAGATCGTCCAACGGATTTTATGACTAATGATTTTACCGGAGAGAATTGGAACGATATTGAAGTGCCTTCTAATTGGGAGTTGAAAGGATTTGGACAGCCAATTTATTCCAATATTATTTATCCGTTCACACCAAATATTTTGGATACAACGCTAAAGTTTAATTGGAGAGGACCACAACCTCCAAGACCTCCAAAAATTTATAGAGACAATCCTGTAGGTAGCTACTTTCGTGATTTTGAAGTTCCGGAGGAGTGGAAGGATCAATCAATTATTTTACATTTCGGTGGCGTTTCTTCAGCTTTTTATTTGTGGGTAAATGGCAAAAAAGTAGGTTATAGTCAGGGTAGTCGTTTAGCGGCAGAGTTTGATATTACCAAATTTGTTACTGCCGGTAAAAATAGAGTAGCAGTTCAGGTTTTTCGCTGGAGTGATGGATCTTATTTGGAAGATCAAGACATGTGGCGATTAAGTGGTATTCATCGTGAAGTTTTGTTGATGGCACAACCAAAAATTGCTTTGAATGATTTTTTTGTAAGAACCAAATTTGATGCAAACCTGCAGGATGCCAAGCTGGAAATTCGACCAAAAGTTTGGGTGGTAAATGAAGATGCGAAGTTGGATGGTTGGAAAGTGTCGGCACAATTATATGACGCTCAGGGCAATGCTGTTTTGGAAAGTCCAATGTCTGTTTCGGTAAAAGATATTTATTTGGAGAGATGGCCACAACGAGATATTACCAAGTTTGGGATGATGGAAGCGAATATTCGTTGTCCGAAAAAATGGTCTGCCGAAGCGCCATATTTATACAAACTTGTTTTTAGTGTCTTAAATTCGGAAGGAGAAGTTGTGGAAGCCAGAAGTCAGTCTATTGGTTTTCGAAAGATCGAGTTTAGTAACAAAAATGAGTTGCTGATTAATGGAAAGTCGGTTGAGATTATGGGCGTAAATCGTCACGATCATAGCCCTATTCATGGAAAAGCATTAACACGAGAAGAAATGCGTAAGGATGTTGAATTATTAAAACAATTTAATTTCAATGCGGTTCGCACATCTCATTATCCTAACGATCCCTATTTTTATGAGCTATGCAATGAGTATGGTTTGTATGTAATGGGAGAAGCAAATATTGAGTGCCACCATTTGGGAAGTTTTATTCCGCAAAGTCCTACTTGGCCAGCTGCAATTTTAAGCAGAACCATTCGTATGGTCGAAAGAGATAAAAATCATCCATGCATTATTTCGTGGTCGCTAGGAAACGAGGCAGGAACAGGTCCAGCCTTTGCTGCATCGGCTGCTTGGATAAAAGATTACGATCCCTCACGCTTTGTTCATTACGAAGGAGCACAAGGCGATCCTACCGATCCTGAATACGTAGAAGGAGTTGCCTTTTCATTATCAAAACTCCCAGTTTATGCGAATCCTGATGATCCGAATTATGTGGACGTACTTAGTAGGATGTATCCTGATTTGAGTCAATTGGTAGGAATGGCAAAAAGTGCACATATTACGCGACCAATTATTATGTGTGAGTACATGCATGCAATGGGAAATTCAATTGGTGGATTATCCGATTATTGGGAGGAAATAAGAAATAGACCCAACCTGATTGGTGGATTTATTTGGGATATGGTAGATCAAGGAATAGAAAAAACGACTGAAAAAGGAGAAAAATTTTATGCTTTTGGTGGCGATTTTGGGGATATTCCAAATGACGAAAACTTTTGTTTGAATGGAGTCTTTGCTTCTAATCGTACGCCAAATCCTCACGCTTGGGAATGTAAACATGTATTTCAACCAGTTGTTTTTGAGGATGCTGATGTTAAGAACGGACAGGTTAGAATTTTGAATAAATTTAATTTTACCAATTTAAATCAATATGAAATTCGTTGGGCATTGTCTGAAGATGGAAAAGCTTTGCAATCAGGAATTTTGCCAGAGCAAGATATTGATGCCTATGCTAGTTCAGTAGTAACAATTCCTTTTAAAGCACTTAATTTTAAGTCGGATGCTGAATATTGGTTGCGCGTAAGCTTGCATGAAAAAAAGGATCGCTTGTGGTGTAAACAAGGATATGAAATAGCAAGCAATCAAATTGTTCTGAAAGAAAGAGAAGAAGTAAGCCCTTACGTTTCAGCATCAAAAGAAAGTATTACCTATTCAGAAAGCGATGCTCAAGTTGTTGCGAAAGGGAAAGGATTTTCAGCAAGCATATCTAAAAGTAATGGGGAGCTATTGTCTTATGTAGTTAATGGTATGGAGCAATTAAAATCTCCTTTGCATGCCAATTTCTTGCGTCCCTCGGTTGATAATGATAGAAGAGGTGCCAGTAGTGGCGATTTTAAAAAATCGGAGCAAGTGTGGGGAAATCTGGAAACAAAACTAAAAATGAAAACGCTAACTGTAAATAGCGATAAGGATAAGTTTATTAGTGTTGTTGTAAAACAAAACTTTGAAGATAAAATTGAATTAGCTACTGTTTATACCATTTATAATGATGGAAAAATTCAGGTAAAAATGGATTTGAATGCAGACGAGTCTTTACCAAATTTGGTTCAGTTTGGCGTTACAATGGGTGTTTCTGAAAGCTATGTGAATGCGCTTTATTACGGAAATGGTCCGTGGGAAAATTATTGCGATCGTAAAGAAGCTTGTGAGGTTGATGAGTATAGTTTTAAAACGGATGATTTATTTACCAATTATGCCAAAACGCAAGGAAATGGAAATAGGACAGATACGCGTTGGTTGAAGTTGATGAATGAAAGTAAAAAGTATGGAATAAAGATTTCCGGAAAAGCCTTGTTTGGATTTTCAGTTTGGCCCTACTCTGCGATTAATATCGAGAAGGCAAATCATCCATACGATTTGGAGAAGCAAGGATTTTATACCCTTAATATTGATTGTGTGCAAGCAGGGGTTGGCGGGACATTGTCGAATACTTTGCCAAAGTATATGCTAAAATCGGGAAAATATAGCTTTGAGTTTTTAATAGAGTCATTCAAATAATCATTTATTAAAAAAAATATACGCATGAATTATAAATTTAGTCACATAGGAATACCAACTACAGAAGAGAAAAATTGGGACGGTTTTTACGAACCCGGAAAAATTCATTTCACCGATTTTAGTAAGGATGAGTTTGGTATTGAATGGGTGAAATGTGATGCTGATAGTCCAATGCCAGCAATGTTTCAAAATGTTGCACATGTGGCTTATTTGGTTGATAATATTGAAGATGCATTGAAAGGAAAAGAAATCCTTGTGGATACATTTTCGCCAGGAGAAGGTGTTCGTGTTGCATTTATTGTGCATAATGGATCTCCTATCGAATTTATGGAGATAACAGAATTATAAAGAAGAGTGTAAGTTGCCGTTTAGAACAGTCCATTGGGTTTCCTAATCTAATGGACTGTTTTATTTGATCATGCAATTGGGATGCTGAGAAATCAAATAAAATTTAATTATATTGTAAGAATAACATTTGGATTCATTGTGTTTCTATAACGTGGAGATAGTTGTTTAAAAGATAGATACTTGATTTCATGAAACTGATATTAAAAAATACAGACAGTGCTTTGAATGGCAGGGTGATAATAACCAAAAAAGAAATTCCTTGTTTGGATTCCTCTTGGCATTATCACGATCAGTACGAACTTTTATACATATCAAAAAGCAATGGTATTCGTTTTGTCGGTGATAGTGTTTCGCAGTTTCATCCGGGGGAATTGGTTTTGGTAAGTCCTTACCTACCACATCTTTGGAGGAATGATGCTTCTTATTATAATCAGGATGAAACCAATAAGGTCAAGACAATTGTTATTAAGTTTTCGAAAGATTTTATAGGAGAAGGAACTTTTAATTTAGCAGAATTTATTGAAATAAATAATCTGTTCGAACAATCTAAATATGGAGTAAGTTTTGGTAATAATGTTAGTAGTGCTCTCCACAACGAACTAATAGAAATTATCGATTTATCGCCTGCACAGCAATTAATTAAACTTCTGGATATATTATGTCGTTTATCCGCTACTAAGGATAAAAAAATATTATCCTCTTCTGATATGCGGCAATATACCACCGATAGTTCAGATCGGTTGGATTCAGTAATAAAATTCGTTTCCGACAACTACTCCAGTGATATTAATTTAAATGATGTTGCTGATATTGCCTGCATGACAAGCAATTCGTTTTGCAGGTTTTTTAAAAAGATGACTAATAAGTCTTTTACACAATTTTTAAACGAAATACGTGTTCGTAATGCCTCCCGTCTTTTGGTGCAGGAAGATATACCTATTTCAGAAGTTTGTTATATGGTGGGTTACAATTCCATCACTAATTTTAATCGTCAGTTTAAGGAGATAATGGGCAGTACTCCGAATAGTTATCGCAACACAATATAGGGCAATTTATTCTTCAATCAGCTCTTATTTACCTCCTGCTTACCATCATTTACCCTACCCATAAAAATAGGGGTAAAATAATGTAGGAACAGGGTAAATTTAACCAATCCCACCATCAATATTTTCAGTTAATTTACAGTAATAAATTAAGGTTAAGGAGCTTACGTAAACGTTCTGCTTGATCGTATTTAGTGCTACTAGTAGGATTTTATCTTTACATAGTAGTTTTAATTAAGAACAGAACCTTCCATTATTCTGTTTGCAATCGCTTTATGCTACTTGTTAAATGGGTAGTACTACACGCGCAAATGACTATGCTTTAAATGGTGCTTGAATTATGGATGGGATACATATCGTAAATACAAATTCAAATTTTAATTAAAAATACTTAGGGAAAAATAGTAGTGCATTTTTTGAGTACATGCTTGTAATGCAATCGATATAAAAATTACAGCATTTTTTACTAAAAACAATTTAAAATCTAAAATAGAAATTAAGCCAGATAGTTGTTCAAATTATTATGGCACTAATGAATGTAAAAATCAACTAATCTTTTATTCACCTCAAGATGAAAATTTTATGAAAAAACCGAAAAATTTACAGAAAATTTTTAGGATTATATCTTTTACAGTATTTAGCTTTTTGCTTAGTGCAATGCAAGTTACTGCTGTGAATACTAATTCTCAAAATACAGCTTGGTCAGCCAATTTGGATGATGAAGCGATGGAAACTACTACGGTGCAAAAAGCTGTTTCAGGAATAATTAGTGACGCAACGGGTATGACTATGCCTGGTGTTAGTGTTGTTATAAAAGGGACTACTACTGGAACCATTACAAATATTGATGGATTTTATGAACTTTCAGGTGTTTCGGAAGGAGATATTCTGGTAATTTCTTTTGTAGGGATGAAAACACAGGAAATTGTGTTTACTAATCAAACTGCTTTGAATATTGTATTGGCAGAAGATACAATTGGTTTAAATGAAGTGGTTGCAATTGGTTATACAACTCGAAAAAAAGGTGAATTAACCGGATCTGTAAGTACTATTCAATCAGATGAAATTGCTAAGACATCTAACAAGGATTTAGCAAAATCATTAGCGGGTAAAGTTACTGGTTTAATTGTTGCCGACCGTGGAGGTTATCCTGGAGATAGCGATATGACACTTTTAATTCGAGGAAAATCGACTTTAAATAATAATTCACCCTTAATCTTAATTGATGGTATTACTGCCAGTAGTTTTTCTCACTTATCACCTCAAGATATAGAGTCGTTAACTGTGTTGAAAGATGGAGCTGCCGCTATTTATGGTGCTCGTGCAGCAAATGGGGTTATATTAATTACTACCAAAAGAGGTAAAACAGGAAAACCTCAATTCAATTTTTCCAGTTCGGTAAATATTGCCTCATTTTCAGCTACACCTGATGTAATGACATCTGAGCAATATGCAATTTACAATAATGAAATTGCTGAAAGAAATGGTACCGCTCTTCCTTATACTCAGGATGATATCGACAAGTATGCTGCAGGTAATGACCCTAACTATCCGAGTACCGATTGGTCCGATTTAACTTTTGCGGATTCCGCACCAGAGTATAGAAGCTCTCTTTCAATTTCTGGGGGTAATGAGAATGTAAACTACTTTGTGAGTGGTGATTATATGGATCAAACAGGTATGTATGAATCTGGTGATTTAAAATTTAAGCAATACCAAATTCGTTCAAATATCGATATTAAACTTCACGAGAAATTTAAAATTGGTCTTGATTTGTCAGGTCGATTCGGAGATAGAAAAGAACCTAGTGTTGAAGCATCATATATTTATAAGCACATTTATACAAATGAGCCTACACAAGTCGGTATTTACCCAAATGGATTACCTGGTTGGGGTGGTGAAAATGGCGCAAACCCCTATGTAATGTCTAGTGACGAAGCTGGCTTTGTTAAAAAAACAGATAATGATTTACGAGGTAAACTGTCTTACGATTGGAATCTTAACGCCATTACTGATGGATTGAAATTTAAAGGTTTTGCTAGTTATAGAAGACAGAATAGTGATACAAAATCATGGTACACTCCATGGACAACATATCAGTATCAACAAGGCACCGGAGAGTACGTTGCACAAGAAAGTTTCTCGCAAAGCGGAAATGAACGAATTTTAAGAGAAAGTTTCTGGAAGTTTGATGAGTTAATGCTGAATGGAGTCGTACATTATTCAAAAACAATAAATGACGATCATAACATTAGTGCATTTGCCGGTTATGAGTATTTCTCATCGGAAGAACGTTCATTCTGGGTAGAGAAAAAAGGATTTCCAACGGCAGATCATTCGGAGCTATTCGCTGGAAGTGTTGATGGAATGCAATCTTCTGGAGGATCATCGGAATGGGGTCGTGTTAACTATTTTGGATCTCTTTCTTATGATTATCAGAAGAAGTACTTCGTTGACATGACAATTCGTCGTGATGGCTCAAGTAATTTTGGAGAAAGTAAGTTTGGTACTTTCCCTGGAGTTGCTGTAGGATGGGCAATAAACAAGGAATCTTTTATGGATAACATTTCATGGTTAAGTGCTTTAAAATTAAGAGCATCATGGGCTCAAATGGGTAATGATCGTATTACGGGATTTCAATATCTAACAAAGTATAGTTATGGTGGAACTGATTGGAATCGACCTAATTCTTATGTTTTTGGAACGCCTGGTGTTCAATACAATTCCTACTCAAGTGATGTGCTACCTAATAAAGATGTTACTTGGGAAAGTGCTGATATGAAAAATATCGGTTTAAGTTTTAGTTTGTTCGATTATAGACTGTCTGGAGATGTTAACTATTTCTATCAAAAAAGAGAAGATATTTTGGTTGATCAGGCTGCTTCTATTCCAAATTTTAGTGGTTTGGATGCAAGTAAATTACCTGATATGAATATTGGTAAAGTAGATAATTTTGGATGGGAATTTGAATTGAACTGGAAGGATAAAATAGGAGCGGTGGATTATAACTTTGGTTTTAATTTGACTCAAGCTAAAAATGAAGTTGTATATATGTCGGAAGCAGCAGATGTTCCTGATGCATTAAAAAGAGAAGGACACTCAATGGATTCCTATATAGTTTATCCTACTGCAGGTATTTTTAAAGATCAGGCACAAGTTGATGCAACTTTAGTTAAAAAGGACAATACAGTTCCAGGTGAACCAATTTATTTAGATACGGATGGTAATGGGAAAATTGATTCAGGTGATAGAATTCGTACTTATGATTCTAATGTTCCTGAAATTCAGTATGGTATTCATGGTGGTGTGAGTTATAAAAACTTTGACTTTAGTTTCTTATTGCAAGGGCAAGCAAAAGCTAAAATGCTTGTATTCTTTGATCAATTGGGTGCAAAACCAGATTATGTATTCAATGAAAGATGGACTCCAGAAAATCGAGATTCTAGGTATCCAAGAGCATTCGTACAAGATGATTCTTTTAGTGGAAATCAAAGTGGTAATGCCAATAATTTTCAGGGAGCTGATTTCTGGTTACACGATGCATCTTACGTTAGATTAAAAGAGGTGTCGTTAGGCTACACATTCTCTGAGGATAAAATCAAGTTTGGAACTCTAAAAGTGTTTGCACGAGGATTTAATCTTCTAACAATGTTCTCTGATGTTTATGATTTAGGTTTAGACCCCGAAGCTAGTGGTTATAACAATTTTAAAGGGAGTACTTATCCATCTTTAAAATCTTATACTTTCGGATTTAACCTAAGTTTTTAATTAAAATTTAATAGATACACCTTTTAGCTAGAGGATTGTTTATTTATAAAATAAAAAGAGATGAAAAATATTAAATATATATTGATCGTATTTGCATTTTTTGCTGCATTTGGCTGTGAGGATGTGCTGGATACAGAAGCAAAAGATGCTTTTGCAGAGGATTTAATCTATAGTGATCCTGTGCAGGTGGAAAGATTAGTTTATACAGTCTATAACAGCACCGAGGGATGGGGTGTAAATCGCCAACAGTGGTGGTCTCGTCGATTTAATCTTGAAGGAGCTTCTTTTGAGGCAAAGTTCAATTTTCAAAATAAAGATTTATTCAGAGTAAGGGCTGGTTGGACTGCTAGTAATGTAGGCGTTCTAAAAGAAAAATGGCTGTATTACTGGGGATATGTGCAACAAGCTAATGAGTTTCTTGATAAAGTTGATGAAAGTGTAGCAATGCAAAAAGATCCAGATAAAGTAAAAGTCTTAAAAGCTGAGATGAAATTTTTAAGAGCCAACATCTATGCCAAGCTTATTCAATATTTCGGAGGGGTACCAATTATAGAAACAGCCTTTGGTTTGGGGGATGATTACAATTTAGCAAGAAATTCATATGAGGAATGTGTTGATTTTATTGTGAAAGAATTAGATGAAGTAGCTGCTGTTCTTCCTCAAACAAGGCCTAATGGTGAGTTTGGTAGAGCAACAAGTTTGGCTGCCTTGGCTGTAAAATCTAGAACATTGCTTTATGCTGCTAGTAAGTTGCACGATCCAGCATTTGCCCCGGATAACAATGCTCTTTATGTTTATACAAAAGCAACAAAATGGCAGGATGCAGCGGATGCTGCTAAAGCAATTATTGATATTGTAGAGGCTCGTAATTTAATTTCAGTTGCTAATGCTACAGAATATCAAAAGCTGTTTTTATCACCAAATCAGGATATTTTATTTGCAAGACCTTATGGATCTGTATACTACGATTATGGAACCGATGTGAATTCATTACCTGATATGACGCAGTCTCCTAATGGATATGGTGGATGGGGATTGTCGTCTCCAACTCATAATTTTGCTCTAGAGTTTAACATGGCTGATGGAACAACTACTGATGATGTGAATTATGATTCTAATAATCCGAATGATGGAAGAGAAATGAGATACTATGCAAATCTCCTTTATCAGGGTGCTGAATTTAGAGGAAGACCTGTTAATTACGCTTTATCTGCAGATCCTGCTATTATTTCTCATGGAGATGATTCACCGCTAGGATTAGGGAATAGAAATCATTCATCAAAAACAGGTTATAATATCAGAAAGTTTCAAGATGAAAGCTTAAGTGCTTTAACCGATATCTCTGCGTCAAGACCATACATATTGTATCGATTAGCTGAAGTGTATTTGAATTATGCTGAAGCTCAATACCACCTAGGTGCAGAAGGTGTTGCAAGAGAGTTTGTTTCTAAAGTTTCAACCAGAGCACTTCAGCCTGCTGTTACCGCAACAGGAGCAGATCTTTTGGAAGCTATTAAGAGAGAGCGTAGAGTTGAACTTTGTTTTGAAGGACATAATTTCTTCGATGAAAGAAGATGGATGAACGAGGCTCATTTAGGTTTTATAATTAATGGTTTAACATGGACAGCAGCAACTGATGGAAGTTTTTCTTTCACAGAAGGACCTGTTGTAACAAGACCATGGTGGGATAAACATTATTATTTGCCAATTCCTTCAGATGAGATTGAAAAAGCACCTGCTATGTTACAGAATACAGGATATTAATCCCAAAAAATTCAAGTTAGTGTTAGATTAGTTATAGTAAGATTAGTGTGAATGCCGGAAGGAAACTTCCGGCATTTTTTTGTGCCGTGCATGGTAATCCATGTTTTACAATATTAGCGAGTTAAAAATGATTAGCCCAATTATTGAATAAACTCAAACCTTTAATCTCAAAATTCTAATTGGTTCTATTCAATATAAATAGTAAAAGACTGACACCATAACATTAGCCCAGAGCGAAGTGGTGTCGCTAGTTCCCCTTTACTCTTTTAGGTAGTATATTCGGATCTAATTTGATAATGCAAGTATAAAAGTGATGTGGAAGGAAGAAACGGGAACTAATCCCGTTTCTTCGATCTGATTGATAGAGATAAGCATCTTTATAGTATGTGATTATTGGGGGGAATTAAAGGTATTTGATTGAATTTCGTTTGTATGTAACGATTTTTCACTGAGTAGCATAAATTTATTATTAGGATTAAATTCTACTCGAAATAGAGTTCGGATTGGATAGTTGTTTGAGAAATTCACCATTGGAATCAATTAAATCGAATTGATGTACTGTACTAAATTTGTTTCCCTATCTATTCCCATTTTCTTTCGCAACCTATGTCGAGCTACATTTACACTACCTTCCGAAATGCCTAATAAATAAGCCATTTCCTTACCTGAAAAGTTTAGTTTAATTAAGGCGCAAATTTTAAGGTCGGCAGCACTTAGGTCGGGAACTTGCTTTTTAAGACGATCATAAAACTCCTTGTTAAGTGCGATAAATCTAGTGTTAAAAGCTTCCCATAAACTTACAGAATGTTTTTCAATAGAAGACAAAAGGATTTTGTTGCTTGGATCTTTTTTTAATTGATTACTAAGTGTCTTAATAATTTCATCTTTTTCTATGAGCTGTAACATAGTTGATGTAAGCTCTTTGTTTTTGAGTTCAATCAGTTCTTTAGATTGTTGTTGTTTTTTATTATTAATAGCATTTTCTTTTTGATGTTTAAGGTATTGAGTTCTGTATCGAAAAATAAATACGACAACAATAATCAGAGAAATAGCAATAAAGAAAAATATTCTGAAACGTAAATTTTCTCGTTTACTCTCTGCTAATTCTAGGTTCTTTAGGTTAATTTCTGTGTTCTTTTTATTGATTTCTTCGCTGTATCGATTTTTTATGGAAAGAAAATTATGGTTTTCATCATTTCTAGGATTCAAATATTTATCGTTTATTTCTTGGGCACGTAACAAATTTTCATACGATTTTTTGAATTCGCCAATGTCATATAATAATGTAGCATAGGATTTATAGACAAAAGATTTGTAAAATGTGTGTTCACCATAAAGATCTTTTTCTTGAAGTGATTTTTCTAAAAATATCTTTGCTTTTTCAATCTTTCCTTGTGACCTATAAATGCTTCCTTTCGTTGCGTATAGGATAATCAGGAAACTCTTTTGTTTGAGAAACAATTTTTCATCTGTCTTGAGATTTTCTAAAGTTTGAATTGATTTTTCTATAAAGGCAATCGCTTTGTCAAAATCAGAATCCCATCTACATAGATTTGCTCGTTTTTCATTTATGAAAATTTTTTCAAAATTTAATAATCCATTTGACTTAGTTATGAAACTGCATGAATCTATATATGCTTTAGTTTTTTGATAATCTTTTATTCGTTGATAGTAAAGCAATAGATTATAGTATGGATGGAGAAGACTTTGTTGTTTATTGATAGCTTGGCTTTTTTTATAAAAGAGCAAGGAGTTTCTAAAATGTAAGCCAGCGCTATCGTCCTGTTTAAACAGGTAATTCAATACTCCAAGTTCCTCATGTGCTTTTGCGATAAGTAAAGCGTTATTGTATTGTTCAGCCAAAAACAAAGCTTCACCTGCGCGATCAAATGCAGTTCTATAATTGAGATTGATCCGCTCCATACTGCTTAACAATATAAGTGTCTGAATAACACTCACTGTATCTTGTTTTTGTACTACTTGTTTATACTTTTTAGTTACAAGATCTATAACTGATTTGCTATCTGTTTTTAATGGATGAAATGATTCAGGAAGATAATGGTTGAATTGTTGTGCTTGTAATGGTGAGTTTGTTCCATTGTTAATAGTTAATATTCCAACAATAAAAATACAGTACGTGAATTTTGCTCGTAAACATCTAGCTATCTGAATCATATAATCTATGTATTGGGTCAGTTTCAAAGATATGTTAATATATTGTAACAGGAAAAGATCTGCATGTTAATATTTTGTAATAGTTTTTTTTGGGTTTAATGTGTTGTTAAATCCTATTTTTAAATTATTGGAAATTTTAACATTTAATTAGATGAATAAACTTTTTATTGTTCTGTTTTTATTGATTACAGTATCGGGCTGTCAGACTCGTAATGAAAAAAAAGAAAGACCCAATATTCTCTTTATTGGAATAGATGATCTTCGACCGGAATTGGGTTGTTATGGATCCGATATAGCTGTGAGTCCAAATTTGGATAAATTAGCCGGACAGGGTTTACTTTTTAAGCGTGCTTATTGTCAAGAGGCTATTTGTGGCCCTTCAAGGGCTAGTTTAATGACCGGAATTCGTCCAGAAACAAGTGGTATTATTCATAATTATATAAAATTTCGGGAGAAAGTTCCTACAGAAGCTACTTTATCACAGCATTTTGGAGCTAATGGATACAATACTGCATATCTAGGCAAAATTTTTCATCATGGCGATGATGATGATGCATCTTGGAATTGGAAGCCAGTAACAGATAGCCTCGACCAGGCAAAAAGAAAGAAAATAAAGGGTTTTGCACTTTCTGAAAATATAGAGCGAACACAAAAAAAGAGGACGGAGATGTTTGCAAAATATGGTGAAGTAGCTAAATATGGACTTGCAATGGGACCAGCCTACGAATGTGCTGATGTGCCTGATAACGCATATATTGATGGATACAATACGGATATTGCGATAAAGACTATGCAAGAGATGTTGAAAAAAAGTGATAAGCCATTTTTTCTCGGATTAGGATTTAATAAACCACATTTGAATTGGATAGCACCGAAAAAATATTGGGATTTATATGATAGAGAGAGAATACCACTTGCTAATCAGCAATGTGGACCAGAAGGAGGTTCAGCGATGGGTTTACATCCATCTTTTGAATTAAGAACACGAGATTTTATTCCTAATAAAGGCGACATAGATCCAGAACTTGCTAAAACATTAAAACATGCCTATTTGGCTTGTGTTAGTTACGTTGATGCTCAAATAGGTAGGATGATTCATGCTTTGGAAGAAGCTGGCGTTCGCGATAATACAATAATAATAATTTGGAGTGATCATGGTTGGCATCTTGGAGATATGGGAATATGGGGAAAAGCTACAAATTATGAGATTTCTAATCGTGTACCTTTACTAATATGGACGCCAGATATGCCAAAAGGAAGTCGTGGAAAATCGACAGATGCTTTGGTTGAATTGGTTGACATGTATCCTAGTCTATGCGATCTTGCCGGAATAGGGATTCCTGAACATGTAGAAGGAACTAGCTTTAAAGCTTTAATCGAAAATCCTGATCGAAACTGGAAAACAGCATCTTTTAGTCAGTTTCCAACACCTGCATTACGCGAATGGGGAGGTTTTCCATTGCGCCCTGCAATGCGAGAAACCTACTTTGGCCCTCTTATTGAAGAAATGGAAAATAAAATTGAGGTGGAACAAAAAGGGAATTGGAACAAAGAAGAGTTTGAAAATAATGTGATGGGCTATTCAATGAGAACTAAATCATATCGCTTTATTGTTTGGAAAAACAATAAATTTCCAGATCGCAAGCCTCTTGCAATTGAATTATATGATCTAAAAGAAAATACTTCAGAAAGGGTAAATATAGCTGATAAGAACCCAGAGCTAGTTGAACAGCTAATGCAGCAATTTAATGCTGGCTGGAAAGGAAGTAGTGTTGGTATTTAAGCTATAAAATAGTATGATATGAAAAGAAGAGATTTTTTTATTAAAGGAGCAATTGGAGCTATTGCAACAAGTATAGTTCCAATATCTGCAATAGCTTCAACAAAAGAATTAAGTGTTTCGGATAAGGCTACAGACAATTGGGTAAGAATGGCTGATGGCAAAAAAGGAATTTCTCAACGGAAAGAAATTCATAGTTTTGATGTTGCTGTTTTGGGAGGTGGTTTGGCTGGAATTTGTGCGGCAGTAGCAGCAGCTCGAAATGGTTCCAAAACAGTATTGGTTCAAGATAGATCGGTATTAGGAGGTAATAGTTCTAGTGAAATGAGGGTTCATGTTCATGGAGTTACTCGCTTAAAACCTGACAATAAACCGGAGCGTGAAACTGGTATATTGGAGGAAATATTACTTCATAATAGGTTCTGTAATCCTCAGGAATCGTTCTATGTTTGGGATCATGTTTTGTATGATTTTGTAAGTCGGGAGCCAAATTTGAAATTGATGTTGAACACTCAGGCTATTGATGCTGTAATGGATGGTTCATTAATAAAGGCTGCGCGTTGTCACCAATTAACAACAGAGAAAGAAATTACTCTAAATGCGAAACAATTTATTGATTGTTCAGGTGATGGGTTATTGGCAGCAACTTCGGGTGCAGAATATAGAACCGGACGAGAAGGGAAAGCAGAATTTAATGAAAAATATGCTCCTGATGAACCAGATGGATGGCAAATGGGTGCAACATTACTTTGGCAAGCGAAAGATATGGGTAAACCTATTCCTTACGAAGCTCCACCTTTCGCAATTAAATACGAAGCAGAAAAATCAAATCCAAAACGTAATTTTGCCAAATTTCAGAATGGTATTTGGTGGATCGAGATTGGAAGTGAAAATGATATAATCGGCGAAGCAGAAGAAATTCGTCATAAATTAATGGGCTACCTGCATGGTGTGTGGGATTACATTAAAAATTCGGGTAAATTTCCTGAAGCAGAAAATATGGCTTTGGACTGGGTTGGAAGTATTCCAGGTCGTCGAGAATCGAGAAGATTTATGGGAGATTTTATCTTATCTGAAAAAGATTTATTAGAACACAGGCATTTTAGTGATGCAGTAGCTTATGGTGGTTGGTCTTTAGATGAGCATTGCTGGGCAGGGATTGAAAATTTGCAGGATCCTCCGAGTTATTTCCACGAACATTTTCATGAGATTTATGAAATTCCATTTAGAAGTTTGTACTCTAAAAACATTTCTAATCTGTTCTTTGCAGGTCGAAATATTAGTCAAACGCACATAGCTCTTTCTTCATCACGTGTTATGGGTACTTGTTCCTTAGAAGGGCAGGCTGCGGGAACAGCGGCTAATTTATGTGTGCAAAAAGGGGTGAATCCAAGAGAGATCTATACCGATCACATCAATGAATTGCAAGAGAATTTACTACGCGATGATGCATTTATACCAAATCGTCCGGCTAATGATTCGAAAGATTTAGCGAAACGAGCAAGTCTGATTATTGCTTCGTCAACAATTTCGGGTGATGCGAAATTATTAAGCAACGGGATGTCAAGAGATTTTAAAGGGGAAATAAATCATTGGCAATCGGATGGTTTGCCAGCAAATATTCAAGTAGAATGGAAAAAGCCTGTTTCTCTTTCGAAGGTGGAAATTAAATGTGATACCAATTTGAAACGTAATATAATGATGCTTAAGGAATCATTAAGTGATGAGGCACATACGAATACAGTGCCTAAAGAGTTGTTGAAATCACTAAAGGTTGAGGCTCGTGTAAATGGGGAATGGATTGATTTTGGATCTATTGACAAGAATAAGAAGCGACTAATTAAATTTCAGTCGGAGCAAATAAAAACCACAGCCATTCGGGTTACGTTAAATGAAACTTATGGAGTGAAAAATGCTAAATTGTTTGAAATTCGTTGTTACAAATCCTGATTTTAAATTTTCACAATATTTTATAGCCACACCTTTTTAAGTGTGGCTTTTGTTTTAGTCTATTTTGGATCTGGCAATATTGCAATAGGAATGCTTAAGGTTTGGGTGCATCTAATATTACTGTAGGGTAAAATAATGTAATGACAAGGTAAATTTCACCAAGCAAATTCATTCTGATTTGATTTTCTTTGCTAATAAGATTAATTTATAACGGTTGCAGAATTGTAATTTGAATAGTAAAGATAAATTAGAGTAGGTGAAAATTCATAATTTACTAAGATGAGATATAAAATATTATTTATTGTGATGCTGCTTTTTCAGCAGTTTGCATTTGCACAAAAAAAACCCAATATCATTCTTCTTTTTTCGGATGATGCAGGTTATGCTGATTTTGGCTTTCAGGGAAGTAAGGAAATGATTACTCCTAACTTAGATAAATTAGCAACCGAAGGGGTGCGGTTTACACAAGGCTATGTTTCGGCATCGGTATGTGGTCCTTCTCGTGCAGGACTAATGACAGGGCGTTATCAGCAACGATTTGGTTTTGAGGAGAATAATGTGCCACAATATATGAGTAGTAATTCGGCATTGGATGGTGAGAATATGGGTTTACCTCTCGATCAGGTAACTATTGGAGATCATTTAAAGGCCTTGGGTTATACTACTGCTGTTTTTGGAAAATGGCATTTAGGAGGTGCTGATTGTTACCATCCTTTAAAACGTGGTTTTGACGAGTTTTATGGATTTCGTGGTGGGGCACGTAGCTATTACGAATATCCAAATGTTGATAATGTGGTACGCGAGAATCGTTTGGAACGTAATTTTGAAGGTTACGCCGAGCCAGAAAGATATTTAACCGACAGACTTGGGGAAGAAGCGGTCGATTTTATTGAAAGAAACCAGAACAAACCATTTTTCGCTTTTGTGTCCTTCAACGCGGTTCATACTCCTATGGAGGCCGAAGAAAACGACATGGCAAAATTTCCACAATTATCAGGAAAAAGACAGCAAGTTGCTGGTATGACATTGGCTTTGGATCGTGCTTGCGGATTAATTCTTGATAAACTAAAAGAACTTGGATTAGATGAAAATACCATTGTGGTTTATACAAACGATAATGGAGGACCAACCGATAAGAATGCTTCTATTAATCTTCCTTTGGCAGGAACAAAATCGAATCACCTCGAAGGGGGAGTTCGGGTTCCTTACATCATGCGATGGCCAGGTAAAATCAAAGAAAATACTCAATATAGTAATCCTGTGAGTACGATGGATTTGCTACCTACTTTTGTAGCCGCTGCCGGAGGAAACGCTAATGAATTAGAACAGGTAGATGGAGTAGATTTATTGCCTTTCATTCAGAATGTTAATACAGGGAAACCGCATAAAGCTTTATTCTGGAAAAAAGATTGCCGAGCTTCTGTGCGTATGGGTGATTGGAAGTTATTACGTTTTCCCGATCGTCCTGCAGAGTTATATAATATCATTAAGGATGAGTCGGAACAAAACGATTTGGCCGCAAAATATCCTGATAAAGTAAATGAAATGTATAAAATGATATTTGAGTGGGAATCAACTTTAGAGCGCCCTCGTTGGTTGTTGGACCGTAAATTCGAAAATGTTGATATTGATAGAATGGATAAATATAGAAAAGTTAAATAATCATGATAAAGAGATTACTATTTATTGCTTGTGGAATAACGTTTTTATTTTCGGGGCAGGCGCAGGAAAAGGGGATCATTAATAATGCAAAAAGTTCCTATGTGAAACTCAAGAGTATAGATATGGGCGACTGTGTTTGGACTGATGGTTTTTGGGCTGAAAGATTTGAGGTGTGTGAACACAATATGGTTCCTTATATGGGAGAATTGTTATGTGGAGACACCGGACATGCTTTAAATAATTTTAAGATTGCCGCAGGTGAAATGAAAGGCGAACACAAGGGAATGCGTTGGCACGATGGTGATTTTTATAAATTTATGGAGGCTAAGACGTATGTTTATGCTCAAAATAAGGATCCAAAACTTTTAAAGGAATTAGACGAGTACATTCGTATTATTGGAAAAGCGCAGGAAGAAGATGGATATTTGCAAACACAAATCCAATTGAATCCTAAGGTAGATCGTTACGAAAATAGGAAATATCATGAGATGTACAATACAGGACATTTATTAACAAGTGCTTGTATTCACTATAGAATTACTGGACAAAGAAACTTTTTGGATATCGCTATTAAGCATGCCGATTTGTTGTACACCATCTTTATGCCAGAGGATAAAAAGTTTGCTCGCTTTGGCTTTAATCAAACTCAAATTATGGGATTGGTTGAATTGTATCGTACCGTTGGAGATGAAAAATATTTGAGATTGGCTCAAAAATTTGTTGACAATCGAGGGAAATATAAAGTAGTAGAAACGCCTGCAACCGAAGGATATCCTATTGGAGATATGGTTCAGGAATTTACTCCTCTTCGCGAATCGAGCGAAGCTGTAGGTCATGCAGTGCTTGCTCAATATTATTATGCAGGAGCTGCCGATGTGTATGCTGAAACTGGAGAAAAGGCTATTGTTGATGCTTTGGATCGTTTATGGGAAAATATCACCGATCAGAAAATGTATGTAACTGGAGCTACAGGACAAACACATTATGGTGCATCTACCAATCGACAAATGATTGAGGAAGGCTTTATAGATTCTTATATGATGCCGAACATGACAGCTTATAATGAGACTTGTGCAAATATCTGTAATGCAATGTTTAGTAAGCGATTATTGGATATTCACGGGGAGTCGAAGTATGCCGATATTATGGAATTGGTTGAATTCAATAGTGGTTTATCAGGTATTAGTTTGGAAGGTAAAGATTATTACTATGCCAACCCATTGCGAGTAATTAATGGCACTCGTGACTACGATAAGTTGGTAACTGAATTTCCTGAGCGTCAGCCATATTTAGAGTGTTTTTGTTGTCCTCCCAATTTGGTTCGTACTGTTGCTAAACTTTCGGGTTGGGCTTATAGTAAATCAGAAAATGGAATTGCCGTGAATCTATTTGGAGGGAATAAACTTTCAACTACATTGTTGGACGGTTCTAAGCTTGAATTGTCTCAGGTGACAAATTATCCTTGGGAGGGAGTTATTAACATTACTGTTGATAAGTGTAAAAAAGATGCTTTTGATGTACTGCTTCGTATTCCAAGATGGGCTAAAGGAACATCAATTAAAGTAAACGGAGAATCGACTACTATTGATGCGAAAGAAGGACAATTTGCAAGCATTAATCGTAAATGGAAAAAAGGCGATGTGATCTCTATTGATATGCCAATGGAAATTGCTATGGTTGAGGGACATACTCGTATTGAGGAAGTACGTAATCAGGTGGCAATTAAACGTGGACCAATTGTTTACTGTATTGAATCAGCGGATCTGCCTGAAGGCACAAAAATTACTGATGTCTACTTAAGTGCTGAAAATGAAATGAAAGCGGTTTATAAAAAAGATTTGCTTGATGGAGTTACTGTAATTGAAACAGAAGTGCTTATTCGTACCAATAATAATGATGAAACTATGTATAAGAAGGTGGAAAAGCCAGAATTTACCAAGTACAAAACTCAATTGGTTCCTAATTATGCGTGGAGTAATCGTGGACAAGGTGAAATGACAGTTTTTATGCCAATAATCTGGAAATAATAAAAATTTAATAATCATATTGCGTTCAACCATTATGATTGAACGCAGTAAAATAGTTTTAATCAAAACAGGCTAGAATGAATCAGTATCTCATGCAAGTAGGAAACTATCAAGCGAGGTACTGATTTTTTTGTGAAATCAAGTTTTAGATAAAAATAATCTGATGAAGAAATTACTGTTAATCTCATTGAGTATAGTTGTGTTTAGCTCTACTTTTGCTCAAAATCGTGGAATCATTAACAATACCGAAAGTCCGAATGTGAAATTCAAGAGTATTAATATTGGCGATTGCACATGGACCGAAGGCTTTTGGGCTGATAAATTTAAAGTGTGCGAACAAACAATGGTTCCCTACATGGGCGAATTGTTGTGTGGTAATACAGGTCATGCACTTAATAATTTTAAAATTGCTGCCGGACTTAAAGAAGGTGAGCACAAAGGAATGAAATGGCACGACGGTGATTTCTACAAATGGATGGAAGCCGAAATGTATGTTTATGCCCAGAATAAGGATGAAAAAATTCTTGCGGATCTAGATTCCTACATTGCTATTATCGGAAAAGCGCAACAGCCTGATGGTTATCTGCAAACTCAGGTGACTGTTGCAGGTAGGGAGCGCTACGGAAATAGACAATATCACGAAATGTATAACAGTGGCCATTTATACACTAGTGCCTGTATTCACAATCGAATTACCGGAAAAACGAATTTTCTGGATATTGCTATTAAGCATGCCGATAATTTGTACGATACCTTTATGGTAGATAATCTTTCTGATGATCTGAAACGCTTTGGTTTTAATCAAACACAAATTATGGGTTTGGTGGAATTGTATCGTACAACCAAAAATAAAAAATACCTCGAATTAGCAGAACTTTTCATTAATATGAGAGGTGAATCAGCATCAAATCCATCTAAAGTGGCTGGTTTTAAGTTTATTGGCGACATGGTTCAGGAACGAACTCCCTTGCGGGATGAAAAAACAGCGGAAGGTCATGCTGTTTTGGCTTTGTATTTTTATGCCGGAGCTGCCGATGTTGTTGCCGAAACAGGTGAGAAAGCATTGCTGGATGCTTTGGACAGACTTTGGGATAATGTTGTAAATAAGAAAATGTACGTTACTGGCGCGTGTGGGCAAACTCATCATGGAGTTTCGTCGCATGTAGATATGGTTCACGAAGGTTTTATCAACGAATACATGATGCCAAACTTAACTGCCTACAACGAAACGTGTGCAAATATTTGCAATTCAATGTTTAGCTATCGCATGTTGGGTATTCATGGAGAATCTAAATATGCCGATATTATGGAGTTGGTACTATTTAATAGTGCTCTTTCCGGTATCAGTATCGAAGGGAAAGACTATTTCTATGCGAATCCTTTACGGGTTTGTAATCACTCGCACGATAATCCCGATGCAGCAACAGAATTTGATCAACGTATTCCCTACGTAGAATGCTTTTGCTGTCCTCCAAACCTAGTTCGTACTATAGCAAAAATATCAGGATGGGCATATAGTTTAACTAATAATGGTCTTGCAGTTAATTTATATGGTGGAAATAAACTGACCACGAATTTGTTGGATGGATCAGCTATTCAGCTTACTCAAGTTACAAAGTATCCTTGGGAAGGTGCGGTGAAAATTATAGTGGGTAAGTGTAAAAAAGATGCTTTTCAGTTAATGCTTCGCATTCCTGATTGGGCAAAAGAAAGTAAAATTTTAGTGAATGGTAAAGATGCCGAAGTAGAAGTTAAAGCAGGAACTTATGCTATTCTTGAGCGCAATTGGAAAAAGGGGGATGAAATTTTGCTAGATATGCCGATGGATGTAAAGTTGATGGAAGGCAATCCCTTAATCGAAGAGGTAAGAAATCAAGTTGCCGTTAAAAGAGGTCCTGTAGTTTATTGTGTGGAGTCGCCGGATTTGCCAAAAGAGGCTGGAATATTAGATGTTTATTTTCCTCGAACTTCAAAATTAGAAGTGAATTACAAACCTGATTTATTAGGAGGTGTTGCTACGATCAGCGCAGACGTAAAACTTCGTAAAGCGAATAGTGACGAGATGTATAGCGAAGTGAAGAATGTGAAGTGGGAAACATACAAAACACAATTGGTTCCCTACTTTTCGTGGAGCAACAGAGGGAAATCTGAAATGACAGTTTGGATGCCAATTGTTTGGGAATAGTAAAATGAAAATTGAATCTTTTAAATTAAATAAACAATGAATAATCGTTTTGTAGTTAAACTGATTAGCCTTGCTTTTCTTCTAATTGTAGGATTTGCTTGCCAATCTAAACAAGAGCCTAAAAAAAAGCTAAATATTCTTTTTTTGGCAGTAGATGATTTACGACCCGAATTGGGATGTTATGGTTCTGAGATTGCTGTAACTCCAAATTTAGATGCTTTAGCCGCTGATGGATTGTTGTTCGAGAACGCATATTGTCAGCAGGCTATTTGTAGTCCTTCACGGGCTAGTTTAATGACGGGTGCTCGCCCCGAAACTATTGGTGTAATTGAAAACTATACCGACTTTCGTGATGTAAATCCTGATATTGTAACGCTACCACAGCATTTAATGAAATTTGGTTACGAAGCGGTTTGTACTGGAAAAATTTTTCATGGGAAGTATAACGATCCAGATTCTTCATGGAGTAGATTACCTGTGACACCTAAAGTGGAACGTGTAGCTACTAAAGGTGGTTTCGCACTAAAAGAAAATCAGGAATTCTGGCAAAGCGATCGCGATAAAATGGTTGCAAAGTATGGTCCCGATGCTACAAAAAATGGCTTGGCTCAAGGTCCTGCTTACGAATGTGCCGATGTGCCTGATGAAACCTATGAAGATGGTTACAACACACTTGCTGCAATCGCAACTTTAAAAGACATGTTGGCGAAAAATCCGGATAAACCTTTCTTTTTAGGATTGGGATTAAAAAAGCCTCACTTAAATTTTGTTGCTCCTAAAAAATATTGGGATTTATACAATCGGGAAGCTATTCCATTGGCTGAATGTACCGAGGCTCCAATTAATGGAGCCACAATGGCATTGCATCCTTCTTTTGAGTTAAGAGCAAGGGCAGGTATTCCTAAATCGGGAGCCATTAGTGATTCTTTGGCAAGAACATTAAAGCACGGTTATTTGGCTTGTGTGAGTTATGCCGATGCACAACTTGGAATGATGATTAAAGCTTTGGAAGAAGCTGGTGTTCGTGAAAATACTATTATTATTCTTTGGGGCGATCATGGCTGGCATCTTGGAGATATGGGAGTTTGGGGAAAAGCAACCAATTATGAAATTTCTACTCGTGTTCCAATGATGATTACAACACCAAACATGCCAACTAAAAATAGAGGAGCTAAAACAAAGGCATTAGTCGAATTAGTGGATATGTATCCAACTCTTTGCGAACTTGCCGAAGTGCCTATTCCAGAACATTTGGAAGGACAAAGTTTTGTTCCCCTTTTAAATAATCCTGAAAAAGAGTGGAAAAAAGCTGCGTTTAGTCAGTTTCCAACTCCTGCATTAAGAGAATGGGCAGCAAATCCTCTTTCGCAGGGAATGCGCGAAACGTATTTTGGACCACTAATCGAGGAAGTAGAAGGGAAAATTATTGCGCAGCAGAAGGAAAAGTGGGATCGGAATTTATTTGAAAATTACTTAATGGGATATTCCATGCGAACCGAACAGTATCGATTTGTGGTTTGGAAAGATTATACAAAACCAGAATCGGAACCAATCTTTTTCGAATTGTTTGATCATAAAACCGATCCGCAGGAAACTATTAATATTGCTGATGAAAATCCACAATTAGTGAAAGAATTGTTGGTTCAATTCAACAGTGGTTGGAAAGGGAATCTTGCAAAGGTTCAGAAATAAAAATTAGGAACTTAAAATATCGAGGATGAGGAATATAGTGATACTGGTGTTGGCAATTGTTATGAGTTCTTGTGAACTTGAAAAACCGATTCAAACCATTTCTATAGTTAATAACTATAAAAATTGGCAGTGGGATAGTGTTTTTGTTGCCAAGAATAAATACATCAGTTTAGCTGTAGTTCCTCAAGCTGCAGGTAGAGTTTTGGAATACAATCTGGGCGATGTGCCTTCTCTTTGGCTCAACCCAGATTTGTTTGGAAAATCATTCGCTTCAAGCGAAGAGGTGAAAACTGATGAATGGCGAAATTTTGGAGGTTATCGCCTAGTACCTATACCTGTTGATAATTGTGCAATTGGTGCCGATGGCAAGAAAACGAAACGTTGGCCACCGCCCGTAACGATCGGAGATAGCCCGTATAAAGTTAAATTGTCCACCGATAAAAATGGCCATCAATCCATTGATGTGGAGTCAGGAATTCAAGAGCTTCCTGTTCCCACTTTCGATACTAAATCTCAAAAATTTATTTATCCAGAAGTAATTGATGAGCGTTTGCAATACAAACGTAGCTTGCGTATCGAAACGGCTAGTAGTTTGGTTTTTATCAAGCATACGTTAATGAATAGAGGCAATAAAACAGTGAAAAGAGGAATCATGACCACAAGTCAGCATATTTCTCGAAGCCAGCCAGAACTAGAAGATGGTGAGAATTTTAGAGCTTACATTCCTTTCGATGAGGGCTTGAAAATGCCGGATGGAGAGCAGTATCATATTAATGTGACTCCAGAATCTCGATGGAGATACGTAGATAGAAATCGAATGCCTTTGAACAAGAACAATCCTGAACATGTAAAGAAGTATTACAATCACGGAACCAACTGGAATGGGGAAGTAGCTCCAGGAATTTTCGAAATTCAATACGACTATTATTTAATGGGTGGTTTTCATATGATTTCTTCGAAGAACTGGCTTTGCTACGTGAATAGGACGAACAACACGGCATTTGTGAAAATCATGGAACCTTTTGATCCCAGTCTTGATTACGATTTTGGAGTAAATGCAGCCATTTACAATAGTGGTATGGTTACTGGTTATTTGGAAACGGAAGTTAAAACTCCAATACATACACTTTTGCCCGGAGAGAGTTTCGATTACGAAGAAATGCAGGGGGCGGCTAAAATTGTTTCTACTCCAATTTTGGATGTTAACAGAACTGGAATTATTACTAAAAAATTGAATTTCGACAGAGTCACAACAAGTTTGAATGGTGAGTATGGCGTATTTAATGAGGGTGTTGCGGTACTTCAACTGTTCGACAAGTCAGGGGAAATCGTAAAGAAAATAGAGCTGGAAAAGGTGAACCCGTTAAAAGCGTTTATTTTTAATTGCTCATTAGAGGATGAGGCTAGGTTGTCTGAATGTCAGTTGCTTATAAAGGGCGACTATGGTGAAGAATATCTGCTGGATTCATTTACTTTTTAGAAAAAAATAAATTTGTATTTATCTGGCGGTAAAGAAAAAGCCTGAAAAATCATGTGATTTTTCAGGCTTTTTTTGTGACCCGTACAGGATTCAAACCTGTGACCTTCAGAACCGGAATCTGACGTTCTATTCAGCTGAACTAACGGGCCAATTACGGGTGCAAATTTAGAAAAATATTTTGTTCTGCATCGCATCCAGTCTTATTCCTGTAAATAAATATAATTCATTGTTTTAATCTTAACTACCTAAAGCATTAAAATCCATATCCTAATAAAATCAGACTTCCTTCTTAAACACGGTAAATATTTATAAACTTTTGTTAATTTTGCGGTTCGAAAGCAAGAAATAACCATATTTTATCAATATTACCATGGAGTACAACTTTAAAGAGATAGAACAAAAGTGGCAGAAGTACTGGACTGAAAAGAAAACGTACAAAGTTGAGGTGAATTCAGAAAAACCAAAATTTTATGTACTCGATATGTTTCCATATCCTTCGGGAGCTGGTTTGCATGTGGGTCACCCACTTGGATATATCGCTTCGGATATTTATTCCCGTTATAAAACTTTAAAGGGATATAATGTGCTTCATCCAATGGGATACGATGCTTATGGTTTGCCTGCCGAGCAATATGCTATCCAAACTGGTCAGCATCCTGCTATTACAACAGAAACAAATATTGCCCGATATCGTGAGCAATTAAATAAAATAGGCTTTTCGTACGATTGGGATCGCGAAGTGAGAACTTGCCAGCCTGAGTATTATAAATGGACACAGTGGGCATTTATTCAAATGTTCAACCATTTTTTTAATAATGATATTGAAAAAGCAGAATCCATTGAATCTCTAATTTCAAAATTCGAATTAGAAGGAAATGGGAATGTAAATGCAGCCTGTTCCGAAACAGAAGTGTTTACAGCAGCGCAGTGGAAAGCTTTTTCTGATAACGAAAAACAAGCTATTCTTTTAAATTACCGTCTGGCTTATTTGGCTGATACAATGGTGAACTGGTGTCCTAAATTAGGTACTGTTTTAGCCAACGATGAGGTGAAAGATGGTCTTTCTGCACGTGGAGGATATCCTGTCGAGCAAAAGAGAATGCGTCAATGGTCATTGCGTGTTTCTGCTTATGCAAAGCGCCTTTTAGATGGTATGGAAACTTTAGAGTGGACGGATTCTTTAAAAGAGATTCAAAAAAACTGGATTGGACGATCTGTTGGTGCCGAAGTAAACTTTAATGTGAAAGGTTCCGATATCAAAATGGAAGTTTTTACCACTCGTCCCGATACTATTTTTGGTGTTACTTTTATGGTATTGGCTCCAGAGAGTGATTTGGTGAAAGAACTAACAACTCCCGAAAATCAGGATGCTATCGATGCCTATATCGAGGCAACGAATAAAAGAACTGAAAGGGAGCGATTAGCCGATGTGAAAACAATTAGTGGTGCCTTTACTGGAGCGTATGCAATAAACCCTTTTACCGGCGAGGAAATTCCTGTTTGGGTGAGCGATTACGTGCTTGCCGGATATGGAACTGGTGCAATTATGGCTGTTCCTGCTCACGATAGCAGAGATTACGCTTTTGCAAAGCATTTCAATTTACCTATTATTCAGGTGGTTTCAGGTGGTGATATTTCTGAGGAATCTTACGATGCCAAAGAAGGAAAATCGATGAACTCTGACTTTTTGAACGGATTAGATGTAAAAGATGCGATTGTAAAGGCAAACGAAGAAGTTGAAGCACGAGGATTAGGAAAGAAAAAAATCAACTATAGATTGAGAGATGCAATTTTCTCTCGTCAAAGATATTGGGGAGAACCATTCCCAGTTTATTTTAAAGATGGCATGCCACAAATGATGGATTTGGACAAGTTGCCTTTAGAATTACCTGAGATTGATAAATATTTACCTACAGAGACTGGAGAACCACCATTGGGTCGCGCAGAAAATTGGGTTACCGAAGATGGATATCCTATTGAATTGAATACCATGCCAGGTTTTGCAGGATCATCAGCATATTATTTGCGTTATATGGATCCTCGCAATAACGATACATTGGTTTCTACCGAAGCAAATGAATATTGGCAGGATGTAGATTTGTATATTGGTGGTACCGAGCATGCTACGGGTCATCTAATTTATTCTCGTTTTTGGAATAAATTCCTTTTCGATATCAACGAAGTTTGCAAAGATGAGCCTTTCAAGAAATTGATCAATCAAGGAATGATTCAAGGCCGATCAAATTTCGTTTACCGTGATAAAAAAACAAATAAATACGTTTCGCACGGATTAATCGAGAAATACGATACTACAGCAATTCATGTTGATGTAAATATCGTGAAAAATGATGTGCTTGATTTGGAAGCTTTCAAAAATTGGATGCCTGAATATAAAAATGCAGAATTTATTTTAGAGGATGGAAAATACCATTGTGGTTGGGCAGTTGAAAAAATGTCTAAATCCATGTTTAATGTGGTAAATCCAGATGTGATTGTTGAAGAATACGGAGCCGATACACTTCGTTTGTACGAAATGTTTTTAGGACCATTGGAAGCACACAAACCTTGGGATACAAATGGTATCGATGGAGTGCACAAATTCCTGAAAAAATTATGGCGATTGTTCCATAACGAAGCTGGCGAATTTGAATTAACAACTAATGAGCCTACTGCTGACGAATTAAAGGTCTTGCACAAAACCATTAAGAAAATTCAGGATGATATCGAGCGTTTTTCATTCAATACATCTGTTTCGGCTTTCATGATTTGTGTGAATGAATTGTATACTTTGAAATGTAACAATAAAGCTGTTTTGGAAGATTTATTGCTTACCCTTGCTCCATTTGCTCCACATGTATCCGAAGAGTTGTGGACCTTGTGTGGCAATACAACAAGTATTACAAAAGCAAGTTTCCCAGAATTCAACGAAAGTTTTGTTCAGGAAAACAATCATAAATATCCAGTCTCATTTAATGGTAAAATGAGGTTTATATTAGAGTTGCCTGTCGATTTAAGTAGAGATGAAATTGAAAAGGAGGTGCTTTCTTTAGAAAAATCTCAAAAATGGATCGACGGAAAAACTCCTAAAAAAATAATTATTGTTCCTAACAAGATCATTAATATAGTTGTATAAAAATTAATTAATCAAATAAGTTATAAGCTTTAAGCTTTGTTGATTATTTGACAACAAAGTTTAAAGCTATTTTTTTAATACGAGATGAAACGAGCCATCAGAAAATGTTCTTCCAGAAAAGGTTGACTATTTAGCGAGTTCCATGTGGCAACTTTAAATAATATTACACACATGAAAATAAATTATTCAGAATTAAAGTCCTTGTTCATAATTACCTTAGGTATGGCAATTTATACCTTTAGTTGGGCAGCCTTCCTAATTCCATCTGGAATAATTGGTGGAGGGGTTAGTGGTATTGGTACCTTAATCTATTTTGCAAGTGAAAAAACCATACTGGTTGGTTATTCCTATTTTATTATTAATGCCTTTTTAATATTAATAGCTTTACGAATACTAGGAAGTAAATTTGGGGTGAAAACAGTTTATGCAATTATTGTAGGTTCAATTTTACTTTCGGTACTGCCTAAGCTTATTCCAGAGCCTTTGGTAAATGAGAAATTTATGGCGGCAATTATAGGTGGCGCATTGGCAGGAGTGGGAGTTGGTATTACAATTTCTCAAGGAGGTAGTTCCGGAGGTACGGATATTATTGCAATGATAATTAATAAGTATAGAAATATTAGTCCTGGACGTATTATATTATACCTGGATATTTTTATCATCGCTTCGTCCTATATCGTGTTTCATGATGTTCCAACCATTGTATATGGTTATGTAGTGATGTCTATTACTTCTTATGCCATTGATATGGTGATTTCCGGTTCTAAACAATCGGCGCAGCTTTTTATTATTTCTACCGAGTTCGAGAAAATTGCCGATGAAATTACCGGAACAATGAATAGAGGAGTGTCGGTAATGGATGCAAAAGGTTGGTATTCAAAGGAAAATAAGAAAATCTTGATGGTCGTAGTGCGAAAACATGAAGCTCCATCCATATTCAAATTAGTGAAAGAGATTGATGGAAACGCCTTTATATCAATGGGATCGGTTATGGGAGTTTATGGTTTAGGATTTGAAGAAATAAGAGCGTAATTGTTATGGAGATAAAAAGAGCAGTGCTAAAATCAAAATTTGATTTCCAATCCTACCTTATTATTACACTAGGTTTAGTGGTTGGCTCGTTCGGTTGGACAGGTTTTATTATTCCAGCTGAAATTGTTGGTTCAGGTGTTGGTGGTATTGCTACCATGATTTTTTATATTACGGGCTTTAAAGTTGGTTATAGTGTTTTTCTCATAAATACTGTTTTTCTTCTTCTTGCTTTGCGGGTTTTAGGTTTTGGCTTTGGGGTTAAAACTATTTACGGAATTATTGTTCTTTCCTTTTTTCTTTGGCTGTTTCAGTCCTTAATAACAGAGCCTTTGGTTTCCGACCGATTTATGTGTGCCATTATTGGGGGAATATTAGCAGGTGCAAGTGCCGGTATGATTCTGTCTCGCGGAGGAAGTACCGGAGGAACCGATATTTTGGCCATGATGATTAATAAGTATAAGAATTATTCTCCAGGTCAATTATTACTTACCATTGATGTGCTTATTATCTCTTCCTCGTATTTTCTGGAGGGTTCCATAGAGCAAGTTGTTTATGGATTTGTTACTATGGGCGTAAGTGCTTATTGTGTCGATTTAATTATAGAGGGAAGTAAACAGTCGGTGCAGATTTTTATTTTTACCCGAAAGCCCGATGAAATCCGAAAAGAGGTTGTTGAAACGCTGGATCAGGGAATAACTGTTCTTAGTGGTACGGGCGGTTATAGTGGGAAAGAAGTGAAAGTGCTCATGCTCTTAGCTAAAAGAAGGGAATCGCAAAGCATTTTAAACATGATTAAATTGGTGGACCCTGATGCTTTTATATCTTTAGGAAGTGTTATGGGGGTTTATGGAAAGGGATTTGATAAGATTAAATAGCAATTCTTAAAAAAGCTTAAATCGTTGCGGATGGGGTAAAACCTATTGTTCTCCTATGAGAATAGTAATATCTTTAGGCCTCTCAAAAATAAATATCCACGATGAAAAAATTCTTGAACATTAAGTTTCTATTAATTGCAGGTGCAGTTTTGTTAGGTTTAATAGCCCTAAAATGGGTTTTAAAGGAAGAGTCAGTAAAACAAATCGAACAAGAAGAAGTGGTTATTGACACCACGGAAATAGAACAGGTGCATTTAAGATATGGATTTCCAATCGAAGAATTTACGGTGGAAACCAACAGGGTGGAACGTAATCATAGCTTATCAACCATATTAAGGCAATACGATGTTAGTTTTGGTACAATTGATAATATCGCTAAAAAAGCAAAAAAGGTGTTTAATGTACGAAGAATCAAATCGGGACATGAATACTCTGTGCTGTTTACCAAAGACAGTTTAAAAACACCCGAATATTTTATTTACGAAAATACTCCTGTAGAATATATTGTATTCGACTTGCGCGATACATTAGATGTATTTAAGGGCGAAAAGGAAATTGTTAAACATAGGAAACAAATTAAGGGCAGTATCGAATCCTCTTTGTGGAATGCCATGGTGGAATCTAATTCCGATCCATTATTGTCTGTTGAACTATCGGATATTTATGCTTGGACTATTGATTTCTTTGGT
This sequence comes from Labilibaculum filiforme, assembly GCF_002843315.1. Classification (GTDB taxonomy): domain Bacteria; phylum Bacteroidota; class Bacteroidia; order Bacteroidales; family Marinifilaceae; genus Labilibaculum; species Labilibaculum filiforme. The sequence goes on along the minus strand of NZ_MVDD01000018.1, from coordinate 26,592 downwards.
ATTGGAAAGGGAGATCAATTCAATATAATTTACGAAGAATCTTATGTGGATGATAAGCCAATTCATCAACTTAAAGTGATTGCTGCAAATTTTGTGCATCATAACACCAATAATTATGCCTTTGCATTTGTCGAAGGAGATAAAGAAGGCTACTTCGATGAACAAGGGAAAAGTTTGCAAAAAGCATTTTTAAAAGCACCTTTGCGTTATTCTAGAATCAGTTCTAAATTCTCCAATAATAGATTTCATCCTGTATTAAAAAGATATCGTGCTCATCATGGTGTCGATTATGCAGCTCCAACAGGCACTCCTGTTCATACAATTGGCGATGGTGTGATCACAAAAAGAGGATATCAGGCAAATGGTGGAGGAAATTACCTTACTATTAAGCACAACAGTGTTTACTCAACCACTTATATGCACCTTTCTCGATTTGCCCCAAAGATGAATACGGGTACCAGAGTGAAGCAAGGGGAAACAATAGGATATGTTGGAGCAACCGGACTGGCAACTGGTCCTCATTTAGATTTTAGAGTATATAAAAATGGAACTCCTATTAATCCATTAAATATGAAATCGCCTCCTGTGTCGCCGGTGAAAGAGGAAAACGTGTCTAGATACAATCAGGAAATGGAAAAATTGATGCTGGAACTAAACCCGAAGGAAGCAATTACTTTAGAGTAATTGCTCAATTATTTTCGGGAAGAATTTATGTTCTAGCTGATGAATTTTTTCAGCTATATCTTCTGCAGAATCATCAGGTGAAACGCTGCATGTGGCTTGAAATACAATTTTTCCTTCGTCGTATTTCTCATTCACCATATGAATAGTAATACCGCTTTCAGTCTCTTTATTTTCGAGAACTGCTTGGTGAACCTTCATGCCATACATTCCTTTTCCACCATATTTAGGTAAAAGAGCTGGATGTATATTTACGATAGAATTAGGATATTTACGCAGTAAATTGATCGGAAGCAGTAAAAGAAATCCTGCCAAAACAATAAAATCGACCTTTTTTTCAGTTAAAAAATCAAGAATTTTATCGGTTTCGTTAAATTCTGATCGGGAAAAAACTAAAGTTGGAATATTTAAGTTACTGGCTCTGGAAAGTACATAGGCATTGGCGTTGTTGGAAAGAATTGCCGAAATTTCGAATTCGGGCTTTTTGCTGAAATACCTTGCGATATTTTCAGCATTACTCCCTGATCCAGAAGCAAATATGGCTAGTCGTTTCATGTAGTGTTTTCAAATTTAACAAAGACACACAAATATATGCAAAAGGCATTTCGCAGTGAAATAATTTCGCAGAAAAGGAAAAAGAATTACCTTTGACCGCAACTTTGTGAAATAAATTTGAATTTTTTAGAGTAAATTTATTTCTTTGCACAGTTGAAAATTAATTAGTTTAAATATTTAATCACTTAAAATTTTAAAGTTATGTCTGATATTGCATCTAGAGTAAAAGCTATCATAGTTGATAAGTTGGGTGTGGACGAAACTGAGGTAACACTTGAGGCTAGTTTCACTAACGATCTTGGAGCTGATTCATTGGATACAGTTGAGCTTATCATGGAATTCGAAAAAGAATTTAATATCGCTATTCCAGACGATCAAGCAGAAAACATTGGTACTGTAGGTGACGCTATTTCTTACATCGGAGAAAACGCTAAGTAATTATTAACCAGAACCTTTCTTATGGAATTTAGAAGAGTAGTAGTAACTGGGCTAGGAACAATTAACCCAATAGGTAATTCTGTTGCCGAATATTGGGAGAATTTGAAGAATGGAGTGAGTGGATCAGAAATGATTACCCATTTTGATGCTTCGAAGTTCAAGACACAGTTTGCTTGCGAAGTTAAAAATTTCGAGCCGAATGATCATTTCGATCGCAAGGAAGTTAGAAAACTAGATTTGTATGCGCAGTATGCCTTGGTTGCGGCTAAGCAAGCTGTTGAGGATTCAAAACTTGATCTTGAAGCGGAAGATTTAACTAAGGCTGGAGTAATTTGGGGTTCTGGTATTGGCGGAATTAAGACTTTCTTAGATGAAGTAACAGGATATGCAAACGGGGATGGAACTCCTCGTTTCTCTCCTTTTTTCATTCCTAAGATGATTTCTGATATTGCCGCCGGTCATATTTCTATGAAATATGGATTCCAAGGAATTAATTACGGTACTGTTTCTGCATGTGCATCGTCTTCACATGCAATGATTGACGCAATGAATTACATCCGCATGGGTAAAGCAAATATCTTTATCACCGGAGGTTCTGAAGCATCGATTAATGAAGCAGGCGTTGGTGGATTCAACTCTATGCAGGCAATGTCCACAAACAATGCTGAGTATAAAACTGCATCTCGTCCCTTCTGTAATACTCGTGACGGTTTCGTTATGGGTGAGGGAGGTGGCTGCTTAATTCTTGAAGAATACGAGCATGCTAAAAAACGTGGTGCTAAAATTTATGCCGAAATTGTTGGTGGCGGAATGTCTGGTGATGCCTATCACCTTACAGCAACTCATCCGGAAGGAAGAGGAGCTATTAACGCTATGAAAATGGCGCTGGAAGACGCTAATCTGAAGCCGGAAGATATTGATTATGTCAATGTTCATGGAACTTCAACACCAGTTGGAGATATTCCTGAAACAAAAGCGCTTCAGGCTGTATTTGGCGAACATGCCTACGAATTGAACATTAGTGCTACAAAATCAATGACTGGTCACTTGTTAGGAGCAGCAGGTTCTGTTGAAGCAATTGCCTGTATTTTGGCATTGAACAATCAATTAGTTCCTCCTACAATTAACTTTACTGTGGCAGATCCTAATATTGATGAAAGACTAAACCTTACATTTCATAAAGCTCAGAAGCGCGAAATTCGTGCCGCTTTGAGTAATACATTTGGGTTTGGTGGTCATAATGCTTCGGTTATTTTCAAATCATTCATTGAATAATTTGTGGTAAAGTCTATATTTCAATCCATAAAACTTTTTTTCTATCCTGAAAGGGAGTTTTATGGATTGTTTTTTGATTTGTTGGGGATTAAACCAAATAACCCGGATTTGTATGAGCTCGCTTTTATACACAAATCTGCAACGATCCAAAAAAAAGGTTTCGGTTTAAATAATGAACGTCTCGAATATCTTGGAGACGCTATTCTTGGTGCCATAATCGCAGATATTCTTTACAAGTATTTCCCGAATAAAGACGAAGGCTTTCTGACTCAAATCAGATCTAAAATTGTTAGCAGAGAATCCTTAAATAAGCTGGCAGTTAAAATTGAGCTCGATAAGCAGGTTGTTTCCAATGTAAACCTAAATAATAATAAGCATATTTACGGCGACGCATTCGAAGCTTTTATTGGTGCAATTTACCTGGATCAGGGATACGATAATACAAGACGATTTATCGAGGATAAAATTTTTAGAACTCATATTGATTTGGAAGAAGTGGTAACTGTCGAAACCAATTTTAAAAGCAAATTAATTGAGTGGGCTCAAAAAAATAAAAAGGATGTCTATTTTGATACTCACGAAGGTGGTGTCGATCATGCCTTACGCTTGCCATTGTTTACTTCAGAAGTTGAAGTGGAAGAAGTGAAAATGGGCACCGGTATGGGCACATCTAAAAAGGAGGCCCAACAAAAAGCTGCCCAAGAGGCTTTAACAAGAATCGGCGAAACCGAACTTGCTTCGTAATTCTATTACTTGTCGATCTTTAACAGTCTGGTTAAGATTTCTTCACCATTTGTTTTTCAAAAAAAATAAGGACTTTTATTGAGTGCTGATTGTATTTTTATCTAATCAGCAAATCTCATTTTTTAAAAGTTTTCTTTTCTGCGATATCTTCTTTACAAAAGTTCAAAACTTACTTGGCTACCTTATCAAAAAAATGATTCCATCGTAATTAAAGAGACTTTTGGAATTAAATGGGGATATAATTTAGTCAGTGCTATTTTTGTTTTTCCCAAAAAAGCACAAAAAAAAGGACGGTAACCACAACCGCCCTTTCATCTAACTATTAACCAAAATTTTTAATCAAGGAGATTGTTTCTTATAGATTCGCTCTCCATTGGCAAATATAGTATCAAATTATTAACTTCAAAGTCGTTTTTGTGAAAAATTATCAAAAAATGGCCAATTTTGTTTAAAATAGAATAAATCCAAATCTATAAAAGCACCTCTTATTTTTACGAACGGATAATATAATATTAGCACGCATTTAAACTTGTGTTAAAGATTGTTAAGCTGGAATAGCTACAGCTGGTTTTTTTTATATTTGTATCTATGAATCAAAAATATATTTGGCTTGTAACAATTGTACTCTGTATTTCTTTATCTGGACTAATATTGGTTCAGATAAACTTTTTTCAGACTGCTTCAAAAATCAAAGAAGAGCAGTTAGCCCTTACCGTTAGTAAGGCGTTGGATCAAGTGGTTTCTGAGCTGGAAAGAGCCGAGAAGGAGATGATTATATTGGAAGGCAATATTTCTAGTTTTAGTAATGGGAGAGCTATTAGCTCTAAAAGTTCAGGGTTTAATATTATTATACCTATGGATTTTACGCATGAAAAAGCCAGATTAAGTTTTTATTCAGAAAACAAAGAATATAGCATTGGCGAGGGATATTTAAATCCGGAAGGAATATCTGGTTTGTCTAAAATGCAGTCGCAGTTTACCAAATCTTTAGAGTCAGGAAATTCCCGGTTTGCACTAATTGCTGGGCAGTTTGGCAATTCTCAGTTGCCTTTGGGCGAGAGAATAAAAATGGATAAGTTACCACAACTTATTCAAGAAAAACTTCGGGAGAATGGAATTAAACTGAATTTCGAGTATGCGGTAAAATCAAATAATAAGTTTGAAAAAAGATCTAAAAATTATTTTCGAAATCCTTCTTTCGAAAAGTACAGTAAACAATTATTTCCCAACGACTTTTTTTCCAATTTAAATTTCTTATACATTTATTTCCCTGGACAACAAAAGTATATGCTGCAGTCGTATTCTTTGTTAGTTCCTTCGTTTATATTAACGCTTGTGCTGATTCTTTCTAGTGCATTCACCATTTTCATTATATTTCGTCAGAAAAGATTATCGAATATTAAGAACGATTTTATTAATAATATGACTCACGAGTTTAAAACTCCAATTGCAACTATCTCTTTAGCATCGCAAATGTTGAAAGATAATACGGTTACAACCACTGCATCAACAAGAGATCATATTGCTAAAATTATTAATGACGAGAGTAGAAGGCTAACCTATCAGGTCGAAAAGGTATTGCAAATGGCTGTTTTTAACGAGGTTAGAATGAAGTTAAAGTTGAAAGCAGTAAGCGTTCATAAAATAATTCAGAATTTATTACCTAACTTTACAATAAGGGTCGAAGATCGAAAAGGGAACATGTATCAGAATATTGATGCAGAGCATGATCTTGTTATGGCGGATGAAGTTCATTTAAGTAATGTAATCGCAAATTTACTCGATAATGCTATTAAGTATTGCAAGGATGCTCCCGAATTAAGTATTAGTACAAGAAATAAAAATAAGGGAATTGTGATTACAATTACCGATAATGGAATTGGAATTTCAAAAGAAGATCAGAAAATGATTTTTGAACGTTTCTTTCGAGTACATACGGGTAATGTTCACGACGTGAAAGGCTTTGGTTTGGGATTGTCATACGTTAAAAAAATAGTAGATGCCCACAACGGACAAGTTAATGTCGAAAGTGTACTGGATAAAGGATCCAAATTTGAAATATATCTTCCCTTAAAAAAATAGATACATATGGAACAAGTTAAAATTTTGTTAGCAGAGGATGATGCTAATTTAGGACTTCTGCTAAAAGAGTATTTAGTGGCAAAAGGATATAATACCACGCTTTGTGAAGATGGCGATAAAGCATACGATGAATTTTTAAAGAATCCATATGATCTATGTATTTTTGATATCATGATGCCTCATAGGGATGGTTTTACTTTAGCCAAGGATATTCGTTTAATAAACAGTGAAATACCAATTATCTTTTTAACAGCGAAATCGATGAAAGAGGATGTGCTGGAAGGATTTAAGTTGGGTGCCGATGATTATATGACAAAACCATTTAGTATGGAGGAGTTATTGGTTCGTATCGAAGCGGTTTTAAGAAGAACTTCTGGAGTGAAAAGCGAAAGTACACTGGAAGAATTTAAATTAGGACGCTTTTTGTTCGATTCTAAAAAACAATTTCTTCAGGATGGCGATACTACCATTAAGCTTACCACTAAAGAATCGGAGTTGCTAAAACTTCTTTGTAATAATGTGAATAAAGTGTTGGAGCGTAATTTGGCGCTTAGAACGATCTGGTCCGACGATAATTATTTTAATGCCAGAAGTATGGATGTGTATATTACGAAGCTTAGAAAGCATTTAAAGCCTGAGCCAGGCATTGAAATAATCAATGTTCATGGTCGAGGATATAAATTAATCATGTAATAAATGATTATATATAAGAAACGCCGGTTGTTTAACCGGCGTTTTTTGTGCTATATCTTATTCTGAAACCTTTTCTTCGGAGTCAGATTGTTCTGTTTTCTTTTCGTTTTTAGCAACTTCTTTTTCTCGTTGTATCATATCTTGATACATACTCCGCATGTATTTAATTCCAAATTGTAAAGCTTCTTTTTTGCTTTGAAAATTTGATTTTATTAATTGATGCATGCTTAATTCTTCACTCGGATCATCGGTATAATAGAAAATATCGATATTGGGTCTGTTCCCTTTCTTTTTGATTTCCATTCCGAACCAGGTTTCAAATTCCTGATCTCCTACTTTAATATGACGTACAAATTTTATCATCTTCTGATTTTTTTTCCGTTGCGAAGATACTTCATTTTTTTTTAAGGTTGGATGTTCCTGTTTGAGAAGATAAAAAAAGAGGATCTTCTTTTGAAGATCCTCGGTATTTATAAGCTAATTATTTTCAAAAAGAAGGTTGAGGAGCAATAACATCAGAAAGAATCTCATGATAGCGACCCGAGTAATTTTCGAGGCACCAATTTTTAAGTTGCTCAAAATCTGTCGGCGTTAGCCAATGAAAGGCTTTGGTTAACTCTTTGCGAAAAAGAGCGAGATCAAAACTTACATTTGCAAGTACGATTTTTGTTTGTTCAAGCATAATAATTCAAGTTTATAGTTATTAAAATAGCTCGTGCTACTAAGCTACAATTTTTCTGTTTGGTTTAAGGAATGCATTAACAAGGCTTAACATTTTTTATGTTTTCGTATGGGGTCTCTTTCTTTTTATTATTTCTTGATAAATTGAAAATTTCGGACATAAAAAAAGGAGCTGTTAAAGCTCCTCAGTTTGTTTTTTTTCTAACTCTTTAATCTTTTTTTCCTGATTGTTAAGCAATACCATCGAGATGGTAAGAAGGAACATTACTACTAACTCAATGTATATTCCGCTTCGGTCAGGGTTCGGTGCCGACGAGTTCAGAAGATTTAATATTGCAGCCACCATAATTAAAAAGGTGGACATGATCAGCAAGAGTTTTATTAGTTTCATGTGTTTTTAATTTTAGCTAATTTTTATATCTAAGCAGGTCATTTTCTGTATGTCGATATGAAAACGAGTGATGTTTTGTTTAAATAATTGGTTTCTATCCGGAGAATGAAATTACTAAAATTCAAATGAAAAAAAAATGGCTTCCCTTAGAAAGCCATTGTATTTTTATTTATCCAAAACGAAATCTGGTTTTTTTAATTCCATTCTGTTTTTTACAGGATTTGCGTAAATTTCAAGAAAAATGTGATTTAAACGTTTCAAATCACCATGGTCCGAAGTAATCTTCTTTTCCATGTGTTTTAGGAAAAGATCTTTTTCTTCGGAAGTATACTTATTTGCAAACTCATCGGTATTGTTTATTAGGTCGTAAGCAATGTAATTATCGGGCCAAAGTTTATAGTTCTTGTGAATTCGGTAATCAATTAAATCGGCAAGTGCTTTAAATTTATCTCTGCTGTCATCCATCTCTTCAATAACATCCAGCATTTCGGATATTGGTTTTCCGATTACAAAGTTAACGCGCCCTTTTTCATTCACCATTCCTTTTATCATACTTCGTAAATCATCCTTAGGGGTTTTCTTAAACCCTTCTTCTGTCTCTTTTTTATAGAGCTCTATGGATTTCATTGCATCGCATGGTTCGTACTCGTACGAAATGGCAACAGGAACAATTCGCAAACTTTTAAAGTGTTCCGAGAAAGTAACATCTCCACTCATCTGCAGCATTTTCAACAAACTTTGTTGAGTTCTGTCATCACCATCTTTAGTACGGCCTTCTCTTTGTGCAATCCAAATAGATGATTTCTTAGTGTTTAAAGCATATTGTATGTAGGATGATAATTGTTTCGAGCTGGTAAGCATCTGACGAACAGTTACATTTCTTTGTACAACAAAGCTTTTGTTTAGTTTCACTAGATCAGCTATCCATGGTTGGATGAGAAGATTACTGCCAATTGCTATTTCTGTAGTTTCAAAACCATTGTTGTGAAGCATCACGTTTAGTAAGGCAGAGTCCAAAATAATATCTCTATGATCCGAAATAAATAAGTAACTTTCTTTTGGATCCAAATTTTCCAGACCATCAATGGTTATCCCTTTGGTGGTATGGTCAATAATGTGCTGTGCTAGTCGTACAATGAAGTTGCTCTGAAATTCTTTTATTGTTTTTACTTCGCTCAAAGCTTTCACAATCATTTCTTTCGAAAATCCTGGGAATAACTGTTGAGAGAATCGAATAAAAGCTTCTTCTTTTATTAAACGTCCGATAGTTTCTACAACTTCGGAATCGTTATATGGTCGAATAGCATCAAAATCTGAGTCAGTGAACATTGCTTGGTTCTTTTTGTTTTTAAGGAAAGGCAAAAATAAGCAAATTATATGGAATGTCTAGGAGATGATGCCTGCTTTTTGTTTTAGTGGTTGTTTAATCGGGTTGGGATTCAAATATTTACATTTCTATATAGGTTCACTATATAGCTGGGTTTCGGGCGAATGACTACTAGTTAATGGGTTATAATGTCTGTCAATTAGACAGGAAATGTATTAGAATCAATTTTGGCAGAGAATTTGAGAATTTAAAACGGAAAGATGAATTAAACGAATAGGAGGAACTAAAATGGGTGGAATTTGGATTATATTTATTGCATTTACATTAGTAAGCTGGTTGGTTAGTAATCAGTTAAAGTCGCGATTTAAAAAGTACTCACAGTTACCTACGGCAAATGGCATGTCAGGAAAGGAAGTGGTGGAGCAGATGTTAAGGGATCATGGCATTAAAGGGATAAGGATTGGTTCTGTTGATGGACAGTTGTCGGATCATTACAATCCTACCGATAAAACCATTAACTTAAGTAAGGATGTATATCACGGCAGAAGTATTGCCGCAGCGGCCGTAGCGGCTCATGAAACGGGTCATGCTATTCAGCATGCAGAAGCATACATTTGGTTGCAAATGCGTTCTGCATTAGTGCCTATTGTTAGTTTTAGTTCGAAGTGGGTACAGTGGGTGCTTTTGGCTGGAATTCTTATGGTGAACTCTTTTCCTCAACTACTTTTGGTGGGAATTGTATTGTTTGCAGGTACTACCTTGTTTAGCATTATTACTTTGCCTGTAGAGGTGGATGCGAGTCGTAGAGCCTTAGTTTGGCTAAAAACATCAGGGATTACAACCTACGAAACTCAGAAAAGTGCTTATGATGCATTAAAGTGGGCAGCTTATACTTATTTTGTAGCGGCTCTTTCTTCTTTAGCAACCTTACTTTACTATGTAATGATTTACATGGGAAGAAGAGATTAGGATTACAAAATTTTAGGGAATAGGAAGGTGTTGTCCTTTTGCAAGAAGTTGATTTATCAACTGCTGTAAAAGGACTTTTTATTTTCACGAAGGGTTTGCGATAGTGCTGCACGTTTCTTTTTTTCTAAAAATTTAAATAGAAAGGAAAGAATTGGAATCCTTTTCTTATTTTTAATCTTTCAAAATAAGAAAAAGAGATATGTCTAAAATAGCAAAATACGGGTTTGTTCTTTCCTTTGTTTGGATCGGATTTTTATTGGCAATTAGTTTTATGGAAGCTTGGGTTAAGTTTCGGGCAGTATCGCTCGACTTACCTACCGGATTGGATGTGGGAGTACACGTATTTGGCGCTTTAAATATGGTGGAACGTATTTTTTCGGTCTTGCTTTTAATTTACGTGTTTATCTACTACACCGATAAAGTGGTGGTGTTTACGGGTTTGGTTATATTCACTTTTATTGTTGCTCAGTCGGGTTATCTATTGCCAGAATTGAATGAGAATGCCAAGCTAATTATTCTCGGTATGCAACCCGAGAAAAATTCTGTTCATCATTTGTATGTTCTAATGGAAGTGGTGAAATTGTTTGCTTTGTTGATTTTAGGTTTTAGACAGGTGCGAATTTTTAAGCAAGAATAGGTATATCTTAATTGTTAAGGCTTCTGTATTTTTATTATACAGAAGCAAATTTGGTGCAGTATTGCAAAGCTTCATTGTTAAAAAATAAACATTAGCCATATTGGGGATGTTTTTCTTTCCTAAAAATCTATTCTAAATAGTGACTCCCCAAATTATGCAATTTTCTTTTCAATTTTAATTATTTATTAAATTTTGCTTACGGAATTTAGGGTTTATTCCAAAAAAACAATCAATCCATAAAAATATGTTGTAGAACATGTGGGCGGAAAGGTGTCGCAATGTATGTTGTAGAGCATATATTGGGACTGATTAGTCTCCTTCGAAATATATATTTTTAACAGAAAAGTTAAAAATATAACACAAATATGTTCGTAAATGAGCTTTTAAGCCTTTTATTGTAGCTTGTTTAGAATGATTAAAAAGATCGATAGGTTTCCCAAATTCATCATTTAGAATCGGTCTTAATATGGAAAATTGCAATCGTTTTCATTCGAACTTTAAAAAATTATCTTTGTTCTATAAATAAACTAAAAGCTTTTATTTTATTGGCTTAAGAGTTTTTTGTAGCGAAACGGTAAAAACTATTTTTCGATGAATAAGATAATCTCAATTAAAGAGGCAGTTGCTAAACTGCAGGATGGAATGACCATTATGATCGGTGGATTTCTTTCGGTTGGAACTGCAAATAATATGATCGATCAGATCGTATCTTCCAATGTTAAAAATTTAACTATTATTTGTAACGATACAGCTTTTGCAGATAAAGGCTTAGGAAAGCTGATTGCCAATAAGCAGGTTGTTAAAGTAATTACCTCACACATTGGAACAAATCCTGCTACAATTGAGCAAATGAACAATGGTGAAATAATAGTAGAATTTAGTCCGCAAGGCACTCTGGCAGAGCGTGTTCGTTCTGGCGGTGCTGGTTTGGGAGGAGTACTTACTCCAACAGGTTTGGGAACCATGGTAGCTGATGGGAAAGAAATTATTACTGTGGATGGGAAAGAGTATTTGTTGGAGAAGCCTTTGCGTGCTGATGTAGCACTGATTGGAGCAAGTGTTTCTGATACTCTTGGTAATCTGACTTATAGAGGAACAAGTCAGAATTTTAATCCATTAATGGCTACAGCAGCTGATTTGGTGATTGTGGAGGCTCGGAATATTGTGGAGGCGGGAAGCTTGAAACCTGAAGAGGTAAAGACGCCTTCTATTTTTGTTGATTTTATTGTAAACAACTAACTAATATATACAAATGGAAAAGGTAATGATAAGATTGCGTATGAGTTCTCATGATGCTCATTATGGTGGAAATTTAGTGGATGGAGCAAAAATGCTTCAGCTATTTGGTGATGTTGCAACGGAGTTATTGATTCGTCGTGATGGGGATGAAGGATTGTTTGCAGGTTACGAAAATGTTGAATTTTTGGCACCAGTTTATGCAGGTGACTTTATCGAAGCTGTTGGTGAAATTATTAAAGAAGGTAATTCAAGCCGAAAAATGACATTTGAAGCTCGTAAGGTAATTGTTCCAAGAACTGATATTTCTGATTCGGCAGCTGACTTCTTAGAGGAACCAATTGTGGTGTGCAGAGCGGTTGGAACTTGTGTTACTCCGAAAAAATCTCAACGTAAATAAATAGAAAGCCATGGAAAAACTGATCATTACAGCAGCCATTTGTGGCGCAGAGGTTACTAAAGAGCACAATCCAAATGTTCCTTATACAATTGAAGAGTGTGTTCGTGAAGCTGGTTTGGCTTATAAAGCTGGAGCTAGTATAATTCATCTTCACGTTAGAACTGATGATGGAACTCCAACTCAGGATAAGAATCGTTTTAAAATGGTGATGGATGCAATTCATGCGAAATATCCGGATGTAATTATTCAGCCTTCAACAGGAGGTGCTGTTGGCATGACTAACGATGAGAGATTACAGCCAACTGAGTTGAATCCAGAAATGGCAACTTTAGATTGTGGTACCCTGAATTTTGGTGGCGACGAGATTTTCGAGAATACAGAAAATACCATTAAGTATTTTGGCGAAAAAATGATCGATAGGGGAATTAAACCAGAATTGGAAGTGTTCGATAAATCGATGATCGACATGGCGCTTCGTTTAAATAAGAAAGGTTTTATTAAATCACCAATGCATTTCGATTTTGTAATGGGAGTGAATGGTGGAATTTCAGGGACTCTTCGCGATTTCGTTTTCTTAAGAGGAAGCATTCCTGCCGATGCAACTTACACGGTTGCTGGTATTGGTCGTTTCGAATTTCCATTGGCGGTAGCTGCTATTATTGATGGTGGTCATGTGCGAGTTGGATTCGAAGATAATACAATGATATCGAGAGGGATTGTTGCAGAATCGAATGGTCAGTTGGTAGAGAAAGTAGTTCGTTTGGCGAAAGAATTAGGCCGAGAGATTGCTACGCCAGCCGAGGCAAGAGAAATTTTAGGATTAAAGAAAAAATAGGATTAGACGGGGGATATGACGGAATGTACTCATATCTCACATCTAAATATCTCATATCTATAAAAGGAAATGAACAAAGGAAATAAATACGGAACGCACAGGGTACTTGAACCAAAGGGTACTCTTCCACAACCAGCTCAAAAGTTGGATAACAACATGTCGATTTTCGATAATGAGGTTTTAATTGATGTGCAAACATTAAATATTGATTCGGCAAGTTTTACCCAAATAAAGGGTGCTTGTGGAGCAGATAAAGTAAAAATGGAAGAAATGATTCTTTCCATTGTTGCTGAGCGTGGAAAAATGCAAAATCCGGTAACGGGTTCGGGGGGAATGTTGATTGGTACGGTTAAGGCTGTTGGTCCTAATTTCCCAAATCAGGATTTAAAAGTTGGAGATAAAATTGCCACACTGGTTTCTTTATCCTTAACTCCTTTAAATATCAAAAAAGTGACAAATATTAACCTGTCAAACGATCAGGTGGATGTAGATGCTCAAGCTATTTTATTTGCAAGTGGTTTGTATGCTGTTCTTCCTACCGATTTACCTGAGAAGTTAGCTTTAGCGGCTCTTGATGTTGCTGGTGCACCTGCACAGGTGGATCGCTTGGTGAAAGAAGGCAACACGGTTTGTATCATCGGTGGTGGTGGAAAATCGGGAGTACTTTGTTGCTACCAAGCGATGCAGAAAGTTGGAGCCAAAGGAAAAGTAATTGTTGTGGAGTATTCGAAAGAAAATGCACAGCGAATTAAAGATCTTGGTTTAGCAACCGATGTTTTGGTTGGCGATGCAACCGATGTAATGGATGTTTACGCAAGAGTGACTGAAATTACTGGTGAGGAAGGATGCGATGTGGTTATCAACAATGTAAATGTAGCTTCTACCGAGATGTCGTCTATTTTAATTACCAAAGACAGAGGTTGTGTTTACTTCTTCTCTATGGCAACATCATTTAGCAAGGCCGCTCTTGGAGCCGAAGGTGTTGGTAAAGATGTTGACATGATTGTAGGGAATGGTTATGCAATTGGGCATGCCGACCTAACATTAGATATTATCAGAAAATCAAAAGGAATTAGAGAATTGTTCGAAAAATTATACGTGTAATGACTAATAACGACAGACGCAGAGACATGTTTCCTGAGGTAACCGATATTCAGTGGAATGACTGGAAATGGCAGGTTCGTAACCGTATTGAAACACTAGATCAGTTAAAGAAATATATTAGCTTGACTGAAGAGGAAGAAGAAGGAATTCGTAGATCATTAGCATCCTTGCGTATGGCTATTACTCCATACTATCTGACTCTGATTGATCAGGAAAATCCACATTGTCCGATACGTAAGCAAGCAATACCAACAGCTGCAGAATTGCATTTTTCCGATGCAGATCTTTTGGATCCATTGCACGAGGATGAGGATTCTCCAGTTCCTGGTTTAACTCATCGTTATCCGGATCGTGTGTTGTTCTTGATTACGGATATGTGTTCGATGTATTGTCGTCATTGTACTCGTCGTCGTTTTGCCGGCCAGTCCGATGCTTCCACGCCACAAGATAATATCGAGAAAGCAATTGAGTACATCGCGAATACACCACAGGTGAGAGACGTTGTTCTTTCTGGTGGCGATGCTTTGCTAATTAGTGATGATAAGCTAGAATATATCATTAGCCGTTTGCGAGACATTCCTCATGTTGAGATTATCCGAATTGGAACTCGTACACCTGTTGTTTTACCACAACGGATAACCGATGATTTGGTAAATATGTTGAAAAAATATCATCCAATTTGGTTGAATACACACTTCAATCACTCGGATGAAATGACCGAAGATGCAAAAAGTGCATTGGCTCGTATGGCAGATGCAGGTATTCCTTTGGGAAACCAGTCGGTGCTTTTAAAGGGGGTGAACGATTGTGTTCATATCATGAAAAAGTTAATGCACAATTTAGTGATGAACCGAGTTCGTCCTTACTATATCTATCAATGCGATCTATCGATGGGATTGGAGCATTTTAGAACTCCAGTATCAAAAGGAATAGAGATTATTGAGAATCTTCGTGGGCATACTTCGGGTTTTGCAGTACCAACTTTTGTGGTAGACGCTCCAGGTGGAGGAGGAAAAACTCCGGTGATGCCACAGTATGTTATCTCGCAAAGTCCAGGAAAAATTGTTCTAAGGAATTTTGAAGGGGTAATTACTACTTACACCGAACCTACTCATTACGAAAATAAATGTACTTGTCCTGATTGTGCTATGAATGAGGAACGCGAAGGAGTTGCTTCTTTATTGCACGGCGATAGGTTATCAATTGAGCCAGATCATTTGGCACGTAAAGACAGAAATAAAAAGATAGATGCCGTTTCTTAACGACATAGCGAATTATAGAAGTCTTTCGATTGTAGGACTTGAGAAGAATACCGGGAAAACCGAGTGTTTAAATTATGTGCTGTCTCGACTTCGAGGCAGCCATAAACAAATTGCACTTACGTCGATTGGTATTGATGGTGAAAACCGCGATCAAGTGACTAAAACCAATAAGCCGGAAATTGAGCTTAGCGAAGGGATGATTTTTGTGACTTCGGAATTGCATTACAGGCAGCGAAAGCTGGTTTCTGAAATTATAGATGTTTCCACTCAATCAACCAGTTTAGGTCGATTGGTAAGCGCAAAAGCATTAAGTAGAGGCAAGGTTCTTTTATCGGGACCTGTAAGTAATCATTCTATTAAGGAGTTAATTGCTGATTTAAAAAATAAAGGAGTAGAGCTAACTATTGTGGATGGTGCTTTGTCTCGCAAAAGTATAGGATCGCCTGCAGTAACCGAAGCCATGATTTTGGCAACAGGAGCAGCTCTTTCGGCAAATATTACACAATTGGTTTACAAAACTAAATATGTGTACGATTTAATTCGATTGCAGGAAATTGAAATGAATCTGAAAACTCAATTATCACAAGTAGATAATGGCATTTGGGCAATAGATTCGGAAGGAAATATAAAGGATACAGGAATAACTTCTGTTTTGTTGATTCAAAAAGACAAAGACAAACTTTTTCAATATGGCAATCGCTTTTTTGTGAGTGGTGCAGTAACGGATCAGTTTTTAGAATTTCTAAAAAATCAGAAGCAAATTTCTGAAATCAACTTGATTGTAAGAGATTTTACCAAAGTTTTTGCCAAGCCTGAAACCTATTATGCTTTTGTTAAGCGAGGTGGAAGTATTCAGGTTTTGAATAAAACGAATTTAATAGCGATATGCATTAATCCGGTTTCGCCCGATGGTTACCGATTAAATTCGGAGGAGTTGAAAAGTGCATTGCAGGAGAAAGTGAATGTACCGGTTTACGATATAAAAAAGTTGTAGTAATGTTTCGAGAAGTAGTAGCACATACAAGCGGATTGCAGTTTCTAATGGAAGATCTTGATTTGAGATCTCCAATGGGAAGACGTTACCTGTTGGATTCTAAAATGATGAGCTGCGAAAAGGAAATTACTGCAGAATTAAACTTGGTGGATCGGGTAGTGAAAGCTCTGGAATGGCATTCCGATTTGATTGCTAAAATTCAAAATAAATTGGCGCACTTGCGTGATATCAGCGGAAGCGTGAATAATTTAATTGGAAATTTAGTGCTCGATGATGTGGAGTTGTTCGAAATAAAGGTTTTTGCCTTAGTGGCTCAGGAAATAGCAGCACTTCAGAAAGAGGGAAATTCTATTTTTCTGAAAATTCCAGATTTAAGTCCGCTGGTTCGTTTGTTGGATCCTCAAAATACAAAAATTCCATCTTTTTACATCTACGATAATTACTCGAAGGAATTGGCAGAAGCTCGTATAGAGTTAAAACGATCTAAAAGTAAAAATGGAGAATCGGATGAAGATATAGAGGCTTTGTTTGCCAAGATGCAGGGAATTGAGGCAAAAGTTCGCGAGGAATTGTGTACTAAAATTTCGGTACATGGAACCGACTTGGCAAATGCACTGCAACAATTGGCTCACTTGGACTTGTTGATCGCGAAAGCGGCGCAGGCAAAAAAACTACAGTTTAGTAAAGGCGAAATAAGCAAAGACAAAACAAGCTATCGGGGTGTTTTTCATCCAATGATTAAGCATGATTTGGCAGTTCAGTCGAAAGAATATCAAGCGGTTGATATTGAGCTTGAACAATCGGTTTGTATAATTACCGGAGCTAATATGGCAGGAAAAACGGTGGTGCTAAAAACGCTTGCTCTCTGTCAGTATTTGTTTCAATTTGGCTTTTTTGTACCGGCAGCATTTGCTCAAATTAGTATTGTCGATAAGGTATTGATTTCGGTTGGCGATGAGCAATCGGAAATGAATGGTTTGTCTTCGTTCGCATCGGAAATGTTGAAGGTGAGCAGTATGGTAAAGGAGTCTAAAAATCAGAAAAATGTTTTGGTTTTAATTGATGAATTGGCTCGAACAACAAACCCGGTAGAAGGATTAGCTATTGTGAATGCAGTAGCAGATATTTTTTACGATGCAAAAGTAAAAAGCGTAATAACCACTCATTACAGTGGTTTAAAATCTAAATTCAGAAAACTTCGAGTGAAAGGGCTGGACAAGGATTTGGGTGCAAATGTAATCACCCACAAAAATATTAACAGTTATATGGATTATTCATTGGTAGAGGATTTTGAAGGGGAAGTTCCTCACGAAGCGCTTCGAATTGCATCTTTATTGGGAATCGATAAAGAGATAATTGAACGAGCGCAGGACCAATTAGCGAGTAAGAATAAATTTTGAGTTATTAGTTATAAATGATGAATTGTGCGATACCATTTCTCGATTTATAATTCATAATTCTTAAATCATAATAAGGAAGAAATGATGAGGAGTAAACTAGGTCTTGACTTTGAAAAAGTTGGTTACGCCAAAGAGGTGTCGAAGCGAATTGCAGACGATGTTCAAAAATTCGTAGACAACTACTCGACTGTTGCAGTTGAGCGTACTTTGTGTCGTCTTTTGGGAATCGATGGTGTGGATAAGAATGAGGTGCCATTGCCAAATGTTCTTGTAGATGAATTGCAGGAAAAAGGAGTGTTGAGCGAAGGTGTAATGTTCTTTTTGGGAAATGCTGTTATCGAAACAGGCTTAAACCCTCAGGAAATTGCCGAGAAAATTGCTGTAGGTCAGTTAGATTTAACAAGCATTCCGGTTCATTCTACCGAAGAAATTCGCAAGGCAATTCAACCTTTTGTGATGAAAAGCATACAGGTAATTAAGGATCGTAAAGCGAAAAGAGATAATTACCTGAATACAATTGGCGAAGGTGCTAAACCATATTTATATGTGATTGTGGCTACTGGAAATATCTACGAAGATGTTGTTCAGGCCGAAGCTGCCGCTCGTCAGGGTGCCGATATTATTGCGGTAATTCGTACTACCGGACAAAGTTTATTGGATTACGTTCCTTATGGTGCAACCACCGAAGGTTTCGGCGGAACTGTTGCCACACAAGAGAATTTCCGAATTATGCGTACTGCCTTGGATAAGGTGGGCGAAGAAGAAGGTCGTTATATTCGTTTGTGTAACTACTGCTCTGGTTTATGTATGCCCGAAATTGCCGCTATGGGAGCAATTGAAGGTTTAGACGTGATGTTGAACGATGCATTGTATGGTATTCTTTTCCGAGATATTAACATGCAACGTACTATTGTTGATCAGTACTTCTCTAGATTATTGAATGGTTTTGCGGGTGTTATTATCAACACCGGAGAAGATAACTACCTAACTACTGCGGATGCTTTTGACGAGGCGCACACCGTGTTAGCTTCCGATTTTATTAATGAGCAGTTGGCTTTGGTTGCAGGTATTCCTGAAGAGCAAATGGGATTGGGTCATGCATTCGAAATGACTCCTGATTTGGAGAATGGATTCCTGTACGAACTGGCACAAGCTCAGATGATTAGGGAAATTTTCCCAAAAGCACCTCTAAAATATATGCCTCCGACTAAATTCATGACTGGAAATGTGTTTAAAGGTCATGTTCAGGATGCATTATTCAATCAAATATCAATTTGGACCGGACAAGGAATTCAATTATTGGGAATGCTTACCGAAGCAATTCACACCCCATTCATGTCCGACAGATATCTTTCTATTGAGAATGCAAAATACATCTTTAAAAATATGAAGAGTATTGGCGACGAAATGGAATTTAAAGAAGGCGGAATTATTCGTCAGCGAGCAGCAAAAGTTTTGGATGATGCAACCGAATTGGTAGTGAAAATCGAAAAAGAAGGATTGTTTACAGCACTCGAAAAAGGAATATTTGCGGATATCAAACGTCCGAAAAATGGCGGTAAAGGTTTAGCTGGAGTTGTGGAAAAAGGAAGCAACTACTTTAATCCGTTTATTGAATTATTGCATAAAAAGTAAAAATTAGATTTGAGATATAAGACATGAGATAAGAGAAACGCTTTTGTTTTTTTAATCTCCATATTGAATCTAACATCTTATAATAGTAATGAGACATGAGAAATGGGAGTTATGGATATAGAGTTATCTCACATCTAATATCTCAAATCTCACATCTATAAAAAATATAAAAATGAGCGGAGGTCTTTATTCAACCGATTCCAACGAATTCGATAAAACATTAGATCTAACCAAGATCAAGCCTTACGGGGATACCATGAACGATGGTAAAACTCAGGTGAGTTTTACTTTGCCGGTAGCCAAAGGCGATGAGGCTATAGAAGCTGCCAAGCAAATGATGAGGAAAATGGGTTTTGAAAATCCTCAGGTGGTATATGTGCAGGAGTTGATGGCAGGATTCACATTTTTTAATTGCTATGGCAATTGTATTCATACTGTCGATTTTACAGGAATTACAGTTCCTAAAGTGGAAGCTACGGCTATGGATATGCACGAAACGGACGATTTTATTAAAGAAAATATTGGTCGCCCGATTCGTATTTTGGGAGCTAGCACTGGCTCCGATGCACATACCGTTGGTATCGATGCTATTATGAATATGAAAGGTTTTGCCGGACACTATGGCTTGGAGCGTTACGAAATGATGGAAGCTTTAAACATGGGAAGTCAGGTGCCAAATGAGGAGTTTATTGCGAAAGCAATAGAGTTTCAGGCAGATGTTTTGCTGGTATCGCAAACAGTAACTCAAAAAGATGTTCACATTAAAAACCTTGTTGAACTGGTGGAGTTAATGGAAGCGGAAGGATTACGCGAAAAGGTAATTTTGATTTGTGGCGGACCACGTATTTCTCATGAGCTTGCAAAAGAATTGGGTTACGATGCCGGTTTTGGAATGAACAAATATGCCGATGATGTTGCATCTTATGCGGCTCAGGAGTTAAGCAGACGATTAAATAAATAAGAAGAGTAGGAGATAAGAGATGCGAGATAAGAGATAAAAAGGAAATTGGATTTTTTGGTTCTTCTCTGTTTTGGTAGATAAGAATAGATTTCTTTTCGTAAATAATTTCTCTAATCTAATATCTCACATCTTAAATCTAATATCTAAATAAATTTCACATGGATAAAAACGAAATTAGAGAGGTAATTGCTAGAAGAGCTGCTCTCGAATTACACGATGGCGATGTAGTAAATCTTGGAATAGGTTTGCCAACGATTATCCCAAATTACGTTCCTGAAGAAGTGAATGTGATTTTACAATCGGAGAATGGATTGCTAGGAATGGGTGTTGCTCCTGCTGAAGGAGAAGAAGATCCTGATTTTGTGAATGCAGGAGGTGGATATATTACTTGTAAAAATGGCGCTAGTAGCTTCGATAGTTCGGTTTCTTTTGGAATTATTAGAGGTGGACATGTTGACGTTACTATTTTAGGTGCTCTCCAGGTTGACGAAAAGGGAAACTTGGCAAACTGGATTATTCCAGGGAAAAAAACTCCAGGAATGGGTGGAGCCATGGATTTGATCGTTGGAGCCAAGCGAGTGATTCTTGCTATGGAACATACCGCACGAGGAAGTCATAAAATCATGACAAATTGTAACCTTCCTTTAACTGCTGCAGGCCAGGTAAATATGATTATTACCGAAATGGGTGTTATGGAAATTGTTCCTGAAGGGATTCTTTTAAAAGAAATAAATTCAGAGTTTACTATTGAGCAAATTCAGGAAGCTACCGAAGCAAAATTAATTATTGCGACTGATTTAATTGAAATGCGTAAAAATTAGATATGAGAACATAGATATGAGATACTAGACATGAGGTATTAGATTTAAGAAATTGGATAGTCGTAAAAACGAATGGTTTTAATTTCAGGTCTTACATCTCGGTTTTTATATCTCACATCTTTCATCTCACATCTCAAATCTAAAAAAGATATGAGCAAAGTATATATTGTTGCAGCGAAACGAACTGCAATCGGAAAATTTTTAGGAGCATTAACTCCAGTTAAAGCTGTTGATATGGCAGCAACTGTTATTAAAAACATCATCCAAGAAACAAAAGTGGATACCTCCAGAATTGATGAAGTTGTTGTTGGTAATATTCTGTCGGCTGGTCAAGGTCAGGGAATTGCCCGTCAGGCATCTATTAAAGCTGGAATTCCTCAGGAAGTACCTGCATATGGTATCAACATGATTTGTGGTTCGGGAATGAAAACAATTAATTTGGCTTATGCTAATATTAAAGCCGGCGAAGCAAATTTGATTATTGCCGGAGGAACAGAGAACATGTCGGATGCTGGTTTTGTGATGCCGGGAACTGTTCGTGGCGGACATAAAATGATGGATTTAAAAGCAATTGACCACATGGTTTTTGATGGTTTAACAGATGCTTTTGAAGGATGCCACATGGGAATAACTGCCGAAAATATTGCTAGTAAATATAATTTAACCCGCGAAGAGCAGGATGCATTTTCGTTTGCTTCTCAGCAAAAAGCAATGAGTGCAATAGATAATGGTAGGTTTAAAAATGAAATTGTTCCAGTAGAAATTAAATCTCGCAAAGAAACAATCATTTTTGATACAGATGAATTTGTTAATCGTGGCACTAGCCTTGACAAATTAGCAGGTTTACGTCCGGCTTTTAAAAAGGATGGAAGTGTAACTGCAGGTAATGCTTCTGGTATTAACGATGGTGCTGCTTTTGTAATGGTTGCTTCCGAGGAAGCGGTTAAAGAGTTTGGTTTAACTCCTCTTGCCGAGATTATAGCTACCGGTCAGGGTGGTGTTGATCCTTCAATTATGGGAATGGGACCTGTTCCTGCAATTGAAAAGGTGTTGAAAAAAGCGAACATGAAATTGGAGCAAATGGATGTGCTGGAATTGAATGAAGCTTTTGCGGCTCAATCCCTGGGAGTGATGAAACAATTGTGTGAAGATCATTCTGTAAGTCCCGATTTCTTTGCAGAAAAATGCAATTTGAATGGAGGCGCAATTGCTTTAGGTCATCCAATTGGAGCATCAGGAACTCGTATTACCGTAAGTTTAATTCACGAAATGAAACGTACCGGAAAACAATACGGTTTGGCTTCTCTTTGTATTGGTGGCGGAATGGGTACTGCAATTATTTTGAAAAATGTGTAAGGAGAAGTGAGATATTAGAAGTGAGATAGGAGAAATTCTTGCACTTAATATTTTGAATCTTATATTTCAACTTATCTGTGGTTTTAGTTCAGAGATTATTTAGAAAGATATATAACTTATGATTAGATATGAGGCACCGGATGTGAGATGTGAATAAATCTAACATCTAAAATCTCATATCTGAAATCTATATTTAAGGAATGAATTTTAGCTTAACAAAAGAACAGGAATTGTTCCAGCAAATGATTAAAGATTTTGCTGAGAAGGAAGTAAAGCCTTTGGCGGCTGAAGTAGACGATTTGGAAAGATTTCCAGCGGAAACGGTCGAGAAAATGGCCAAAATTGGAATTATGGGTATTCCGATTCCAAAGCAATATGGTGGCGCAGGCGGAAGTAATGTAATGTATTCGATGGCTGTGGAAGAATTGTCGGCAGTATGTGCAACCACAGGGGTTATTGTATCGGCTCACACTTCCTTGTGTGCGGCGCCTATTTTAGAGTTCGGAACAGAGGAACAAAAACAAAAATTCCTTCCTAAGCTTGCTTCGGGAGAGTGGATTGGAGCTTTTGGCTTAACAGAACCTAACGCGGGTACCGATGCTGCAGGACAACAGACTATTGCAGTGGAAGATGGGGATAATTATATCATCAGCGGAAGCAAAATTTTTATAACCAATGCCGGTTTTGCTCATGTTTATGTGATTTTAGCAATGACTGATAAATCGCAGGGAACACGTGGTATTAGTGCCTTTATTATTGAAAAAGATACTCCTGGTTTCTCTATCGGTAAAAAGGAGAAGAAAATGGGGATTCGTGGTTCCGCAACTTGCGAATTGATATTCGAAAACTGTGTGGTTCCTAAGGAAAACTTATTGGGAAAATTGAACAAGGGTTTTGGCATTGCAATGAAAACTTTAGATGGTGGTCGTATTGGTATCGCCGCTCAGGCTTTGGGTATTGCTCAGGGAGCTATCGACGAAACTGTAAAATATGTGAAGGAAAGAAAGCAATTTGGTCGTGCGATTTCAGCTTTTCAAAACACACAATTTCAGTTGGCTGATATGAATACCAAAACCGAAGCTTCTCGGATGTTAGTTCGCAAAGCGGCTTATAAAAAAGACGCTAAACTTCCTTATTCGGTAGATGCTGCGATGGCTAAATTGTATGCTGCTGAAACGGCAATGGAGGTAACCAATAAGGCAGTTCAACTTCACGGAGGATATGGTTATACCAGAGAATATCCTGTGGAGCGTATGATGCGTGATGCAAAAATCACCGAAATATACGAAGGAACATCCGAAGTTCAGAAAATGGTGATTTCGGCGAATATGCTGAAGTAATGATTAATAGGTGTCAACTAGAAAGAGATCAAAAAACATTTGCATTATACCCCAAACCCCTAAAGGGGCTTAAAAAATGTAAATGAAAAGTCCCCTTTAGGGGATTTAGGGGTGAAACAAAAGAAATCTTTCGGATACAAAAATTATAAAAAATGAAAATAGTTGTCTGTATTAAACAGGTACCGGATACAACCGAAATAAAAATAGATCCGGCAACGGGAACTTTGATTCGCGACGGTGTGCCAAGTATTATGAACCCTGATGATAAAAGTGGTTTGGAAATGGCATTGCAATTAAAAGATGAAAAAGGTGCTCACGTAACTGTGATTACTATGGGACCACCTCAGGCCGATTTGATTCTTCGTGAGGCTTATGCCATGGGAGTGGATCGCGCAATTCATTTAACGGACAGGAAATTTGCAGGAGCAGATACTTTGGCTACTTCACACGCTTTGGCTGGTGCATTAAGAAAGATTGAATTCGATCTTTTGATCACAGGTCGTCAGGCGATTGATGGAGATACCGCTCAGGTTGGTCCTCAAATTGCTGAGCATTTGGATTTGCCTCAGGTATCGTATTTGGAAGATTTAAAATTCGACGGAGATAAGACTTTTACCATGAAACGTCATATCGAAGATGGATACCAAATGTTAGAAGTGGAAGCTCCTTGCGTGGTTACTGTTCTTTCATCCGCAAATACACCTCGTTACATGAATGTGGGCGGTATTGTCGATTCCTATCAAAAAGAAGTGGAGGTTTGGGGATTCAACGAAATTGAAGTGGATGAGAAAGATCTTGGATTGAAAGGATCACCAACAAGCGTATACAAAGCATTTGCACGTGGTTTAAAACCAGCAGGTGAATTGTACGAAGTGGGTACCGATGAGGCCGTAGGAATCATCATCAAGAAGTTAAAAGAGAAATTCATTCTAAACTAGAAACAATTACAAATTATAAATTACGAATTACGAGTTGTCAAGCAGATGTGGGTTTTAGACTGTCATTTGAAATTGATAAGCCAAATGTAGAAGTTTCCGTAATTCGTAATTATTTATTCGTAATTACTTATTCGTAATTGATCATGAAATTAGAGGAATACAAAGGCATATACGTTTTCATAGAACAACGTGAAGGGGTAATTCAGAACGTAGCTTTAGAATTATTAGGACAGGCTCGAAAATTAGCCAATGAGTTGAACGATAAGGTGTACGCCATGTTGTTGGGTCACGGAATTGCCGAACAGGCGCAGCGCTTAATTGCTCGTGGTGCCGATGAGGTAATTGTTGTGGATGCTCCTGAATTGAAAGAATACACTACTGAGCCATATACACAGGCAATTTGTCAAATTATTACTGATAGAAAACCAGAATCTTTATTTATTGGGGCAACCACTTTAGGTCGCGATTTGGGGCCAAGAGTTTCTGCTCGTGTTGGCACTGGCTTAACTGCCGATTGTACCAAAATTGAGATCGGCGAAAAAGGCGAAATGTTAATGACTCGTCCTGCTTTTGGTGGAAACCTGATGGCGACCATTGTTTGTAAGAACCACCGTCCGCAAATGGGAACGGTTCGTCCGGGTGTATTGTTCGCAATGGATGCCGACGAAAATCGTACCGGAGCTATCGTAAACTACGAAGTGAAATTTAATACTGCTAAGTTTCGTGTGAAGTTGTTGGAGACTGTAAAAGAAGACAACAATCTAATCGATATTACCGAAGCTAAAATTTTGGTTTCGGGTGGTCGTGGAATTGGAAATAAAGAAGGTTTTGAAGCAATGGATGCATTGGCAAAAACATTGGATGCAGAAGTTGCAGCTTCTCGTGCTATGGTCGATGCAGGTTATATTGGTCACGATCGTCAGGTAGGACAAACAGGAAAAACGGTTCGTCCCGATTTATACTTCGCATTCGGTATTTCAGGAGCCATTCAGCACGTTGCCGGAATGGAAGATTCCGATTTAATTATTGCCGTAAACAAAGACAAATACGCACCAATTTTTCAGGTTTCCGATTTGGGTATCGTTGGGGACGCTAAACAAATCATTAAAAAGCTAACCGAGAGATTGAAAAAATAAAAATAGTCACACTACTAACTACTTGTTGAAAAGACCTGTTCGATTTCTATCGGATGGGTCTTTTTTTTAGGATAAAAACCTGACAGGTTTAAGTATATCATGTAAATAAACCTGTCAGGTTGGAATTTATCAATCTAAATTTCCAACCATTCATCTATCTTTATAAAATCGACCTGTTGCTGGTGCATGAATTTAAAATTGGCTTCATCATCGAAGTACTCCATTACCTCTTTTCGTTTTAGCTTGGTCGGTTTGTCCGATAAACAAGTCAGGTAACTACTCCACAGATAATCAATCGCCATATCCGTAAAACCATGATGAATGGGATTGTTGTGGATGTATAAAATCAGTGTTCGAAAATAAGTTTCGTCATCTACTAGTTTTCTTTTAAAAGGGCGTTCGAAAAGTGAGCCTGTTCGTTGGTATTTACTATTGATATATTTGGAGTAGGCGTTGAATAAATTCGAGAAATGTTGGTGTATTGCCTTTAAATGGATAGGTGTATTTTCATCATTCAACCTGACAGGTTGATTTACGTTTCGTTCATTTAACCTGTCAGGTTTCTCGCTAAGGATATAGTACCCTCGTTTTGTTGGACCAAGATTTCTGTTTTCTAAGTTGAATTTAAGCTGCCATATTATAGATTATAAACGGCTTCTTCCTATCGATGCCTTGATGATCTCTGTTATGATATCTATCAA
>NZ_MVDD01000017.1 GCF_002843315.1 Labilibaculum filiforme | reverse complement strand
TTCTATTGCAACTTTTGCTTTAAATGTTGAGCTAAATTTACGACGTGTTCTTTTCATTTTTTCCATGAGTTTAATTTACATTATTTTTCAATTAAGCTCCTGGTCTAATTTTCTTAGGGTATTATAGTGTTAATCTTATTCTTTCCACTTTACCCATTCAATTTATAATTAATTAGCTGTTAAGTGCACATTCATATCCTAAAACATAGAAATAGATCGCAGCCCAATTTGTACAGCTATCCTTTTCGGCATTAGAAGCTTTCTTGCTCTATTTTTTCACCTCTTGAATTCGATACAAATTATAAAGTTGCTTATTATATGGATAATCCCAACATCCCATTCTATGATAAAGATTTCCACCAAATCCTTTCTTAAAAATATGCACGCCATGTAAAGGATGAGCTTGATTCAAATTAGGAGCCGAACCAAACATATCATATTCTAAACACCCCCACTCTTTTGCCAGGCGTATGGATTCCCATTGCAAAGAATAGCTTGCCATCAGATTATCTTTACCTGATGTGGATGCCCCATATAAATAAGTTCCTCGTTTTTTTGATAAAACTAAAAACATGGAAGAAAGAAAACTACCACCATAATCAGCCATTAACATTTTTACACTTACTCCTTTTTTACTATTGTCCTGATTTCTCAAAATAGTAGCAAAATACTCTTGATTTTGAGCTGGTATATTGTGCCGATATGATGTTTCAAGATATAATTTATACCATTCTCCGATATGGTCGATTCCATATTCACGCACTCTTATTCCTTTCCTATTCGCTTTTCTAATGTTATATCTTGTATTGTATCTCATATTATAGAGAATATCCTCTTCTTTTAAAGATAAATCAAGAAAAAAGGTGTTTTTTGGCAAATGATCCTCTATGCTTTTATGCAGATTCCAATTAATCGTATTAAAGTTTATCCTATATTCCTGAGTTTTATCTGGAGGTGGTCCAATCCAATTTCCAGAATTATCAAAATACTCCTCTTCAATAGCCCACTGATTTTCCCAAATCAGATCGTAACGAATAAAAATGCAGCTAGATGGAAGATGTGGTCTTATAGACTCCGATAATTGTTCTAAAAATAATCCTTGGTTTTCAAATGTAGGTTCTAATTTAGGTCCGTAGGGAATATATGCAAAACAATTAGTAGCATCTACATACTTAATTAAAACTAGTAAATCCTCGTTTAATTTTTCGGTAGAATTAGCGGCACAAAACAATAAATCTTTTGATATTGTCAACTCAAATCCCTTGGGTATAAATCCTTGATTTTTTTTTACCCGCGCCCAAAAAGGAGTTTGAGGCAAAATATTTGTGGTCTTAAACTCTTCAATAGATTTCTTCTCTAAATTACAAATCATTCTTTTTTTGTTGCAAAATTAAATAATCAAATACTTAATATGAAAATTTAGACCAATTTTTACCAGTAAAATAGAGGCATTACTGTCGTGATAAAGTAGTAACTCTTTCAAATAACAATCCTGCAAAAGAAGAAAACATTCTTAACTCAACACCTGCAAATTATAAACCTGAAGGCACAAAAATCTAATTTTGCCACTGCCAACAGATTTTCGTAAATTGAAGTAAGACACTCGTATGCAAAGGATAAAAACTCTCCTTCTTATTCTTTTAGTTCTCCCTCAAACCAATACAAATTGCGATTATCAATTTTAACCACAGCTAAAACCATACCCTATGAATTTCTTCTTAGTAAGCAGTGTTGCCATTCTATTTTTCCTGTTGGCGGGAATCCGCATTATTTTCGAGTACAAAAGAGCTTTAAAATTCCGATTTGGAAAGTACGTTAAAATATTACAACCCGGCTTCCGATGGATTATTCCCATTATCGAAACCATAAGTATTGTGGATATTCGGGTAATCACCATCAATATCGACTCGCAGGAAGTAATGACCGAAGACAATGTGCCATGTAGTATCGATGGCGTTGTATTTTTTCAAATCAACGATCCCGAAAAGGCGATTTTAGAAGTAGAAGAATATAGTTTTGCCATTACTCAGTTGGCACAAGCCGCTTTGCGCGATGTGTGTGGTAAGGTAGAATTGGATACGATTCTATCGAAACGCGAAGAAATGGGAAAAAATATCAAGTCTATTGTAGAAAAAGAAACCGAAGTTTGGGGAATTGTAATTATCGATGTAAAAATTAAAGACATTCAATTGCCCGAAAATATGCGCCGAATGATGGCCAACCAAGCCGAAGCAGAACGCTCCCGTAGAGCGCGAATTATTCTGGCTACTGCAGAAGAACAAGCGGCTGCAAGTTTGCTTGCCGCTGGTAAACTAATCGACAAATCGCCATCGGCCATTAAATTACGACTCTACCAAACGCTTGCCAATATTGCTTCGGAAAAGAATTCGACCATTCTATTCCCATTCCCCGAAGAGGTATTACCACGAAAACCAAAAGAGGATAATTAAAAAATAAAAGCCCTGAAATAAAATTCCAGGGCTTTCTAACTAATTCCAATTTACGCTTACTTTATCTCCAAAATTATTGCCGATCGGGCCGGAACTTCTATGCCTAAATTCAGTTGAACAATTTTGTCTGAGATAATATCTTTAGCAACAGTATGATTACCTAGCATTTCGTAATATCTCTTGGCATCTAATTGTACCAATTCGGTATTCTTGTTTAAAATCACCATTACTTTTTCGGTATCCGAATATCGGAAAAAGCTATACACACCATTATCTGGTGCATAATGCATTAATTTACCCGAATGAATTACCTCTTTCTTCTTTCTCCAGTTCAGTATGGTTTTACAAAAATCTTGTGCATCTTTCTCTTGCTCACTTAAGCCTTCGCCAGTAAAAGCATTTACTTGATCGCCTTCCCAACCACCAGGAAAATCGGTACGTAACAAACCATGATCACTGCCTGCATCACTTTTCGCCAGAATCTCTGTTCCATAATAAATTTGAGGAATTCCACGCATCGTTAGCACATAGGTCATGGCCATTTTATAAAGGTCATAATCACGATCTAACTGATCGAAAATACGAGCCATATCATGATTATCGGGAAAAATTACCAAGTTATTCGGATCTGGATACAATACGTCGTTTACTAATAATTCGTACAAACGAATTAAGCCTGTTCCCCAGGTATCCTCTTGTGTTAATGCTTCCACCAAAGTCTGTTGCATTGGAAAATCCATTAAGCTTGGTAAATTTGAATCGTATCCATCCATATTCTGCTTGCCTTTTTGCCAGTACGAAACAATGTTAGGATTGGTACTCCATTCTTCCCCAACAATATTCAAATTCGGATATTCAGCTAAGAGTCTTACGTCCCACTCGCTTAAAAAATCAGCATCAGAATATGGGAAAGTATCCACACGAATTCCATAAAGATTTGCGTACTCAACCCACCAAATAGCATTCTGAATTAGGTAAGTTGCCATAAACGGATTGCGTTGATTCAAATCTGGCATCGACTTTACAAACCATCCATCAGTAAAATCCTTTAAATCCTCTTTTGATGCATATTGATCCTGAACAGTTGTTCTTTTGTGAGAAGTACGTACAAACTCTCCACCAAAATTAATCCAATCTTTCGATGGTAGGTCTTTCATCCACCAATGTTCTGAACCACAATGGTTCAGAATTACATCCATAATAATACCAACTCCTTTCTCTTGTGCCAATTTCGATAAGTTCAGATATTCTTCATTGCTTCCGAATCGCTCATCAATTTTATAATAATCGGTAGTAGCATAACCATGATAAGATGTGGTTTGATTATTCTCCAACAAAGGATTCACCCAAATAGCTGTAAATCCCATATCAGCAATGTAATCCACATGGTCAATCATCCCTTGAATATCACCACCGTGTCGTCCCGATTTGTCCTCTCGATTCAATCCTTCGCTTAATCCTTCAACATGATCATTGTCGGTATTTCCATTGGCAAAACGATCTGGCGTAATCAAATACATAACATCTTTGGGAGTGAAACTTTTGCGTTCGGCGGCTCCTTTTCTTCTTTCCTTTAGCTCATAATTGTACTTTACTACCGTTTTCTTTCCTTTCTTAAACAAGATATCAAAACTCCCGGCTGTAAGCTCAGTGCTCAGCTTTAAATCAACAAACAGATAGTTTGGATTCTCTACTCGGTTCACCTTTTCAATGCTTACTCCAGGATAATTAATTTCAGCTTCTAGCTCAGCTATATTCTCTCCATGAACCAACAATTGAAGATTAGGATTCTTCATTCCTACCCACCAAAAAGCAGGTTCCAGATGATCAATTTTTTGCTTTGCAAACACAGATACATTACCGAATAAAAGTGCTGTGAATACAACTAGTAATAATCGTTTCATATGTTTATTATTTTATGTTTTTTCCTAGTATAAATTCCAATGGAATATTTAATCTTTTGTTCCATGCTTTTTCGCTGTGATTCTCACCTGGAAAAAACGCGGTCATCCAATTGGTTTCATCGTATCCTTTTGCAGTCATTACCGCATCTACTTTTTCTTGAATGGCAGGATACAAAGCATCCAAAGTTTGATCGCCACAATCGAAATAGATTTTATGCCCATTCGCTTTAGGTAAATTTTCACTCAAATAACTAATAAATGCATTCGGCACGGGATTGTTATCCAATGTAAATGTTCCAGGCCAATGCGTTGAAAGACAAACGGCACCACCAAAAACTTTTGGATACTCGCAAATAGCATACATGGATATCAATCCGCCCATACTACTTCCCATTATAAACGTATTCTCTCTCTTGGTATAAACCGAATACTTTTTATCGATGAACGGTTTCAATTCTTTTACAATAAATTGAAGGTAATTGTCAGATACAGGTTTAAAAATCTCATTTGTCCTACTCGATCTTTGCAATTGTGCATTCACCGTATCCTTTTCGGTTTGCGATAAAGCTTCAAACGGTTTTTGAGGAAAATAATCGATATGCCTGGTTTGTCCCCCATTCCAGATACCAACCACAATAAAATTCTTTAGTTTATTGGCTTTTAATAAATCTGTGGCAACATTATCGATATCCCAAGCTTGTTTATTCCATGATTTTTCAGGATCATACAACATTTGTCCGTCGTGCATGTACAAAACAGAATATTTTTGAGTATCTGAATAGTCTTCGGGCAACCAAACATCAACATTTCTTGCCGTAACATAGTTCGATTGAAAATCCGGGTAGTTATCAATAGTACCAATCACATTTCCTTTATTTTGTGAATTGGCTATAAAACCAACAAATAACAATGCAATTATTCCTAATTCTCTCATATCTATA
This sequence comes from Labilibaculum filiforme, assembly GCF_002843315.1. Taxonomy (GTDB): domain Bacteria; phylum Bacteroidota; class Bacteroidia; order Bacteroidales; family Marinifilaceae; genus Labilibaculum; species Labilibaculum filiforme. The sequence continues at coordinate 84,890 of NZ_MVDD01000017.1, read as the reverse complement.
ATTAATTTACAATTAAGGACTTCCGTCCAACTACAAACAATATTATAAACTATTCAGATAAACTAATAATTTTAAGGCTTACAAGTATCCTTTACAATCCGTTGTTGGTCGCTGAAAGATGGTAATTCGTACGAATGGTATTGCTACCCCCTTTCAAACCCCTCTATTTCCTATTTAAGTTCTGATAATCTAGATAATATTGCAAGTACAATGATGGATATTTATGGAGTATCAGTGATTCCTGTAGGCGTATTTTGTCCTTGAAAAACAGTAATCCATCCTTTCGGCAAGTATAAAAGCTCCTATTATTTGCAAAATGCTCTAAAATCCCTTACATATGTATATTGCGAATTTTACGTACCAACAAATGCAAATCATCACACCAGAAAACAATTGGATTTCGAAAATGGTGAACAACAGACTTGTTCAGCATCTTACTTATTGGATCTTTTTTGTACTTTTCTTTGCCTACGCATGGGGAACTTATGATGCTGATTACCTTAAAACCATTAAGGTTGAATTGATAAACCTTCCTGTAAAAATATTTTTGGTTTATATTGTAATATACTACTTGTATCCGCACTTTTTATATCGAAGAAAAATTTGGCAATTTCTTTTTTCCTTTCTGATAACAATTGGAATTACAGCCATTTTGCAACGCATCACCGATAATCTTATTATTGTTGATTTCTTTTTCTCAAATTGGCAAAAGGAGCCAACATTCTCGATCACTCAACTAGTTAGAGGAGCAGTTAATTTAGGTGCTGTACTTGCCTTACCTATGACAGTTAAGCTGATGGAATATTTGGCTAAGATTCAACAAAATGAACAACTACTGCAAAGAGAAAAGTTGGAAGCTGAATTGATCTTTTTAAAAAATCAGGTGCAACCACATTTCCTTTTCAACACTTTGAATAGTTTGTATTCACTTATTTTAAAAAAATCAGATCAATCCTTAGATGTAATTCTAAAATTATCGGATTTATTACGATACATGCTTTACGAAACCACTTCTACTCAAGTAGATCTCTCGAAAGAAATTGCTTGCATAAAAAGCTATTTGGACTTGGAAAAAATTCGCTATGGCAATCGAATAGATTTGAGCGTAAACATTTGGGGAGATATCAATACCAATCGGATTGCTCCTATGATTATTTTACCATTTATAGAGAATGCTTTTAAACACAGCACCAAAGGTTTTGATGGACAAGCCTGGATTACCATAGAAATTGGCATTAAAAATCAGAATTTGGTTCTTAAAATTGAAAATAGTGTACCTGATGCAAGTTCTGATCAGGATTCAATTGTAGGAGGCATTGGTTTGCAAAACGTAAAAAGGAGACTATCTTTAATCTACCCTGAAAGTCATGATCTAAAAATTGAAATGACTGAGGAATCGTATAACGTGCATTTAACTTTGAACTTGCAATGAATATAAAGTGTTTAATTGTTGATGATGAAAATTTAGCTCAAGATGTGATTGAAGAATATATCAATCGGATTGATTATTTGCAACTGGAAGGAAAATGCGGAAGTGCTGTTGAAGCATTGTCTATTCTCAATACAAAACAGATTGATTTGTTATTTCTGGACATTCAAATGCCAGGCTTAACAGGAATTCAATTACTACGCAATATCTCTAACCCACCTTCGGTAATTTTTACTACCGCCTATTCGGAATATGCTTTGGAAAGTTACGATTTAGAGGCTCTGGATTATTTAATTAAACCCATTCCTTTCGAACGCTTTATTAAAGCTGTCAACCGATATTTCCAACTTAAAAAACATGATTTTCAAATCACAGAAAAAAAGGAGCCAGTTACAACCGATCAACCATTCATTTTTGTAAAATCCGATAAGAAAATGGTTAAGGTTTTTTTACACGAGATTCTCTACATCGAAAGCCAAAGAAACTATGTATCCATTTATCTGGAAAATAACAAAGAAATTGTTACCCTAAATACCATTAGCAATATCCAAGAGAAACTACCCGAAAGCAACTTCTTAAGAGTTCATCGATCGTTCATTATTGCAATCAATAAAATTGAAACTTACTCTTCCAGTATCATTGGAATTAACAGCAAGCAAATACCAATCGGCAGAAACTACAAATCGATAGTAATGGATGTTTTGGATCGCAATGCGATAAATTAAGGATAAGGCCAGCTTGTCTGAAACCAAATCGAGAGGTTAAAACTCAAGTTCCAAGTTAAAAAAATAATCAAAATCCCAAGCTTGTTGCTAGTAGCTGTTCGCTGCAATATTGGTATAATATTTATGTGGAAACAAGCTATAAATGATATAATTTGCAGCTTAGCGACATTCCTGTTACATTTGTTTTGAGAAATATCTCATAATGAGCTTTCTTTTTTAATTCTAATTTCAATTCAAATGAGCAATAAAATTACAATTCCTCAGACTATTCAAGAGGCATGGAATGATCGCAAAGGCCCTATCGTATTTTCAACAGTTTCAGAAGATGCCGTTCCAAATTCAATCTATGCAACTTGTGTATCCATTTTCGAAGAAAACAGCATTATTGTAGCCAATAATTTTTTTAATAAAACGATGAAAAACATTACTTCTGGAAGTAAAGGAGTTATTCTTTTCATCACAAATGAAGATAAAGCCTTTCAAGTAAAAGGCCATATTGAATATGTTACAGAAGGCAAGGCTTTCGATGACATGAAAAAATGGAATCCAGAACGTTTACCTGGTCATGGTGCAGCTATTCTTGTTGTTGAAGAGATTTTTTCAGGAGCTGAAAAACTAGTTTAGTTCAGCAATCAATTTTTAAGCAAAAACGCCTCCTTTCTTAAAATGAAAGAGGCGTTTTTTGATTTCAACCTTAGCTCATCACACGTTCTAAAAACAAGCCCCTCCTTCTTTAAATAATCCAATTCGAAGAGAAAATTCCACAATTCGTTGATCATTTTTCCGGATGATCTACTTCTTCCCTTTCTTTAAATTATCAATAAAGAACAATCCATTTTTTTTACGATGATGAAAAACTTTAGAATCACTAAGAAATTGATTTGTCGCTTGTTTATTTTTCCTAAACGAATAGCTTTTCTCTGCTACCGCACGATTTTATCGTATATGTATGTGCACTTTATAAAACTGTACGTGATACAATTTCGTACTAACAAAAAAACATCAACTTACAGTAAAAATATATCAGTAATTCTCTAATGAATAGATAAATACCTACATTTACAGCCCCTTAAAAAAACTGAAAACTTATGCGATACATTTATCTCACTCTACTTTTCTCTTTTCAAAGTATAATTTTGTTTGGACAAACAAATACAACCGACAGTCTATTGTTGCGTTTAAATAAAGAAAAAAATGATACCACCAAAATAAATTTACTAATCGATTTAGGGCAACAACTTCAGCCCACCAACATCGATTCTGCGTTAACCTATTACGAAAAAGCCCTCCACTTATCTATAAACAAGAATATTAATAAATACACAGCATATTGCTATGGTTCTATGGCCGATGTCTATTTTTTTCAAAGTGAATACAATAAATCTATTAGTGCATATGAAAACTCTCTAAAAATCTATGAAAAACTTAAGGACGAATACGGAATTTGTTCAGCTTGGTCGAATATGGGAGTTATTTATTGGGAGAAAGGAAATCTTAAAAAATGTAACGAATGTTATTTACAAGCTTTGTCTATTGCCGAAAATAGACAAGACACAATAACATCCACTAAAATAAAAATTAACATTGCCTTAGTTTTTAGTGAACTTGGAGATCAAGAAAATGCGTTAAAATATCATTTGGAAAGCTTGCACGAGCTTGAAAAAATAAACGATATTGATGGTATATTGGCTTCTTTACAGAATATCGGTTGTGCAAAACAAGATCAACACAAGTATGACGAAGCTATTACTTACTTTGATAGAGCTTTGACTCTTGCCTTGCAAGAAAACGATCTTTACTTAATAGCAATGTCTTATGGAAATTTAGCTTCGGCATATGACGATAAAGAAGATTTAATTTTGGCTCAAAAATACAACAAAAAAAGCATTGAATATTATAGTAAAGTAGGAAACGACAAGGGTATTGCCAGGAGCAATATTTACATGGCAAGTATATCCCTTAAACTTAAACAGTTTAAAAAATCGGAACAATATAGTCTGGAAGCTTTAAAAACTGCCAAAAACTTAGGTATTTTAGATATAGAAAAAAGCGCATATGAATCATTAGTAAACACGTATGCTCAAATGAAAGACTTTTCGAAGGCATATCATTACCAAAATAAAGTTTTACAGCTAAAGGATAGTATTTATACAATAGAAAAATCGCAACAGATACGTGAGTTGCAAGCCAAATTTGAATCGGAAAAGAAAGAAAAAGAGAATGAATTGCTAAAGATTGAAAACCAACTTAAAACGACTAAGATTGAAAAACAACAAAGTCGCACTTATATCTTGTACATTTCGATTCTATTCTTAGTCTTTCTTTTTGCTTTGATTTATAAAAGTCTTCGAACAAATAAGAAAGCTCATGCTACGCTCGAAGAGAAAAATAAACTTATTACAAAGCAACAAACTGAATTATCGGTAGCATTTGATCTACTCACAGAAAAAAACGAGAAATTAGAAAATCAGAAAACGAAAATACAAGAACAAGCTAAAGTATTGACTGAAGCAGTAGCCTCAAAAGATAAATTCTTTTCGATAATTGCACACGATCTAAGAAATCCTTTTAATGTAATACTTGGATTTTGTGATCTACTAATGGGGAATTACGATATTATAAGTAACGAAGATAGGAAAGAGTATATTGCAACAATTAATAGCTCGGCCATTACTACCCATAAGTTGCTGGAAAATTTATTAACCTGGGCGAACTCACAAAGAAACAGAATTAAAATTGTTCATGTAAAAATGGAGTTAAAGTCCTTGGTTGATGAAGCTATTCTTCCATATATTCCAAATGCATCCACGAAGAAAATTTCGGTCCAAAATAATATTCCGAAAGACTGGTTTATTACTGCTGATAAGTATACACTAACTACAGTATTCGGTAATTTATTTAGTAATGCTATAAAATTCACCAATGAAGGAGGCTCCGTAAGTCTGAATGCTATATCGAGTAACAAATTCTACGAAATTCAAATTATAGATTCAGGAGTAGGCATGTCAAATGAAGCAGTAAATTCCCTTTTCGATATCGCTAAAAATAATTCCACCCTTGGAACAAACGATGAGCAAGGCACGGGACTAGGCTTAATTCTTTGCAAAGAATTTGTAGAAAAAAATAAGGGGGAAATAAAAGTACATAGTGTGAAAAACGAGGGAACCACTTTTACAGTAAAGCTTCCTAAAGAATAGAATTCTGCTTTTAGATTGATCTGACCAAGCATCAAATTCTCAGACTTAAACCTGTAACTAATTATAATATTAGCTTTATTTCTTCTTATGTAGGTGCTTATAAAAATGCTGATCTATTATTAATCGCTTTACTGTTCGAGTGCATATTTGACAGAATAAAACGCCCTCTTTTTTCACTATCTTATTGACTTTCTGGATCACACGCTTGTGCAAATAAAAACACATCAAAAGAGAAGTTGAAAAAGTCCCCCTTTTCATCAATTGAAATTTTAAAGAAAAAGGCTTGGTTAATAGGCGTAAAAACCCCTATCCACCAAGCCTTCTATTTTATGTTACTTTACGTAAACTCTATATTCCCAAGCTTGCAAAGACATTTTCTCTTCTGCAGTAAACTTGGCCTCTTCATTACTAAGGTAATCCTTGTAGTCGCCTGCTAATGCTTCCGACGAAAGTGTAAATTCCTGAGCTTCTGCAGTCAAATTTAATACCACCACTAGCTTATCGCCTTCTGCTTCGCGAGTAAATGCATAAATAGCTTCGCTTTTATCCGAAGGAATTCGAACAATTCCTCCTCCTTTTACACCATTTTGCAATGCTTTATTGTTGCTTTTTAGGCTGATTAATTGCTTGTAAAAAGGCTCCAATGTTTTGTTGCTCCAATCAATTGTATCTTTCTCGAAGAATTTCAATCGCTTGTCCATTCCTGCTTCCTGTCCGCTATAAATTAAAGGCATTCCGGGCATGGTAAAAGTTAATACTGCAAACGCATTACCACCTTCTCCCATTCTTTCCTTTACGGTACCGTTCCATGAGTTTTCGTCGTGGTTGGTAATAAAGTTCATAAGATAGGAGTCAGCAGGAAAAATCGTATCTATTTTAGCAAAGAAAGCCTCCACATCGTCTGCATTTTTTTCACCTTTTGCAATATCGTTCATGATGTGGTGAAAATCCCATCCGTAACCCATATCAAAGGCATTTTCCAATAATTCATGTCCGCCATCTTCGGCCAACATAAACACTGGTTTGATAGCGTCTAGATCTTTGCGAGCTTTTTCCCAGAAATCGGTAGGAACCATTCCTGCTACATCGCAACGGAATCCGTCAACATCAGCATTCTCAATCCAATATTTTAAAGAACCGATCATGAACTCGCGCATGTCGTTGTTTTCGTAATTCAAGTCTGCGGTATCCGACCAGTCGGTACCTTCAGGAATAACAACCTCACCAGCTTCATTTCGTGTGTAATATTCAGGATGCTCATTAATTAGGAAATTATCCCAACCAGTGTGATTGGCAACCCAATCTAAAATAACGTGCATGCCCATTTCGTGAGCTTTATTTACCATGTTTTTCAAATCATCCATAGTTCCAAATTCTGGATTTACAGCACGATAATCCGCCACAGCGTAATAACTACCCATGCTTCCCTTACGGTTCTTTTCAGAGATAGGAAAAACTGGCATCACCCAAAGAATATCAACACCCATTTCCTTTAAGCGAGGCATGTGTTCCACAAAAGCATTAATAGTCCCCTCTGGTGTATACTGACGAATGTTTACTTCATAAATATTCGCATTGCGTGTCCATGCCAATGGTTTTTCAATTTTCACTTCTTCAGCAACAGCTTTATTTGCCGTTTTGCTCTGACAAGAAACCAGCATTCCTGCTAGGATAGCCAAACTCAAAAGAACCTGATTCATTTTTTTCATTTCTATAATTTTTAGATCTAAGATATTAGATATGAGATTTTAGATTATTTACAAAACTTCCAATAGTACTACATCAAATTCCGTATCGATACTTACTTTTCCATTCTTCACTTTTGCCGTCTCTCCAGAATAAGCATCTCGTAATTTGGTTCCATTCTCCAAGCCTTCAATGGTCAAATCCTTTTTTCCAATTGGTAAATCCAATCCCACAAAAACCTGATCGTGCAATTCTGCATTGCTGTAAATTCGGCTGAACACATAAGGTGTTTCCGAAATCATTTTATGCACGCCTGCACCTACTGCCGGATGATCTCTTCTGAATTTACCAAGCTTCTGCCAATGAGCCAATACAGCTTGCGTATGCGTATCGGTTGCTATCTTTTCCCAATTCATAAAGGAACGCAAAGTAGCATCGCCAACCGTTCCCTCAATCACTAATGATCGTGCAGATTCGTCGCCATAATACACCTGCGAAGTTCCTGGACACAACAATAATTTATTTGCAGACTCAATGCTTTTTTCTCGTTTCTGATCGAAAGGTGAACCATCATCATGCGATGTTAGGTAGTTTAAAATGCCATAACCTTTTAAGTCACCATTTAATATCTCCGAATATTTCGAAAACAATTCTTCGTAATTCGATAACGAATTGTACTTAAATTCAAAGTTGATTAAATCAGTAAATCCATTGGCATAATAGTTCACCTGCTTATCGCCAAAACTGTAAGCAAATTTATTACTGATATTGTATCCATACACTTCCGCTACCGAATAAAATTCGTTGTTATCCATCACTTTTTCAGGATTTTTTTCTTTCCAAAGCTGAAATGCATATTCACATTCGGTGCGAAAATCGCCCCAAACCGTTTCTTCGGTGTGCTTTACTGTATCGGAACGATAGCCATCAATTCCAAACTCGATGATGTAATCGCACAACCATTTAATTAGATGGTATTTTGGTGTGCGAGGATATCCTGTACGGGCAAAGAATTCGTCCAACTCTTTCATTTCCTGCTCATACCTGCCTTCATTTTTCCATTTTTCGGCTAAGCTTGCTGGAATTGTAACTTCCTGATTACTTTCCGTTTTAATATCTGGCAAATTATCTGTAAGCGTGCACTCAGTAGTCGTTTCAAAGTTCTGATAAGTGCAGGTTGGTCCGGTTCTTACCCACTCTGTTTCCCAAGCTGGGTCGGTTTCCGTAGCTGGTCCGGTATGATTGAGTACTGCATCCATTACAATTCGAATTCCATTAGCATGAGCAGTCTCAACCAATTCGGCCAAATCTTCCATGCTTCCAAAGTTCGGATCTAAAGCGGTCCAGTCTTTGGCCCAATAACCATGAAAACCATAGGTATTTCCTGTGCCTTCATCAACCGATCCGTGAATTTGTTCGGTAACCGGAGTAAACCAAATGGCATTAATTCCCAAAGCATTAAAGTATCCCTCTTTTATTTTTTGAGTAATTCCCTGAATATCGCCACCTTCAAAACCTCTCAGCTTCCCAGTTGGCAATTCGCGTTCAAAGTTCACATCGTTGTTAGTGTTTCCATTATTAAATCGGTCGGTCAACAAGAAGTACAAGTTAGCTCCTTCCCACACAAACGGCTTATCTGCATCTGCAATTTGCTTTTCGGGTGTGGCACATGCCGATAGCAAAAAAAGCACCACTACAAATATGCTATATCCTATTTTTTTCATTGTTTTTCGATTTTATTTAGACGCTGATTTTATAGGTTTGTTAATGATTAAAACAGATTAAATTGAAATGATTACAACACTTTATCTACTCTTAATCCTCCTATAAAACCTATCGTAATTTAATTGTTATTGATTGATTTCCTTCTGCTCCAACTTTAGCTTTAAAGCGGATTGTATTTTCTTCCTTATTCCAGGTAAACTCAATTTTTTTCTTTCTCAAGTACAGCTTTTTCGGCTCTTTATTGATATTGTGAATTACCCAATTAATTTCTTTTTTCACAGAATTGTAATTGCCTCCTATTTCAGTTGCGACATCCAACTTCAATTTCTTATTGCTAGCTTCCGAATTAAAATTCAATATTTCATACTTTCCCTTTTCAAAGGCATCAGGAGTAGCTCCATCATCGTTATACAAATGTGCTTTACTAGTTGTAATCGACTTATCGTGATAGTAATGTAAGTCGATATATTCCGATGAATAAGTTGTTGTGTTTTGCATTCCATTTATCATTGGAACAAAAGAACCAGCACGCACAAAAACAGGAATATGATCTTCTTCAGTTTTTATTGCATAAGTTTTGCCTCCTTCATATCTCTTTTCCGATACAAAATCGAACCAAACTGAATTAGCTGGCATGTATACTTCTTTCTCTTTTAAACCTGCATCAGTTATAGTCGATACTAAAAATGCATCTCCCCATAGGTAAGTATCCGAAACTGATAGTAATTCTTTGTTGTTTTGCTCTTCGAAAAACAATGGACGCATCAGTGGCAATCCAGTCTGATTGTTATCGAAAGCAAGCGTATAATTATAAGGCATTAACCGATATCTTAATTGAATTGATTTCTTTGCCAAAGCTTTTGTTTTCGGCTCGCGAAATACGGGTTCCGAAGCAACAGCTTCCTGAGCATGCGGGCGGAATATCGGTTGAAAAACACCATATTGCAACCAGCGGGTGTACAATTCATCATCTAAATTATCGCCTGCAAAACCTCCCAAATCGGAGTGCATGTAAGGAATTCCCTGCAATCCCATTTGTAATGATATTTCGGTTTGTGGCTTTAAACCATCCCACGAACGACTCACATCTCCTGTCCAAGGCACCATGCCATATCGTTGCGAGCCAACAGCTCCCGCTCTCATTAAAATAAACGGACGTTGCTTCGAGAAGTCTTTCTGATAACCATCGTGTACTAATTTTGCCCAATAATGACCGTAAATGTTGTGAACCTCATCGGCCGATCCGTTAACATGCTTCAAATCTGACGGATGAACTTCTGGCTCTCCCAAATCGCCCCACCAACCGGCAACTCCTTTGTTGGCCAATCCTTTGTAAATATCCCAAAACCATTCAACGGCTTTCGGCTTAAACACGTCCACCAATCCGGTGTTACCGAAATAAAAATCGTATGTGTACGGATTACCAATAGAGTCCGTTCCCAAAACCTCTTCGTTCACTGCCTCATCCCATCGTTTTGATGTAGTTAAAATAAATGGTTCCGTAACCAGAATTGTTTTTACTCCTTTGGCATTAAAATCGGCAATCATTTTTTCAGGATTTGGAAATGAATCACGATAGAAAGCTAAATTTCCCATCTCCCCTTTCATCTCTTTTCCAAACCAATACAGGTCCAAAATAATCGCATCTACAGGAATAGAATCTTTCAGAAACTGATCAATCGTTTCTTCGGCTTCCCTTTGCGAGTGATATCCAAATCGGCTCGAAAAATTACCAAAACTCCAACGTGGCAACATTGGCTGACGACCCGTTAAGTTGGTAAATTCATAGGTGAAATCTTCCCAAGTATCCGTGGCAACGACCTGATATACTTTTCTTCCGCTTATACTCTCGTAACGAAGTGTGTTTGTTTTTTCACTATCTAAATCCAAATATCCAATAGGAGCATTATCGAAATGAACCGCATATATTTTCGAAGAAATCACCAAAGGCATGGTGTAATTCATCAATTCGGAATGCGTTCCATAGCCATAGTGAGCTCGATTGTATAATTGTAGTCTATTTCCTCTTCTGTTCATGCCCAAAACACGTGCACCACCACCAAATAAAACTTCCTCTTTTTCAATCGAGAAATCGATATTTTCGGTGCTGTCGGTTTTAATGTATCCCTCTTTTTCGGAAAGCAATTCTTTGCCTTTATAGCTATAGCTGATATCAAAAGGAGATTTTGAAATTGTTACGTTAATTCCCTTCGATTGAAACACTAAATTGTTCCCTTTCTCAAGCAGTTTCGCGCTTGGGAATTCTGGTTTTAAAACTACAGCATGCGATACTCCTTTGTTAGTCTCCCCTTTCGGGATGAAAGCCGTTTCTACAATATTTTCATTGTAAAACTGAATCTCATACTTCCCATCGTTCACAACAATTACCAATTGATTGCCATTGGCCTTAAACGATTGATAAACCCGCTGACTGTTTTGTGCAAATGCAGAAAAAGACGCAAGAGCAACAAGCAGTACAAACGAAAACTTTAAAACAATTCTTTTACACATATTCCGAGCTTCCTATTTTAAGTGATCACCCGATCACGCCTATTTTAATTCTAATATAATTGATGTGTTTGGCGCTAAAGAAATACTTCCTTTCGACAAATCGAATTCTTCATCACTCATTACCTCTATTCCAGAAGTAAAAGCTCCTAAACTCTCTGAAAACCTATTCAAATCTAGTTTTTGAGCCTTTTCATTCTTGTTAATCACCACCATTACTGTTTTTTCTGCATTGCTTCTAAAATAAACGTAAGCATCATTTTCAGGCACGTAATGCATCAATTTTCCTGTATGAATTACCGGATTTTCTTTTCTCCAGTTCAATAATTTCTTTAAGTAATCGAAAGCTTCATTTTCTTTCCATGTTCGACCTTCGGCAGTAAATGCATTTTTGGCATCGCTTTCCCATCCTCCCGGAAAATCAACACGCATTTTGCCATCGCCATCGCTTTTTTTGCCTTCCAGTAAAATTTCTGTTCCTGAGTATATCTGGGGAATCCCTCTGGTTGTTAAAAGGAAAGTCATCAGGTGTTTCAATTTATTAATATCACCTTCCAACATCGACATCAAATAACCTGTATCGTGATTTTCGGCGAAAATAAACAAGTTGTCGGTGTGTGGATACAAATAATCAAAGGCTAGAGAATTGTACAAGCGAATTAATCCTGTATTCCAACCTTCATTTTCATTAAATGCTTGTGTCATAGCTTCGAACAAAGAAAAATCCATTACACATGGTAAATTCGAATTGTATCCATCATGATTTACAGCATCTTTTTGCCAGTAAGCAATCTCTGCAGGCGAACTTAACCAAGTTTCTCCAACAATATTTAGGTTTGGATACTCCTCCATAATTGTACCTGAATAAACTGCCATGGCATCTTTATCGTTGTAAGGATAAGTATCAACTCTAATTCCTCCTAAATCAGCATATTCTATCCACCAAATGGTATTCTGAATAAAATAATTGATTACTAATTCGTTCTTCTGATTTAAATCAGGCATGCTGTTATCAAACCAGCCATTAAAATTCTTTTCGTAATCTACTTTAGAAACATATGGATCGTTCGTAGTACTCTTACGATGATTTGAATTGGTATATTCCGGAAAAACATGCACCCAATCGCTTGCAGGTAAGTCATTCATCCACCAATGAGCCGAAGCACAATGGTTGGTCACCACATCCATGATCAATTTAATTCCGCGTTTTTTCGCTTCCGCAGATAAGCGTGCATAATCCTCGTTACTTCCGAAACGGGCATCAATCTTATAATAGTCTGAAATTGCATAAGAATGGTAGGATGTTCTTGGCTGATTATCCTCCATTAATGGTGTATTCCAAAGCGCTGTAACTCCAAGTTCCTGCAAATAATCCAAGTGATTAATAATTCCCTGAATATCACCACCATGGCGACCGTCAGGATTTTCACGATCTAATTTATCCTTCATTCCATCCACCGAATCGTTGGTTGGGTCTCCATTTGAAAATCGATCTGGCATAATTAAATACACCACATCCGATGCATCGTAACCTTTCCGATTAGCCGAATCTTCCTTTCTAGCTTTTAATTCGTACGAGTAGCTTGCTTTCTTTTTGCCATTTTCCGAAAAAATAAGATCGAAGCCTCCTGCTTTAGCGCCCTTATCAATCTTCAGATTTACAAATAGATAGTTAGGTTTATCGGTGGTAACAATTCCCTCAATCTTAACTCCTTCGTAATTCACAGCAACATCATATTTCGAAATATTTTCTCCATGAACCAACAGTTGTAAATTTGGATTCGTCATATCCACCCACCAAAACATCGGCTCTACTCTTTCAATTTTCACCTTGTTTGCAAACGAGGAAAAACTAAAAAAAGAAACCATCAGTAAAGAAATCAAAAAAACTCTCATGCCATCAAAATTAAGTCTATATACAAAATCAGGATAAGAGGAATCCCCTTATCCTGAGCTATTCTTGTATTAAATTAGGCGCGCTCGATAACCAAGCTACTATTCTTTTCAATTACGTATTCATCATCAATCAGGAATAAAGAAATGTCTTCCCCTTCTTCATTAATTACTCCCACTTCATCAGCCGAAACTCTTACATTTAAAAGATTACCTCTAAATCGTACCTTAAATGAATAAGACTTCCACTCTTTAGGAATTAATGGCTTAAATATCAATTGTCCGTTAGAGACTCTCATTCCGCCAAAACCTTCAACAATCGACATCCATGTTCCAGCCATACTAGTAATGTGCAGGCCTTCGTGAACCTCTTTGTTATAATCATCTATATCCAAACGAGAAGTTCTTAAATAGAGATCATAAGCTCCTTCAATATCACCAATTCTAGAAGCTAGAATAGAGTGAATACAAGGAGAAAGAGAAGACTCATGAAGCGTTCTAGGCTCGTAGAAATCGTAATTCTTCTTTATTGTTGCATCATCAAATTGATCTTCGAACAAATAAATTCCCTGCAAAACATCAGCTTGCTTAATAAAACACGATCGCAAGATTCGATCCCATGACCAATGCTGATTGATAGGACGTACTTTCGGATCTAAATCAACCGCCAGAATTTGTTCCTTATCCATATAACCATCCTGTTGCAAGAATACACCTGTTTCCTCATCAATCGGATAGTACATATTATCAATAATATCGTTCCATTTTGCAGTCTCTTTTACAAAATCGAATTTCAGATTTGCCATAATCTCAGCAAAACGACCAGAATTAGTCTTTTTCACATGAGCCATGGCCTCCTGAGTATATTTTAGACACCAATTGGCAATAGTACTTGTGTACCAGTTGTTATTGATATTATTTTCGTACTCGTTAGGACCAGTTACCCCAAGCATTACATATTTCTTCTTTGCTTCAGAGTAATTCACCCGCTGACTCCAGAATCGTGAAATACCAATTAATACATCCAAACCATATTCTTCCAAATATTTTTTGTCATCGGTGTGACGGATGTAATTGTAAATAGCAAATGCAATGGCTCCATTACGGTGAATTTCTTCGAAGGTAATCTCCCACTCATTGTGACACTCCTCCCCATTCATGGTTACCATAGGATACAAGGCTGCACCATCGGTAAACCCTAATTTTGCAGCATTCTCAATTGCTTTTTGCAATTGCTTATGTCTGTAAATTAACAAATTACGAGTAACCTCAGGTTTTGATGTACTAAGGTAGAAGGGAACACAATATGCTTCTGTATCCCAATAAGTACTTCCTCCATACTTTTCACCAGTAAAACCTTTGGGTCCGATATTCAATCTTTGATCCTCACCAGTATAAGTCTGATTTAATTGAAAGATATTGAAACGAATGGCTTGCTGTGCTGCAACATCCCCTTCAATGGTAATATCACTATGTGCCCATTTACTTGCCCAAGCGGCAACATGTTCTTTTAAAAGTGAATCATAACCTTTTGCATAAGCTTTTGCAGTAACACTTTGTGCATTGGCTTGAATCTCGGTTTTGTTATGATTTAAAGAACTCAGAACACCAGCATATTTATAAATAGTAAGCTCCTCCCCTTTTCGAACTTCAAATTCGACAGTATTGGCTACATATTTAGCTTCTTCTGTAACAGAAGGAGTCATTTCCAGTTTCTGTCCATCTTTGTATACGTCATATTTCATTCCTATACAAACATGAAAATCTAACTTTTTAGTTTTAGCCGTAATTAAACCTTCTCCCTTGTCGGATTTACAAGACAAAACATCCCAAAACTTCTCGTCGTAGTTCGAATCTTCATTCGCTACGTCAGCATCTAAGTAGGGATGGAAACTAATCTTTCCATCGAAATTTAAAGTCTTTACAGAATAGCGAATTGCACCAACTTCGGAACTTACAATACTTAAAAAACGTTTTGCATCTACCTTAATTTGGTTTCCGTTTGGCATTTCGGCAATAAATGAACGAAGCAAAATGCCTTCCTGCATATTTAATGTGCGAACGAAATCACTTACCTTACAACTAGCAAGATCAAGCATTTCGCCATTCACTTTCACATCAATTCCAATCCAGTTTGGCGCATTTAATACCTTGGCAAAATACTCCGGATATCCGTTTTTCCACCAACCAACTCTGGTTTTATCAGGATAATAAACACCAGCAATGTAGGTTCCTTGTAATGTTTTGCCCGAATAATGTTCTTCAAACATGGCTCTTTGTCCCATGTTGCCATTTCCAAGACTAAATATACTTTCAGATGCACGGTGATTTTCAGGCTTGAACCCTTCTTCTATAATACACCACTCATCATGTTTTAAATATTCATTCATGTTGATTTCCTTTAAAAAATAATCTTACTACTGGTCTTAAAAGTTCAATTGAGTCATGGTGAACCCAACAAAACCCGGGACTACCAAATTTGCTTTACCCAATACATCCGGAGAACCAATTCCTACACACTTCATTTTGCCGTTAATTGCGGCTTCTACTCCTGCCTCTGCATCTTCAAACACAATACATTCCGACGGAGCAACCTTAAGCAATTCTGCTCCTTTCAAAAAAACTTCCGGATCAGGCTTTGCATTACTCACGTGCGTTCCATCAACCACCACATCGAAATAATTGGTAAGCTCTAATTGATTCAAGATTGTCATCGCATTTTTACTTGCAGATCCCAAAGCAATCTTCACTCCATTAGATTTAAGTTCATTCATAAATTCTTTCACACCAGGAAGAATTTCATCAGGAGTCATTTTTAATATGTACTCCAAATAGTTTTTGTTTTTCTTATCGGCCAATTCCAGTTTAGTTTCCTGAGCAAGTTCAACTCCACCAATCGACAGAAGAATATCCAAAGAAGTCATGCGACTTACACCTTTCAATCTCTCGTTATCTTCCTCTGTGAAGTCGAAACCCAACTCATTTGCTATACTTTTCCATGCGATGTAATGATACTTCGCCGTATCCACCACTACTCCATCTAAATCAAAAATACATGCACTTATCTTTTCCATCAGTAATAAAATTATAATTTTGAATCCTCTTTTGTTTTAATAAAAAAGACGGAAACCGACCCTAATAACATCAATACACCGGCAAGCACCAGAATATAAATAGCTTGTTCGTGGAAGAATATCTTTAAAATAGATCCTCCAAATACCCCGCTAATTATTTGCGGAATTACAACTGTTAGGTTGAATAATCCCATGTAAACGCCCATGCTTTTTGCAGGCAGAACACCCGACAAAATAGCGTATGGCATTGCTAGTATTGCAGCCCATGCAAAACCAATTCCAATCATCGACACCAATAACATGTATTGATCGTGAAAAAAGTAGGTTGAAATATACCCAATACCACCAGCAACCAGAGCGAAAGAATAAACTGTTTTTCGGCTTGTTTTACGAATAAACCAAGGCATGACAATAGAAAACAGCGCTGCAAATAAACTATAAGCAGCAAAACAAATACCTACCCAATTCGCAGCTTCGTTATAAGCTGGAGAACTAGCATCGCCAATTGGCGTATTCCAATAATGCTGTGCAAAAGCAGGGGTTGCATACACCCACATTAAAAACAGCGGAAACCACGAAAGAAGTTGCACCAAGGCAAGCTGTTTCATTGTTGTTGGCAAATTCTTTAACAGAGTAAAAAAGCTTTCTTTTTTCTCTTTATCTTCTGCAGTAATATTATTGTATGCTTCAAATTCTTCCGGGGCATATTCTTTCGTTTTAAAAACAGTTACCAATACACTTAGTAAAAGAATCGATCCACCTAGGTAAAACGACCAAATTACAGAATCGGCAACCTCTCCTGCAGGAGCATCATTTTGAACGCCAAAAGCTGTTAATATAAAAGGCAATGCCGATCCAATAACCGCTCCAACATTAATTAAGAAACTTTGAACAGAATAACCAACATTCCTTTGATCTTCTGGGGTCATATCTGCCACCAAAGCTCTAAAAGGCTGAAAAGTAACATTAAATGAACCATCCATTACAGCAAGCATTACCGCACCAAATATTAGTGCTCCAACACCTCCTGCCGAAATAACATTAGGCGCATTAGGCATAAAAAACATCGCAATCATAGAAAAAATTGCACCTCCTAAAATATAAGGCGACCTTCGACCTATTCTGGTCCAAGTAGTATCACTAGCCGCACCAACTACAGGTTGTATCAGCAATCCCATGACAGGCGCAACTAACCAAAACAATGATAAAGAGTGCAGGTCGGCACCTAAATTGGATAATATTCGACTAGCATTAGCATTTTGCAATGCAAAACCAAATTGCACACCTAAAAAACCAAAACTCAGGTTCCAGATTTGCCAAAAATTTAAACGAGGTTGTTTCTTCATTTGATTGTTAATTATGTCCTTTCTGTATAATGGCTGACATATTCTGTCATTCATCCCTCTTCACCTTCAAATAGAACCATAACAAATACAGTTACTATTCATCGGAGATGAGTACTACTACAAATAAATTTCAATACAGATATTTTTTGGGAAAATTATAGATCATATACAGATGATAACCTGTACTAGAACGGACTAAGCTAATTCATAGTACACAAGTCTGTGTACTATATAAAACATAGATCTGAGTCATTTCCAATTGTATCTGGAAACGAGATCATATAAGGAAGTAAAGAATAATTAAGTCGGAAAAGAGGTTTCCCTCCACGGCCAAAAGTAGAGAAAAAAATACAATATGTCAAAATAAGATACGATCTCCAATTCTAAAATTGCAGTAACAATGGGCTTAATAGCCCATAACAAACGATTGCAACAAAGTCAAAATAAATCATTTTTTTTTCGTTAGCGATGAATTTTCATAGCTCTTATACATATTCAGTTAACTTTTAGCAATAAAAAAAGCTGCGCAAAGCAGCTTTTTTTTATTTCTTTAGGTATAATATATATTATATAGGTCTAGTTGATCCTCTCACAATCAGACTAGTTTTTACCACTTTTGTTACCGGTTCGTAATCCATATCACCTGCAGTAATTCTTTCGACAATAAGCTCTGCAGCTTTTAATCCAATATCAAATCCATGTTGTTCCAGTGTAGTAAGTGAAGGATCGGTAATTCGAGAAACTACCCCATCGGTAAACCCAACAATAGATATATCCTCGGGAACTTTTAATCCTGATTTTTTCACCATTAACAGTGCACCCGCAGCAGTTAATTCATTCACCGCAAATATTGCATCAGGTGGTTCAGGTAAAGCCAACAATTCTGGAGTTTTAAGAAAAGCTTCATCAAAACTATCACATTTAATAATTAAATTTTCGTCGATTGGTATTTTATGCTTCGACATTGCTTGGCGAAATCCTTTCTGTCGATTTTGTGCCAGTAATAAATGTTGTGGAGCCGATAAATGTGCAATTCTTTTACAACCTATCTTTATAAGATGCTCTACTGCTGCAAAAGCACCGGCAAAATCATCAACAATTACATTATCTGAAGACAAGTCGTTACAAACCCGATCGAAAAATACAATTGGAATCCCATTGTCTCTTAATTCCCGAAAGTGACTATGGTCTTTTGTTTCCTTCGACATAGAAACAAGAACCCCGTCCACACGACTGGATAGAAGCGCCTGAACGTTCTCCATTTCCCGTTCATAAGATTCATTCGATTGAAAAATCATTACGTTATAACCGGCTTTGGAAGCAACATCTTCAATTCCACTGATTACTGAGGAAAAGAAATGATGAACGATTTCAGGAATAATAACACCGATTATATT
The DNA here is from genome assembly GCF_002843315.1 of Labilibaculum filiforme. GTDB lineage: Bacteria > Bacteroidota > Bacteroidia > Bacteroidales > Marinifilaceae > Labilibaculum > Labilibaculum filiforme. The sequence continues at coordinate 65,910 of NZ_MVDD01000017.1, read as the reverse complement.
CGTTTTACTATTTCGCAAACTTAAAGCCACGGCATTTGGCTTGTAGTGCCATTTCTTAGCCAATTCGTTTACAGCCTCTTTTGTTTTACTACTAATATCAGGATGATCCTTAAGCGCTCTGGAAACAGTAGAGGCTGAAATTCCTAATTCTTTGGCGATATCTTTAATTGTTATTTGCCCGCTTCTCATTTAAAATTCATATATTAATAGACGTCAAGCATCTAAGTAGATAATATGTAACAAGATGATTAAAAACATTCTACACATTTTAATCAGACTTGAAACAAGCTTTGTAAATATAGAAAAAATTAAACAAAACTGCAGACCTAATCACCATTTGTTTGGATATTATTAACGTATCTACATTTTTAGATATCAAACGTTTGCGGTGACGTTTGCGATGATTTATTCACACTTAACTATCAATCATTTACAAAGAAGAGAGTTTCAACATTTATCTTTGATTATAGAATGAATTAAGGCTAACTTAACGTTAAGGGAATTTTAGAGAATAAAAAGGAAGAGCCCAAGTCGGAAACACGAGTTCATATTTTTATCTAAAACACCTTAACTTTTTAACTAATTTCTAATTTATCTTAAATTTCTAATTTATGGAACTTAACTTTAGTAGACTTAGAAAACTACTTCTTATGCTGGTTATGGTATTTTCATTTACCATGATATATGCACAGGAAAAAGTAGTTACTGGTTTAGTTACTGATGCAAACGATGGCATCGGAATTCCTGGTGTTTCAATAGTTGTAAAGGGTACAACTATTGGTACAACTACCGACATTGACGGAAACTACACTTTAAGTGTAGGCGCCGATGCTACTATTATTTATTCTTTTGTTGGATACCGTCCGCAAGAGATTGTAGTTGGTGATCAAACTCAAATTAATGTAATTTTGAGTGTTGAAACCGAAAACCTTTCCGAGGTAGTTGTGATTGGTTACGGTACAGTGAAGAAAGAAGACAAAACAGGTTCTGTAACTAGTGTCTCCTCAAAAGATTTTAACAGAGGTAATATCACCTCTCCACAAGACCTTTTAGTTGGAAAATCAGCAGGAGTTGTAATTACATCTGCAGGGGGAGCTCCAGGAAGTGGATCTACTATTCGAATTCGTGGAGGTTCTTCTTTTAACGCATCAAATGACCCATTAATTATTGTTGATGGAATGCCGATAGAAAGTGTTGGAAATAATGTAAGTGGTAGTTCAAATGCACTTTCATTTATTAATCCAAACGATATTGAAACATTTACAGTATTAAAAGATGCATCTTCAACCGCAATTTATGGATCTAGAGCTTCTAATGGTGTTATAATTATAACCACCAAACAAGGAGTAAAAGGATCACCTTTAAAAGTAAATTATAGTGGAAGTATTTCTGTTGCTTCACCAATTGATTATATTGATGTGTATTCAGGTGATCAATTAAGAAAAATCGCCAATGACAATAGAACGCTGTACGACCCTTTAATCTACGACAACTTAGGAACTGAAAATACAGATTGGCAGAAAGAAATTTTCCGTACTTCAGTTTCTCATGATCACAATTTAGCTTTTTCAGGTTCCGAAAAAAATATTCCATATCGTATCTCCTTAGGTTACACTGATCAAACAGGTATTTTGGAAAATACAGATATGCAAAGATATACTGGATCATTAAATTTAAATCCAACATTTCTGAATAATGATTTGAAAGTAAACATGAATGCAAAATTCATGATGACCAATAATAACTTTGGTGATACTGGAGCCATTGGATCTGCAGTTTCTATGGATCCTACACAGCCAATTTATGATGGTAATACAAGTTCGGCAGGTTACTACCAATGGCAAAACTATGGAGCCAACTTAGGTACTCCTAATCCTGTAGAACAAGCAAAAGCCGTTAATAATAAATCGGATGTTTACCGACTTGTAGCTAACTTAAAATTAAATTACACCCTACCATTTCTTCGTGACATGCAGGCTAATTTAAATATAGCTACTGACTATACTGAAAGTGATGGTCAAAATAACCGACCAACCACCTCTCCTTCTACATTAGTTCCATCATCGTGGGGTAAACTAAGTGATTATACAGCCAAAAATAAAAATAACCTTTTAGACTTTTATTTGGGCTATAATAAAGAGTTTAATGAAAATCATAGATTAGATTTAACTGGAGGATATTCATGGCAACATTTTGAAAGAGAAAGTACTAATTACACAAGATCGGTAGAAGATGAAACTCATCCATTACAAGTAGATAATGATACTGCTTCTGAAACAGAAAACTATCTAGTGTCTTTCTTTGGTCGTATGAATTATGCTTTAATGAATAAATATCTGTTTACAGGAACATTTAGATATGATGGATCTTCAAGATTTTCTGAAGACAATCGTTGGGGATTTTTCCCATCAGCGGCTTTTGCTTGGAAGATGCATGAAGAATCATTCCTGAAAGATGTTGATGTTGTATCCGACTTAAAAGTTAGATTAGGTTGGGGTATCACTGGTCAGCAAGATATATCGGATAACGATTATCCCTATCAGGCACAATACATCAGCTCTCAACAAGGGTATTATTATCCTATTAACGGAGAATTTACTTCAACGCTAAGACCAAATACTTACGATCCTGATATTAAATGGGAAGAAACAACTACTCAAAATATTGGTTTGGACTTTGGATTCTTAAATAACCGTATTAATGGATCGGTTGATTACTATTTCCGTGAAACAAAAGATTTGTTAAACCTTGTAACTATTCCTAGTGGTAGTAACTTCTCTAACAGATTGTATACTAATGTTGGTAGTCTTGAAAATAAAGGTATTGAAGTTTCATTAAACGTTGTTGCAATTTCAACTCCTGATATGTCTTTAAACATTGGATTGAATTACACTCGCAATGACAATAAATTAACCAAACTATTGTTAACTGATGATCCTGAATACATTGGTGTTACCGAAGGTGGAGGTATGACTGGCGTTAGACAAATTACTCGAGTTGGTGAAGCTGCTCACTCGTTCTTTGTTAACTCTCAGGTTTATGATGCCAATGGCAATCCTATTGAAGGTCTTTATGATGATATCGCTGGAAACGGTGGTGTAATTAGTGGCGATAATGCGAACAAATACATCTACCACAACCCTACTGCTGAAGATATCTTTGGTTTCTCTGCTCGTTTTAACTATAAGCAGTTTGATATGTCTACATCATTACGTGCTAATATTGGCAACTATGTATTAAACCAAGTTGCTGCAGGGGCATCATATGATCAAATGCAACAAATAGGATACTGGAAAAACATGCCAACCTATTTAAGCGAAACAAACTTTGTGAAACGTCAGTTTACATCTGATTATTTTGTTCAAAATGCGTCCTTCTTAAAAATGGATAATATTAGTGCGGGATACACTTTTGACAAATTTGCTGGTAAAGACATTAATGCTCGAGTAAGTTTTACAGTTCAAAATGTATTTACAATAACAAAATATGATGGTCTTGATCCAGAAGTTGATGGTGGTGTTGATGATAACTTTTATCCTAGACCACGTACATTTACTATGGGTGTAAACTTAACGTTCTAAAAATACAATTACAGATGAAGAAAATATATATAATATTCAGTCTCCTTATCTCTGCAATGGTGTATACATCTTGTGTAGATGATTTGGACGTGAAGCCAACAGATCCTAATAAAATTTTGGCAGGAAATCTTGGCGATGATCCAGCTTACATGGAACAAACCTTGGCTAAACTCTATGCAAGTTTTATTATCTCTGGTCAAGGCGATGGTGATGCCGACATAACCTCTAGTGATGATGGTTTCTTTATTACCATGAGAGCCCTTTGGAATCTGCAGACCATTACAACAGATGAAGGTATTTGTGCCTGGGGTGATGTTGGTATTTCAGATTTAAATACTCAAAACTGGAGTGCACAAAATCCATTCCTTACAGCAGTTTACCAACGTTTAAGTTTAAGTGTAACCTATGCTAACGACTTTTTAAATGTAACTGCAGGTAGTACAGAACCAGATATCATCCAATATCGTGCTGAAGCAAGATATTTAAGAGCTTTGGCTTACTATTGGCTAATGGATTTATTTGCAAACCCTCCTTTTACTACAGAAGAAGATGGTGTTGGAAAATATTTCCCAGAACAAATTCAACGCGCAGACTTATTTACGTTTATTGTTGATGAACTAAAAGCAATTGAACCCGATTTGGGAGAACCAGGATCTAGTTATCCGCAAGCTGATAAAGGTGCATGTTGGATGTTACTTGCTAAAACTTATTTAAATGCTGAGGTTTATACTGGAACCGCTCAATGGGAAGAATGTAAAACTTATTGTGATAAAGTAATTGCCAGTCCTCAATATAGTTTAGCTACTGATTACAGACAAAACTTTAGTGCTGACAATGATCGTGGTCATGGTAACAATGAAATGATATTTGCATTTGCCGAAGATGGAATTAACACCCAAGGTAATGGTGGAATCACTTTCATTATCGAATCTTCAAGTGATGCAACATATATTCGTGCAGAAGATTACCATGGATTGACCTCTAACACTAACTGGAATGGAAACAGAGCAAGAAAAGATTTAATGAATATTTTAGTGGATACCTTAGTTGTATATGGAAACAATCCAGTACCAGCAACGGATACTATTTTTGCTCAGAGTCCAGATGGAAGGATTTTCTTACGTCAAAAACGATCTATAAATATTCCAACCCCATCTTCAAGTGGAGACTTTGGTGTAGGTGTTTATAAATTTACTGCTAAAAATCATGATGGAACGCAAGCAGACAACTATAGTCCAACTTTTGCTTCTACTGATTTCCCTGTATTTCGTTTAGCAGATGCTTACTTAATGAGAGCTGAAGCCTTATTTAATACAAGTGGTGCTACTGCTGCTGTTGTTGCGGATATTAATATGATTCGTGAAAGAGCATATGGAGATGATAGTGGTAATATTTTAGCTAGTGATGTAGATGCTGATTTCATTTTAGATGAAAGAGCAAGAGAATTTTACTACGAAGGACAAAGACGTACTGATTTAATTCGTTTTGGTAAGTTCACCGGAGGTGCTTATAACTGGCAGTGGAAAGGTGGAACATTTAATGGAACCAGCACAAGTAATCATTTGAATATTTTCCCAATACCAGGTGATGAAATATCAGCTAATCCTAACATTAAGCAAAATGATGGTTACTAATCATTTAAAACCAAAAAAGATGAAAAAATATTATATATTATTATTTGCATTAGTTGGGGTTTTAGGCTTCTTCACGAGTTGTGATGAAGACGGAGATCAGATTGTACTATCTGAGAACGTAATAACTCCAACAATCTCATTACCGGATTTAACTTTGGTAAGAGCTAACGGAACTGATAAATTAATTTTTGCATGTACTCCTGTAAATCCAGGCTTTACTGCTTCAGCAAGCTATTTTTTAGAAGCATGTCCTGCGGGCAACAATTTCGAAAATGTTACTCAAATTTATAATGGAATTACATGTAATGATATTGAATTAAGTGTAAATCAATTAAATACAATCTTACTAGATGGTTTTCCAGAAGATCAAACTTCATCAGTTGACTTTAGAATTAGATGTGTATTAGAAGCCGATGCGGGTCTTGGAGTTGATGACCTTGTTTATTATTCAGAGACTGTAAATGGAGCAGCTACCATTTTTGGATTACTTCGTTTGGATGTACTTATTGATGGAAAAGATCCTCAAAAAATCAAATCGCCAGGTAGCGATGGCATTTACGAAGGATATGTAAAATTTGATGCTGGTGATGCATTTACTTTACTAGATCCTGATAATGCAATTACCTACGGAGCCGGAACTAGCGGTCTTGCTGTAGATGGTACCGTAATTACTGTTGCCGATGCTGGTTGGTATATTTTTACCGCTAACACCAATGATCTTTCCTATACTATGGAAGCGTATAATATTGGTCTTGTTGGTGATGCCACTCCAAATGGATGGAATACTCCAGATACTAAAATGGATTATAATTCCGTTGATCGCACTTGGGAAATTACTGCCGATTTAACGAATGGTAACTTTAAATTTAGATTAAACGACGGATGGGCATGGAATCTTGGAGGAAATGGAACAGCTGACGGTAGTACTGATAATTATGATGATGACAATAAAACGGTACAATTAAGTCAAGGAGGAAAAAATATTCCTGTATCTGACGGAGCCGGTAATTACACCATCAAATTAAATATTGCAGGATCTGTTGCAACAGTTGTTAAGAATTAATACATAAAATAAACCACGGGGTGCAGTCGATTAATGCACCCCAAATGGTTACTGAGTTAATTCAATAATTAATAAATATTAGTACAAAATATATCAATATGAAAAAAAATATATTTTTCAGAATCACCGTTCTCTTATTTGCCTCGCTGTTTTTAATAGTTGGGTGTGATAAAGATGATCTGGTTAAATTGGATGCCGAAATGGCAACCTGGAAAAAGGATGGCATAACATCTACCTCTGCGGAATTAAGTGGAATTGTTGTTGCAGAAGGCGATGGCATAGCAGAATATGGTGTTGTTTGGGGTGTTACTGCAGATCCGACTACAGCAGATTCGAAAAAAATAGCTGATACCGTAGAAAATGCCGTTTATTGGGTTACCGTTGATGGATTGGAACACCTAACCGTATACCATTACAGAGCATATGTTATTATGGATAATGGCACTACAATGTATGGTGAAGATGATGTATTCACAACATTAGCTCATGAACCAACAGTTATCATCTCTAATGTTGCTGCAAATATAACTGCAATTACTGCAAGCATTACAGGAGAAGTAACTTACGATGGGAAAGCAACAATTACAGCCAAAGGAATTTGTTGGAGTACTGAAGAAAACCCAACTGTAGAAAGTTCGCTTACAGATGAAGGTGAAGGAATGAGTGAATACACTAGTGCATTAACAGACTTAAAAGCAAAAACAGTCTATTATGCAAGAGCCTATGCAACAAATTCTATTGCTACAGTATATAGTCCTCAAATTACATTTACTACTCTTATTGGAATTGCAAGTGTAGAAACAGGAGATGTAACTGCATTGTCGACCACTGCTAAAGTTGCTGGAAATGTAACTTACGACGGAGGTACTGCAATTACAGAAAGAGGAATTTGCTTTAGTACAAGCGAAAGTCCAACAATCGACAATGATAAAGTTACTAATGCTGGTACAACTGGTGAGTTTACAGTAGATATTACTGGTTTAGAAACAAGTACTACCTATTACGCAAGAGCTTATGCCATTAACAGCGAAGGTGTTGCTTATGGAGCAAATGTTGCCTTTTCAACCTATCCTACTAACTTATACATCAATGGTAGTTTTGTTCCTGGTTGGAATTGGTCTGATGATGCAGTACTTGAAATGATTCCTGTACACAGTAATCCTCACCTTTTCTGGAGAATAGCATGGTTTGATGCTGATTCTGAATTGAAGTTCAACTCAGTAAGAGATTGGAATGGTACTGAATTTGGAGAATCAGGAGGTACTGCAGATGCGAATGGCGTTTGGAACAAAGGTGGAAGTAACATACCAAGTGGAGCCGAAGGTTACAAAATGATTGTTGTCAATCTTTTCACCAATACCATCCAAATAACCGACCCAGTGATTTATGCACAAGGAAGTGCATTTGGAAATTGGAATGGTGGTGAATTCTTATTTACTCCAGATGCTACAGATGCGAAGGTTCTTACTTCACCCGCTACTGTTGCTGACGATAATGCAAGAATGTATGTAACTGCTACTTCTTTAACCAATACAGAAGGAAATTCTGTTGATTGGTGGCAAGCTGAATTTAGCGTGTTATCGGGACAAATTGAATACCGAGGCGCAGGAAATGATTTAGCTGGTGCTCCTATCCTTACAGATCAAAAAGTTAAACTTAACTTTACTACTGGAACCGGAGTATTTGAATAGTTCCAACTAAATAAAAACCTAAAAAGCCGTCCTTGGAGGGCGGCTTTTTTTTTAGTTTTATAAAAAAAGTACCTAACACTCTCCTTACGAGTAAAGTATTTGATCAAACACAAATTAATTATGAATAAACTATACACATATCTCCTATCTTTTCTGCTACTGATACCTTCAGTAGGTACCGGACAGATTATCAGTACAAGTCCAAACTTTCCTACCGAAGATAAAGCTGTTACAATAACCTTTGATGCTTCATTAGGAACCGCTGGATTGAAAGATTACACCGGCGATGTGTATGCTCATACAGGTGTAATAACCGATCAAAGCTCTTCTAATGCTGATTGGAAATATGCTCCATCCTGGGGTGACAATAGCGAAAAATATAAACTAACATCACTTGGAAATAACAAGTGGGAATTAAGTATTACACCAAGCATTCGCGAATATTACGGCGTAGCAAGTGGTGAGAAAATAGTAAAAATGGCTTTCGTTTTTCGCAGTGCCGACAATTCGAAAGAAGGCAAAGACGAGGGAGGAACAGACATATTTGTTGATATCAGCGAAGGTGGTCTAAATGTTGAATTTACCAAACCAACTAACAACAGTGTTTTTGAAAAAAATAAGTCTGTATTAATTACAATCAATTCAGAAGCAAGTGAAAATCTGGAACTTTTTATTGATAATACTAGCATGCACAGTACAACTGAAACAGAATTAAACTATTCGTACACAAATTATGCAGCTGGATCGCATCAATTAATTGCTGTAGCAACAGCAGGATCAGAAGTAGCAAGAGATACTGTAAATATCGTTCTTCGTGAAGACACCCCAATAGCAACAAAACCTGCAGGCATTAACGATGGAATTAATTACATCGACAACAATACAGTTACCCTATCGCTATACGCTCCAAATAAAGAATATGTGTTTGTTATTGGTGATTTTAATGATTGGAATTACGATAACAACTACCTAATGAATAAAGATGGCGACCATTTCTGGATTACTATCAACAATCTTACTGCGGGAAAAGAATACATTTTTCAATATGTGATTGATGGAACTACTAAAATTGCAGATCCATATGCCGATAAAGTCCTTGATCCTTGGAATGACCAGTACATTTCCAGCACTACCTATCCAAATCTTATAGCCTACCCTGCTAGTAAAACAAGTGAAATAGCCAGTGTTTTTCAAACTGCTCAAACTACATTTGCTTGGTCCGATTCTCAATTTACTGCTCCAAAAAAAGAAGATTTGGTAGTGTACGAATTACATGTACGCGATTTTGTGGCAACTGGAGCAATTAAAACAGTTCGAGACACATTAGATTACTTAGAAAGACTTGGAGTTAATGTAATTGAATTAATGCCTTTTAACGAATTTGAAGGAAACGATTCTTGGGGATACAATCCCTCCTTTTATTTTGCTCCAGATAAAGCCTACGGAACAAAAAATGATTACAAAGCCTTTATCGACGAATGTCACAGTAGAGGAATAGCTGTTTACATGGATATGGTATTAAATCATACCTACGGACAATCGCCATTCTTACGCATGTACTTTGATGGTTCTAAGCCAACAGCAGATAATCCATGGTACAATGTCACAAGCAATTTTGAAAACCCAGATGCACAATGGGGGTACGATATCGATCACACAAGCACTGAAACCAAAAAATTAGTAGACAGAATAAATGCTTACTGGATAAACGAATACCACATTGATGGGTTCCGTTTCGATTTCACCAAAGGATTTTCGAATACACCACACAGCAACTCAACAGACCCTTGGGGAGGACAATACGACCAAGAACGTGTTGATATATTAAAACGTATGTCTACTGCAATTTGGAACGTTAAATCGGATGCTGTAGTAATATTCGAGCATTTATCGGATAACCCTGAAGAAAAAGAATTGGCTGCACATGGCATCCTGCTTTGGGGAAACGCCAACCACGAGTACAGCGAAGCTTCTATGGGATATACCTCTGATTTTAGCTACACTTCCTGGAAAGAAAGAGAATGGATTGGTCCTCAGTTAGTAAATTATATGGAAAGTCACGACGAAGAACGTATGATGTATCGCAATCTTACCTACGGAGCTTCTTTAAATACTTATGATGTAACCAATCTAACTACTGCCCTATCGAGAGTGGAGGCGGCCGCAACTTTCTTCTTTACTGTTCCAGGACCAAAAATGGTTTGGCAATTTGGCGAATTGGGTTACGATGTCTCGATTGATGAAAATGGCAGAGTTGGTAAAAAACCAATTCATTGGGAATATCAAGACGATCCGAACCGAAAAAGACTATACGAAGTATTTTCGGCACTAATAAAGCTGAAAAAAGAGGAAGTTGCCTTCGAATCGGAAGATTTCACTTTAAAAACGAGTACTGTTTTAAAAAGTATCGAAATCAACCATACTGATATGGATGTTAGAGTAATCGGTAATTTCGATCTAAAACTAAGAAGTATCGATCCTAATTTCAGTAAAACAGGTACTTGGTACGATTACTTCACCGGGCAGGAAATTACCGTAACTGATGCGAACGCATTTATCGATTTAAAAGCAGGAGAATATCACATCTATACTACAAAACAACTATCTAAACCCGATGTAAAAACAGCACCTGCAGCTTCAAACATAAGCATAAGTGGAACTTTTCGAGAGGATGAAACCTTAACTGCTAATTATACTTACACAGATGTAAATAATGATTTGGAAGGAACTTCCATTTTCCAATGGTATCGTTCTGATGATTCAAATGGCACAAATGAAGTTTCAATAACTGGGGCAACTGATTTAACTTATACCCTAACAAGTAACGACCGTGCCAACTATGTTCGTTTCTCTGTAACTCCAGTAGCATTAACAGGAGAATTACTAACGGGTAATATCGTTTACAGCTCATACAGTGAGGAAATTGCTTATTCGACAGGAATTAATGATGTTTTAAATAAAGAGTTACGACTGTATCCAAATCCGGTTCGTGATATTCTTCATCTTGAAAATCTGAAACAAGTTAATCGATTACAGCTTTTTAATTTATCAGGTAAAGCAATTACTGCTGTAAATATGCCGAATGAATCTGCAGATTTAAACTTGAATCATCTGGCTAAGGGAACTTATATTTTAATTTTCGAAATGGAAGATGGTTCCCAACTAAGTAAAAAAGTAATAAAACAGTAAAATCGTTTTTTTCATATGATTATTATTTGATTTTTAGTTGTCATATGGAACTTACCATGCTGGAATAATCATCTCCCTGTGTGTAGAAAGCTTTATACATGGACGTTTCATATAGTTTCATAGATTAGATAGAATCCCGCTCTTTGGAAATCCAGAAGCGGGATTTTTTATCTTCTTGTGAATAGTTAATTCTAAAAACTCCAAACAATCGCTCTTAACCCATTATAAAATCGTAATAATCGAATTAAAAATGATTAATACACTTACGCCTCCGCTTAAAATAAATATCTGCTGAAAGGCCAATTTCATGAGAATTTCGCGTATAACGAGTATAATTATTAATCGCTAGTTCGTAGGCATAAAACATCCTATAAATAATATTTTTATTACTCCCATAAATTTTAGTTCCAGCCTTGAATACCAAAGCAGTATAATCCGTATCAGAATGTCCATTCAAATGACTTTTATAGGATACACCAATTACCGCAGGATCTGAAGTAATATCAATTCCTATATTCATACTATTGGTTGCCTGATCATTCAATACACTTTCTCCTCTTTTCTCGTATAATACCCAAGGCATAAAACTCAATTTATCCCGACGATTAATACTGAAAACTTGGGTTACATATTCACTTTGTACATGAATAGTAAACTTCATTGGCATCTTCTCTTTTTGTCCTTGAAATGATTCATTGGGTTGAGTAATATGATGAAAAGCAATACCAACTATATGTGTAAAAGCATTACCAAAAACACCTTCAGTACGAAAACTCACTAAACCACCTACCGAAAAATCAATATAGTTTCGTTTGTTTTGATCTGCAACAAAACTACTGCCATAAATTTTTCCATATATTTCATCCAATTGATCACTAAATGTCAACTTACTGATATCTATTTTCTTCTCATTGTAACTAGCCGCTAATCCAAGTTGAAAAAATGCCCCGGAATATTTATCTAAAGTTCCACGCCAAGAGTACTGTCCTCCAATCGAATTCGTTGTTAATAGCGATTCCCCCTCAATATCCGACAAAAGAAAAACACCAAATCCACTAGAACTATAGTTCTTCCAATCAATATTAAAATGCTTCGTACTAAATTCTCCAGGAAAATTTAACCATTGTCTGCGATAAACAAAATTAGTGCGAATTAAACCTTTTTCCATACCTGTAAAAGCTGGGTTAAAATAAGTTCTATTCTGATCAAATAAAGAAAACTTATAATCTTGTGCAGAAACAATTTTTATTGAAAAAAAAGCGAACAAACAAATCGAGCACAACGTACATCTTACTAATAATCTCAAAATAAATAGTTATTTAAATTAAGTGATGAAAAACACATTTCCACATCCACACAAATATATAATATAATAATATTAAATACGAATATTATTAGTTTGCATCTATCTCCTTATTATTTTTGCTAGATACATTAATAATAGTTTTATTGTGATAAATTAATCAATAATTTGGATGAAAACTTGAAATGACGATTACAAAGCCTATGGTAGACAAGCCAAAATACTCCACATAACAGTAAACAGTATAATGAAATGTACTGTTTATAACAAACAAATAAAACAAGCCAAATAACAACTGAAAAACCAACTATAAATGATTTATTCTCACTCAACTAAAATTCAAAACCTACTTAAAAGTTCATTCATTTTCCTCACTCTTTTAATCAGTTTTAATGCCTACGCTGCAGATCCTCCAAACTGTAATTTTGGTGATACCGACGGCTACTTTTATCATTGGGATTTTAGTGCTACAAATCTAAAGTTCGATTTTGAATTGAAAAATCTTACAGACGCAACAATTACGGCTAACATTACCAAATATAAAATTGATTGGGGTGATGCATCGGCAATAGAAACCATTACCAATGGAAATTTTCCTAAATCCCACCCCTATAAAACACAAGGTCAATTTGAATTAAAAATTACAATTACACACTTAGGAATCGAATATCTTTACGAGTATAAAGTATATAATACATTCCCAACTGTTACCTTAGATAAACTCGAAGGAAATAAAGGATGTATCGGACAAAAATTTGTTTTTCAAATTAGTAATTATGAAGAAAACCCATCTACAACTTTATATGCTTGGTATTTTGATGATACTGATGAGTACATTGACTGGACACACAAAGAAGCTTTAGAAAATGATGGGAAAATCAGCCATACTTACTTGGTAGGATCTTGTAGCGAAGAAGGCGATAGAAACCATTTTAATGTAACAATGACACCGTCTATCGAAATAGGTAGCAATGAATTAAAAGATACAGGTACTGGAATTAATGGAATAGAAATTTCACAACCAACAAGTATTAGTCTTTCCCTACAGGTTGGAAAAATAGAAGAATCAATAAACTCCACCCATACTGGTTGCATTAACAATACCGAATTTGAGTTTGACAACACCTCAGATTATGGACTTCAAGGCAGTAAATGCAAAGAAACCGATGAACACGGATGGATTGTAACAAAATATGAAGATGGAATCGAAGTTGGAGATGCTGTATTAGGAACTGATTATTACTTTGCAAAAGGCAATTCAGATTCCAAAGGAGATATTTCAATAAAATTTTTACAAACCGGAACTTATAAAATATCTTTTTATCTAAAGAACTCTTGTAGTAGCGATGCAGATGTTACTATGGAAACTACCGGAGAAATTAGCATCTACGAAAATGAAAATACAAGCACCTATACACCTCCTAATTTTTGTCTTGCCGATGGAGAAACTGTAAGTTTCACAACCGAGGAAGATGCAGCTATTGAAGCCTTGCAAAAGACAACATATCTTTGGTCTTCTTCAGCCACATCTTATACTTTTGAAGAAGGGACTACCAAAAACAGTAAAGACCCAAAAATAAAATTCAACGAGGCTGGAAAACATATCGTATCTCTGCAAAAAGAATCTCTTTGCGGTATCGAAAATTATGAATATGTAGTAGAAGTTTCGGATGTACCCATTGTAAGCATCAACAATTTATCGGACTTAATTGATAATGGACATTGCGGAACATTTACTTTTAGCCCAACAGCTGACTTTATAGATAATGGGAAGGAGACATTCGGTATAGAAGACAATGTAATCGATCAGTACAAATGGACTTTTACTAACAATGGAACAATTACGACTTCATCAGATAAAGATCCTAAAAACATAAGCTTTGATAAAGTTGGAAAATCGAGTATTAGCTTAAGAGCTCATAACACTAAATGTGGATGGTCTTCTGATGATCTATTGGAATTTGAAATCTATGAAATACCAACACCCGTAATAGACCGAGTAGATCAAGCCTGTCAGGAAGAAGAAATAAACTATTCTGCCCAACCCGATGGTATGGCATCTTACCAATGGACTTTTGCAGATGGAACTGTAAATAACAATAAAGAATGTACACACATCTATCCTACTGCGGGCACTTTCACAGATAAACTTACTGTTACATCAAGTGATGGGTGTAGTAATTTCGTTGAAAAACTAATTACAATTATAGCCAAACCAACAGTTAATGCTGGAACCGATCTATCTATTTGTAACAACGATACTTCTTTTGAAATAACCGATGCAAATGCCAAAGATTATCTTACAATTGAGTGGACAACAAATGGAGATGGTACTTTTTTGAATAAGAACGCCACAAAATCTACCTACAATCTAGGGACTGAAGACCTAACAAAATCGACAATAGAATTGACCTTAACCGCTACAGGTAATGGAACTTGTGGCAATGAATTTGACAAAAAAACAATCACAATTACCCCTTCACCTACTGTAAGCTTAGACAAGGCTACTGATAAAACCTGCCAATCGGCCACCTATATTATTACAGGTGCAAGTGTGGAAAATGCTAAATCGCTAAAATGGACAGCAGATCAAGCAGGAATTTTTTCTGATCAGAATATAGAAAACCCAAGCTTTACTCCTGCTTCTGATTTTTCGGGCACAGTTAACTTAACTCTAACGGCTTACGGAAATGGAACTTGTGCTGAAGCTCAAAAATCTTTTGAACTAGTAGTTGTAAAATTACCAACAGTAGATGCTAAAGAGGATATTGACATATGTGAAGGCGAAAATGTTAACTTATCTGGAACTTCAAGTAGCTCTGCTATTAAATGGCTAAGTTCAGGCGATGGAAAATTTTCTGACGAAAACAGTTTAATCAGCACTTATACGCCAGGTACTAATGATATTAAAAATGGCTCTGTAATTTTAGAATTGCAAGCATTAGGTGATGCTCCCTGTATTGTTTCTGATTTAAAAACAATAACTATTTTTAAAAAACCAAGTGCAAATGCTGGTGCTGATGCAAGCATGTGTAAAACAGATGTAAATTATACCATTCAGGCTGGAACTGATCCTAGCCTAGCTCAAGCGACTAACTATAATAGTCTTTCATGGACCAGTTCGGGTACAGGTAGCTTTACCAACAATACAATTATTAATGCCACTTACATTCCTACAGAAAAAGATTTAACTGATGGAAGTGTGGAATTAAGTCTTGAAGCCAAACCCAATAGTGCTTGTCCAGATCCGGCCATTGATAAAATGACTTTGACCTTTACTGACGTACCAGAAGCCATTGCCGGAGTTAACATCAAAGGGTGTCAGGCTAGCAAAATAAGTCTAGTTGGAACAGCTAAATATCATTCAAGCGTATTATGGACTAGTTCGGGAAAAGGTGTTTTTGAAGATCCGACTCAATTAGCGACAAACTACCAACCAGATCCTGATGAAACAGGAAACTACACCTTAACACTTACAGCGACCTCTACAGGTTCGTGCGATCCGGTTTCTGATGCTCTACAATTGACCTTAATTGGAAAAGTAACAGTCGAAGCCGGAGATGATGGGGAAGTTTGTTCCAATGGAATTTACAATATAACTACAGGAAAAAATGGAGCAAGCACTTATTCCTCTGATGATATTTTATGGACTAGTGATGGCGATGGAAGCTTTGAAAATGCAAATACAATTAATGCAAGCTACACCCCTGGAGCAAATGACATCATCAAAAAATCAGTAAAATTAACTTTAACGGCTCAGCCTTTAGCTCCTTGTATTCAAGATCAATCTGATTTTATGACCCTGAACATCACACCTGCCCCAACAGCTGTTGCAGGCAAAGATAAAGCCATTTGTCAGGGAGAATCTTTTAAAATGGAAGATGCAAGCGTAGAAAACACCTCCTCTTTACAATGGAAAACATCCTCAACAGATGGGTTCTTTGAAAATGAAACAAGTCTTACTGCCACCTACCACCCAGGGAAAAATGATATAGGCAAATATACTCTTACATTAGTTGCAAACGGAAATGGATCCTGCTCATTCACTCAAGATGAGCTAGAGTTAAATATCACAGCAGCACCTACCGTAAGCATTGAAGATAAAGTAACTATTTGTGAAGATGGTAATTATGAAATTAGCAGTGCCATTACAAATAATAGCCCAAGCTTTTCATGGACCACCACTGGTTTAGGAACACTCTCAGATACTGATGGCCTATCACCAACTTATCAAACTGCAGTAGATGAAACTGGTGACATAACTATCTGCCTAACTGCAGAAGGAAATGGTAAATGTAGTTCTAGAACAGCTTGTTCCACTTTAACTATTACTCCTCATCCTTTTATTGAGGCTGGAAATGACGGTGAAGTTTGCTCCAACCAAAACTACACAATGAATGTTGGTAGTAATGCAGGTCAAATTAAAGCAGAATCGTGGTCAAGCATTGAATATCAAAGTTCGGGAGATGGTTTATTTATCGATCAAGATGGATTAAAAGCTACTTATGTTCCTGGCGATAAAGACAAAGAAAACAAAGAGGTTGATATCACCATTAAAGCACACGCTATAAATCCTCCTTGCGATAACTATGCAGAAGATGTAATGAAATTACGAATTACTCCTGCACCAATTATGAATGCTGGAACAGACGATAAAATTTGCCAGGGAAATACGTATCAACTAGTAAATTCAAGCGAACAAAACACATCTAATTTAACTTGGACGAGCTCCGACGGAGGTGGCTTTTCCGATCCCAATACCCTTCAGCCAATCTACTCTCCAGAAACAAATAAAACAGGAAATGTAATTCTTACCTTAACGGGAGAAGGCAATGGCTCATGCTCTGAAGCTTCAAATCAAATGACCTTGCTGATTGTACCTATTCCTAAAGTTAAAGCCGGAGATGATGCGAGCATTTGTTTTAATAAGAATTATGACCTAACTTCTGCAGTTGCAAGCTCATTTTCTACCATTAAATGGACCAGTAGTGGATCAGGTACATTCAGCGATCCTGCAGAATTGAATCCAACCTACCTGCCAAGCGAAGAAGATTATAAAAGTGGTAATGTAAAACTGACCATTACAGTACAAGGACTTACACCTTGCTTGATGGATGCTAAAGATGATTTAGAGTTAAATTTTATTGAGGCTCCTTTTGTTTCTGCAGGTAATGATGATGAAATTTGTGAGGAAAATGGAAAATATACAATCAAAGTAAAAAGCATAGACAATCCAACAGGTTCCGATGCAAAAGACGTTAGTTCTTTTATCTGGGAAACAGATGGAAAAGGATCCTTACAAAACAGTAACACGCTATCTCCCACATACATACCTGCATTATATGAAACCGGCACAATTCAGTTGACTATAAAAGCAGAAGGATTTTCAAATTGTGGACCTATTGAAGACACAATGGAATTAACAATTATTCCAACTCCTGTTCCTGATTTCAACATTGGAACAAGTTGTATTGGAAGTACTGTTTCTTTCGAAGATATAAGTACTAACGGAGATTATTCGATCGAAAAATGGGCATGGAATTTTGGAGATGGAAATAGTTCGGAAGAACAAAACACAAGCCATGAATTCTCAGAAATTAAAGATTATACCGTTACATTATCGGTTATAAATAATAAAGGGTGTACTTCTAAAATCAGTAAAACAGTAAGTATTCATCCCTTACCTAAGGTGAAATTCACACATGAGACTTTTGCTGCAATAGATATTCCTACAGTCTTTAAAAATGAAAGCCTTAATGCAACTAGTTACCAATGGAGTTTTGGGGATACTGGCAGCTCATCTGAAATGAATCCAGAACATACCTATTTACTACCAAACACCTATAAAGTAATTTTAGAAGCAGAATCGAAATTTGGCTGTTTTAATTCTGATAGCTCATTAATTGAGGTAATTGGGAAACCGGTTTCTGGATTTACGAAAACACCTGACGGATGTGGCCCCTTAACGGTTGATTTTACCAATACATCAAAGGGAGAATACATGAGCTACTCTTGGGATTTTGGAAATGGAACACATTCAACAGAATTTACTCCTGATCCTGTTGTTTTTCAACCTGGAACCCTCAGCGATACCACTTACACGGTTGTTTTACATGTTACAAACAAAGCCGGAACATCAACTTTTACAGATTACGTAATTGTAAAACCATTGCCAATACCATTATTCGAAATCTTACCAAGCTCTTATGGTTGTTCTCCGGTAGTTCGTAGCATTTTTAATCATTCAAAAGGTTTACCAACCAACTACCATTTCGATTTTGGTGATGGAAACACCTATGAATATGATGTAAAGGATATTGAACGCCCATTCGATCATACTTTCCTAACTGATGATACCAAAACAATCTATACAGTAACACTTACTGCAAGTAACGAATGTGGAGACAAGTCAACAACAAAGGACATGACTGTTTTTCCAAATACTGCAGTGGCTGTGTTTAAGGCCGATAAAACGGAAGGATGTGCTCCATTTACGGTTGCCTTTGAAAATTTATCAACGGGTGCTGGAGATTATTTAGAATCGGATTGGATTTTTGAAGATGGCAAAGTAGATATAAGAGATACAAAAGGGGAAACAGTTTACCACACCTTCGATAAAGGAGGAATTTACAATGTTCAGCTTTCGGTACACGATACATGTGCTACCGATCAAACAACACAGCAAATAATTGTTCATTCTGCTCCAGAAATAGATTTTGAAATCGGCCTGGATAATCTATGCGATCAAGAAATAATAAGCCTTTTTATTAAGGAAGAATTGAAAGATACATTTACCAATTTTACTTGGAATTTGGGTGACGGAACCACAAAAAAAGGCACACAAATCACTCACACATACACTTCTGCACAAACTTACACAGTTCAGTTAGCTGCAATATCTCTTGAAAATGGCTGTGAAAAAACAACCAGTAAAGAAATTGTAATCAACAAGAAACCTCATGCAGAATTTACTCTTTCAAATGTTGAAGGATGCGAACCACTTAAAGTCACTTTTTCAAACACATCAACCGATGCGAACTTTTACCAGTGGGACTTTAAGGATGGAGCTAAAAGTACAGCAGAGAATCCTGAGCATACTTTTTTAGATGGAAATTATGAAATTTCTCTTATTACAGAAACAACATCGGGTTGCTTAGACACAATGACAGCAGCAATAATTGTACATCCAAAACCAATTGCCGAATTTACAATAGCTGATGAAATTGGTTGTTCCTTACCATTTACTTTAAATGTAACAAACACCACAGCCAATAAAGATCTTAATTCATATACGTGGAATTTTGGCAATGGCACAATAAGTAATCAAACAGATCCCTTAAAAGAGATTTTTACGGATTACGGCAATTTCTTGATCACATTAAAAGCTGAAAATAAATTTCTATGTTCCGATACTTCAAGCTACGAGTTTGTAATTTATGAAACTCCGAATCCTGCGTATCAACTCATCTCTAAAACAACATGTGAAGGAGAAATAATCGAATTTGAAGACATATCAAGTCATTCAGAACAATCGTACTGGGAATTTAGCGACGGCTTTAAAACAGAAGGCAAAACAGCAAGTCATATTTTTTCAAACTATGGCAAATACGATCTCTTCTTAAAAAGTACAGGCCAAGGAAATTGTACCGATAGTATCTTCATTAAGGAAGCAGTTACTGTTTATCCTACTCCAAATATCGATTTCACCTGGGAAAATCTCAATACTCTTCCCGATGGAGTTGAATTGTCGGCAACTGAAATTCTACCCAACAATGGTACTGTTCAATTTGTTAATTTAAGCAATGAAGTTGAGGAGGATTGGATGGACAAAAAATGGTATACCTACAAATGGAATTTTGGTGACCTAAGTAAATCTCTGGAAAAAAGTCCTATTCATAAATACACCAACAATGGAGCCTTCCAAGTTGATTTATACGCAGAATCGGCATATTCTTGTAAAGATTCAATTACCAAAACTGTTGAGATCGATTTAATGAGTGGTTTATTTGTTCCTAACGCTTTCAATCCAGGCAATCCCGATCCTCAGGTAGCCTTATTTTTACCGAAGGGAATTGGCTTATTTAAATACCAACTTGAAATTTTAGACAGTTGGGGTAATTTTATATGGGGATCGGACAAAATAGAAGAAGGTAGACCTGCCGAAGGTTGGGATGGCACAAAAAATGGTGAAGTAGTCCCTCAAGGGGTTTATATCTGGAAAATAAGAGCCGTATTTACAAACGGTGCAACTTGGCAAGGAATGGAAATTAATGGCAAACATTATCGTGAAGGCTCAGTCACTTTAATTCAGTAAATACAATTAATCAGAACTTTATTGGATGCGTAAAATAAAAGGTAGAACCCTCGCCTACTTGCGATTCTACCCAAATTTTACCACCCAATAGTTCGGTTAAACTCTTCGATATCGATAAACCAATTCCTACCCCATTATAGGTTCTGGCCAAACTCTCATTTGCCTGTCGAAACATTCCAAATATATTCTCTTTCATATCGTCGGGGATTCCAATTCCTGTATCTTTTACAAAAAACTGAAGCAACTCTCCAGAGTTCGAATCAGCATTCAAAATACCATATTCGATGCTTCCTTTTTCCGTAAACTTAAGCGCATTTTTAAGTAGATTCAAAAAAACCTGTTTAAAACGATGAGGATCAGTAAATATAGAAAGAGCCAAATACTTATCCGGAACGTTTAACTTCAAATCGACATGCTCTTTTCCAAGCACTTCTCTCTCCACATTCATTACAACATCAATTTCATATAACAAATTTAGGATACTGCAATTTTCCTGTTTTATTTTCACAGCTCCCGATTGAATTAAACTAATATCGAACAAGTCCTCAACAATATTTAAAAGATTCTGCCCACTCTGATTAATCATTTTGCAAAATTCCACGGCAGTAGCTATATCTGTTTCACTATTTACCAATTCGGAAAAGCCAATTACGGCATTTAAAGGTGTTCGTAATTCATGCGACATGGTGGCTAAAAAAACAGATTTTAAGCGATCCGATTCGGTGGCATCGTGCAAAGCTTTCTGTAATTCCTGCTCCGATCGTTTTTGCTCTATCGAGATACTAATTTGATGCGAAACAAGTTCCAACATCTCCTTATCCTTCTCGGTAACCGCATTTTCATGTTCGTAACTTTGAATCACCAAAACACCAATTACCTTTTCTTTTCCTCGCAAAGGCATTCCCAGCCATATTTTTGATGGCTCTCCTCTTAACACAACCTCGCCAAGCCCCTCTAGCTCCTCCAAGCGTTCCACCGTTCCCATAAGGACTTCGTTATGATCTACTACCCATCCCGAAAGTGTTTTTCCTTTATGAAATTTGTCAAATAAATCATGTTGATCGTCGTGATAAGGCAAACTAAACATTTCAGTTTCCTGATCATATAAAGCAACAAAAAAGTTGGTAGTATCGATAATGGCGGATAATTCGTTTCGAATCAACTCGATAAATTCGAATAGAGTGCCTTGTAAAAATACTGCATTCGAAATATCCAATATAATTTTCTGAATTTGCTCCTGTCGTTTCCGCTCCGTAATATCCTCTTTAACCGCCACAAAATTAATAATTTGACCACTTTCGTCCTTTATCGATGATATGCTTGCAAACTCCCAAAATAGCTCCCCGCATTTTTTCTTGTTCTGAAATTCTCCTTGCCATTCTTTTCCCGACTTAATGGTTTCCCACATCGACCGATACAATTCAGCTTTATTATTTCCTGAACTTAAAATTCGTGGGTTTTTTCCCACTACCTCCTCTAAAGAATAACCCGTAAGCTCATTAAATTTAGGATTTACGTATTCAATATCCCCTTTATAGTTGGTAACAACTACCGAAATAGGACTCTGAATAACAGATTGCGATAATTTAAGTAATTCCGTCTTCAAATTTAGATAGTTGCTTACATCACGAATGGAAAGCAAACAAGCTGGTTTTCCTTTAAAAACCGAACATTCAATATGAACTTCCACATCCAGTTCAGAACCATCTTTAGCAATGCCTATCGCTCTAATCCTATCCTTAAATATTTCATGTCCGGTTGAATAGGGACTATGCCAGTATTTTTCTTCTATAATTTTAAAAATAGACATGCCTGACAATTCCGCTTCCGAATATCCAGTTACTTCTGTAGCACGTTTATTTGCCTCCACTATTTTATCACTTGCAATAATAAAAATAGCTTCATTACTAGCATTAGCCAGCATTCTATATTTATTTTCACTTTCCTCGAGCCGTTTATTTATTGCAAACCGATCGAGCACAATGGCTGTTATTTCCGATAATTCTGCAATAAACCCAAGATCTGCCACGCTTGGAGCATTGGGAGTTCGATGATAAATTGCAAAAGTTCCTAACACCTTTCCCGAAGCATCTTTTATGGGTTCCGACCAGCACGATCCTAAATTTGCTGCTTTGGCAAGCTTGTTAAAATCCTTCCAATAAGGATGAGAAGCAATATCTTCAACAATCACCCTCGCACCGGTATAAGCCGCCGTTCCACAGGAACCTATTCCATATCCAATCGGTAATCCATGTACTGCATTATTATAAAAATCAGGTAAATCGGGAGCCGCTCCTACTAACAAATACTTTCCCTCCTCATCCACACACAAAATAGAACAGATGGAACCATGAGCAATATCCTGAGCTTGCTTCACAATTTCGTTTAAAATTGTAAGCCGTGATTCTCCCCTATATAATAAGTCTAATATCTTCGATCGTAGTGCGTTCTGTTCATTCATAAGCCTAAAATACAATATTTCTGCATTTGTAAGCCATTCAAGCAGCATTTATTTTTAAATAAATAAGTTCTATAAATTGATTACAAATACCCCATTGTACTTAATTTAGCACTTTCGTGAGTACTAAAACTTACCAGTTAAATTACAGTTTTTTATTAGTTACATCCCTCTTCTTTTTACTAATACCATAAAAAATCTACATCCCAATTATTTTATCTGATAAAAGAAATCGTTCTTTCTAAAAACAGCACACTATAAAAAGGATAAACTCAAGCTCCACCCATTCAATATAATCATTTACAATCCTCTTTTCACTATGATAAACTTACACCTTTCCTACACCTTGATAAAATAGTACATATAAGTTTTTAGTATTTCATTTATTTTCACTACATTCGATCTGTTTTGTTAAACTATGAGGCTTTAATAATCACAAAAACATTCTCTTACACAACAAAACATATAAATAAACGTGCGGTAGGATTGATGATGGAGATAATACAAACATTTTAAAAATTGGATTTATGTCTGATCAACAAAACTTATTAAATTTATTGGAAGAAATTATCGCTGTTCCCAATAATAAAATCCTGTACAGCGATGTTCCCTACAAAATATTTATAGATGAAGCTGAAAGCTTACATACTCGTGCAAGTATCGATTTGCCTTTGCTTACCCCCTACGGTTTGGTTCCCGACAAGCTAAACCTGTTGATGGGCTACACGGGAGCTTTACGTACCGCCCAATCGAACTGGGAAGCCAAAGATTCCGACAAACAAAAAGCAATACTAGCTTGGGATACCGAATCGCCAGAAATGTATGAATTGCGGGAATTTTTAATTGATCACATGGACTTTGCTTTTCGTAAAGATGAAAATCTGCTAAAAAAAATTAGGGATATTAAAGAAGGCGATTCGCGTCCCGATACCATTCAAGATTTAGCAATTTTAGCAGTCTTGGGAAAAGAAAACGAAGCTCTTTTAACCCCCATTAATTTTGATATGGCACACTGCGACAGAGCCACTGAATTAGCCGACAGAATGGGGACTTTATTGGGCGATATTAATGGTAGAATGTACTACGACGACGAAATTAAAATTATTCGCGACAAGGCATTCACCTTAACCAAAGAGCTGGTAGACGAAATTCGCAGTTATGGAAAATTTGTATTCCGCAAAGATGAAAAATTAGTGAAAGCATATGCCAGCAAATATCATCGCGAACGTCAGATAAAATATCGTAAAAGCAAGCAGGAATCATTAAGCAACAACGAGGTTTAAATTTTAACTACATACTAATTAATAAACTATCGTTGCAGCTGTGCCGAAGGGGACTCTATAAAAGTTCCCTTTTTTTATGCCCCTATTTAAACATAGGAAGGCATTGCTGCCTAGTAACACTTTCTTTCTTGTCACCGATAAAATCTGTGCGAATAATATGGCTGTCTGTGTCCTTCTTTTACTATTCTGCAGAGAAAATATATGTTTCTGTTTGACGCAGAAGCCGTTCCCTGTGACGCAGACACAAATCCGCTTGACGCAGAAGCCGTTCCCTTTGACACAGACACAAATCCGCTTGACGCAGAAGCCGTTCCCTTTGACGCAGACACAAATCCGCTTGACGCAGAAAGAAAAAAGAGAACAATTTGTCGTTAATTTATGGATATAATAATAGTAAACTTTCCCTACTGATAGAATTACAATACTTAGATGGTACACTATTGAATAGTTGCCGGATGTGTAAAGTAGAACACCGAGCCCTCGCCTACTTTCGATTCTACCCAAATTTCTCCACCAAGCAATTCAACCAAACGTTTTGAGATAGCCAAACCGATTCCACAACCCTCATGTACTCGCAAAATTACTTCATTGCCCTGTCGAAACATACTAAAAATTATTTCCTTTACATCCTCAGCAATACCAACACCTGTATCTTTCACAAAGAACTGAAGAGGCAAATCGGACGTCCTATTGTACTCCAACATACCATATTCAATTTGTCCACGCTCCGTAAACTTTAGTGCATTTTTAATCAGATTAAGAAAGACTTGAACCAATCGCTGTTTATCGGTATTCAATATCCAATGGTTCGCAGTATCAGGTATGGTCAATATAAGCTCTAAATGTTCCTTATTCATTAATTTTTGTTCCATCCGAACCAACCTATCAATTTCATTAAAACACTCAATAAGCGTACAATCGTTTTTATCAATCTTCAGCATACCAGCTTGAAGTAACGAAATCTCGAACAAATCCTCAACAATTCTTAATAAATGGTTACCACTTTGGTTGATAATATGACTAAATTCCATAGCCGTTTCATTAGTAGTATTGCGATCTACTAATTCGGAAAAACCAATTATTGCATTTAAAGGGGTGCGCAATTCATGCGACATGGTTGCCAAGAAAGCAGACTTAAGGCGGTCCGATTCGGTTGCATGTTGCAAAGCCATTACTAACTCCTCTTCGGCTCGTTTTTTTTCTATAGAAGTACTAATCTGATGCGCCACCAACTCTAATACTTCTTTATCTTTTTCGGTAATAGCATCTTTATCATCGTAGCTTTGAATTACTAAAACCCCAATTACTTTCTTTTTATTTTTTAATGGCATCCCTAACCAAATTTCACAAGCTTTGCCAATAATTTCCACCTCGCCCCTTACTTCCATTTCTCTCATTTGCTGCGCATT
The DNA here is from genome assembly GCF_002843315.1 of Labilibaculum filiforme. Taxonomy (GTDB): domain Bacteria; phylum Bacteroidota; class Bacteroidia; order Bacteroidales; family Marinifilaceae; genus Labilibaculum; species Labilibaculum filiforme. Next base: position 39,985 of record NZ_MVDD01000017.1, on the reverse strand, counting down.
CACAAAAAGAGGAATTTGATGATCGACCACCCAAGCAGATATAGTTTTCCTTTTGGGAAAGGATTCGTAATAGTCAAACTGATCATTCATGCACGGCAAATGAAAGATTTCACTTTCCTCATTGTACAAGGCAACAAAAAAATTGGTGGTGTCAATCAGTTTTCCCAATTCTTTTCTAACGAATAGAATAAATTCTTCGAGCGTGCTTCGGGCCGATGCCGCATTCGAAATATTAAGAATCACCTTTTGTATTTGCTCGTAGCGCTTAAACTCCGAAATATCTTCCTTAATAGCAAGAAAATTATGAATTTGACCACTATCATCGGTGATAGCCGAAAGAGTAACCTGCTCCCAAAATAATTTTCCGTTTTTCTTTTTATTCAGTAATTCGCCCTGCCAATCATTCCCAGTTTTAATGGTATCCCACATCTGTTTATAGGTATCCAAAGGGGTGCATCCAGAGGCAAAAATACGCGGATTTTTACCTTTTAATTCGTCGAAAGAATAGCCCGTAAGTTCTTCAATTTTTGGATTAACATACTCAATATCCCCATTGGAATTAGTAATCAAGATAGATACCGGACTTTGATTAACCGATTTCGACAATTTTTTTAATTCGCGCTGTTCCAATTTTGCCTGAGTTATATCCCGAACCGAAAGCAAACAAACATTTTTCCTTTTATAAACCGATTTTTTAATGCGAACCATAAGATCCAAGCTTGCCCCATCTTTACGAGTCCCTACCCCTTCAAATTCGAACTCATTTTCTAATGAATCATTAAAGTTACAATATTGCCCGCCCTCTTTCTGTATGAAATTTTCAATTGGCATACCCGATAATTCCTGCAATGAATATCCGGTAAGAGTTGTGGCTCGAAGGTTTGCTTCAATTATTTTTCCTATATCAACAATAAAAACGGCTTCGTTACTGGCATTGGCTAATATCTTATACTTTTTTTCACTTTCTTCCAATTGCGTAATCATGCGATAGCGATCTAAAACAATAGCGGTTAAATTGGCCAAATCAGTCATCAATTCAATATCAACAGCAACGGGAGTATGAGCGTTACCATGATAAATCGCAAAAACGCCAAGTACTTTTCCTGATGGATCTTTTATGGGTTCGGCCCAGCAGGAACACAAATTTATTTTTGAAGCGTCCTTTCGAATTTTTTTTAGATAATGATAATTATCAATGTGGTCCACAACTACTCGCATTCCATTAAACGCTACCGTACTGCTGGGACTAATACCCATTTTAATGGGTTGGCCATTTAATGTTTGGTGGTATAAATCGGGCAAATCAGGAGCTGCACCTATTATTAGCTGTTGTGCATATTCATCTACACGCAAAATGGCACAACGCGAACCAGGTACAATCCGTTGCCCCTGCTTTACCAATTTAGTTAGAATGACCCCTTCGGACTCTCCCTTGTACAACAATTCCAAGATATTCGATCGTAATTCCTTTAGTTCATCCATTCTAAAAAAAATATTATAAACACAACTATTACTATTTTAAGCTACTCTAGTCTTCAACGAAAAGTTACTCATTTTCATCCAGCCTTTACTTCCCAACAACAGCATCTTCTTCCTTAGCTTAAAAGAATGCTTTGAAACCTCCTCCAAAATAGAAAAGAATTTATTTCTTGCATGCAAACTTAAACATCCTCTCATTCTCTAAAACACAACTAAAATCTCAATAATATCCTGCATAAATTCCTTATGTTTTTTTGCTGATATTAACCTCTAATTCTATACGGCTTGAGCATTACAAAGTTACTTGTAAGCCCGAATCTAAAGGAATATAACAAAACCTATTTAACATCTACACACATAATTGTAAATTAAAAAATACGGCCTTGATACCTTTAATGGTCTAGAAATAAAAAAAGTGCCACTCCGAAGAGCAGCACTTTTTAAGGTTGCGTATATAAAGAGAAAACTTTATCCTACTAATTTGCTTTTAGGTTTCATCCTGGTAAGCATTTCTTTTGTTTTGATATCCAAACGAGACTCCTTTTCTTCTGGTTGAGTAATCTCGCCAGTAGCTTCCTTAGAAGTTCCACCCAAACTATATAATCCTCTAAGCAGCATAGCTTGCTTTTCTTCGGCAGGAATTGCCTTATAAGCTGCTTTTTTCTCGTCGATGATTCTTTGTTTTTCGTTTTCTTCAGCTTCTACTTTTGCGTAGTAAGCATCTGCTTTCCGATTTTTAAGGAAAGGACCTGCAACAGTTGGGAATAATTCCAATAGTAACATTTCTTTCTCGTTTTCGGCAAGCTTAACACCACCAAACTCTTCCAAAATAGGATTTTCTGGTGATTTGTATTTGCTTACATCAAAAGCAGTAGCTTCGCGCTGTCCACAAATCTTCTGACGGTACTCTGGATCGATCTCGATTGGAGTTTCGCCATATTCCCCTTTCACAAGATTAAAGAATTGGTTGTTTACGTTTGTATATGGAGCTTTACCGCTATTCACATCCAAAACGTAATTTACAGCTTGCACACCAATAATTTGCGATGATGGAGTAACCAATGGAGGACAACCTGCAGCAACACGTACTTCTGGAACTTTCAATAGTACGGTTGGCAATAAATCTTCCAAACCTAATCCTTTTAACTGAGCCAACATGTTGGTATACATACCACCTGGAATTTCAGCAGCTTTCACTTCTTCGTTTGGTGCCGGGAAGTTGAAGAATTTATCGATAGCGTTACAAACCTCTAATAATTCTTCTTCTTTATCAGCTTTTGCTAATACAATTGCTTTATCGAACAATGCATCAATCTCTTTTGGAAGGTAATCAGCAGTAATGTCGAATTCTAATGGGAACATTTTGTACGAATCGAATTCTGCAATTCGGTTACGAATACCCTTTAATTCAGCATTAATTTTAACAACAGCATCTAAATTTACGCCAGTATCCAAGCCTAATTTATCGGCAAAAATCTGAATAATTTCGAAAGCTGGAGCAGCTGGTCCTCCTGCAAAGTTCAGAATGTTTGTATCTACAATATCAACACCATTTACAATTGCCATTAAAACAGCACCTAATCCGTAACCTGGAGTACAGTGAGTATGGAAATCGATTGGTACATTCAATTCACTTTTCATTCTTCTAACAATCTTACCCGACAATGATGGTGGAATTAATCCAGCCATATCCTTCACGGTAATCATATCAGCGCCCAAAGCTTCCATTTGTTTTGCTTTGTTCAAGAAGTAATCTACATCAAAAATCTTCTTAGGCAATCTCTTTCCGGACAGCAATGCTTTCCATCTTTGTTTTCCTGTAAATTTAGGATCAACAGTATAACAAACAGCACAGTCGGCAATACCGCCTGCCTCTTTCATATACTTAATGGTTGTTTCCATGTTCTTCACATCATTCAAACAATCGAAGATACGCATGATACCCAAACCGGATTTTACTGCATTTCTATTGAAACCTTCGATTACTGATTCAGGATATGGAGAATAACCAAACAAGTTTCTACCACGAGATAGAGCTGTTAGGTGAGAAACATCGCCAATTACTTCTTTAATAGACTCTAAACGGAACCATGGATCCTCGTTCAGGTAACGCATTACTGAATCGGGAATTGCACCACCCCATACTTCCATTGCGTAAAAGTTAGCATCCTTATACATTGGAAGCACTTTTTCAATTTCGGCCTGAGGAACACGTGTAGCAAACAAGGACTGCTGACCATCACGAAGGGTAAGGTCACGAATCTTTAGTTTACCGGTACGTTTAACAGCAGCTCTTTCAGCGGCAATTTTCTTACGGTTTACTTCTCGTTGAGCTTCGAATTCTGCTTTACGTTTTCCTTCCAGGTACCCTTTAGCTACCAATGGGAATAACTCCAACAACATAAATTCTTTGTTATCCTTTGCCAATTTCACGTTTCCGAATTGTGGCAATGTTGGATTTTCAGGAGATACATAAGCATCTACATCGTAAGCTACTCGTTCTGCTTTTCCAGTAATTTTTTTACGGAATTCAGGAGCAATCTCGATTGGAGTTGTTCCATATTCTCCTTTTACCAAATTAAAGAACTGGTTGGATACGTTGGTATAAAACGGACGACCTGAGTTCTCATCGATTACACAGTTTACAGCCTGTACACCAACAATTTGAGAAGAAGGGGTTACCAATGGCGGACAGCCAGCGTCCAAACGAACCACCGGTACCACTTCTAACACTCTCTCAAGCAGGGTTTCCAAACCTAAAGCTTTCAACTGGTTAAGCATGTTGGTATACATACCTCCAGGAATTTCCGCATTCTTAACCATTTCGTTAGGAGCTGGGAAATTAAAATATGCTTCAATTGCGTGACATGCAACAAGTAGTTCTGCTTCCTGATCGGCGTTCGCATACTTAATTGCATCATCGAATAACTGATCGATGTTAGCTGGCAATTTATCTTTTGTAATATCAAATTCGATTGGATATTGCTTATAACTATCTACATCAGCCAAAGCATTCAAACGAATCTCTTTCAGAATTTTATTGATTTCAACAACTGTTTTTGCATCACCATCTAATTCAATGCCCATTTTCTGACAGAAAATATAGATCAATTCGTAAGCAGGTGCTGCAGAACCTCCAGCAAAGTTCATGATATTCGTATCGATGATATCCACTCCATTTACAATTGCCGAAAGAGCAGATGCTAATCCGTATCCTGGTGTAGAATGTGAATGGAAATCTACAGGAATATTTAATTCTTCTTTAAATCGACGAATAATTTGCCCTGCAAATGAAGGAGAAGCCAATCCAGCCATATCTTTCAATGAAATCATATCGGCACCCAAAGCTTCTAACTTCTTCGCCATATCTACGAAGTAGTTTAAATCAAAAATTTGATCCGGAAGATTTTTCACTGTTAATCTTTCCAAATCTTCTTTCTTAGTAGGAAATTTTGAATCCACTGTAAAACATACAGCACAATCAGCAATACCACCAGCAGCTTTCACATACTTAATAGTAGACTTCATGTTTTCAATATCATTCAAACAGTCGAAAATACGCATAATACCCAATCCAGACTTAACTGCCTGAGTATTGAAATCTTCGATTACTTGTTCTGGGTATGGACTATATCCAAAAAGGTTACGACCACGAGATAGAGCGGTAAGTTTGGAAACATCGCCTATTTCTTTTTTGATCGACTCCAAACGATACCATGGATCTTCATTAAGGTATCGCATTACTGAATCAGGAACTGCACCACCCCATACTTCCATTGCGTAGAAGTTGGCTTTTTTATACAGATGCAACACTTTTTCAATTTCTGCCTGTGGCATTCTTGTAGCAAAAAGAGATTGCTGACCATCTCTTAATGTAAGATCTCTAACTAATAACTTCCTTTTTTTCATACCCTGACTTGTTTATTTTTTATTCCCAACTATTGCTCGAGAGACTTGCTTAAAATTGGAATCGAATCAATGTGATTTAATTCTGCATCAAAAATAAAAACAATTTTCCATTGGAGAAATTTTTCTGTATTATTAGTCGCATGTTGTACAATACCCTATTTTATGGGTGTTTACACCCAAGTGCATTAATGATTTTTTTCTTTAATAATAGCAAGTCAAAACTGCAATCGATAACGAAAATTGCTATCTCAACATAACAAATCACAAAAAGTGCACTAAAACCAGTACCCACAGATATTTGTTTGTAAAATGAAACATACTTAACCAGTAAAAACTACTGTTAATTATTACATAAGCTTAAATACCCAGATAAAAATCCACAAAAATTCGAACGTGCTCTATAACATACTCTCTTTTTGCAAATAAGAGAAATTAAACGCTCTTTGGAGAGGAAAAATTAGAGAGAAACAATTTCGACACGAAATTCGGGAAATGAGTCTGGTATCGGATATTTCGTAAAAAGATGCTTACATTTACCCTATTAAAATTTAGAGTAGTAAAAACCACACTTTTAGCTGTAAATATTTCTTATTCAGTGCAGATAAAGTGATAAAATATAATATTGTGAGTATGATTGGTCAGTTTGCATCATTAAAAGTTGCTAAAATAGTCGATTTTGGAGTGTATTTACAGGGTGAAGATGAATCTTTAATTCTTTTACCAACCAGGTATGTACCAGCTAAAACCCAACTAGATGATACTATTAAAGTATTTATCTATCGTGATTCGGAAAATCGAATTATTGCAACAACTCTTATTCCCTATGCTACCGTAGGCGAATTTGCTTACCTAAAGGTGAAAACAGTCAATAATTTAGGTGCCTTTTTAGATTGGGGAATTGCTAAAGATTTGTTTGTTCCTTTTAGCGAGCAAAAAGACAATATGCAGGTTGGCTATTCCTACCTAATATTTGTATACCTCGATAATGCTTCGGAAAGAATTGTAGGAACTGCAAAAATTGAAAACGTACTTCGAGATGTAGAAACATCTTATGCCGAAGGCGATGAAATTGAAATTTTGGTTGGACGAAGAAATGATTTAGGTTATCAGGTTCTAATTAGTAACGATGCTTTAGGAATGCTGTATCAGAACGAAATTTTTGAACCTATTCGTTGTGGAGACGTGCGCAAAGCATATATTAAGAAAATACGGCCTGATGGAAAAATTGACGTTTGTTTGCAAAAACAAGGTTACGAAAATAAAATTCCAGATTCTGGAGAACAAATTCTATCTCAATTAAAAAAAGAGGATGGTTTTCTTCCTTTAAATGATAAAAGCTCTCCCGAAGATATTTACCACCTTTTAAATATGAGCAAAAAAAACTTCAAAAAAGCCATTGGTTTACTTTACAAACAAAAACTAATTACCATTGAAGATTCGGGCATCTTTTTAGTAAAAGGCGCTAAATAAGCTAGCAATAAACAGCACACAAGTCAAAATAACCAACCACTAACTAATGAAGAAACAATTTAAAATGAGCCTGTTCATTTTAATGGCGTCTATTTCATTCACAGCCATTGCTCAGGACAAATCAGATTGGAAGAACGGAGTTCCAGAAGGTTGCACCACCATAACAGCAGGAAAAATGGCAACAATTGACGGATCTGTTATTACCTCTCATACCGATGATAGTCACCGCACACGAGCTTGGATGGAAGTAGCTCCTGCGCAAAAACATGAAAAAGGAAGTAAATTTGAGTTGTTTGAACGCTCTGCATATGATAGTTTGGCAATGCCAACTTATCAGCATAAAAAAATCGGAGAAATTGATCAGATAGAAAAAACCTACCAATTCCTAAATACCGCCTACCCTTGTATTAACGAAAAGCAACTGGCTATTGGCGAATCTACTTTTGGAGGACACGAAGAGCTTTTCTCCACCGAATGTTTAATCGATTGTCAGCGTTTGCAACAATTAATGCTGGAAAGATGTTCTTCGGCCCGTGAAGCAATTGGTTTGGCTGACGATTTACTAAAAAAGTACGGCTGGCGCGATTATGGCGAGTGTCTTACTATTGCTGATAAAAAAGAAGTTTGGCATTTTGAGGTTGTTGGTCCTGGTAAAGGAAAAGTTGGAGCAGTTTGGGTTGCTCAAAGAGTGCCAGACAATCACATTTCTGTAAATGCCAATGCCAGCACTATTAAAGAGATTAATCTGGAAGACACAAATAATTTTATGGCATCGGAAAATATTTTTGATGTTGCAAAAGAAAATGGGTGGTGGAAAGAAGGCGAAACTTTCCGTTGGAATTATGCTTACGCACCAGAAAGTAGATTGTCTATTGCTTCGCGCAGAAGAGAATGGCGAGTTCTCTCCATGCTCGCTCCTTCTTTACAATTGGATGCCAATGATAAGGATTATCCTTTTTCGGTAAAACCGGATGAAAAAGTGACCATGGACAAATTAGTAGAAATCTTTAAAGATTACTACGAAGGAACTCCCTACAACTTCGTTAAAAACATTAAACAAGCAGATAAGGACGGAAATGAAGTAATCTCTCCATTTGCAAATCCTTTTATGCCTTACGATATGAATAAATTGTTTGGTGTAAATGGCGGATGGGATGAGCTGGGAGAAAGAACTATTGCTCGTTGGTACACCATGTATGCTACAATTATTCAATGTCGCGATTGGTTGCCCGATGAAGTAGGAGGAATTGTATGGTTGGCTCAAGATAATGTTGCCACATCCATTTACATTCCCGTTTATGCAGGCACTACCGATTTGGCCGAAAGTTATAAAGTAAAAGCACGCAGGTTAGGCTACTCCCGCACTTCTGCATGGTGGGCTTTTAACCGACTAGGAACCTTATCTGCACAACGATGGGGCGATATGCGTCATGATATCGACAAAGTGTTTGTTCCCTTACAAAAAAGCTATTTTGAAGAGCAAGCAAAAATTGATGAGCAATTTATGAGTTTAAGCAAGAAAAAAAGAGTAGAATTTCTTACCCAACGAAGCATTCAACTTGGAAACGAAGTAGTGGAAAAGGCTTGGGAAATTGGAGATGGTCTTTGGACCAAATACGATGAGAAATTCTAAACTCACAAAATATTTGAAGGAGAAAGAGCAACCAACTGGTTGCTTTTTTTGTATCCTAAAAAATGGAAAACACATTCAAAATTCTGCCCCTTGCTTCCGAACAAAAAAGGAATTAAATTGTTGTTTCAATAACTAAAAACACATAAGTATGCGAAAAATAATTACAATAGGAATTCTCCTTCTCTCCACTTGTTTTATAAGCTTTGCTCAAGAAAGCATTCATCAGTTTACAGTTACATCTATTGATGGTTCGGAGTTTAATTTTGCTGATTTAAAAGGAAAAAAAATTATGATTGTGAATACTGCATCCAAATGCGGATTGACTCCTCAGTACGAATTATTAGAAGCCTTATACCAAGAATATCAGGATAAAAACTTTGTTATTGTAGGCTTTCCTGCCAATAATTTTCTTTGGCAAGAACCAGGATCTGATGAAGAAATAAAAGAATTTTGCACGAAAAATTATGGTATCAGCTTTCCAATGATGTCCAAAATATCGGTAAAAGGAAGTGATATTGATCCTATTTACAGTTGGCTAACACAAAAATCGAAGAATAAAGTGATGGATTCTAAAATAAAATGGAATTTTCAGAAATACCTGATTGACGAAAATGGAAAACTAGTTGATGTACTTTCCCCAAAAGAAAAACCAAATAGCGAGAAGGTAATTTCGTGGTTAAATCAGTAGATGAAGATCTTTAAAAAAAATACATTCCCAAAAAAAGCGACGCAATTAAATTCAATTGCGTCGCTTTTGGTATATTTTTATATTTTAATTCTTTCGCTCCAGTTCATTTAAATTTTCCATTTTCTTCTTCCCCAAGAAAGAATAAATATCACCTAAATGTTCCTTCACTTTCTTGTTTCCAAACTCATAAACTTTCTCTGCCAAACCATCCAGAAAATCACGATCGTGAGAAACCAGAATTATAGTGCCATCAAATTCTTTCAATGCCGCTTTTAAAATATCTTTGGTTTTCATATCCAAATGATTCGTTGGCTCATCAAGAATCAACAAATTCACTGGTTCTAACAACAATTTAATCATTGCCAATCGGGTTTTTTCTCCACCCGACAGCACTTTCACCTTCTTGGTAGAATTGTCGCCTCCGAACATAAAAGCACCTAAAATATCTTTAATTTTTGTTCGAATATCTCCTTTTGCAATATCATCAATAGTTTGAAAAACGGTCAGATTCTCATCCATTAAAGAAGCCTGATTTTGAGCAAAGTAGCCAATCATTGTGTTGTGCCCAAGGGTTAAAGTACCACCATGCTCAATTTCCTGCATAATGGCTTTTACCAAAGTAGATTTCCCTTCTCCATTTTTCCCAACAAAAGCAAGCTTCTCTCCTCTTTGAATTGTAAAATTCACTCCTGAAAACACAGTATGATCACCATATATTTTTTCCACATCTTCCGCTATTACCGGATAATTTCCGGAACGTGGCGATGGCGGGAATTTTAATCGAAGTGCTGAGTTATCTTCTTCATCGACCTCAACAATCTCTAACTTTTCGAGCATTTTAACACGCGATTGAACTGCCAATGTTTTCGAATAAGTCCCTTTAAATCTGTCGATAAATACCTGATTGTCAGCAATCATTTTTTGCTGTTCTTCAAATGCTTTTTGCTGATGAACTCTTCTTTCTTTACGAAGCTCTAAATATTGAGAGTAATTTACTTTGTAATCATAAATTCTACCCATTGTAATTTCAATGGTTCGAGTCGTAATTTTATCAACAAAAGCCCTATCGTGAGAAATAATAACAACCGCCTTTCCCGAATTTATCAAAAAATCCTCTAACCACTGAATCGATTCAATATCCAAATGATTAGTCGGCTCATCCAAAAGAATTAAGTCTGGTTTCTGCAAAAGAATCTTCGCCAATTCGATTCTCATTCTCCATCCTCCACTAAACTCACTTGTTGGTCTTGTAAAGTCTTCCCTAACAAAGCCTAAACCAAATAAGGTTTTCTCCACTTCCGAATCGTAATTTATCTCTTCAATAGAATAATATATTTCACTTAAAGCAGAAACGTCTTCAATCAACTTATAGTAGCTCTCCGATTCAAAATCTGTTCTTGTACCCAATTCCACATTCATTTCCTCTATCCGCTTCTCCATATCGAAAATAGCAGCAAAAGCTTGAGCTGTTTCCTCAAATACCGTACGAGTATTATCTGTCATTAAATGCTGAGGCAAATAAGCAATCACTTTATCTTTAGGACTTGAAACCCTTCCACGAGAAGGACTCTCGGCTCCTGCAATGATTTTTAAAAGAGTTGATTTCCCAGCTCCGTTTTTTCCCATTAAAGCAATTCTATCCTTTTCATTTATCACAAAAGATATATCCTTAAACAAAGTGGTTCCTCCAAATTCTACCGCTAAAGCATCTACACTAATCATCTCATTTATTTATGTGAGCGGCAAAGATAATCACTTTGAGTAAATCTGAAATAAATACCACACGATTGACACTTAAATTTTACTAAAATTCAATTTTAATAAGGCTTTCACTGCTATTTTTATTTCTCTCGAAATTTATTCACCACTCATTCGTTGGTCACACCTTTGTGGCTGCTAATTACTTGTTCTAAGAATATGTAGAATTAGTTACTTGTTAAACAATATTCAGAAATAACCAATAGAAAATATACTACCTAATAACACTATAAGTCAGACCACGGACCTATGCGCATATTTAAATAAAAAGAACTAACTTTTCCTGTACTTATATAAGAAAATTAAACCTTCCATTTAAAATTCGTACGAAATGAAAAAAAGAGATAAAATAATTTATTGGATTGCAACAGGCTTATTATCTGCACTAATGCTTATGTCGGCAAGTATGTATTTTATGAAATACGAAATGGTGAATCAAACTTTTACCTTTCTTGGATTTCCAAGCTTCGTAATTTAGCCCTTAGCTATTGCAAAAATTTTAGGATTAGTGGCCATATGGTCAAATAAATCAAAATTATTAAAAGAATGGGCTTACGCCGGATTTTTCTTTGATTTCGTTTTGGCTTTTGTCGCTCACATCATTGTTGCCGACGGACAATTTGGAATGGCTACAATTGCAATAATATTATTAGTCGTATCAAGAATATACAACAGTAAGCTATTCCCAAATAAATAATTTAAACTCTTGAATTAAGCAAAAACAGTATTGATTCATCTAACTTTTACTGCATAAAAAAAGCACCCCGAACTGAGGTGCTTAAAACCAAACTGTTTTGTTTATATTATTTCACTGCAACTACTAAATATTTTGATGCTTTCCAAAACTCATTCGGATCTAAAATTGTGATTGCTTCAATTTCTTTATCAGTACCTTCGAAACGGTAAGAATCGCTAGGATGAGAAGTTACTAAACTAACTTTTTTTCCAGATACAGGAATTGTAATTGTCTGAGTAATATCAATATCATTAAAATTTTCCGGATTAATTTTCTGGTTTAACTTATTGGTTGCTCCAATTCCTAAAAGACCACCAGTACTTGTTACCACCTGCTTCAATTTCAGCTCTTTAATGTCGCCAATTACATAATGTGCTGTATTTAGACTTGTTGTTTGTTCTGCAATTGTTTTCGCTTTGTTGTCGTTCTCTGTATTTAAGGCAACCACTGTACCATTTAAATCAGTAACCTGACCATTCAAATCATCTACTTTAACGTTAAGCTGAGCAATTTGATCCGATAAAGCATTAATTGAAATATCTTTTTCTTCCAGTTGTGCTTTTAAACCAGCAACTAATTTATTTAGTTTTGAATTTTGATACCAGCTATTATTCAACTTTTTATCTAAGCTTTCCAATTTTGCTTTGTTCTCTTCCAACAAATCACGAACCAGACCTAAATCAGTAACGATTTGCTCTTTTTTCCCAATACTTGGATTCTCATTTGCACTCACAGCAATAATGTTTTCTTTCTCCTTTATAATAGCCAAATTAGCAGATATAACATCAAAAGATTCAACAAAATCATCAATAGTAGAATCTTTTTCTTGAGCCATTTGAGTAAGCTGAACATTCTGCTCACGTAATTGTTTTAATTCTTTTTGATTGCATGCTGTAAAAAAAGGCAATACTAACAGTGCGAATACTATCTTTCTCATAATTTTTAATTTTAACAAGTTTACATCAATTCAAATTCGCAAGAAAGCATGGGAAATCTGTGCCAGAAATAAAACCAATTTAATACCCGCTATTGAAAAAGGTAATTAAGCTTTGAATATCAGATAGATACAATTAGCTGATTTTTCATACTTTTTTATTCGTTTATTTCCAAAGGGCAAATATGTGTGGAATCTTTCCTACAGTTTGTGGTATTAATTTCTACAAACGCAAAGTGCCTGCACGAATGCAGGCACGAGGGGTTCACTTTCAAATTAAGCCTGAAAGCTATCGGTTATCTTTTATTCCAGATTAAGGAAGCTGCGCCTAAAACCGCTGCGTTCTCCTCAATTCCGGAAGGAATTATTTTAATTTTTCCTTTATAGATAGAAAGCAATTGTTCCTCAAGAGTTTCCGCAACTGGCTTAAATAGAAGATCTCCTGCTTTTGTTAATCCTCCGAATAAAAAGATTGCCTGAGGACTGGTTACTGCTACCACATTAGCAAGTACCTCTCCCAACATTCTTGCTGTATATTTAAACGTTTCTTTTGCAACTAAATCGCCTCTGCCCGCAGCTTCGGCAACCATTTTTGCAGTTAACTTACTAAATGGAATATCTCTTAACTCACTTTCGCCCATGTGTCGGGCAAGCAACTTATACACCGTTCTTTTCACTCCTGTTGCCGACACATAAGTCTCCAAACAACCCTTCCGTCCACAACCACACTCCCTTCCACTTTCGCGAACAATCATATGTCCCACTTCACCTGCAAATCCATCGTGACCATATAATAGATCTCCATTCACTACAATTCCACTTCCCAAACCTGTTCCCAAGGTAATTACAATGAAATTATCCATTCCTTTTGCTGCGCCAAAAACTTTCTCGCCCATTGCTGCCGCGTTGGCATCGTTGGTAAGAATTACCGGAACATTAATTCTCTCTTTCACCAAACTTGCTAAAGGTACACTCCCCTTCCATCTTAAATTAGCGGCATTTTCGATAGTTCCCGTATAAAAACTGGCATTTGGTGCTCCAATACCAACACCAATTATTTGCATTTTTTCAGTCGATTTTTTTATTTCCGCTTCCACCTCGAAAAACAACTCGTCCAAATAATCCTCTATTGCAGCATGTTTTTGAGTGGGTAAACTTCCCGTTACCAAACAATTCCCTTCTGAATCTATGCACCCAAATACAGTATTCGTTCCTCCTATATCAATCCCTAAAGCAACTTCCTTCATCACATCAAAATAATTAATTAATTACGCGTGTTTATGTCCTTTTAAGGCATAGAATAAAATGTATCCGTAGCAGATAATGGTTAAGGCAAACGAATTACGTAAACCAAAATTATCGGCCAAAACACCCATTATCATTGGTATTATTGCTCCTCCAACAATCGCTAAGCACAAAACACCTGAACCCTGACTGGTATATTTCCCTAATCCATCAATTGCAAGCGTAAAAATAGTTGGAAACATGATTGAGTTGAACAATCCAACCAAAACAAGACTCCACATTGCAACATAACCATTCGTAAGCATACTAACAACAACTAGCACCACAACCATTACAGAGTTAAATGCTAATACTTTGGAGGCTGACACTTTTTGCATAATTGCAGATCCAATAAATCGACCAATCATAGCTCCTCCCCAAAATACCGAAACATAATTCGCAGCTTCAGCTTCTCCAAACAGGTGTAAACCTTCATCACCAAAATACATTACAAGAGCACTTCCAATCGAAACCTCTGCACCAACGTAAGTAAAAATAGCAAGTGCTCCCAAAATTAGATGTCTGAATCTCCAAACCGAACCTGCTGCTTTTTCTTCCTCAACATCCTGAATTTTTGGTAATTTTACCAAAGCAAAAATCACGGCAATTACTGCCAAAGCAATTGCTAATCCAAGATAAGGCATTTGAACAGCCTCCGCCTTACTTGCAATATCAACACCAGTATTATCTAATATTAAATAAGCGCCAAAAATAGGAGCAACTGTTGTTCCTAAACTATTAAATCCTTGTGTAAGATTCAAACGACTTGATGCCGTTTCGGGGGTACCTAATTCTGCCACAAATGGATTTGCAGCTACTTGAAGTATAACAATTCCAACCGCCAATATAAATAAGGCGAAAAGAAAAAATCCGTAAGATAATAATGCTGCTGCAGGAAAAAACAATACTGCTCCAATAGCTGCAATACTTAAACCAGTTACAATTCCCATTTTATAACCTATCTTTCCAATAATCCAACCTGCAGGCAAAGACATTAAAAAATAAGCACCAAAAAAGGTAAACTGTACAAGCATGGCCTGAGTAATTGTCAAATCGAACAGACCTTTTAAATGAGGTATTAAAATATCATTCATGCAGGTTAAAAATCCCCACATAAAAAATAGAGAAGTTAGAAGAGCTAAAGCTCCCCTATAATTCATTCCTGGAGCTTGTGCACCGGAACTGCTATTGCCTACGTTTGTACTTATTGATACCATATGTATTTATTTCAATCGTTTGTATTTCTGTTTACAAATATCAGTCAATTTCCGAACAATTGGTTTTACTATTTTACCAATTTATTGTACTATATTTACACAATTACATTAATAAAGCGATATTAATGTCAATTACACGCAAGCATTGTTTTTAAAGGTATTATTTCTATTTTCGGATAGAAGAAGAAAAAGAACTAGCACTAAACTATCTAAATATTACACTTAAGCTATATATACAGATAAAATAATACAATAATGTCACTACTCCTTGAAGAGATCTCTATAAAAAATGAACATTCGTTTCGATCTAAAATTGATGTTTTACCACATATTGAAGTTCCTTGGCATCACCATCCCGAATTTGAATTAATTTACATCGAAAAAAGCAGAGGCACATTGGTTGTTGGTGATTGCATTGATAATTTTAACGATGGCGATTTACTTTTTATTGGTCCCGACACTCCTCATATCATGAAAAATGAGGACTCTTACTATCAGAAAAAATCTGATTTAAGAGCAATTGCCTGGGTGGTTCATTTTAAAGAGGACAGTTTTGGTAAAGAGTTCTTTCTATTGCCTGAAATGTCGCGAATCAGAAAATTCCTTACAAAATCGTTTCAGGGAGTACGAATTAGTGGTAGTTCAAAATACAAGATTATTCAGCATTTAAAAACCCTTCATTCTGCCGAATATTCGCAAAGAATTCTTACTCTACTACAAATACTACAAGTGTTGGCTCAATCGGAAGATTTAGAATATTTAGCATCGGATAATTTTGTAGAAACCTTTCAGCAAAGAAGCAATCAAAAACTATATCAGATCTACGAATACGTAAGTAAAAATTTTCAGAAAAAAATAGAATTGGAAGAAGCTGCTAAAATTGCAAACCTAAGTAAAACAGCCTTTTGTCGATTCTTTAAAAGTAAAACAAAGAAAACTTTTTCAGCATTTCTGAATGAAATGCGTATTAATTATGCAAAAAAATTACTTGTAGAAGGTCGTTTAACTGTAGCCCAAATAGCATACGAATGCGGTTTTAACAGTCCCTCCTATTTCAATAAAACATTTAAGTCGACTACTGGAAAATCGCCTTTGCAACTTAAAGGAGAAAAATAAGCCTTTTAGAACAAATCGTGACAACATTCCAAAAGCTCCACTGAATTAGAATATTTTTTTTCAGCATCAATCAATAAAAACTTCTTTTCTAAATCGCGCAAACAACCAGCACTACTACACAAACGCAACTTATAGTCTCCAATGGTTTCTGCTCCATAATCAACTCCAACATGACCGCTAACCAAAACTGTCATTGGATACTGCTCCCGATCTATAGTTGCAAAACGGAGCAAATCATCAATCATATCTAAGTATTTCTCCCCATATTGCCGTTCATTTCCATTCATGAATACATCCCACAAATAATTTCCTTCCTTCGTATCCATAAACTGGGAACCAATAGAAGGATGATAACTTTGTATGGTTCTAATATGCGCATCGAATTGGCCCTTGTGAGCATACTCTTTCAGCCAATTAAAATCAGTTTCACTGCAATGTTCATACCTATCTGAACTACCCGTATGATTTATCAACACGCCTCCTTTAGTTCTCAGCATAAATGGCATATCCATAAAAAAACGCACAATAGTTTCCCTATTTTTCCGAATTCGATTCTCGAACCAAGAGGTAAACTCTAAATTGCCACGTTGCAACGCAATATGATAAATGTGAACAAATTCATGATTTCCTAACAAACAGATGATATCACTAGCTTTCTGGTTTGTTTTCCAATCTATTAAATTTTTTACTATCTCCAACGATTCGTCTTTTTGTTTTCCTGGATAAGCATGAATCAAATCTCCTAAAAACACCAAATAATCAGCCTTCCCTTCACTTTTTAGTGCATGATACACCTTCAAAATCTGCCTAAAATCGAATCCATTCCCATGCAGATCAGACACAATCATTAATTTCCCAAACTGAATATCATCAATCATTTTTACTTATCTTTAAAATTGAAAGCTTTAGTAGCTGCAAAAGTTCTAAAAATTTTATAAATTATCACTTGAATACATCCGAATAAAACAAAATTTATAAGATATGCTCGATCAATTACTTAAAAATCCAGAAAAATACTTTTGGACACAAAATCAAGATGGAGATCTTGTGCTTGGGAATGCTGAATGCGGACTAAAAGGAAAACTCACATTTACATTAACTGATAAATGGACCAATCTTGCTCCTTTAATAGAAAGTAGTCCGGGAATATACATCGGACAACCAAAAACCTTTCTTAAGGACACCAAGGAATACGAACAAGTTGCTGCACTTTACAAAAAAGTTAAAATTCACCTACACGATACTACCATTACCGAAAGAGGGAAAATATCGAAGAATACACTTGCCTTGTTGCAAGGCTATTATCAAGGAAAATAGTATGATCAAATCCATTTTAATAGTATTGTTTTTGTGCATTTGTATCCATCCTAACCTTACGGCACAGAATACGAAAAGACTAAAGCCAGGTGATATTTTTCCGCAAATAAAGGGAGAATTATTATCCTCTGAACTAATTATTTTGCCAGATCACTGTAAAGGAAAAGTGAGCGTATTAATTATTGCATTTAAAAGAGGAACCCAAGTACAAATTGACACTTGGACCACACCACTATTAAAAGAGTTTAGCGTTCATAAAGATTTTCGATTTATTGAAATACCAATGATTAGTAATTTATACGATTGGATGTCGCACTACATTAATAATGGGATGCGTGGAGGCATTGATGAAACCATGCACAAAAATGTAATGACCTATTATGGACCCTTAAATAGCTATTTTGATTACTTTGACGTGCAAGACAAAAAACTTTGCTATCTTTTTTTATTGGATAAAGAAGGTAAAATTCAGCACCTTACAAAAGGGAAATCGAAACCCGAAGAATTATCAATTCTATTTCAAAAAATAAAAAACCTCTTAAACTCCTAATCAAATTATATTTGTTTTGTAGGACATGTCCCCTTTTTCGGGCTTTTTATCGAAATAGTTAAGTAAAAAGTTTACTTTTAAAGCTTCAAAAGAACAAGCCGTTTAGATTTTAAATATCAGATTAATTTACCAGATGCTTATTTTCATGAAATTATCATTTGTTTTTTAATTGCAATAGGAAACTCTCAGACTACACTCACTCTGCTGTGTGTAACTTATTTCCAATTATAACACAAAGCACTCTTCGTGAAAATCACTCTAAAATTGATTACTTACAAAATCTTAACGAACTAATATCAAATAAGCCCACTTAACAATGAATAAAAGAGGATTTGCAAGCGACAATTTTTCAGGAATATTACCAGAGGTAATGGAAGCTATACAGAATGCGAACCAGGGTCATATTATGGCTTATGGTGGAGATTCCTACACAGCATCGGCAATTGAAAAATTTAAAACCCTGTTTGGAGCCAATATTGATGTATACTTTGCATTTAATGGCACCGGAGCTAATGTAATTAGTCTTTCAACTTTAACTCAATCGTACCACTCAATTCTTTGTCCCGCTACGGCTCATATTCAAGTAGATGAATGCGGTGCCCCAGATAAATTTACCGGTTGCAAAGTAATTCCTATTGCCACACCTGATGGAAAAATAACTCCAGAACTAATTCAACCTCACTTGCATGGGTTTGGTTTTGAACACCATTCACAGCCAAAAATGATATCCATTACTCAGTGTACCGAATTGGGAACGGTATATACTGCTGAAGAAGTAAAGGCCATTTGTGAGTTAGCACATGCAAACAATATGTATGTGCACATGGACGGAGCACGTTTGGCAAATGCAGTAGCAAGTTTAAATGTTGATGTAAAAGAACTTACCAGCAATGCCGGCATCGATGTTCTAAGTTTTGGAGGTACCAAAAATGGAATGATGTTGGGAGAGGCAGTGATCTTTTTTAATCCAGAACTATCGAAAGAAGCAAAATACATTCGCAAGCAAAGCATGCAACTCTTCTCCAAAATGAGATTTATTGGTGCACAATTCGACGCTATGCTTACTAACGATTTGTGGTTAAAATCAGCTCGTCATGCTAATAAAATGGCAAAACTGCTTGAGCAGGAAGTCCTTAAAATTGATGAAATAAAAATTACCCAAAAGGTTCAGGCTAACGGAATTTGGGCACTAATCCCTAAAGATAAAATTGAAAAACTTCAGGAAGAATACTTTTTTTGGATTTGGGATGAAAATACCGGAGAGGTTCGTTGGTTGTGTTCCTTCGATACCACCGAAGAAGATATTCTTGGTTTTGTAAAATTATTAAAAACCGAACTTGGTAATAACTATTAACTGTTCTCTTTTCCTGTTCACTGACAACTCATAAAATGGCTGTACTTCGAAAAAACTACTCTCTAAAAGATTATAATACATTTGGCATTGAAGCGAATGCTAAGTATTTTTTCGAGTTCGAAACAAATGAAGAAATTCATGACTTTTTAAGCAAAAATAACATCATCAATATTCAATACTTATTATTGGGAGGAGGTAGTAATCTGCTATTTACCGAAGATTTTAACGGTCTGGTTATTCACCCAAAAGTACAAGGAATAAAAATTAGCGAAGAGGAGGAGGATTCTGTTTTAGTTCGTGTTGGCGCCAACGAAAATTGGGATGATTTTGTAGGCTGGAGTGTTGAAAATAATTTATCAGGAATTGAAAATCTATCTTCAATTCCTGGTGTAGTTGGCGCAGCACCAGTCCAGAATATTGGTGCCTATGGTGTTGAAGTACGTGAAGTAATTGAAAGTGTAGAAGCCATTTCGATAGAAAGCAACAAAAAAGTTGTTTTCAGCAATGCTCACTGCGAATTTGATTACCGACACAGTGTTTTTAAAAAGGAATATAAGAATCAGTTTATTATTACCCACGTTAACTTTCGATTCAAAAAACAAACTGACTTTAAAATTCACTACGGCACTATTGCCAAAGAATTAGAAGCTTACGCTGAAGTAAACTCGAAAAATATACGCGAAGTAATCATCCGAATTCGGGAAAGCAAACTGCCCGACCCTAAAGTACTTGGTAACGCAGGCAGTTTCTTTAAAAACCCGGTAGTAACTAAAACCGTTGCGCTTGCATTAAAAGCTAAGCATGAAAACATGCCTATTTACGAACTAAACGAAATGCAAAGCAAACTTGCCTCCGGATGGTTAATTGAACAGTGTGGTTGGAAAGGTAAAAAAATAGGTGATGCGGGTGTTCATAAAGATCAGGCTTTGGTTATTGTAAATTATGGAAATGCAAAAGGCCATGAAATATTAGAATTAGCTAACGAAATTAAAAAGTCGGTTCTTTATAAATTTGGCATTAAGCTAGAGATGGAAGTAAATGCCATTTAAGCAACTTTTATTTCACTCTTCAATACCCAAAAATAGAACCCAGGGGTTTGTTCAAACTAAAATAAGCCTGTTTACACTGAAAAAAAACTACAAATCGGACCACGAAAAGAAACAAATTTCAATTCCCTAAACGGAAGAACTTATGCCCTCTTTAGTCTACGAACAGTTGTTCTGTGAAAAAGCCATTTATATTTTGCTTTCTTACCATATTGAATAACAATAAGCACCGAAGTTAATATGAGTGAAATAGCTAAGAAGCTTTTTAAGTCCATTACTTCGTTAAACACAAAGGCTCCTGCCAGAATCCCCGTAAGAGGTTCCAAAGTTGATAAAAGAGAAGCATTTCCCGGACCAGTATATTTCATGCCTAAGTAAAACAATACAACAGCCAAAAAAGTAGACCAAAAACTTAAATTTACAATATAGAATAAAGCAGTTCCAGTAAGATTTGTATTAATACCATCAGCGAATAAGCATTTTACAAAAAACAGAAGTGCTGTGATACCAAATATCCAGAAAACTACAGTAAAAGGAGAAATTTTCTTTAACTCGGCATTGGCCAAACACAAAATATAAAGAGCATAAAAGAATCCCGATACCAAAGCCAATAAAACTCCCATAACATTAATAGTTAGTCCGCTACCAACCGAGACCAACGCAATTCCCAAAAGGGATAACGTAAGAGCAATAATTTTCCTTGAAGTAAGCTTCTCCTTATAAATAATACCTGCCAAAACCAAAGTAATAATTGGGTATACAAAATGAAGTGTACTAGCCAAACCCGAAGAAATATATTGATACGATAAAAAAAGCGTGTAGGTAGTCATCATTGTACCAACAAAAGACGCAATGAGTAGTAGTGAAAATTGCTTTTTATTGATTTGAATACTAATTTTTTTGTACGCACAAAACAAACCAATTAAAGCAAACGCGAAACCATATCGGTATAACAACAAGCTATTAATATCAAAACCTTCGGCATAGGTTTTAATGGCAAAAAAAGGCAGTAAGCCAAAAAATATTGCTGATAAAAGAACCATTATAGTCCCTTTTGCTTGCGCTCCCATCATTGCTTTCCGTTCAATTTACTTTAATGCAATAATAGTAATTCCCTGCTTACGAAATGTAAGTCCTGGACTCTTATTTTTTTGCAGATTGAATTTGTTTTCAAACTCGGTAATCGCACAAAAGCAAATTATTACTTTCCAATTTACTATGTCCTTAAAATTAGGGGTTGCGCTTAATAGGCCGTTTTATTCATCCAATTAATTACCATTTTATCAGAGAATAACTTACCAATCACTCTGTATTTAGAATGTTTAAATGGATTTTCTGAATTAAGCGTTTCGGACATAACTCCTTTTTCGGGATAATAGTAGCTAGGATGAATAAAGCTCATCTTGTTTGAGTCTACCAATACAAAACCAACATGTTGATCCAATCCAACCAAATAAATTCCTCTGCCTGCAAAAAGTAAATATTTTCTGATCTCCGAAACAGGTCGATTACTGAATCTTTTGATGTCTTTTCGCTCGGCTAATTTGCTGATGAACACTTCGGAAGCAGATTGTGCCCACTTGATTCTGGGAATGTTAAAACCAAGATCTACCAGGGTATTCGTCACAAAATAGCCACATGCAATACTTCCCTCTCCTGGTACTCTGCTTGTTCCATTAAAATCCCATTTTGTACCATACCAATATTCGAAGATATTCTGATAACTATTCAATAAAAATTCTCTGGCTCCACTAATAACAGAACCTTTGTTCTCAGCTTTTGTGAATTGAACACCAAATTCGATTCTGCTCTTTTCAAGCTCTAACAAATAGTCTGAATAGTCTTTGTTTTGTGCTTGTCCGTGGAAAGGAATAAGTGCAAATAAACTTACAAGGATGATGATGCCTTTCATGGATTAAAATTAAGTTAACTATTCTTACTGAACTTCCTCTGCATGCGAAACAAAAGGAGACAAACTATATTTTACTCCATCTTTATATATACTTAGTAGTAGTAAGTCAATATTTAATGGAACCGAATCTCGTACTTTAAATGCATTATCTCTATTTATAACAGAAAAGATAAATTTTCTTTCTTTTATTAAGAATTGCTTATCACTTTTCACATTATGTGTTAATACTTTATAAAGATCAAAATTTCGCTTACTCATCCCCTTATAATTATCATTTTCAGCTATATAGAAATTCGTCCTAGACCAAAAAGGTATAGTCATACCTTTGATTCTTCTATATTCTGGTATAATACTATCCGGCTTAAATTTAATTCTGAAAGAAATATATTTTAAGATCTCTGAACCAGAATCAAAAGGCAAACTATCCAAATCATACTCTATATTAATACTCGGTTGTATAGAATCGACATTATTATCATTTTTCACAGATATCAACTCTTCTATAGAGTCATGAATATGTCCCCTTTTGTTTAAATCATTAGATTGATACTCCTTTTTAGAATTATTAGAAGGCTGACAAGAGACAAACATAATACTAGCTAGTGTGACAATTATTGCAATATATTTCATATGAATATCATTTAGTTTTACGAATGTGAGAAATAGTATAAGTTTTCTTTGCTGTACCTTGTATATATCTATTATTTAGATCACCTTCACCTTCAAACTTATGTTCATCACATTTGCAATAAAGTTTATTTTCTGCTGAAGCTCCAACTACTACATCTCCAGTTGCATTATCATAAAATAAAAAATATTTCCCTTTGGAATCTTCTCCCATACCAACTATAGTAATATAATGTTCGGTTGTTTGATCATCATTATACATATAATAATCATCATCTACACCCGCCATTACAGGTATTCCCTTGCCCAAAGTTTCTTTTAAGTACTTAACACCATCCTTAAGCTGATCTTTCTGTACTCCTTGCTTCATTCCTGCAATATCATCCTCCAAAAAGAATTGATACACATCAGAATTTTTAGTTAATGTTGACTTACTCCAATCCCTCCAACTTTCTGCTTTTAATTGATATCCTGCAACTCGAAGCTGTTCAGCAGCATAGTCATAACATTCCCAATCAGGATGCAATTCTTCATTCCAACCTACAAAATCTTTTTTTGGTATAACAGGAGCAATCGTACTCCAATCGCTACAATACTCACACAAATCAAAATTGATGCTACATCGCCCACAATGTACATTCTTAAGTTCTCCTATATTCCACTCATCTAAATTATCATCAGAAGCATAAAAATCCAGAAAGAATTCTATTTTTTCATCTCCTGTATAATCAAGCTCCAATTCCATGGCATCACCATATTTTGCAGATTTCTGAGTTACACTCAATTTTAATCCGAAAATTTCTTCCGCTGTTTTAATTTGAATAACTCCATCATCATCACCACTATCTGAACAACCTTTAATTACCTTATAGGTAATTTTTAATTTGCGTTGATTCGTTACAAATGTTGTTAAGAGTTCTGATGTTTTATACCCTTCATCTAAATATTCAGACAAATTTACAGTTTCCTTTTTTATACCACGAAAAGGATAATGATCTTCTTTTTTCTTCTTTTTAACATCCTTAAACTCTACAAAAGGAAGAAACTCATCCATCAGCAATCCACCAGAATCTGCACTACTCCCACCACCATTTGTTTGTGTTACTATAGCCATTATGATCTTCTTTGTTTAATTGTTTTCAACTGAATTTTCATTGTATCGGCAGTTACATTTACACCTTGAATCAAATCATTATCGACTATAGATCCATTGTATTCGTAATCAATATTGTCATCGCTTAAGTCAATATCAATCCCCTGACCTACCATTTCTTTTGTGTTAACAACTAGAAAAATAGTTTGGTTCTTTTTTGGTTTTGCAACAGCATTTCCTTGTTCATCTTCAAAAAAGCATTCCAATATTTCAGGATTTTCGGGCACCGCAGTAGGCTCCGTGTTCTGAGCACTCAAATCGCTCACCTTCCAGTTTTTTTCGACTAGGGTTTGGCCATCTTGAACGATGATGGCGGGTGAGAGTCGGAGTACGCTAACCATTGGGGCTTTGCCTTCGCTGTGAAAATAGTCGTGGTGTGCAATGCAGAGGGTATCGTACAGCTCGATGGTGCGGTTTTTGGAGGCAAGTGTTACGGGTGAAAATACCAATTTTACGTACTTCATATCGAACTTACTGGCTCCCCATGCATACAGGTGTGTGTTTTTGGGACTTTCTACCTCCACATTAAATAAACCGCCTAAGGGTGCGGTGGAGGCAGTACCATTGGTATTAATTTTTTGGTCGAAACCAAAATCTAATCGCCGTATGTTGTAAACCATATCGTCGACATACATTTTTCCTTTTATACTCATTTTATGCTTTGCTTATCTTTTAAAAGGAGGATGACTTCCCCCATAAAACCTGAGCTGGAGAAGCGAACTCTTTTGTTTACTACAATTTTTCAAATAATAAAGATAAGGAAATTAAATTATGTGCATTGAACATATGGAAATTATTATCGTTTTTTATTTAATAAAACAATAAAATTAACTCTAATTGGCTTACTTTCAGCACGTTATTATCAAGTGCTTTTTGAGTGGAAATACACACCTATTAGGAATCTGTCTTTTTTAATGACGCAAGCCCGCAACATAATACTGCAACACCGCACAATTACTGTAAAGTGATACTGCCAAGCGTTAGGGATTGAAGTGTTACCCCACAGCGAGCCTAGGCGAGTGAGGAGTAGAAACGGAAAGCCCGCCCGAAGGGAACGCCCATAAAAAGAGTAAAGGGTAAAGTAAGAAAAAGGTGAAAGGAAAAAAATAAAAAGGGTATAAAGGTATTGTGAATCTATTTCATAATTCCTTTTTGATTAAGTGCTTTTTGATAGCGACGTGCATTTTGATTGTGCTCGCGCAGGGAATTGGCAAATACGTGATAGCCGTTAAACTCCGGACTGGCACAAAAGTAGTAGTACTTATGCTTTTCGTAGTTGAGAACAGCCTCGATACCGGAAATGGATGCCTGACGAATTGGTCCGGGAGGTAAACCTCTATATTTATAGGTATTGTATGGAGAATCGATGCTTTTGTGCTTGTTGAGAACCCGACGGATGGTAAAATCGCCCCAAGCAAACTTTAAGGTTGGGTCGGCATCTAATTTTATTTGTCGATTTAAGCGATTCATATATACCCCGGCTACCCGTTTTTTTTCATCGTTTTTAATAGTTTCCTCATCGACAATGGATGCTAAAGTACTTACCTCGATAGGTGTAAGCCCAATGCTTTTAGCTTTTTCTGTTCGTTCCGAATTCCAGTATTTTTGGTATTCTTTGTACATTTTCTCCACAAACTTTTGGGCATCCATATCCCAGTACACTTGGTAGGTATTTGGAATAAACATTCCTAAAATGGTGCGAGAAGTAAATCCGTACTGTTGAATTTCCGACTCGTCGTTTAAATAGGAAAGAATACTAATTGAGTCGGCCTCGATTTGAGCCGCAATTTTACCTGCAAAATCTTCGAGTGTGCGCGTATTATTAAAGGTGAGATTGAGTGGCGTTTGAACCCCAGAGCGCAATAGGTCGATTAATGCATTATTGCTCATGCCATTCTTAATTTCGTATCGCCCAGGATGAATGTGACGTGCAAAATTCTTCTTCTCCATAACCCACTCGAGGCTAGTGCTGTTTTTAAGACAATGTTTGTCGTTTAATAGTTGCAACACATCGGCCTGATTCGAATTGGTAGGAATATACAAATAGGTCACTTTTTCGTCGCCCAAATCAATGTTCACCGAAAATATATCCTGATAGAACTTAAAAAGTACGGCTCCGCTAAGCAAAAACAATAGCATGATTGCTACGATTACGAATTTCCACTTTTTGGAAAGATTGCCTTTTAAACGAAATAAATTGATCATTAAATATGAATTAGAATAAACACCCAAGTGGTGTGTAAAATTAAAAAATAATATTTCATACATGAACAGACTTCCAAAAATAGAAGAAATTGTTCTGATTTAAACGTTTACATATAGAGAATTAGTACTTCGATAGTGAGATTTAAGAATTAGGAAGATTTCTTGGCTGTAAAAATCTAAAAATATACCTTTGAATGAATCTCAAAAAAAAACGACACACACACATGAAAATTTCATCGAATTTTGATGGCGGTAAAATTGAAGTAATTGATGCCACCAATCCTAAAAACATACAGGTAAGCATTCCTAACGACACTAATTCTGAGTATTTTCAATGGTTTTATTTCCGATTGACCGGTGCAACGGGTGAGGCTGTTAAAATACGCATTACGAATGCTGGTAAAGCATCGTATCCGGAAGGATACGAGGATTACCATGCGGTGGCATCGTACGATCGGGAGAATTGGTTTCGAGTGCCATCGCAATATGATGGCAAAGAGTTGACTATTGAGCACACACCGGTTTATAATTCGGTTTACTACGCTTATTTTGCTCCTTACACCTACGATCAACATCTGGATTTGGTTCATCAGGCACAACTATCGCCCGAATGCGAATTGGTTTCGATTGGCCAAACAGTAGAAGGAAAAGATATTGACATGCTGATTATTGGGGAAGCCGACGAGGCGAAAAAGAGTATTTGGGTAATTGCCCGTCAGCATCCTGGCGAAAGTATGGCCGAATGGTTTATGCAAGGCTTCATTGATCGTTTGTTGGATCAGGACGATGCCGTTTCGAGAATGCTACTAAGTAAAGCTGTTTTTTATGTGGTGCCAAATATGAATATTGATGGTAGTATTGCAGGTAATTTGCGCGTAAACACAAAAGGTATAAACTACAATCGCGAATGGGCCGAACCATCGATTGAAAACAGTCCTGAAGTTTTTCATGTTCGCAACTTAATGGATGAGTATGGCTGTGACTTAAATTTGGATATTCACGGCGATGAAGGTTTGCCTTATAATTTTATTTCGGGCATAGAAGGTATCCCTTCCTTCAATGAAAGATTGAAAAATTTAACGAAAAAATTTATTGATTCCTGGATAGCTACTTGTCCTGATTTTCAGGACACTCACACTTACCCTAAGAACGAACCTGGAAAAGGAAATTTAGCAATTTGCTCGAAACACATTGGAGAAAGATATAAATGTTTATCTTTGACGCTGGAAATGCCATTTAAGGACAATAATGATTTACCTGATCCTGAATTTGGTTGGTCTCCCGAAAGGAGTATTTTATTAGGAGAATCTATTCTCCAACCAATCTATCAAGTGGTAAATCACCTAAGATAATTAAAAACATATACTACTAAGTATATTACTCGAAAGGCCCATGCTCAAGCTTCCGTGAACGTGGGTCTTTTTTTGTGGAGTAAATTGTAAGGCCTTGCTTCCCGAACATATTGGTGAAAAAAAGAATCAGGACGCCTAAAAGTAAGTTTACACAAAGATTGAGGAATTAACCTGAAATTTTTTTTTTAAAGCACCCCTCTGCCTGTCGGCATCTCCCCTTTAAAAAGAAAGAATTCTCTTATTTAGATTTATGTACTAATTCTATTTTTCTATTTCATAAAAAAAAAGATAAATTGACTCGTCTCTTACATTTACAATCTTCCCCTTTTTAGGGGAAGTGCCGACAGGCGAAAGGGTGAACTTATGCTAATACCATTTTCAATTCCACTTCACCTCATTCCCCAACCCTTTCTCTATTAATAGAAAGGGAGTTTTACAACTCGAATAAACTTAAAACAGTGTTCGCTCCTATGAGGTAAAGCATAGAATGAGGTTTTAATGTGCTCTTTTATTTTCAGGCTTGATTCTTGTATCTTTTATCTATATTTAAAAATGAATACTTATAGCACAATGAATAACTTCACAAAAACCATTCTCTTCCTTCTGTTCTCTTTAATTTGTTCTGTAAGCAACGGACAGATTGTAAAGACAAGCGATGTATTGATTGACAATTACCCGAGTAAATTTGATAGTTATGAAGCCTTAGCTGAGAAAATAAAAACAGATTTCTCTACGGATGCAGATAGAGCCAAAGCTGCATTTATATGGCTTGCTAAGCATATTAAATACGATACAAAAGGTGTAAATCAGGTGCAAAAAATTCGATTTTCGTACTCTTCGGAAGAAGATTTACAAGCACAAAAAAAACAATTTAGAAAAAATTTAGCATTAGAAACTCTAAAAAGCCAAAAGGCTTTGTGTGAAGGATACGCCACGCTTTATCAGGAAATATGCTTATTTCTAAACATTGAGTGCGTGCTTATTCCGGGAACAGCCAAACGATTTGTATCTGAAATTGGCAATACAAATTTAGCGTCGAACCATGCTTGGAATGCAGTGAAAATAAATGGAAAATGGAAGCTTGTAGATATTACCTGGGCGGCAGGTTCGGTTGATTACGCAAAAATGGAATTTATGCAGGAATATACTCCTGCCTATTTTGATAGTGAACCCGAAGAGTTTGCAATGAAACATTATCCCGACGATGAGGAATGGTTGCTATTGAATAAAAAGCTCTCCAAAGAAGAATTTGCTTTTCAGCCAGCTGTTTTAAATGCATTTTTAGGCAAAGGATACAAAATTATTCATCCACAAAATGGTGCTATTTCCAGTACCAAAGGAAAGGAAATTGAATTTTCGATTGAAAATATTACTAATGAAATTCAAATTGCATATCATTTTAAAAGTGAAAAATTTGGCCAAATTGTTAAACCAATTCGAAAAAAAAATCAAATTAGCTTCAAGGTTCCTACCAATTTAAAAGGAAAGACTGAATTAATTATCTACTTCGACAACGAGCCAGTACTGGGATATAAAGTAAATGTAAAATAGTTGAAGTTTCACTATCGACTCTGTCAGGTATAAATACGCTGACAGGTCGCTTATATCTGAATTAATTCTCGTCTCTAAAAAATAATTTGTAGTAGCTTAAATCCCGAGCTGCATCGTATCCTTTTTCAATAAATTTTCGTTGCCCGTGAATGTACACATGAAAGTTTTTATCGAGCTTTAAAATGTGCTTAAAATGTTTTTGCTCGCTTTTTACTGCATCGTTATTAATGGTAAATTCTGGCGTAACCATAGTTCCCTGTTCGTTCTGATAATAGGTTTTATACTCGTCGAAAGCAGTTGCAACTTCTGGTTGCTCAATCACTTCCTGCTTAAATAACTCCTCGTTGAACAGCTTTTTATCTTTAAAAAAATTGATTGATTTATTCATTAAATCGATCTGATCGGCTTTTGCAACTTCATTCTCATCGTTGTACACATCGCCAATAAATCCTTTACACATATCCAAATAGTTTTGGGTATGATAAAAATTATCTTCGCGAAGCTTTAAGTTCAAAAAATCCTCTTTCCAGTACAAAGCCTCCTTGTTCGAATTGGTTTTATCCACGATACAAACCTTAAAACCTTTTTCTTTTTCGGAATTAAAAATTAAGCATCCTTTATCCAATTTCTTGATATTAATACCATTCTCGCAACCCAACTCAAAATTTTCCTGCTTTTGGTACACTTTTAAGAAAGTATCTTTATTTTCCGATTTAAAAATACCCAAGGCATCGCAAACTTCCCCATCTACAACACAATTCGAGAAACCTACCAAATAAAATTCCCCACCTTTTATGTTCGGATGATTCGATTTTTCGTACAAATGCACTGCAATATTGGTCGATTGATCGTAAAAAGAAACATTTTCTTCGAAATACTCCGAGGCATAACAAAATACCTCATTCATATTTAAATCATTATCGTGCTGAAAATTATAGAACTCCTCCTTATTAAATGCCGTTAAAAAATACTTTAACAGGATATCCTTAACATCATCATCCTCTAAATTAATTTCCGATTTAGAAAGCTTTAGATCTTCCTCGTGGTGTTTATTTCCTACACTATGAACCACAATACGGTCCAGATTTATATCTTCAAAATTGAACATGCTTTTCCTTTTATTTTATCTGGCGATAAAGATACAGACTTTCGTTAAATAATTTTTTCCTTTTAACTTATCATTTACAATTAGTAGATTTATAAAAATAAGCAATTAAGATATGATGAAGCACAAGCTTTTAGCTGTAACGATTTTACTATTTTCATTCCTTGGCATGAAAGCACAACAAGTTGAAAAACAATCCCAATTGGGTGTAAACTATTTGGAATACATCCCAAGTAGCAAGCAAACGCAAGAAAAGCTTCCTTTACTTATTTTTCTTCATGGAATGGGCGAACGGGGAAATGACTTAAATATGGTGAAATTTCATGGGCCACCTTCGTTTTTAGATGATAGAAAAGATTTTCCATTCATTTGCATCTCTCCACAATGTCCGGATACAATTTACTGGAACGAAGCATTACTCCTGCCCTTTTACAAAGAAATTATTAGCAAATATCCTGTAGATAAAAATAGAATTTACATTACAGGATTAAGTATGGGAGGCTTTGGAACCTGGGCATCTATTCTTGCAAAACCGGATCTTTTTGCTGCCGCGATACCGATTTGCGGTGGTGGCGACACCATTCAACTGGAACGAATAAAGTCGCTACCCATTTGGGTTTTTCATGGTGCTAAAGATGATGTTGTTCCTATCGCTAGATCCGTTGAAATGGTAGAAACTTTAAAAAAACTAGGCAGTAAGGTAAAATTTACCATTTACCCTGAAGCCACTCATAATTCCTGGACCGAAACCTATAACAATCCAGCAATTTACGATTGGT
Organism: Labilibaculum filiforme; assembly: GCF_002843315.1. Lineage (GTDB taxonomy): Bacteria > Bacteroidota > Bacteroidia > Bacteroidales > Marinifilaceae > Labilibaculum > Labilibaculum filiforme. The sequence goes on along the minus strand of NZ_MVDD01000017.1, from coordinate 8,810 downwards.
TTTTACAGCAAAAAAAGAAGTAACTTAGCGCTAATACATAAAAAAAACGAGGCGAAATCAATAAGATTCCACCTCGTTTTTCTCATTTTGTTCTCCTCCATAATAAACGCATCAAAAAGCTATATTTTTCTTTTTCTTTGTTTATGATATAGAAGGTATCCCGTTATTAAAATCAACAAAATGCTTAATCCTGCTAAAGGAATAAAAAGAATATACAAGCGACCAAAAAGATACTGATAGATTCTTCCCGTATGAATTTCCAAACACAAATTCCAAAGGGACATTGGCGATTGTTGAATATTTTCGGGCATTTGTGTAAAACCGGTATTATCGCTTAAATTTCCGGCACCCAAATTGTAATCGAACAGTATTTCTTTTCCTTTGGCATCTTTTAAATATCCTGCAATTGGATGCGATGAAATTGGAGGTCCCATGGTTTTGGTAGGAACATATGGTTTTTTGCTAATGTAATCGAAAAGCATTCCTTTTTCAGGAATCCAATAAAAAACACCACTAAACGAGCCAACAATATAACTTCCTTTGTTCGCTTTCTCGAAAACATTCACACCCATTACCGAAATTGGAGGCTGTGTAGCAAAAACCTTCGGAGCTGTCGTAAAATCATCATCAGAATAGTACACGCTCTCATTCGTCGCCAACAAAATTCGATCTAATTCTTCATCGTACAATATTCTGCGAAGCTGATCGTACCATGGATTCGCATTATCTAAATGGGTAAATGGAATTTTAGAAACGCGATTCGAGGCAATAGCAATTAGTAAAGGCGGGCGCAAAAACATTCCCGTAAGTGTTGTCAGTACTAAAAAAACAAGCAACCAATTCCCGAAATGATTGTGCCATTTCAAGTTAAATTTCAAGAAATTAATCTTCCGCTTTGTCTCTTTTCCCTTCTGCTTTAATTTCCTTATCCATTTTGGATAGATAAAATATACCAAACCACTAAGGCTAAGAAATATAAAAGTGAGCCCAATAAAATCGACAAACAATTGCCCAAAGAAACCAAAAGCTTCTCCACTATGAATTTCCCATAGGGTTTTAAACAAACTAACTTTATTATCGAATTGCTCCGATGGAAGCAAATTAATTAGCACAAAACCATCCTTTGTTTTTTTCAACAAATTCGATCGGGTAAGCACAAATAATTCCTGCTTTATCAGCACCAAATCAACAATTCGTTCTTCGGCAATTGGCAAAACAATATGCTCCCAATTTTCATTTTGTGAATTATAATGGAAAAGTCCAAATAAAGTTCCGGCATAGAGCGCTCCCGAATCGGTTTTAATCACCTTCTCGATCTTACGATTATCCACTCCCGATTTTAATCCGGAATTAAAATTCTGAAAAGTTTTACAATTATCGGTAGTTTTCCAAATCCCAACATTTCCATAAATTAATGCCGTATCACCCTGAATTATAAGTGCCGATTTAACTGCAGCCTTATTCCAATTGTTGTACTGATACTCACTCCCCAAATAGTTTCGACTTACATCAACCGATGAAAATACGCCTCGATGATTCATCACGATTCCCGAGATTGAGAATAGCAAAATAAAGACTGTAAGAGCCAGAGAAGGCCATTTGTGATATTTCTTTAAAAATTTAATTGTCTTCACCCGATCCATAAGCATGCCTAATCTTTCAAAAAATGATTTTACAAATAAAGCTAAAACCAAAAAAGCTACTTAATGTGGTGATTCACTTCCACATTAAGTAGCTAATAACCCTAAACCTATTATCTAACCAAATCTTAAAAATTAAAAACGTTCCGATAACTTTTCACCTCTATCCTTCTTCTCGCACGAAACGTTTTTAATACTTCGAGATTTTATTTTTAATTCAAAAACATTTTCATGTCTTCGTCAACAGTTCCAATTCCTGCAATTCCGAAAGTATCCACTAATACTTTAGCTACATTTGGAGAAAGAAAAGCTGGTAATGTTGGTCCTAAATGAATATTCTTAACTCCTAATGATAGAAGAGCTAACAATACAATAACAGCTTTTTGCTCGTACCAAGCAATATTGTAAGCAATTGGCAATTCGTTAATATCGTTTAATTCAAATACTTCTTTCAATTTTAATGCAATAACAGCTAATGAATATGAATCGTTACACTGACCTGCATCCAATACTCTTGGAATTCCACCTATATCACCTAACTGTAATTTGTTGTAACGGTATTTAGCACAACCTGCAGTTAAAATTACGGTATCTTTTGGTAAAGCTGCAGCAAATTCGGTATAGTAATCACGACTTTTCATACGTCCATCGCAACCTGCCATAACAAAGAATTTACGAATAGCTCCTGTTTTAACAGCATCAACCACTTTATCAGCCAACTGCATTACTTGATTGTGTGCAAAACCACCAATAATAGTTCCGTTTTCGATCTCGGTTGGTGCTTTACATTTCTTAGCTAACTCGATAATTTCCGAAAAGTCTTTCACTCCGTTTGCATCAGGTTCGATATGTTTAAATCCTGGAAAACCAGAAGCTCCAGTAGTATAAACTTTATCTTGGTAAGTAGAACTTGCTTTAGGAGGAACAATACAGTTCGTAGTGAAAAGAATTGGTCCGTTAAAAGTTTCGAACTCTTCGTTCTGCTTCCACCATGCATTTCCGTAGTTTCCTACAAAGTGCTCGTATTTTTTGAATGCTGGATAGTAGTTTGCCGGCAACATTTCCGAGTGAGTGTAAACATCAACACCAGTTCCTTCGGTTTGCTTCAATAATTGCTCCATATCCTTCAAGTCGTGACCCGAAATAAGGATACCTGGCTTATTACTTACACCTATATTTACCTCTGTAATTTCAGGATTACCATAAGCTGTTGTGTTAGCCTCATCAAGAACAGCCATAGCAGTTACACCACTAGCACCACACTCCATTACTAAAGCAACCAATTGGTCTGCAGTTAATGTATCGTCTGTAGTAGCCTGAAGCGCTTTCTGCATAAAAGCATACATTTCTGCTTTCTCAAGACCTAAATTGTAAGCATGCTCTACATAAGCTGCAAAACCCTTTAAGCCGTACATCAATAATTCTCTTAATGAACGAACATCTTCGTTTTCGGTAGATAATACACCTATAACACGTGCTTTTGCGTCAAAATCATTCTCTTTATCCGCAAACCATGTTGCAGAATGGTGTAAGTTTTCAAATTTAACGCCTGCCGCTTCCGCTTGATTTTTAATCTCTTCACGTAACTTAAGTCCGGTGCGAATTGCTTCAACAAATTTTACTTTATCAAAATTGGCATTCGTAATAGTCATAAATAAACCAGTCATAATGAAGTGGTTTACCTTATCGTTCTCCACGCCAGCTTCACGAGCTTTAGTACTAAAAACGGAGATACCTCTCATCACATACATCAGTAAATCCTGAATATTTGCAACCTCATCGGTTTTTCCACAAACTCCTTTAACTGTACATCCGGTTCCTTTTGCTGCCTCTTGGCACTGATAACAAAACATAGCCATAATAGTATTTTTTAATGTTATAAATTTGATTACTTAAGTTACGAATTTGGGAAAGAGAAAACTAAAAAAGATTACCTTCTCAGGAATCTATTCTCCTCTTTCAACACTACAAAGATGTAGCAGAACAATCGCAAAAAGTGTAACGAATGTTACAAACACGAAAATAAATCAGATTTTTTTATCTTTTTATCTCCTTCCTGATTTTGGACAAAAAAAATCCCAATCGAATTTCGATTGGGATTTATATATTTTAGAACAAGTTTAATTCACCATTTTACATTTTCGTTTCAGTTCTTCCTTTAACTCGCATTTACATTCAATATAACTTGCCAATTGTTCTTCCGATAAAACGTCTTTCATTTCCATTTCCTTCCGTTGCAAACTATCGCGAACCGCCTGCATGCAAATAAATCCATTTTTTTCAGTAGTTAGCTTTTCAATCTCATTTTCATACTTCAAATTCAAAACTTCAATCTGAGCAGTTTGTTCAACAGATAAGTCCAACTTTTTCTCCATCCAGGAAGTAATTAAATTTGCTCTTTTTTCAGCACCCGAATTATTTTTGGCACTCACAGTAACACTCAACAACACAAATAGTAGAACTAAACCTCTTGCTACAATCCTCATATACTGATTTTTAATTTACACACCAATCAAACAGTTATAATAACGTTTGATCCCGTAAAAAGTTGTACAAACGACGGGAATTTAAATATTTTTAACGATATATCCAAGAAATAATTTATTAACAAACTGCTATTCAGCCCACAAAACAATACCAAAACAATCCACAATTAACAAAAAATCAATGCCATTAATTAAAATTAATTTAATAATTTAGTCGTCCCTTTTTTAATGATTCTCTCGTAAATTACTATTGAAAGGAATCTCCTTTAAAAAAGAAAATTACGAATAAAACAATTAAACCAAGGCCATGAAAACAATTAATATATTTCCGAGTACAAAAGCATTTATTTTTGATTTAGATGGCACATTAGCCGACACAATGCCCTTGCATTTTGAAGCATGGACAAAGACAGCTGAAATTATGAATTTAGAGTTTAGCATTGATTTTTTAAAAAGCTGTGCAGGAATGCCTTCCTCAAAAATTATTGATTTGCTAAACGAAAAAAACAACCGAACTATTGATCCACAAAAATTCTCTGATCTGAAAGAAGAATTTTTCACAAAGGAGATGCATAAAATCAAGGAAATTGCTGCGGTTACCGATCTCGTGTACAAATACCATGGTAAAATACCAATGGCGGTGGGTACTGGAGGAAAACGCAATATTGCGACCGAAACAATGCAACTTTTAGGTTTAGACAAGTACATTCCTATTTTGGTAAGTGCTGACGACGTTGAAAATCATAAACCAGAACCAGATACATTTTTAAAATGTGCCGAATTAATGGGAATTGCTCCCGAAAACTGTCAGGTTTTTGAAGATGCAATTTTAGGTTTTCAGGCCGCAGAAGCTGCAGGAATGAAAGTAACCGATGTTACTCCTTTTTATTAGAATCAATAAAAATTATTTCATGTTTAAAAAATTACTGTTTGTTCTAATGGTTACTCTCATCGCCTTTTCCTGTTCTCAGGAAAAAAAAGAGTACACAATTGTTTTTTATAATGTTGAAAATTTATTCGACACAATTAATGATCCAATTACTTGGGATGACGATTTTACTCCGAAAGGAAAATTAGAATACACGAACGAACGATATCAGCAAAAATTAGTAAACCTTTCTAGTGTACTATCTTCCATCAATAAAAACGATTTTCCAACACTTATTGGACTTTGCGAAGTTGAAAACCGCTCCGTTGTGGAAGCTTTGGTAAATCAGGAAAAACTAAAAGATGCTGATTATGGCATTGCTCACACCGATAGTCCGGATGGAAGAGGAATTGATTGCGCACTTTTATATCGCAAAAATGAATTCAAATACTTGAGTCATGATGTAATCGGAATTAAGTTCCCGAACGAACCAAACTATAAAACACGAGATATTCTTCATGTTCAGGGAATTATTGGAGCTACAGATACCTTGCATTTATTTATAAATCATTGGCCTTCGAGAATTGGTGGCGTTGAAAAATCGGAAAAAAACCGTGTTTTTGTTGCCGAACAATTAAAATTAGCTGTTGATAAACTTCAAAATGAAAACACTAATGCAAAAATTATCATCATGGGCGATTTTAACGATGAACCAACCAATAAATCTGCTAATGAAACTTTAGCCGCTACAAATAGTAAAGAAACATCAAATCCAAAGGCGCTATACAATTTAATGTATGATTTAAAAGTAGAAGGCAAAGGAAGCTATAACTATAAAGGCAATTGGAATATGCTCGACAATCTAATTATTTCCAACAACCTTATCACCAATAAAAAAGGCTTGCACACCAACTATCAAGCTGGCAAAATTTTCACTGAAGAATGGATTTGTTACAAAACTCCAAATGGAATTTCTGCACCTAGTCGCTCTTATTCCGGACCAAAATACTACGGTGGCTACAGCGATCATTTCCCTGTTTACTTTCAATTAAACCGTTAAAATAAACAATCGTATAAAAAACAGCTGATTACCACTAAAGTAATCGGCTGTTTTTATTTACAAGCCTATCGTAAAAGAACAGATTTTTCAATTAATACTATCAAGGTTCATATTGTTTCTATATTTTAGCAAATCAGACGAAGAACGAATTTAAAGTGCGGCATGAAATTTAAAATTGAATCAAAATTTAAACCAACAGGAGATCAACCAAACGCCATTGAAGAATTACGCAAAGGCTTAAACGATGGAGCTCCCTATCAAACTCTGCTTGGTGTTACGGGTTCGGGTAAAACGTTTACCATTGCTAATGTAATTGAGCAAGTACAACGCCCTACTCTAATTTTAAGCCACAATAAAACACTTGCGGCACAATTATATGGCGAATTTAAAACCTTCTTTCCAAACAATGCTGTAGAGTATTTCGTTTCCTATTACGACTACTATCAGCCCGAAGCATATTTACCCGTAACAGGTACCTATATTGAGAAGGATTTATCGATTAATGATGAAATTGAAAAACTTCGACTAAGCGCTTCTTCGGCCCTTTTATCTGGAAGAAAGGATGTGATTGTAGTTTCATCGGTTTCCTGTATTTATGGTATCGGAAATCCGGATGATTTTCATGCCAATGTTACCGAAATAAAAAAAGGGCAAGTAATTTCACGTAACAAGCTTCTTCATTCTTTTGTTGATGCTTTGTATTCGCGAAACGAAATAGAATTTGATCGAGGCAATTTTCGGGTAAAAGGAGACACTATTGATATTTATCCTGCTTACGCTGATTTTGCCTATCGCATTATATTCTGGGACGATGAAATTGAAGAAATATACTCTTTCGATCCGTTAAATGGATCCAGATTAGATCCTTACGACCGAATCACAATCTATCCAGCAAACATATTTGTTACCAGCAAGGATAGAGTACAACAAGCCATTCATCAAATTCAGGATGATATGGTGGCGCAAGTGGCCTTCCTAAAAAATATTGGAAAACATTTGGAAGCCAAAAGGTTGGAAGAAAAAGTAAATTTCGATTTGGAGATGATTCGTGAATTAGGTCATTGCTCAGGCATTGAAAATTACTCCCGCTACTTTGATGGCAGACCTGCAGGAACGCGCCCATTTTGCCTTATGGATTACTTTCCGGATGATTTTTTGGTGGTAATTGATGAGAGTCATGTTACCATTCCACAAATTCGAGCCATGTATGGAGGCGATCATTCCCGAAAAATTAATTTGGTTGAATATGGATTCCGCTTGCCTTCGGCTCTAGATAATCGTCCCTTAAAATTTGAAGAGTTTGAACAAATTGCCAAACAAACTATTCATGTAAGTGCTACACCAGCCGATTACGAATTAGAGAAGTGCGAAGGCGTTGTGGTAGAGCAAGTTATTAGACCAACAGGATTACTTGATCCTCAAATTATTATTAGACCAAGCCTCAACCAAATCGATGATTTAATTTCAGAAATTAATAATAGAACCGAAATTCAGGAAAGAGTATTAGTAACAACGCTCACCAAAAGAATGGCAGAGGAATTATCGGAGTATTTCACCAATTTAAATATTCGTTGTCGTTACATCCATTCCGATGTTGAAACCTTAGATCGAGTAAAAATCATGGAAGATTTAAGGAATGGCGTTTTTGATGTACTAATTGGAGTAAACTTATTACGAGAAGGTTTAGATCTTCCGGAAGTGTCTTTAGTAGCAATTTTAGATGCTGATAAGGAAGGATTTTTAAGATCAACCAGATCGTTAACACAAACCTCGGGAAGAGCGGCACGTAATGTGAACGGAAAAGTAATCATGTATGCCGATAAAATTACCAGATCGATGCAGGAAACCATTGATGCAACCGATCATAGAAGAGAAAAACAATTGGCCTACAATATTAAAAATGGCATTACTCCAACACAAATTACCCGTTCGAAAACAAGTATGATGAATCTCGGAAAAGACAACGAAACGGTGTCCTATTCTGGTCCGGATTCTATTGAGATTGCAGCCGATCCTGTTGTTCAGTATATGAGTAAAAGCAGTCTGGAAAAAACCATTGAACAAACGAAAAAAGCAATGCAAAAAGCGGCCAAAGAAATGGACTTTTTGCAAGCTGCTCAATATCGCGATGAAATGTACAAACTTCAAGAACAGTTGAAAGAAAAACAATAAAAAAAGCAGTTTCTTTCGAAACTGCTTTTTACATATCGTAAATGGAATGTTTTATCCCAAGTAAGTCTTCAGTAATTTACTTCTAGAAGTGTGACGTAAACGACGAATCGCTTTTTCTTTAATCTGACGAACACGCTCACGTGTTAACCCAAATTTCTCACCAATTTCTTCCAAAGTCATTTCCTGAATACCAATACCAAAGAAAAGTTTGATAATGTCACTCTCTCTTTCAGTAAGAGTAGCTAGTGCACGATCAATTTCCCGGGTAAGAGATTCATTCAAAAGATTTCTGTCGGCAATTGGAGAATCATCATTCACCAATACATCCAACAAGCTGTTATCTTCTCCGTCGACAAACGGAGCATCAACAGAAATGTGACGACCAGAAACACGCAATGTGTCTGCTACTTTATCAGCAGGCAACTCTAACGATTCAGCTAACTCCTCAGGAGAAGGCTTTCTCTCGTGCTCTTGTTCAAATTTAGAAAAAGCTTTGTTAATTTTATTCAAAGAACCAACTTGATTCAATGGCAAACGAACAATTCTTGATTGTTCAGCTAAAGCCTGAAGAATAGATTGACGGA
>NZ_MVDD01000016.1 GCF_002843315.1 Labilibaculum filiforme | reverse complement strand
AGAGCTGGAAGAATACATAGATTATTACAATAATAGTAGAATAAAGACTCGTTTAAACGGAATGAGTCCGGTAAAATACCGAACTCAATCTTATTAATTTATTTTATAACCGTCCAACTTTTGGGGTTCACTTCAAAATGGCTTTGAGGTTCTTTTTTAGAATAAGTCTTTACTTGTTGACAATAATTAGTCCCATTCTTTGCATTTCGGTAAAAATCGAAATATATTCGTTTCTCTCAATATAAATAAATCAAATATGCATTCACTAATCTCCCCCGAAAACAATTTAGTTCTGTTTTTCGTGGTAGCAGGAGCTGCGGCTTTTGGTCTCTATTCCGAACACAAAAAGTGGTTCGGTAAACTATCGGGAATTTTGGTTACCATGATTTCCATGTCCCTACTTGCTATGGCTGGCATTGTTCCAGTTGCATCTAACCCAGCCATTAAAGTGGATGTTTACGATATGGTATTCTCCTACTTCATTCCTATTTCTATTCCCATGTTGCTGTTCAGCTCTAATATCCTAAAAATTGTAAAGGAAAGTGGAAAGTTGTTAGTTGCCTATATTTTAGGTGCAATTGGAATCGTATTGGGTTGTTTTCTTGCTTTTTGGCTAATTAATTTAGGTGCTGATTCAGGAAATACTGCTGGAGTAATTGCAGCTACATTAATTGGTGGAAGTGTTAATTTTATTGCTGCAGCCGAAATTCTGAATTTTAGCACCAATCCACTATTTACAGCAACCATTGCAGTAGATAATTTTGTATCCAATTTGTATACTCTTTTTCTATTCCTTACTCCTTCTCTCCTATTTTTATCTCGCTTTTTTGTAAAGCCTAAAAAAGAAAATGAAGTAGCAGCAACCACAGAAACAAACAAATCAGAATTTCCAATGAGTTTGGAACGAGTAGCCGTTTCGGTTTTTATTGCTGCCTTAATTGCAGGATTAGGAAGCTTGCTTTCTCCTTACTTACAAGACTTATTACACACAAAACTAAACCTTAGCATACTAGTAATTACAGTACTAGCTGTACTTGCCGCAAACCTATTTCCAAAACGACTAAAACCATTAGAAGATACCGCTTTTTCGCTTGGATTGTGGATGATGTACATTTTTTTAGCCGTAATTGGTGCCGCTACCAACATGACACAAATATTTAGCATCGGGCCTGCGGTATTAGGATTTTACTTAACCATTATGGTCTTCCACTTCCTTTTCATGCTGGCATTAGCAAAGCTCTTTAAATTAGATGTTTACGAAGTAGTTATTTCATCGGCCGCAAATATCATGGGACCATCGGTTGCGGCTCCTATGGCTGCCTCAATGGGACAAAAAAAGCTGGTAACTCCTGCTATTCTAGTTGGCATCTTAGGATACATCATAGGAACCTTTATTGGTGTTTCTATTGCCATCTTCTTAAGTTAGATACAAATTAAAAAATCAATATACCGGACAAACGGCTTTGCTCAATAGCAAAGCCGTTTTATTGTGTAAAAATTAATTCATTCACAAATAATTATTTAACAATACAGAACCATTCCATAATCATAAAAAAAAGGTGTTATTAAATCATATTAATAATTTTATATTTTAATAAAACCAACACTAAACATGAAAAAGTCCGATATTATTGATCTAACACTTAAAATCTTTGGTAGTTATTGTAGCACTCCTTTATTTAAAAGATTTACATTTTATTAAGACAATATTCACTCAAAACATTCCTGATCACCTAGATTTTGTTGCTTTAGGATTATTCTTGTTAGGAGGAATAATAACTTTTGTAATTGGTTATTTACTAATCTTTAAATCATCGCAACTAGCCAAGAAAATTTGTAAAGAAGATTTTGAAATTAGCCTCTCTGTATATTTAAATTACCACAAAGTATTAGAGATATCCCTAATTATTATAGGACTAGTCGTTCTTATTTTTCAGTTTTCAAGTTTCCTTTCCGGAATTTCTCAAATAGCAACTCATTTTTTCGAAAATTTTCCAATGAATGACCAATCATTGACATATGGTATTGGAGCTGTTGTTCAATACATTTTGGGTTTTATTCTAGTAACTAATTCTACAGCTATTTCAACCTGGATCATCCGAATTAACAGGAAAAATTTAGGAGAAAATTAAAAGAGAACTTGAAATAGACAAAGATTCAGCACCGAAGCTCCCCCGTTTCGGTGTTTTTTGCATCTCCCTCAAAATCGAATAGATCCGAATAAAGAATTACTTGTTCCCTATTTTCTTTTATTGTTTTAAATAACACCTGGAATTAACTTCACAGTAAAACAAAAGATTTTTTTTCATTTAATAATACGTGTGCAAGCCATTTTAATTGTCTATTGTTTAGAAAGAGGTTAAATTCCCCTTTTTAAAATTATTGCACGCACAAATCAGTCTAGTAATAAAAATGGAACACGCGCTAAAAAACCAACAATTCGAAAACCTAACGGAAACAAGAATAGAGGAATTATTCAAAGAACATTATTCGGTTCTAACGGCTTATGCCAACAAATTCCTATCTGATTTAGATGATTCTCGAGAAATTGTTCAGGATGTTTTTGTTCACCTGTTCGATCATCGCGCCGCAGTTAAAATTCACACATCCGCAAAAGCACATTTGTATACTTCGGTTCGAAACACATGCTTAAATACCATTAAACAAAGAAAAAATCATGCTACGCATCATGAAAATATTAAGTATTTAAGTTCTGGTTTTAGCCTGCAAGCCGATAAAATACTAGAGCAAACCGAATTAGAATATGCCCTTTTTAAAGCCATTGATGAATTGCCTGAACAATGCCAACGAATTTTCAAACTAAATAGAATGGATGGTTTCACCAATCAGGAAATTGCCGATCAATTAGGAATTTCGAAACGTACGGTTGAAACCCAAATCTCGAAAGCACTAAAAAGCTTACGGATAACAATTGGCCCCATGCTGGCAACATTGCTAATTATATCCTTATTTAATGCACTAAAATAGTATGTTCAATTTTTTGTGAATTGGTGTACGTGTATAGTCCTTCTTATTTGTCATATCACTACAAACAGCAAAATGAAACAAAATAATCAATATATCGACGAGCAGGTTTTAAAAGCCATTTTAGAGGAAACATCTTCGGATATGGAACAGCTACAATTCCAGGAATGGATTGCTGCTAATTCGGCCAACGAAGCAACTTTTCTTAGTCTACAAAAGATTTGGAAATCGGGCAAAGCAATTGAGGTATTTCAAAATATTGATGAAACTGCTGATTGGGAAATAATTAAGACAAAATCACGTAAAACGATAAAACTAAAAAAGGTAAATCTGTTTATGCGATATGCAGCTACCGTTCTTATTTTACTATCGCTTAGCTTGGTGTACCTATATCAAACAACTCCAGGTTTCGGAAAATACTCGCAATACAAAAGTATGCAAACCAAAAATAAAATTGTATTAGCCGATGGAACGCAGGTGTACTTAAACAAGGAGAGTAAAATTATTTACCCAAAATATTTTAATTCAAAAGTGAGAAATGTAGAAATGATAGGAGAAGCTTACTTTCAAGTAAAGCCCAATCCTACCAAACCATTTATAATTAAATCCGGAGATGCAATTATTGAAGTGCTTGGTACCAGCTTCAATGTTAAAAATGAAACGGATGGAATAACTATTGTAAGTGTGAACTCTGGTAAAGTTAGCCTGAAAAATAGAGAAACTCAGGAAGTAGTTTACCTAACAAAAGGGGAAAAAGGAGTGATTCAAAAGCAAAAAGTAAGCGAATCGAAAAACGAGGAACTAAATTTTAATGCCTGGAAAACAAATGTTCTTACGTTTAAGAACACGCCAATGGCAACCGTATTTAGTGACCTTGAGAATTATTACGGGGTAAAAATCACCAACAAAAGTGTAAAATTAGATACCCTCACTTACACCAATTCATTTTCGAATGCGCCTATCGGTAAAGTTATTGATGAACTAGAACTGCTGCTAAAAATTCATATCATGCAAAAAGGAAACCATCTAATTATTTCAGATGAGAAAAAACAAATTAAAAATTGAAAGAATGAGAAATAAAATCGTTTTATTCGCTTTAGTTATGCTCGCAGGGAGCAATTTTATAAAAGCGCAAAACACAGTAATTAAAGCGAATTTACTAAGTCCACTGGTACGCACAGCATCATTTTTTGTAGAGCAAAAACTAAACAATAATAGTAGTATTCAGTTTGGCATTTTATACACCGGAAATACTTGGGACGACACCAGAGTAAGAGGTTGGGGAATTACTCCTGAATACCGTTTTTACTTATCGGAAACCGCAGCACCAAAAGGATTTTTTGTAGCGCCTTATACTCGTTATTTGCATTACAATTTGGAAAATGAAGTAAATGATGAAGCAACTTTGAATGGTTTTGGAGCGGGCCTAATTATTGGACAACAGTATATTTTCAAAAAAAGAGTAAGTTTTGAATGGTTTTTTGGCCCTGGCTATACAAGTATTAATCTGGATACTAAATCGGGAGCCGAGGAAGACTTCGATACCGATAACTGGGATGGTTTTACACTAAGAGCAGGACTTACAGTAGGTATCGCTTTTTAATAAATATTCTTTATCACTAATTTTCAACAAAGTAAAATGAAAAAATTATTATTTATTGCAGTAATCGCATTTGTATTCGTATTGGAATCGCAAGCTCAAACATTTAAATATAAAGTTATTACATCGGTAGAATCTATTGTTCCTATGGGAATTGGTCGTTCTAGATTAATTGAACAACAAGACACAATTAATGCGGAAGAATTTACAACCGAACGAACCGATGGTAAAAAAAGTAAACAAGGGGATGTAAAGCGCTCCGATGCCAAAGTAGATAAATTTTCAGAAACAAAATTATTAAACTTCTACAGTATGACTGGTATCAACTTCCAAAATATTGCATCGAATGATGCACTAACTTCCTCTAAAATTAATCAGCTTAGTGCAGATGGATGGGAACTTGTTTTTGTAACCAGTGGTGTGGAAAGTGACAGTGGTAAAGGAGATAGAAACGGAATTTATATTACCAGATATATTTTTAAGAGAGCAAACTAATTTTTAACAATAAGTTTACTTACAACTCCTTTTGGGACAAAATTACAATATAATAAAGGAAGCCTTCGGGCTTCCCTTTGTCATTTATAATAACATATGGTAAATTTGAATCCTAATCATTTTGAACCCATACTTACATGAGAAAATTTATTGCTCTATTTTCTTTCCTTCTTTTCTCTTTCTACTTATACAGCCAGGAGTCTTCGTTGCATAAGCAGTTGAAGTTTGCCAATATTTCCTACCCGCTTCACGAGTTGCTCCACGAAATAAGCTTACAAAGCGGAGTAGAATTTAGCTATACCAGCGAATTAAATACAAATCAATACATCGAACTTCCCGCTTTAACAGGAAATCTAAAATACTTCCTCAACGAAATTATTGATACCAAAGCATTCAAAATAATTAGCAAAGAGAATAAAATATTTTTAGTAGGCATTCCTCCTGCCGAACGAAAATACAGCATCAGTGGGTTCATAACCGACTCTAATACTGGCGAATCGCTAATTAATGCAAGCATCATAAATTTAGAAAACTATACCGGAACAATTAGCAATAACTTTGGTTTTTATAGCTTTTCACTGCCCCAAAAACTACAACAACTTCAAATCTCCTACGTAGGCTATCAGGATGTAATTATTCCTATACTCCCAAAACAAGATACTAGTATCAATATTGCTTTAGAACCTAAAAACATACTTAACGAAATTAAAGTTGTAGCCGATGAAAAAAGCAATAACATCAATCATCAATTCGTAAGCAGCAATACACTAACTTCCGACAAATTCATCAATTCGGGAATGTTCGGTGAAAATGATCTATTCCAAAATCTAATTCAATTTCCTGGAGTTCAATCTTCAAACGAAGGTCTTGGAGGATTCATCGTAAGAAATGGTTCCCCTGCTCAAAATTTAATTCTTCTCGATGATGTTCCCGTTTACTATTCCTCTCATTTATTAGGTTTATTTTCCATTTTTAATTCGGATGCCATTAAACATGTAAAACTAATTAAAGGTGGCTTTCCCGCTCGCTACGGTGGAAGAATATCTTCCGTACTCGATATTCGTATGAAAGATGGAAATACGAAAAAACTAGGTGGAGACTTTAGTATTGGATTACTTACAGCCAAATTTAATTTACATGGACCAATCAAAAAAGACAAAACCACCTTTAATCTTTCGGTTCGGCGTTCCTATCTCGATTTACTAGTGAAAGGAATTTTTGAATTAGCCGACAGCGATATCACAGGCGGTTACTACTTTGGAGATTTCAATTTTAAACTCACCCATAAATTCTCGCAACGCGATAAAATTTTCTTCAGCACTTATTGGGGTGGCGATTTAATTCATGTGAAAAATACCGATCAGCAAACAACATCCAAAGAAAAAACCGAAAATAAACTAGGATGGGGTAATTTCACAAATTCGTTACGATGGAATCATGTATACAACAATCACCTTTTTGGCAATACATCCTTCATATTAAGTAGGTACACTTTTTTAGTTAAGGATAAAAAATGGTCACAAAATGAAGGCGAAAATTTTAAGGAAAATTACAAGTACGAATTTCGATCGGGCATCCGTGATTTCACACTTAAATCTGAATTCGATTGGATTCCCGATTCAAAACACTACCTAAAATTTGGAATGGAAACCTCATTACACCACACAAAACCAGGAAGTGAGATATACCAGAACAACGAACAAAATGAACAAAGCACATCCAACGATCAAGTTATCAGCTCTAAAGAACTAATTTTATTTGGAGAATGTCAGATTCAGTTCGGGAAAAACCTACTGATAAATATGGGATCGCGCTGGAGTAGCTTTATTGTAGAAGGAACTTACTACTCTACCCTTGAACCAAGGTTTAGTACTCAATACCATTTACATCCAAAATGGACAATAACTGGAAGTTTTTCGCAAATGACTCAATACCTTCATTTGGTAACAAGTAGCACTCTTAGTTTACCTACCGATCTGTGGTTGCCAGTAACAAGCAAAATTAAACCGATCGATTGTTTTCAATATACCGGAGGAGCAAATTATGCATTTTCAAAATCTATAAAATTTAGCGCCGAATATTACCACAAATTATCACGTAATATTTTAGAATTTAGCGACACTTATTTTTTTCAGAATGTAAATACTGATTGGGAAAACACAGTAGAAGCAGGAAAAGCATGGAGCCAAGGCTTAGAGTTTAATTTAAGTAAAAACAAAGGGAAAACGACAGGAAATATGGCCTACACATTTTCCAAATCGTTTGTAAAATATCCGAAAATAAATGAAGGCAAAACCTTTGCTTCTCCCTACGATCGAAACCACGATTTCTCAATTCTGCTAAATCAAAAAATCAACAAAAAAGTCGATTTTTCTTTAGCTTGGGTATACGGAAGTGGTTTACCTGCTACCCTCTCTTCAACCAATATAAGTACCATTTCGCCATATTATCCGGAAAACATATCTTCTACCCCAATTTTTTCGCACAGAAATGAATTTCGTTTACCAGATTATCATAGAATGGATTTCTCAATTAATTTTAGAAAATTTAAAAAACATGGAGTAAGAACATGGAATATTAGCATTAATAATGTGTACAACAGAAAAAATGCCAACTACGTTTCCATTCGTGAGAACCAAAATCAATTTGGTACTACCAGTTATACTTTAAAGCAAATTAGCCTGTTTGCTTTTCTGCCAAGCGTAAGCTATTCCTATAAATTTTAAGTAAAACTATCATGAAATTTCGCTTCCTTTTTCTTCCTATTTGTTTTTTATTCCTCCTTTCTTCCTGCGAAGATGAACTGGAGGTTCCAATCCCCAAAGAAGAACCAAAATTAGTAATCAATTCATTACTCGGAGTAGATAGTGTCCTCCGAGTTCATGTAAGTAAAAGTTCTTCTTTTCAGAATCAATCCTCCAACAATTCCTTATCCAATGCCAGTATTATTATAAAAGAAAACAATCAGTTGTTGGGAAAAATGAAATTTGAAAGCGATGGCTGGTATTCTCTAAACTCAAATCTTGTTCTTAAAAATAGCTCCTATCAAATTGAAGTTTCTTCCCCTAATTTAGAAACCGCAAACTCCGAAACAGAAACAATAGAACGAATCGATATAGAAACCATTAGCTATCAGGAGATAGGAGAAGATAAATTGAAGTTCACCTTTCAATTTAACGACAACCCAATTCAAGAAAACTACTATATGATTCTTCTAAAAGCACATACTGGGACGTCATACATTCCTGTAGATTTTTATAGCGACAATATTATTTTCAATGGCAATTTGTCCGAAAATTCGATAGGAATAAAGAAAAATATGCTTTACGGTAGTCGTACATTTTCAGACGAAAACTTAAAGGTAAATGGCAATACTATTTCCATATACATTCACCATTCAAATTCTAATAGTTCTAATACAAATCAAGAATATAAATTGGAATTATACCACATTACACCCGATTATTTCAAATATGAACGATCCCTAATTGTTTTTTACAATCGCGACGATTTGCCTTTTTACAATAAGGTAAATCTTCATTCCAATATTAACGCGGGATATGGAATTTTCGCCTCCTATGCAATCGCATCGGAAACAATTACTATTCCGTAAAATAGAAAAGCTATTGAACTTTGATTAACTGCTAATTGCAATTTAAATGACGAGATTTTATAATAAAACACTTATTTTTATCTTTTCATGAAATTAAGCACAAAAAATGATTCGATATATTCTCATCTCTTTCACCATTTTTCTTTTAACTATTAATTCTTTACACGCCCAGAAAAACTACGAATGGAGTAGTGTCAAAAATGGCGAAGGATTCAACTCCTTTTTACTACGAAACCACATCTCTCCCGCAACCGACTTAGAGAGCTTTAAGGAATTAAACAAAGGAAGATTTACCAAAAACGGGAATTTAATTGCCGGCAAAAGATACAAGATCCCACTTCGAATTTTAACCCATCAAGTTAGCATATTAGGTGAAGATCATCAAACGGTAAAACAGATGGATACTACCATGAACGGAGCGGTAATTTATTTAGTTGCCGGACATGGTGGTCCGGATCCCGGAGCAGTAGGAACTATTGCAGGTCATAAAATTACCGAAGATGAGTACGCGTACGACATTGTACTAAGAATGGGTAAAGAGCTACTCTCTCACGGTGCCAAAGTGCACTTTATAATTCAGGATCCCGATGATGGAATTAGAGATGAAAAGTACCTAAAACCAGATAAAGATGAGCTTTGCTATCCATCGCAGCGAATTCCCCGAAAACATACTCCACGCTTAAGACAAAGAGCTGCCGCGATTAACATACTAGCGCGAAATGAGAAAAAATCTACCTACCAACGTTTAATCATTCTACATCTTGATTCAAGAGGAAAAGGAAACAGCACTGATGTTTATTTCTATCATCACGCCATTAGTCGTAAAGGCAAAAATTTAGCACTTGCCTTGCAACAAAAAATGAAAGATAAATATGATGAATTTCAACCAAATCGAGGTTACGAAGGAACTATTGGTACCAGAAAGTTGTACATGCTGCAAACAACAACACCACCATCGGTATTTATTGAGTTAGGAAATATCAATAACCACAACGATCAGATACGTTTTTTAAAATCAGAAAATCGACAAGCCTTAGCAATGTGGTTGAGTGAAGGAATACAAGAAAATTATTTACTATTTAAAAAGAAGTAAGAACAAAAAAGAATCAATTATTTGTTTCATCTGTTTATAAATTTTGTGTTTCTATCAGATGAAACTTTCCATCCGTAACTAATCCTGTTCGTGCAGGAATATTCACGAATGGAGGTTTCATTTTTATTTATTTAAGCATAACTTTTATGCGTAAACTTTAAAGTAATCGGTTCAACTAAATTATGAAAATCTTCATACGAAAGCATAATAAGCTCTGTATGGGTTCCTGCATTAAAAACGATATCATCGTCTTCGGCTAAACTTTCAGCCACATAAACCTCCAAATTGTATAAATTGCCAAATGGAGGCATTGCTCCCACTTCACATTGTGGAAATATATTTTTAAAATCTTGCTCATGCGCCAGCTCTACTTTCTTACATCCCAGCATATTTTTTAATGAATCAAAGTCAATTAAATAAGATGCAGGCAATACCGCCATACACATTCTTCCATCCACTCTAATCATAACTGTTTTTGCAAGCATTTTACCCGGAATATGAGCCGATGAAGCAACTTGCTGAGCCGTATAGGCCGATGAATGCCGAATCGATACATATTTTACATGTCGCTCATCTAAAAACTCTTTTAATTTACGAATAGGCATAATATTTGGATTTATTGGTTAAAAACATTCACTTTGCATAAGGTCGTAACGACCTTTAATTGGCATTGCCAATTGGGTTTTGGTTTCCTGTTCCTACTTCCACCACCTATTATATTAAAATAAGGAGGTACTATTCAAATTACGAAAAAAAAAGCATTAAGTAAAGAGCAATAGTGTTTTACCTACGTATTTATAATCATTTTTTATTACAAATCTTCCTAGAAAAAATCAGTTACTACGAAAAATATCGTATTTTATTTTTGTAATACGATAAGTTTCGTATATCTTTATCTACGAAATTAATCGTAGAAGGAAAAACACCACAAAATATGTCACAGAAGATTAAGCCTACCGAAGCAGAATTAGAAATACTACAAGTTTTATGGACGTATGGTCCCTCGAACGTTCGATTTGTAAATGACAAACTAAAATCGGAAAGAAACGTTGGGTACACTACCACTCTTAAGGTGATGCAAATAATGACCGAAAAAGGAATGCTTTCGCGCGATATGAACTCAAGAACACATATTTATGTAGCGATAGTAGAAGAAAAAGAAACTAAAAACCAATTAATTGATAAATTTATTTCCACTCTCTTTGGAGGATCAACCTCTGGAATGGTACTGCAAGCTTTAGGCAATCAAAAATGCTCAAGTAAGGAGTTAAATGAAATCAAGAAATTAATTGACAACATTGAAAATACAGAATATAATGGAACTAATAAATAACTTCAATATCTATGAATTGAGTCAAACTATTGGCTGGACACTTATTCATTCTGTATGGCAAGCTACTGCTATTGGAGGGCTTATTTGGCTGTTATTTCAATTTATTTCGAAAGACAATGCGAGAATCCGATACGCCCTTTCGAGTTTTGGGCTACTTTTACTATTCGTAACATCAGCAATTACATTTTATCGATACCTTCCATCGAATACCAATACCGCTTTCGCTGATTTTACTGTACAACTAGGGAATTTGGAAAATTTACCACAAAAAACATACTACGACAGGCTGTGGATAGAATTACAAATGCACTTAAAAAATATATTTCCTTATTTGGTTCAAATATGGGTAATAGGAATGCTCTTTCTTTCTATTAACCTCATCTTAAAATACATTTACAGTTTAAAACTAAAAAACCATTTAAGCTACCCTTTACGCTCCGAGTATAACACAATTACCGAGAGCTTAATGGTAAAATTTAATCTCAAACAAACTATTCTATTTAAGGAATCGGGACTACTCGAAATTCCTTCAGTAATTGGATACTTTAAACCAATTGTTCTTATTCCGGTTAGCATGCTAAGTGGAATTCCCAAAAATCAATTGGAAATTATCATAGCACATGAATTGGCACATATTCGCCGACACGATTATTTGTTACAATTCATTCAAGAAATTTTTGAACTTATTTTCTTTTATCATCCTGTAGTTTGGTGGCTATCTTCTGTGGTAAATACTGAAAGAGAGCACATTTGTGACGATCTTGCAGTTAAGGTTTGTGGTGAATCCTTAACTCTTATTAAAGCATTAAATAATATGGAAGCAATCAGAAAAAAACAGTACGAAATGGTTTTAAGCTTTTCCGGTAAAAAAGGAAAAGTATTGAATCGTATTAAACGTATTCTTAGACCAAAAAACTCAAACACCCCAAGAAAAGAGCGATTTGTTCTTAGTGGTGTATTTACGCTCTTATTTGCAGGACTGTTCCTAATTTCGAATTTTGCTATTTCCGGGAATCTAAATTCTCAAAAAGCACTCTTTTCGAAAATTAGCATTCTTGAGAATACCACACACTCAACCAACCAATCGGTTCAAAATGAAGAAGTTCTCTTTCAGGCAAGTCCTGCAAAATCCGATCCAAAAAAGAAAAAGAAAAAAAAAGAAGACAAAACAAAAACGATTAGCGAAAATAAGAACCCTGATGAAGTAAACGAGGTATTTGAAGTAGCAGAAATCGATGAAGTCGCTGAAATATTTGAAATTACAGAAGTAGAAAAAATAGAAATACCTACTATGCCATCTTTCCCTTCAGCTCCCGATGCACCAATAAATTCTACTAATCATCAGAAATTTAATTTCCCGAAAGATTCTGTAATAATCACTTCCATAGATTCAAGCAAACAACCCTTATTTATTTTAGATGGAAAAGAGATTACTCGCTCACAAATGGATCTTTCACCAAACGAAATTGCCTCTATAAGTGTTATTAAAGATGATTCGGCAATTAAACTGTATGGAAAAAAAGCCAAAAATGGTGTTATATTAATCACCAGTAAACCGAATGCCAAACAGGAAGTAGAGTTAAAGTTTGGATCTACTAAGAATCCTCCTCTTTTTTTTATTGATGGCAAAAAAACTTCCCCTAACGAAGCAGACAAAATTGATTCGGAGCATATTGAAAGTATCAATGTAATAAAAGGCGAAAATGCCACAAATAAATACGGAGAAGATGCTAAAAACGGAGCTGTGGAAATTACCACAAAAACACTAAAAACAAGTGATAAATCCTCCACAAAACTAAAGTTTGGATCTACTAAGAATCCGCCCATTTTCATTATTAATGGGGAAAAAACTTCCCCTAACGAAGCAGACAAAATTGATTCGGAGAATATTGAAAGTATCAATGTAATAAAAGGCGAAAATGCCACAAATAAATACGGAGAAGATGCTAAAAACGGAGCTGTGGAAATTACCACGAAAACACTAAAAACAAGTGATAAATCCTCCACAAAACTAAAGTTTGGATCTACTAAGAATCCGCCCATTTTCATTATTAATGGGGAAAAAACTTCCCCTAACGAAGCAGACAAAATTGATTCGGAGAATATTGAAAGTATCAATGTAATAAAAGGCGAAAATGCCACAAATAAATACGGAGAAGATGCTAAAAACGGAGCTGTGGAAATTACCACAAAAACACTAAAAACAAGTGATAAATCCTCCACAAAACTAAAGTTTGGATCTACTAAGAATCCGCCCATTTTCATTATTAATGGGGAAAAAATATCGGAAGAAAAAGCAAAGAAAATAGATCCTAATAGTATTGATTACATTACCATTTTGAGAGATGAAAATGCAACCAAACAATATGGTGAAGAAGCAAAAAATGGAGCGGTTGTAATTCGTTTAAATCAATAAATAAAAATATATAATTTCTCAAAGGCCACATCTTAAAAATGTGGTCTTTTTTGTTTCCATTACTGTTTTATAACCAGTCGCTTGCTAGCTACATTTCTAATTCGTATATTGATTGGAAACCTTATACTTATTAATACACAGCCAATG
Source organism: Labilibaculum filiforme (assembly GCF_002843315.1). GTDB lineage: Bacteria > Bacteroidota > Bacteroidia > Bacteroidales > Marinifilaceae > Labilibaculum > Labilibaculum filiforme. The sequence continues at coordinate 77,919 of NZ_MVDD01000016.1, read as the reverse complement.
TTAATTCTACTTGTCATATTCCTTTCGTATGCTCTGGTGAGAATCACCGCACACTTTAGCAAATACCTAATAAAATTTACTGGTAACGACCACTTGCGTTTCGCTTATGGAATTGGTTTTATTGTAATAGGAGCAATGCATATTTTAATTCCAACCCTTTTTGAACATATGTTCTCCACGATTTCAAACTCTACCTACGAGCTAATTACTATTTTAGGATTCATTCTTATTATTTGTGGTATTGGCCTGCTTATCCGAAGAGTGCATAAAGAAGCTGCAATAGTTCTAATTGTTTTAATGCTTATTTTTATTCCACTTAGTATTATTTTTCTTACTCGTTACGTACCAGGACCATTAGGTATGGAATACGAACCATTATTAGGATATTTAAGAATACTTGCCTACTTCTTATTAATATGGTTTTTAATTAAAGCATGTGAACTGTCTCCCAGAAGAAAATATAACAAAACAAAATACGATCAAAATATCTAAAAGGAAAGTATTAATTTTTTATTGTTAGCGCATTTTTACCTACCTTAACAGATGCCTAAAATAATTTTCTGCCACAATTTCTTACCTAAATAATTAAAATTATGAGCTATTATATCCACTTAAGAACTAATTTCAAATTCGACGATGCTGTTGATCGTGTAACAAAAGCACTTCAAACCGAAGGATTTGGGATATTAACAGACATAGATGTAAAAGCAACCCTAAAAGAAAAACTAGATGTCAACTTTAAAAAGTACCGAATTCTAGGAGCATGCAATCCATCCTTTGCCTACAAGGCATTTCAAGTTGAAGATCAAATTGGTATTATGATGCCATGCAATGTTACTGTTATTGAGCAGGATAATGGACATGTTGATATTTCGATGATGGATCCGACTGCTGCTTTTAATGTAATTGAAAATGAAGAACTACAGCCATTTGCCCGCGAATTAAAAGATCGATTGGAACGTTGCTTAACCTATCTTGAAGAATAAACTCTAATGAATTTTGAACTTTACCATTTGTGTCACTTTCAAAAACAGCCTCATGAAACGTTTCCTTTTACTGATATTTATTCTATTCTCAACAGTCTCCTTTTCTCAAAATCCAATAACAAATACTACTTCACCAAATCGTCTATTCGATTTCTGGCTAGGCGATTGGGATGTATTTACCAACGATGATCTGGTTGCTCACAATACCGTTATATTACTGCAAAATGGCAATTTACTGCAAGAAAACTGGGTGTCGGAGAAAGAAAATTTTACTGGTACCAGCTATAGTTTTTACAACTCGAAAATAGACAAATGGCAACAAATTTGGGTAGATAAAAATGGCAACAATTTACTTTTGAAAGGAAATTTTGAGAATGGCAAAATGCTATTATCCAGTAGCAGTGACTCCAATATGGGGGAAGATCAATCTCTACACCGAATTAGCTGGGTCTTGATGCCAAATGGCAATGTAAAACAAGTTTGGGAATCGAGCATCGACGAAGGGAAAATTTGGAATATTCAATTCGAAGGAATTTATAAAAAGAAGGAATAAAATCAATACTTTTTCCCTTTTTCGTTAAGCATAGGTACAAATCGAACTGGCAGAACATTCTGTTTACAGATTTCCCCATTTTGCTTTTTTAATAGAATCAACTTTTTAATATTTTTCTCACCAACAGGAATTACTAATCGTCCTCCTTCTGCCAATTGTGCAATTAAAGCTTCGGGAATCTTAGTTGGCGAACAGCTTACAATGATAGCATCGAATGGAGCCCGACTCGCCATTCCCACATAAGCATCACAACAAAAAGTATGTACGTTTTCGTAACCTAAAAAATCTAAAACCGAAGTTGCTCTTTTATGCAAGGATTCTATAATTTCTATGGAATAAACCTCGGTACATATCTCCCCTAAAATAGCAGCTTGATATCCCGATCCAGTACCAATTTCCAAGACCCTACATTTCGAATTCAATTGTAGTAATTGACTCATATACGCCACAATATAAGGTTGTGAAATGGTTTGCCCTTTGCCAATAGGTAAAGGACGATCCTGATAGGCATAAGCTTTTAATTCTGCCGGAACAAATAAATGCCTTTCGACTTTCTCCATGGCACAAATAACAAGAGAATCGTTCACTCCTCTCCTAATTAGTTGATTGTTTACCATATTTACCCGAAGTTGCTCAAATTCCATTTCTTGTTGATTCGTAAACTCACTATTTCCTCCTAACGAAATAAGTCGTAAAAGGATAAAACCAAAAGCTTTCATAACTCAAGTTCCTTATTCTATTAAAGTTACGACATTAGAAATAGAAAGTAGAATTAAAAGCATTATACAATTCCTTAGTAAACTATCAAATAATAGAGGCAAAATGCCATTCCAAAAACAAATTTTAGTAATTTAATTTCTGTATTTCATTCAAAAAAAAATTCGCATGCGAGCCATCTTTATTCTCCTTTTTATTCTAGCAAGTAATTTATTGCCACTAAAAGCACAAGACAGTATCGCCTTGCATTATTCCAGATTGCTATCAACCAAACAAATTAAAACCGACCTTATAATACTCTCCTCCGACATTATGGAAGGTAGAGAAACCGGAAGCAACGGACAGAAACTTGCTGCCAGATACATCTATCAACAATTTGTAAAAGCAGGAATAAAAAATTTTACCAGTACTACCGATAGCTTGGGATACTTTCAGAACTTCGCCATCTATAAAAAAGAGCAGGCCACTGCTAATGTCGAAGCTTATGGTAAAACATTCACAAACTATAATGACCTACTACTATCGGGATTCACCGACTATTCCAATAAAAGTATGGATCTTATTTTTTTAGGAACCGCACCCGATTCAAGTTACATCAACAAGGATTTTTCGGAAAAAGCAGTACTATTTCTAAGCTCTAATTTATATGCTGCAGCGATAAAATCGAATGATATTGTAATGGCTTCACAAGCCAAATTGGTACTATTTTGTAATCCCAATCAAACGAATCAATACACCGAACTCCTCGAAAAAAGAAAAGCAATAAGTCCACAAGGAATGAATTTAAAATCAGAAATCAACTCCAATTTTAATCCTTACGACTCTATTAATGATCACCAATCCTTTATCAGATATAAAAATCGAATGCACACCTATCAGGGAGCAATTTCAAATGCTACTGCCAGTGCACTTCTTCAAATCAAAACCAAAAGATTAAAACAAATTTTAAAAAAGAAAAAACTAAAGCAAAATGAACAGAAAATTAATCAATTTGCTTTTAATTTTAGTCTAGAATACAACGAAGTAGAAACCGAAAATGTATTTGCCTTTTTGCCAGGAACAGAGAAAAAAGAGGAAGTTTTAGTCGTTTCGGCACATTACGATCATATTGGTAAAAACGAGACTCAGATATTTAACGGCGCAAATGACAATGCTTCTGGAACTGCTACTATTCTGGAAGTAGCCCGAAAATTTCAGCTGGCAAGAAATAACGGACATACAACAAAACGAAGTATTCTTTTTATTGCATTTACGGGAGAAGAAAAAGGCTTGTTTGGTTCAAAATATTTCGTGGACAACTCTCCGGTTTCTTTATCGAATATTATTGGCAATTTAAATGTAGATATGCTGGGTAGGACCGATCAATTTAACGATACTACCAATTATATTTACCTTTTGGGAACGAATCATCTACAACCTAAATTGAAAGTAATATCGGATAGTATCAATCAAATTAGTGCAAATCTAAAGCTTGATTATAAATACGATACTCCTGATAATTACCTTTATAGAGCCTCAGATCAGGCATCCTTTGTGAAACACAACATTCCCGCTATTTTCTATTTTAATGGAATACATGCCGACTACCATCGAGCCAGCGACACTGCAGATAAAATTGACTTTGAAGCCATCAATAGAGTTTCTCAACTTATTTTCTTAACGGCTTGGGAATTAGCAAATGAATAGCTACAGTAAGTTTATTTCCTGAAATTATAATAAAAAATAACTTATTTGATTATTTAATTTTAAACAGGACATAACATAAAATCATTTTTTACGTATGTTTGTATTGTAACTATTGATTTACCTAATTACATCATTATGAAACGTCATTATTTTTTCATTTTACTTTTCATTATTGGAAGTTTTTCATGCGCCAAAGACAACGAACACACTGGTTATATTGATGAAAACGAAGCATTATTGGAAAGTTTGAATGAAGTTGATGGAAGAGATCATACCTACAACTATGATTTTAAACTACTGCAATTTCGCGAAAAAGTGAACTACTTTGCTCCAATTGGTTTTTCTCAAGCATTGGTAAGTATTCCTTCGGTTATGAGAGAGAAAATTAACTTGATATCGCAAAGCGATTTGCCATTTGTAGTTGCACAACAACAAGCAAATATTGTTACTTCTTGGAATGACTCTAATAAATTGGTGTTTCAGGTTCAATTTTCTTATTTAGAGAATGAAACTGGCTACCAAACCAATTTTAAAGACTTCTTTATTATCTCTATCACTCAATATCCCGAAGATCCTTTTCTAGATCCTCAAACTACATTAGAGCTAGAAGAAAATTTACCAGAAGAGTATCAAAAATTAGTATTGGAAGGAACTCATCCTTTATATTACCTGCCAATTTCAGGAACTTGGCCACGAATGTTTGATTACTACAAGTTTATTGAAGAAGATAAACTGATGGATAAAGAATCAACCGGATCGTCGCAATATTACACTTGGTACAATGGTTTAATTTATAAAATTGGATTTAATATGGATATTAGTTCCACCGACCATGAAGCCATCGTTCGAAAAATAATATTAGGAAGTTAACATACAAAAAAGGACAGCAAATGCTGTCCTTTCTTATTTCTTTAAATCTCTTTTACAACTTGCTGCCAGAGCAGGATCGGCTAATGCTTTTTCTAATTTCAACTGGTCTTTCGATGCTTCGTATAATAGGTAATACACTTCTCTTATCGACAAACTTTCCTCTCTCCTTTCCAGCAATATTAACTCATCTCCTTTATTTACTTCGCCTTCCTCCAGTACACGAATATAAACTCCTGGAAATCCAGCATCAATAAATTGGCGAACCATGCTATCACAATTAAAACGATAATTTAGTTTATAACAAGGCTGTCGGGGTTGGGTAACCTGCACCTTAGCATTTCCTATTCGAAAAACATCGCCAATTTTAATATTTCCTTCATCCAAATCGGAAATACTTAAGTTTTCGCCAAACATTCCGTAATCCCAATCTAAATCTGGAAATTTTTCTTTCCAAAAATCGTATTGAGCTTCAGAATACCAATAACATGCTTTATCGGCACCACCATGGTATTTTCTATCCATTACCGAATCGTTAACAACGTCATTTTTCCCTAAAAAAATTGCTTGATCCACCGCATACTTATACATGCCAGTTTTTTCAATTTTTCCGTGATAATTAATTGTTACGCTTTCGCCGATATTTGTGGAAACGACTTTCATTCCTGAATTTTAACTAATTTATTTTTTAAGAGATTGAAGAATGTATTCAAATTCCTCTTTTAAAATTTCATAATTCTCACTAGAACAATCTAATACCAATTCCATTCCTACTTCTGCCTGAAGAGAATGTAAAATAGTTGTGCTGCGTTCCTTACCCGATGAATCGGTATGATTTCCAAAATAAGCAATACTTTGCGGCAAAGAAAACTGGTTTTCCTCCTTTGGAATAACTTTCTTCACATCTACAGATAAACGCCTTCGGCGGTGCGAAGAATAATCAATCAAACCAAGATCTGTTGGAATTGCTTCCAAGCTAATTAAACAAGAAGCAAGATCTTCTGTTTCCTCCGTATCATCCAATGCTAATCTGTAAAAAAGAAAGCTTAATCTATCATCAATCATGTATTTCTCCGACAAATACCACACTCCTTCTGGAAAACTTATATTTACAGCTGCTCCATCAATAAAATAACTAGTTTGATATAATTCCTCGGCAATCGGCCTACCATCTTCCGATAGATAAGTCCAAATTCCATGTTTAATTCCTTTATTAAACTTCCCCATATGAGAAATATTACCATTCGGATAATAATAAATAGCTGGTCCGTTTAAGGTATCATTTAAAAATTTCACACTTAAACTAGCTTCTCCACTTTCAAGAAACTCGGAATAAACACCATTTGCAATATTATTTTCGGCTAAAAATTCTTTTTCCTTCTTTCCATTTTCCCACCAATAGGTTATTGTACCTTTTTGTTGACCATTTACAAATTGAAATTCTTTTTTCAGACTTCCCGAAGGATAAAAATCGCGACTAATTCCATCTTCCACCGCAAATTTATTAAAACCTACTTCGTAAATGCGGTTCCAATCTATCACTGCTTGCAACGCCTTGTAATGATACTCCGACAGCAATACATTATCAATACTAAAATCTTTTACCAAGAATTGATTCTCTGCAATTTTATTTATGGTAGAAAAAAACTGAGCGCTTTCCTTCTCAACCGGTATCCAAACCTGATTAAAATATACAGTATCCTGAGCGATGACCTGCAAAGGAAGAAGCAACAGAAAAACAAACACAAAACGGGTAAATTTCATAAAAATTAAGATTAGAAATACTTCTTTACAAAATAGATAACTTTTCGATAGTAAGCGAAGAAATTAGCGACAATTTCTATTTCTGCTTCGCTCGTGAAATTTTAAATGAGCCAAGCCATTTAGCATGTCTTCCTCACTATAATAATTCCAATAAGTATCGAACCCATGCTCAACTCCATGTAATATTTCAAAAGAATGGTCAATTGAATTTTCTCTTAAAAACTGATGTATTTCAAAACTCGCCCTACGATTCTTCATCCGAACAAAACTATCTTCGGTACCAATTTCGAGACGAAGAGGTGTTGCCTCTCTTTTTATCATCGCTAAATTATTTCGGCCTTGCAAAAAATTATTATCCAAAGTATAATCACTAACATAGCCCATGGCTAAAATCGACGAAAATAAATTCGGATACTTTAAATAGTAATGAATTGCACCGGCAGCTCCTCGCGAATGTCCTTCAATCGAAATTCGCGTTCCCTGATTTCCAGCATTAAATGAATTCTGACAAAATTGAAGGAATTCGCCTCCTTTCTCTTGTATCAAAAGACTTTCGTTCTCCTCCGTAAACCACTGTACATTATCCCGATTATTATCGCCACGGATACCTGCAATTACAACTGGCTCTATATCACCACTTAATATCCATTTATTTAATTGTTCTGCTTGCACATATTTATTAAAAGTACCCTCGTCACCACCTTGTCCATGCAAAAACAAAACCAAAGGGTAAGTTTCCTCCTTATTCCAATTAGGAGGCAAATAAACAAAATAAGGCACCCAGGATCTTACCTCCGATTCAAATATCGATATATTTATTTTTCCCGCGCAATCTTTAAAATCAGTTCGCTCTAAAATATGATCAAACACCTGTATTTCTTTCCTATTCATTAATCATTTCTATTTGTAAAAGCTTTTTTCAAGCTCCAAATTATTCATTCCTCAACAAGTAAATTTTCTTGCTCTCTATAAAAAATAGATAGTTGCTACAAAACTAAAAATTATCAACCAAATAAAAACTTTATAAAGCGTATCCATTACCAAAAATTGGATGTCTCTAAAAGACTGATTACTTCAAAAAGTTTATCCCCGATGATATTAATTCTCTCGATGCAGGTATAAATATTATTGATTCATATAATTTGTACCTTATTCAAATCAATTCTACATTTGTGATAGTAAAAATAAACACGATTAATAATCATTAAAAACAAAATATAATGCAAACTTTAATTGGCAAAAAAGCACCTTCATTCTCAGCTGGAGCTGTTATTAACGGAAATCAAATTGTGGAAAATTTTTCATTGGATCAATTTATTGGAAAACAAGAAGTAGTATTCTTCTTCTACCCTCTTGATTTTACTTTTGTTTGTCCAACCGAATTAATCGCTTTTCAAGAAAAACTAGCCGAATTCGAAGCTAGAAACGTAGCTGTTGTTGGTTGTTCTGTTGATTCGGAATATTCTCACTTTGCATGGTTGAATACAGAAAAAAATAAAGGTGGAATTAAAGGAGTAACTTATCCTTTGGTTGCCGATTTATCAAAAACCATTTCGGAAAACTATGGCGTTTTGGCATCGGAGTACGATTACGACATGGAGGGAAATGCAGTATCTACAGGAGCTCCTGTTGCTTACCGTGGTTTATTCCTTATCGATAAAAAAGGAAATGTTCGTCACTCGGTAATTAACGATTTACCACTAGGCCGAAGCGTTGACGAAGCCATTCGTATGGTAGATGCATTGCAACATTTCGAAGAAAATGGCGAAGTTTGTCCTGCAAACTGGAACAAAGGTAAAAAAGCAATGCAAGCAACTTCCGATGGTGTTGCTGATTACTTGAGCAAAAACTAGTAACAAAACGAAAATAATCCTCTCACCCCGATTTATTGGGTATAAAATCAAAAAAACAAAACATGAAAATTAACAGGTATCAAGACATTAACACCATTGATGGTGAAGCTAAGAAAGATTACATCGACCGACATTCTGCATTCGTTCACTGCGAAGACACCGCTAAAAAAGGCGAGAAATTCAAAGTAAAAGTGAAAATTGGTGATGCTTATTCTCATCCAGATGATTTAGATCATTATGTAGCTTGGCTTCAACTTTGGGATGGTGAAAAAATGTTAACACAAGCTACTTTCTCAACAGGAATTTTAGGTGGCGAAGCAAATCAGGCTGAAGTTGATTTTTACGTAGTACCATCTCGTAAAATGAAACTAACTGCTACTGCATTTTGCACAAAACATGGCTTGTGGCACTCCGATGAAAAATTAGTAGAAGTTGCAGAATAACTTCTCGTTGATAAATAGTATAAAACAGGGAAATCTCAATTGATTTCCCTGTTTTTTTTTCAACAATTCAATATACTAAGCTCCCAATTAAACTACTCAATATCAAATCTCCTGCCAATATTCTTTAGTCATCTCAAGCTCATTGATATCAGTTACTGTTAAAAATCCCTCCATTGAATACGATTCAATCCTCCCTCGCAAACGTTTGTTATGTTTTTTCATCAATTTCTTCAATAAATAAAACCTGCAAATTTACATTTAATCGTAAATTTTAATACGACGCTCTCGAAAATAGGAAACAAATAAATCATGACTATAAATAATTATTAAAATCAAACATTCAATTAATTTACAACTACTTAAATTTATTCCTTATGAAAAGAAGAGACCGATTTTACCTAAATTTAACGCTCATACTTAGTTTGGGATTACTATTTTCCTCTTGTTCCAAAGATGAAATTACGGAGCTTCAACCAAAAGTTCAGAGCACAGAAGCCTTAAACACCAAAACCACCAATAATGCAGGCGTGTTAATGCAAGCTTTTTATTGGGATGTACCTTCAGGTGGCAATTGGTGGAACACTATTGATTCTAAAGTTTCCAGCTGGAGTAATGCAGGTTTTAATGCCATTTGGTTACCACCTGCTTCCAAAGCTCAAAATGGAAAATATTCTATGGGCTACGATCCTTTCGACTATTATGATTTTGGACAATACAACCAAATGGGATCAATAGAAACTCGTTTTGGATCAACTACAGAATTACAAAACCTAATTAATTCTGCTCACAACGAAGGATTACAGGTATATGCCGATATTGTTATTAATCACAATAGTGGAGGAGCATCTGAAAACAATCCATACACAGGAACAGATACATGGACAGACTTTAATCCTTTATCTGGTTTGTTCGATCGAAACTACAACGATTTTCACCCTAACGATATCGAAACAAGTGACCTAGGTGCTTTTGGTGGATTTCCCGACTTGTGTCATAAAAAGACTCATGTACAGGATTGGTTGTGGAATAAATCCAACTCTGTAGCTAAATACTACAAAAATGTTATGAACTTTGATGGTTGGCGTTTTGATTACGTAAAAGGGTTTAATCCATGGGTTGTAAAAGAATGGAATGCTTCTGTAGGAGGATTTTCGGTTGGGGAATTATGGGACGGCGATGTAAATTACCTTAACTGGTGGGCTAATGAAGCCAATTCCTCCGTATTCGATTTTGCTTGTTACTATGCAATGAACGATGCTTTTGATGGGAATGATCTTACCAAACTAAACAATAACATGATGTGGAAACAAAATGCAACCAAAGCGGTTACATTCGTAACCAATCACGATACAGATGAAATATGGAATAAAATACTCGCATATTCATATATTCTAACTCACGAAGGATACCCATGTATCTTTTATCGTGATTATGAAGAATGGCTGGACAAAGCTAAAATGAACAATTTAATCTGGATTCATAACAATTTGGCTAGTGGAAGCACATCCATTTTATATAGTGATAATGATGAATACATAGCACGTAGAAACGGATGGAATAGCTCCGGATTAATTATTTACATCAACAGTTCTAACAATTTTCAGGAAAGATGGATTGAAACCAATTGGTCCAGCTCAACAATTAAAGATTACACCGGAAATTCAAGTTGGGAACCAGTAACCCAGAGTGGCAAATGGGTTAAAATTCAAGCTCCACCTCATGGCTATACCATTTGGTCTACAAAGTAATTTAATCGAGAAGTCATGACTTCTTCAACAGCTGTCATGACTTTCTCTTACTGTTTAAAAATCATATAATTATGCTTACTCGTTTATTATTAACGCTTTTTTTTATTCATCTTATAGTAGCTTGTTCTCATCAAGATAAATTAGTATTACCAAATAAATTAGAAAAACAATATCCTCTAAAATTCGAAACAAAAAGCGAAATAAACACAAACGGAATTTTCATAAATTCCGGTCTATGGGCTAATGCAACAGGAGATACTTTATTGTATTACGCACAAATTCAAAACAATAGAAATTCGTCAATTATAATTTCCCCCTACTTACTTCAAATTCAAACACAAGAAAATTACCGCAGCAGTCCTATTTCAGAAAAAACTAAAACAGAACTTCTCCCTAATTGCACAAAAACATTCGTTTATAAATTTGTACCCATAAATAATAAATATTTGTTCACAAGAACAGAAAAAAGAGGTGATCTCGATAGTTGTTATTTTATTCATCTTAATTTCATTCAAGATCTAAATAATCATTCAATTACAAATCGTACTATTAAATTCAATGCAAACGCAGAATTATTTTCAAATTATCACAATAATTTTGCTAACGAACATTCAATCAATCTATATGAACTAAGGAAAGAAAATCATAACACCGAAGAAATTCAACTGAACTACCTTAAAAAATTACAAAACAAACCATTCACAAAACACGCCGTTATTAAAGATAATCCTCATTCCAACCTTCAATTTTCTGAAACAGAAATTGTGATAGATGGAATTGTACTAAGCACAAAATTTTACCATTTTAACGACAGTCTTTTCTTAAATCTTAAATTAATTAATCACAGCAATAATTATTTAAATTTCTCGCCCGATTCTATACAAATAATTAGTAGCGATTCTGTGTATGGGCAAATAACAAAGCATCAGGTAGTAAATGCTGTTACAAAAACAGAAGGATATAAATCTATCATTAAAAAAGGTGACAGACTGCAAACGCAAATTAACTTTGGTTATTTTAAACATCCTCCTTTGGAAATAAAAGTAGATTTTACCACGCTCAAACTTCATCCTCAAGAAATAAAAGTGTTCACATTTAACCCTACATTCGAAAAAAGTGAAAAGCTTTTTTAATACCAATTAAATAGGCTAACAAAAGCTGTTAAAACACATCCTGTCTTTACAAAAACAGAATCGCCTCAACAGCTTTAAAATATTGTTTAACAGTTACTTATTCATTCTAAAATTAAGATCAGGGCGCTTCCCACCTGCAAACCAGCCACCGCTCGGGCCAGGCTTTCCGTTTCATCCCGATAGCTATCGGGACCTCAACATAGCCTTCGCTACAGGAAGCTTTCGGGGTTCCACTACAATCCTTAACGCAAAACACCCGAATACTATAAGCTATGTTTTCCAAATTCCTTTATCTTTGCCCAATCTTTAAAATAAAACATCCATTTATCAATGAAAGAATCTGTTGTAATTTTGTGTGGTGGTGGTCCAGCTCCGGGCATTAACACCGTAATTAGTAGTGTAGGAAAAGTATTTTTAAAAAAAGGCTACCGTGTAATTGGCTTGCACGAAGGTTATAAAGGCCTTTTTTCAGCAGAGCGTAAAATGGTTGATTTCGACTTTGAAACTCTTGATGGAATATACACAAGAGGAGGTTCTCATCTTAAAATGAGTCGTTTTAAACCTAAAAATACCGATTTCTCAACCGATTTTTTTGTTGAAAACAATGTAAAACTATTGGTTACCATTGGTGGAGATGACACTGCATCAACAGCCAATCGAATTTCTAAATATCTGGAAGAGAACAAGGTAAACATTTCCAACATTCACGTCCCAAAAACCATCGACAACGATCTACCATTACCAGAAGGATCGCCAACATTTGGTTTTCATTCTGCAAAAGACGAAGGCGTTAAGATTGCAACCACCGTGTACGAAGATGCCAGAACTTCTCAGAACTGGTTCGTTTTAGCAGCTATGGGTCGCGAAGCAGGACATTTGGCTTTCGGCATTGGTACTGCCTGTCACTTTCCAATGATTATTATTCCTGAAATGTTTAACAAAACAAGCATTTCGTCCGATAAAATTGCTCAATTGGTAATTTCGTCCATCGTAAAAAGAAGAATAATGGGATTAAATTATGGTGCTGCCATTATTAGCGAAGGAGTATTCCACTTTATGAGCGATGAAGAAATTAAAAGCACCGGCGTTAATTTCACCTACGATGCTCACGGACATCCTGAGTTGTTCAACGTAAGTAAGGCTCATGTTTTTAATATGGTAATTCAACGCAAAATGAAATCCTACGATCTAAACATCGGAACCCGTCCGGTTGAATTGGGATTTGAGGTTCGTTGTTGCAGACCAATCGGTTTCGACCTTAGTCTTTGTACCCTGTTAGGAAATGGAGTGTACGATTTGTTCCAACAAGGACATTCGAAATGTATGGTAACTGTTGATCCTATTGGAAATACTGCCCCTCTATTTTTAAAAGATGTAGAAGACGAAAACGGAAAGGTAAAACCACGATTGGTAGATGTAAACAGTGAGCACGTGCAATCTGTATTGAACTACAATCTGCATTACCTAACTGCCGAAGATGTTGAAGCAGCAAAAGAATATCTGCCAGATGCAGAAAACTACATTTTCACAAAAATTTTGAATTGGGAGTAAGGTTTTAAAGTGTATAGAATAGAAACCAATACCTTGTGGTTGCGAAGAATCTCATTCCTAAAGAATAAAATACCAAAGTAAAATAAACTACCGAGTACAAAAGAACTCGAAATATACAGCCCAGGGTAATGAAGCAAACAGTTTCATTCCTGGGTTTATTTTTCCCTATAAACTACTCCTATCTATAATCTTATATCAACAAACTAAATTATAATATCACAACAATAAATAGCTGTTTCGCAATATTTATTGCTCGTTCTAATTATTTATTTGTAATTCATAATTCATAATTCTCCAATTTTTCTATTTTTGCAGAACACACCACTTACCTAACGGATTATTCGTTCAAAATTCAAGCAAATTAGTACCTTGAAAATAATTCACGGAACTCATTCTTCCGATAACTAATGAAACGATTATGTCTGAAAACAATGTAAACGCATTTTTACTCTTCACTTGTCCGGATAAAAACGGAATTGTAGCCAAAATCACCCACTTTATATACGAAACAGGCGGTAATATTATCGATTTGGATGAGCATGTAAACCAGAATCAGCAGTTTTTCTCTTTACGAATTGCTTGGAACATGAGTAATTCTACAATTCCTGCTTCCCAACTTCATGAAGCTTTCGAACCAATTGCTCAGGCATTTAATGCACACTGGAGAATTGAGTTCTCGAATCAGAAACAACGCGTAGCTATTTTCGTATCGAAATACGACCATTGTCTTCAGGAAATTTTGTGGCGCTATAACATGAGCGAATACGATATTGAAATTCCTTTGATTGTATCCAATCATCCCGATTTGAAACCAATTGCCGATGCTGCGGGAATTCCCTACCATGTTTTTCCTATAACTAAAGAAACTAAGGCAGAACAAGAGACCAAGGAAATTGCTTTACTAAGAGAGCACAATATCGATTTGGTTGTATTGGCTCGCTACATGCAGGTATTATCGTCCAACTTTATTCGCGAGTTTAAAAACAAGATTATCAACATACACCATTCCTTTTTACCTGGATTTGTAGGTGGTAATCCATACAAACAAGCTTACGAACGAGGTGTGAAAATGATTGGAGCAACCAGTCACTTTGTAACCGAAGATCTGGATGAAGGACCAATTATCGAGCAAGATATTATGCGTATCACGCACAAAGACACCATTAAAGATTTAATCCGTAAAGGTCGAGATTTGGAGCGTATTGTGCTAGCTAGAGCCCTTGGCTACAAAGCAGAACACCGAATTATTGTGGATGGCACCCGAACCATTGTTTTTTAATTAATTTAAGAAATTGTTCAAATACAAAATGGTCTTCCGAACTGTATTCGAAAGACCATTTTGTATTTTTAGTAAAACTCACTTTATTCTGTCATAATAAATGTCTGACTGCACATGATCTCATCCTCATAAATAATCTCAAAAATCCATTCTCCTAACTGCAATTCCCAATCAAATTCGAATGTGTAAAAGTCAGTACCCAATTCATCCACATAAGCATCTTTTTCCTCTGTGCATTCAATAAATTGTTCCATATTAATCGGATTCACCAATTTAGGATGTCTAATTCTACACACATAATCAACCAGTTCCGCTTCTTCTAAATCATCTTCGAACTCATAACTTATTCCAAAACTTAAACCAACTTTAGGAGATATAACATCGGTTCTCTCCAAAAATTCCATATCGTAAGAATGCAAAAAGTATCCTGTCGTACTACCCGGAACAATGTCTTTCTTGGTCTCTCCTATCGCTTTACAAATTCCGTAATCAACTATTTTTATATTCATTATTGCCTTTTTAAACCTATTGATAGCCTCCATTTGAATGAGGACAGCAAAACTACAGTTTTTTTTTGTCATAATTCCTAATCAGAGTATGCTTCTCAAAAAAGGGTTCGAGGCACAAATCCGTTTATTTTTCACCATTAGTAGATTCTTTGGCTAACTGATGGCAAAAATCTTGCTTCTCATTTCCAGAATGTCCTTTTATCCATTTAAACTCCATCAATTTCCCTTCGCAAAGCCGATTCATTTTTTGCCAATCTTTTGCGAATTTAACCTCCTTACCATGAGCCGTTTCCCAATTGTTATGTTGCCAGAAATGAATCCACTGCACAAGTCCACGTATTACAAAGCGACTATCGGTATTTACTTGAATTTTTTCAACAGATTCCAGATGTTCTAAGCCTTCCATAACCGCCAGCAACTCCATTAAATTGCTACTTCCCTGCTTAAAAGACTGATGATAGATATGTTGTTCCCCATTGGGAGTTTCGGTAAAACCACCATAACCCGACTGCTTTCTTTCCGAAGCATACGATCCATCAGCAAAAATTTTATGAATGCCTTTTAGTTCCGTTTCACTGGTGGTAATTTTTAGTTGATCGTTCCGCCGATCTACTCGAATATAGTGTTGGAAATCTGCTTCTTTCACAAATCTAAAACCGTCAAAAAACACACAATGAATTGTTTGTCCAAGTCGTAATCCGCCTTTAATTGCCGAGCGCATTACCTTCTCGAACTGGAATTGAATTTTACGAACGACTTCTACCAAAATAGAATCGTCTAAATACACAACATTTCCTTCTTCAGGAAAATAAACAATACGCATCCTCTCCTTTTCATCGGAAAGGAAACAATCTATTTCCTGCTCTTTTATGGCCTGAATCTGAACGGTTATTTTTATTGCTTCCAATCTATTTATGAATTATTTCTGCAACTTAGCTCTAATTCAGGGAATCTGCCTAAAATAGCAGTACATTTTTTTATCTATCAACAAAAAACACTTTTTTTAACGATACGAAACAAGCAACTTTATAATAGAAAGTTGCTTGTTTTTGTTTAGCCCGAATATATAAGTAATTAGAAATCAATAATTACAATACAAGCTGTATGTCAGTTGATTATAAATAATAAAATACAACAACACATTACTCATAGTACTTATTTATTTTAATGCGATGAACTATACAATCTAAAATAGCTACAATGATTAATAATCATATCATGAAATTTTGTTTCTGAATAATCTGCTTTCAACACCTTAAAACTCTTATATTGAGGCAATTCAATTTCACAATACTCATTCAAACTAACTTCGAAAGTAGCATCACTTCCCTCGTTATAATACTTATTCAATTCACATTTTGCCATTAAATAAAGGCATCTGGCATTCAATTCCTTATCTGTTGATAGGTCAATCACTGCCTGATAGTACTCCATAGAAATATCACTTAATCCAAAATATTTTTTATTGTAAGAAGTGATATTGGAAAGGTTATAACCTTTTCTGCTTGCAATTATATCCACCCCATTTTTATTATCTCGGTAATTATCTCCTGCATAATTAATATATCCATAATCGCAACAGTTCCCATAATTGAGTAAAGCACCTCGGTAATATCCTGTATTGGAGATATTATAATAAAAATTTGCCAGCAAATAGTTCGCTAATTTCGATTTCCATTGCTTTTCGTTAGCAGTCAGCTTTTCCAATTCAATTAAATAAACAGCCAAATCATAAATAGAAAAATCGGTTTTAATAAAAGAGAAAACATCTGCCTTGTAAACTTCATCGAGCATCACCCCCTCCTCCGGACAATCAAAACATTCTATAATATTATTACTAAATATTCTCTTCGATAAAGCGATTGTACTACATAAATTATTGCTTTTGCCAAAATGCTCCAATGCTAATTCGGTATTTTTCTGATACAAATAATAGATTCCTTTCTGATAGTTCAGATAATCCATAAACTCGTATTTACTGCCCTTTTTATTCAAAAGCTCGTTCTCATAATCGCTTTTATTGGGTTTATTGTAGAAAACCTCCAGAGCATCTAGTAGCTCAATAGAATTAATATGCTCTCCTAATTGCAATGTATTGTGAACCAAAAATGCTTTTGCAATTTGATTATTCTTATAGTAAGTATTTGCAATTTTCTCCTGAATAAAACCTTCCAATTCGGAGTCTAATTTAAATACCTGAGAAATAAAGTTTTCATTTTCGGTAGAAATCGTTTCCCAGCTAAACACCTTGTAAGCAATAGCAAGCATCTTTTTTTGATGCGAAAAAGATTTTACTGCCTCCAGCTTTTTTTGTGCTTCTGGTATATTTTTCTGTATAAAAGACAAATACGAACTCGCCATTCTCCAGAAATCCTTATTGTTCACCTTCTGATTCGCAACCTGTAAATCGGTAACAGCTAATAACTCATTATAAATTTCGGTAGGCTCTAAATTAGGTAGTGTTTTATCCTCTACTCCAATACCTATTGGCCAAACATCACGCTCCACATTATTTAAGGCACGCATAAATAAAAGCTCAAGTCGAAGATCGTTAGCATCTAAGGCCATAAACCTTTCAATATTATCTATCTCATCCGAAAAACTACGTAAACTTGTAATTAAAAGAAAATCTTTTTCATCTTCAATTCCATTCGCAAAAGATCGGCCATCGGCCTCGTTTGAAGTACAAAAATTAAAACTTACAAATGCCGATTTTTTTCTATCGATACTCTTACTCACAATTTTAGTAAATAAATAAGCCGCTTTTTCGTAATTCTCGGTAGAATAATAGCAACCAGCCACCTGATCAAGAATGTAATAGTACATTTCATTCTTTTCTATTTTATTTTCAATTTTTGCTTCAAAATAGCGAATCGCTTCGTCCCATGCTTTTGAATAATGCATGATACGAATAAGTTGGTAGTAGTAACGTGTTTGTAATTGAGAATTGGTTTCGCTACTCATCAATAAATTTGCTTTTTCTAGTAAAGCAGTGACGTCTACACTTTTCTCTTCGATAATCTCCTCGTAATCCCAAGAATTTCTTCTAGTTCTATAACTAAAAGCCTCGCTACACTCCTGTGCAAAATCGATATACAATTTCGCTCTTTTTTCTGTTTCGGACTGCTTGTTGCTCCAGTCAAAACCTTCTGATTTGTAAATTGCACTTTCAATTTCTTCGGTACTCCAATTGGTGAGTAGCTTTTTCCATAAATTCACATTCCCTTCGGGATAAACCATTTCCTCGGGTTCGGAATAATAACTATCTCCATAAAAAGCATTGTATTCATCCCTTAAAAATGGATAAAACTCTTTTGCCGAAATATTAGTCTGCGAAAACAAATTGTAAAAATACATTCCTTCCCAATCGCCACCACCGCAAGCAAATGTTGCAGATGATATAAATACCAATAAATAAGTTAAAATACTCTTCATAATTTCTCGACTAATTCGCTAAGGTTGATATTCGAAAGAGAATTTTTATCCAAATGATAAAATAGGATCTCGTTCGTGATTAATTTACTTTGTTTTATTGTGTTATAAGAATCCACAATTTCGGTAACCGCTAATTCTTCCAACTTAATTCCATAAGCTTCGCTCAAATAAAACCCTTTGTAAAGCGTATCTTTTACTACTTCGAATTGACTCGTATTTATTTGTTTAAAATGCTTATCGTTCTCGAACGTTGGTCTATCTACACTGTTAATTATTTTAATTTTATTGTCCTTATTTTTTATCACCGTTTGTGAAAAAAGAGGCAACGCAATATTCAATGGCATAGGATATTTAGTGTCGGCAGTAATATACTGTTTCACAATGCTATTTTGCAAAATAGAATTTTGATCAAAATCTTTTAAATCTCCCACATTATAAACCATCAGAGTCCCTTTTTTCACTGGAGGCACACCTGTTTTTTCTTTAAATTTAATTTGATGCAAACGAATGGTTACATCCAAATCAAATTCATCACTCAAACTTTCCAGCAATTCAAAATAGGCATATTTGGTACTTTCGGTCCAATCGCAATCAATTTGAATTTGCGAAATATCCTTCTTAAAATGTTTCTGACTGATCTGATGAACCAAATCTTTAATTCGATTGGATAGTTTTTGCACCTCCAAATTAGAAACCTGAAATACTTGATTGGTGATGTAAACAACAGGAACAATTTCAAAATTCTGATAAGCTGGGTCTACCTCTTTTAATACGTAGGTAGGAAAAATACCATCATCGTACCAATTGGCTTCGTGTTCGGATACAATATCAAAATAGTGCAAGTATATTTTATGTGTATTTGTACTCTTTAAAGCTTGCTGATATTGCTGATTAATTGTCGCTTTCGACTTCCAATGATAAAAAGAAACGACCTTCTTTGTCGCATCTTTTTGAGAACAGGAGGCTGTTATGAGAAGCAATAATAAGCCTGAAACCAAATGAATTTTCATTTTCAAAATCTACAGTTTTATAATTTATAGTAATGCCTCAAAAATAGTAATTTTACTTAATTATAAATCATGCGTACTATCGAACTTTAACAAATTCTGGTTCATAATTAATAACTAAACTCGTTCACTTCAAAGTCTGTTTCGATCCAGTTCTGTCGCTAATGCTATCGCCTCTTCAATTATTTCATCCGGGTAACCGTTAATTTCAAGAATTCGGATGGCATTTCTATTTTTTAGCTTGCCTTCTTTCAATTTGTAATCGAAATCGACCGATTTATCACTTACAATCTCACTAAAGTGATACAATTCGTATTCATCCTCCAGTAAATCGGTTAATTCGATATCGTGAGTAGATACGAATACCCGATTGTTATTTCTTGTGAGCGCAGACAATACCGCTTTTCCTGCAGAAATTCTTTCGACGGTATTGGTACCTTTAAAAATCTCATCCAACAAGAATAAATTGACTGTGCCCTTGTCGGCATTATCAATCATATCCTTAATGGTGAGAACCTCTTCGAAGTAATAACTCCTGTCATTCATAAGATCATCGCTAATGCGGATGGCTGAATGGATGCAAGTGCGTGGAATCACCATCGATTTTGCAAAGCAAGTATTTATCGTTAATCCCGTAACTACATTGATGCCTATGGCCCGAATAAAAGATGTTTTGCCCGACATGTTAGAACCCGATAATAATATTGATTTGTCGTTTACAGTAATGTTATTTCGAACGCAATCAATTAGTAAGGGATGATAAATCTTATTTGCTTTAATCTGACCATTCTCCTCATCGATTTTAGGAATACAACAGTCGGCCCCTTTTCGTAAGGAAGCAATAGATAGTAGCGCATCGATTCGTCCCACAAATGTGAAAACCTCCTCAATTTCCTTTCTTCTTGTATCCAAACGTTTCAGCACGCCAAACAAAAGCAATGGCTCTAGCAGAAATAAAATTTTGAACAACTCTAAAAAGGACCAAAAGATCACTTGAAAATCACCTTCTATTTTCGATTCCAATTTAAAGAAGAGCATTCTATTTCGCACCTGATCGAGTATTTTTATAGATTCAGACAATAAAGGACTTAGCTTTTTTAATTGTTCATCTTGAAGAAAATTATTCGCGACCTGTTTCAAAACCATAAGCTGAGGAATAGAATCGGAATAAGTCGACAAGTTTTTCTTATTCCACAAATGGAAACAGATATTAATAATGAAAACGCCAATTAAGACTAAAAACATATGAGGATTAAAAGGCAATAAAATAAGTGATAAGATGCTTGTAAAGGATAACAAACGCATCACAAAAAACCATTTTGCTTGTTCCAAATGTTCTT
Source organism: Labilibaculum filiforme (assembly GCF_002843315.1). Taxonomy (GTDB): domain Bacteria; phylum Bacteroidota; class Bacteroidia; order Bacteroidales; family Marinifilaceae; genus Labilibaculum; species Labilibaculum filiforme. The sequence continues at coordinate 57,048 of NZ_MVDD01000016.1, read as the reverse complement.
CCTGAAACAAACCTGAAACAAAATAAGCCTCTCGTCCATTTAGTTTCTCCAACTCAATTTGCACCTCTACCCTAAAATCAGAATCGTTTGTAAATTGGGCAATCAGCTCTTCATCCACATCCAAATTTCCATCTTCATGCGAAATCACCCTTAATTTATTGTACAGGTGTTGTTGTCCTATTTTTGAATTTGTCCGATCTAAGAACATGAACAGCTCTTCGAAATCCAAATCGTCACAAGTTTTATCAGAAATCACCTGTAGAGTTTTTGTATGTTCTTTATTCTTAAAATATTTTTCTATTAGTTCAAAATTGAAAGAAGTGTCTTTTAGCTTTCCGAAGGAATTAAGTAGCTTTTGAGATTTATTTTTCTTGCCTTTAAAGGTGAGACTTGTAAAAAAAGAGTTTAAATACTTAAAGTATGTGATTATTCTCATGAATTTAATTCCTAAACATTAAGTTTTATTATAAAAAATAGAATAGTGACAACGAACATAGTTTAAATAAGCGAAAAATACAATACTATGATTACTTAACGATTCATCTGTTTCATAATGCTTCCCCACCGTTTCGCGAAGGCATGAAGAAAATCGACCGATTTATCACTTACAATCTCACTAAAGTGATACAATTCGTATTCTTTCTGCAATAAGAAAGCAGTACAAAACTTGTTGATTGGAAATCCCACTTTAACTGGAAGCCCGAAAAATAGATTCGTTAGCGTGTAGTGCTACTATATTGTAGCTTGAATGTTGACAGATTCGTTTTTTCTTGCAAAAAGATGTATCAATTCCACTTTAACGAACCAGAAACACAAGAGTACAGTTATTCCTCTCGCTATTAGAATATAGTGCAACATTTACTTAACCGCCACAAGGCATAATTCCATCTAACTACAAATGAAACAGCTTACTAAACAGTTTTTTAAAATTGCGAAAAAGTAATTAATACTTATCTTTGCGCGCTATGGGATTAAAACCAAGTCAACTTCACGATAAAAGGAATACCAGAATCTATAGTTTTCAGTTTCTTATTTTTAGAATTCTGTCGAATAAATTCCTACCCCCATCATTCCAATAAACCAAGCTTATATCCCGAAAGGGTAGATCTAATTACATGCAATAATTGCTGCATGTTATAATCATTTAAACTACATCTATGTTTTATTTAAAAACGTGGCTGGGGATTTGTTTCCTTGCGTCCACTATTTGCGTTCACGCTCAAGAAAAAGCTACTGTTGATATTGGCGGTGCGCTTCGATTCAATTACAACTATTCAAGCTGGAAGGAAGCACAAAAAAAACGTGGCGGCGATTTAGGCTTCGATGTATTCCGATTAAATGCAAAAGCCAAATACAAGGGATTAAAACTAAACGCAGAATATCGTTTCTATTCCGAAGATTTTGGAGGAGCCATGCTGAAACAAGGCTGGATAGCTTACGATTTTACGAAAAATGACGAGTTGCAATTCGGATTAACTCAAGTGCCATTTGGTATCACCACCTACAATTCAAATTCCTGGTTTTTTAGCTTAAACTACTATGTTGGTTTGGAAGACGATCACGATATGGGAATAAAATATACTCACCAAGGAGAAAATTGGGATTACAGTTTTGCCTTCTTTAAAAATGCCGAAGAACTTCGCTTTGGAAGTAATTCTGATGTTTCGAATAGTCGTTATTCCTACGATGTTGGTTCGATTGACTTGAATGGCGATGGCAATTTGAATATCAGAAACAAAGAGGTGAATCAATTGAATGGAAACCTAAGCTATAAAATTGATCGTGCAAATGCACAGCATCATTTGGGGATATCGGCACAATATGGAGGTCTGTTTAATTTAGACACCGAAGAAACAGGAAACCGATATGCTCTTGCTGCCTATTACGAGCTAAAGGCTGGTAAATTTGGTATAAAAGCTCAGGTAGCCAACTACAAATACAATCCCGAAAATATTGATGGCGAACGCGATGATGTTGTTGCCATGACTGCCTATGGAGCTCCTTATTTGGTTGCCGCCGAAGCGAGTATCTATACGCTTGGTGTAAGCTATTCCATTCCTCTGGAATGGGGGCCGATATCGAGCGTGGTAATTTACAACGATTTTGGATACATGGATAAAGCCGAAAGTAATTTCGAAAGTTCGATGATGAATGTAACGGGTGCTCTATTTACTGCAGGCAATATCTACACCTATTTCGATTTGGCAGCAGGAAAAAATCAGCCTTGGCTAGGATCTGAATGGACCAATGCTCTAGCTTCAGGCGCTCCCGATGCCGACTGGGAAATGCGTTTCAATATTAATATAGGCTATTACTTTTAATCAATAGTTCGTGAGACATGAGATGATTTGCAAGCTATTTATAATCAACAATATCGACAAAACACAACAGATTGCAAATAAACTCATTATCGAGGCATTACAAAAACTTAACGAACCATTATTTAATCAAAAAGGAATTTTATAGGATGAGTAAAATAATACGGAGTGATAAAAAAACATTTTTAGGAATAAAAGCCAACGGACCGGTTTTTATTACCTCTTTACTGGTAATATTTACCCTGGTATGTACCACATTAATTGTTGGTAAACCAATGGAGCAATGGTTTGCCCACACTCAAGATTATGTAGCCGATAAAGTAGGATGGCTCTTTATTCTATTGGTAAATGGCTTACTAATTTATGCCTTGTACTTGGGTTTCGGAAAATTTTCTGATATCCGAATTGGTGGAAAAGATGCCAAACCTGAGTTTTCAAGAAAAGGTTGGTTCTCGATGCTTTTTAGTGCCGGTATGGGAATCGGACTTTTATTTTGGAGTGTAGCAGAGCCTATCTTTCATTTCAACAGCAATCCTTTTCTAAAAACAACCGGAGGAGATGTATTTGCGGCAAAAACAGCTATGGGTATTACCTTTTTGCATTGGGGCGTTCACGCTTGGGCATTGTATGCCATTGTTGGGGTTGCCTTGGCTTTTTTCACCTTCAACAAAAAACTGCCCCTTACCATCCGATCCATTTTTTATCCCCTACTGGGAGATAAAATATATGGCCCTATAGGGGATATTATTGACATTATCTCGGTAATTGCAACCATATTTGGCTTGGCAACATCCCTGGGCTTGGGAGCTCAACAAATTAATGCTGGTCTGGGCTATCTTTTTCAGGTAGAAATTAGCAATGCCGTACAAATTATTATTATTGTAGCAATTACAATTTTAGCAACTCTCTCCTTAATTTTAGGATTGGATAAAGGAATACGAAAGCTGAGCGAATGGAACATGCAGCTAGCAATCTTCCTACTTGTTTTTATGTTGATAGTTGGTCCTACTCTTTTCATATTCAAATCTTTTATCCAAAACATTGGACACTATATCGATACTTTTTTCGAAATGAGTTTTTGGACAAATAGTTACAACGGTGTAGATAAAGTAAAGAACTGGCAAAGTTCTTGGACTGTTTTCTACTGGGCATGGTGGATATCCTGGTCGCCTTTTGTTGGAATTTTTATTGCCCGCATCTCGAAAGGACGAACTATTAAAGAGTTTATTTTTGGTGTTTTGTTGGTGCCAACCCTACTAACCATGCTTTGGTTAACGGTATTTGGAGGATCGGCAATTTATCAGGAGTTGATGGGAAACCACGCCATTACCGAAGCGGTAAATAAGAATGTGGCAACGGCCATTTACCATCTTCTCGAACAATACCCATTAACCACATTTTCGTCGATTTTAACAGTAATACTGGTGGCTAGCTTTTTTGTCACCTCTTCCGATTCGGGTTCTTTTGTGGTAGACACGCTTACCTCTGGTGGCCGACACGATGCTCCTAAAGGACAAAAGATTTTTTGGGCTTCGATGGAAGGTTTACTTGCTGCAGTTTTGTTAGTTGGTGGTGGATTAAAAGCCCTGCAAACAGCATCGATACTAACAGCAATTCCCTTTGCAGTGATTCTAATAATCATGTGTTACAGTTTTCATAAATCCTTACAGGAATATATCGAAGAGTAAAAATAACAGCATACATTAATAGAAAAGAGATGTGACACTTGCTTACATCTCTTTTTTTGTGCCAGCAAATGGCTTGCCTTGGCAGAAAACCAAAAGCACAAACACCGAAGAATAGCACAAAAAAAGGGAGTCAAATGGCTCCCTCATCACTAATATTAGTTGTATGTGGTTAAAATATAATTCTATTCCTGATCCGAATCCTGACCGTGTTCCGAATTGCGGGAGCCACGTAATTTATGATTCACCTCAATTTTCTGAATACTGCCATTCACATTTTTAATGATTGTATCCAGTGCACCGCCAGTGCGCAAACCCGACATCGACTCCATGTATTTAAACATATCCACCATAGCGTTACTTAAAGCCTCGCGATATATTTTGGTAATTTCGTAGCCCAAGGCTTCCGCTTCTTTGCTTTTGCGATTTGCAATATTAAATAGAATTGCATCCAAAGCATTCTGAACAGTACTAATAAAACTTTGCGCCCCAATCGTTTCAATTGCCTGCTTCATTTCGGCCTTGCCATCGCAATCGGTCAAAAACATTTTAGCCTTGGCATTTTGTTCCTGATAACTCTCTGTGTGCAAATTATAGTCGTGTATCTTGCATAAATTATTCAGTAAATTAGCTGCTTTTCTTTTATCAGCATCCGAATTCAACATATAGGCCTTCAAATAAAACTTTAAGCCACGCCACGCATTATTAAAAAGAGTATCGGCTTCCTCTATATCTTTGGTTTCGGGTACGGTGTTTATCCTATTCAATTGCTCTTCGAACTTTTGCAAACTGGTTTTTACCTGTGTATAAAACCTTCTACCTGCAATCCAGCCCAATCTTAATCGCTGGTAATTTTTAGCACATCATTTCCTAAAGAAACTAGCTCGGCATTTCGAAACCAGGAAAAATTAAATGTTTCAATTTTCATGTTTTACTGTTTTTGGGTTACTATTTTTGGGTTTATAATTAATTAACAATAATAAAAAATTAATTTCGATACTTTTGGCATTTAAAAACACGATGCTTTTTATGCGGATTAAGCAATCTTCTCTAATTGATGCTCTTTTCTGCATCCAAAACCATGCTCCAACTTTCGTGTTTGCCTTCTTTTTTATAAAAAAGTCGCTTTCTACTTTTGTTGATGTCTCCTTTTTATTGCCTGCCAAGCTTTCCACTCCAGTAAACAATTAGTCCCGCAAGTCTGGGAAGCCTTAATTTATTGACTTTTTTACTATTTATTGGCTTTTCTCCCTCTCTATTACCAGCAACACCTTCTTTCCCAACACCAACAATCCCTTTTTCTATTTATTTGGATTATTCCTCCTGCCCCGCACCCATCCATTTAACAAAACGGAATGAATTTAAAACATTTTTAGCAAATAATTACACACCCTTATGTTTTTTATTTATCGGAAGTATATTTCATTATGTAACCAATCCCTATTTATCTGGAAAAATATGCCACTTTACGTGGATTATTTTTTTTTGATTACTACTCCCACCATGGTAAAATAATAACGATAGACCCCAAAAACAAGAAAAACTACCAACTACAAACACTAATGCGCTCATTTTAAAAACAAACAAGTCACATTACACTTGGAAATGCAACAAGCCAAACCTCCCTAAAACACAATAGTCTGCAAATATTCCTACTACAGCAAAAAGCATTGTCCCGTCAATAATTTTATAATTTGACCGGTAAAAGCGAAACTACTTCCGCTATTTATGGTTACCTTGGACTTCGAAAAAATAAAACCTCCTTTTTGACATATTGAAAGTCGCTGAAGGGGTTTATTTGGAAAGGATTTTTGAATAAAAAGCCCCTTAGGCAATAACAACTAATAATTACTAATAAAAAAACTACACAGTAGCACCCCTTATGGAAAAATTTAAAAATGCTCTTAACATAGTTCTTATCCTACTCGTTGCTTTGGTCTTGTATTTTGTAGTAGCAGGCAACAGTCAGTTAAAGCAGGCACAACACACCATTAAGCAGGTAAATACCGAATTATCGGTACTTAAAGATAGTATTAGCAGTACGCAACAATCGCTTGGTGTGGTAATTCGCAAGTTGGAGTTTGCCGAAACCGAGCTAAAGATTCTTCGAACCGAACGGGATATTCTGGAATTGGAAGCCCAGCAAAAACTAACAAAAGATCTGAACCAATTACAGGTATTAAAAGAGAAAATTGCAAACAAAGAAGCTCAACAAAAAGCACTAAAAGAAACCGCCCAAAGCTTCGAACTTTAAACAAAAAAAACACATGAAACAAAGCATTGTATTAATACTTATTTTAGTGTGCTTCGGCCTCTCTGCCCTGGCCCAAAACGCTGGCAAAATGAAAAATTATTCGCAACAATATTGCACTTCGAACGAAACGCCCCTGCAATTGGTTGCTGGCGACACCCTGGTGGTAGCATGCGATACCATGTTCTTAATTAATAAAATTCGTTACGAGTTTTACAAAAAAATCCATCAAGCTACCCTCGAAAATAACAGCAACTCCTGTACTAGTTTGTTACTTGCTTTCGAAAACCGATTGAAGGATCATGAAGCTAGCTACAGCCAAATATTGGCCAACAGTAAACGTAGCGAACAAATTTCTCTCGATATTATTGCGAACACCAAAAAATCGCTGGAAAACACCCAGCAAAGTTTGCTTGCTAACCAACACTCTCTCGACGAAGCCATGGTAAAACTCGAACGTGCTAATGAACTAATCCGTAAAGAGAAATGGAATGCCACCGGACAAAAAGCTCTCACTGGCATTGCGGGCATAGGTGTTGGAATACTTATTGGAGTTTTGGTTACTAACTAGTACCAAGTTGAAGCCTTTCAGGCTTCTTACACCATTCGATCATTCATAACCATAGGTTGCACCTATGACTATTCAAATTCAATCCCTTCGGGATTTCTCCGGTATGTAAAGCAATAGAACCACGAAGTGGTTCAAGCCCAATAACCCCGTATGAAACGCGGGAACGGAAACAGCATGCAGTGCGAGAGAATAGAACCACGAAGTGGTTCAACACCAATAACCCCGTATGAAATGCGGGGACAGAAACAGCATGCAGTGCGAGAATAGAACCACGAAGTGGTTCAACACCAATAACCCCGTATGCAATGCGGGGACGGAAACAGCATGCAATGCGAGAATAGAACCACGAAGTGGTTCAACACCAATAAGCCCGTATGAAATGCGGGGACGGAAACAGCATGCAATGCGAGAATAGAACCACGAAGTGGTTCAACTAACAAAAAAAACCGCCTCAATTTCTTGAGACGGTTTCTATATTTCGATTATAATCGCTTACCAAATTTTAGCTCTTTGCTCTTCGGTACGATACAATGGAGCATCGTCACCAATATTAAAAGCTGCATAAAACTCTGGGATGTTAAACAAACCACCATTTACGCGATATTTTCCTGGCGAGTGAACATCTTCTTTAATCAATTTACGCAGGTAAGTATCCCTTACATTTCCTCTCCAAACTTTAGAGTAAGAAAGGAAAAAACGTTGCATGTTATTAAAACCATCAATATCAGCAGGAGCCTCTTCATTCAAAGTTAGTTTATAAGCTTCCAAAGCAACGGTTAATCCACCGTAATCGGCAATATTTTCGCCAAGGGTTAATTTACCATCTACATTTAAATCGTCGAATACCTTAAAGCCATTAAACTGCTCCACTAATTTTTCTGCTCTTGCATTAAATTTCTCTGTGTCTTCCGGAGTCCACCAGTCTCTCATGTTACCATCCTTATCGAATCTGCGACCCGAATCATCAAAACCGTGAGTCATTTCGTGACCAATAACAACTCCAATAGCACCGTAATTTACAGCATCGTCGCCATTCATATAAAAGAATGGAGGCTGAAGAATTGCTGCTGGAAATACTACTTCGTTTAACAATGGATGGTAGTATGCATTTACAGTTTGTGGAGTCATGCCCCATTTTTTAGTATCAACAGGCTCGCCAAGTTTCGCAATATTCTTCTGGTGTTCAAACTCAGAAGCTCTCCACATGTTCTGCACATACGAATCGGTTGCGACCTCAAGTTTCGAATAATCCTCCCATTTCTCAGGATAACCAATTTTCACCCCAAAAGCATCTAATTTCGCTAATGCTTCTACTTTAGTTTCGTCGCTCATCCAATCTAACTTTTCCAATCTTCCGCGCAATACTGTTTTCAGGTTAGAAACCAATTTATCCATTCTTTCTTTTGCCTCAGCAGGAAAATATTTCTCTACATACAATTGTCCAACCGCTTCGCCCAAAACACTACCAGTAGCATTTGCCATGCGTCTCCAACGAGGTTGTTGTTCTGTTGTACCAGAAAGAACCGTTCCATAAAATGCAAAGTTTTGCTCATCTAACTCGCTATTTAAATAACCAGCCGATTCGTCAAGTAGTTTCCACTTTAAGTACAATTTAATGTCTTCCAACTTTTCATCTGCCAAAATATTATTTAGCTCAGCCATGTATCTTGGATGCGAAGTAATTACAAACTCGTTTACTTCTGCCCCAATTTCTTTGAAATAAGCAGCCCAATCGAAATTTGGATACTCCTTCGCCAATGTTTCCAATGTTTTAGGATTATACATAGCTGGATAATTTCTGTTTTCCAGATTGGTATTGAATTTTTCAGCCATGCGAGTCTCGAATCGCATAATCGATGTTGCATTGCTTGTTGCAAGCTCAGCATTCTCACCAATTAATTCGAACATTTTAGCAATGTGCTTAACAAATTCAACGCGAATGTTCGCGCTAGTTTCGTTATCTTCAGTATAGTAATCACGATCCGATAAAGAAAGTCCATCTTCCGAAACATACATGCGGTTTACTGTCGTGTTTTTCATGTCTTGCTCAACACCAGCACCAAACAAAGCACTAATACCCATTTTGTGTAGGTGAACCAAAGTCTCCCGCAAATCAACCGCATTAGAGATACTCGCAATTCTTTCGAACTCAGGCATCAGTGGTTGAACACCAATAGAATTTACTTTTTCCACATCCATCCCAGTAGCATAAAAGTCCTGAATCTTCTTCAAATTACTTCCTGCCTCGGCATTTTCTGTTTTTGCTGCTTCTTCCAATAATTCGTGTACTGCACCATTGGCACTTTCTGCTAAAATATCGAAAGCACCGTAGCGACTTCTATCTGCAGGAATTGGAGTATTTTTCATCCAATTACCATTGGCATATTCAAAAAAATCATCCCCCGGATTAACGGATAAATTCATGTCTTCTTTTTTTAGTACTCCTGCACCTTTTTGTTCCTTTTCGGCACATCCTACTATAATGGAAAGAGCTAGACCTGCGCTCAGAATTCCACCCGACAGTCTTTTCATATTCATTACTATGCGATTTGTTGTTAATACTATTTACTTTTGTGTCCTCAAAAATAGGAAAAAGGCAGGATATCTACCTATTTTTTCGATAATCATTATGATTCCCCCGACAAGACTAATTTTGTTATCCGCTTTGAAAGAGATATTTTTGCATCGCATTACAAATTGGAGGAATTTATGAAGGAGGAGAAAGATACAAAAACCAAAGTAGTATTGGGAATGAGCGGAGGAACCGATTCGTCGGTTACAGCAATGCTACTGCAACAGCAGGGATACCATGTTATTGGTGTTTCACTTTGGTTTTTTGGGACAAACAATTCCTTTGAATCTTCCGATCCTATCCCCGATTTTATTCTTGAAGCGCAAAAACTAGCACAACAGTTAGGAATCGAACACCATGTGATTGATGCTCGCAGAGAATTCCGCGAAACCATCATTCAATTCTTTTTGGATGAATATTTAGCCGGACGAACTCCTAGTCCGTGCATACAGTGCAATCCACAATTAAAATGGAAATTGCTTTTAGAAAAAGCCAATGAATTGAACTGCGAATTTATTGCCACTGGTCACTACATTCAAATTCGGAAAGAGGCCAATACCTTCTACATCTTTAAAGGCAAAGATCCCGCAAAAGATCAATCGTATTTTCTATGGAATTTAGGACAAAATATTTTGTCGAGAACACTTACTCCATTGGGAATATATACAAAAACAGAAGTGCGCGAAATTGCCAAAGATTTTGGCTTTGCAGAGGTCGCAAAAAAGAAGGAAAGTATGGGCATCTGTTTTATGGATCGTATGGACTACCGCGACTTTTTACAGGAAATGATTCCTGATTTAGATCAGAAAATTGGTCGTGGTAAAGTAACCGATACCAAAGGAAAGCATCTGGGTTGGCACGATGGATACCCATATTACACCGTGGGCCAGAAAAGAGGACTAGAACTAAAAGAGAAATCGGGTTTGATGGTAAGTCGTATTGATGCAGGTACCAATACACTTATTCTAGAAAAGAAAGAAGATTTAAATGTAATGAATTTAAGGGTTTCCGATTACTATTTTAATGATATCGCAGACAGCAAGTTGCCAAATATCAGTACCATTGTTCGTGGTCTGGGCCGAAACCCACAAAAATTTAGCTGCCTACAACTACTCAACACAACAGAATTGGAAGTAAAACTGGAAGATCCAGCTTGGGCCATTGCCCCCGGACAACCCGTAGCATTTTATATAGGCAATAAACTAATTGGTGGTGGCTTTGCCGAATAAATCACTCTTACAGTAATTTACGGTACGTATGGCGATCCTTAGTAAATCGAAGCATTTCGAATGATCTCATTCTGCTCGTCAATAAGCAAATCTGCCTCGATACTTTCTCGAAAATGATCTACTAATTTATGATCCAAATCGTCGAATATTCTACTGGTATCGTTTAAAACGCAAAGGGTTCCAAAAAGATCTTCGTTTGGATAAAATATTGGCGATCCTAAATAACAACTCATTCCACCATTGTGTTCTACTTTTTCTTTCCAATAGTTATTGTTGTAAGCATCTTCAATTTCAATCTTTGCCTTACTAGCTACAACCGAATCGCAGTACGAGCCAATACTTAACTCTCCTCTATCGCCTATTAAATAGGGATTATTCTCATTCGCCGAACTAACAAATACTTCTAATTCGTGAGGGTGCAATTTCATGATCAAAATTGCCGACACTTTTAATAAATCCTCCAGTAAATCTATTTTTGCCTGCCATTTCGATACGATATTTGAATTTATATGTTGATTTTCTATTGCATTCATTACCACTAATTTTAAGATTACTCGTAAAGTTAAGGAAAAATTAAACAGAATGTCAAGAGAAAATAAGTGCTTAAATTTCTGATTATCGTAATTTCTAAAATATCTTTGTGCAAATTAATCTGCGAACAGCTATGGAAACTATCGATGGGGATTTTATGAATGAAGAATTAATTAAATTAATTCGCATGCGAATGCCGTATGGCAAATACAAAGGACGCTATTTAATAGATATTCCTGAACCCTATTTAGTTTGGTACCGACAAAAAGGTTTTCCTCCCGGAAAATTGGGCGAAATGCTAGCTTCGATGTACGAAATAAAATTAAACGGATTAGAAGGAATGCTACGGCCTCTTTGTCGAAAATATCAGTAAGCAGTAAAATGCTTATTTAGCTTAGAAATTGGTTTGTAAAGCCATCGATTTAAACAGGCACCACACCTTTTTATTTTCTGCTAGCTCCATTTTCAGTAGAGAAGCATGTGTAATCGAAACCAATAATTTAAAACCAACATCTACCAAGCAATAGTTTCGACTATCTTGTTGAATTATTTTTACTATTGTTCCTGGTAGCTGATTTCGAATGGAAATATTTAAAATTTTCTCCAAACTTAAGGCAATATCCTCCGGACGAAGAGACAGATTCACATAATCACCTATTTGACAACAATCTAGCTCCATTTCCCTTTCCATACTTATTGTTTCGCTTGCACTCTTGTTCGATAAAATGGTTAATCCATCCTTTTTATCATGTTTCTCCACTTTAAATGGAATTACATTCATTAAACCACCACCTCGCATTAATTCAAACATATTTTCCTGTTCTAGTAAATCAAGGTAGGTACCATGACCAACAACTCGTCCTTTTTTAAGCAAGAATAATTCCCTCGTCAAACTCAACAAATCGGGCAAATCGTGACTAACCACCAGCATAGGGATATTGAATTTTCGGTTAATTTTAATCAGGTAGGGAATAATTTGCCGACGCAGCTTTACATCTAAAGAAGAGAATGGTTCATCCATCAATAAAAGCTTTGGAGAGCTAAGTAAAGCGCGCCCAATTGCCACTCGTTGCTTCTCTCCTCCCGACAGCTGTTTTGGTCGTTTTTCCAACAAATTATTTAATTCCAGCAAGTTTACCAATTCTTCAAATTCGATTACCTGCTGCCCTTTCGGGATGTATTTTGTGGCAAAAAGCAAATTTTTCCGAACGCTCATGTGCGGAAACAATCTTCCTTCCTGAAACACATATCCAATCTTACGATTTCGGGTCGGTTCACAAATATTTTTAAAAGTATCTACCAGGATTGTTTCTTCAATTTTAACGTATCCTTGGTCGGGATTTTCCAAACCAACCAACAAATGCATCAAAGTTGTTTTGCCTGCTCCCGATGGTCCAAAAACCCCAGTAATTCCCTGAATAAAATCTACTTTAATATCCAAAGTAAAATCGCCTTTACTCCGTTTTAAATGTGCTGACAAAGCGTGCATAAACAACTAATTATTCAATTAAAACTATTTTTTACAACAAGATTCTTAAACTAGTTGCTCCGATGTAATTTCTTCACTAAGTATTCGGAAAAGGCCATGGCCAGAAAAGAAAAAAGCACCGCAACTAAAAGCAATCGAAATGCAGAACTTTCCATTCCCGGCATTTGAATCTGATTGAATAAAGCCAGAGGAATGGTTTGCGTTTCGCCCGAAATATTCCCAGCAAAAATTATAGTAGCACCAAATTCCCCCAACGATCTGGCAAAGGAAAGAATAAAGCCACTTATGATTCCTGGTAAAGCTAATGGCAAGCTTACGCGGATAAAACTCTGAAAAGTACTTGCTCCCAAGGTTTTCGCGGCTTCTTCAAAGCCCGGATCGACCATTTCTATAGAAAGGCGAATAGCTCGCACAGCCAATGGAAATGAAACAATCATAGAAGCTATTAGAGCTGCATAGTAGGTAAATGCAATTCGTATTCCAAACAATTCGTTCAACCAATGCCCAATTAGGCCTTTAGTTCCTAATAATAGTAACAAAATAAATCCTGTTGCTACAGGAGGTAACACCAAGGGCAAATTTATAAATCCTTCGATAAAAGCTTTTCCCCGAAAATTTTTGCGAGCCAACCACCAGCCTATCAAAGTTGCTATGGGCAAAACCAATATAGCACACCATAAAGCCACCTTAAAAGAAAGACCTATTGCGCTCATCTCTGCTTCCGAAAACACGTACCAATCTTCCATATTTAGTCTACTTTAAAACCATTTTTCTTCCAAATCGACTTAACCTTTCCCTGATTTAAAAAAACACTAAAAGCCTGTAGTTTTTCATTAGACTTCAACTGTTTTGCACCATAGTATCGCATTGGTTCACAATCAGTCAGTGCAAATTCGTAAACTATTCTCACCTTTTTCGATTTTTTTGCATCCGACAAATACACCATCCCCATTTCCACTTCTCCCATTTCCACCATAAAAAGCGCATCTCGTACATTTTTTGCGGGCAATAAACGATCAGCTAATCTACTCTCCCATCTATTCGTAATTAAAATCTGCCTCGCATATTTACCCGCTGGCACATGTGCCGGATCGCCAATAGAAATTCTCCCTTTAAATACATCGGGAAAATTAATAATCGAAACCGAATCCAAGTACAAATCTGTATTCTCAATTGGAACAATTGCTACCATTCTATTTTCTACCAAACTCTGAATCGAATGTCGATCCACCAATTGCAAAGAATCCAAATAATCCATCCAGTCCTTACTTGCCGAAATATAGTAATCGAAACTTGCCCCATTTTCTATTTGACGTGCCAATATCCCCGAGGAAGCAAAATTTAAACGAACACTTATTCCTGTTTCTGCTTTAAACGCATCGGCAATTTCTGTCATCACATCCAAGACACTTGCAGCAGCAAAAACACTAATTGTATTTGTAGGTTTATTGGACGAGGAGCAGGATAATAAAAAACAAGATAGAAGCAAACGAGGAAACAAAGTCTTAATATTCAGGAACAATTTCATGAAGTAGAAGATTAGTTGGGCTTTAAAGACTTGAAATTAGTAATTTTTCCGAAGACTTAATAGCTCCTTAAACTGGAAGATTAATTTAAAACTAACTAATACCATTGCGAGAAAAATAAATAGGATACTATTGTAAAAGGAAAACCTCCTATTTTTAATCTTTACTGAACGAAAAAGAAGAACAACTATTTACTAAAATGTAGGCTTTAGACAGGCTGATAATTATCCTACCCTACTAATTTGCTTCAATTTATCCATATCTAAAATGGAAATATTCCGACCATTTACTTTTATAATTTTGTCGGATTCGAAACCACAAATCTGTTTAGAAACACTCTCGCGACTGGTTCCAATCATATAAGAAATTTCCTTTCTACTAAGTGGCAATGTAAAATTAGAAGATTCAAAAATCACACTTGAAAAATACAGAAGTGCATCTGCAACCTTACCAAAAATCTTTTTTTGGTGCTGATCCACAAATCGATGGTAATTCCTTACACTATCGCTACATACCGAATTCAAAATTTCATATCCAAATTGCCCATTTTCTTTAATGAAACTAGAAAATGCCTTCAGCTCAATATAGCAAACCTTAACACTTGTTAGCGCCATATACGAATAATGATTTCCTCCATCACTAAAAATAGAATGTAAGCCAAGATAAGAATGAGGCTTAATCACCTGCAAAATATACTCCTGATTTTGGTCTCCTTTACCATATTCCTTCACTAGGCCTTTTCGCAAATAAATAACGTAGGCAGAAGAAGATCCTTCCGATAATATAATGTCTCCCTTTTCAAAAACCGTTTCATGATAGCTTCCATTTAGCAAAGCCAATTCAGTATCTGAAAGCATTTGAACCGCACAAGACTTATCGGCACAAGTTTCACAATTCGAAAAAACGGTAGTATCTGGTTGTTGCAACATAATGATGTAATATAATTATCACAAATATAAGATAAAACATTCACAACAAGTAATTTTTACCTGCTTAACTTAAGCTTTGATTTTACAATAAACAGATGGAATAATGAACAAACCTCACTCCTGCTACTAATCTTTTCTGCGATATCTTTAATCGATTAGCTCGTCCTTAAATCAAAGAAAACTAAATAAAAAGAGCCCCAATATTGCTATTAGAACTCTTTTATGTTTTTGTGAATTTAGTTTCTATAAACCCAAATTCTTATTTTTTATCACCTCATCTTGAAGTTTTCTTGCTAATTTTTGCTCGCGTATTAATGCATTTTTTCGAAGCGTATCAAATTCTTCTCTCACATCTTCCAAAGTTTCTTTAGTTTCGACTGTAACAACATGGCTCCTTTTAAATAAAAAGTAAGACAATCCAGCAACTACAAAGGATGCTAAAATTAGAACCCACACAATTGTATTGTAAGTCGATTTTGGAAGTTGCATTCCCAAAAAGCTCATACTATCTTTTAAATTCACTGTGTTTTCCAATTTATCTTTTACCGTTTGCAATTCCTTTTTTAAAGAAGTCATTTCGGCATTTTGATTCGAAAGTAACGCTTTTGAATCCAACAAATTCTTTTTTGCTACATTTAACGAATCGGTAATATTTTCGTTGAATTTTTCTAAAGCGTTAATTTTAACCACTTTATAATCTTCATATCGATTCGATTTTGTCATCATATAGTCAAACTGCTCTTTAATTGTTCCTTCATCAAGAAAAGCCTTAACAGGCTTTCTTACTACAGGTTTCTCAACTGCAGGAGTAGCAACCTCCTTCTTTACTGGTTCTTGTTTCTTCACTTCGGGTTTTACTTCGGTAGAAGTTTCTGTTGTCTGTGCAAGTATTGCAGAGCTAAACAAGATGAAAAGGGCGATTGAAAATAATGATTTGTACAACTTCATTGGGATTCTTTTTGTTTTTATTCGTTTCTCAATTAAAAAGGAAACGATATTTGACTTAGAAAATTGTTAGTAAAGAGTAATTTTTATTACTCTTGTTTTTAGGCTGAATTTCTACTGGCGTTAATATTACCATAAAGTGAACGAATTACCAAGCTTTGAAGTAGGTTATATTTATTTTGATCAATATTTCCAGACAAGTCCATTTCTCGAATTTTCATCAGTGCAAACTGTTGAATACATATTAAAGGCAATACAATTTCTTCTCTTAATTGAATTGAATCTTTTAATTCCAGTGACAATTCCATGATTTCTTTTTGTCCGGAAACTTCCAATAACATATCAATACTTAATTGATATTCTCTATAGATCCAATTCCAAAACTCACCAAACTCTTCATCCTTTTGCATGTATTGTGTTAATGAAAAATGCGATTTACTGATCGACTGCATACTATTTTCCACTAAGGTTCTAAAAAACAAAGAATTCTGGTACAGATGCTTACAAGCCTCCATTCTTCCTTCGTCTTTCAGCCTTTTAATAGAGGCTCCCACACCAAAAAAACCAGGTACATTTTGCTTCATCTGACTCCATGCACCTACAAAAGGTATTGCCCGTAAATCCTCAAAATTTAATGTTGCCGAAGCGTTTCGCTTGCTCGGGCGACTACCAATTTTTGCCTCTCCGTAATATTTTAAGGCACTCATTTTTTCTAAATACGGTACAAATTTATCCGACGACTTAAAACGCTGATATTCCTCCAAACTATACTTCGAAAGCGCTTCCATAATTTCTCTATCTTCCGCACAAAATTGTTTGCTTTGATCCTCGAATAATCGATTTCCTAAACCAGCAGTAATCAGTAATTCCTGATAATATTTTGCCGATGCTTTGGTACCAAACTTCGAACTAATCGTTTGGCCTTGAATGGTTACTTGTATTTCCTGGTTTTCGATATTATTTCCCAATGAAGAGTAAAATTTATGTGTATTTCCTCCTCCACGTGCTGGCGGTCCTCCACGTCCATCAAAAAAGACAACCACTATTCCTTTTTCACGAGCCAATCGCGTAATATTCTCCTTTGCTTTGTAAATACTCCAGTTTGCCGAAAAATAACCACCATCTTTAGTTCCATCCGAAAAACCAAGCATTATAGTTTGCTTCTTGCCTCTCGAAACTAAATGCTGATAGTACACTTCATTCTCAAACAGCTCTCTCATTGTTTCATCAGCCTTTGCCAAATCATCAATGGTTTCGAACAAAGGCACAATATCGAGTGGCAACCCCTCCTCCCACGCACAGAGTTTCGCCATTGCATAAACTCGAGCTACATCAACCGATGTCTGACAATTACTAATAATGAAACGATTACAAGCTGCTTCTCCATTTTTTTCCTGAATCTCTTTGATAGTAGAAAAAACACTAATTGTATCTCTACTCACCTCATCATCTGTTTTAAAATAGCTAAGCAATCCTTTCACTTTAAATAAACTATCAGTAGAAGCATTTCCAATTTGCCTGTCTATTTCCGTTGAAGATTCTCGCAAAACCTGGAAAGCTTTCCCTATAATACGACTATCTTGGCGGATATCAATATTTGCAAAATGAGCGCCAAATAGTTTCACTTTATTCTGAAACTTCTTCAATAAATCAAGGAAAAAGCCATCGTGTTCTTCTACTAGAATCTTCTCTATTTTATTCAAATAATCCGTAATCTCGAGCACCGATATTCCAGCACTAGAATCGCTATCATTCAAAGCAATAAGAACTCTTTCTTCTAAATCTACAATTAACTCCTGTACGCCTTTAAAACTTAAACGCCTGCGTAAAACCCTTAAATCCTTATAGTAGTTCGAGAACAAAATATATCGAAGTCTTGCCGCAACCTTTAATGTTGTTTCCGTATTTACATAAGGATTTCCGTCGCGATCGCCTCCCGGCCAAAAACCAAACGAGATTACCGGACCTGCTTTTTCCTCCGACATACCTTCCCCTTTAACTAATTCGGAATATAAATTAGAAGCCGATTGATAGAAAATATTCTCTAAATACCAACTTAAATTTTTTGCCTCATCGTAAGGTGTTGGTCGCTCTTTTTTTAAAAACGGAGTTTTTCCAAGCTGTGTTAGCAATAGCTTAATTTGAAGCAAATCGCTTTTTTGAATTGCCCGAATTAAATCATTAATAATTGCCAAAACCGTGCTCGGATAAAACTGTGTAGGATGCGCAGTTAATACAACAC
This sequence comes from Labilibaculum filiforme, assembly GCF_002843315.1. Taxonomy (GTDB): domain Bacteria; phylum Bacteroidota; class Bacteroidia; order Bacteroidales; family Marinifilaceae; genus Labilibaculum; species Labilibaculum filiforme. The sequence continues at coordinate 38,760 of NZ_MVDD01000016.1, read as the reverse complement.
GAACAGCAAACTTCTCTAAATCGCTCTTAAACGATTCCCATTTGCCAGTCTGCTTTACCTTCGATTTTAATGCTTTTAAGCTTCCGGCTCCATTCAAATCATTCATTTTATCAAAAACAGCATCCTCCACTGCATCTAACAGAACTACCTGTCTTTCAATAAAATGAATTACCCGAAACATAAAATCGAACTGTTCCTTCTCTGTTCGAAAAGAAGTTTGTTTCTCAAAAAAATGATTAAATATTTCAATAGGTGATTTTCCTATCTCCAATCCTTTCGAGCATTCATCCTTTAAAATAGGAATTAATATTCCTGTTCCATGTATCCCATCTAATGGCAAGGTTAGGAATATACTGTTGTACAATTTGTACTTTAAATCAACTTCATTTTGGAATTTTTCTGATCTCATAGACTTCTATTTCTTCCCCTTATATACATATATAAAATAAGACTATTAAGATAAGAAAATGGATTGAGAATAACGAAATGAAAACCGATTCCTTAAAAAATGAAAAACGTTAACAATTACCCCCTCTCTATAAACGATTTAAACCACCAAAATATTTTCAAATCACAAATTACATTTCGTCATGAACCTCCAACAACCTATTTAACGAAAATTAAAAGTCTATCAATACTTCCTTATTATCATCTTTTACCTCTTTTATTTTTACTGTCTCTACTTAACGAATCAAATGAAAATTTTTAATTAATAAACATTCAAAAAATCTGAAAAACTTCCCTCAATTTTAAAATAATTACAACAGATAAATTGTATCTTTAAACTTGTTGCACCTACAACTTACTTCCTAACCTGGTACTCTTATATAGCTTATGATTAAACATCTTAAAATAGTTGATTCGGATCCCATGTTGCATGATTATCAAAATGTGATCTTAAAAAGGCTTCAGAAAACATCTCTAAAAGAGAAAGAATTAACAAAAAGCAACCTTTCAACCTTTGCAAATGGCCATCATTACTATCGACTCCATCGAAATATCGATCATTGGATAATTCGGGAATGGGCACCAAATGCAACTAAAATGTATTTAATCGGTGAATTTTCAAATTGGAAAGAAAATGAAAACTTTCAATTTGAGAAAATCGACAATGGGAATTTCGAGTTAAAACTGCCAATAAATTCTCTAAAACAAGCCGACTTATATAAATTACTATTGCATTGGCCCGGTGGTCAGGGAGAACGAATTCCCGTTTGGTGCACCAGAGTAGTACAGGATCCAAATACACTTATATACTCGGCTCAAGTTTGGCAAAACGAAAAACCATTCGAATGGAAATCGGATACCAAAAGAGTTAAATACACCTCTCCTCTTATTTACGAAGCCCATATTGGAATGGCTACCGAAAAAGAAGGTGTGGGCAGCTATAAGGAATTTCGTGAATTAGTATTGCCTCGAATTTATAAGGCTGGTTACAATACAATTCAGCTTATGGCCATTCAAGAGCATCCATATTATGGCTCTTTCGGATATCATGTTTCTAGTTTATTTGCTGCTTCATCGAGGTTTGGGACTCCCGAAGAACTAAAGCAATTAATTGATGCCGCACATGCTTTAGGCATTATGGTAATTATGGATATCGTTCACTCGCATGCCGTAAAAAATGAATTGGAAGGCATTGGAAAATTTGATGGTTCTCCCTATCAGTTTTTTCATGCAGATAAGCGAAGAGAACATGTTGCATGGGACTCTCTTTGTTATGATTACGGTAAAAATGAGGTACTTCATCTTCTTTTATCGAATATTAAGTATTGGTTGGAAGAATATCATTTCGATGGCTATCGTTTTGATGGTGTTACAAGTATGCTGTACTACGATCATGGTTTATCGAGAGATTTTACAAGCTATGAGATGTATTTTGATGGCGGACAAGATGAAGATGCAATTTGCTATTTAAGTCTAGCAAACAAACTAATTCACGAGTACCATCCTAATGCAATTAGTGTAGCCGAAGAAATGAGCGGATACCCTGGTTTAGCTGCTCCTTTAACAGATGGAGGCTTAGATTTTGATTTTAGATTGGCCATGGGAATTCCCGATTATTGGATTAAACTGATTAAGGAAACTCCTGATGAAAACTGGAACGTAGGCAATATCTTCTACGAATTATCAAACAAACGTGCCGAAGAAAAAACCATTAGTTATGCAGAATCTCACGATCAGGCTTTAGTTGGTGATCAAACCCTTATTTTTCGATTAATAGAAAAAGCGATGTACGATAGCATGGACAAGTCGAGTCAAAACTTGCTAGTTGACCGTGGTATTGCTCTTCACAAACTAATTCGGTTGCTCACTCTATCCTGTTCCGGGAATGGCTATTTGAATTTCATGGGAAATGAATTTGGACATCCTGAATGGATTGATTTTCCACGCGCAGGAAACAATTGGTCCTACCAACATGCACGCCGTCAGTGGAGTTTGGTGGACAATCCAAAATTACGTTTCGAACATTTAAATGAGTTCGATAGGGATATGATTGCCCTACAAAATAAAGAGGAATTTATTAACGAAGCTTATATTCATTGCGCTCAAGCAGATCAAAACAATCAAGTTTTAGCTGTTCTAAGAAAAGATTTGCTTTTTGTTTTCAATCTGAATCCAAACGAATCGTTTACTTTTTACGGAATTCCAACGAAAGCGGGAAAATATCAGCTAATACTTAATTCGGATGACAGTACCTATGGAGGCTTTGATCGTGTGGACAGCAAACTTCTCTACTATTCCAAACCCGAAGCGCCAATGTCTAAAAATCATCGGTTATACTTATATCTACCAAGTAGAACTGCGCTAGTATTCAAGTACATTCCATCAAAAAGCATCTTTTAAATATGAGCACTAAAAAACCAATCATCTATCAGTTATTTCCTCGTTTATTTGGAAACAAAAATACGAAAGCTGTTTTTAATGGCTCCCGAAGTGAAAATGGAACTGGTAAATTTAACGATATCAGCAACATAGCTCTGCAAGAAATAAAAAAACTTGGGATTACTCATATTTGGTACACCGGAATTATTGAGCATGCAATTGTAGAAGGCTATCCCGATGCAGGAATTTCGCATGGAAATCCTTTAGTAATTAAAGGAAAAGCAGGTTCTCCATACGCAATTAAAGATTACTACGATGTAAATCCGGATTTGGCTTTGGATGTAAACCAAAGAATGAAAGAATTTCAAAATCTCGTTACCCGAACTCACAAAAATGACATGAAGGTAATTATCGATTTTGTTCCCAATCATTTAGCCAGAGAATATCATTCGGATGCAAAACCAGAAGAATTTTCTGATTTTGGAGCAAATGATGATAGTAGTAAAGCTTTTTCTGCCACTAATAATTTCTACTACTTAGCGCACGAACACCTCCATTTATCTGATGAAATAAGAAATCGCTTTCCGGATATGGATTACCAGGAATATCCCGCTAAGGCAACTGGTAATGATCTATTTACCGCCCATCCACAACTAAACGATTGGTACGAAACCGTGAAGCTGAATTATGGAGTTGATTACCAAAATGGTCACGACACACATTTTCAACCAATTCCAGATACTTGGCTAAAAATGAAGGATGTTTTACTTTATTGGGCAAAAAAAGGAATTGATGGTTTCCGTTGCGATATGGCTGAAATGGTGCCCGTTGAATTTTGGCACTGGGTAATAACCGAAATAAAAGCAGAATTTCCATCTATTCTTTTTATTGCCGAAGTATACAACCCCTATTTATACGATACTTATATTAAAAATGGAAAATTCGACTATTTGTACGATAAAGTTGGTTTGTATGACACACTAAAAGGAATAATTCGAGGCGAAAGAGCGGCAAGAGATATTTCGCAATGCTGGCAATCTTTAAATAATTTAGATGCTTACATGCTTCGTTTTCTTGAAAATCATGATGAACAGCGGATTGCTTCTCCCTATTTTGCATCCGACCCAATAAAAGCCCTTCCGGGGATAATGCTTTCGCTTTGCTTGCATCGAGGCCCATTTATGATTTATTCGGGACAAGAATTTGCTGAAACTGGAATGGAAATATCTGGGTATAGTGGTGCTGATGGACGATCAAGCATATTCGATTACTGGAATTTACCCGAACATCAAAAATGGATGAATGATGGACAATTTGATGGCAAATTATTATCCGATGCGCAAAAAAACTTACTACAAGCTTACCAAGACATTCTAAAATTTGCACAGCTACCAGCCATTACCAATGGCGAATTTTACGACATTATGTGGCAAAATACAGATTTCGCTACTTTCAATTCGGATAAAGTTTATGCCTTTTTGCGCCACACAGCAACACAAAAACTTCTAATAATTTGTAATTTTGATGCTTTCACTCAACATTTACAAGTGAAAATTCCAATGCATGCCCTCGAAACAATGGAAATTCCTCGTCCTGTAGACTTACATTTTACCAATTTGCAATCAAATACTGAAACTAAAATTACTTGCGACGAGATAGCAACCAATGGCATCGATTTAAGTATTCCAGCCTATCAATATCTTCTGTTCGAGATTAAATATTAGAAAAACAGAACTATTTGCAGGCTATAGAATCAATATTTACAGGAATGGAACGTATTATCATCATTAATTGTACTACGTTTACACAATTTTTAAAATTTATTGCGATATCAACATAACCTAAGGAATTTGCCTCGGTTTTGCAAAACGCAGAAAAACAAAGCAGAAATGTTAAAGAATGAATTAGAACTCAACCTATCAGGTAAAAAAATATCTGTAAACCGACCAGAACCAATTGTTGCAGATATTGAAGTAGTACCCTACAAAAAACGTATGGATCCAATGGATGCAGTGGATGCACTAATTGATGGTTATTCGGTTTTAATTGTTGACTACTATAGTAGCGGACTTACCGTGCTAAATGAATTAAAAAAGCATCTTGAAGAAAAATATCCCGATCAATCGTTTAGAGGACAACGTGAAATGCGCACTGCTTATCGTAAGCTTTCGCATAAATTGCTTTTGCATATAACCAATAACAAACTCGCTGTTAGAAAAGCTCCAGAAATTGGTTGGTTAGAAAAATTATATCCCGATTTTACAGAATTTCTTTTACCATTTCCCCAAGTTCAAGGCTTAAATAGTTCTTGGCAATGGTACGATAAAGGTATTTTTATTCCTGTAATTGACAGAAACGTACATCCGTTTTATGGCACCTACTTCCCAACTCGATTCGAACACCTAAAATTATTCGACAAATGGTTGGATCGTTATAAAGGAGAAAAAAAATCGGCAACCGATATAGGAATTGGTTCGGGAATATTAAGTTTTCAATTATTGAAACATGGATTTCAACATATTTGTGGAACAGACAATAATCCAAATGCGATTGTTGGATTATCAAAAAGCTTAAAAGAAAGCAAATTAGACTCAAAAATTGAACTTCAGTTTGGAGATTTATTTGCTCAAAACAATGCTAAATCAGATTTAATTGTATTTAATGCACCTTGGTTACCAGCATCCAATAAATCGGAAGGATTAGATAATGCTATTTACTACGAAAAAGATTTATTTCCACGCTTTTTCGAAGAAGCTAAAAAACACACGCGATTAAATGGTAGAGTTGTAATTCTATTTTCGAACCTTGCACAAATTACGAATCAAAAGGAAAGTCATCCGATTGAAAAGGAATTAGTCGAAGGAGGCCGATTTGTGAAGGAGTTATTTTTACACAAAAAGGTTCGTTCCGCTTCAAAAAACACCAAACGAAACCAAAATTGGCGCCACGAAGAAATGGTGGAATTATGGGTCCTAAAATTATTATAAACGAATTAGGAGAGTGCTATTGTATTCTAATTTATTTTGTAATTTAGAAATGGAATTTTTATCAGTAAAAAATGAAATATTAACTTAGAGTAAAATATCATGGCTAAGTCACAAGACGCGAAGAAAAACGTTAAAAAAGAACCTGCGAAAACTGCGAAAGAAAAAAAAGAAGAAAAAAGAGAAAAAAAAGCAAAGAGAAATTAATCTTCTTCGTTCTTATAATTCGAACTAAAGCTAAACGCAACAGTAATAATGTATTTTTAAAATCTAAAAGCTTGATTCCTAACCGGATCGAGCTTTTTTTTATTTACCAGTTAATTGAATTACGAAATAAATGGTATGCCATAAATAATCTGATTCGAAATACCTGTTAGGTGTGAATTGTATAACTAGATCTTAAAATAAATTTACTAGTTCGCGAATAATTCAGTAAATTAAGGATACTTACAAAAAAGCTAACTGAATCTAATTAAATCGATTAGCTAAATTATTTTATACATTCACTTAAATTGAATATTATGACCATTTTAAAAGTGCTTGAAGTAATGGCCTCATCAAAGACCAGTTGGGAAGATGCCACAAAAAATGCTGTAAAAACGGCGGCTAAAACAGTGAAAGAAATCCGTTCCGTTTACGTACAGGATATGAGTGCCGTCGTAGATAAAAATAACATTACTGAATACAGAGTAAATGTTAAAATAACCTTTCAATTACTGGACTAGTCCTTTTATTTACAACAGTAAATACTAAATAAAAATAATCGAGAATGGGACTAATTTCATTTATAAAAAGTGCAGGCGAAAAAATTTTCGGGAAATCGGAGGAAACTCTGAAAATAGAGAAGGCAGAGTTAATTTCGAGCCATATTAAAAAATTTGGTTTTGACACCAGTACTATACAAGTATTGGTGGATAACGAAAAAGTTACGCTTAGTGGAAGCATCGACACTTACGAAAATAAGAATAAAATAATTGTTGTTGCTGGAAATGTAGCCGGTATTTCATTGGTTAATGATCAAATTACACTTACCAATCCTCCTTCTGTTGCTCCACCTGAGCCAGAAAAGCAATTCTACACGGTTAAAAAGGGTGATTATTTATCTAAAATAGCAAAAGAGGTTTACGGAAAATCGAATAAATATGATATTATTTTTGAGGCCAACAAACCCATGTTAAAGGATGCAAATTTAATTTATCCCGGACAAGTTCTTGTTATTCCTCCTTTAAACTAAAAGTAAAAGGCTACTCCGAAATTGAAGTAGCCTTTCTTAATACAAATTATCTTAAATCCATTTTACGTAGTTAAAATCCTGTCGATGTGGAAGATTGCTATTAAAAGCATACATTCTTAATCCAAAATCGAAAATACCAGGATCGTTCAACACCAAATCCAAACGATAGAAAGCTAAAGAATCTAACTTTCGATCCAGAATTAATTTTTCAGTTCGGATCGGACCTGGTTTTTGAGCATCCATTGCAGCTCTCACTACCAATTCCACACAAATATCCTCATCAATCAATTCTTTTAAATCCAATGCTACTTCAACGTGATAGTTTTCACCTGACAAGTATTTATGTTTTGGTGTACTAGGAGCATCCACAGAAACTACTTCAATTTTACCCCACGAAGCAAGAATTTTTTGTTTCCATTTCGCGGTATCTTTTGAAATTTGATAATCGTTCTCTTTCAACTTTAAAACACGTTGATACATTTTGCTATAAAAACGATCTTTATAATCATCAATCATCCGCTTGGTTGTATATTCAGGAGCGATTTCAGCAATACATTTTTTAACGTACTGTACCCATTCAACCGGAATATTATTTTCGTCGCGCTTATAGTAAAGAGGAATAATTTCGTTTTCGAAGATTGAATAAATTGTTTGTGCATCTAATTCGTCCTGAAACTCTTGATTATCATAAGTTCTCTCTTCGGTAAGAGCCCATCCTGCTCCTTCGCGATAACCTTCCAACCACCATCCATCGAGCACACTAAAATTAAGTACTCCATTCATCACCGCTTTTTCACCTGAGGTTCCAGAAGCTTCCAGTGGTCGTGTTGGAGTATTCATCCAAATATCAACCCCTTTCACCAATCGTTGTCCTAATTCCATATCGTAATTTTCCAGGAATAAAATTTTTCCCTCAAATTCCGGACGACGAGAAATATTAACAATTAGCTTAATTAAGTCTTGACCAGCTTTATCGGCAGGATGTGCTTTTCCTGCAAAAATAAATTGTACTGGTTTTTCAGGATTATTTAAAAGCTCGGATAAACGCTCTAAATCGCTGAACAACAAGTGCGCACGCTTATACGTTGCAAATCGTCGAGCAAAACCAATAGTAAGAGCATTCTCATCTATGGAATCGATAATCTCTACTAAAGAGCGAGGATCCTCATATCTTTTAATCCAATTTTTTTGGAAACGATTCTTCGCAAAATCAATCAATTTTTTACGCAATACGTTTTTAATATCCCAAATCTTTTCATCTGGAACATCGTATATTTTTTTCCAATATTCTTTGTTCGATAAATCATTTAGGAATCCATCTTTAAATTCCTGCTCGTGCAAAACACGCCACTCTTTTGCTACCCAACTAGGATAGTGAACTCCATTTGTTACATAACCAATATGCAACTCTTCCGGAAAATATCCCTCGTAAAGATTGTTAAACATTTCCTGAGAAATTTTTCCATGCAGCCAACTTACTCCATTCATTGCAACCGATGTATTGGCTGCCAAATTACTCATTGAAAATTTCTCGTTATAATCCAAAGGATTTACTCTACCAAGAGCAAGAAATTGATCCCATCCTAAATTTAATTTTTCAGGAACATAGGATAAGTAATGCCTAATCATATCTGGAGAAAAGGTATCATGCCCGGCTGGAACCGGCGTATGCGTTGTAAAAAGAGAGGACGCTCTAACAATTTCCATCGCCTCATCGAACTGATAACCTTCAGATATTAAATGAATTAAACGCTCCACATTAATTAAAGCCGCATGTCCTTCGTTACAATGATACAAATCGGGTTTAATATTCAAGGCATCCAAGGTTTTAATACCTCCCATTCCCAAAAGAATTTCCTGCTTAATACGATTATCCCAATCGCCACCATATAATTGATGAGTCAAAGAACGATCTCTTTCGTCATTCATGGATGTTTCGGTATCTAAAAGATATAAGGAAATTCTTCCCACTTTCACCTTCCATATTTTTGCAGTAACAGTTCTATCCTCTAAAGGCAGAGTTATGGTTTTCGCAAATCCTGATTTATCTCTAACCCTACTAATTGGTAACTGAGAAAATTTTTGTTCGTCTAACTCTACCAACTGCTCCCCATTTAATGATAAATGTTGAGTAAAATATCCAAATCGATACATGAATCCAACCGCAACCATATCAACATTAGAATCGCTGGCCTCCTTTAAATAATCACCTGCTAATATTCCCAAACCTCCAGAATATATTTTCAGATTATTATTTAAGCCATATTCCATGCTAAAATAAGCGATTTTAGGCTGTCCTTCGGCTGGTTTTTCTGCCATATAAGATCTAAATTCCTGAATAACCGCAGTATAGCTCTGCATGAAAGTTGCATCATCAGCTAACTCTTTCATTCGCAAACTTGACACTTGCTTAAGCAATAAAATAGGATTGTGTTTACAATCATGCCATAGTTTCGGATCAACCGATTCGTACAAATCTATAGCTTTATAATTCCAGCACCACCATAAATTTTTCGACAATTCTTCCAAACCAAGCAACTCCTTTGGAAGGTTGGTTTCAACAATTAATTTTCTCCAATTTATTTGATTGCTTTTGGAAACATTCAAATGATTTTCCACCGAAACCTGAACAGGTGATTCATTATCTTTTTTCATATTATTTTTGATTGCTAATTCGTAAGCCTTATAATAATTGCCTATAAAATTTTTCCATAATGTTCTTTTGGCAATGCTACTTGCATTTTCCCTACACCTGGTTACATTATCCTCTGATTTGGTTGAAAAATTAAATATGTGAGAAGCAATATTTCCAATAACTTCTTTTCTATTGGAGTCGTTTCGTTCTACAACGGCAACTCCTCCTTTATCTGCTTCTCCAATCATCTGAACCCATTGGCCAAAACCTGACAATGAAGTTGTAATGGTTGGAACACTAAAGGCTACACTTTCCATTGGAGTATATCCCCAAGGTTCGTAGTAGGAAGGGAAAACGGACAAGTCCAATCCCATTAATAGTTCGTAATAAGTTTTATTAAATATGCCATCCGATCCGTCAAGATAAGTAGGTGCAAATACAATTTTAACTCTCTCGTTTTGTGAATTATCAAAACCTAAAGACTTAATTTTTTTTAAAATCTCATCGTGATCTACATCTCCCAAATAATGAGTTAAGAAAGGATTCACCAATGATTTTTCCTCTGGATAATTCGTTAAATTCTCCTGCAAATCTTTTCGAGGTCCTCGTTGATCGCCAGGAATTAAAAAGAAAGCTACAATATCCCGGTCTAAATACTTATTTTCATTAAGTTGCGCCAAAGCTTCTAAAAAAACATCAAGACCTTTGTTTTTATATTCGTATCGGCCACCTGTACCAATAAACAAAGTATCTTCCTTCATCTCATATCCCAAAAGCGACTCAGCTACTTTTTTAAAAGTTTTTTTCGACTCTTGTCTGGTAAATTCAAGCTGTTCCGAATTAGGCACAAAGTCATCTTCGAAACCATTTGGCATGATAACGTCTACTTTCCTACCATGAAACTGCTTACATTCCCTTGCTGTAATATCACTTACGGTAGAGGAACAGTTCGCAGCCAAAGCAACACATTTTTCCATGGAACATTTAGCCGTTACATTATATTGTCTTGGCTTTTCGATGGCATTAAAATGAATCAGATTATCGTACAAATTTTCGTAATTACTTGCCAATACTCGCCCTAACATACTTGCATGGGTGGTAAAAATTGTTGCAATATCTGGCGCCTGATCTTTCAAATACAATAATCCTGCACCTGTCATCCACTCATGAAACTGCGCAATTATTTTCTTATCGGATAACTCGTTAAACTGTACAAAACTCTCTATAATTTTACCACTTGCATAACCAAACATTGCAGCTTCGTGGTAATCATCCTGTCCGTACAAAGATTCCAATCGATAAATCTCCCACAACTTACTATATACGGTATCTTTTTGAGCCAGCAAACTCGAAAAGTCAATCAAAATAACAATTGGTTTTCCTGGTATTTTCCAACGTCCAACCCGAACAGATAAACCATCTGCTTTTAACTTTTTTCTCCACTCTGGAAATAATGTGTCATCTTCCTGAAACTCTTTTTCACGATGTTCTGGCTTATTAAAATCCGGTCCAATATAAATGATTCTATCGTTAAAGAGTGGCTTTAGTGATAAGGCTTTAGTCGAAATAACTGTATGAATTCCACCTACCTTATTACAAACTTCCCAACTAACTTCAAATATAAAATCTGGAGTTACTATGCTATTATCCATACTTATAATTCGTTACTTATTTCTTTAGCTTAAATAGCTAAAATATTAACTAGTTCAAAATTACATATTATTTATTAATCATTTAATTAATAAATAAACTTCGACTAATTAACTATTTTTAAATCCTTAATTTTCAACAATGCTTAAATTCATCAAGTTCCCGCTCGTATTTGGCAATTAACTCATCCTTTTGCAAAATCTGATTTTGCAATTCTTTTGGATCAACCGTCAAGCTATCTTTAATTTCATTTAAGCGGATCTGAAAATCACTTAAAACATTCATATAATTAATAAAAGCATCGTAAGGAGAGCTGTAAGGATTAAAATAAGAGTGCACATCACCATCCGAAGCAAACTTGGTACACATGTAATAAAAATGATCACTAGCTTGCAAGAATTTCCAATCCTCGTTAATACGTTCATCATTCACTGCTATAACATCATCGCGCAGTGCATATAGTTTTCGAAAGGCCTCATCCTGAAGCTTATTACCAAGCCATGCCGACAAATCCCGCTCTTCATCTGCCCACGAAATTACATTTGGTACGTGTGCTTGTGCAATAGGGTGAAATTCGGAAGTAAGTTCCGATGGGGTTGCAAATTTATATTTCGATTTCAAAATCACCTCCTGTGGGAGATAAGTTAAAAATTCAAATATTCCGGATTCCTTTTTCTGATGTTCCCCGAAGGTTTCATAATCCATAAATATATTCACCAAATCCTCTTTGTCATCCATTTCATTTAGCCAACCAACTAATTTTGTTGTTGTTAAAGGCCATTCTTTCCATCCTCTCGAGGAGAATCGAAATGAAATATCGTCGCTGAGTTTATAGTTACGCATTAAAATTTTCAACTTAGGGTTGATGGCATTACAGTACAAATAATTTGGACTTTTCCATCCCAAAATATGTTTTGCTCCTTCTGTTAAAATTCCTTGGTATCCCATTTTGGAAACCATCTCTCCAATTTCATCCGAATAAATCATTTCTGTATTTCTAAATACAGTTGGACGAACTCCAAAAAGTGCTTCTATTCTATCGCTATGAACAGTAACCTGATAAATAAATTCCTCTTTATGAATTAATGAAGCCAATGAATGCGAATAAGTTTCCGCTAAAAACTCTACATCTCCTGTTTTTGCAAGCTCTTTAAATGTATCAATTACTTCAGGAGCATATTGCTCTAGCTGATCCAGTGCAATTCCTGTAATAGAGTAAGATATTTTAAACTTTCCCTTATACTTCTTCAATAGTTCCAAAATGATTTTATTGGCAGGCAAGTAACATTCATCTGCAATTTTTCTCATAATGGACTCATTGGTATAATCATCGTAATAGTAGTGATCATTTCCAATATCGAAGAATCGATATCTTTTTAAACGTAATGGCTGATGAATTTGAAAATATAAACAAAGTGCTTTCATAATCTTAATTTTTAGTTAGTGGTTTGAATAATTTAATTGCGGAAACATAAACATCATGAACATTGATAGCCGCATTCGCCCACTTCAAATTATCCACTTCCTCTTTTCCATCTTCCTTAAAAACTTCCGAAAGAGCATTGTATTTAATTATTCCATAAATGGCATCTGCCATTGCTTCTATATCCCAATAATCAACCTTTACTGCATGGGTCAGTATCTCCGACACACCAGATTGTTTAGAAATAATTACTGGCACATTTGATTGCATAGCCTCTAAAGGCGATATACCAAAGGGCTCCGACACGGAAGGCATCACATAAACATCGCTTAAAAGGAACATTTTAAATACGTCATCTCCTTTTAAAAAGCCTGTAAAATGAAATTTATCACTAATTCCTAACTGAGCTACCCGATCCACCATCTGTTCCAACATATCTCCATTACCAGCCATCACAAATCGTACATTATTTGTCCTTTTTAAGACTTGATAAGCTGCTTCCACAAAATATTCCGGTCCTTTTTGCATGGTGATACGACCTAAAAAAGTTACAACTTTTTCTTTAACCCCTTTTTTAATTTTGAGTTTTTCTTCTAAAGAAACTGGTTCAACAGCATTGTAAACGGTTACCACCTTATTCGGGTCCTGTCCGTACTTTTCGATAACAATATTACGAGTTAGGTTACTAACCGCGATAATCTTATCAGCCGCATCCATTCCTTTTTTTTCAATTTCGTAAACTTTTGGATTTACATTACCTCCACTTCTATCAAAATCGGTGGCGTGTACATGAATTACCAATGGTTTCCCGGATACTTCCTTTGCTGCTATTCCAGCAGGATAACAAAGCCAATCATGAGCATGTATCACATCATGCTCGTGAGCCGAGGCAATTGTTGATGCAACATATGCATACTTATAAATCTCTTCGATTAAATTAGTACCATATTTACCACTAAACTCCAGTTTTCCTTCCTTATCAACTTTTATAAATTTATTTTTTCCATATAAATCCTGACTCGAAAAGGTATAATATTCATCCGGATCGTTATAGGGAACCAAATGGGAATCTACTTCGAGATAAGTGTGTTGAGATTTAAATTTCTCGACGTGGGATTGTACCTGTTGGATAGTAACAGAATTGGCTCCCACCAAACTCATTTTAGTCTGATCCTCATCCCCATAAGCTTTAGGGACCACAAAAATAATGTCTAAATCATCAATTTTTGCCAAGCCTCTGGTTAATCCATAACAAGCCGTACCTAATCCTCCAGAAATATGTGGTGGAAATTCCCACCCAAACATTAAAACTTTCATATACAGCTATTTTAAAGATGATTGATGTAACATTTTACTTGCTCGAATAATTTCGGCTACACTTAATGCGTAGGAGGTTGCTTCATTGGGGAGATATGGTGGATTTCCATCATAAACCTCAGATATTGTACCAAGTCCCCGCTCATTTAAACAATCCTCAAATTCAACAAACCATCGTCGAACAGACCCTTCTCCTGCCTCCTTAAATAGCTTTATATATGCTTCAGCATAGTGTCCGTAAAGCCATGGATATACCGATCCGTAATGAAAAGCTGAATTTCTAACTTCTTCTCCTCCCAAAATCTTTCCAATATATTCGTGACTATTAGGAGAAAGCGTACGAAGCCCTCTGGGAGTTAATAACTCCTTTTTAATCATATCCATCACAGCTTTCTTTTGATCGCGGGAAAGACAAGAATAAGGAAGCGACACAGCAAATAATTGATTAGGTCGAACCGCCCAACTCTTATGTGTTGTATCTACATAATCCGACAAGTAAGTTTTACTTTCATCCCAAAACGTTTCTATAAATGATTTCTTCAAGCTTTCTTTAACACCAAACCACTCTTCAACAAAAGCTTTCTCGTTCGCCTCTTCGGCCATTTCTAATGCAAAACAAATTGCATTGTACCAAAGAGCGTTTATCTCTACCACATAACCCATTCGTCGATTAAGAAATACTCCATTATTTTTAACATTCATCCAGGTTACGCCTTGTTCTATTGTCCATAGCAAACCATTATCATGCATCTTAATTGCTAAATTTGATCCCTGCTTATAATGCTGTAAAATCTCCTTGAGTTTTTTGCGATAGTGTTTCCAAACTTCCTTTCTATCCGCTCCTGCTTCAATATATTTTTGCAGTGTCCAAAATGACCATAATGGAACATCTACTGAGAATCTATTTTTATTAAGTACCGGATCTTTTGAAAAACGATCACATATCCTACCAAAGGTTGTATTAAACACCTCCAAAAATGTTTTCTGATCCCCACGAGATAGTGTTAATCCCGGCAAGGATAAATAAGTATTTCGTTCGCTGGTACTAAACCAAGGAAAACCATTAATAATTCCAGTTCCTTTTCCATTTTTTGAAAAGAATTGAACTGCTGAATTTTCCAAACAATTATTAAAACTATCGCGAGTAACTCTCTTTTTTAACTCCGAAGCAAATTGCTTTGCTATTGTGTTTGGTGAAACCTCTTTTGTTCCTGCCGAAAATACAATAGACTCCCCTTTTGAAATATTCATTTCGAAATAACCAGGCACAAACAAATCCTCGTGACAATCGTATCCTCTTCTTTTCTCCTCCTTGTACTCTACATTGTAATACCAATCGGGCACATGAACAAATTCCGACTCAACCGACGATTGCATGTATAAATAAGGAAAATCTTGATACAATCGGATTTTAACCCCATTACACACGGTCTCGGATCTGGTATTCGCATCCATATTTGCCTTTGTTAGGGCATGAATATTTCTAAATGCGAGAAAAGGTTGCAAACGGATAATCGTAGGTGAATTTGCCTCCAATAATGTATAACGAACCAAAACCCGTTGCTCTTTTTCAACCAATAAAAATTCCTTTCGCAGAACCACACCACCTACCCTATAAACTATGGTAGGAGTTGGATCCATAAAATACTCACGAACATACTTATTCCCTTTTGGACTATACTCGCCAGGAAATTTACGAATCCCTAGATTAAAAGGTGCATCATGCTGAATAATTGTTTCATCCAAAGAGGATAGCAATACATGATTATCACCTCCAAAATGATCAATTGGACAAATTAAAAGTCCATGATATTTTCGAGTATTGCAATTGATAATAGTCGAACTGGCGAAAGAGCCAGCACGATTGGTTCGGATATACTCCTTTTTTAAGGAATATTCGGTATTTACCAATTGAGCTTTGTCAAACTTAAGGTAGTCCATGCGCAAACGATTTTGGATTTGGTTTTCAGTCGATTAGATGCGTTGCTTTATCATAAAAAAAGCTTGCATATCACCAAAGTTATCAAATTAATTCATAATAAACACAGCATATCCTTGCTTTTTTATATTATTTTTTCCTCATCTTAATGTGTACTCAATACTGAATTAACATATTTTTTTTTCAAAAAAATATTGCAATCGATATCAAAGTAAATAAAGTATATTTATAACGTTACAACTGTCTAAAATCAACAAATTAAGAATGTTTTAGCGAACTAACATCCCAGTAAACATTTCACAGTAAAAACCTTAAGTCATTTAAAGATTTTTTTCTTTAAATGACTTAAGGTATTATTTTATTTCAAACAAAAAATAAATGAATCCACTTCAACTACTCTCCATACTTCTACTAATTCTTTACTTTGCAGCAATTATGATTATTGTTCTTCGCTCAAAAGAAAGCGAAAACTCCGAAGATTACTTTTTAGCTGGCAGACAGCTGTCATTTGGGGCTCTAGCAATCACTTTTATTGCATCGTGGTGGGGAGGTGGATCTGCTATTGATTTGGTCGATCATGGATTTAATCAGGGAATCAGTTCGTTTTGGATTTATGGGATGCCGGTTCTCTTTGCTACCTTTTTAATGTACCTATTTTCAAAAGCCATCCGAAAAATAGGAACCATTACCCAACCACAGCTAATGGAATTACGTTACAACAAAACAGTTGCTTTTCTTCTTTCCTTGCTTATTCTTGTTTTTATGATTTTAGGAGTTGCCACCCAAGCGGTAGTAATCGGTAAATTCTTTCAGGCTTTTTTCAATATCGATTACAAAATTGCTGCTTTAACAGGTACAAGCATCGTTCTACTCTACTCTTTCTTTGGCGGATTTAAAGGTGTAGTGGTTACCGATATCATTCAATTCTTTTTTTTACTGATTGCGGCAATTGTACTCTTCGTTTTCGCGTACAAACATTCGGGAGGCTTCGAGAAAGTGCAACAACTAGCATTAAATGCAAACAAAACTGAATTCCTTTCCTTCTTTCATAACCTCTCCAACAACTTTGTTTTTATCATTACCTTCGGTTGTTCCTGGATGATTCAAGCCAACATCTGGCAACGAATTTCGGCTAGTAAAACTCCTGGCGATGCAAAGAAGATGATGTCTTTGGCTTTTGTCATCTTTATTCCATTATACCTTATTGTTACTTTAACTGGAGTGCTTAGTTTCGGTTTATTCGATTCCGTACCCGAAGGTGGAATTGTACCAGCCATCATAATTCGGTACATGCCCCTTGGTTTAGCAGCATTACTATTTGTTGGTTTGTGCTCCGCCATTATGTCGACCATGGACTCGATGATTAATACTGGTGCTATGGTTTTAAGTATCGACATTTACAAAAAATTATTTCGCCAGAATGCTGAACCAAAACAAATGGTTTGGGCAGGTAAGATCTCAACTGTAATTATCTCTTTTTTAGGATTACTAATCGCACTTGAGATACGTTCAATTCTTAAAATTACATGGATTGGTTCCGATTTTCTGGCAACAGGAGCTTTTGTTCCTTTGGTACTTGGCTTCATCTGGAAAGCAGGAAATTCCAAAGCTGCAACAGTATCAATCCTATTTGGCTTACTATTCTCTACCTACAATCTTTTAATTGCATTAGGAGTAAATTTACCAAAAGCATGGGAAACTGCTTCCGTACAACAAGCTCTTATTGGAATGCTTGCGTCCGCCGTTATATTTATAAGCGTTAGTATTATTACAAAACCAGAAACCGAAAAAGCCGAAGCTTTTATTAAAAAAGCTGGAATGCGATAACAACACTTTATTAGCATTCCAAAACCTATCATCAATTTTCTTCTCTACATTCAAAATTCTTTTACTTACCCACCAGAATCGAAAGCTGATGACGACGCTAGATGCTATATTTCTCTAAAACTATTTTTATTATGTTGTATTTAATTAATAGGATACTTTAAGTCTAAATAAAAGCCCAATATCAAAAAACACCAAATTCCACTTCCCTAGCCTATCCTACGATACAAAATTCAAATCACTCAAATAAAAAATTCAATAGGAATAGTTAAGAATCGTTAAAACAATTATTTTTTTTCTCAAACCGAAAACACCCAACCCTGTTTTATGATTACATTCGTTAGAAGTTTCACAAGCTGAAACTTTAAGGCATCGTGTCCCCCCTGCCAAGAATAAACACTAAAAAAGTAATTTATTTTCATAGTTTCACTTACTACAAAAAAGATAACAATGAACACGATTATTCTCATTGCATTTAGCATTGGCTATGCACTAATTGCCCTCGAAAGTAAAGTTAAAATCAATAAAGCAGCTATTGCTCTTTTAACAGGAGGTGTAATTTGGACCACTTACGTTTTATTTCAGTCCGATTCGGAAGCAATCGTTCATCAACTGGTAGAACACATTGGGAGTATATCACAAATTCTATTTTTCCTTATAGGAGCTATGACCATAGTCGAGTTAATTGACTCGTACAGTGGCTTTGATGTAATCACAAAACAAATTACAACAAAAAATAAACGAACACTGCTGATTATTTTAAGCTTTATTACTTTTTTCCTTTCGGCAGTTCTCGATAATCTTACCACTACGATTGTAATGGTAACGCTTATCCGCAAATTATTGCATGAAAAACACGAAAGATTAATGTTTATTGGTATGATTGTGATAGCGGCAAATGCTGGAGGAGCCTGGACTCCCATTGGTGATGTTACAACAACCATGCTGTGGATTGGTGGTCAGATAACTACGGTGAATATCATGCATAAATTATTTTTACCTAGTTTAATCAGTATGCTGATTCCTCTATTTTTAATTTCGCAAATGGTAAAAGGAAGCTTTCAGCAAATGGATCAACCCAGTCATGAATCTCACATTTTAAATCACGAGAAAAATATCGTCTTTTTTATCGGGATAGCCGCCTTAATTTTTGTTCCTATCTTTAAATCGATCACTCATTTACCTCCATTTATGGGAATACTAATTGGCTTATCGATATTATGGATTGTAACTGAACTTTTGAATAAAGATAAAGCCTACGAGCATAAAATTACGGTAACAAATGCATTACGCAAAATAGACATCCCAAGTGTTTTATTTTTTCTGGGTATTCTGATGGCTGTTGCCGCATTAGAATCTACTGGCTTACTTGCAAACCTAGCAACAGCGCTTAGCAAATCGGTTGGAAATCTTACTACCATAGCCATGTCGCTTGGAATTCTTTCCTCTATAATAGATAATGTGCCTTTAGTAGCAGCATCTATGGGAATGTACGATTTACATACCTTTCCTACCAACCATTATTTTTGGGAACTTATTGCCTATTGTGCTGGAACTGGTGGTAGTATTCTTATTATTGGATCGGCTGCGGGTGTAGCAGCAATGGGAATCGAAAAAATAGACTTCTTTTGGTACTTGAAAAAAATTAGCTGGGTAGCATTAATTGGTTATTTTGCGGGTGCTTTAACGTATATATTACTTTTTTAATTGCAATAGCTATCAAGCTGATATTTTAAACTAGTCTAAAAGTTGAATCACCAAGGTAACGAAGAATATTACGAAATACCACAAAGAAAATTAAACGAGACAAATTTTAATTCCAAACCTATTGCTCAAAGCTTAAAAACAAGTCATACCCTGATAGGAACGGCTCGCTTATAGTCAGGGTATGACGAGCTGAGATTCAATTTACAATAATGAATCCAGAAATTCGGGAGCCGTGCCGCTCGTTAACGCATTAATGAATGCTGTTCCAATAATTGCTCCGTTCGAAAAACTGGAGGCATGCTGAAAGCTTTGTTTGTCGCGTATTCCAAATCCGATAAGGGAAGGAATATTCAGACTTGCTACTTTTTTAAAGTATTCTTCCCGCTCCTTGCTTTGTTCTAAAGCTCCACCAGTTGTTGCCGAGGACGAAACCATATATAAAAACCCTTTCGCAGCTTTTTCAATTTTTACCATACGTTGTTCCGTAGTTTGTGGCGTTACTAACAAAATATTATATACACCATGCGCCTCAAACCTTACCTTAAATTCCTCTTCATACTCTTCCAAAGGCAAATCTGGCAAAATCACTCCATCGATACCACAGCTTTGACAATCTGCCACAAAAGAATCAACACCATACTTAAACACTACATTCCAATAGCCCATCAATATCAAAGGCATTGTAATTGTTTTTCGAGCCTCTTTTAATTGCTCAAAAAGCAACTTAAGACTCATTCCTTGATCTAAAGCTTGTTTTGCTGCAAGCTGAATTACCGGCCCATCGGCCAAAGGATCGGAAAATGGAATTCCAATTTCTACCAAATCGACTCCTTTATCCTGCAAAAGCTGCAAGTTAGGAACAGTATCGTTCAGATTTGGATATCCAGCAGGAAAATAGATGGATAAAATATCCTTTCCTTTATTTTGAAATAATTGATCTATTCGGTTCATGATAAACAATGAATAATGAACAATTAGAAATTAATAATTACTAAAATCCAATTGTTAATTGTTAATTACTAATTATTAATTGAAATGTTTCATGTAGGTTTCCATGTCTTTATCGCCTCTACCTGACAAATTCACCACCACAACATCCTCTTTTAAGAATTTTATTTTTTCCAAAGCAGCTAAAGCGTGTGCCGATTCCAAAGCCGGAATAATTCCTTCTGATTGCGCCAGCACTTTAGCAGCATCCAAAGCTTCCTGATCGGTAACAGAGAGGAATTGTGCCCTGCCAGTCTCGGCCAAATGTGCATGCAAGGGACCTACACCTGGATAATCCAAACCAGCTGAAATAGAGTAAGGCTCCGTAATCTGTCCATCTTCATCCTGCATTAGCATGGTTTTACTTCCGTGAATAAAACCTACATCTCCGATAGTTATGGTTGCAGCTGTTTCGCCACTGTCTACACCCAAACCTGATGCTTCCACAGCTACTAATTTCACATTCTCCTCATTTAAATAATGATAAAAGGCACCAGCAGCATTACTTCCTCCACCCACACAAGCAATCACATAATTAGGATTCGGATTTCCCGTTTCGACAGTTAGTTGTTCACGAATTTCTTTCGATATAATCGACTGTAATCTTGTTACCATATCGGGATAAGGATGTGGTCCAACCACCGATCCTATCAAATAAAAAGAATACGGATTAGCAATCCAATCGCGAATAGCCTCGTTGGTAGCATCTTTTAAGGTTTGATTACCCGAAATAGCAGGCACAACCTTAGCGCCCAGCATTTTCATTCTAGCAACATTAGGCGCCTGACGTTCAATATCCAGAGCTCCCATATACACAACGCATTCCAAACCAAACAAAGCACAAACAGTAGCCGTTGCTACTCCATGTTGCCCTGCTCCTGTTTCGGCAATAATACGCGTTTTGCCCATGTATTTAGCAATTAAAATCTGCCCAATGGTATTGTTAATTTTATGCGCTCCAGTATGCGTTAAATCTTCCCTTTTTAGGTAAATATTCGTTCCGAAACGCTTCGACAAATTCTCCACTTTTGTTAATGGCGTTGGTCGCCCTACATAATTATCCAACAATCGTTTATAATCCTTTTGAAACTGCTCCGAATTAATAATTTTCAAGTAGTTTTCCCGTAACTCATCTACGTTAGCACGTAACAATTCCGGAATGTAAGCACCACCAAATTGCCCGTAGTAACCACGTTCATTTACTGCATATTTATTATTGCTCATCTTAATTTTGTCTTACTGATTTTAAAAACTCTTTTACCAACACCGCATCCTTTAAAGCCGGACTCTTTTCAAAACCTGAATTTACGTCCAAACCAACTAATTTAGGATGCTTAAACTCTTTTATCGCTTCCACATCCTTACTTCCTATTCCACCGCTTAAAAAAAAAGCTGTTTCGCCTTTGTATTTTTTTAAGATTTCCCAATTAAACTTCTTACCACTTCCACCATAAGCTTCCGATTTCGTGTCAAATAGAAAATAATCACAAGTTTTATGATATTTATCCAGCACTTTAAATTGAAAGGCCTCATTCAGCTGAAAAGCCTTAAACACCTCTAGGCCTGCATCTTTTATCAACTTACAATCTTCCGGACTTTCATCGCCATGTAATTGAATTACATCGAGTTGATATTTCTTTGCCAAAGCCAGAATCTTTTCTACTGATTCGTTCACAAAAACGCCAACTTTACGGATATGTAAAGGAATCATCTTCGTAATTTCCGCATCAAAATCGTCTCCTACAAAGCGGGCAGATTTTGAATAAAAGATGAAGCCCATATAATCCAAAGACAACACCATCAGATCTTTAACATTACTTTTATCGCGAAGACCGCAGACTTTAATTTTCATTGTTTTTTATTTTCTTGTTTGCATAAGGATATCCAAAAAAAACTTTCAATATATTAATGACCTATTGAGCTTGTCGAAACATCTGTTTCTTAAACCATGAGATTCTTCGTCCCGATCCATCGGGATCAGAATGACAATTACCCGTTTTTTTGGACATCTTTCAACGTCATGGCGTTGTCCCTACATTTCCAAAATAAATTGTTTGCAAGCCACGCCTGGGGAATCCGTTTTCATGAAGTGTTCGCCCATTAAAAAAGCCTGAAAACCATTCTTCTTCATTTTTTGAACCACTTCGGGACTATCCAAACCACTTTCTGCAACACGAATCATATTTACAGGTAATTGGCTTGCTAATCGTATCGATCGATCGGTATCTACCGAAAAATCTTTTAAGTTTCGATTATTGATTCCTACCAAATCAACAAAACTATTCACATGTTCCAATTCCGATTCATCGTGCAATTCGAGTAGTACCTCCATCCCCAAATCCTTGGCGATAAAGGCAAAATCCTTGCATCGTTGCGGGCTCAATATAGCGGCAATCAATAAAATCACGTCGGCTCCCATTGCTTTCGATTGGTAAATTTGATAAGCATCAATGATGAACTCTTTCCGTAGCAATGGAATGCTCAAAGTATTTCTAGCCACCTCGAAATCGGTAGATTTGGCTCCAAAAAACTTCTCATCAGTTAAAACAGAAACCATGGCCGCCCCTGCATCCTGATAAGCCTTTACCACTTGTTCTGGCTTCGCATCACCATTAATCACTCCTTTTGAAGGAGATTGACGCTTAAATTCCGCAATTACACCCGAAGCTCCCTCCTTACTAATCGAAGCTTTTGCAGAATAACAAACTCGCTTGAAATTATCCTGCTCCATCAATTGAAAAATGGGCATTTGTTCCTTCTGAAGGGCTACTTCAGCCAATTTTTGTTGTACTATTTTGTCTAGTATATTTTGCTTTGCATTCATGACTAGTTTCTTTTGGTCAATTTCTTTAATACCTCATACGATTTTCCCGAAAGCAAAGCCTCTTCTGCTCTTCCAATTGCATCTGCCCGGGTTATTTCAGGATGCAAACAATGAATGGCTAAGCCAGCATTAATGCCTACCACCGCATTTTGAGCGTAAGTCCCTTTTCCTTTCAGAATATCAACAAAGATTTTGGCTGCTTCCTCTACACTTTCGCCACCATACAATTCTTCAGGCTTTAAGCTTCTCTTGCCAAATGCTTCCGGCTCCAACAGCTCTTCCATTCTATTTCCAATCAACTTCACTTTTCCGGTCAACGAAACTTCATCGTAGCCATCTATACCATGAATCACTGTAAAATTAGAATCTGTTTCCTGCAATAAATACTGATACAAACGAGCCAATTCCAAATCGAAAACTCCTACAATCTGATTTTTTGGTCGCGATGGATTCACCAATGGACCCAGCATATTAAAAAAAGTTCGAACTCCTAAATCGCGACGAATAGGTGCAATATTTTTCATGGCTGGATTAAATAAAGGAGCGTGTAAAAAGCAAATTCCCGCTTCGTCCAAATCTCGTTTCAAATCGGCCTCTTTATTTTTAAATTGATAACCTAAATGCTCAATTACATTCGATGATCCACAAAAAGAAGACACACCATAATTTCCATGCTTTGTCACTTTTTCCCCCGCTCCGGCAACTACAAAAGATGCTAAAGTAGAAATATTAAAAGTATTCTTGCCATCGCCACCAGTTCCGCACAAATCAACGCCATTGTATTCTGACAGATCCACCGGAAGACACAATTCAAGAAGAGCTTCCCGGAATCCGGTTAGTTCATCAACCGTAATGCTTCTCATCATAAACACCGTTAGAAAAGAAGTAATTTGAAATTCGTTAAAATTTCCTTTTGTAATCTGAATCAAAACCTCTTTGGCTTCTTCTCTTTTAAGCGTTTTGTGTTCAAATAAATGGTGAAGTATATTTTTCATTGTTTATATAGATTTGAGATATGAGAATTGAGATATTAGACTTAAGAATTCAACCAATTTTCAATCATTTTCAGACCATTAGGAGTCAATACAGATTCAGGATGAAACTGAACACCTTGTACATCGTATTCCTTATGGCGAATTCCCATGATTTGTCCTTCAGCGTCTTCGCAGGTAATAGTTAAACAAGCCGGTAAATTCTCTTTCACCACATTCCAAGAATGATATCTTCCTGCTGTAAACTCCTGATCGATTCCCTGCAAAACACCCTTATCATCAGCAGTTCTAAAAACTGAAGTCGCTACTCCATGATAAACTTTATCTAAATTCTGAATACTCCCTCCAAACACTTCTGCAATAGCTTGTTCACCCAAACAAACACCTAATATTGATTTCGTTGCAGCGTATTCTCTAATCACATCTTTTAAAATACCCGCTTCGTCAGGAATCCCTGGTCCGGGAGACAAAAGAATCTTATCAAACTTTGCCACCTCTTTCAAATCTATTTCTCGATTTCGGTGCACTTCAATATCCTTCGCACCTAAGTTTCGCAAATATTCCACCAAATTATAGGTGAAGGAATCGTAATTATCTAAAACTAAAATCTTCATATCCTATATAGTTTGCGCTAATTCCATTGCTTTTCGCAAGGCTGCTAATTTATTACTCACTTCGTTCAACTCGTTCACCTCTTTCGATTTTTCAACCACTCCGGCTCCAGCCTGAAAATACAACTGATTGTCCTTGCTCATAAAACTACGAATCATGATCGCTTGATTCACTTCCCCATTAAAACCCAAAGAACCAATGCATCCGCCATAAAAACCTCTAGCTGTTGGTTCATACTGATCAATTAACTGCATAGCACGGTATTTTGGTGCACCCGATAAGGTTCCAGCCGGAAAGGTATCTCCCATTAACTGAAAAGGATTATATCCGTTAGGAAGTTCACCCGAAACCTTAGATACCAAATGAATTACATGCGAAAAGTACTGCACCTCACAAAAAGTTTCTACTTTGATATTCTGTGCATCGCGGCTCAAATCATTTCTTGCCAAATCCACTAACATCACATGTTCAGCCTGCTCTTTTTCATCCTTTAGTAACTCTTTCGCCAATTCGGCATCTTTTACAGCATCGCCAGTTCTTCGGAAGGTACCTGCAATTGGGTGAATGTATGCTTTCTTATCTTTTATTTCGATCTGTGCCTCGGGCGATGAGCCCATGATCCGAAACGATCCGTAATCGAAATAAAACAAGTAAGGCGATGGATTAACTGATCGTAAAGCACGATACAAATTAAAATCATCACCTTTATAAGCTTGAGAAAACTGTCGAGAAAGAACAATTTGAAATACATCACCTCTCTTACAGTGCTTTTTCCCCTGTGTCACCATATTTATATAGGTTTCATCATCCATATTAGAATGTTCCTCCCCATTCAAAGAAAAAGTAAAAGAAGGAAGGTTTCTATTATTCAATAAATCAGCTACTTCACGTATTCTGGAATCGTCACCATTTTTAACTAACTCAATAATTTTCAAGGTATTATTGAAATGATTTACCTCAATAATAAAACGATAAAGGGAATAACACATTTGAGGAATGCCCGACTGCTTCTTGTTCAAATCAAAATATAAATCCTCGAAGTAAGGAACTGCATCGTAAGTGGTATAACCAAACAGTGCATTTGCCTTTGGCACATTTTCCTTTCCTTCTAAATCGAACTTACCAACAAAGTCTTTCAGCTTCCCAGACACAAAGCGTTTGCCTTTGCCTCTTGCATCACAAACTTCTTTTTTGCCTTCAATTTCTTCTATCAATTGTCCATCTCTTAAAGTGATGCTGGCAATTGGTTCCAAGGCAATAAACGAACTGGCATTTTCCGGACTGTGGTAATCCGAACTCTCCAATAGAATTGCACCAGGAAACCGATCTCTCAATTTTAGATACATGCTCACCGGAGTAATTACATCGGCTAGTAATTCTTTTTTTAAGTATTTAAACTTTATCATTTGGCTAATAGTTAATTTCGATTCAAAAAAAAACGGCCTACTGAGTATCAGTAGGCCGTTTGCTATGTTCTTATATTTTTAGGAACTAATTTTTGCACATACGGGGGTCACCTCTGCTCTGGTTTTGAGAGTTCACAGCTATGCCACCACCAATATTTGTTAATCATTCCAATCATCTTTTGTCTTTTTTCTTCCTACAAATCTAATTAATAATTTATTCAAAATCCAAATATAAATAATTAAAAAAATCTTTTAAAACCAATTCAAAAGCAATCAATCCCCTTACTACAAAGGGATACAGGATATTTTATTTTTCTTAAAAAAAAAATCACAAAACTAAAAACCTATTTAAATACTTTTACAAGTTCACCATCACTACAAAGGGGTTTCCCAATAAGAAAGTCTATTTTTTATCACAACACTCCCTTTTCTCACAATCAAAAACCTAACAAGGATATATTTTTTTTATTTTTTTATCTAAAATTCTCATTTTCCTTCACTATATAACCTCTGCAGGCAAATGAACCCGAACAATACAAACGTTAGCAATTAATTAATTCTAAAAAATAGATTTGCAGGATAAGAAATAATTCCTACATTTGGTGCAGACAATAATGAAACAATTGATTATTACAATGAAAACATTCAGTACTTACTTTTATTATTTCTGGTATTTCTATTATCCACAACGATAAGGGCAAGAATTGATATGTAACAACTCGAACAGATACATTTAAAGGTCTTGCCCATCAGGTAGGACCTTTTTCATATAAAAAATTACAATGACCAATTTAGGATTAGCATTTCGATATTATTATTTTTATTTCTGGTACAACAACGACCGGGCGGGATGCCTTATACCTAATTTTAAGTAAAAAGTATAACTAAAATCCTGTTCCTAACGAGCAGGATTTTTTTTATAACTCGGAACCAAAATTTTAACCACAAGCATAATGATTCAACCAGCAAACAGAACTCAGGGAATAAAGGAGTACTATTTCTCTATAAAACTAAAAGAAATAGCAAAACTTAACGAAGGTAAAGTAAAAGTTCTTAACCTAGGAATAGGTGATCCGGACATGTCTCCCTCTGAAGATACTTGGGAAATGCTTAAAGAAGCCTGTTCTCATCCTAAAAGTCACGGATACCAATCCTACCAAGGAATTCCTGCTTTACGAGAAGGATTTTCGAAATGGTACAAAACCTTCTACAATGTAAATTTAAATCCGGCCAACGAAATTTTACCCTTAATGGGATCTAAAGAAGGAATCATGGTAACCTCATTGGCTTATTTGAATGAAGGTGATGAAGTATTAATTCCAAATCCCTCCTATCCTACTTACACATCGGTAACCAACCTATTAGGCGGAAAAATTGTTTCTTATCCTTTGATTGAAGAGAATAATTACCAACCCGATTTTGAGGCACTGGAAAAAAGAGATTTAAGCAAGGTGAAAATTATGTGGGTCAACTATCCTCATATGCCTACAGGAGCTCGAGCAAGTAGAGAATTACTAGAAAAAATAGTTGCTTTTGGAAGAAAATACAAAATATTAATCGTGAATGACAATCCCTACAGCTTTATTTTAAATGACTCTCCAATGAGTATTATGAGCATTGAAGGAGCAAAAGATTGTTGTATTGAATTAAACTCGCTGAGCAAATCGCACAATATGCCGGGCTGGAGAGTTGGAATGATTTGCGGAAAAGCCGAAATGTTAGAGCCTGTATTAAAGGTAAAAACCAATATGGATTCTGGGATGTTTTACCCAGTTCAACAAGCTGCAATTAAAGCCTTATCGCAGGATAAAAGTTGGTACGAATCTATTAATAAAGTGTATAAAACCAGACGTAAATTAGTTTTCCAACTAATGAAACTAATTGAATGCACTCCCAGAGAAGATCAGGGCGGGATGTTTGTTTGGGCTGCAATTCCAGAGAAATACAAAGATGGCTACGAATTGAGTGACAAAATACTCAATACAGCAAAAGTATTTATTACTCCAGGAGGAATATTTGGAGATCAAGGCGATAAATACATTCGCATTTCTTTATGTAGTAGCGAGGCTGTAATTGAAGAAGCCATAAAACGAATTAAAAAATAGTAACAAGATTCGAGACACAAGTATCCATACTTTAAAAATAGTAATACTTGTTACTTTAAGCTTATTACTCAATACTGAAATAAAATGATACTATCAGTAATAGGATTGGGATTAATTGGAGGTTCGATAGCTCTTGATTTGAAAAAAAGAGGATTCGTAAACAAGGTAATTGGTGTTGACAACAACACCCTTAATGCTCACGCTGCTAAAAAGTTAGGTTTAATTGATGAAATTCAGGATTTAACAACTGCAGTGCAAGCCGCCGATTTGGTTCTTCTAGCCATTCCCGTAGATGCCTGCTTAAGAGTGCTGCCAAAAATTATGGATCTAGTTCATCATCAAATAGTAAGTGATTTAGGATCTACCAAAGAACAATTAATAGAGTCGATTGCAAATCATCCTAAAAGAAGTCAATTTGTACCAGCTCACCCAATGGCCGGAACTGAATTTTCAGGACCACAGGCTGCACATTCAGGATTATTCGATGGAAAATGTTCCATTATTTGTAATCCCGAAGATTCCGACAAAAAAGCAGTTCAACTGATTAGCGAAATGTTTCATTGTTTGAAAATGAGATGTGTGTTTATGGATGCCGAAGTACATGACAGACAAACTGCATATGTTTCTCATTTATCGCACATTAGTGCTTTCGCTCTATCCTTAACCGTATTGCACAAAGAAAAAGCAGACAAACACATTTTTGAATTAGCTAGTGGTGGATTTGATTCTACCGTTCGTTTAGCAAAAAGTTCGGCTGAAATGTGGACTCCAATTTTTCAGCAAAACAAAAAGAATGTTGGAAAAGTACTTCAAAAATATATTGACCAACTTCAACAATTTAAGGATTTAATTGAGAAGGATGATTTAAATGGCATTAATGATTTAATATTTGAAGCCAACGATATTAGAAGAGTTCTTGATCAGAAAGAAAAAAACGAGAAAGAAACCATACAACAAGCATCAAAAATTAAGACTGGAGCATAATTATTTGCAAAAAAGGCGACAAGAATAAAATAACAATTTGCTTCTTATACATGTAGTTTAGTTAAAAAGTAGCATAATATAGTACGGAATATCATCTAAGTAAAAACCATATTTTTAATCACTCGAAAAAGAGTATAAAAAACAATATAATGAAAGACATGGATATCAAACCACTAAGTAGCTGGCCAATAGATGTCAGTACGCGCCCTCTTGTTATTGCAGGACCTTGTAGTGCAGAAACTGAAGAACAAGTAATGGATGCTGCACGTGGCATTAAAGCAGCGGGTATTCCAATTTTCCGTGCCGGAATTTGGAAACCACGTACCCGTCCAAATAGTTTTGAAGGAATTGGAGCAAAAGGATTGATCTGGTTGCAAAAAGTAAAAGAAGAAACCGGATTAATTACTGCAACAGAAGTTGCCAATGCCCGTCACGTTGAACTAGCTTTAGGTGCAGGCGTAGATATTTTATGGATTGGAGCAAGAACTACAGTTAATCCATTTGCTGTTCAGGAAATTGCTGATGCTTTACGTGGTCACGACATTCCAGTTTTAGTAAAAAATCCTATCAATCCCGATCTAGAATTATGGATGGGTGCAATAGAAAGACTTCATGCTGTTGGACTAACACGATTAGCCGCAATTCACCGTGGATTTTCGACCTACCAGAAATTAAAATACAGAAATGATCCTCAATGGCAAATTCCAATTGAATTAAAGAGAAGAATGCCACAACTGCCAATATTCTGCGATCCTAGTCATATTACAGGAGACCGTGATTTATTAGATGAAGTAGCTCAAAAATCGATGGATTTAAACTACGAAGGATTAATTATTGAATCGCATTGCAAGCCAGAAGAAGCTTGGAGTGATGCCAAACAACAATTAACCCCAGTAGCACTTAAAGAACTTTTGGCCAACTTGGTACTTCGCGACCCAGAAGCTGGTAATGAACTGGTTGACAACACCCTTGGCGAATTAAGACATTTAATTGATGATTTCGATCAAAAATTATTAGAGTTATTGGAAAATCGCATGCAGGTTGCCAAAACTATTGGTCACTATAAAAAAGAAAATAACATCACCGTTTTACAAAACAAACGTTGGGGATCTATTTTAGAAAAAAGCATGGAAAATGGAAAGAAAAAAGGATTTAGTGAACAATTCATTAATAGCTTATTCAAAGCCATCCACCAAGAATCAATCAATCAGCAGGAAGAAATCATGAACTCATAACAATAGGTTTGAGAATTTAGAAATGAGAGATGAGATTGATCGTCTCTCATAATCTAATATCTCCTATCTCACATCTCTTTAAAACAATGAAGACCATACACATCGAAAAACAAAACAGCAGTATTTATGTTGGAGAATCTTATCTCAACCTTAGCAAGTATCTCCCCGAGAAGAAATGCTTTCTGATTTGCGATGAGAATATATATAAACATTATTCCGACTTTGTTAAGCAATTCGATTATATCGTTATGGGTTGTGGCGAAGGAAATAAAAACTGGCTAACGGTCGAAAAAATTATTGAGCAATTGCTAGATAGAGGTGCTGACAGAAATAGTTTTTTGTTGGGAATGGGAGGCGGTTTGGTTTCTGATGTTACTGGTTTTGTTGCTTCTATTTTTATGAGAGGACTTGAGTTCGGCTTTATTAGTACCTCCCTACTATCTCAGGTAGACGCGAGTGTTGGTGGCAAAAATGGAATCAATTTTGGCAAACTAAAGAATATGATTGGCAGGTTTAATCCTCCAAGGTTTGTGATTTGCGATCCGGTTTTGCTACAAAGCTTACCTAAACGGGAAGTTAGAAGTGGATTTGGGGAAGTAATTAAGCACGCTTTCATTAAAGATGAAAATCTGTACTATTTTCTAAAGGAAAATCGGGAAGCATTACTGAATTTAGATCCTAATTTGATGGAAGATTTAGTATACCGAGCTGTTTCCATTAAAACTGAAGTGGTAGAAGGCGATCCTCTTGAAAAAGGAGAACGTAAGAAATTAAATTTCGGCCATACTATTGGTCATGCTATTGAAAATAATTCTGATTTAACTCACGGAGAAGCGATATCTGTAGGAATGAATTTAGCTTGCCGGATATCTCAAGATTTGTGTGAATTAAGTGAGGATAACACTAAAAAGGTCAATAATTTATTAAATGACTTTGGATTACCATTACAGCATGATGTTTCTGCGGAAACTATTAATCAATATTTAATTAAAGACAAAAAGAAAAATCGATCAACGATAGATTTTATTCTACTAAAAAAAATAGGAGAAGCCACCATTGTTACCATTCCTATTGAAGAACTAAAAACCATGGTGATTGGACTTTGTGCCAATCCTAAATCAGCCCTTTAAAAAACCAAAATTATGAGAGTTCGAATCCAATCCTCAACCATTAAAGGAAAACTAACCCCTCCTTCCTCGAAAAGCATGATGCAAAGAGCTTTAGCCGCTACCATGTTGGCTAACGGAAACTCTGTAATTCACAATCCTTGTAAATGTGAAGATGCGGATGCCGCAACAGATATCATCCAGCGAATGGGTTCGGTTGTCACCAAAAAGGAAAATTCTTTAGAGATAACTTCCAAAGTAAGCGAAGCTCCCAAAAGCATTCATGTTGGAGAATCGGGACTTTCATTAAGGATGTTCTCGCCGATTGTTGCGTTAAAACCAGAAGAAATGGAAATTACTGGAACTGGAAGCATCTTAAAAAGACCCGTTCAGAACATTATCGAAGGATTGGAAAATTTGGGTATTGATTGTCAAAATCCTGGCAAAGGATTTCTACCCATTCGTATAAAAGGTGGCTACAAGAGTAATTTTGCAAAAATTGACGGATCGCTTGGTTCTCAATTCCTCACAGGTCTATTAATGGCTCTGCCCTTACGAGACGAAGATACAACACTGAAAGTAAAAGACTTAAAAAGTATTCCTTACATCAACATGACTCTGGATCTAATAAAGCATTTCGGTATTGAAATAGAGCATGAGAATTACGAGAACTTTCATATAAAAGGAAATCAAATCTATCAACCAACGGAGTACACAATTGAGGCAGATTGGAGTTCGGCAGCTCCTCTTTTAGTTGCTGGAGCATTAACAGGAAGTATTACTTTGGAGCATATGAATCCTGATTCTTATCAAGCTGACAAAGCAATTTTAGATGCCTTGCAAAAATGCGGAGCTTCCATTAAATGGGAAGGAAACAATTTAACAGTAGAGAAGAAAGGCTTAAATGCCTTTGATTTTGATGCAACACATAGTCCTGATCTTTTCCCTCCTTTAGTTGCTTTAGCAGCTCATTGTGCTGGAGAAACCAGAATTACAGGAGTTCACCGATTAGAATATAAAGAGTGTAATCGTGGTCTCGTTCTAAAAAAAGAATTTTTAAAGCTCGGAGTTCCAATTCGCATCGAAGGTGATGAAATGATTATTCCCGGTGGCAAAGTAAAAGGAGGATTAGCAAAAAGTAATAACGATCATCGAATTGCCATGGCACTTGCGGTTACCGCATTAGCATCTCCAAGTCCGATTGAAATTGGTCAGCACGAATGCGTAGCCAAATCGTATCCAGAATTCTTTACGGATTTACGAAAAATAGGTGGCGGAGTTGCTCAATTTTATTTCGATAGTCAGTTTGTATAAACAATAGAATAAAACATTAGATCTAAGAAGTGAAACAATAAATCACTACTTGACATGAAACCCTTTTTAAGCATTTAAATTTACCTATGATAATAGTTAGCGCTTGTTTAGCCGGTTGTGAATGCAGGTACGATGGCAAAAGCAACGAAATTCCAGAAATTAAGCAACTTGTACTGGAAAATAAAGCCCTCGCTCTTTGTCCAGAGGTATTAGGAGGCCTAGGTACGCCTCGTATATCTTGCGAAATTGTACAAGTAAATAATGAATTAAAGGTGATTGACCAAGATAAAAACGACTATACATCCCAATTTACAAAAGGTGCCGAAATAGTCATAAATGTTGCAAAAGCCTTAAATTGCAACATGGTAATTTTAAAAGCCAACAGTCCGTCATGCGGATATGGAAAAATTTATGATGGCAGTTTCACTGGAAAACATCGAAAAGGAAATGGCCTTACTGCCGAATTACTGGCAAAAAATGGAGTGCAAATTCGAAATGAAGTAAATTTTCATTCACTACTTGACAATGAAAAATAAACAATAGCTATTTTTACTAGCTACTATATGACTGTATACTAATAATTACAATAAATGAATAATTTCGGAAGAATATTTAGACTTAGCATATTTGGAGAATCTCATGGCAAAGGAGTTGGAATTACCATCGACGGATGCCCATCGGGAATCGACTTAACAGATGAAGACCTTTTACCGGATTTAAGTCGTAGAAAGGCTGGAGCGAGAGGTACAACCCCGCGAATTGAAGCAGATATGCCAAGCATACTAAGTGGTACCTTTGAAGGAAAAACTACTGGTGCCCCTTTAATTATCCTATTCCACAACAAAAATACTAAATCGAAAGACTACAGTAATTTATTAGACAGTCCACGCCCTGGACATGCCGATTTTGTTGCGAAACATAAATTTGGAGAACACAATGATTATACGGGAGGTGGTCATTTTTCAGGAAGAATTACCCTTGGTATTGTTGCGGCAGGCGTGGTTGCCAAAAAGATATTAGGCAATGTGAAAATTGATGCCAAACTAACTGAAGTTGGTGGTAAAACAGATTTTGACGCTGCTGTTGAAGAAGCTTTACTTGCACACGATTCGGTTGGAGGTATTGTAGAATGTCGCGCTAACAATCTTCCAATTGGATATGGCGAACCCTTCTTCGATTCGGTAGAATCGATGATTTCTCACCTTATTTTTGCTATCCCTGCAACCAAAGGAATCGAATTTGGTTCTGGCTTTGCTGCTGCTAAAATGAAAGGTTCGGAGCACAACGATAATTTTATTGATGCATCAGGAAAAACAGAAACCAATCATGCAGGAGGAATTAATGGAGGAATTACCAACGGAAACGAACTTGTATTTCGTGTGGCTATTAAACCAACCTCATCGATTGGCATTAATCAGAAAACCATGAATTTTGCCAAAGGAGAAGTAGAAGATTTACTAATTGAAGGTAGACACGATGCCTGCATAGCATTACGAGTACCAGTAATTATTGAAGCCGCAACTGCAATTGCATTGGCTGATTTAAAATTATTAGATAAAGCCAGAAGATAAGGCACAGATCACTAAAAACATAACCCCCACTAGATTAATTTCTTTGTGGGGTTTTCTTATTTCAATTTCTCAATGAATAGCTACACCTCCTTAGCAATTCGCAAAGCAAAGCATTAATTTCATAGTAAATGCAATTAAATATTAACCCTTAAATAATTACATTTACCACGCAACAAAACAAGCACCTAAAAATCATAAATAATGACAGATAATTTAATGATCGTTGAAATGGAAATAGGCATTAAAGCCTATGATATTGACGCAATGGGAATCGTAAGTAATATTGTATATATTAGATGGTTTGAAGATTTAAGGCATCTTTTTTTAGAGAAACACTTCCCCTATAATGAAATGATAGCCACCAACATATCTCCTATATTAATTAAAACAGAAGTACATTACAAGCTTCCCTTAACCATTCATGATCATCCCAGGGGAATATGCAGAATTAAAAATTTAGGATCGAGCAAATGGGAAATGGATCTTGAAATATTCTCTGGTGACCTTATTCATTGCAAAGGCAAACAAATCGGTTGTTTTTACAATCTTGAAAAACAAAGACCTTCCCTAGTTCCAAAGCGCTTACTTAAAGCTTACGAAGAAGCAAAACTGCAAACACAAGCAGAATAATTTACTAAGTTATATTACTCACCACTAACTAATTACTATGAACGAGAATACAAAATATATTTCCCTGTTACGAGGAATAAATGTTGGTGGTAAGCGGAAAATATTAATGGCAGATCTTAAAGATATGTATGCCGATTTAGGGTTTACAAATTGTAAAAGTTACATACAAAGCGGAAACGTAATTTTCGACTACCAAAAATGCCCAAATCATGAAGTAGCATTAATAATAAGTCAGAATATCTTAAAAAAATACGGATTCGAAGTACCGGTAATTGTGCGAACACAAGAAGAATGGCAACAATCTGTTCAGACAAATCCATATATCGGAATTCATGAAAATAAAAACCTCTGTCTTACTTTTCTTAACGAAAACCCAAAAGAAGATTTAATCAAAACAATTAGTGCATTAAACTTTGAACCAGACTGTTTTCAAATTATCCATAAAGATATTTTTATCTACTGTTCTGGTCCCTATCACAAAACCAAACTCAGCAATCAGTTTTTCGAATCGAAACTAAAAGTAAAAGCCACATCACGCAACTGGAATACTGTTCTTAAACTATTAGAACTATCGGCAACATAAAATTTAGCAGACTTTAGAATCTTAATTACCGCTCATACATCCCGAAAATGAACCCTCTTATCGAAAAGTGAAAAAAAAGAAGACTTCTTATTCATCCTATTTCTATTTTAGTTGTCTTAATACAACACAGCATAACTCAATTACATGAAAAAAAATTTACTTACCCTCCTATTAGTAGTAATGGGAATAGGATTATTTGCACAGGAAACGCCTGTTACCAAAGCAAATTATGAATTGGCGGCTAAATTCTCGCCAAACCGACTAAGAAAAATAGTTTTTTCGACCAGTGTTGATCCTCATTGGCTAAAAAGTGGTGAAAAATTCTGGTACAACTACAAAACATCTGAAGGAGAATTCTACTATTTAGTTAATCCGGTAAACAACACAAAATCGGAACTGTTTAATGCCGTAAAAATGGCTGCTGACATTAGCCGTTTAACTGCCGATCCGTTTGATGCACAGCACTTAGATATTAGTAAGCTGAAATTTATTAATAATGAAAAAACAATTCAGTTTGAAGTAAAAAGTGAGCTGGTAGAAGAGGAAGAAAAAGACGACGAGGAAGACGGAGACAAACAGGAAGAAGAAAAAGATGGCGAAAAAAAGAAAAAAGCCAAAAAGAAAATGATTCCTAAAGTATGGCATTTCGAATACCATATTGCTTCTCAAAAACTAAATTTGTTGAATGAGTTTGAAAAGCCATTAGAGCAAAAAGAGTGGGCTTCGGTAGCTCCAAATCAAGAGTATGTGATTTTTGCAAAACATCACAACCTTTATTGGATGGATGCCGAAAACTATAAAAAAGCACAAAAAAACGAGAAAGATTCTACCATTATCGAACATGAATTAACTACCGATGGTGTAGAATATTATAGCTATGGTAGTGGCACTTATGGCAAAACCAACAAAGAGATAGAAGAAGAAAAAGACAAACGAAAAGAAACCTATGTAACTTTTTCTTCCGACTCTAAAAAGTTTGCACTAACCCGAGAAGATGAGCGTGAAGTTAAAGATCTTTGGGTGATTAACTCGGTAGCTTCGCCCCGACCAACATTAGAAAAATACAAATACCATATGCCAGGAGAAAAAGAAGCTCCACAATATGAAATTCTAATTTTCGATTGGGAAAGTAAAAAATCTGTAAAAGTTAAAACCGCAGCTTTTAAAGATCAAACCCTTTCTATTCTAAGAGCTCCTCGAAAAAAGATGGATGCCGATGATGAACTAAAGTTTTCAAAATGGCTGTCGGCCACAAGCGATTTATTGTATTTCAAGCGTCAGAGTCGCGATATGAAACGTGTTGATATTTGTACTGCCAACACCACAACCGGTGAAGTAAAAGTACTTATTGAAGAACGTTTAAACACCTATATTGAAACCAAGCAATTGGGTTTTGTAAACAATGGAAAAGAACTAATTCACTGGTCGGAACGCGATGGCTGGGCACATTTCTACCTTTACGATGGAGAAGGAAACCTAAAGAATCAAATCACATCAGGACCATGGCACTGTGAAGAAATTGAGGGAATTGATGAAAAAAACAGAGTGCTTTACTTTACAGGAAATGCTCGTGAGAAGGACGAAGATCCATACTACACTCACCTTTACAGTGTAAATTTTGATGGTACAGGACTTAAGCTATTAAACAAAGGAAACTTTTCGCACGATGTTAGTCTGAACGATCAGAACAACTACTTTGTAAACAACTCATCTAGAGTAAATACAGCTCCTGTTTCGGCCTTATACAATTCAAAAGGCAGTAAAATAATCGATTTGGAAACCACTGATCTTTCTCGATTATTTGAAACTGGCTATCAATTTCCAGAGCCATTTATGGTGAAAGCTGGCGACGGAGTAACCGATATTTATGGGGTGATGTACAAGCCATTCGATTTTGATCCTAACAAAAAATATCCTGTTCTTACCTATGTTTACCCAGGACCACAAACCGAAGCCGTTTACAAAAGCTTTTCGACTCATATGGACAGAGCCGACCGTATGGCACAATTAGGATTTATTGTGGTTACTATTGGAAACAGAGGTGGACATCCTGCCCGATCGAAATGGTATCACAACTATGGTTATGGCAACCTAAGAGATTATGGTTTGGAAGATAAAAAAGTTGGTTTGGAACAATTGGCC
The DNA here is from genome assembly GCF_002843315.1 of Labilibaculum filiforme. GTDB lineage: Bacteria > Bacteroidota > Bacteroidia > Bacteroidales > Marinifilaceae > Labilibaculum > Labilibaculum filiforme. Next base: position 730 of record NZ_MVDD01000016.1, on the reverse strand, counting down.
GACCGATTTAACTTTATCGATATTACTAAAGTAGGAATCTTTGGACACTCAGGCGGTGGGTTCATGTCTACAGCTGCAATGTTGGTTTACCCTGATTTCTTTAAAGTAGCTGTTTCGGCAGCCGGAAATCACGACAACAACATTTACAACCGCTGGTGGAGCGAGACTCATCATGGTGTAAAAGAGGAAGTTTCTGAAAAAGGAGACACTAGCTTTATTTATAAAATCGACGAGAATCCAAGCTTGGCTAAGAACCTAAAAGGAAAGTTACTAATTGTTACTGGCGATATCGACAACAATGTACATCCTGGTAATACCATTAGAATGGCCAATGCCTTGATAAAAGCCAACAAACGATTCGATTTCTTTGTTTATCCCGGACAACGACATGGATTTGGCAACATGAGCGAATATTCGTTTTGGTTGCGTGGTGAATATTTCTGTAAGCATTTACTTGGCGATTATAGAAACAGCGCCGATTATGTAGAAATGCAAAACGATCAGCCAAGAAACTAAAACTCTCTTTATCTAGATATTTGAAATCCCGATTTGCAGTTGCAGATCGGGATTTTTTTATTGAATAGCATTCTTTTTCTATAATAATTGGATCAATTCGAATATCAGGTGGAGTAAGATTTTTTAAGCATATATTTTAGCGACTCTAAAAAGGAAGAAGTTAATATCCCTCACCCCTCTAAGTGATGCTCTGAATGCTTTCAGTTTTGCATTG
>NZ_MVDD01000015.1 GCF_002843315.1 Labilibaculum filiforme | reverse complement strand
TGATAGATATCATAACAGAGATCATCAAGGCATCGATAGGAAGAAGCCGTTTATAATCTATAATATGGCAGCTTAAATTCAACTTAGAAAACAGAAATCTTGGTCCAACAAAACGAGGGTACTATAGGCAAAGATCAGTTTTTGGTAAAAATAAATTTCAATACGTTGTTGAAGTTGACTTTCAATTATATTCTTTTGATGAATATATATCAATTACCGAACAAGAAATAAAAACAGAAGTTAAAGAAAAACTAATCAAATACGATAAATTTCTTGAGGAAGCATCTTACGAGGAAATTGATATGCAACATGATTTTGAAGATCACGAAATAAAGTTCCACACTCATCAATTATATTATAACTCTATATTCATCTCTTTGTATTCTTTTTTGGAGAAAAAAATGAATCAACTATGTAAACTTGCAGAAAAGGAAAACATTTTAAAATTAAATGATCTAAATGGTAATGGAGTAATTAAATATTACAACTACATCACAAAGGTTCTTCTTATTGATCTTAATACTGTTGAGGATGAATGGGAATTAATTAAAAAATATAATAAACTTAGAAATCAATTAGTACACTCTCCTGTGAACACAATTGATAATAAAAATTCAAATCTGATAACAATTTTTAAATCTATAGCAAACTTAAATTATAAGGAAAGAGAGAATTCTTTTACATTTGAAATAGCAGATAAACAACTCTTATTAGATTTTAAAAAAGCAATAAACTCATTCTTACATGAGGTCTTCTACGAACGCATAAAACATTAAGAAAAAATGATCTTTAAATTAGTCAACACGCCTAGTTTAGAAAAGATATCGCAAGCAAAAACTTGCAAAAAACTTGCAAATCCAAACCCCCACCCTCTCATAACCACTGGCTTACAGACAATTAACGATAGAGTGGTTGTGTCTGGGGGGCGTGGGGTCGGAAGTTCGAATCTTCTCGCCCCGACAATGTAAGATTACTGATTATTAAGCGATTGCACGCCATACAGTCGCTTTTATTTTGCCTTATATTTACTTAAATATTGCGGTTTAAGATGCTTTTTGTAGCTTTAAAAGTATAAAAACAAGACAAAAAAACGACCTGAAATGGCTACTACAAAACGGTGAAAGAGAAACTCATTCATGCCCATTCGAAAGACTTCTATTTCCGCCTAAGAACTAAAATTACTACTCCCACAATTTAAAAAATCATTTGGTGTTTTATTTTTAAGAGCATCTGAAATAAAAATGTTTAACACCTCTCACTTAAAGCTCATCCCCTCTAATAATTTCCATCTTATATCCGTCAGGATCGGTAATGAAATAATATTTAGGTTTTTCACCGGGCAGCCCTTTAAGCGCTGTAATTTCGAGCCCCATATTTTTATGAAATTCATAAGAACTTTCCAAGTCACTCACGGTTAATGCAAAATGGCTGAATCCATTTCCCATCTCGTAAGGTTTCTCGGGATTATAATTATGTGTTAATTCTATTTCAAAATTTTTATCTTCATCGCTCAAATACACCAGGGTAAACTTATAATCAGGATAATCCAGTCTTCTTACTTCCTCTAAAGACAATGCTTTTTTGTAGAATTCCAACGACTTGTCTAAATCCATTACTCGAATACATGCGTGTTCTAATTTGTATTTCATATGATTATTACTTTATGTTTTTGTCATATGGAACTTACCATATAATCATCTCCCTGTGTGCAGAAAGCTTTATACATGGACGTTTCATATGATTATTATTTGATTTTTAGTTGCCATATGGAACTTACCATGTTGGGATAATCATTTCCCTGTGTGTCAAAACACCTTTGTCATGGACGTTTCATATGATTATTACTTTATGTTTTTGTCATATGGAACTTACCATATAATCATCTCCCTGTGTGTAGAAAGCTTTGTACATGGACGTTTCATATGATTATTATTTGATTTTTAGTTGCCATATGGAACTTACCATGTTGGGATAATCATTTCCCTGTGTGTCAAAACACCTTTGTCATGGACGTTTCATAGCTCTTTCTCCTCCAAATTATCTTTTTATACAAAAATATTATTACTCCTTCGTGAAATTAAAAAGGGAAACAAAAACAACTGAGTTTTCCTGATATCACGAAGAAATATCCCTAAGTTATAAATTATGCTATTCTTTCAATAGCTTATTTTTAACAAAAACTTAAAAGCCAATAAAGTCGCTGGAAAAATATACTAGGAGAAGCATAGGAATGCGACATAAAACTTTACTTCTTTTATCGCCTCTAAAAGTTTTATAATTTCTAATTTTACATCTCACTAAAAAATCACCGATGTTAAAATTGAAACCCTGCCTTATTCTTGCCATGTTTATTGGTTTGCTTTCTTGCCAAAAAAATAATGTGGAAAGCTACGGCCTACGATTAAAACCAGGAATGGATTTAAAACAAGAAATGGCACAATTCGTTAGTACGAAACAATTGCAATCGGCATCCATTTCTACCTGCGTTGGTAGCTTAAGAGAATTAACAATTCGTCTGGCAAATCAACAAAGGTTGCTGCATTTAAAAGGTCATTTCGAAATTGTTTCGCTTACCGGAACTTTTGCCGACAATGGAGCAAATAATCACATTCATATTTCGGTATCGGATAGCACAGGCAACACCATTGGTGGGCATTTGGTAGATGGCAATATTATTTACACAACTGCAGAAATTGTACTTCTCAACAATAAAGACATCCATTTTACTCGTGAGATTGATCCAGAAACTACTTATTATGAGTTGAAGGTGGTGGAGAATTAAATTGTAATTGTTCTTCTGCAAAAGCATCATTTCCAATGATTATAAAATACAAAACGGATTACAAATCTGGAACTCTTTTCCCGCAGACAAAAATCTGCGGGAGCTGAAATTTCCATTTTCCAGAGCCTACACTCTTTTAATTTTCACAATCCCTTTCCGGTAAGCTTCCAATAGTCGGTTCAAATCTTGAATTTGCTGTCGCAGGTTTTTGCCGATATAAGTATCGCCAACACGAATACGTTTGGTAGCATGCTCAATCATGCTTCGTGTGGAGACGATATCAACCTCATCGAGTATGGCTCTTCGTTTTGATTCGAAAGAGGTATGTTCTGCAAGAATTAAACTATAAGAATCATAAATTAAGGTATAACCAGCAATACCGGTTACTTTTTGGTAAGGTTTCGACATTCCACCATCAATCACAAAAAGTTTTCCCTCGGCTTTCACCGGACTTTCTCCCTTTGCCACTTTTACAGGCACATGACCATTAACAATGTGGGCAACTTCAGGGTCGAGTCCAAACTCCTCTAAAATACGACAACAGGCCTCCTTATCGTCTCGCAATTTATAGTAGGTATTGCTTTCCTCCTGTTGTGCTTCCTTATCGCTCAAAAAATAACGCTCGAAAGTGGCCATCTTCTTTTTTCCGAAAAGCGGAGAGTATGCTCCACTCCAAAGATACCACATGTAATCCCTGTCTTTGCTGGTTCTTTCGGGATGTTCCCGATTAAAGTAGGCACGACGACAAATCAAATCGAACTGATCGCAAAGTGCTTTTCCCTTGTAGCTCTCTCCCTGTAAAATAAGCGCTTTAAAATCCCCATTTTCGTCGAGCGGAATACAACCATGAAAAAGTAAATTTGAATTATAAGAAAGGTAAGTTCCCCCTTTTGAAAACAATGTTTTAATGTGCCGTTGCAGTTTTTCGCAATACAAAAATGAATAACGAAGCTTTTCGGCCAGGTCTTTCTCCTCCTTTGTTAGTCGATACGGATGTTTTGGATCAATGGTAGGAAATAAGGTATCGTTCAATTCCAGCTCTCGCCCATCGATGGTAACGGTTCCTTTCTCGAAATTAATTTTATCCAGCAACAATCTATTTTCCATCTCCATTTCTGGATTTCGTTGTATGATTTCTCCTGCCAATTTCATTTCAATCACCATAATGGCTTTGTGCATTTTACTCGTCAGTTTTATTTGAGTAGAACCAATATTTTCGGCAGGAGTATTTTTAGGAATAAAAGCTTCGCATGGATCGCCTTTGTAAGCTTTCATTGCAAAGGTAGCTAGTGGCATCAGATTAATTCCATAAGCATCTTCCAATGTATCCAAATTGTTGTATCGGGCACTTAAACGGATTACTGCAGCAATGCTGGCACGAATTCCGGTTGCCGCCGCCATCCATACAATATCATGGTTTCCCCATTGAATATCGACCGAATAATGATCGTGAATTACATCCATCACCTTATCTGCAAATGGTCCCCGATCGTAAATATCGCCAATAATATGCAATCGATCGATCAGTAAACGCTGTATAAATTTACTGATTGCCACAATAAATTGATTGGCTCGGTCTACATCAATAATGGATTGAATAATGCAATCGAAATACTTTTCTTTTTTTGCAGTTGGCTCATTTAGCAGCTCATCAATTACATAGGCAAAATCGGGAGGCATTGCCTTTCGCACTTTTGATTGGGTGTACTTATCAGCAGAAACACGAGCCACCTCGATTAAACGACGAAGTGTAATTCCGAACCACTTGTTTAAATCCTCCTGTTCGTTAGTTATTAGTTTTAGTTTCTCCTCGGGATAGTAGATTAATATTGCCAACTGAGTTTTCTCTTTCTCGCTAAGCGTATCGCCGTATACAATATCAATCTTCTTTCGCACCATTCCAGATGCATTTCTTAACACGTGACTAAAAGTCTCGTATTCGCCATGAATATCCGTAAGAAAATGCTCTGTTCCTTTGGGCAGATTTAATATGGACTCGAGGTTGATAATTTCGGTACAAGCCGCCTGAACGGTTGGAAATTTTTCGGCAAGCAAATTAAGAAATCGTAATTCATCGTCACTGTAATTGTTTTTTAACAATTGATCTTTCTCGTAGTTGGGTACCATATATTTATGTATCTATTCGTTTAAAATGACCTCCAAATGCTCTTCGTTAGTGAGTTAAAACAAGCTTTTCCCATTATTGTAACTAAGAAAAAACTAGAATTTGATTCCAAGCAGATGCTCCATAAAGCAAGCCCTTAAGTTAGAAAGACATTAGGTGGCTTCCAAAAAAAAACAAGGTATCTCACACCAATTGACAAATTGAACCATTTATCAATTTTGAAAACTTTCGAAAACTGTTACAACTCTTCTATTAAAAAATAGTAGTCCTCTTTAAGAAAGTGCAAAATCCGATCAAAAATTTTATCTCTTTTTACACGCAGATATTGCATGCCTGCGCGTTTTTCATAATTTTGAAATACACTATTTACTAATTTTATAGAAGAATACTTAAGTAGGATCGAGCAGAACCTAAAACATAGTAAAACACCATTCCACACTGTACCTTTCAGCTAATTATTAACAGGTCAACAAAGCTTTTGAGAAAAAGCTGAAAGAGATAAAAAATGAATGTGATCATCCAATAAAAAGGCATAAAGATATTCGCAGACGAGTAGAACTCTAAGAAAAATAAAGCACATATGCCATATGCAAGGAGCTTATAAATCAGCCAAAACATCTATTATAACCAAAAGTTTAGAACAATTTTTTGCAACTTATTTTTCACCCAACAAAAATGAGATTTCTGAAGTTCTAAACTACTATTAATCATTCTGTTTCTAAAACAAACAATTTAACCTAAGTCACTTTAGACCAATCATTTTTAAAAAGCTAAAACAACAATTTAACTGAGTTTAATCAAACTCTATTTTAAACACAGATGCGTAATTGTTAAAAACAATATCCTTGGGCACTTTGACCTCCAACATTTGTTCTTTTTGAAAATATTTGAATTCCATTTCTCTACAATTTTCAATAAGTGTCACCTTTTTCACAGCCGAATTATTCTTCGCCCATATGTGCTCAAGTTTGATTGTTGTATCGGCATTGGGCTTTCCCAAAAGAAAAGCATACAATGATTTTCCATCTTTTGATAAAGTAAAACGAATATCCTTAGACGAATAATTTATAGTCGATGCTTGTCCTCCATGACTTCCATCTTGAACTTCTGCAATGCCATAACCATAAATACTATGCGTTCTAGTAGTATAAACGGCCTCGTTGTGAATTTTTAACCACCAACCTATCTGCTTTAATATCTCTCGCTGTTCTTTGTTTATAATCCCTTTTGCTGTTGGAGAAACATTAAGCAAAACAACCCCTTTTTTACTCCAAACATCAATCATATTTCTCACAATCAGTTCTACTGATTTATACTTCTGTCCTTCAATATAACCCCAACCAAAACCGTTTTCACTAATCGTAATATCAGTCATCCAATAATCTTCGGGCGTCTCCTTCATTCCACCACGCTCAATATCATAAATCCGTATATTTTCAGGCAGATCCTTTTGCTTGCAAATTATCGCGGTTTCTTTCCCTGAATTTTTCGAAGCATTAAAGAAATGTGCCGTCATTTTTTTAAGATAGGATACAGGCATTCTATTCAAATCTGAATCGAACCAAATTAAGTCTGGAGAATATTTATCAACAAGTTCGTTTGTTAAATTCAACCAAAATTCCCGCCCCTCTTCCAAAGCGAGCTTGCCATAAAATTGCATCAAAGATGTATCCGTAATGCTTGCTAAATTTTTATGATTTAGGTTAAAATAACTCGGTGCATTTTCTGACTGATAAGTAAAGGCATGATGAAGTGTTGTTATGGTTTTCATGTTCTCCTCTTCTAAAGCTCTCAGCATCTCACCCACTATATCCTTATGTGGACCTTTAGCTTTAGCGTTCCATGGATTTATTTGGCTATCCCACATGGCAAAACCATCGTGATGTTGAGCAACTGGCCCTGCAAATTTAGCACCTGCACTTTTAAAAAGTTTTACCCACTCTTTAGCATCAAAATACTCTCCAGTAAAAGCAGGAATAAAATCGTGATAATTGAAATCCGTACCATATTTATTTTCATGATATTCTTTCCAGCCTGATCCCCAGCCAGATTCCTTATATTGATACATCCAACGAGAATACCATTCACCGCCATAAGCAGGAACCGTATACACTCCCCAATGAAAATAGATTCCCATCTTGGCATCCTTAAACCATTCGGGCACTTTCGTATGCTCAGACAAAGACTCCCATGTTTCTTGATATTCTTGAGTCATTCCTACCTTCATCAATAGGAAAAATACGATTCCTAACAGATATAATTTCACAAATTTTCTTTTCTGTATCATTTTATAAAAACTAAAAACAAATCTACTCATCGCTGAAATTTTACGAGCCAATTACATACAATTTGCACCGCACAAGCATGTTTACAGTGAATTTTTCAAATTAAAAATTCCCTTTTGGAAACTCTGATATTCGTAACAAGGTTCCTCCCATAGGTTCCAACTCCAATTTTATATCCTTGTCCGTTTCAATCTTATTTGGAAATGGGGAAAGCGATTGCCATCGAATTAACTCCCAATTTGTAACCGTTTTGGCTACTACTTTCAGCTTTATTGGCGAATTTCCATAATCCCATGGATACCCCTTATTGCCGGTTCTCACTACTTCTAAATCCGACGGTGTAATATTTTTCGATAAAGCTACTGCCCAATCGTGCAGTTCCAATGGATAAATTTCATAAGCAGGAAATTCGGCACTGCATTTTTTAGCAAAATCACTTGTTATCAATCTGGTTTTAGCTTTAATAGGCTGAGAAAAAACCAAAGGCCCATAATTTACAGCTACACCATTCCCTCTATCGTCTATCTTCGGGCTTGTTGAAAATGTAATTTTAATATGATCTCCTCTTTTAAATTTTCGACTGATGCTTTTAAAAATAGCTTTTTCAGTTCCTTCATGTATTTTTTCTCCATTTAATGAAATACAATAAGAATCGGACCAGGATGGTATACGAAATCCGAAATCAACTTTTTGAGATGGTGCCGAATTGACTTCAAGATCCACTTTGTGCTCGAACGGATAATTCGTTTTTTGTGTAAAACTAAAAAGTCCTTTTTCAAGTGGAATATTAATTGTTGATGGCAGGTAAAACACCAGATCTACTCTATTTCCTGCTGTCATGCAAGCTCTGCTAATAAATGTTGGAAACATTCTATGAACATTTCCCGAACAGCATTGCGTATCGTGCCCTGGTTTATAACTTAAACGACCTTTTGAACCAAATCCCCAATCGCATTCGTCATCAAATTCGCTTGACATTCCCGTACTCATCACCAAATTGGGTGCAGAAAAATACTGATGTGCTTTAAAATCACTGGTTACAGCAGAAAATCCTGCATTGTACAAATTCTTTTCCATTTTATCAGCAAAATAAACATCTCGCGTTGCCAACAAAGCAAAACCTAAAGACCAGTTATAATCTATGGTATTACACAATTCATGAGCTTTTTCGGGTCCTTTTCCTGCAAAGGGCTCAGAACAACTAGCCAAACCATCGGCTAATTCGTGATTCGTTTCCAACTGATTTACAGCCCCATAAATCGCCTTTTTATATTCTTCTTTTCCAGTATATTTAAATAAAATGGCTGGTAGTTTCAAAAACTCGTGGTAGGTTACCCCATGCCCTGTTGATTTTATTTCTTCCGCCATTCCTTTTGCCGAAAACTGAAACATTTGATTTTCAACACCCATGGTCTCGGCCTGTTTCTGAAAACCTGCATACAATTTTTCTGCAACATTTAAGTAAAAATCATCTCCTGTAATTCGATACAGTTCGCACAAGTGCTCTACATGAAGAACCGATCTCACATAAAAACCTGATGTTTTTGGAACCCGGAAACTTTCCTCTAAACGATAAGTTACTTTATAATGCTTTTCGATGACTTTTAGTAATTCAGGATTCTTTGTAGCATCATACTTTTCAAATAACAAGCGCATAAAAACAACCATAGGCCACCATTCGTGTTCCACACCAATAGTTCCCGCGTGCAATCTGCCCTCTGCATCTGCATGACTTAAAACATAGTTGATATTTGCATCTACCTTATCCATTAAAAAAGTAGAATTAATAGCATATGCAGTTCGCAATGCTCCATCTAAATAATAGCCGGTATGCTCGTATGGCCACCATGGTGATCGCCAATATTGAAACTCATCATCTTTCACATCCATCTCTTCAGTCCATAATTTAGTATTAAACGGCCAGCCACTTTCTTCGGGATGCCCTGTTAAGCCAAGCTCTTGTCGATGCAGAAACTCCTGCACCCATCCTTGAGCAATAAACTGACTAGATGGTAAATCTGTACGAGATATACTCTGTGAAAAAATTGGCCTTGAAAATAGCAAAACCATAAGCATTGTTAGCACTCCTAGCTTTAAAAATAAATGTTTCATGCTTGCAATTATTGAATTATACATTAGTTGTTTCACCCTTAAATTTTATCAGCACTAAATTCTTTAATTTCGATAAAAACAAGCAATAATAAATGACTCAGAAACTGTACAAGAGATTATTTTGATGATTCAAAAACACATCAACACACTACATTAAATTCAAACACACACTGATAGCCTGACACTTAACAATCCTACTGCAACTACAAAACTTATAATCACTACACCTCGATACTCTATATTATTGTATATTTGTAAAATGAATATTTTTAGCCTCAAATCAAACATTGCATTAATCGTTTTCCTGCTTATTCTAAATGGAGAACATGGAATCTTTGCGCAGAAAACTGAAAATAAATCCAGTTCTTATTCAAGCTCCTATTTAAAACTAAAAACCAAACCCAAAGAAAAAGTTTTAGCTAATGATAGTGTTACAAGAGTAAAATGGCTAATTGACCAAAGTGATATTAATCGCTATAGTGGAAATTATGATATTGCCTTTGATCATCTTTGGGAAGCTCAAATACTAGCCGAACAAAAAAATTACAAGGAATATTTAGTAGAGATATATAGAGACATTGGCATATTGTACGATATTTATAATAAAGATTCATTGGCCATATCTTATTTACAAAAAGCACTAAGAGTTTCTAAAAAAAATGCTGTAACCAGCAGTTACATTAAGGATCAAATGGTATCCAACTACTTTAGTATTGCTACATTTTTGCGAGATAGAAAGGAATACCAAAAAGCACTAATATATCTTGACTCCTGTTATACAGTTCATCAAAATTCCCAAGAACTACCCTATGTTTTAACCGACCAAGCTTACTGTAATTTACAGCTTGGCAAGTTGTCGAAAGCGGAAAAACAACTGAAGCATTCCAGAATAATTCTTGAGGAAAATAATGCACCATACACCGCTGTAAATCTTTATTTTACTGGCGACCTAAAAAAAGAAAAATACCAATACGATAGTGCTCTATTCTATTATCAACGAAGTTTAGAAATAATTGAAAATAGCAAAGTACATACAGAACTAAAATCTGACTTGCAACAAAAAATAGCTGAGCTAAACATTATTAAAGGAGACTTATACGAAGCAATAACCAATCTAAAAGCCTCAAAAACAAGCAACGACAAACTATTTGGAGCCACAAGTAAACACAACCAACGACTTTTTGAAATAAAGAATAAATACAAAACAAAACTTGAAGAAAATAAAGCAATTATATCGAAACAAGAATCTGTAATTAAACAAAAAAATAAAGATCTCTCGAATTTACTTAGCCTGTTTGGCATAACACTACTAATAGCCATTGGCATATATGTACTTTTTTACCAACGCAATAAATTTAAAAGACTTACCCTCATCAATAATCACGAAATAGAGAAAAACAAAGCTGTATTAGAAGTTAAAAACAAAGAATTAACAAGTTACGCTCTAAAAATGGTGAAAATGGAGGAAGCCGTTCATTTCTTAGACGCAACACTTAAAATAAAATCCCCGAAACAACACAAAGAATACCTTAACCAATATTCACAAATCAATAATGATGCATGGCACGAATTTAACCAACGATTTACCGAAGTAAATACCCAATTTTATGAAGTGTTGTGCCAAAAATATCCTGATTTAACATCTACAGAACTTAAACACTGTGCACTTATAAAATTGAATTTCAACAGTCACGAAATGTCGAAAATACTCAATATATCATTGCGTAGCGTTCATACTTCACGCTACCGAATAAGAAAAAAACTGGGATTGACTTCTAATTCCAGCTTAACTAGTCATATTGGTAGTCTTTAACGGAACTGCGAACAAAAAACCCTAAAACCTATTTCCTGAAACACCTATAAATGTTAGTCCCGAGGCATGCTACCCCCGCCCATTGGCCTAAAAATACAAATAATAGGCTTACATATGCTTCCCATTGGCCTGTTTTCGCAATAAACCGGCAAAACTTCCCCGCCCATCGGCAACATATCGAATACTTCTAAAAATCGAATCCTCTTCCAAATCAATCTTAAAAATAGGCATTAAAGAATCTTAACAATCGTTAACAAATTATCATTCACCCATTGTCCTTTTTTTATTGTCTACTCTATATATTGGCAATAATTCGTGAGATATAAGATTTAAGAAGACTACCTGGCAAATAAAATTAAGCGGGTACTTTTTTAATTGCAACACCATATCTACTACAGGAAATTCCTTGTAGAAAATATCGTTTTGCCAAAAAACAAAATACGAATCTATCAACTTTCCCATTGGGGATAAACAACTTTTAAACACAGCAAAATGAAAATAGTGAAAAATAGGTATCGATTTACACTCCTCCTACTGCTTGTACTGTTAGGAACCGGGACTTATGCACAAAAAAACGTGGCGATTAAAGGACGAATTCTGGATTCGCAAGAGCAGGAAACTTTGCCTGGTGCAAGTATTCTTTTAATCAGCGAAAGCGATAGTATTAATCGATTGGGTACAATTACCAACGAAAAAGGCGATTTTAGTATTTATGCAGAAGCTGGAAAGTATCAACTTCAGGTTTCGTTTATTGGCTACAAAAACATTCAAAAAAGCATTAGTATTGAAAAACAGGACATCGATTTAGGAATACTAAAACTGATTGAGAACAATGAATTTCTTCAGGAAATAAATATCACCGAAACTTTACCTCCTACGCAGCAAAAAGGCGACACAACGGTATTTAATCCGCAGGCATTTAAAATAAATCCGGATGCTACCGCGGGCGAACTGTTGGCAAAGATGCCTGGTTTTACCGAAATGGATGGGAAATTAATGACCGAAGGACTGCAGATTGCGGAAATACTGGTGGATGGGAAAAAATTCTTTGGCAAGAATATGAGTCAGGCCTTGGAAACTATTCCTACTGATGTAATTAAAAACATTGAGGTATTTAAATACGAAAGCGATAATGCAAAATTCTCGGGCATTGCCGATAAAGAGGAGAAACGATCGGTAAATATTGTGACTACCAAAACCAGCAAAAGACTGCTATTTGGAGAACTTGCCACAGGAGTAGGAAAGGAAAGTAAATACGGATTTAATGGAAATATTAATAGTATTTCGGATAATAACAGTGTAACCATTACGGGGCGAAGCCGAAATGTGAATGCTCCTTTGCGATTAAGTAACCGAAGATTCGGACAAACGAGTATTAGTGGCAACGATATTCAGGATGATGCACTTGGAATTAATCTTACGGCGAGCAAGAATAAAAACGAGCTGGAGTTTAGCTACGAATTTGGCAATAATAAATATGAAAACAGAAGTAAAAGTATTAGAAACTACACTTCGGAGGCATTGGAAGGACAGTTGCAAAATAGTGAGGACATTGCCGCAAGTGAAAATACCAATCACAACATGAACCTACGGGTAAAGTTGAACTCCAATCCTAAAAACCGCTTTTTACTGAGTACCGACATTAGAAGTGCTGATGCAGGTTCGAATAGTAAATCTATTTCGGACACTTGGTTGAACGGGAAACAAATTAATTCGAATAACAATTTGAATACTTCCGAAAATCAGGATTATGATATTAGTCAGAGTTTAAAATTTTCGAGAAGACTAAATAAAGAAGGACGAACATTTTCCTTGCAGGCCAGTATCGATTACAACAATAACGATTTGGAAGGAAAACAGCTTTCGGAAACACAGAATGCTACCAATGAAGTTAGTCAGAGTATCAACCGAATTTCTGATGGTAAAAATACCAATACCAATTTAGCAGCAGGAATTTCGTATACCGAGCCTATTGGCACCAATGGCTCGTTAACCCTTGCTTACAACTACGAGCACCAAAAACGAAACTCGGATAAATATGGTTATAATTTAGATCCGGAAACGAATTTACACACGGAACTGGATGAATTAACCAGCAACCAGTTCGAGAATACAACACAAACCAATAACGGTCGTTTTGCCTATAATTACCGGACTGAAAAACATCAGATTACCATTGGCAGCGACATTGAAATGAATTCCTTACAAAGCGAGGAATCTTTTCCGAATAGGAGCGAATTTAAAAAGGATTTTTACGCTCTAAAACCAAATGCCCGCTATACGTATAGTCTTGCCAAGAACAAACGCCTGCGTGTGTTTTACAACTCGCAAACTAATATTCCTTCGGTAGACGATTTGCAGGAAGTAATTGATTTATCGAATCCACTATACCTAAGCACCGGAAATTCGCAGTTGGAGCAATCCCGAACACATATGCTAATGGGTATGTATAGCGCTTCGAACATCGAAAAAGGCACGCATCTTTCCATCAACACCCGACTATCGAGCACCAGCAATACGGTTGGTCGTAATACTATTGTAGCAGCGAATGATACCACCATCAACGATTCCTATTTTCTGCCGGCGGGTGGACAATTTTCTCAACCTGTTAATTTAGATGGACAATACAATTTATCGACCATGATTGGCTATAGTTTGCCGATAAAGAAATTAAAATCGAAACTGAATATTAATACGCGGGGATCGTTTTCTCATTCGCCAGTATTGGTGAACAGCAAAAAATCCTACACCGATACTTGGAATATAATGCATGGAATGATTCTTAGTTCGAATATCAGCGAGAAGGTCGACTTCACCTTTTCCAGTTCCAGTAAGTATTCCAATTCTAAAAACAGTAGCTCGAATAGCTCGGAGTACATTTCGCAAACCACCTCGTTGAACATGTATTGGAGTTTTTTTAAAGATTTTATTTTTAGAACCAATGCCAGCAACAACTATCAGAACAATTTTTCGACCGATAACCAGGATAATTTTTGGCATGTAAACCTTGGTTTGTCCTCTAAAATTTTTAAAAGTAAACGAGGAGAGATTTCCTTTACCGCTTACGATTTATTTAGTAAGAACGATGAAAGATCTCACATGGAAACAGAACTATATACTTGGGATTACTACAGTAACAAGCTAACCAATTTTTACATGCTTACTTTTACTTTTAAACTTAGGGATGGAAATGCAAAAGGAAAAAGCCGAAATCGTGACCGGGAAGGATTTAGAAACTATCCTGGCTATTACGATAGAATGATGTAGAAAACAGAAAAATATAGCACAAAATAAAGGAGCAGTCGTACCACTCACGACTGCTCCTTTTGCTATTAATTAAAACAAAATCTATAAAGGGAAAAGTTCAGAATCGACATGTTCTTCTGCCATAATTTCTTTCATCTTAGCAACAATATCAGGATGCTGATCGGCCACATTATTGGATTCAGATACATCGGCAGCCAAATTATAAAGTTCCAACTCACCTTGCTTATGCAAGTTGTAAATAACGGCTTTCCAGTCGCCCATTCGTACTGCCTGACGGCCACTTTTGTGCGCAAATTCCCAATACAAATGATCGTGCTGTTTTTGATTATCCTGACCTAGTAATTCAGGTAAAAATGAAATTCCATCGATATTTTCAGGAGTTTTTACATTGGCAATAGCTGCGCAAGTAGGTAAAAAATCCCAAAAAGCCGAAACATGATCGGATGTAGAACCTGCCTTGATCTTTGTTGGCCAAACAGCAATAAAAGGACATCGTATTCCGCCTTCGTACAAGTCGCGTTTAATTCCACGAAAACCTGCTGCACTATTAAAATATGCTGGATTTGCACCTCCTGCAGCATGTGGACCATTATCGCTGGCAAACATCACGATGGTATTATCCGCAATGCCTAATTCTTCGAGTTTTGCCATAATTTGTCCCACATAAATATCCATTCGGGTAACCATGGTTGCAAAAGCTGCATAGGGTGTTTTTTGTGTGCAATATTTATCTTTAATGATATCGGGACCATAATCGGAACCAGGCAGTCCCTCGTAAGGAATTTCGTCGAATTTGCCTTCAAACATCTTTAAAATAGAATCGTTTGGCGATATTAATTCGGCATGAGGCAATACCAAAGGCACATAAGCAAAAAAACAGGTATCCTTATTATCCTCAATAAATTGCAGAGTAGCATCCTGAATTTTATCGGGAGCATAAGTCACCGTATGGGTCCAGTCGTTGCCTTCCAAATATTCTTTATCCTGATTGTGACGAAGATAAGGTGGATAGTAACGATGTGCCATTCGCTGACAATTGTAACCGTAAAACGCATCGAATCCCTGATTGTTTGCATCCCCTTCCGAACCTGGAAATCCTAATCCCCATTTTCCAAATGCACCCGTTTTATAACCTACTGTTTTCAATAATTCAGCAATGGTAACAGCACTGCCCTCCATTGGTGTCTGACCTTCCTCATCGAGCTCTTTGTTTCCTCTAATGGAGCTGTGTCCGGTGTGCAGACCAGTCATTAATGTAGAACGCGAAGGAGCACAAACAGCCGCACCACTGTAATGTTGCGAAAACTTCATTCCCTGTGCTGCTAATTTATCGATGTTCGGAGTTTCAAATTTAGTCTGCCCATAACAACTCAAATCGCCATAACCTAAGTCATCGGCCAAAATGTAAACAATGTTTGGTTTCTGATTCTCCTGTACCTTTTTCGCGTTGCAAGTGCAGGCACAAAAAATGGTAATTAATAGAAAAAATAACTTATTCATTTTATCGATTTATTTATAGATCCAAAAAAAAGGTTTGCAGAGATTTGATTAAAAACCGCCCAAACCTTTCCTTTTTATTTTTAATTCGTAAAATTTTACGTACTAACCAACTTAATTCATCAATGGAAAAATCTCAGAATCTACATGTTCTTTTGCCATAATTCCTTTCATTTGAGCTACGATATCAGGATGCTGACCGGCAATATTGCTTGTCTCTGCCACATCATCGGCTAAATTAAACAACTGCATTTCGCCCTGTTTTTTTAAATTGTAAACTACAGCTTTCCAGTCGCCCATTCGCACTGCCTGACGACCACCTTGAATACCAAACTCCCAATACAAATAATCGTGCTTCTTTTGATTTCCCTCTCCCAATAATTCTGGTAAAAAAGAGATGCCATCGATAGTAGAAGTCGGTTTTACATCCGCAATAGCGGCACAAGTTGGTAACACATCCCAAAATGCAGAGATATGATTGGAAACCGTACCTGCTTTTATCTTATTTGGCCACACCACAATAAATGGAGAACGAACTCCCCCTTCATACAAATCGCGTTTTACACCACGCAATCCGCCTGCACTATTAAAAAATTCAGGATTGGCTCCTCCTTCGGTATGCGGCCCATTATCACTTGCAAACATCACAATGGTATTCTCGGCAATTCCTAATTCTTCGAGTTTTGCAACAATTTGTCCTACATAGGCATCCATGCGGCTAATCATTGTAGCAAAAGTAGCATAGGGTGCTTTTTGCGGGCAATATTTATAAGTTTCAATAGCCGGTCCATAATCCGATGCATAAGAATCATCGGCCGTGTAAACATTGTCTTCGACAAATTTTCCTTCGAACATTTTAGCCAAAGAATCATCCGGAGAAATTAATTCGGCATGAGGCAAAGTAAAAGGCACGTAAGCAAAAAACGGCTTGTCCTTATTCGCTTCAATAAACTGAATGGCAGCTTCCTGAATTTTATCGGGAGCATAAGTCACCATATTGGTCCAGTCGTTGCCTTCTAAATACGCCTTTTCCTGATTGTGCCACAGGTAAGGTGGGTAGTAACGATGAGCCATTCGCTGACAATTGTAACCGTAAAACTCGTCGAAACCCTGTTTGTTAGGATCTCCTTCAGACCCTGTGAAGCCTAATCCCCATTTTCCGAACATTCCTGTTGTATATCCAGCAGTTTTCATCACTTCGGCTAAGGTTAGTGTGCTGGCAGGAATAGCTGTTTGTCCTTCGGTTTCCAACTCCTTATTCCCACGAATAGGAGTATGCCCAGTATGCATTCCTGTTAATAAAGTAGAACGAGAAGGAGCACAAACAGCAGAACCGCAATAATGCTGCGTAAATTTCATTCCTCGCCCGGCTAATTGATCGATGTTTGGAGTTTCAAATTTTTCTTGTCCATAACAACTCAAATCACCATAACCTAAATCATCGGCCAAAATGTATATGATATTAGGCTTTTTAACTTCTTGCTCTTTTTTTTCTTTTCCTGCAGAGCAGGATACGAAAGAAACGCTTATGGCTAAAGCCGATAATAGTAGTCTGATTTTCATTTTATTCATCTGATTTATTGATTACTAAAAACTTATTTCAATTCTATTTTTTCAATTTTCGAGTAATCTTTTCCACGTAAAGTCTCAAAACTCTCCAGCATTTCTTTCAATTTTTCAGGATTACTTGTTGCTAAATTAGTTTGCTCTCCCTCATCCTCTTTTAAATTATACAGTTGAAATTCTGGTGCATTTCCCAATTCGATATTCACCAATTCGTTTACTGCTTTGGCTTTGTAAGGCGGAATCATCAACCAATCTCCTTGGCGGATTGCTGTTCGCGAGGTTGCTTCAATAATTAGGTTTTCTCTACCTATTTTGCTCTCGCCCAGTAA
The DNA here is from genome assembly GCF_002843315.1 of Labilibaculum filiforme. Classification (GTDB taxonomy): domain Bacteria; phylum Bacteroidota; class Bacteroidia; order Bacteroidales; family Marinifilaceae; genus Labilibaculum; species Labilibaculum filiforme. Next base: position 82,328 of record NZ_MVDD01000015.1, on the reverse strand, counting down.
AGCACTTAATTGGTTCTGACTATCGGTTTTTGGTGCTTCGATTCCTATTAATTGAGCAATAGAAGCCATTAAATCCATCTGACAAAGCAAAGCATCGGATTCTTGTGGCTGAATTTTTCCTTTCCAATAGGTGATAAAAGGAATTCGTGTTCCTGCTTCGAACAGACTATATTTTCCACCTCGTAAAGGCCCGGAAGGATTATGATTTCCTAATTTCTCTACTGCCTCATCGTTGTAACCATCATTCAATACAGGACCATTATCGCTTGAAAAAACGATCAATGTATTTTCCAATAAACCTTCTTCCTTCATAGTTTTCATAAACTCTCCAATGGTCCAGTCTGCTTCCAAAATTACATCGCCACGTGCACCCATTCCCGATTTTCCAACAAAAGCAGGATTTGGAGTACGAGGCACATGAGGTTGTTGCAAGGCGTAGTACAAAAAGAATGGTTTTTCTTTATGATCTCTCACAAACTTTTGCGCCAATGCTAAAAAGTGACCAGACATTGTTTCATCCTCCCATTTCGCATTTTCTCCCCCTTTCATGAATCCGATTCTAGGAATCCCATTCACAATAGTGCCGTTGTGACCATGATGCCATTTTAATCTGCAAAGCTCTGGATTCTCCAATCCGGTTGGCTGCCCTTCAAAATTCTCGTTGTAGTTTACTTCGATAGGATCGTTTGGATCCAGACCAACCACATCTCCATTATCGATAAATACAGTAGGAACACGATCTTGAGTCGCAGCCATAACATACGAATAATCGAATCCAACTTCGTTAGGACCTGGAGTTATGTGTTTGTTCCAATCTAAATCGCCAGCACCCAAACCTAAATGCCACTTACCAACTACTCCTGTGTAGTATCCGTTTGCCTGCATCATTTTTGGAAGTGTTGGCTGATCGGTACCAATTATTAAGGGAGCACTACCTCGAAGTATTTTTGCCTCCTTATTGCGCCATGGGTAAGAACCTGTTAAAAGTGCATACCTACTTGGTGTACAAGTTGCCGAAGATGCATAAGCATTGGTAAAACGATTTCCACCTTCTGCAAGCGCATCAATATTTGGGGTTTGTAATTCGGTAGCTCCGTAAGAACTTAAGTCGCCGTAGCCCAAATCATCCAAATAGATCACCACAACATTGGGTTTTGTATCTGACTCTTCAACCGCTTTTTTAGCTGGTTGACAGCTACTAATTAAACTTGGGATCACCAAAATCGACCAAATTAAATTTTTTATTTTCATCCGTTTATCATTTTTAGTTTTTTTACAAAATAGATATTCCCGGTTTATCGAGAAAAGTAAACAGGTATTCTTTCTAAAAAATAGATTCCAACCAGTATAATTGGATCCGAAGTCATTTTTTAAATCGCAACACAGCTTACAACAAAGATGCTGGTTTATACAAAACTCGTTGTTACTACCGATAAATTTATTGTCTGCATCAGTTCAAAACAGATAAAATCTTATGCTAATGGAAGCTTTATTAAGGAATTAAACATTCGTAAATAATGAAACCAGACTTTCAGACATTTTCAATTATAACCGAACGGACTTCTGCGTTTTAGATTTGTTTTATTAACAGTGCAAAATCAGTAAACAGATAAATCTTTATTTGAAATATTCATTAGTTTATTAAATCTCAAACCCAACTTTTATCAATAATAAATAACAATCGATCTTAATTATGCTTAAAATAAACTAGCTATTTGTTCCATAAAATTTGTAAAAAAGTAAGGGCTAAAACTTTACGTTCCAGCCCTTCACTCACCTCATAATATTCTATTCTAACCAATTACTTAATAAAATCGGAAATTGTTACTGTCCATATTTTAGAGGTACCATTGGCCGCAGTAATCTCGTACTGTATTGGTGTTACACTATAATCAGCAACTACTCCCAATTCAGGAGCATCTCCTACTGGTTTCATAGTTGCCGCAGTAGAAATACTACAATAACCAACCAAATTGTTTACTGTAACCTGCTCTCTTATTGCCGTTGGGAAATCATCCTTAGGTTTTGTACCTACATCGGTTGGATTAGGAACTGTAATCACACAATCCACAGTATTCGCAATCGTATCAATAGTTGCTGCCACATTCATCGGATAAAGCTTTAACTGGTCATTATCGCCATTTTTAACCACCCATCGGTACTCAAACTTAAAACTATCTATGTTTGCTTCTTCGTAAGCTGGTAAATCATCCAAGCCTGATTTTAAACAGGATGTAAATAGCAACATGAAAAACAAAACCGGTATATATTTAAATATCTTTTTCATCAGTATCTAATTTTTAATTATTCCCAACCTGGGTTTTGATCTAACTTCTCATTTAAGTCTCTCTCCGCTTGAGGAACTGGAAATAAGTAACGTTTTGTAGAGAATCGTTTGGCATGATTTCCTGCACTTAAAAATACGTCTTTCACTTCATACGATTTTCCATCGGCAGAAATTTCGAAGAAAGTATGTTTGGTATCATTCATTTCTGAAATAACTCCTCCACCATCTTCTTTTCCCCAACGCAGCAATGACCAATATCTATCGTTCTCAAAAAACAACTCCACTCTACGTTCAATCTTATACCAATTCCACACCTCACTAGTACTTAAACCACTTGCCAATGCCGGTAGTTTTCCGTGTGTTGTTCTTGTGTAGTTGATATAGTCTGTTGCCAAGCCAGGTTGATTTAAGCGCAATAAAACCTCAGCATAATTTAGGTATGCTCTACCCAAACGGGTAATACTTTGGTGATAGTTCGTGTTTACTACCGCTTTAAAATTGTCCACGTCGTACACGCCTTTTCTAACAAAATATCCTGATGGTGTAGAACGGTTAGTACCTTTCGTACTTTCGGAATAGTGCATATTACCGCCAATACGAGTGGTTACTGTATTGGAAAATAATCTGGATGAATCTTGTACAATAGAAGCATAAAATCGTGCATCGCGGTGTTCATTGTAAATCGCCTCAGAAACATATCCTCCATTGGTCTCAAAATCCTGAAAGTAAGAAGTTTCATCCCATTTTTTCGCAAGCCCATCTGTATCTCCGATTAAATAAGCATCTACAAGATCGCAACTAGGCCAAATTTCGGTCCAGCCTAAAAAAGATTCGTTCAATTTAGGAGTTCCTGTTGTTGCCGAAACTTCCATATTTGGAACCGTTCCCTGCATTAAGGTTTGTTGATACCAAGTAGCATCGATGTGCTTAAACAATCCAAGAATAATTTCGTTGGAAGCAGAAGCTTTCTCATAATCGTTAAACAATGCTTCGTAATCATCCTCTAAACCGTATCCCAAATCAAATAAATCTTCACTTGCCTTTTTAGAAATCTGATAATAGTCCTCTTTGCCAGTTTCGATATAAGCAGCACCATGAAGTGCAACTTCGGCAAGCATGGCATAAGCAGCGCCTTTAGTTAATTTACCTGCAACACCAACTGCTGGCAAATCAACAGCTGCCTCCTGAAGGTCTTTAATAATAAAATCGTAAGTTTCTTTGATGGTAGAAGTACGTGGCAACTTTAAATCATCATCTGTTGTAAGTACCTTATCAACAATTACATATTTTCCAAATAAACGAGCTTTGGTGAAATAAATTAAAGCACGTAACATTTTTCCCTGTGCAATTAAAGCTGGTTTTTCTACCTCATTAATTCCTTCGGAAGCAGTAACCTCCTCGATAATTAAATTACAATCGCGAATCACCTCAAAAGAATTCTCTTTCACTGGAGCTTTATTTCCTAGTGGAGCTTTTCCAAACCAAGAGTAAGAATTATTGGTAGCCCAACCTGCATCAAAGTATTTATCAATTAAATCACGTGCAATATTATTCGAAGTACGTGTCAGTACATTATCGGTATAATCATCGCAACCAACGCCACCAAAACGAGCTTGCGGATCCAAAGGATTTACTGTCATCTCAGGAATCACTGATGCATACGTATTGTAAATAAATCCTTGAGTTAAGTTTACATCATTCCAAACTTCCAAACCAGTATACTTATCGAGTGGTTTGGTATCCAACAAACTATCACTACATGAAAAACCGAGGATGCCTGTGGTTGCTATTAGTATATATATTACTATTTTCTTCATTGCTTCTAGTTTTTATTAAAATCCAACATTTATACCAAAAGAATAAGTACGCTGTACTGGATATCCATACGATTGAGTACCTGTTTCGGACGCTTCAGCTTGCTCTGGATCAAAATAATCCATCACATCAGAGATGGTAAATAAGTTGGTTCCGCTTATATACATTTTACAAGACGAAATCCAGGAAACATCAGCCAATACCTTATTTTTCATATCGTATCCAATCTGAAGATTTTTCAATCTAAAATATTTCGCATTTTTCAAGTAAAAATCAGATCTGTTATCTTCGTTACTATTATTACCACCATTCACTCCCTCAAGATGTGAAACTCTTGGAAACAAAGAATTTGTATTTTCTGGAGTCCAATAATCTAATTGATAATCGTAAGTACGTCGTTTGGCCTCAACCACCATAAAATTGTCAAACGCAATGTAACGGTCTCCTGTTCCTTGGAACAATCCGCTCATAGACCAGCCTTTGTATTTCAGACTAAAATCGATGCCATAATTTGCATGAGGTTTCGATGGCAATCCTACCAATCGCTTATCCTGCTCGTCAATTTTACCATCGCCGTTCACATCCTGGTAACGAATATCACCACTCTGTGTTTGGGTAGAACCAGGTAAACGAGCTGAGTTCAAGAACTCATCGCTATTCTGATACAATCCATCCGATAAGTAAACTGCTCCACCAGCCCAATAATCGGTTCTGTTGGTTTCTCTTAGGTACGGATTTTTTAGCGTAGATTCTAATTCTGTATCCAATCGCTTCCAAAGTTGGTTATAGTAAGAATAGTTTACGCCTACTTCGTAGCTTAAATCGTTCACTTTTCCTTTGTAACGAAGCGATAATTCGTATCCTGCTCTTCGTTGTTCCGATTTGGAAATAATTTGAGGTAAATCCTTACCTAATGGCTGAGAATAGGTGTCTTTAGGACTTTGTAAATAACCAGTAGTTTTATAAAAGAAATACTCAAAGCTACCACTTAACTTATTGTTTAAAGAAGAAAAATCGAGTCCATAATTCAATGATTTTCTGGTGTACCATGATAGTTCTTCTGGATTAACTAAATTACCCTCGGAATATCCATTCACCAATGAATTACCAATTGTGTATGCACTCGTTTCCAGATTATAAACTGGAATGTATCCGAATCTATTCACATTTTCGTCTACACCAGTTTCTCCATAAGAAGCTCTTAATTTCAAAGTATTCACAATGTTTTTATCATTAAGCGCATCCATAAAGTTTTCTTCCGAAATATTCCAAGCTAAAGAGGTAGCTGGGAAAAATCCCCATTTTTCACCTTTGGCAAAATTGTCATTTCCATCGTAACGACCACTTAATTCGAAAATATACTTGTAATCGTAATCGTATTTCACCCTAAATACATAACCTGCATTGGCGCCTTCTTTTTCGGTTCCGTTATTATCTTTACCATCTACCGGACCTGCAAAAAGCTGATCTACCGCACTCGACAAATAATCTCTGCGATAAGCAGACATTTCTTCATAATTGCTGGTGGTTTGATTGTAAACTAATGTACCCTCAACACCATGTTTTCCAAAAGTATTGGCATAAGACGCACTTGTTTCGAAATACAAACGCTCGCTGTAATATGAATCAACAGTTAGAGCTGGTGTTGGTTGTGCCTGTACCGAACCGTCCTGCATGTATAATGGAACATTTTTCTCCCACAATTTACCCCAACCATCTCCGTCGCGATAGTTAGCCATAACACCTAACTTTAACCCTTTCACGTTTGGAACAGCCCAATTGGCACTAAGTTGTGCATTAATAAATTTATCTCTGGTTTTTTTATAACCAGCGTCTTTACTTGAAATCGCTATTGGGTGATCTCCATTACCTCCACCAGCTAAAGTTCCATCTAAATTATATGCTCGATACAATGGATTTGTGTTTTGATTCACGGCTCTCCAAATGCTATACATCCCAGCTGATGGTTCCTTATAATTCTCGATACTTGCATTAATATTCACGCCTATTTCCAAACCAATTTTTTCGAATTTGGTGTTCATATTACTACGAATATTGTATCGCTCATAATTAACCACATCGTCTTTTAAAATACCTCCCTGATCGATATATCCAAGAGATACAAAATAGTTTGTTCTTTTGTCTCCTCCAGTCAAGGAAAGATTATGACGTTGTTCTGTGGCAAAATCTTTCAAGGTTAAATCGGGCCAGTTATTGTCCGGATAAGTATCTAAATCGGAATGAGTACGAATGGCTTCCAATTGAGCATCGCTATAAGTTAAATCGGTTCCATCATAAGCATTGGCTGCATTTTGAAGCTTTGCATACTCGTAAGAATTTAACATGTCTGGAAGTGTAGTTGGCTCGCTTAACTGATAGTTATAAGAATAATTGATTTTGATTTTCCCATCGGTTCCTTTTTTTGAGGTTACCAACACAATACCATTACCCGCTCTGGATCCGTAAACTGCTGTTGCAGATGCATCCTTAAGGAAACTAATTGTTTCGATATCTTCGGAGTTTAATGCGTTAAAATCTTCGGAAGAAGTAATTACTCCATCAATTACGTAAAGAGGTTCTCCTCCACCACGGATGGAAATAGATGGGGAACTACCTGGACCACCACCATTATTTTGTACTACCAAACCAACAACTTGTCCTTGCAATGCATTTCCCACATTTGCAAAAGGAGTTGCTTCCAATTGCTCTGCTTTCATTGTTGAAATGGCTCCTACAGCTTTCCGTTTTGTTGTTGTACCATAACCAATGGCAATTACCTCTTCAAGACCAATTACGTCGGCATTAAGAGTAACATCAATTACCGATTTTGCAACGGTAACATCCTGTTCGTTCATTCCAATAAAACTGAAATGAAGTACATCACCCATGTTTGCTTTTATAGAATACAAACCGTCCATATCAGTAACAGTTCCGGTTGTTGTTCCTTTAATAATAACACTAACACCAGGAATTCCAAAGCCATCTTCGGCACTTACTACTGTTCCTGTTATGGCAAGCTCTTGGGCTTTTGCTCCAAAGCCACAAAATAGCAGAGCAAATAAGGTTAAGAGCAGATATCGCCCTAACACTTTCTTTAATACTATCATATTATTAATATTTTTCATTTGATTAGGTATTACTTTCCTGCAATTCCCAAAACAGATCTTCAAATCTAACGCAAACAATTGCATTAATAAAAATTTGATTCCTTCAATTTGGATTTTTTGCAATTTAAATTATCAGTAATAATGAATCAATTTAACAGAATTGATTCCTACTTTCTTTCGGTTGCCGAAAGAAGTATGACCATCAAAAATTAACCTGAATCAGGCTCTTTAGATAAAAAAAACGTTGTAATCATAAACAGTTAGAGATTAAATTAGTGAAACTTTAAATTGGGTACCGACTCATCGGAAACCAGAATTTGCCTGGCTTTTCCGGAGTAGGTATTATTTTTAAAAACAATATTCTTAGAGGATTCCACTATTATCGCCGGATTTTCGGGAAATAGCATGGGAAAGGTTCCTGAATTGGTAATGGTATTATCTATAAATTTTAGATGATCGGTATTTGAAACTTCTAGAATCAAATTGTCGAACTGATTGAACTGGTTATTGGTGATTTCGATATTATGAAATGCAATATTTTCATTGTCATCATCGGTTTCGAAACGAATAATTCCTCGGTTTAAACCACTATGGTTACAATCTTGAAACACATTATCGGTAATCGTTATATTAGCACCGTTACCCGATTCGTACCAATGACCGCTTTCCACTGGAATTAGCAGAGCTTCCATTTCAGTACTGAAAAAATTATTTTTTATCACCGTTTTTTTAGGCGTAGAAAGCAACAAACCACGTGCTCGGTTTCCCTTAATGATGCAATTTTCCACTAACAATTCAGGATAAGCAGATAGATTTTCAATTAAATCGCCAACTTTAATTTCTTTCGGTAATTTTTCGTTCAGTGTAATGATTTGGTACCTTCCATTTAAATATTCTGAACTTTTAATGGTAAGCTGCTGATAAGGATAAAATGAATTGCTCAAACGCACCAAACCTAAAGTGTCGTTTGGAATTCCTATCACAAACCCTTTTTGCTGAGAATGTCCCATTCGCACACCAATACGATAATCGTCCAATACATCCACAATTTTTTGGTAGGTGCCGTGAATATTGGCAGCATCATCCAACTGATTGGTAAGCACACAATTGCGAAGTACCACTTTTCCTCGACAACCTACAAAGTGAGTGGCATCTGCGGTAGTAGAAACCATTCTTCCTTCGGGTGGAATTACATTAAAATGATCTAGAATTAAATCGGCAGAGTTCTCGGCAATTAAACCCATTCCTCCGGCATGATAAACAGTTACATCATTAGCATTAAAACCATAAGTATGAGTCACCCTGAATGCTGGTGCAACCCGATTGAATCCTTGTTCTCCCTTGGCACTTAATATCATTCCAACCTGAGGAATTTTTTTGCCATGATTGTGAATACGAACTACTCCGGGCTTTAATTCCTCCACTAACAATCGATCCTCGCGACCTAAATTTTTATATTCTGGTCCGCGGAAATCCACCTCATATTTGTAATCAATAGTATCGAGATACCGCTGTACTTCCGATTTTTTTGTAGTAGTTAGGTTGGTATAACTTTCGGTATCAAAGGTGATGGCTTTTCTTGCCGGATCGTAAAGAATTGTTTGCCCTAAATTGTGCTCGTAGTATTCTTTAATGAAATAAATTTGACCATTTCGAATTTCGTACGGATACTTTTCTGATAGCTGCATATCAAAAGTATTCTTGGCCTCATCATTTGCAATAATTACGCCTTCGCTATGAAAAGGCTCGTGCCAATCCACAGATAAATTTTTCACCGTAATATTTTTACTCTTATCAATTAAAAAAGGAATCATGATTCCATGAAAAATAAAAGTAGATCCTTGTCCGTCGATGGTTAGATTTTTAAAATCGTGAATCGGAAAAGCGGTACTCACCATCACATCGCAATGATTGGAAATATGACAGTACTCTTCTAGTCCCTTATCGGGATAAAAATGATAAGTTCCTTTTTCGAATTTGATTTCAGAAATTGGATTTTCATCTGCCTGCATGATTCTGGCCAATACTGCTGGCGTTGCATCTTCGCTTATACTGGTAGTAAAAACCACATTTGTTCCCTTTTCGGAACCACTCACCCAACTCACACAAAGTATCGCAACAAACAATGAGAGAATACTATAAATAATTTGATTTCTTTTCATTCTATAGGTAAAATTGAATTTTAAACTGATCGTAACGATTCACTTGCAACTTCACTTCCGCAATCGTTAACAGACTGGTTACAAAAATTCATTTTTTACCAAAAGGAAAGGTAAGCTTGAGTAAATAGTATGTATCTATGAGTATATTTCAAAGCTTTTACGGAGAGCTACAAGACATTTACTCACAGATATAAATATTCTACTCTAGAGTGCTCTAAAATAGATATCTACCTACCTAAGCCTGAATAAAAATAGTGGTAAGAAAAATGGAAATACATCAAATCGAAACTCCTATTTTAACGTTTATTCTTTACCTGGAAAATTTGGTATTCAAAACCTTTAAGTGTATTCCCATAGGATAAGCATCGTATTCTTAATTTTCGAAATGAATCGCATCCAGCTATCACTATTCCTTTTTAGTTTGGAGCAGTGCCTCAGCTTATACCAAATTAACATCAAAACACATCTTGTAACATGTTTCTATTCCGCTGTATCTTCGTTAAAATAGATGCAAGCTTGCCTATCTCTACCTTTTTTGCATTGATATAGCAGAAAATTATTCCGTTTTATTTAAAGATACTTTTGAAATTAAATTGGTATTATTCCTAAAAAAGATAAATGCCAAACAGAACTATTGCGTTATATACTAGCCAATGCAACAATCTATTTGACATTATCAACTAATCTATTCTTTAAAATCTACTGCTTCATTTCTTATTCTAATTGGTGCTGAATGTTAAGCTTCCTTTCAGTTCTCCCGAATTTGCGGTAAACGACTTCTCTCCTATGGTTTCGCCAATTTTTATTACTGCTGTTGCAATACCTGCTTCCGCTTTCATTTCTCCAACATTCACTGTGGTAACATCACTATCTGTTGTCAAATTCACTATTTCAGAATAATCAGGAATCACAGTTCCATTCTTATCTACAGCAGCAATGTATAGGAACAAAACATCATTACAACCCGCTTGCGGTGCTTTCCCACTTTCATCCAACCACAACTTTAATTGTACTGGTTTTCCGGGTGTTTTAACCTCTTTTTCTATTACCGATTTGCCCTTTACTATTCCTACTGCTTTTAATGTTCCCGGCTTAAAGGCCTTCATAGTAAAAGTAAATGGAGCATGAGCTAAGTTATTCGACATCTGATTTTCATCGGGATTTTGCCTTGCAATTAGACTGTCGTTCAAAAATAATTTTACCTGCTCACAATTGCTAAATACTTGCACTGCTAACGGTGATTTCTCGTTCCAGTAAGTGGCGATTTCCAAAACAAGTTCTTCCTCTCTATCTTTCTGGCTTTGGAAAAATCGGTAGCTAAATTTAGGCAAACGGAAAATATCCATGATCCCCGAAGCTTCCAAATCGTCATGATAACCACGATTGTAATCGTACATTACCCAATATCCATCCGCGAAAGCTGTTGTATTAAAATTGTCGTTGTGCGCTTCCTGTATGTTTTTTACTTGTTGCAATAACCTTTCTTCTCCATATTCGCGAAGCTGTCGGCTACTGGTTTCGAACCTTTTTTGCTTCGACAATTGATGTTGATTTAAACCTGCATTGCTCGAGTAATATTCCCAATCGCCATATTCCGAAACTACATAAGGTTTTGTTTGTAGGGAATCGAAGTGCATTAAACGATGCTGACGCGCTTGCAAATACATATCGTACACCTCATTCTTCCATCCGCAGGAATAGGTATTCGTTCCCGGATATTCTTCGTGAACAATTCGATTCAATTCCTCCATAAAGAAAATAGGCATGTCTGTTTCATTTAAAGATACCTCCCAAGCCAACACACAAGGATGATTTCGATCTCTGCGGATTAATTCGGTAGCGGAACGATAACAATATTCTCTGAACAAATCATTATCTAAATAGTACTGCCATCCAAGAATCGCATCAATCACTACAAGTCCTAACTCATCACAGGCATCCATAAAAGCCGGCGACTGCGGATAATGCGATAAGCGAACGTAATCGAATCCAGCATCCTTAATTTTTTTTGCATCGCGATACTGCGCATTATCGGATAAAGCATAACCAATAAATGGATATTCCTGATGACGATTTACTCCTCTCAAAAAGGTTTTTTCTCCATTGATATACAGCTCCTTATCTTTAAAAGTAAACTCCCGGATTCCAATTTTGTTTACTTCCTGATCGAGCACCTCATCGTTAGCAACAAGGCAAGTTTTAATTTGATACATATTTGGATGCTTTGGCGACCACAATTTCGCGTTTGGCAAAACAATCGTATCTACAAACTCCTCCTCATCCTTCGATTTTACCAACTGCAATTTCGACTTCAATTTTGTAATCAACTCGCCATCGTAAAATAAAGAATGCTGCAAATGAATGTTTTTATCTTCTCTCGATTCATTAAACACATGAGTTTTCACCTGAAGAACAGACTCCTTTTCCGATACTTTCGGATAAGTAATAAACACGCCTCCACCAGCTACTTTATTTGCCAAAACAGGATGCGAAATATGCACCTGATCTTTACTAATCAACCAAGCATTTCGGTACAAGCCTCCATACATATTAAAATCTAATTTGCTTAAAGGTTTTGGCCCGGTTGTTGGATTATCGGTATTATTTAAGCGGATAGCAATCGTATTTTCTTCTCCCTTTTTCACGTACTTCGACACATCCAAAACAACTGGCAGATACCCTCCCTGATGCACCGTCATTAACACACCATTCATCCAAATTTTAGAATGATTCATAGCTGCTTCCAACTCAATAATTACCTTCTTATCCTCTTCGGATTTCGGAATAGTAAACGATTTTCGATACCAACAGGTTCCCTGCCATTGGTTGTTCACCACCAATGGTTCTATATGTGCGGTGTGTGGTAAGCTAACATCTTCCCAATCGGAATCATTAAAGTTAGACAAGTGAAAACGCTCATCCAATACATTTGATTCCTCCGCCAATTTAAACTTCCAATCCTTATTAATCTTGATTCTCGTTTCTTTCGTTTGTCCACAAGATTCGAAAAACAGAATTGCAAATAACAAGGCTACTAAATATACAGCTTGCTTCATTCCCCAAAATTTAGATCGAAAAATTACTTCTTTTTTGATTTTTTGTATTCGTTGGTTAACTCATGCAATCCGATTTCTACCCCATTCAACATTTCTTGATACTGTTCGGGTTTTTCTTTTTTCAACCACTCAAATACATCAACAGCTCCTGGATGTTCTGGTTCAAAAACATCGCTTACCGGTGTGTAGAATTCGTCGTATTTCAGGGTTTCTTTTCTCATTTTGTCAAGAATTTTGGCATACTTTGGATTCGTTGCTAAATTATTTAACTCCTGAGGGTCATTCTTTAAATTGTACAATTCCTCCTTCGGTTTTGAATCTGCAAAAAATAATTCCTGAGCCGGTGTTAATTTGCCCTCCTGCTTTAAAGTTCGCATAATATGCACTGCAGGTCGGTAAAATTCCAAATAGGCCTGATGTGCATCATAAGGAATCTCTGGTTTATCATTTCGGATGTACTTCCATTCATTAGAAGTTATGGCACGAATTTTTTCCTGTATTTCGTCCCACAAATCTCTGGCGGCATAAGTGTATTCCCGCTTAAATTTTTTATCGAAAATTGGTTTTCCAGTCATGTAATCAGGAATTTCAATTCCTGCAAAATCGAGTACTGTTGCAGTAATATCGATGGAAGCAACAACATCTTTTCTAACTTTTGCCCCTGGCAATTTAATGGGAGAATATACAATAAAAGGAATTCGTAAACCTGGGTCCTGCAAATACCCTTTTCCACGTATATTGCACCTTCCATTATCACCAATAAAAATCACAATGGTATTTTCAGCCATTCCTTTTTCTTCCAACTCTTTAAAAATCAAACCTATTTCATTGTCCAAGAATTCAACTTGATCCAAGTACTTTGCCCAATCCAATCGAACAACTGGATGATCGGCCATGAAAGCTGGCATCACTACCGAATCTGGATTTACTGGATGAGCTGAATTGTTTCGCACCTCGTTCCACCAATCGCCACGATGACTTGCTACTAACTGTATTTGAGCAAAAAATGGTTGGTCTTCTTTTTCGAAATTATCGTACTTATCGAATAAGCCAAATTCTGTTTTACCATCCCAATTTCCTAGCGCTTCGTGCTTAAAGTTGACATCAATCTTACGACCTAGTTTCATTACCGCATGATTTCCCAATACACAGGTGTAACCTGCATCTTTCAGTAAGGAGGTAAATGGCTTAAAGTTTTCGTTCAAAGGCACATCCCGATTGCTTCGGTGATTATGAGCATTTATTTTTAGCTGATGCGTACCAACCATCATTGCCGACCGACTAGGCGAACAAATTGAGTTGGTAACAAAACAATTATCGAACCGCACTCCTTGTTCGGCCATTTTATTCAAATTTGGAGTTTTTACAGCTGGCATGCCATAACATTCCAAATCCAAACTCATATCCTCAGCCATTAACCAAATAATATTCGGTTTTTCTTGTGCTTTCACAGTAAATAGCGCAAGAAATAATCCACACACTAATAAATATTTTTTCATGATCTGATTCCTTTTTTATTTACAATCGTACGATTCTTTACTTGGCACAGCTTCCTGTTCCCAATCACTTAATTTTTTCGCCATTTTTTTGGCAATTGCGGTCTTCACAAAAATAAGGTTGTTCACCTCTCCCATATCCTCTTTCACATTATACAATTGCAACAATCCACTATGGTATTTTATTAATTTCCAATCGCCAGAAATTACCGAACAATACTGATCCTCGTAAGAGCGAAAAAAGAACAAATCACGATCTTCAAACTTCTCCCCTTTAAGGAGTGGAATCAAGCTTTTTCCCTGTATTTGTTCATCGGTACATTGCTTACCCGATGCAATTTCTACTAAAGTTGGATAAACATCGATGGTTTGAATTGGCACTTGACAGGTCGTATTGGCTTTTGTTACTCCAGGATAGTACAAAACGAATGGCACACGTGCGCCACCTTCGCCAAGCGTATTTCCACCATTCTTTTTTCCCCGTAATGGGAAATTTGTGAAATAACCTCCTTGATCGGATGTAAATAATATCACCGTATTATCGGCAATTCCTTTTTCTTCTAATGCTTTACGAATTCTCCCTAAAGATTCATCCATGGCAGTAACCATTGCCCCATATTCTGCATATCGATCTTCCCAACCTTTGGCTTTGTATTGGTCAATTAAATCTTTTCTCCCTACATGAGGACCATGAACTCCATAATGCCAAACATTTAAACTAAATGGTTGTTTTTTATCGTAATTCTTAATAAAATCTTCCGCCTTATCGGTTAAAACATCCGTTAAATACTGATCATCCGATATCTCCTTTAAAGGATTATTCACCTGAAAGAAAGGCTGATAATAACTTTTAGGATGTCCGAAATTACTGGTTCCGTATTGCTCATCAAATCCCTGATGAGTAGGATGATACGCCTCGTGACCTAAATGCCATTTTCCAATAAACATATTGTAGTAACCCAAGTCTTTTAAACGTTCGGCATAGGTAACTTCCTCGAGTGGCAACCAGTTGATAGAAGGCATTTGAACCGGATCATTCTTCCAGTAGTTATATTTTTCGGTATTCCGCCCAAATTTATCTTCTTCGGTAATGTGTCGAGGCATTTGCAAACGAATAGCCTCTTTCCCTGTTAGTATCGATGCACGACTTGGGCTACATGTTGGCGTGGCTACATAAGCTCTGTCGAAGTTAACCCCTTCTTTTTTTAACTGATCAATATTAGGAGTTTGAAAATCTTGGTTTTGATACCCAACATCGGCCCAACCTAAATCATCAATAAAAAACACCACTACATTCGGTTTTTCCTGTGCTAGTCCTTGCAAACTTGCCAATGCAAAAAATGCTATTAATACCTGCTTTATCATTATTTTGATTTTATTATTTATCTAAGTACGAATATTATATTTTTAAAATGTGAATTTGTCTTTCCAAGTTAAGTTCTTGTATTTATCCGTAAAATCGGGAAATTAAAAGCGTATTTTGATTATTTGTATTTCAAATACCATACAAAAATCATAGTAACACAGTTATTTCGTTCTGTTTTGATTATAGATAGTCCTTGTTCTTTTTTGCAAAATCGTTCAGTAGTTTTTGCTGTTCTTTCGAAGCATTTTTTCTTTCTAAAAACCAAAAAGCTCTTCGCGAGATTAAAATATTTGAATTGGCTAGCAATGAATATAAAGGTGCTATTCGAGCCTCTAACTCTTGACTTTGTTTTTCCAGAAGGCTTAAAAATAAATCTACTTCCTGATAAGTTTCCATATTATTTAACTGCCGATAAAGCTTTGAATAAGCATCGGAAGAAAGATTCGAATTAGTGTGTAGTAAAGACTGCAAACAAGTAATTCGTTGTTTTGAATCTTCGGACTTGAATAAATCCAACATCACATTCTGGTATATTTCCTTTGGCGCACTCTCTAAATAGGAAATAATATTCCTTTTTAAAGGTAGGCAATTGCCTTTATATTGCTCTTTTATTTCCTCGATTAGTCTTGCTTCAAAATTCTTACGAACCATTAGCTGTTCTAGCGCAAAAAGTTTGTAATCTGCCTCGCTATTTCTCAAATAAGTCAGCAAATCGTCAGCATTCGTAGCCTCGCCAGTAATCTTTCTAATTTGCTTTACCAAATCTCCATTCGCCCAATGCCAAAGTGTATAGGAAGTTAAAACGGCTCCCTGAATAGAAACACTTTCGTCTAATTCGATAGCTGTTGCTCCTGAATACCCATCCACATCCGAATGCTCTGCTCCTTGCGTGCTGATGATACTCTCTATTCGAATATTTTTAAACGGAGAATCCTCCTCATTTAAAATAAAATGCAATTTTTTATAATCCTGATCTGTAAACAGTTCTCCATTGGCTTTTTCGAGTGCAATACCTGCCTGTAATTCAAACCTTTGGTACTTTCCAATCCTATTCCAATAAATTCGAATCGTATCTATTTTACAAACATCCTCGAAACAATAAACCGAAGCAACATCCATGTAGAATTCTTTAGCCTCCGTTTCGAAAAGAATTTGATGCATTTGACTTGAATCCTTTTGTGCAGGATGCTTGTAAATTACCTCATGTAACTTTTCTTTGGAAGAGGATAAAAGAATGTCTGCTACTGCCAACTTATTAAAAGTTAGCAACAGACAGCAAAACAAGACGATATTTCTACATCTTAAAAAAATCATGAATAGCAACGTATTTCAAACAACTTGGCATTTTTAGCACCCCAAGTCTCCTTTAGTTTTATTCTTATGGCAGTAGTGCTCACCTGATCGAAACTAGTTTTCATTAATCGGGTAATGTTCTCTTCAATCTTGGCAACTTCAAGCCATTGGCCTTTTACTCGAGCTTCCACACTTGCTGTTTTAATTAATTCTGGTGGCACATCCAAAATCTGCTCATTTTGAATGTTCTTCTGTGGATTTTTATGCATCATTATTCTTCGCAACACATTGGTATCTCCTTTTAATTCCACCTTCGAAATTTTCACCGGTTTTTTCCATTCCAATTGCAATTCCGCATCCAAACCATCCGCTTCCCAATGGTGAATTTCTTCGCCTCTATCGCGAGAAACACCATCTACCAATAATTTAGTATCTCCCGAAAGGGTGGACGATGCCATAATAGCCATTGCACTCTTAGCCAAATCATTCGAATCTTTAGCAGGACGATTTGGAATAAATACATCATCGCGCAACAATTGTTCCTGCAATTCATTCATGTACTTGCTTCGTAATTCTCTAGGATTAATACCTTTCTGCAAACAAATAGCTGCACCAGTTCCTACTGCCTGTCCCATTAGCGCACAAGTGGAAATAATTCGGGTTGAAGATAAGGCAATATGTGTTAAACTAGCATTTCGACCGGCAAAAGAAAGATTTTCGATGTTCTTTGAATACAAAATGCCATAAGGCACTTCGTACACTTTTTCCGATTTCTGATGAAAATAACTTGCTGGCTCCTTCAAATTTTCGATTCCTCCTGGATTGTGTTCATCCAACGACCAACCTCCAAAACCTATGGCATCTTCGAAATGAGGATCGTTAAGAATATCGTTCTGTGTTAAAATATAATCGCTCATAAAACGACGCGATTCCCGACGACCAGGAATAGAACCAACCCAATCTAAGGCAATATTCTCCGCCTCGGGAAAATCTCCTGAATTCTTAATATAGTCCCAAACCCCATAAAAATAAGCCATTAATTTATGCCGATTTTGTTCTCGATCTGCAATAATATCGTATTCACTTGCTACTTCAATCCACCAAAAGCCTTCTTTTACCTGCTTAATTCTGCGATGCTTGTCTTTAAAAGCAGTCTCGTGATCGAAAGGTAAAGCATAATCCGGAGCTTTAAATGGCATTGGGCGTCCCATGTCTTTTGTAATCATCATGATACAATCTCCCATAGTCCATCCATCCGCTTGGTCGGGAGCATAAGATTCCCCAAACTCTTTTTTCCCCTCGCGACCTGTACGATATTCGGCACCTGCTGTAGCTGCAAGCAGTCCATCTCCCGAACAATCAATAAATTGCTTTGCGTTTAAAGTAAAGCGTGTTTCTGAAGTCGATTGCCAACAAATTGCGGCCTTAATTTTATCGCCATCCATAATAGCTTCCAAGGCCTGCGTATTCAACATTAGCTCTAAGTTAGGCTGACGGGTGATGTAATTGTACAAAACATGATCCCAAACCGGATAAGATTCTTGTTTGTTATACACCCAATTTTCAATGAGTATCTCTTCAATAATCCCTGTTTCCCTTTCCTGTGGCGCTCCGTTAACGGTAACTCGCATTTCGCTGGATGCATTTCCTCCTAAAACAGGACGATCTTGAACCAATATTGTTTTCGCTCCATTTCGAGCGGCGGCTACGGCGGCCGAAATCCCAGCCATTCCAGCACCAATCACAAGCACATCCGCATTTACTATTTGTTCTCTATTTGGAATTCCTTGTTTTCCCGATCCAACCTGCAACCACTTGTCTTTCGATCGATCGGATAAGGTAATATCTATGCTAGAAGGAGTTGCATTTGCAACCACCGGAAGTAAGCTGGTAGCAACCACTCCCAGAGCTCCTTTTACAAAAAAATCTCTTCTTTTCATGGGTTTATAATTTGATTTTTATTTGCCACATGGAACTCACCAGACTTAATCATTCTTGCGTGTGTGAGAAGTATTCTCATGGCTCGTTTCATCTTATATAGAATAATATTTCAATTTCATTTAATTCGCTTAAAATCAATCCTCGATCACTTACTTTACCAATAATTCATCGATACTCAATCCATCATCTTCCAGAGCCGTAACTCGTATTGTATTTGCACCAGATCCCAATTGTGCTTTCACTTCGAAAACTGCCCAATCTTTTCTGTAATTGGATAATGCAGGTAGTATAAGTTCCTGTTTTTCTCCATTAATGGAAAGTTGCACCTTATATTCAGATCGAATTTTATCATTTGCACTGTATCTAATTTGCAAATGAAACTCCCCTTGACTTCCATCATTTTCCTGATACCATTCTACATATCCACCACTGTTTCTGCCAAAATCGATGTATCCTTTGCCATTAAAATTACTTCCTTGAGTATCAATATTTGCTCCATCAAAAGAAGCATCTTCGGCCTGATCGCCTCCTGGATTGGTAGCAACTGCTTTTGCATTCCAAACAAAACCTTCGTCAGTAGCAAAACGTTCTTCTAATAGCTGAACTTCTTGTCCATTCATTACTACCAAAGCTTTTACACTTGTAACCAATTCTACTTCAAAAGCTTCTTTATACAAGGTCGATTTCGTGCTAGGAACACTTCCATCCACAGTGTAGAAAACTTCAATTTTAGTATTAGGCACATCTCCTCGCAAGTTTAAAATCTTCGTATCAATACTTACTTTATTGGATGTAACTTGCTTTTTCTCTCCTAAAATACAAGATGCCAGAACTGCTATATTTCCGGTTTCATCGGTCGATTCGATATACGCACGAGTTAATCCGTAAAAGGCAATTCGATTTGTTGCTTCAAAATGCTTTTCTACATCTATCGGACTGCCATTATCCAATGCTCTTATTTTTCCTGATCCAATCACCTGAAAATAAGTTCTATTTTCCCCGTAAGGATAAAACTCTCCTTTGTCATCAGTAGTCGTTACCCGAAGCTGAACGATATCTTTCGTTTTATTACTGAAACCTTCTCCATCAACCGATAGTGCAATTTGAGCAGGACGAGTTGCCGTTCTAATTACTTTCTCGGCTACTGATTTCCCATTCTTATAAGCAATTGCTTTCAATTCTCCGGGAGTCCAACCTACCATCCACTGGCATTGCATTTTATCCCAGCTTACGCCTGGCTTTTGTTTTCCTAATGATTTTCCATTCAAAAACAGCTCCACCTCCTCGCAATTGGAATACACCCAAACCGGTATTTCAGTTCCTTCTTTAAGCGTTGGATGGGTCCAATGAGGCAAGATGTGAACCATTGGTTTTGTGGTCCACTGACTTTGATAGAGGTAATACAAGTCCTTCTCAAAATTAGCCATATCAATAGCTCCGCCCATAAACGATTTAAAAGGCCAGCCTCCATGCACATAAGTTGCTTCACCAATATAATCGTGCCCAGTCCAACGAAAAGAACCTGCATAAAAAGGTATATCTCGTAACTGCTCTATGTTCTGACGAGAGGTTAAACGAACCATCCCATTGTCGTAACTCGAATTGAATATTTGCTTGTAATTTGTTCGTCCCGAAGCATTGGTCCAATCGAAAGAAAACACTTCTTTTTCCGTTAAATCGGGATAGAAATAAGCTTTTTGTCTCTTATTAGGATACCCATCGCGATACCAAGTTTTTGTTCGATAAAAACCACGAACTTGCCAGGTATGCGTATTTTCTGTTCCAATAAACACTCGATCTTTCTCCATGGTTTCGAACCAACCCATTTTTTCGCTACTTCCATTCACTCCAAATACATCCATGTATTCGGAACCCGAATGACCCGAAGTTACCGGACGGGTAGAATCTAATTCGTGACAACGAGCCACCAAATCTTTTCCTATTTCGCCATGTGTTTCGTTTCCAACACTGTAAATCACCACCGAAGGATGGTTACGATCGCGCTTGATCCAATCGGTCAAATCACGATTCCACCATTCTGCAAATGAATGAGCTCCATAATCATTTTCAGCTTTCTTCATCCATCCATCAAAAATCTCATCCATTACCAGCATGCCCATTTCATCGCACATATCGTAAAACTGAGGTGTTTGAGGATTGTGAGCGGTACGAATGGCATTGCATCCCATATCTTTCAACTGTTGAATTCGAAAACGCAATATTTTATCGGGAACAGCAGATCCTAAAGCTCCTGCATCCTGATGATTACAAACTCCTTGCAATTTTACATTCTTTCCATTGATCCACATACCGGTTTCCGGCTTCCACTCTATATCACGAACTCCAAAACGAGTTTCTACACGATCTAAAACCGTATTTCCTGCTGTAATTTCACTAACTGCAGTATATAAATATGGATTCTCTAACGACCACAATTCAGGACTAGCCAATTCAACAGTTTGTTTTATGTTTTGAGAAGCAAAAGCATCCACTTTCAATTGATCTTTCATCCTTGCAACCACCTTGCCTGATGGATCCTTTATGGAAGTAAGCAGAGTCAGTTTGGCTTTTTTATCCAATTGATTCTCTATTTCAGTATCTATTTCAAATTGAGCACCTTTGGTTCGAATAAAAATACCAGACTTGGCAACATGTACTTGCTCTTTTACATCGATCCAAGTATTGGCAAAAATTCCACTTCCGGTATACCAACGAGCAGAAGGTTGCTTGTCATTATCAACACGAACAGCAAATGTAATGGAGTCGGAACTCATGGTTTCCTGACTGATATCGTAGGCAAAAGAAATCCAACCATACGGACGAACACCTAATTTTCTGCCATTTGCCCAAACTGTGCTATTCATAAATACTCCATCGAAAGCTATTTCTACCTGTTTTCCTTTCCAGTTGGCAGGAACGGCAATGGTTTTACGATACCATCCAATTCCTGATGGTAAATAACCACATTGTCCTCCCATCGGATTATTTAGATCGTATTCTCCCTCAATGCTCCAATCGTGTGGCAAATCAAGAACTCGCCAATCGGCATCATTATAGCTTAGCATTTCGGCATTCGTTTGGTCGTTTAATTTGAACTTCCAATCCGAATTGAAATTTATTCGCTCATGTGCCAATAAATTTATACTTATTGCCATGAGTAAAAGGAGTACTAATTTTTTCATCTTTATAATCAACTTGATTTACTATTCGAATAGTTACAATTTAATATCGTAAAACAACTTGGACTGATTCACTTGTTAGTTAAATGTAAATCCAGATTTCTTACCATCCAAAACTAGATGAAAACGATTGAAAAGATGTTTTTGACAGTTAATTGAATGTGTGTAAGAGTAAATATTAGCGAATTACGGGCAAAACAGAAGCAATTTCAGCTTTCTCCTATTTTATTATCTACCAACGAGTAAGAAATAAAAACTGTTTTATAGAAACAAAAAAAGCATTAAAAAGTATTCTTACAAATACTCCTTAATGCTCTTCTACCTATTAACTAACTATTTTTTTAACACAAATTACTATAGTTTAAATTGATCGTACTCTGGATTCACCTTTGCTTTTTTAAACTGAGGGCGATTTTTCCAAAGATCATAAGTCGCTTCTAATTGAGCAGGATCTTCTGGGTATTGCCCTTTATCATCCGTTTCTTTCATCCATTTATTCAATACTTTTCGATGCTTTTTTAGTACTGATTTGTATTTGGAATCTGTTGCCAAATTATTCATTTGATCTGGATCCGCTTCAATATCATACAATTCCTCCTCTGGACGAACACCAAACCAATGAGCTTCCTGATAAGGAGTTAATTTGCCATCTGCGTAAGCTTGTTTAAAATCCATAACTATCGGCTTTAAATCTCTATAACCAGGCTGTAACATTGTGCGTTCGGGCCAAAAATTTCGAATGTAACGGTACTTGTCCGAACGAACAGTTCTAATTCTATCAATCGTAAAATCGCAACGATCACGAGCACCAAAAACATATTCTGCAGGCTGGTAATCTTTTGCAAATACATCCTGTCCATCCATGTAATCAGGCACATCTAATCCTGCCAAAGCCATTGTTGTTGCTGTTACATCCAATAGCGATACCAAATCGTCGATTTCTGTTCCGGCTTTAATTGATGGATGATTTCCAATAACTACTAAAGGCACTTGCAATCCTCCTTCGTAACAAAATTGTTTGTGGCGTAGGGAAGAAGGACTTCCGTGATCTGAGAAAAAGAATACGATGGTATTATCCAATTCTCCATCGACCTCGAGTTGCTTTAATATCAGCTCAATACGAGCATCGGAACCTCTTCCTGCATTGTAATGCTCTGTCCATGCTTCCCGCTGAGAAGGTATATCCGGGAAATACGGAGGTAGAGGCACATCATTAATAGCTAACTCTTCTCCTTCACGAACATATTTGTAATCTCTTTTTCCACCCATAATTTCTATCTGACCAAACCAAGCCTGGTTTTTATCGGGTCTTGCTCCCCACACATCTTCGGTCCACGACAAGTTATGCTCTGCATGATTGCCTTGCCAGCCATTCATTCCTGGTTGGTAATCTTTTGCATTACCTACATCGTAAAGTTTGGTTCTATCGTAAAAGAAATTATAATCGTCTTTACCACTATTAAACGTAAAATAACCAGCTTCTTTCATTAATTCCGGCATTGTTTTCATTCCGTCTGGCAAGTAGATCCTCAATTCTTCAGGAACTACTTCACCATCGGTCGTACGACTTGAACGATGATTCTGAGTACCTGTTGTAGTTTGCATTTTACCTGTGATAAAAGCAGAACGACAAGCGGAACAAACCGGAGCTGTAGCATAAGCTCTTTTAAATAGAACACCATCTGTTGCCATTTTATCGATAACAGGCGTGTGCCCTATATTTATTGTATCTCCATAACAACCCATATTTGGGTTTAAATCTTCGGCAATAATCCAAAGAATATTTGGCTTTTTAACTTGTGCATTGGTATTTACTGAAGTAAAAATGCTTAGCACAATGCTTACGAATACCAACTTAGAAACGATTGATTTCATTTGTTTTAGATTTAAAATTCCTTGTATCAAAGAAAAGTAATGCGATTACCGCAATCGTATTTTGCAGTAAATAACATGTCGTTCTGAGTTCTTTTGTCCAGAAACATGCAGTCAATGAGCAAAACAATAGCATCTGTTGAAAATAAATGAGACTTTTTTTTAGTACTGATAATTACTCTCCAGAACCCACTTTTTCGTACAAATTCTTTTCCCGTTTTTCAAAACTAAGGATGGGAACAATTTTACAATAACTGTTCATGTCATTTACATTATTGCCAAAACCTTCAATTTTAAGGTATTGGATTTCCTCTTGTTTTGTAAAAATAAATGATTCTATTTGAGAATTTTTATTACTTACTCCAGAGAATAGATCCTTCCAATTTTCACCATCTTCAGAACCTTTAATCTTGAGTTTATAAGAGGTTTTATCGAGGTTCCTAAATTGAATTTTCACTCCATTGGCTAAGCGAATTCGTTTCAAATCCAATTGAATAAAACACTCCCCTTTGGCACTCCAATATGTTTCAGGTTTTCCATCAAGAACATAAGTAGCAGGATTCTCTTCCGACTCACAACTTGCTTTTATTGCGTACTCCGAAATAGTATTGTCATAAGAAAGCTCAAATCCATGTTCTTTCAACAATTCACCACTTCGGCCTATTGCCTTCAGACTATTTACCCCTTTTGTTAAAAGCACATTCCACTTAAATTCTTTTGTTTGTTTTCCTAACGATTTCCCATTGTGAAACAATTCCACTTCATTCATATTCGAAAAAACACGGTATAGCTTATTGGCATCACCACCTCGTTCTTGCCAGGTAGGAGTCTCCAAATAAAGAACTGCTTCCTTACTCCATTTCGCTTTTAGAAGATAAAAAACATCTTTCTTCTGTCTGTCAAAAGTTACCAATCCTTTTTGGTTAATATGTGGTTTTGTATCTCCACGATGAGCGGCACCAAAATCGGCAAAGGACCACCAATTCACTCCACACAACCAATCCATTTTATCGATTTGGTTCAGATGCGATTCCAAAAATTCATTCTGATACTCAATACTAAAATCTTGACGAAGTGGATTTTCTGTATGCACACGAACATCGGAACCTGCACCAAACTCAGATATTATTAGCGGTTTATTTGGCATCATTGCATGCAATTCGTTCACTCTCTCAGTAAAAGTATTGTGATGCGTTCCATACCATCCACGATACAAATTGTATCCAAAAACATCAGGAATTTCATATACTTTATAATCGATTGGTCTGTTGTTATCACCATTCACAAAAACAGTTTTCCGAACAGGGTCTTCGCTGTGTACTAAATCATTTAAATTCTTTACAATATCGTAAATATTAGCTTTACCATCTCCTCTATCGCCCATCCAAACTTCATTTCCCATTCCCCACAAAATTATGGAAGAATGGTTAAAATGCTGATTGATTAAATCTTTCATCATCGATTGAAGATTTTGTTCAAACTCAGGTTCAAAAGATGTATTGTTCACATACGGTATTTCCTCCCAAACCAATATCCCCATTTCATCACACAACTGAAGCACATAATCATCTTGCTGATAATGAGCCAAACGCAACCAATTAACACCCAATTCTTTCATCAGTTTAATGTCCTCTAAATGATGATTTAAACTCACGGCATTTCCTTGTCGGTAATTGTCCTGATGACGATTCAATCCTTTCAATTTATATGGTTTTCCATTTAAAAAGAATCCTTTATCAGCAGTAAATTCATACCATCTGAATCCGTGATTTACGACCACCTCATCAAGTAATTGCCCTTTACAATGTACTTCAATTTTCACCTGATAAAGCTCCGGATTTTCTGGACTCCAAAGAGTAGGATGTGCAACATTAGTCATTGCTACATTCACTAGTTCGGTTTTCCCAGGGCTAACTTTATATTTTGATTTCCCTGAAGATACAACATGACCCATTTTATCCAGAACACTGGCAAAAATCTCTATTTTGCTTCTTTTATTTGTACCGTTATCAACTCTTGCACTAATGTGTAAATCTGCCAAATCAGCACTTACTTTTTCACTCCACACACGTACTCCGGAACTGGCAAAATATTTTTTAGAGATAGTGAGTTTTTGGGAAGAAATTAACTCAACAGATCGGTACAATCCGCCATAGAAATTAAAATCACCACTGCGAGGTGCAATATTCTGATTATCGGCATTGGAAACCCAAACGTCTATTTTATTTTTACCAGACTTTAGTTTATCCGTTAACTCGCAGGTAAAAGCACTGTAACCACCAATATGATGAATGAGTTCTTCTCCATTAAGATATACTTTGGCTTGTTGCCCCGCAGCATTAAACTTTAAATACTGACGCTGATCTAACTGACTTTCTGAGAAAGTTAAATATTTACGATACCAAGAACCGGCTCTTCGATAATCTTTCGTTTCTAAAACATCCTGTGCATTCCAAGTATGCGGAAGTGATATTTGTTGGTAAGACTCATCAGTCTCAGTAGGAATTTGTTCGCTGTCTTTTTCAAGATAAAACCAGTTATCATTAATAATGACTGATTGTGAGCCAAACGAATGACGTTCACCTCCTGATTTTTGTGCAAATAAATTTAAGGCACAGAAAACCATTACAAGCAAAATAAAGCTTCGATTTAAACTATTACATTTCATTGTTGATCATTTTTTTTAAATACTCTAATTCGAAACAACAGAATTAGGAGGAAGTGGAACCTGATTCGCTTTCCGCCAAGCTACCAACTCACTTAGCAACTCATTCGCCAAATCTGGATTTTCAGAAGCCAAATTGTATGACTCCATTGGATCTTTAAGCAGATCGTACAATTCCAGTTCGCCTGTCGCTAAAAACTGAATGAGTTTGTACTGTTTTTTTCGAATAACAGAACAAGTTCCGTGTTTATACACACTCGATAATTGCCAAAACAAAGGTCGGTCAGCAAATAAATCGCAATCTTTTTCGAACAAATCGGTCATCGAATTTCCATCCAACTGACCTTTAAAATCATTTATTCCTGCCAATTTTAGAAATGTTGGGAAATAATCGAGCAGTGTAACTGGCTCGGATGTTCTTCTTGCCACGACTTTGCCCGGCCAGTTGATTAAACCTGGCACCCGAATTCCTCCTTCGTAAATATAGCCTTTTGATCCTCGCATTAAATTGTTGCTACTTTGTCGGCCATTGTACCCATTATCCGAAGAAAATATGATGATGGTGTTTTTCCGTAAGTCATTCTTATCCAAATAGTCAACTATACGTTGCACATTTTGATCAAGCGATTCAACCATTGTGGCATAACCAGCCATAATCTCTTTATATTTTCCAATTCCCTGGCCGGTGATCGTATCTCCTTCTTTGTTGATGTATTTTTCGTATAATTCTGGATTACGACTCTTTATTGGACGATGTACCGCATAAAAATCTAAATTGACAAAAAATGGTCCTTTTTTATTTTGATCCATAAACTCAATAGCATCCGAAGTCAATCGATCGGTAAGCCATTCATCATCAGCTTTAGCTTCGATAAACGGATTGCTAAAAGGAGCTCTGTAACCACCTGTTTCACTTTTGTATCCACCTTCTTCAAAGGCTGGATCGCCTCGAAAAGTACCCCCAACATTTTTCATGAAACCTCGTCCTTCGGGATAAAACTGCTTAATTTCATCCGTTTTGTGTTTTGCTACCCAAGAGTAATCTCCCGGTTCTGGTTGTGTCAATTTTTCGGTAAGTGGAAAAGTTTTCGCTAATTCCTCTTCGGGATAAGGACCTACAATGTGCCATTTTCCAAGATGTATGGATTTATATCCGGCTTTAGCCAAAGGTTCTGCATAAATTGGAAAATCTTTTCCTACCGTCCAGCGCGAAAAAATATTTTCCTGATCGGTTCCACTTTCTAGTACTGGCACAGTATAAACCCCTGTTCGAAAGGATTGCTGACCTGTGAAAATGGCTGTTCGCGAAGGAGAACAAGTTGGATACATATACGATTGATCCAAGATCAAACTCTGCTTGGCCAAATTATCCAATGCTGGCGTTTCGTAGTACTTTGAACCATTAAATCCCACATCGGCATAACCCAAATCATCTGCCAAAATAAATATAATATTCGGCTTCTCTTGTACACTTTCGCTACAAGAAACAGCACTAATAATTGTACTACACAAAAGTAAAACAAGAGGAAATTTAGAACCTATCTTTTTACACATCGATTTATTTATTTTGTATCGTTTCATTGATCAACATCTTTAATGAACAGAACACTAATTAGTTACAACTTCTAATTTTGCAGACTTCAATTGATCTGCAGTAGCTGTTAAAGAAATCGTTCCTGCCTTTTCGGATGATTGAAGCATCACCAAACATTTTCCATTGAAACAATTCCTTACATGACTTTGAAATGGAGTAATATCGGTTGAATTGCCATTCCCTGCAACATGAAAAGTTCCTGCTCCCTCCACCGAAAATTGAATCGGCAAATTGGCTGTCGGACAAAAATTACCCTCTTTATCGACAACATTTACTTCTACAAAAGAAAGACTTTCTCCATCGGCTTTAATTTTAGAATACTGACTCACCAATTGCAAAGCATATGGCTCCGAAGCTGTTTTTATACTATTCTCCATAGCTGGTTTCCCATTCTCATCAAAAGCAACAAGCTTTACTTCGCCGGGTTCATAGTTTACATCCTTCCAAACTAGGCGATATCGTTCATAAACCTCTTTCGGATTTTTAGTTCTTACTCCATAACTTTTGCCATTCACAAATAATTCTGCTGAATTGAAATTGGTAAATACATGCACAGGTACCGTTTTTACCTGAGACTGATCCCAATTCCAATGTGGCAATATATGCAATACATTTTCCTTGGTCCAACGCGCTTTGTATAGGTAGTAAATGCTTTTTGGAAATCCGCACAAATCTACAATTCCAAAATAGGAATTTTTAGTTGGCCACTGCAAATTATAAGGTGATGGTTCTCCTAAATAATCAAAACCTGTCCACACAAACTCTCCCGCTACATGCGGATTATCATCGAGCATAGCAAAACCTACGTCGGGAGTATTCGACCAATTGCAATAATCCAATCCGTAATCAGAACATTGCAGATTCTCACGTTCATAATGCTTTCGAGGAACAGCATCTAAATCGAAATAGCCACGACTCGAAACGGTCGATTGTGTTTCGCTGGCAATAAAGCACCAATCGGGATGCTCCTCTTTTAACCAAGGATACAAATGCGTATGATAGTTCCATCCTTTTAGATCGAACTGAACCGCAAAATTATTTTCTGCCGGTGCTTCTCGGTTCATTCCAATAGTAACTGGTCGCGTATTATCTTCGCGATGAGCAATATCCACTATAAACTTTGCTCTTTTCCAGCCATCATCCGTAAATTGTTCTAATATTTCGTTGCCTACACTCCACATAAATACCGATGGATGATTTCGATCGCGATGAATTAAGGCCATTAAATCTTTCTCGGCCCAATCATCCCACAAATGTGTGTAGCCATTCTTATTCTTCCCTTTTTTCCATTCATCAAAGGCTTCGTCCATCACTAAAAATCCCATGGTATCGCACATGCTCAACAATTCGGGCGTAGGAGAATTGTGCGAAGTTCGAATTGCATTACAACCCATTCCTTTTAAAATAACCAACTGTCGGTGCAATGCTGAAATATTAACCGCCGCACCCAAAGGACCTAAATCGTGATGCATACAAACCCCCTGAACCTGAAGTCGTTTCCCATTTAAATGCAAACCATCATCACTTGTAAATGTAAAACTCCGAATTCCAAAGCTTGATTCATAAACATCCAATATCTCGCCTTCCCGAATCACTTTTGATAATACGGTATAAATTACCGGACTTTCGATGGACCAAAGTTGCGGGTTCTCTACTGGCAGACTTTGCTCCAACTCTAATTCATTCCCAACTATTGGTTCTGATTCTTTCTTAGCAATCAACAAGTTACTAGAATTATATATTTCGGTTAACAGCGTACACTTATCGCTTCCAATAAGAGTGGTTTTTATTTTCACTTCGGCCATTTTTTCAGAAACCTGAGGTGTTGTGATGTTTGTTCCCCAATGCTTAACGTGTGCTTTATTGGTAGTAAGCAAACGAACATTCCGATACAAACCTGCACCTGGATACCATCGTGAACTTTGCGGTTTATTCTGCAATCTCACTGCGAGTACATTTTTCCCAACTTTCACAAAATCAGAAATATCGAAAGAAAAAGACGTATATCCATATGGCCATTCGCCAACAAAATTGCCATTTACATAGACTTTGGCATGACTCATGGCGCCATCGAATTCCACATTTAACTTTTTATCCGCATTATTCTCTGCTAGCTCAAAAGATTTTCGATACCAACCAATTCCCATATACGGCAAACCTGCTGTTCTTCCCAATCGTAGCTTCTTATTTTTTTCACCATCTGCAACAACTTTCTTACTTTGAGCATCGTTTTTTGAATCGAAAGGTCCATAAATAGCCCAATCGTGAGGAACATTAACGGTTTCCCATTGGCTATCATCCAACTGAACAGTTTCCCCATTCTCCACTTCTCCTTTGGTAAATTTCCATCCTTTTTTAAGATCTACAACTTGTCGCCCTAACTCTTCTTTACTAACAGAACAACCAATGAATAAACCAATTAAAGCTATTACTACTAAGTATTTTTTCATAAATTATGTCTTTGTCGAAAACTATTTTTCATTGTGAAAATCAGAAATTATTTTTTTACTTCCCCTTTCATAATCCCATAAATAATCTCCTGTTTCATCAACGCATTTCTGACTAATATGATGTGATAATAGGGACACACATGGATAGCCAATCTTAGATTTATACATTTCTAAATGTTGCAGGTATTTCGCTTCGGTGATTGCTCCTGTATCGTTTCCTCCAATATGATCCAGGTTAATGCCTCGACCAGGAGCAGATTTTAAGCTCACATTATAATGAGTCTTTACACGGGCTTGCCAATCGAACTTATCGTTTAACCATACATCATTTGTTCGGGTTACATCGGTAAATTTAGTAAAGAAAATATCCGGTACATGAAATTCCATTTCAATATTTTCATCAATACACTTAGCTGCTTTATACAATTCTTTGTGAATATGAAGCATGTCCGATTTGGTATTGTACGACATATCAATTTTGAATTTCATAACTCCCATTTTATAAAAACGGTCGATTGTTTCCGATGCATATTCAAATATATCTGCTTTAGGATTTAGCCAACGAATATCATCTTGTTTACATGAATCATTATTTACTTCCCAACTGCCAAGCATGTTGGGATTTTTTTTTGCTATAGTACTTGCAGCATGAATTTTTGGAAACCCGATCCAAAGTCCCGGAGTAAAGCCCTTTTCAGTTATCATATCCATTGTTTTCCTAAAATCAGGAAATTTATTTGGATCAGGCACCCATGAACCAAAGCCAGAATTGATTGTTCCATCCGGAAAAGTTCCCCAACCATGATCTAAAGTCATTTTCCCTTTTGGATATCCAAATTCAATAATTTTATCCAAATAATTCGCAATAAAATCATGAGTTAAAAGATTAAAATGTTCCAGTTTCTTAGTTGATAAAAACTTCTGCTCTACCCATGTACAATACTCTACATCCGCCCAAAATTTTGGATGCTCAGTCATTGGCTTGATATCCAATCTGCGCATCATTTCGGAATTGTAGGCTTTCCATGCATCATCTCCAATTCCACTCTCGTCAATAAACAACTCCTGACCTCGTGGTACTGTTATGGTTAAAGTGTCGGCACCATCAAAACTGAAAATAGAATTTTCGTAAGCATAAGTGGTCATAAATCCAACAAACTTTCCTTTTGCATCCATAATAATTGGAGAACCCGACATACCACTGGCAGGCACAGTAAATGGATTGTGCTTAAATGCATCATTTCTGTAATAGTGAGCTCCCCCACCTTTTTCGGCAGGTGTTGATATGCTGTAATAAGGACAAAATAGAGGTTTTGTAACTTTTAGCTCGACTGTTTCGATGCCATTCACGACATTAAAATCAGTAGTTGATTCATTGTTTAATACCGTTCCTGCAACCTGTGCAATAGAGCTTCCTGAGATTCCTGCCAATGCAAATCCCATTCCCGCCTTTTTTATAAAATCTCTTCTATTACTCATCGAAATATTTTTTTTCAATTCTAATTATCATATACTAAAAGAACTAATGCTCTTTCAATTGACTTCTTAACTCCATAATCTCCTGCTCTTTGCCAACTTTTTCTAATCGAAGCTGTTTTAGTTCTTTCTGAAGTTCAATTACATCCATCGGCATATCTCCTCTATCTTTTTGAATAATTACCGTTTGATTTGAACTGGGTTTTATCGATGCTTTTAAATAATCCTCATCAAAGAGTTTTTTTAAGCTGGAAGGTTTAGACTCAATAGTTATCGAATCTGATTTTAATCCATTTGAAAATGCACTTATCTTTATCTTTCCTGAATAAATTGATGCACGAATCAACACGGTGGCAATACCCATTTCCGTTTTCACTGGATTTCCCATGTTAAATTTCCCTCCGATAATTTCGGCCGGACCATCTACTTCAAAGTAAACATACTCCGAAGCCAACACCTTTTTCATTCCATCAGGATCAACAATCGTAGCACGAACAGGAATAATATCAGAGCCATCGGCAGTTAAATTCATTCCTTCATCTGCAATACTCAGTTGTAAACCAGCTGATTGCTCAGGATAATTTTTTACATCTCTTATCACAACTTTTCCATCAATTAGTCCTTCGGCAATCATTTCAATCTCTTTTGTTTTTGTCCGCCACGTGCTTTTTATCACCTCAAAATCGAACACGTTTTTAAAAACAAAAGGAGGATGCGGCATATCTGCGTAAGCTTTTTCGGTAGACGGTTTTTGTGTTGCAAGCAATTCTCCTAACCAGTACAAGCGTACTTCATCGCAATTGCTAAAAATCACAACATCTTTAGGCGAAGTTTGAGTTAATTCATTTGTATTAAATAGCA
The DNA here is from genome assembly GCF_002843315.1 of Labilibaculum filiforme. GTDB lineage: Bacteria > Bacteroidota > Bacteroidia > Bacteroidales > Marinifilaceae > Labilibaculum > Labilibaculum filiforme. The sequence continues at coordinate 49,708 of NZ_MVDD01000015.1, read as the reverse complement.
TTGGCCCAGTTTTAATTCCCTTCACCTTATAATCTGCACTATACTGACTTTTATACACGTAGTAAGCATATTTGGGCAAACGAACCCCGTTCAATAATCCTCCCCAAAATGGATCTGGATGATAGCCTCTTTGATGATCGATTCCTGCCCACTTGGCACCTCCAATACGAACTTTAGGTGTTGGATATCTATCGTTCAATTCTTTTGCCTGTCGTAAGGCTTGGGTAAGCATCGCTTTCTCTCCCCATTCCATTTTCACACGACTCATTGCATTCTGAGATTGCCAATTATCAACTTCCCAGCCATCTCCATACTCACGATTAAATGAATTCACATTTTCATCATCGCCATGATAATACATATCTAAGCCACCTTTTTTTGCTTCCTGATGATCGGTAACGGTGTACATTCCAGGAAAAGGATATTCTTCATGAGCAATTTTATGCATGTTATTCATTGCACGATCAGGCTGAGATGGTGTTTCATTTAAAGCGGTTTCCCACATTAAAATGGAAGCTACATTTCGATCTCTTCGAACCAATTCTCGAGTGTCATTATACAATCGTTCTTCAAAAACAGGATTCTTAAAATTAAAAAAGTGCCAACCGGGATTCGCTGTCGTTGTTAGCATTCCTAATTCATCACAAGCATCATAGAATGCCGGATCTTGAGGATAATGTCCCACTCGAATAATTCGACATCCACCTTCTCGCAGTAATTTCACATCTCGCCATTGACCGGAATTTGGCAATGCATTTCCAATATAACTATAGTCCTGATGACGATTAGCTCCAATCAACTTTTGGTCGTAGAACTTTTTATTAATAAATAAACCTTCGGCACCTTTCATTTCGAACAAACGAATTCCAACTCGCGTGCGCATCTGGTCAACTATTTTTCCATTTATAATAATCTCGGTACGAACAAAGTGCAAATATGGATCATCGGGATGCCATAAGTGTACATTATTTACTGACAACTTATTTGAAAATTGTTGCTTGGCTTGAGCCTTCAACTTTACATTTTGCAGCACTTCCTTTACGGGTTGCAGCTCCTCATCCTCCAAAACAATCTTTACTGTGGCATTAACGGCTTTTTTACTTTCGTTGGTCAATTCGGTTCTCACTTCCATTTTAGCATCATTCCCATTCACATCCAAAGTCGCAATAAAAACGCCTGCACCTGCTACTGTTTTACTCAATTCTGGAAAGCTAAAATGCACCGAAGCGGTTTGTATTAAATAGGTATCCCGATAAATTCCACCGAAATAAGCAAAATCAAGTCCACTTTGATTCTTACCTGGTAAATACGTCGTATCATCACTATTATCAGCCAGAACAGCTACAATATTGCTTTTCCCTTTTGGATTTATAACATCAGTAAGGTCAACTGCAATAGGTAAATAACCGCCAAAATGTTCCACTAACAAGTTTCCATTCACCCAAATCTTACACTTACCCATAATGGCTTCAAAATAGAGGTAAGTTCTCCCTTCAACTTCTTTATTTTGAATCTCAAACTGCTTACGATACCATGCCTTCCCCTGATAGTTCCGACCTCCGCTTCCATTCTCTCCCAATATCTCCAAGCCATGAGGCAGGTTTGCGGCTTCCCACTTGCTGTCATCAAAATTCACTAATTCTGCACCCTTAACATCTCCTTTATGGAATCGCCATCCAGGATTAAAATTATAAACTTCACGAGGACTTCCTTCCACATTATAAAAACCAGCCGTTGAAAATTTTTCGCTTTTGCAATTCTCTGCAGAAACAGTAATGAATAGTATTACTAAAATAAATCCGACTCCCGCTTTTTTTATAAAATTTCTCCTATTACTCATCGATGTATCTTTTTATCTCACAATTATTTACACAAAACCATTAATTCTTTTGCAAATGCTCTTCCCAAACGAGTTTGTCCTTCGGTATTGTAATGAACATTATCGTCGTTTTTTGGGTAATCGCTCCAAGTGGTATCAATAGATGTTCTAATGCAACTTACATTTGCATCTGACTCAGATACACTAACCATTGCTCCTCTTACCATTTCAGGACCTTCAGGAAAACGACCATAACTCGAATTAATTTGGCCAATCACAAATGGCATCTCTGGCACGTTAAACTCGCTACGATAACCTTTAATCAGCTTTTCCAGGTTTTCTTTATAGAAACGAGAGCTAACTTCCTTTGCTGCATCATTCTCCCCTTGCATCCAGCACATGCCAATAATTTGATATGCTTTCCCCTTTTGTTTTAGCCTTTGCAGATTTTTCTTGATATGGGATTGATGCAGACTATAGAGCTTCAAATCACGCTTGAATCCTTTCGCCTCAACCGCCATTGCTTTTTCTGCAGTCCACTCCGGATTCCAAGCACCATACAATGCAGTACCGCCTTGAGCGGTTTTAATAAAAAGATATTCTCGTGTTGGATTTTGTTCGGCTAAAGTCAAGCCTAAAAATATCTCTGGCCCGAATACATTTCCAAAACCTCGTTTGTCTTTCTGATATTGCGAAAAAACAAAAGATAGTGGCTTTGGACTTTCTCCATCGATACTTAAATGAACCCGTTTCCCAAACTCTTTAATTTTTTGTTTTACCCTGGCATCCAATTCATCGAAATTTCCAACTCCTGCCATATTCGATTGCCCAGCAAGTAAAACCACATGAACAACATTCTCGCACCTTGTCTTTGCAGTGGCATAAGACAGTGATATCGCGAATTGAAATACAATTAGAAGTAGACTGATTCGTTTCATTATCGAGTAAGTTTTATTTCTGATTTATTGGTTTTATACTGAACTTCATTTGTCTTAGTGGCGCAAAATCTGTGTTTTTATAGTAAGTCGTAAAGTACGTGTAGTAACTTCCTTTATCTTCAAAAAAACCAATTGGCGAACGAACCTCTTTCCATTTCCACTGTTCCTTTTCAAGAAATTTCAGCTCTGAATGATAGGTCCAATCAAGTCCGTTTTTAGACGTCAACAAGCTAAAATTCTCATTTCCTCCAATCTCATCGACCAAAGCCAAATAACAATCTTCAAGCTTTAAAACTTGCGGAGCTTCAGCACTTATTGGAAGTTCTAATGGTAAATTTTCACCTGTGGAATTCCACTGACCAGATAAGCTATCTGTCGTAGCAATTCCAATTCTCCAATTTGTACAAGGCTTATTTTCTGTATTCGCACTTCCGTATAAAGCGTACCATTTATTTCCTACCTGATAAGGCGAAAATCCTGTAATTCCCTGCAATCCCTCCCAATTCGCAGTTTTTGATTTCTTAAAAACGAGTTTCCCTTTATCAAAAGGTCCAGCAATACCATCCATTCCTTTCGTTTGAGATTTAGAACACATCACCTCTCCATCGTATCGAAGATAGAAGGCATCTGTTCGGGATGGTGAAGATTTGTATTGAATGTAAAACAAGCACCAAAGATTTTCCTTCTTGGAATACACCCATTTCGGACTGTAAATACAAGAATTGGGCACTACTCCCGTAGTATCATATGAGAATTGTAATAAAGTACTTTTTCGTTTCCACTGCTTGTTATCAGCACTTTGCCAATAAGCAAAGCGATTATTAACAGTCGGCAAATCGGCAAACCGCTCATTGACAAGCATATGAAAGCGATCTCCCACTTTTTTCACATCGCCACTTTCAAATCCATATTTAATGGAGTCAGTATCCGGATGATTTTGATCAATTCCGGAATTCAGGATTAATTTCGCTTCTACCAAATCGACAACAGTCTGATTACTTGAATTGTTTGCATTTTTACATCCTTGCAAAAGCAATACTTGTAAAACGACTGCAATAATCAACTCTGTTTTCAGCTCCATTTTATTAAAATGTATCAATTACATCACTACCAAAACACGCCAATACATTCATTAGCGTGCTTTATTTTTTCTGTTCCAAACAAAATTACTTCTCTTTTAAGTAGGTGTCGAAATCACTTTTATTCACCCAATGGGTCGGAATATCCTCGCCATTTATGTAACGGGTATAAAAATTCTTCACAGGACCAGCATATTCATAGTGATCAAAAATATCACCATTTCCCAAAATACGTGGATCGGCCTGCTCTTTAAGCTCCGACTCCATTTGAGTTTGCATAGCTGCCTTTACATCTGATAAATCCTCATCTCCGATTAAATTATGCATGCAATAAGGATCGTTTTTAATATTGTATAACTCTTCGGAATCTCTTTTTCCAAAATTCAGTTGCCAATATTCCATTTGTCCTTTTTTACGGCGAGTATCTAAAATATATGTTTTGGTAGGACTACCATCACAATTTAAATATCCTGATTCAGGATTGCCCTGAGGCCATCTTTCCGTTTTAAAATTATGCAGGTACAAGTAATCGCCTTTAAATATTCCTCTTACTGGATATCCCTCATCATTTGGTCGACCAACATCGTGACGTTCTTTTCCAACCAAAATATGATCTCGATCGGCACTTACCGCTCCGTCTTTCTCGGAATAAAAAATATCCGTCAAGCTTTTTCCCGAATTTGCTTGCATGCCCGCACTTTCGGCTGTTAAACCTGCAAGTTCCAAGTAAGTTGGAGTAAAATCCGTAAAGTTCACAAAATCGGTAATAACACGTCCTGGTTTTTTTATTCCTTTTGGCCACATCACTGCTAAAGGCAAGTGATTGGAATACTCATAAACTTGTCCTTTAATTCGTGGAAAAGGCATGCCGTTATCAGCAGTTACAATTACGATTGTATTATCCAACTCACCAATTTCTTCGAGTTTTTTCAGCATCTTTTGCAGATGAGAATCGAAATGTTCTATTTCAAATGCATAATCGAGCATATCCGTTCTAACACTATCTACATCTGGCCAAAAAGTAGGAACTTCGTCAATTTCGGCAATATCTTTACCTCCTTTACTGATTCCAGTTCGGAATTCGTAGCTGCGATGTGGTTCTGTGCTACCATACCAAAAACAGAAAGGTTCTCCCTTAGGACGAGCGTCTAAAAAAGCTTCAAAATTCTTGGCATAATCATTATCTGAAATTGCTTTTGAAGGAGGTGTTGCTGTATGAGTATCGAATTTTGGACCCGTTAATTCTCTAGGCTTTCCATTAATCGACCCTGGCTCGCCTGGAGCCCATCCTTTTGCTACACTTCCTACCCAATATCCATTTTCGCCTAAAGCTTCGGCATAAGTTTTAAATTTTGCAGGAAAATAAGGAACATGATTCGCCGCTTCTTCCAATTGCCAACTATTTCGTCCAGTTAAAATAATAGAACGAGAAGGGGCACATTTTGCATTGGGAGTGTATGCATTTTGAAACAACAAACCACTTTCGGCTACCTTATCGAATGCGGGTGTTTTTACCCAATCGCATCCATAGGCACCAAAATGTTTCCATGAGGCATCATCCGCAATAGCGAAAAGAATATTTGGCCTTTTCACCTCCTCTTGTTTTGGTTCGCAGGACGAGACACTGGCCAATAAGGCAATACCTGATACAAAAGTCAATAACTTCTTCATGATACTTTTCTTTTTCTAGAAATGAACTCTATTAAAATCCTTTATTTTTCTCAACAATTAAACTCTTTTTAGTTGCTTCATCAGCAGCAATTGCTTTCTTTTGATTTCCATCATAATCATTATCGATCACCTGTACATTACGACAATTTGCGAAATCGAAAAGTGGTGCATCCGGAAATAGTGCTTTGGCATCATTGGTTTTAGTAATCTTATTTCCTTTAATAACTAATCCATCTACCCGATCGGCCCAAACAATTCGATTGTCGAAATTAGTAATGGTATTGTTCTCGAACCGAATGTTACGATCGTAACATTCCTGCTGATTAAATCCTTCGCCCAATCGTGGAGTGATATACATTACCGCATGTTCGGAACCACTATAGGCACAATATTCAAAATGATTATTTCGGATTACAACATCCTCTACGGCTCCCGATTCGAACCAATAGTACGATTCTCCACGAAATAAAATGGAGGACATCATGGATGAAAAATTATTGTTCTCGATAACCGTTTTTAAAGGTGTTTTTAAAACCACATTTCTGGCACGATGATCGCGAATGGTACATCCTCTCATCGTAAATGTCGGATTCCAAGTCTTATTTTCCAATAAATCGCCTGGGGAAAGATTCTCGGGCAAAGCATTTTTAAAAGTAAGATTGATGTATTGATCGTTTACAATTGAAACGGAAGCAACTGTATTCTCAGAAGCTTTTTGCACACTTGGCTTATGAATGAACCAAATCACATCATCTTTTCCTGCAAATTCAAAGCCCATTTGTTGCCCGTGTTTCAAAGCTACTCTAACAATTTTATTATCAATCACTTTATCAACTTCCACATAAGTACCATGAACATTAGTTCCATCATCTAACATGTTTTCGAATCGGCAATCTTCCACTAAAATATCTCCTTTACAGTTGCAAAAATGAGTTGCATCGGCAATGGTGGTTACCACTCTATTTGAGCCTTCGGGCAGATAAATTCCACACTTTTTTAAAATGGCATTTTCGGAACGTTCAAATAAAAATCCCATTCCTAAAGCGCTATGAACAACAACATTCTCGATAAGCGTATTGTTGGAAGAGATTACATGAAAAGCAGGTGCATATCGATTTTCCTCTTTGGCTCCTTTTGAGTGCAAAATAGATCCAACCGGAGGGTAATGGTTCAATTTTTCATGAAAACGCAAAATACCACCTTCTCTTTTCTCAATCCATCTTGGTGCGCTAGACACATCAAATGCACCATGAACAATGCGTTGTTCCTTTACATCAAAGGCAAGAGTGCTTCCCATTTCACTATAATTAAAGCCGTCGATGTTTGGAAACTCCAGTCGTCCATTCCTTAACTTCCAGGAGAAACCATCTGTGAATGGTTTAATATCACGCCACTCTTCATCCGAATTACATTCCATCACTTCTCCCTGAAAGGTGAAAGGCATATCCCAATCGATACTTAGATTCTTAACACTAACATTTTTACAAGCTTTAAACTGAAATGGTAAAATTTGTCCGTGAAAAATAAATTCGGAACCATTCCCTTCAATTTCAATAGATTTAAAGCCCTCCATTGGGAAAATAATTCTCTTTAAACCATTATTGTGATTGGTAATGAAACAGTATTTTTCGGTAGCATAATCGGGATTGAAGCGATAAGTTCCTTTTTCAAATACAATTTTAACCTCCAAATCGGAAATATTCTCCAAAACCTCTCTAAGTATTGGGGTCATATCCTGATCTGTTGCCTTCAGCTCGATTACTTCTTTAGCGTTCGCACCTATTGAGGTAAAACAAATTACGAACAACACGAAAGCTAAAAATCTACTTCTCCTAAACATTTTACAATTACTCATACTTTTATCCCTAATTATCTATAATTATCGATTTCTGTTCCTACTTTTAAATCATCCGATTCGCACAAACTAACAATTTGATTTATCAAGCTGTTTTAAGTTGAGGATCGGGTTATAGAACCTGTAAATTATGAAATTATATGTTCGTAGGAGAGCTATCTTAACTTGCAAACAATAAGACAAAAGAACAAGTTCAAAAGCTATTTGAACACGCAATCGTTTTATAGTATCCACACAAAAAACAGTATCATAACTTAAAAGGCCTTAGATTTAAATATATTCTGAAATCAAAATAGACTATAAATGCCCTTAGTTATGTAGTTGATAATTTATTTCGTGTGTCTGAAAGTAAATAATGAATTTACCTGGCCAAAAATACGAAGTAATCCATTAGATATGAGTTAAATAACAAACTTTCTATTATTCGGAGTATTTTTTGCTTGATTCCTCTGCAAATTTTCCTGGAGTAACATTATACTTCTCCTTAAACAATTTGCTAAAATGAGTTCGACTTTTAAAACCAGTCATCAAATACACTTCGTTAACGGATAATTGGTTTTGCACCAAAAATTCGGCAGCTTTTTTTAATCGATACGATTTTAAAAGTTCAAATGGAGTTTGATTCGTGATTGCTTTCACTTTTTGGTAAAAATGAGTTCGATTTAAAAATAATTCTTTGGCAAAACTGTCCAAATCCAAATCCTGATTATCTAAATTGCCGGCCATTAATTGGTACAATTTCTCCAAAAACAAAGTATCATTTCCCTTGTCTTTATTTTTATCAAGACTTAAAGGAATATCAATTTGAAACCTCTGGCGTAACTGTTTCCTATTTTGCAATAAAAATTCGGTTCTAGCAACCAAATGTTGCATGTCAAAAGGCTTTTTAATGTAGGCATCAGCACCTTCTTTTATTCCTTTTATCTGATCCTCGATAGTTGCACAAGCTGTTAATAAAATTACCGGAATATGACTCGTTTTAATATCTGATTTTATGGATCGGCATAATTCTAACCCATTTAATTCGGGCATTAAAACATCGCTAATAACAATATCGGGCCACTCTTCTTCCATTGCTTTTAAGCATTCTCGTCCATTGGTAAACGATTTTACCTTAAAAAACTTAGACAAACTAGATGCTACGAAATCTCTCATATCATCGTTATCCTCGGCCAGAAAAATGCAGGAATCCGAAAAGTCTCCTCCTACTTTTATTTCAGAAAGATTAGTCTGACTTACAGCTGGAACTATCTCATCGTGTTTCCTTTCTATTTCTAAAATTTCTTTTTCTTTAATTTGAAGATCAACCGATGCATTCTCTTCTACTATTGGCATAGAAACAGTAAAGGTAGTTCCCGAATTTAATTCACTCTCTACTTTAATAGATCCATAATGCATCTCCACCAATCGTTTGGTAAATGCTAATCCTATTCCTGATCCTCCAGTATATGCGCCATGTTTGTGTTGCGACTGATAAAACCTATCGAAAATAAATGGCAAATCGTCTTGTGCAATTCCTCGTCCGGTATCCGATACTTTTATTAGTAAATTTCTATCCTCACAGCTATATTCTACCTGAATAGTATTGCCCGACTCGGTAAATTTGAATGCATTATTCAAGAGATTATTTAAAATCTTCTCTAATTTATCCTTATCCACCGTCACAAATATACTGGAGCAACTAGTCTTTACTTCTAAATTTTTATTCGAATTCTTTGCCATAAACTCAAAATCGGAAAGCAAGTCCTTTAAGAAAGAGGAAAATCCAAATGTGGAATAATGAATTTTTAATTGATTGGCATCTGATTTTTGAAAATCATGAACCTGATCGACCAACTTAGAAATCTTTTTCGATTGTCGTTGTACCAATTCCAACTTCTCTTTTACATCGGCATTGTTCTTAAACCGATCGAGCAATAAATCAACTGGTCCTGAAATTAAGGTAATAGGCGTTTTAATTTCATGTGATATATTTGAAAAGAAGCGGAGTTTAGCAAGGTTTACCTCTTTTACATTGTCTTTTTCTAACTTCTCAATTTGTAAGTTATGCTTTAAGGATTGAAATCGTAAAATATAAAACATCACCAAATAAACGATGAGAAACAATAGTAAAATATAGGAAATATAAGCTACGGTAGTTTCCCAAAAAGGGGGTGTAATAATTATTTTAAGTTTTCGTGGCTCGGTCCATTGTTTTAAAGAATTCGAAGCCATCACATTTAACTCATAATCACCGGCTTGCAAACCACTATAGTAAATATTTCGCTGATCGGAGGTTACTTCTACCCACTCGTCGTTAATTGGTAGTAGCTGATATTTTATAAAGTGATTGTCGTGCGTTGAAAAATGAAGAGATCTAACCTCCACCGAAAATACATTTTCGTTGTAATTCAACTCAATATTTTCCTGCTCGTTTAATCGTTCGTTCAAAAGAACCCTTCCATTTACACTATCGCCTGGCAGAATTAGTTTATTAAACAATTTTAAATCACCAAACTCAATAATTGGAAGATCTTCTACATCCGGCAAGTCAACCGGATTGTAATAACAGAAACCGTCCAAACCCGACTGCATCATAATTCCATTAGGCAGTTTACAGGAGGCAAACCAAAAATCTTCGAATGGCAAACCATCTACCTCACTAAACTTTCTAAATCTAAAATCCTTGGTGTCGAATTTATTCAATCCAATGTTGGTCGTAATCCACAAATTGTATTCATCGTCGTACAGGATATTTTTAACCGCATTGTTCGATAAGCCGTTCTTCTCGGAGAATGCTACAAATTCGGGTTCTTTATCGCTATTTAAAACCTTGCAAATTCCACCGCCTTCGGTTCCAATCCATAAATCCTTATTTGGCAAACGAATAATAGAACTCACAAAATTTCCAGAAATAGACAGTTTGTTCTTTTTATCATTCAAATACTGATCAATTGTTAAATCTTCTAGTTCGCCATTTCCTTTGGTATGCACTCGAAACAATCCATCCGAATCGGCTCCTAACCAAATAAAATCGTAAACCGGATCGACATACACCGACCGAATCAACGAAAGTTTATTGTTCTTAAAAAAAGGATGATCGTTTAATAAAATCACCTCCTGAACTTCTCCCTTAGCATTCATGCAAATTTCATACACATTGTCTGCTGATCCAATCCAAATATTTCCTTTTTTATCTTCAGAAAAAGAACGCAATCCAATGCCAGCAGGTATAGTATTACCAACCACTTTCTCAACCTTTTGATTCCCCTTGCGAGCTCTGTAAATTCCATCCTCGCTCATCATCTTCATCCAAATATTCTTTTTAGAATCAACAAAAACTGAGGTTATATTTCCTTTATCATTATCGGATAAATGGAAAGGAAGAGGCTCAAACTTTTTTTCAGTAGTATTAAATAGAGCTATTCCTCCTCGTGTTGCAGTTATAAAAACACGATCCTTATCCAAAGCAGAAAAATGAGTTACAAGGTTCGATGTTAAACCGAATTCGTATCCCATTTCAATATTAAATTTCCCGAAAGGATTGTCTTCCATATCAAAATGAAAAATTCCTTCATTAAAAGTACCATACCAACATCCACTCTTAGTTATGGGAGCGAAACAACTTGAACGTAAAGTTGATTTTCCTGCGTTAAAACGAGATTGTTTAAATGCCTTACCATTCTTAATCAGATCTGCATTTTCAATACGAATCATTCCATCATTCAAGGTGCCTAACCATAAATTTCTATAATGATCTATCGAAGCTGTTTTAAATGATTCCGACTGCAAATAAGTACCTTTTAATTTTAATGTTATTTTTTTATTACTGATTTGATACTCTAAAATAGCAATACCAAAATCTAAGCACAGCAAAATGGTATTGTCATCAATTTTTGTAAGGGAGTTATTAAAGTTGTATCCGGGCTCTTGGCATAAAATCATCTTCCCGCTTTCTAAATTAAGATGAACCGGACCTCCTGATGTCGCAAAAAGATAATTGGATTTATCGAGTTCTATAGCATCATAAAACTCAAGATCTAAATCCTTAGATGCCAGCAAATATTGTTTGGAAAAAGAATTATCATCCTTAAAAACAAGAATTCCATCGCCTTCGGTTACGCAAAGCACTACTCCTTTGTCTTCATTAATAAGAATGCTTCGAACAATTGGTCCCCGCATTTTATTATTATACAGTTTATTGGTGAAAATATGTTGAAATCTTTCCTGGGAGTAGTTATAAATTGTAATCCCCTCATCGGTTCCAATCCATAAATTTCCTTTGCTATCCTCGGCAATAGCTCTTACCCGATTACTGGCTAGTAGGTCTTTATCAATGGTATTTTTATATACTTTTAATTCATATCCATCATATCTATTTAAACCTTCATAAGTTCCGAACCACAAATACCCTCGTGAATCTTCCAATATGCAGGTAACTCCGTTATGTGCTAATCCCTCCGAAATTGTAAGCTGTTGAGAGCTTTCGAGTTTTTTAACCACTCCAAACGACTCATTCAAGGTAAAAATTAGTAATATTATAAGGATATAGATCTTAGTAGGCATTCTATTCAACTTAAAATAATAGGTAAATTAGTATTGAAACGACTAAAATAAACAATCCAAAATAAAAAAACCGCTCAAACAATTAAAATTAAATCAAAAGCGGTAAAGTATGATTGATTACAATCATACAATAAATAAAAATAGCTGAAATGAAAGGAATTCAAGATTACTACCCAGATCATTTTGCACAATGTTATGGTTGTGGCAGATTAAATGAACATGGGCATCAAATAAAGACTTTTTGGAATGGTGAGGAAACAATCACTCGCTTTGTGCCTAAAGCCTATCATACGGCTATTCCTGGCTTTGTGTATGGAGGTTTATTGGCATCGCTGATAGATTGCCACGGAACTGGATCGGCGGCTTTGGCTCTGGCAAAAAATCAAGGCATTGAACTTTCGGCAAGCAATGCTCCACGATGCGTTACCGCCTCCTTGCAGGTAAAATATTTAAAACCAACACCCATTGGCGGCGAAATCGAAATTAAAGGAAAAATTAAGGAAATTGGAGCACGAAAAGTAATTGTAGAAGCGGAACTTTTTGCAAACGGAGTGCTTTGCGTTGTTGGCGAGGTTGTTTCTGTTTTGGTTCCCGATAATTTCGGATTATAAAAAACAAAGGCCATCAGAAAAAAAAACTGATGGCCAAATACAATATCATTTTAGCTGATATACATTTATATATTCCTTCTATTCGGTTAGTATTCCGCCAGTAATCCGCACCAATGCAGTTCTCGATTGAATGAGATTAAAAATAGCATTTACTCGTGCTAATGCTACATTCTGATAGGTAATTTGGATATCGCGATAATTAAAGGAATTAATACTTCCTGATTCAAATTTATCTTTCGAAATAGTCAAATTAAGCTCTGCGGCCGCTAAATTTTCTTCGGCAAGTTCATACAATTCCCGGCGCACTTGATATAATTCAAATTGCTGCGCTAATAAATTGGTTAAAGTATGTTTTACATCTTCAGTTTCTATCTTCCCAATTTCTTCCTGAATTTTAGCAATTTGCATAGCTCTTCGGTTCGAATTCCCATTAAAAATCATAAAACTCAAACTTACATTGGCATAAAAATTATGCGAATCGCTTGTTGAAGTAGGAATACCATCCATTTTCAATCGCACAGAATTCCCCTGCACTCCTGCGCCTAAGGAAACATTAGGATAAAAATTGCTTCGTGCCATATCAACATCCCTTTTCAACAACATTTCCTGAATGTATCTGTTCTTAAGCGTATTGTTTCCCGAAAATAGTTTATCGAGCAAGTTCGCCATCTCAAACTCATCACTCACTGGTAAAAATTCATCCGCGAAAGCGTATGTTTTGCTCTCTTTTACTCCCAGCAAGAAATTTAAATCGCGAACTGCGTTATTAAAATTCACCTGCTGAATTAAAAAAGAGGAACGATCCTGCAACCAAGCATTTTGCGCTTGCAAAACATCGTAAGTAACCGAACTTCCTAACTCTTTACCTACTTTCACCTTCTCGTATCGATCGGAAGATAATTGCATGATTTTCTGATTCACCTCCATGCTCTCCTTCTCTAACAAAACTTTGTAGTAGGCAAGAATAATTAATTCAATTTTATTTTCGATGGCAATTATTGTATTCCCTTTCGATAATTGCGCCAAATCATCGAACTTATCTTTTCGAATCTGCACCGCAAAACCATCAAATAGGGTCCAGTTTACATCCAAAGATGGTATTAAACTGTTTCGAGTATAATCGGCATCTTCGTTATAATCTTTTATATTTCGATAGCCCAAATTAAACTGCACACTTGGATAAGAACCTGCATTTCCCCAGGTATTATTCAATTCTGAAATTTTTTCCGACTTTCGGTAAATCTTTAACTGATAATTGTTCTCCAATCCCACCTCGATGGCTTTGGACAAGCTTAATTCTTCCTGCGCCTGCCCAATAAACTGGCCGCACAGAATGAAAACGATGAATAATGATACTTTTCTGATCATTTGTTTTGTTCTTTATTTGATCCTCCCTAAGTCCAAAAATCATTCTGGAAATAGGGAGGCTAATTGATACTTTTTTTAATCCAAACTCACATTCGATTCCTTCACCTTTGGCTCTACATCACGAGGCATAACCTCTGTCCCTTCCCAAATGCTCTTGGATATTCTTCTAATATCATTCAGGATTAAAATTAAAACCGGGAAAAATAACAGAATAAACATCGTGCCGATTAATACTCCGTATGCCAACGCAATTGCCATTGGAATTAGAAATTGTGCCTGAAATGAATTCTCTAAAATTAATGGATACAAACCAACCGAGGTTGTAATTGTAGTTAAAATAATAGCTCTAAATCTGGCTTTTCCTGCGGTTTTTACAGCAAGTTCTGGCTCCAGTCCTTCTACAATCAGCGAATTATACTTGGAGAGGAAGACCACAGCATCGTTTATAATTACTCCCGAAAGCGCAACCATTCCCCACACACTTAACATGGATACTGGGTAACCTTCGACTCCGTGTCCCCAGGCTGATCCCAACCATCCCAAAGGAATCATTAACAGCACAATTATTCCTTGTGTAAAGCTTCGGAAGTGAATCATTACAATAAAAACAATTAGCATAAATGCGATGCTAAAATAAATTTGCAATTCGGCAATATCTTCAGAAGATCTTTTTGCCTGACCTTGAAATTCAGGACGAACCGTTGGAAATTTTGATTCCAAATCTGGTAAAATAGTAGTTTTAATATAATCCAAAATTGGAGGAACAGGTTCGCTTGGGTCAATAATTTCGGCATCAACACGAATTTCTCTTGATCCATTGTAACGCTGTATGCTAACTGGTCCTCGTAAAATTTCGTAATCGATTAATTCCGACAATGGAAATTCTCCTTGTAAAGTACGAATTCTCATATCTTCCATTTGTCCAATAAAAACACGATCGCTTCTCGGATATCGAACCCAAACCTTAATTTCATCTTTTCCTTCCTGCAAGCGCTGGGCTTGTCCTCCGAAAAATCCCTGACGGATCTGAGCCGTAATGGAATTTAAATTCATTCCCAGATAATAAGCTTTGTCTTTTAATTTCAACCTTACTTCCCGACTACCCAATGGGTTATTATCGTTGATATTATATAAGGAGGCCATTTTTCTTAGTTCCCCCTGAAAATAATCATTGGCCTGATTCAGTTCGTCCAAATCGTTCCCCAATAAACTTATCGAAACCGGCGCTCCCCAACGGTTATTAGCTCCAATCGTGAATTTCTCCAGATCCGAAACATCTCCCAATTTCTCTTTTACTCTGTCCGAGATATCAAAACTGGATACCGGCGCTCCTTCCATATCCCGCAAAGTAACCGATAAATTACCTGCATGTGGACCAACTTCCTGTCCTCCAAATGCATTTCCCGATGAAAGACTAGTGTACTTGATAAAAGCTGCAGTATCCTGAAACTCTTCCATCAATTCATCATTCACCTCCCAAACAGCATTTTCGAACTTTTTTAGTTTCGCAATGGTAATATCTTTATTACTGCCCGGTTTATAAGCAATATTCATGGCAAAGGTATCGAAAGCCACATTCGGAAAAAATGTACTTTGAATAAATCCTCCACGAAACAAACCAATAGTAATTAACAATAAAGCCACCGGAATAAAAACGATGTACCATCTCCAGCGAACTGCTCGATCTAAAGTTCCGGAATACACATTGTCGCGGATGTAAATAATTCCTTTTTCAATGTTCCCTCTAAAACGATTAAACCAATTATTTTTTCGGTTTCGAGTCAGTACTTTTTCGTTTCCAACGTGACTTGGTAATACAAACAAACTTTCGAAAAGAGACATACTTAAACAGGCCACTACCACAAATGCCATCTCGTACAAAAACTCCATATTTCCGGTCACCAATAATAGTGGCGAGAAAGCAACCATAGTAGTGGTAACCGAGGTAAGCACTGCAGGAACAACTTCCATCGTTCCATCGATAGCCGCTCTTCGAGGGCTTTTTCCGCTCTCGAAATGAGAGTAAATATTCTCTCCAATCACAATTCCATCATCTACCAGAATACCAATAATTAATATCATCCCGAAAAGGGAAATCATATTAATGGTAACGCCCATCAAATTAGCGATAATAAACATCCCTAAAAAGGAAGCTGGAATTCCCCATGCCACCCAAAGCGACAAGCGGAAACTTAAGAAAAGTGCCAAACCTATAACTACCAACAATAGACCATATCCTCCATTTTTATACAAAAGATCTAATCGTGATTGCAATAAATCGACGAAATCGAAACTAACCTCTAAACTGGCATCGTTGTACTTCTGATTAAACTCTTTGGCATATTGGTTACAGAATACCGATATTTCATCCAAATCTTCTTCGTTCAACTTATTCACCATAATGGATATGGCTGGATTTTTATTCACATAAGTGGAATTGGGAACGTCCTGAAACTGAAAATGAGTGTCGGCCACATCACGAATTCGAATGTAACTTCCATCGGGATTCGCTTTCAAAATAATTTCGCCAATCTCATCTGGATTAACCGAACGATTTCGCGAACGAATAAGAATTTCCTCCACTTCATTTTTAATTGCACCACCCGAAATATCGATATTATTATTGGCTATGGCTGCAGATATTTCACTAAAAGTAAGATTGTAACGACGTAAATTATCCTCTTTTACCTCCACCGATAATTCTAATTGTGGAAAACCAGAAAGAGAGATCTGCGACATCACCTTCGAACGCATTAAATCGTCGTAAATGATATCGGCATATTTTTTTAAGCTAATTAAATCGGTATTTCCCGTAACCACCATACGTGTAGCCGGTGTTGTAGCTCTTTGTTTTGCAATCACCGCCTTTTCGGCCCCTGTTGGAAAAGTAGGAATTCCATCTACCGAGTTTTTTACATCGGCTAATGTTTCATCCAAATCGTAATCGCCGGTGGTGGTAATGGTTAATCTGGAAAATCCCTCCGATGAAACGGAATTCATTTCCTTTATTCCAACAATTCCACGAACCGCATCCTCTACTCGAGAAGTTATTCCTTCTTCCACCTCTTTAGGCGAAGCACCAGGATATACCATCGAGACGGTAATAATTTTAGATTCAGTTTCAGGGAAAAATGATTTTTTCATATAAACTAATGAAACTGAACCTGCTATTGCAAGCAAAGCGATAATCATTTTTCCGTAAAACGGATATCTTACAAATTGTGATATTATATTTCTCATTATATACTATTTCTTAATTTGTACCTGCATGTTTTCTGTAGCTTTCACAGGAGGTTCTACCACTAAAACGGCTCCCTCCTTCAATCCATTAAAAACCAAAGTGTTCTCATTTCTTCTGATCACATTGATTTTTTTCTCTTTTAGGATATCACCTTCTACAACAAATACTTTATTAGAGCTAAAAACTGCATTCCTGGGAATCTCCATTACATTGGAAATTACTTTTCCATTGAATCGTGCAGTTAAAAACTGTCCCTGATACAATTCCTGACCACTCGTTTTCTCCAACTTTACAAAAACAGAAATAGATTGTGTTCCCTGATCTACAAAATCCGATTTTCGAACCAATTTACCAGTAAAGATAAGCGCGCCATCAGCATCCAAAATATCTACCTTTTCGTTTAAATGCAACCAGGAAATTTCTTTCGCCTCAATTGGCACCTGAAGCTCTAAATTGTTAGACTCAATGATACCAGCAAGTTTAGATCCCATTCCGGCTACCGATCCTATTTGTGTATTAACTTCCACATAGGAACCATCAAATGGAGCGTATATTCTCCTCTTTGCCAATTTCACTTCGGCACTTTTAATGGCATAATAATCTCCCAAAATATTTCTACTTGCCATAAATACTTTTTCCTGATCGGACTTCACTTTTGGCAATTCGGGAATGCTTTCTTCTAAGTTAATCGCATTAAAGAACTTCATCCAAACCTCAAAATTACTTGCGTAATCCACTTTTATATCTGGTAAGTTCTCCGCTAACTTATTCAGGAACCGACTTTTTTCGGCCCGCAAATCCATTTTTGCATCCTCCTCGTAAATACGAATCAACAATTGTCCTTTTTTAAACTTCTGCCCCACTTTTAAAGGAACTCCAGTCTCTATAATTCTACCCGCAACTTCGGAACTAAGATTCACTTCCAAATTAGAAGCCAACCTGCCTTTTTCAAGAATAGGAGAAGATAATTCATGATAATTAACTTTCTCTACCCGAACAATCGGCAACTTTTTTTTATCCAAATTCTTTTTCGGAGATTCTTTTAAATTCGTTAAGCCTTTCATGGCAAAAAAAGAAATTGCCAGTGTTGCAAGAACTAGCAGTACGATGATGATTTTTCGATTCATTTATATTGTGTTTGTGTAGTTATCGTTTTAGTGGTACTTATTGTTAATCATTTTTATTTATAATGCATAAAGATAAGCATTTATAAGAAAGTCTTAAACCTTTTTTTAATTTCCAGAAGCTTTTCGATAAACCTGCTCATTTCAACTCTAAATAATACAAGTAGCAGGTTTTATAAGCAGTTCATCAAACATCTGACTTAGGAAGGACAACGAATTCAAAAAAAATTACGACTTTTGAATTCCAAATTTATTTGACTACAAAAATGGAACAAGAGAAATACAACAAGCTTAGATATCAATTAATGGAGTCCTTTTCATGGCCTTCTTTATATATGTTTAAATTTATCATCCCTAATTCGGATGAAAAAGTAAATGCAATAAAAGCACTTTTCCCATCGGAGACACAATTCTCCTATAAAACTTCGAAAGACTTAAAATTCATTGGAATTACCGTAAAAAAAACAATGGAATCGGCAGATGCTGTTATAGATATCTATATCAAAGCCCAAAGCATTGAAGGAGTGATGATGCTTTAATTTTAAGAATACATCCTTTTAGAAACAAAAACTTTTTCCCTAGCGGTAGATTAGCGATCCTAATTAACTTTTAAGCAAAAAATATGTGAAATATTTATCTTCTGAAATAGAAAATGGATATTTTGTTTTACTTTCAGACTTCTGAATAAACTAACAATTTTTTAAATGATAGATGTAATTGATTTTGGGTTGACACGTGATGGAGAAAAAGTACAATTATACACCCTCCGAAATAAAAATGGACTTACAGCAAAAATTACAAATTACGGAGGAATTCTTACCTCGCTTACACTTCCTTTAGCCAAAGAAATTCGAGAAATTGTTCTTGGGTTTGATAGTTTAGAGGAATATACTAACGACAACTATCTTAGTAACTACCCCTATTTTGGGGCTTTAATTGGCCGTTATGGAAATCGAATTAATAAAGGACTTGTTTGTCTTGATGATAAGGAAATCCAGCTTCCTTGCAATCATGGTGAACATCATTTGCATGGTGGAAATATTGGATTCGACAGGAAAGTATGGACTGCCGAAATTATTAATAACAAGGATTTAAAATTAACTTACCTGAGTGTTGATGGAGAAGAAAACTTTCCTGGTAATTTAAATACCGAGGTAATTTATAAACTTACCGATGAGAATGAGTTACAAATACATTACAAAGCAGTAACCGATAAAACTACTCCAATCAATTTAACTCAACACTCCTACTTTAATTTATCCAACAATTTCGAAAGTATTCTTAACCACAAGCTTCAGGTTAACACAGCTTATATTTTAGAAACTAATGACCTATTAATTCCCAGTGGAAAATTATACAATATCAGCAAAACTCTTTTCGACTTTCAAACTAAAAAAACCATTGAAAGAGATATTGAAGATATCGAAAACTACGACGATTGTTATGCTTTTGGAGAATCAACAGAAACTCCTAGAAAAGTTGCTGAACTTTCCGATAAAGATGGTATTGTAAGAATGGAAGTTGCAACTACATTTCCAGGATTACAGGTTTACACCGGAAAATACATTACGGCTGGAAAATTTGGTCCATTCTCTGGAGTTGCTTTGGAAGCTCAAGGTTATCCTGATGCTCCCAACCATAAAAACTTTAAACATGGCTGGTTAAAACCTGGTGAGATCTATCAACATCAGACCAACTATAAACTTATTTTCTAATAAAATCTCAAAGGCTGTTTCGAAAGATCCAGCCTTTTATTTTATCCGAAGCATTGGCTTTAAAATACTGAATAGCTATTTAGAATAAAAAGTATCTGCTTTTACAATTTTATAATCAAAAAGAAAAACCTATTATTGCGAAACTTTGGATTTGAAAACTTGTATTCAAAAAAATTGCAATCACTATGCTTACAGATATCCTTATTGTTTTAGCCATTATGGTTTTAGGAATCGGAATTGGTCTCCTAATTGGTAACAAACCAAAAATTATTAAAATCGTAGGTACCTTAACCTCCTTTTCAATCTTCCTTTTGCTTTTTCTTTTAGGAATAGGTGTTGGAACCAATAATAAAATAATAAACAATCTTCATTCTATAGGAATTCAAGCCTTAGTTCTTTCTACTGGAGCCATTTTGGGTTCTTTAATTTGTGCTTGGCTCACCTACAAATTCTTCTTTAAAACCAAAGCTTAATAGCAGATTAACAACCAATTCCCCACTCATTTCACCTATCTAAATTCACTAAGCATATCTTCTATGAAAGGCAGTTTTATCATTCTTGGCTTCTTTATATTGGGACTAATTCTTGGTCTTACACGTTTTTTACCCTCATCCCTTTTAGAAGGAGATTTTAGCATATATGCTCTTTATTTATTGATGCTTTTAGTAGGAATTGGTATTGGAACCGATCGCAACGCATGGAAAGTGGTTCGCGAGGTAAACATCAAAATTGTACTTGTTCCCTTATCAGTAATTGTAGGATCACTTCTTGGTGTTTCTGCTTTTTCAGCTTTACTTTCCAATATTAGTATTGGCGAAGCAATGGCCGTAGGTGCCGGCTTTGGTTACTACAGTTTATCGAGCGTAATGATAACCGAATTTCATAGCGAAACACTAGGTGTTATTGCTTTACTTTCGAATATTATTCGCGAAATAGTAACCCTTTTAGCTACGCCATTATTTGTAAAGTATTTTGGCAAACTTGCAGGAATAGCAGCGGGTGGAGCTACTGCTATGGATACAACCATGCCAATAATTGTGCGCTACTCAGGAAAAGAATACGCGATTATTGCTGTATTCAGTGGTATCGTACTTACTGTATTAGTTCCTATTATTGTTCCAGTTATACTTGAATTTCTTTAAGTATAAGCCTTTCGGCGGATAAATATATTCATCGTAGTTTAAACTCCTTTTAAGGAACAAACGTGAAATATCTCCTCTCTTTTTCCTATTTTTACTTCTCACCGAACAAACAATTTTTACATGTTTTACTATAACAAATTCATACTTCTATACAATTGTTCGTACAAAGGGCTGTACGAATGTTGGATTTGTTAGTGTCTTCCATTTTCCCCTACCAACTTATTTTATTCAAAACCATTCAACAGAAAATATTCTTTCGTAGGATTCTTGTATCCAGTTGCGATTAATTATGCCTTGCATCGGCTAGAAAAATAAGTTACTTCCTTTAAAACAATTGCTAATTGTGTACGAAACAAATTGATTCTCGGCACGATCAAACCAATTCCAAAACGCGTAAACATGTTCTCAAAAGAAACCTATAGTAACAGAAGAAATAAGCTTAAAGCAGAAGTTAAATCCGGCATCCTCCTTTTTTTAGGCAACGATGAATGTGGAATGAATTACGCCGACAATACCTATCATTACCGGCAGGATAGTACTTTTCTTTATTTTTTTGGTTCGGATTATGCCGGGCTAAATGCTATTATTGATATCGATGAAAATCGAGAAATTATTTTTGGTGATGAATTAACTATCGACCATATTGTTTGGATGGGTACACAACCAACAATTAAGGAAAAAAGCGAAGCGGTAGGAATTTATGAAACCGCTCCCATGTCGGAACTAAAAAATTATCTCGATAAAGCAGCAATCAAATCTCGACGAATTCACCACTTGCCTCCCTACCGTCCCGAACATCAAATTAAATTACTTGATTTGCTTCAAGTGCATCCTAAAATTGCGTCTAAAAATGCATCCTTACCATTTATACAGGCAGTCGTTAATCAACGAAACTACAAGTCTGATGAGGAAGTTATTCAAATAGAAGAAGCTGTTAATATTACCGGAGAAATGCATCTTACTGCTATGCGTATGGCCAGACCAGGAATGAAGGAATCGGAAATTGCAGCCGCTGTTCAGCAAGTTGCAATTGCTGGCGGTGGCCAACTTTCCTTTCCGGTAATTGCAACCATTAACGGACAAACTCTTCATAATCATTACCATGGAAACACATTAAAAAGCGGCGATATGCTTTTACTGGATTGTGGTGCTGAAAATGGAATGCATTATGCCGGAGATATGTCGAGTACTTTTCCTGTAGATAAAACATTTAGTACACGTCAGAAAGAAATATATCAAATTGCCTTGAATGCGCACAATGCAGCAATCGGCCAATTAAAACCTGGCATTACCTTTAAAGATGTTCACCTAACTGCTTGCCGTGCTATTGCCGAAGGAATGAAGCAAATGGGTTTTATGAAAGGGAATCTTGATGATGCAATCCGACAAGGAGCTCACGCACTGTTTTTTCAATGTGGAACCGGTCATATGATGGGAATGGATGTTCATGATATGGAAAATTTAGGCGAAGTATGTGTTGGATACAATGGCAAGGCAAAAAGTACTCAGTTCGGATTAAAATCATTACGCTTGGGTAGAAAATTAGAAGCTGGCTTTGTACTAACAATTGAACCTGGAATTTATTTTATTCCTGAATTAATAGACCTTTGGAAAGCAGAAAACCGATTCGAGGAATTTATTAATTACGATAAAGTGGAACAATATAAAAATTTTGGAGGTTGTCGCAACGAAGAAGATTTCTTAATCACTAAAGATGGTGCACGATTGCTGGGAAAACCAATCCCAAAAAGTATTGCCGAGGTGGAAAAACAAAGATCGTAATAAAGAAATACACTTATAAAAAATGAGGATAAACGAAAAATAAGGTCTCCTGTAAAAACGTCATATGGAACGATTTGGATGGCTATTGGGACTAGATACCTTTAATTCAAAGATAAGGATTCTTTAACACCGCGAATTCGGAACCAAAATGGCAAGGAAATTAATTTTTTTGGACACCTACCCCATTCGTTCAAAGTATTAACAACCTATGTTATAGACTTTCTATAGGGGAACAAAAAAAAGGAGCACCATTGGCGCTCCTTTTCTATATTAGAAAGAAATCAATTTACTTCTTGTCTTTTGTTTTGGTATCTGGCACCTCGTCGAATTCAACAGTTTCGCCTTCTTCTACTTTTTTACCAAGGTAGTTTGGCAATTCCATTCCAGCCATTTTGAACAATTCTTCCATCGGAGGAATAGATCCCATCATTCCTTGCATAAAGTTAGCGGTTGATGTTTTCCCATCTTTTCCGTTTCCATTTTCCCAAACAGTAACTTTATCGATCTTAATGTTCTTAATTGCGTCCACTTGAGTTTTAACCAACTCTGGTAGTTTATCAGCAATCATTAACATTACTGCATCTTTAGCATCGCTACCTGCAGCGTGAACAAGTTTATCGAAACCTTGTGCTTGTTTGCTCAAAATTTCATAAATACCTTTACCTTCTGCTTCCATTTTCATGAAAATAGCATCCGCTTCCCCTTTCGCATGACGACGAGTTTGTTCCGCTATTGCTTCCGCTGCAATCTCAATTTTCTGTTTGTCAATTTCAGCAGGCACCACAACGTTAGCTGTCTGTGTTGCTTTATCACGAGTTGCACGAGCATTTTCAGCTAATTGTTCTGCAGCATAAGCTTCCTCTAAAGCACGAGCCTGAGTTACTTTCTCGGCTGCCGATGCCAAACGTTCTGCTTCTGCTTCACGCTCTCTTCTTCGAGCATCAGAATTAGCAATTGTAATTTTTGCCGTATTCTCTCCTTCAACAGCCGATGCATCAGCAGCAGCAACTTGTACACGTTGTGCCTGATGAGCGTTTGCCTCTCCGATAGAACCATCACGATTTTTCTCTGCAACACTCTTTTTAGCATCATTGATCGCTTTTGCTGCAGCTTCCTTACCTAATGCTTCAATATATCCCGATTCGTCGTTAATATCCGTAACGTTCACATTGATTAGTTTCAGACCAATCTTTTTCAATTCGGCCTCCACGTTGTTGGATACCGCAGCAAGGAATTTATCACGATTGCTGTTAATTTCCTCGATATCCATGGTAGCAACTACCAAACGTAACTGACCGAAAATAATATCTTTCGCCAAATTACTAATATCTGCCTGAGATAATCCTAATAATCGCTCAGCAGCATTAGTCATAATGCCACCTTCGGTTGAAACTCCAACGGTAAAACGAGAAGGTACATCCACACGAATATTTTGCTTACTTAAAGCACTCTTTAGATTGATCTCTATAGAAAGTGGTGTTAAATCCAAAAAAGCGTAATCTTGAATAATTGGCCAAATAAATGCGGCCCCACCATGAATACACTTCGCTGACCGCGATTCAGTATCCACTCCTTTACCAACCTTACCATACACAACCAATACTCGATCGGATGGACACCTTTTGTATCTCTTAAAAAACGAGACAATTAAAGTGAAAATAAATATTGCCGCTGCGGCAAATAGAAAAACTACATATTCTCCCATAATGGTTTACTATTTAATTGATTTTTACAAGTAAAATTTGATTATTTATTATTTCAACAACTGTAACTATAGCGCCAGTTGGAATTTCAGAATCCTGATCGGTTACCGCATCCAAAATTTTAAGTCCCTGAACCTGAATCTGTACCTTTCCCATCCCTTTTCGGTTGGATGGAATTGGGAGGTAAACGCTACCCGATTTACCAATGGCGTTTTTCATTTTTAAGGTGCCATCTTCAACCAATTTGCCCATAAAGTACATAATAGATGCCATAATTACCATCATAATTAAACCAGCTATGGTAGCTATTAAGGCAGAAATACCAGGTCCCATTCCAGAATTTAAACAAATGATGCCCGTCCATCCAAAAATGGTAAAAAAAGCAATCAAGTTTTTCAAACTAAGAAACTGAAAATCGATGCCTCCATCACTATCAATTGCAGCATCAGCATCGCCTTCAACATCTATGTCATCCACATCACCACCAAAAAATGTTAAAATCATCTGGATAATGAAGAAAAAAGAAAAAAGAATGGCGATACCCCAGAATACCTGTTCCACCAGATTCATGTCGCTCCACCAATTAGAAATAGATAGTATCATAATTATCATTTTTTTTTATTTAGGATGAAAATAACAATAAATATCGACCTATTCTCAATTATGCTCAATGGAATTATTCTTTTTTGTTGTATTCGAATTTTCACATGTTTTAAATCAATTTTTATAGGATGAAAAAAACAGTAAACCCTCCTCCAATTCCACTTTTTAGGGATAAAAAACTTGCTCGCAAAAATGCCAGCATAAAAAAAGGAGCACCAAATGATGCTCCTTCTATTTCTTACGTTCTATTCCAGTGCTATTTCACATCCTCTTCGATCCAATTAGAACGGTTTGGATCGGCTGGAGCTACCATTTTAACATCAGATTTAGTCTCCAATTCTTTCAGCAGCATTTCTACTGCTTTTTGTATACAAGGATCAATTCCTTTGGCAACCAAATGTGGTTCGTCGTACACTTCAACATCCGGATACACTCCAATTCCTTCGATAATCCATTTCTGATTTTCGTCGAAAATACCAAAACGAGGAACTGCGATATAACCGCCATCCACCAAACCGGCATTGCCCGACATACCAACTAATCCTCCCCAAGTACGAGTTCCGATCAATTTTCCCAGACCTTTCTTCTTGAAATAGTATGGAAAAGCATCACCACCCGATGAAGAATATGAATTGATCAGCATGGCTTTTGGTCCATCGTGAGCAACGGCAGGAGTCTGGTTAGGCTCTAAACCTCTTCGGTGCCAATACGACAATACGTTTCGATCTAAAAGATCTGCCATATGATCGGGAATAAATCCGCCGCCATTGTAACGATCATCAATAATTAAGGCTTGTTTATCGTGATAAGCATACATGCCTCGGTGCAATTCTCTGTTCCCTTCTACGGCTGTGTTTGGTACGTGAATGTAGCCAATTTTCCCATCGGATAATTTAGTAACCATCTCGCGACGCTCGTTCACCCAATTCAGATACATCAATTCCAATTCACTGTCAATTGGCTTTATGGTATAGGTTTTTGCGCCGTCGAAACCTGGCGTACTATTTACGGTGATTTCTACCATTTTCCCTACCTGATTTTCCAGATAAAGATAAGGGTTCACATCAGTACTTAAATCGTGACCATTGATACTTAACAGGTAATCTCCTTCTTTTACATTTACTCCTTGCTCGGTTAAAGGCGAGCGACGATTCGCAGTCCAGTTTTCTCCCTGATAAATTTTAGAGATGATATACTTCCCTGTTTTTGCATCGCTTGCAAGTTTTGCGCCCAACAAACCTGTTTCAACGGCTTTCACTTTTTCGAAATCGCCATAATTTACATAGGCATGTCCGGTGTTGGTTTCCGAGATGATCTCTCCCAAAATGTAATCCAAATCGGCACGATGACTAACATATGGCATCAATAAATTGTAGTTCGCTTTAATCTGTGCCCAATCTACACCATGCATATTTGCTACGTAATAGTAATCTCGAAAAATACGCCATCCGTCGGTATAAATCTGATTCCATTCTTTTTTAGGATCAATCTTCATGTCCAGATCATCCAATTGGAGTTTGCCTGCATCGGCCGACTGACCAGCTGACAAATCAGCAATTCCGTAGGTAGAACCAGCCCAATAAATAAATTTATCGCCATTCCCAGTTAATGAATAACCCGAAATTCGATCTAAAATCACCTCGTCCTTCTCTTTTTCGATGGTATAATGATGTAACGCTCCGTTGCTTGTGTACAAAATTCCTCCATCCACAGCTTCCAAATCATCGTAATCACCAGAGTTTAATGGAAAAACTGCTATTCGATTCGTGATTCCTTCGAAATCAATTTCTACTTTCAGTTTCTCTTCTGGTTTTACTTCTTCTTTTTTCCCTTTTTTCTTTTCATCAACAACAGGCTTTTCTTCTTTCACCTCTTCCACATCGTTCTTTAAAGCAAACAATTTTGGACCATCGGCCTTTAAAGACATTGCAAAAATTCGAGTGGCATTGTTGTATAAATAATCGAATTCGAAGCTTGAAAAATCGAGATTAAAATCGCGGTTTGACAAAAAGAAGATGAAGTTTCCATCTTTAGAAAATACAGGTGCTGAATCGCCGAATGTATTGTCGGTTAATTGGTAATTTTTCTCGGTGTTGATATTATAAACCCAAACCGCTCCCTGATCATTATTGCTATCTTTCACATAGCTAACCCATTGTGAATCGGGTGAAATAGAGAAATCGGTAATTTCGTTTCTACTGGCCACATCAACAATTTTGATTTCGCCATTTTCTACGTTCAGACATTTCAGTTTCAAAGTTCGATCGAAAAATAGCATGTACTTGCTATCTGGCGACCACTTGGCATCGTACATCCAAGACGAAGAACCAAAAGTTATTTGCTTCGCTTTTGCTCCTTTTTTATTCTCTAAAAGATAAATTTCGTATTCACCAGTAGCATCGGAGTAGTAGGAAATATATTTTCCGTTAGGTGACCAGCTTGGAGCTGTTTCGCGAACTCCTTGAGTTTGTGTTAGGTTGATGCTTGGTCCGTTCTTGGCAGGAACTGAAAAAATATCGCCACGAGCATCAAACAATGCACGTTTTCCTGATGGAGAAACGGCTACTGCCTGAATAAAATCTTTTACGTTTTTATAGTAAGGTAAAATATTCGGATTATCGAAGTTGATATTTACAACAACGCGTTCCTCTTTTCCTGTTTCCAGATTTAATTTAAAAAGCTGACCGCCATTCTCATAAGCAATTTGCCCATTTTCGCCTGATGGCCACATCACATCAAAAGTTTTGTGATGCGTAATTTGAGTAATCTCCTTACTCTCAAGATCATATTTATAGATATTCAACTTTAAATCGCGATCGGACGCAAAATAGATTGCATTTTTATACCAAGAAGGAATTTGATCGGAGCCCACAAATTTGGTGATTCGTTCCGATTGGTCCTTTTCCAGATCGTAAATCCATAAATCGGCGGCACGACCACCTTTGTAACGCTTCCATGTACGAAACTCGCGACTAATTGGAGCAAAACACATCTTTTTAGCATCTGGAGAGAACACGCCAAATCCGCCCTCAGGAATTTGTAAAGCTTGCTCTAATCCGCCATCGATACTTACCTGATAATAGGTTCCATTTCGTTCCCCAAAAGCAGTACGATTCATACGAACCAATATCGATTTGCTATCTGGATTCCAGTCTAGAATTGCATTATCGAATCCACCACGAGGTGGCATCATAGCAACCGAATTGTAGTAAGTTAACTGTTTTGGTGTTCCTCCTGTCGAAGGCATTACATATACTTGTCGGCTCCCCGAATATTCTGCTGAAAATGCAATCCAGTTTCCATCGGGAGAGATTTTTGGAAACAATTCCATTCCTTTATGAGAGGTTAATCTTTTAGCATCGCCACCATCGGAAGCTACTGTCCAGATATCGCCGGCATACACAAAGGCAATTAAATTTTTATTGATGTCAGGATATCTCATTAAACGAACATCCTTCTCGGCATGAGCAGTTTGAATCATCCCAAACAGGACAAGACAAATTGCAATAATTTTAAAATGGCTTTTCAACATTTCAATTTATAAGTTAGTGTGTAAATAGTATTGGTGTAAAACTAATTCTTCCTTTTCATAGAAAGTATTGGTTTTAAGTAGCATATCCATTAATTTCCTTAAAAACTTTTTGTGAAGCTACAAAAAAAGTGACATTCCTAAAAAAAGGAATGCCACTTTACTACAATAATAATTTGAAACTATGTGAATAATAGTAACTAGTCATTATTTTAAATGACTACTCCTGTACTATTTCTCATCCTTAAACCGGATGGGTTCTTACTTTTTTCTGGCAAAAAGTAAGCAAAAGCCCACCGCGCAGAAAAAACACTACAAATTATTCCATTCCGCTAAAACCCAGAACTCGTCCTTTTAGCCTTTCATTCTTCAAGTCTAACGTTCCTCAAACAAGCTGGGTTTCTTTACGCTATATTTCCATAATTTCCTTAACGTTCTTTTTTCTGATGCGGATTCCGAGACATCGTAAATTTAATTATCCTGATAATGATTAATCAGAAAGGGTGAGTTAATAAAAACACCCCTCTGGCTGTCGCCATCTCCCCTAAAAAGGGAGAATTCCGAAATTAAACGGTGCCTCTTCTCCTTCTAGCTTTCTATTAAACTCAAAAAATATTTGTGTCTAAAGAATTAGAAAGGGTGAGTTAATAAAAATTCTAAGTCTTATAATTCTACTAAACTAATAGCGGCGCCGCCACCTTCTGCTAAATGATATTGCAAGCTTGAAGTATGATCTACTTCCATTTCGAGGATCTTAAATGCCGTAGGATTTTGATCCCAATGTGCGTTTTCTCCATCCAAATAGAGTGTTGCTTTGTATTTCTTCCCTTCGGTCAGAAAATCTAATTTTATTTCCATGCCCCGAGCATTTTCGTCGGTAATGGAACCTACAAACCAATTTTCGGAATTACGGTCTTTACGGGCAATGGTCACAAAATCGCCAATTTCTCCGTTCAACACCTTGCTGGTTTCCCAGGTAACGGCTACATCGCGAATAAACTGAAAGGCATCGTTCCCTTTGTAGTTCTCGATTAAATCGGGAACCATTTGAATGGGACTATTAATTACCACATACAAAGCCAACTGTTGTGCCAAAGTAGTATTCACCTGATTGTTTGGTTTGTGTGGTTTTAGTTTAATATTGAAAATACCAGGTGTATAATCAATCGGACCTGCCAGCATTCTTGTAAAAGCAACAATTGGAAGGTGCTCGGGAGGATTTCCTCCATCGCTTGCCCAAGCATTAAATTCCTGTCCGCGTAAGCCTTCACGAGCAATTATATTCGGATAGGTTCGTCGCAAGCCAGTTGCTTTAATTGGTTCGTGAGCATTCACCGCGACTTGGTATTTTGCACCAGTTTCAACAGCTCTGCGGTAATTGTTCACCATCCATTGTCCGTGATGATATTCCCCTTTCGGGATAATTTTCCCAACATATCCGGTTTTAACCGAATGAATACCTAATGACTGCATTAACTGGTAGGCAGTATCCATTTGCTGGTTGTAAGTACGTGGAGCAGCCGAAGTTTCGTGATGCATAATCAACTCAACGCCTTTTTCTTTTCCGTAACGAACCACCTCTTTCAAATCATAGTCCTTATAAGGAGTCACAAAATCGAAAACACCTTCGCGATCTTCAAAACCAATCCAATGCTCCCAGCCTGTATTCCAACCTTCTACCAAAATACCACCAATCTGGTTTTCCGAAGCAAAATCGATCAATTCCTTCGCATATTTGGTAGTTGCGCCATGTTTACCATGTGGCTTCAGACCTGTTGCCGTATTCATATCCTGAGAAGCTCCATAATCCCATGTTCTGGTTCCCAAATGCATATCCCACCAAATACCAACATATTTCATTGGCTTAAAATAATCTACAGATCCAATTTTATTTGGCTCGTTCAAATTTACGATCAGGTCGGATTCAATTAAACCTCCTGCAGTCTCGGAAATTTGAATGGTTCTCCACGGCGTAGTAAAAGGAAGCGCTCTTTTTACTTTGTAACCCGTAATATCCGAACCAACCAATTCACTTTCCAGCATCAATTTCTCTTTGTTCACCTTCAAGGTCATTCCCGAATAATCAGTCAGGTTTGCCTCGTGGAAACTTATATATACGCCTTCGGCAGTTTTCATGGTCACCGGAGTGTTCACCGCATTCTCAGGAATATAAGTTTGAGCCAGATTGTCGTTAGAGCGCAATGCTGTTGCATCAATTCCTGTAAATGATGTTGTATGATATAAGTGTTCGTAAATATCCCAATCGCCAGGAATCCACCACACTTTATGATCGCCGGTTAATTTGAATTGTGTATTTTCATCGGTAATAATGACCTCTTGCATTGCTTCCTGCTCTGGAAACTCATAACGAAAACCCAAACCATCGTTATACACTTTAAATACCAGATTCATTTTACGATTAGGAGCTTTTACTTCCTCCAAATTCACCATCAACTGATTGAAATTATCGACTACTACCCGTTTTTCGCCCCAAGGCATTTCCCAAGTTGAATTGCTCGATGTTAATTGCGTACTTGCAATTTTCCATCCTTTTTCGATAGATGGCATGTTTTTGAAATCGAAACCTAAAGTGGAAGGCTCAATTACATTTTTACCATGGAACAGCACCTGGTAGGCAGCTTGTTCATCGGCCATACTAAATTGAAGACTAATATTTCCGTCGGGCGATTCTACATTGGTGACTATATTAC
The DNA here is from genome assembly GCF_002843315.1 of Labilibaculum filiforme. Classification (GTDB taxonomy): domain Bacteria; phylum Bacteroidota; class Bacteroidia; order Bacteroidales; family Marinifilaceae; genus Labilibaculum; species Labilibaculum filiforme. Next base: position 18,272 of record NZ_MVDD01000015.1, on the reverse strand, counting down.
TATTGCTGCAGGATGCAAATATCATTGCAATACCAACAATAAAACACAGTGTTGATTTCATTTTCATAGTTGTTTGAAGCTTAAGATTAATACCAATCAAATTCGAACTATAGTTATTTTCTACAAGTTCCGAATAATTATCAAAGTAAGCCGAGAATAGTTTCAATAACTAAATACTAATTGAAAATATAGACGGTTTTTAACTTTCCACACAGTCAGTTCTTTTATTTAGTGATAGTTAGGCAGTTTAAGTTCTTTGGAAAATATAGATGATATAAAGATGAACTAATGAAACAAACCGACTTTATCATTAGGAGAGTCTCCCGCATATGAATTTTATTGAGAATGTCTAAAATGTTATATTTCATTATCATTCTGCCCCTTTCAACCTTCGACGATCTACCTTTTGCTATTCCGACGCAAACGAGAATTGATTATCCTATTTGACTTGAATTTATTTTAAGAGAAACCTCATCCCCCAACCCCTTCTCCTGAAGGAGAAGAGGAGTTCATTCGTTGTGAAGATTAGAATTTCCCTCTCCTTGAGGAGAGGGCTAGGGTGAGGTAATAGTAATTAAGCATACAAAATTGAATCCCCTAATTTAATAGTACCTCTTAAAATTATTAAGATCTATAGTCTTGTCATAAAATAATGATAAATCAAACGGACTTGATCGCCATGATTTTCTCATCGAAAACTTCGTTTGGATAACTAGAGCGATTTCGGATTTTGGTTTTATAGGTGTAGATGGTGTTCACCGAAAAGTTGAGGATGCCGGCAATTTTCTCGTTGTCGTTCACCCCCAAACGAATCAGAGCAAATATTCGTAAATCGGTATTCAAACATGCCGTATCTTTGAATACAATTCGATCTTTTTCTTCGAACAACAAATTGAAGCTATTCACAAAATCGGGAAATAGTTTCAGGAAAATACGATCGAAATCTTCAAACAAATTCTCGCGTTCTTTTTTCGCGTTGTACTTTTTCAATTCCTGCTCGATGGCATCGTATTGTTTGGTGATTAACTGACGGGCAATGGCTTTTTTCATGCCATCGAGCTTTTCGATAAACTGAGAACTGAAATTAAAGTAGTAACCAACGTACTCCTCCTTAATTTTACTTAGTTCGCGAAGCATCTCGTTCAATTGGAGCAAATTTCTGTTGCTCTCCAAAATTTCTTTCCGAGCTCTTTTTACCTCCTTCACCTGACGGTAAATAATGAATGAAAATAAAATTAAGAGAAAAGCCAAAAGCGATACAATAATAGAAATAGTAGAAATAATTTTCTTCTCCTTCTCCACTTTGCTTAAAACTGCCGCTTCGATATTCGGACGAATAAAGGAAATTTCTAATTGCCGCGCATTACTCCCATAAAAAACAGCGTCTTTTTGAGCTTCGGAAATAAATCGATTTGCTTTCTCTAAATCGCCATCGTAAAAAAGAAGTTCGGCCAACACCTTAGCAGCAAGGGTTTCCTTAGTAGTTGATTTAATATCGTCGACAGTGGCTTTTAATAGATGATACCTGGCTTTCTCTTTTTCCTGCAATTTTAAATACGAAATGCCCAAAATGCAATTCGTAATGGCAGCTTGGTGTGCACTTAAATCTTTTCTACTCAACAAGCCTGTGCAATACTTTCGCACTTCGTAATTGGCATTGTTATTCTGACTTTTTAAGGCAAGAGCAAGTTGGTATTCGAAGGAATTTGCATCGCCCTGCTCCACAATTTTCTGCACGTAAAAATCTCCCTTCTCACGGTATTTAGGCGCATAATATCCCCAACGGGAATTGGATAAATCGTAATAGGCACGGTAGGCTACCGAATAAAATTCAACGCGCTTTTTGGGCTCCAAAAGCAACGGATCGATCGTTTGAATGCTGTCTATGGTTTCCTTGTACAAACCACGAAGTAAAAGAATTAGGGAAAGGTTTGTTTTCGCTGCTGCGATACTGGATGCATCTTTTAAGTCGTAAGCCACTTTCAGTGCCAAATTGCCATACTGAAAAGCCGAATCGTACACAAAATACTCGTATTCTTTGGTGAGTTTAACCAACAAGTTATACTCCTCGCTTTCGCGATTTTCAAAATTAGAATGTTTCAGAGAATCGGTGAGCAAAGCTATTCTGTTCTTTTTTACCTGATCAATGCTGTCTTTTGCTTCCAAATACCGATTCGCCGCCGCAAATTGAAAAGCCAAAGAGTCTTTCTGACTAAAAGAATTCAGACTTACTAAAACAAAAATGATTAAAATGAAACTTCTGTGCATGCTTACAACATATAGGTTTTAAGAACAAGAAGTAAAAGTAAGATTAATATTTTCTGCAACAAAAAAGCAATTGTCCGTTGCACTTCTTGTTTTTTCTAATTGATAAAACCCCTACCGTTTCCCTCCATCTTTTTGCTGGAAAGCAAGCAAATAATTCCAGGAGGTAAAGCCATAAAGCAGGAACTGTACTACTACAATTAACGCAATAAAAAAAGCTGTCTTCAACGAATTGAAAACAGCTTTTTCGGTTTACTACTATTGGCTAAAATTTATTCCGCCATTTTGCATTAAACCTGTCCATCAAGGCAAATAATTATTTTTTCTTTTTAAAATAATTAGTATCCTCTTTTTCACCTTTCTGCTCATAAGCGGGTACATTTTTACCGTGATGTTTCTTTTTCGGTTTTTTGTTTCCTGCTGCTCCCATAATTTCTCAAATTTTAATTAATTAAATAGATATATGAGTCGAGTTCGGTTATATATTATAGCTGGACCGCTCGATAAAAAGCCCACAAAAAACACACCAGACTATAAAAAAGAAACTAATTAACAAAATAACGCCATTATGACTGAATTTATGACACATTTACCAGTTTTTAGAGTCCAATTTTGTCGCACTCACCCGCTCGATATACGGCTAAAAATATCCCAAAAGAAAATGATACTAAAGCAGAACTTTAGGAATATTCTAATTTTAGTTGGCTAAAGCCAAACTGCAATAGATAAAAAATCAGAAAGAATTTACCGATGGAAACAGAAAATCAGGCTGTTTATTTCTCGTGTTTCAGACCCTGCTGATGCGCAATTGTATCGCGTTCCTTGATACACTTTATAACCACACAATTCAAAATAGTACGGTAGCCGAAACTTGAATATGAGTAACAGTAAAGAAATCGGCAAATCACAATTAACTATTGATCATAGAAGACACAGTCACACTATTTTTTACTATTTTTTGTTCAGTTAAAAAAAATTGTATATTTGATGGTATTATTATAAAAATGAACTTAAATCGGTATCTGTAAGACACATATATGCTAGTAATATCTATATTTTGATAAGCAATTACGCCAGCAGACAGGGAATAGTATTAGTTTTGATCAATGAACATATAGCAAAAGCCCGAAAACTTGAGTTTTTGTTCCGTAACTATTTAGTGAAAGCCCGAAAACTTGAGTTTTTGCTCCGTAACTATTTAGTGAAAGCTCGAAAACTTGAGTTTTTGACCCGTAACTATTTAGTGAAAGCCCGAAAACTTGAGTTTTTGACCCGTAACTATTTAGTGAAAGGCCGAAAACTTGAGTTTTTGACGCGTAACTATTTAGTGAAAGCAAAAAACGTTAATTGAAAAAAAAACAATATCCGAAAACAACAATTTTAATACAAATCTCAAATTTAAATGAAACGTGATGACAAAAATTAAAAAAATTATTACCGTTAGTCGCAATGGCGACCTTAGTGCATTATTAAACCTTATTCTAAAAGCATTTGCGAAAAACGATTGGAGTTCGGACATTTATTTAACTCCTATTATTACAAAAGTAAAATCAACAAACACCGCTCTCACCGAGGCTTTGAGGCGACTAACGGCTTACTCTCAAATGGCAGAGAAAGACCATGTGCGCGATACGGAAATTAAAGCCTTGTTTAAGTTGGTAGAAGGCTATGTGCATATTCCTATTGTTGAAGTGCAAAATGCCGCTTTGGTAGTATACAATGTATTGGAACAGTATGGTTTGAGCATACAAAAAGAGGACTATGCAGAAGAATCGGCAGCGATAGATTCCTTACTTAACGACTTAAGCAAACCCGATGTTGCTGCTGCTATTGCAAAATTACAAGGTGTGCCCGAAACAATTGCAAATTTGGATATGGCGCAAAAAGATTTTGAAAATTTGGCCTTGCAACAAGCCGAAGGCGAGAGCGTGAAGAAAGATTTGGCTTCGGCAAGTCAATTGAAGAAAGAAGGCATCGCAACAATTAATGATGTTTTAATGGGCTACATGAACACCATGGCAAAGGTAAACCCTGCCGTTTATGAGGCTACCGCCAAAACAATTGCCGAACTTATCGACAAGAGTAACCAATTAGTTAAGCGTCGTAGAAAAACAAACGAAGTAGATACCGAATTGGTTTAAAACTACAGCTAAGGGTTTCGCACGATGTGAAGCCCTTTTTTTATGATCCCTTCGCTAACAGGAGATTGTAGAAGCAAGATGATGCTAAAGCCAAGCACTCGGAATATTTTAATTTCAGTTGGCTAAAGCCGAACTGCAATAGATAAAATGGCTCTCCTCTTTGCCCTTTTCCAGAATAGAAAAGCTTTTTTTGTGCAATTACTCACATCCCTACAAGTTGGCAGGTTTGACAGGTTGAATCATCGTTTTGCTTTATTACTTTAGTAAAACTTTTACTGATGATATCTCTATAGAGACATACACTTACACCACTCTATGAGATGAATAAGTGTATATTTTAAGATTGATAAAAGAAATATAAATGTACCTACACATTCACAAACGTTAGCAACAAGGCGAAAAAAGACATGCAATTATAAAAGTTCGGTGCAAACTTGGAGGAATTTATTTTGTTTTTTCTCCCCCCGCAAAAAGAAGAAGGGAAACCCTGACCCACATTGCAGCACATTTCCAAGACCCCACAAGCCAACACCCAAACCAAAGGCTTGTAAAAGAGCTGCAATTCTGCCTACGCACCGGTGCTTAATTGTTACATTTGAGCTTTGAACAAACCGAGATTATTGAAATTAGTAAAATGAAAAAGGAAATAGACAACAAACTCAACTTGAAAAATATCAAACCAACCGCAATGCGACAGTTGGTTTTACAAGTTCTGACAGAACAAAAAACGGCTATTAGTTTACCTGAATTAGAACAAAAATTTGAAAAAGCGGATAAGGCAACTTTGTATCGAACGCTAAAAACATTTCAGGAAAATAAACTGATTCATTCGATTGAAGATGGTTCGGGTTCTTTAAGATATGCGCTTTGTCAGGATAATTGCAAGTGCGCCCCGGAAGACCTGCATGTCCATTTCCTTTGCACAAAATGTAATCAAACGTTTTGTTTAAACGACATTCCTGTTCCTACAATTAACCTTCCCAATAGATTTTCCCTCGAAAGTGTAAATATGGTAGTTAAAGGAATTTGTTCAAATTGTAAAAAATAACTTTGCAACTCAGTTGCAAAAACTTTATCGTACATTTGTCGTTATAATATTGAAAAACATTTTAAATAGCTTATAGATTGATTTTAAAAGGAAAACATACAAGCAAATTTCTTATCCTCGTTGCAGGGATAATTATTTTTGCCCATGCTGTTATTCCCCACCACCATCATTTCGATTCAATAGAAGCCCATCAGGAAAACTTAGAATGTGAGAACACCAACCCGGATAAACACAATGAAAACCCGGATACGCATTGTCATGCATTTAATCTTATTATTTCCGAAAAAGCAAACGATTTAGTTGTTAATACTCCATCTGAATCAAATTTTCATTTCGACCTTTTTTGTGTTGAGTCAAATCCTGAATTAACAGTTAGGGTTGAAGACCCATCTAAAACCTGTTTTTTTATCTCGACGCTGCAAAAGCAAAAATTCCTTACAAGCCGTTCATTAAGGGCACCTCCCGCTACTGTTTAGTTTCCTTTCGATTTTTTTAATTCCGGTAAAGCATTTTATCGACAGTATTAATCACTTAATCTTTTTAATATGAAAAAAAAGAGGTTAAGCAAGCAGCAGCTTCTTGAAAAGCAAAAGCTTGACGAAAAAAAATTTAACAGGGCTATGCTGATTAGTTTCGGCATCCTTTTCATTGGCGTATTGTCTGTTCTTGTTTTTTATACCTACTGGTGCGACTCAAGATTTGCCTGGCGAAAAATTGCCTGGTTTAAACAAGAAGTGCCTGCATATTGGATATGCATGAATGGGGATAACCTCCAAATCCATGAAAGCACCAAAGCGGTTTTCGATGACAAAATTTACTATTTCTGTAGCCAGCAATGTTTCAATCATTTAGTAAAGCATTTTAAAGAAGTGGCAATAGTAACTGATGCATTTTCGGGAGATTCAATAAATAAAGCTGACGCAATTATCGGACTTAAAACAAGGAATAAACAGGACGTGGTCTATTTCAAAAACAAAGAAAATTTCAATAAATATTATGAAACGAAAAATAAATAACAAGAGCAAATTAATAACTAAAAAAATATTTATACAATGATAAATAGTATAATATCCTTTTCAATAAAGAATAAGGCACTTATCGGGCTGATGACAATCGGACTGATTATTGGCGGAATATATTCCATGACCAAAGTGCCACTTGATGCCATGCCCGACATAACAAATAATCAGGTTTTGGTAATTACTACTGCCCCTAATTTGGGTACAGAAGATATTGAACAGTTTGTAACCTATCAGGTAGAATTAGCCGTGGCAAACCTCCCTGATGTGACTGAAATACGAAGTGTATCGAGGTTCGGGCTTTCTGTTGTAACTATCGTTTTTAAAGAAAGTGCCGGAACTTATTTACCCCGGCAATTGGTAAGTGAAGCCTTAGCAGAGGTAAAAGAAAAAATCCCTGAAGGTTTTGGACAACCTTTTATGGCACCTATCAGCACAGGATTAGGCGAAATCTATCAATATACGCTTGAAGTACAACCGGGTTTTGATACCATTTACGATGATATGGAACTCCGTACCATGCAGGAATGGATTGTAAAAAGGCAAATGGCAATGCTACCCGGTGTTGTTGAGGTAAACTCTTTTGGTGGTAGGGGAAAACAATACGAAGTTGCTATTAACCCGGATAAACTTCGGAGCATGGGATTAACAATTTCCGATGTTTTTGAAACCCTTGAGGACAACAATCAGAATACCGGTGGAGCATATATCGAGAAAAACTTTCAAGCCAATTTTATCAGGGGCGAAGGATTAATGAGGTCGATTGATGATATTAAAAATACTTTAGTTGCAAACATCGATGGACAACCTGTTTTTATGAGGGATGTGGCAGAAGTTAAATACGGTAGTTTTGTCCGTTATGGTGCTTTTACAAAAAATGGAAAAGGAGAAGCAGTTGGTGGAATTGTAATGATGTTAAAAGGGGAAAACTCGAATGATGTGATTAAAGATGTAAAAGAAAGGATAGGCTTAATCCAAAAATCACTTCCCGAAGGCGTTGTAATAAAACCTTTTCTTGACCGAAGTAAACTCATTAAAAGTACAACCTCAACGGTTGCCGAAAACCTTTCGCTGGGTGCTTTAATTGTAATATTTGTACTTGTAATATTCCTGGGAAATTTAAGGGGCGGTTTAATTGTGGCATCAACCATTCCATTGGCATTACTTTTTGCATTTATAATGATGAACCTGTTTGGGGTGTGGGCTAACCTGATGAGTTTGGGGGCGCTCGATTTCGGGATATTGGTAGATGGAGCAGTAATTATTGTTGAAGCCATGATATTTTACCTCCATCGCAAAAACCTTATCGGAACAAAACTCGACCAGGCGAAACGAAACGAAATTGCCTATAATTCGGCAAGCAAAATGATGAACTCAGCATTTTTTGGTCAGCTCATAATTTTGATTGTTTTTATTCCCGTATTAGCCTTACAAGGTGTCGAAGGTAAAATGTTCATCCCTATGGCAATGACATTTGGTTTTGCAGTATTGGGCGTGGTAGTATTGTGTCTCACCTATATTCCAATGATGGCAGCCTTATTTCTTCAACCACCTAAAACAGATAAAAAATCATGGGGGGATAAATTAATTGGAAAACTTGAAAAGATATATACCCCGGTAATCGGATGGTCGCTTAAAAGAAGTTGGATTGTAATCACAATTGCTTTTGTGCTGTTAGTCTCCGGCGGTTTTCTTTTTACACGAATGGGGGCTGAATTTATTCCCAAACTTGATGAAGGCGATTTTGCTTTTCAGGCATTTTTAAAGCCGGGTACTTCGTTAACTGAGGTTACAAAAACTTCCACAAGATTGGAACAAATTATATTGGAGAATTTTCCCGATGAAATAGAAAGTATTCAAAGCAGAATTGGGGTGGCAGATTTACCCATGGACCCGATGCCAATTGATATTGCTGATATTTTTGTGATATTAACCCCACAAGACCAGTGGACAAAAGCTGAATCAAAAGCTGAATTAATTGATAAGGTGAGAGAAAAAGTAAGCGTATTGCCCGGAATCAATTATGAATTTAGCCAGCCTGTTGAAATGCGCTTCAATGAATTGCTAACTGGTATTCGTCAGGATGTTGCCGTTAAACTATATGGCGATGATTTGGAAATGCTGGCTGACAAAGCAGAAGAAATTGCCGGGTTAATTTCTGGAATTGATGGTATTGCAGGTGTAAAAGCTGAAGCAACAAGAGGATTGCCTCAGATTACGGTTAATTACGATAGGAATAAGCTTGGTCGGTACAACTTGAATATTAAAGAACTAAATACCATCGTTGAAACTGCTTTTAGTGGTGGCGTTGCCGGAAGTATATACGAAGGTGAGCGGATGTTCGACCTTGTGGTACGCTTGGACGAAGAACATCGAACAAGTATTGACGATTTGCGAAACCTGTTTGTTAATCTTCCCGATGGTAATCAAATACCCTTAAAAGAAGTTGCTGAAATTAGTTATCAGCCAGGACCGATGCAAATTAGTCGTGACAATACCAACAGGCGTACCTATGTGGGGATTAATGTTGAAGGCAGGGATATTAAGTCGCTCGTAGAGGAAATTCAAACAACTTTAGATGAAAAACTGGAACTACCTACGGGTTATTATATTCGGTATGGGGGAGCATTCGAAAACCTCGAAAGAGCTTCTAAAAGATTGTCTCTGGTAGTTCCACTCGCTTTGGCATTAATTTTCATGTTGGTATTTTTTGCGGTTAAATCGTTTAAACAAACCCTCATGATTTATGTAGCTGTACCATTTGCCGCTGTAGGTGGTGTATTCTCATTATTTTTGAGAGATATGCCATTCAGTATTTCTGCCGGAGTGGGATTTATTGTATTGTTTGGTGTGGCGGTGTTAAACGGGTTAGTCCTCATATCGGGTTTTAATGAACTCAAGGCAGAAGGGAAACTCCATATCAATGATATAATTATTAAAGGTTCTATCAGGCGTATCCGTCCTATACTGCTAACAGCATCTACCGATATTTTAGGGTTTTTACCTATGGCTGTATCGGCTTCTGCAGGTGCCGAAGTTCAACGACCTTTGGCTACAGTTGTAATTGGGGGTATGCTTACATCAACTTTGCTAACCCTTATTGTGCTGCCCATTCTCTATAAATTTGTTGAATCGGGGGCTAAAAAAATAAAGTTGCCTAAACCGGCAATGGGTGTATTTTCTGTCCTTTTTATAATGGTAGGTCTGGGGATTTCAGGAAATGCCAATGCGCAGGATTCTTCACTAACATTGCCACAAGTCATTGAAAGGGCAAAAGAAAATTATCCTTCAATTAAAGCAGCCCAATTGGAAGTTGACAAACAGGAAGCTTTAAAAGCAACGGCTTACCAATTGGGTACAACCTCTGTTTACACGGGTAAAGAAGAAGTGGGAAACGGTACGCCCGGTATTCAAAACAGAATTGGGATTGGTCAGTCGGATATCGATGTTTTTGGCATTCCGGCAAAAAGCAAGTTAGCAAATGCACGCACCCAACAAGCTATTTCGGGGCAGAACCTTACCGAATATTCGTTAACCCGTGATGTTAGTATCGCCTGGTACAATGCGGTTCATGCCAAACAGCAATGGCAGCTTTATAAAGAACTCGACACCTTGTACGCCGACTTTCAGAAAGCTGCGGAATTGAGGTACAAAACACAGGCTACTTCTAAAATCGAATACCTTTCCGCTTCGGCTAAATACAAAGAATTGCAGGTTAATTTAAAGAAAGCTGAAAGCAACTATTTGGCAAGCTTGCAAATTCTGAATCAATACCTATTATACCCGGTTGCAGTAGATGTTAACATACAGGGTTTGGGGCAGTATGCTTTCAATATCGTTTCCGAAATTGATACATTGAGCGAAAGCCCGCTGCTGAATTATTATTCAACCGGGATTGATGTGGCAGAATCGGTATGGAAAGCGGAAAAAGCCAATTTCCTTCCAAAGTTAGACCTGGGTTATAAATGGCAGTCGGTTGACGGCAATTCCGGGTTTTATGGTTGGGAAGCAGGTATCTCTGTCCCGTTGGCATTCTTTTCACAATCGGGAAAAACCAAAGCTTCAAAAATTGACTTCCAAATTGTCAATCGGCAATACGAGCAAAAAGAACTGGAAATAAAAGCCGGGTACAATCAGCAAATTAGCCGTTACCTTACCTTGCAACAGGTTATCGACTACTACATAAAAGAAGCGTTGCCATTGGCAGATGAACAAATACAGGCATCCAACCTGGCATATCGGCTCGGAAGTATTGACTATGTTCAATTTATTCAAAACATGGCTACAGCAATCAACACAAAACAAGAATTTTTAAACCAGCAGGCAGAGTATTTTCAATTGTCTGCCCAATTGAAATATTTAACAGGTAAATAACCGAAAAATTATATAAAATGAAGACAAAAATATTTTTAGCATTTATCATGGTGGCTACAATGTTATCGTGTAATTCAGAAAAAAAAGATAGCCATGAAGGTGAGGAACAGGAAGAGCATGGTGTTGAAGGGGCAGTAGTTTTAAATGCCAGGCAACGTGAAGCCCTAAATTTAAAATTGGGGTCTTTTCAAATGCGTAATCTAACAACGCTTGTAAAGTCAAATGGTCAACTGGAAGTCCCCCCGTCAGGCAGTGCCGAAGTTACAGCCATTATTGGTGGCAATGTAAAAACAATTAATGTTTTTCATGGCGATAGGGTAAAAAAAGGTCAATTACTGGCAGTGCTCGAACATCCCGATTATATCTCTTTACAGGAGGGCTTTGCTGAAATATCCAGCAAACTCGAATTTATCGAAAAAGAGTATGCACGCCAAAAAGAGCTTTTCGAGAATAATGTGGGAGCTGGTAGGGATTATCAGCAAACAAAATCTGAATACAATACAATTAAGGCTAAATATGAAGGTTTAAAATCACGATTGCAGTTGTTGAATCTTTCACCTGATAAAGTTAAAGAAGGTGAGATTTCAAATACAATAAGTATTAAGTCACCAATTAATGGTTTCATAAATGACATAAACATAAAAGTTGGAACTTACGTTGATGCAAAAGACATATTACTTGAAATTACCGACAACAGTGCAATTCATGCCGATTTTATGATTTACGAAAAAGACGTCCATTTAATTAAGGAAGGGCAAAAAATACATTTTACCGTTTCAAACCGACATGAAGAAGAATTAACGGCAACAATATTTGCAATTGGGAAAGAATTTGAGACTGATTCAAGGGCGGTTCATATACATGCAAAAATAAATGAAAAAATTACGGGTTTAATCTCAGGAATGTACATTTCCGGGCATATTCATACAGATGAAAACTATACGCGTTCTTTGCCCAACGATGCAATTGTTACTGAAGGAACCAAGTCATTCATTTTTGTATTAGACAATGAATCGATGGCAGAACACGACCATGATGGACACGATGACGGGGATGAAAGTCATGAAGAGGTGGAAAATCATGACAATGATAACGATGAAGGTCATAACCACGATGAACATGCGAACGAATTAAATGAAGAAAACGATGAAATGACTTTCCGCATGGTAGAGGTTATGACTGGTCTTAAAGATGAAGGTTATACCGAAATAAAATTGATTGACCCATTACCGGAAAATACTCAAATTGTAATGAACGCAGCATATTATTTACTGTCGGACATGGGCAAAGAAGAAACTGAACATGACCATTAAAATTATTATCATGAAAGAAATAAAAGCATTTATACGACCAAACAAAGTGAATGAAATTGTTCAACAACTTAAAGAAAAAGGCTTTGAGAATGCAACAATTTCGTTGGCGGAAGGAATCGGAAAATTTCAGGATGAATACGCATCTGTTTCGCAGAAATTTTCTGTTACGGACAGTCCTGTTGCAAAAATTGAGATGGTAGTATTCGAAGAAGATGTAGATTCTATTGTCAGCATCATTTCAGATTGCGGGAGGACATTGCATCACGGTGATGGAATAATATATGTTTCCGACGTTGAACAGGCTTATCGGGTAAAAACTGGATTAACAGTCGAAGATTAATTCTATATAATACAGGTTGCCTGTAATTTGGCAACCTGTATTTTAATACTTTGAGCTATGAAATTTTATATTTATAGGAATAAAACAAAAAGATGGTTAATTTAAAATACTGATTTATGGCACATAATCATAGTCATACACACTCACATAAATCCAATTACAACAAAGCTTTTAGCATTGGTGTAAGCTTAAATATACTCTTTGTACTTGTAGAAGTATTTTATGGCTTAATCGCTAATTCATCCGCTCTTTTAGCGGATGCCGGACATAATGCAAGCGATGTCCTTAGTCTGATTTTTGCATGGTTTGCCATTTGGTTAGCTACAAAAAAACCAAAAGGCAGGTTTACTTACGGCTTCAAAAAAACAACCATATTAATTTCAGTGCTAAATGCCTTTTTGCTCTTTGGAGCTGTAATTGCAATTGCCTGGGATGCAATAGGTCAGTTTAAAAACCCTGAACCAGTTGCAGGTGCTCAGGTTATGATTGTAGCTGGAATTGGTGTATTGATTAATACAATTACCGCCCTTATGTTTCTAAAAGGACAGAAAGATGATTTAAACATAAAAGGAGCATTTCTTCATATGGCAGCCGATGCCGGTGTATCATTAGGCGTAGTAATTTCAGGACTATTGATTGTAAAAACCGGACTGAATTGGATTGACCCGATTATGAGTTTTATTATAATACTCGTGATTATGTGGAGTACATGGAAACTATTTATTGAATCGATAAGGCTTGCCCTTGATGCTGTACCCAAGAATATAGAATTAGATGAAGTGAAAAGTACGATACTTAACCAGAATGGAGTTGAAGGCTTGCATGATATACATATATGGGCAATGAGTACCACAGAAAATGCCTTATCTGCTCATTTGATTGCACCCAACTCTAATCCAGACCAACTATTAAAGGATATTCAGGATATTTTGTCAAAGAAATACAACATAAACCATTTGACTTTACAAATAGAAAAAGAAGATATTCAATTAAATTGCAAGGAATGTTAAAATCAGAATACCACATATCGAAAATGGATTGTCCATCAGAAGAAAACCTAATACGAATGAAGTTAGATGGACTTCCAGAAATTAAAAGGCTTGACTTTGATATTGAAAACAGAAATTTAACTATATATCATTCAGCAGAAAATCAAAAGATAACAAGTCAATTAGAGGAACTTAACTTAGGCGCAAAACTTTCAAATACTTCAACAATAAAAGAGAGTGAAGTTGTATTAGAAAGTTCCGGTGTTCAATCGAAATTACTTTGGTCAGTACTGATAATCAACTTTGTCTTCTTTGTAATAGAAATGACCACCGGGTTATTTTCTAAATCAATGGGGCTTGTTGCAGACTCTTTAGATATGCTTGCAGATTCATTCGTTTATGGATTAAGCCTGTGGGCTGTTGGTTCAACGGTAACCCGAAAAAAGAAAGTTGCTCGTTTAAGTGGATACTTCCAATTATCTCTTGCACTATTAGGGTTAATTGAAGTTATCAGGCGATTTCTTGGCTCAGAAGCCATGCCGGATTACCGAATAATGATTGGTGTTTCAATATTAGCCCTTATTGCAAATGCAATCTGCCTGGTTCTACTTCAAAAATCAAAAAGCAATGAAGCCCACATGAAAGCCAGCATGATTTTTACATCCAATGATGTTATTATTAATGGAGGTGTAATTTTAGCAGGTATTTTAGTGTTGCTAACACAATCAAAATACCCTGACCTAATTGTTGGTTCAATCGTATTTTTAATTGTGGTTCAGGGAGCATTAAGGATTTTAAAATTGGGGAAATAATTATGAAAGTAGAATTAAAATCTACAATTACTTGTCCTAAATGCGGACATCAAATTGAAGAAACCATGCCTGAAGATTCTTGTCAGTTTTTCTATGAATGTGAAAATTGCCATACAGTTTTAAAACCAAAGCAGGGTGATTGTTGCATTTATTGTTCTTATGGTTCGGTGAAATGCCCTTCGATACAAAAGAATGAAAGTTGTTGCTGATTTTTTAATAAAATGGACGTACAACGGGGTTCTGACAAAAAGTATTTTCGTTATATTTAACATTTAGTTTTACAAATACAGTAGCAAGTTGAAAAATAGCAGATGTAAGTTTGGAAAATATAACTGTTGTGAGGAAAAATAGACTGTTAAGAATGCAAAATATTGCGGTACGTTCGAAAAATTTAATTCCAAATCCGAAAAGATAAAATGTGAGTGGGGAAAACACAATTGTAATACTGAAAAACAAAATTGTAAAAGCGAAAAAACCAAATGTAATTAATTATAAACCTTTAAAAATTAAATTATGGCATCACGAACAAAACTTACAGACACAGCAACATTGGAATTGTACCGGGTAGCTTTGGAAAATGCGGAAACCCAACCTGAAATTTCTGCAATTATGGCAGATTTAGGCTACGATTCGGCAGTTATCGCAGAAGGTAAAGCATTGCTTACAAAAACCAGGACTGCATACGATGCAAACAAAACCGAAGACGATGAAACATCTGCCGCTTACGCGGATTTTTCAAGTAAAAAGGAGCAATTAGAAGACACATTCAACACCCACCGAAAGAAAGCAAAAGTTGTATTCCGTAACGATTCGTTAACCGCAGACAAATTAGCCATTTCAGGCGTAATGCCACGGACTTATATCAAATGGTTAGAAGCTGCAAAGAAATTTTATAGTGTTGCATCTGCCGATTCTGCTATTCAAGGTAAATTAGCTCGTTTAAAAATATCAGTTGACGACTTGACAGCAGCAAACACCATAATATCTGAATTAGAAGTGGCAAGAGCAATTTATCTTAAAGAAAAAGGGGAATCGCAAGACGCAACAAAAATAAAAGATGCTGCATTTGCAAAGATAGATGATTGGATGAGTGAATTCTATGCAGTAGCAAAGATTGGTTTAGAGGATAATCCGCAGTTATTAGAAGCATTGGGTAAAACAGTGAGAAGCTGATGGAAAAGCCCACCCTATTTGTAAGCACATTGGCAAGCCCCGCGAGCCGCCGCACGACCAAAGCTTGCCAAAGAGCTTACAAAGCCAGCCCAAGTAACCGCCTTTAAGGGCGGTTTTAAGGTTGCCCTCCCACAAAAAAACAAAATAAATTTGCGCTCCGTTGACAGTTTTGTGCAGATTGAAAAGACAATTAAAGAAACCTTAAATGACTGAAAAACAGACTGGAAGAATCAACGCCCAGTTGCTAACAAAGTGTATAAATCATTGGGCGGATAGTGCTAATTTCAAGGGCGTTACATTTAATAAACTTTGTAGCGGTTTGACAGTAAAGTGCTTCGAAATGCCCAACGCTTCATACACCAACCGTTAGCTTGCATAAAAATGAACATTCTACAACTATGAGAAAACTTACATTAATTATTTTTCTATTAACATCAATATCACTATTCGCAGATGTTCAGATGAGTGCGGAGTATGAATGCTGTGTTGCAACAAATGCAAAACTTCAAAAACAGATTGACAATCAAAAAGAAATTATCAATTCTTTAGAAGATATTGAGCATTCTATTTTATTAAGCAATGATACCCTGAAACATTCTGTGAAATTTGAGCTAGATAATCACTATAAGGAAATTGAAACTAAAGAAGAAGGATGTGATTTATGCTCAATAATTGGAGCTATTCTTGGAGCTATCATTAGTGGTGGAATTGCGATATTTATATTTTGGAGAGGACGTAAAAATGAAAAGAACAAAGAAAAATTGAAGTACATCGATTTCGGAGAAGAAGTTTTTACTTTGCTAAAGAATATAACAGCAAACTCTAAAAAACAAGTTGAATTGTTAAATGCATTAGTAACTTCAATTACAGAAAAACCATATACACATGGGAAATATAATCGAGTAAGTTTGAATTTATTGAAAAGAGCTCAAAGCTTTGATACTACTTATGTTTTCACAACTTTTAAAACACTAAACTTAGAAAAGAAGTCATATATTAAATTCTACTCTTCAATTGACTTTCTTCTTGAAGTATTTGAAAATATTGATGATGATTACCACACTAATAATAGCGAGGTAATAACACCTTTATCGAATAAATTTCTGCAACTTAAGGGAGAAATTATGAATATTTGTTCAAATTTCATTGAATCTAGTCGTCGAGAGAATAAAACTACAGAAGCGATTTACACCTTTATCAATCAACTTTTAATTGACTATCATTCTCCAGAAACATTGCCTGATAAGATTGATTTAAAGTATGATGTAGATAAAATTATTAGACCTTTAAAAAGTGAATTACTTGCAAAGTATAGAGACAATGATATTTCAATTGAATTGTTAAATCTTTCAAAACAAGCAGGAGACTTTTATAAAACGATATTGATTGAAAGTAGCAATTTAAGGGCTGGGGTAAATTCTCAACTTGAACCTATTGGAAAAATGATAACATATTTAGATAGTATTGAACAAGCTTTAAGTAGTAATTACGCAAGCTAACAATGCATCATAAGTAATGCGGGGAGCGTAGCATTTATAGGCATTTGTGCGGTATTTGAGCCCCGCCAAATCTACGATTTGACGAGCTAATTAAAATTTGAAAGTTAACTGTAAAATCGTAGTTTTGGCTACTTAGTTATTTGAGGCAGTTGTGGGTTAAATCCCGCACTACTCATATGCGAGCCGTTAGAGCACATTAAAATCAATTCTATGGCAGTAGTTAAATTTTCTGGAAAACCAATTGAAAAACTTATTGATACAGTAAGTAAGGGAATTGGAATACTTTATGAACCAAAAAGAATTCGGAAAAAAGCTGATGCGGAAGCCTATAGATTAGAAAAATTAGAAGAAGCAAAAGCAAAGGGATTAATTCTCAAATCTGATGCTGAATTCGAAATCATTGAGCGAGCTCGTGAAAGATTTGCTCACAGAGAGATTAATAGACAAATTAACCTCGAAAGTATTGTTGAAAAATCAACAAAACACCTTGGAGAAACGGTTTCTGAAGAACCTGTAGATGAGGATTGGAGAACTCGATTCTTTAGCAAGGCTCAAGATGTAACAAATGAAGAAATGCAAGAAGTGTGGGGTAAGATTTTAGCGGAAGAAGTTACCAAACCAGGAAAAATAAGCTTTAGAACTTTAGAAGTAATAAGCAATCTCTCAAAAAATGAAGCCCACTTGTTTGAATTAGCGTGTAAAATTGCCCTTAATGATGGTAGAATACTTAAAATGAGTTCGGATAATGCGTTTGACAATTATGGCATAAACTATACTAGTCTTTTAAAATTAAGAGCGGCAGGCCTTATCTATGATAGCGATACGTTAAATGTAACATATGGATACATTGAACATTTAAGTGGAGTAATAATTAATTTTGGGAGTAAGGTTATTTTGTGCAACAAAGAAAATACTAAAGAATATAAATTTGACCAAGTATTGTTTACTCCATCAGGTACGGAATTAATGCAGACAATTAATACAGATAAAAATTATGAATATATCAACAAATTCATAGAAGCTAAACAAAAAGAACAATTTGTCTTTAAAATCTTAAACTAAAACGTGCTCTAACAACTAAGCGTTCGTGTGGCAGGAACTGCCCAACATGAACGGTGGGTTGACGTAACCGGTGACAGAATTCTTACTCTTATGGGGAATGGTGTAAGTGAAAACCTTTTTAGAAAGGGAATTTAATATGGAAAGATTTTTAAATGCAGTAATTTCAAAGAATAATAGAAAGTTGTAGATCCGTCTACAGCTTTTTTTGTGTTTTAGATTTAGAATAGTTGACAATGG
>NZ_MVDD01000014.1 GCF_002843315.1 Labilibaculum filiforme | reverse complement strand
TGTCTATTGCAACGGGGTTCCACCTCTTCCCATTCCGAACAGAGAAGTTAAGCCCGTTAGCGCCGATGGTACTGCCGAAAGGTGGGAGAGTAGGTCGACGCCAACTTTTAAAAGAGTCTTATTCCAACAGGAATGAGACTCTTTTTTGTTATACCTGTTGTTTTTTAGTGCAGTTTTATATAAACGATTTACGTTGGATTTGCCGCTGGTCGTAAAAATCCTCTTCTTTAACTCTTACTAAGGTTTTTTAACCTATATTTTGAGTCTATCCATTCAACTTAATAACAGTTTGTTTATCTTTGTTGGCTATGAAACAATTCTTTCTATTTGTAACAATCTTGATTTGCACTTGCTTGAATTCTTACGCTCAGGTGTTTGATGGTGGTCCTGGTGATCTTGAAAATAAAAAACTGGGAAGTAGGAATAAGTCAGGGGAGAAGGGTAATGAGATGGACAGTTTGGGGTATAATAACGTCAAGTCTGTAATTAAGAGCTGGAAACTTACTGATTTCGCTTCGCGAATTGAGTATGTGGAATTAGATACGATGTTGGGTTCTCAATATAATTACAATCCAATATTTAGAAATAGTATTTCGAATACTTATTTGGGAAATTTAGGATCGCCTTATATTTCTAATGTTTATAAAGATCGTAATAATAGCGAACAGTTTTTATTATTTTCTAACTATAGAGATTATATGCTTAAACCAGAGGATATAATTTTCTTCAATACAACAACTCCTTATACTAGCATCTATTACGAAACTGGTGGTGCAAAAGGACAAGCAGAAAATCTTTTGAAAGTTTTACAAACGCAAAATGTTAACCCATTCTGGAATGTGGGGGTTAGCTATAATTTGATTTCAAGTGATGGTCAGTATCAGAATCAGAAAACTAAATTATACGATTTTAGTTTCTTTTCTACTTATAGGAAAGAAAGATATGGTTTGGATTTTGTTCTGAATCAAAATAGTTTGAGTAACGAGGAGAATGGTGGTTTATTGGATGATACTGAGTTAACTGATGATAGTGAAGACTCTGAAAATTTGCAAGTTAAATTAGACGACTCCAAGAGTAAGCTGACAAATTTTAATTTCTTCATGAAACATTCTTATGGAATTGGGGAAGAAAGGGAGGTGGTTCAGGAGAAGGATACCACTTATGCTTATCCGATGAATTTTGTTTATGGCTTTCACTATGAATCGGATAGTTGGAGATTTAGAGAAACATTATTGGATGATACATTTTATTCTAATTACTACTACGATAGTGAAACAACATTTGATAAAGTAGAATATTCGAACTTTCGAAATTCGTTTCAGCTTATTTTTAATGAGAACAAGAATAAATGGATTCGTTTAGGTGCTAGGGTTGGTATTATTAGTGATTTTGGAAAGTACAATTCACGTTTGGAAGTAAATGAAATTTCTTTGCATCAAAAAGACAGTAAAGTACATAATAATCAACTTCTTGCAGGTCTGTTTAGTAATGCTGGTTCCAAATTAAATTGGAATGCAACAGGGGTTTTCGTTTTTGAAGGATATAAGCAAAATGATTTTGAGTTAAAGTATGAGCTCACTAAATGGATTGGGAAAAAAGATTCCATTCCTCATGGAGTTTCTATATTCGCGAAGTTGGATTCGAAAACTCCGGATTTTCTTCTTTCTAAGTATTATGGGAATCATCAGCAATGGAATTTGAATTTGGATAAAACCACCGAATTAGAGCTTGGAATCGAATATTTTAATGAGAAAAATCATATAAAAATAGGTGGTCATATTAATCAAATCGATAATTATACCTATTTTGGCTTGAGTGCTACACCCGAACAAACGGGAAAAGGAATTACGGTATTAACCGGATATTTAGAAAAAAGATTCAAATTGGGAAACTTTTATCTAAACCAAAAGTTAGTTGGTCAAAAAGGATCTGAGGATAAAATTTTGCCATTACCAACTTTTTCAGTCTATAGTGATAACTATTATAAGAATACATTTTTTAATGGTGCCTTAGGTCTTCAAGTAGGATTTGCGGTGCGTTACAATACAGCATTTTACGCTCCTGATTATATGCCTTCAACAGGACAGTTCTTTTTGCAGGATCAGAAAGAAACTGGTGATTATCCTAAGGTTGATGTTTATTTTAACTTTAGAATTAAACGTACGCGTATCTTTTTTATGTACGAACACATGAATGCGTCTATAGGCAGTAAAAACTATTTTTCGGCGCCACACTACCCTCTCAATCCAGCCATGCTAAAGTATGGACTAATCTGGACTTTTTACAATTAAAGATTTAATAATAAGCCAAGAAACTGGAATCAAATATTTCTAGGTTGGAAATCTGATTTTTTCTAATTTCAAATTAGGAAAGGAAAAGTTATGTCTGGAATAAAATATTTAAAATTACTTATCCCTGTGATATTCATGGTTTTTCTTCAGACCTGTAATCAAAACCGAAAGGTTGTTGGATTACAAATTGAAGAAAAACCAGTGGTGGAGCTAAGACATGTTAAGCTTCGCGGAAAATTACGTGTGGTAACTGATTATAATTCTACGAATTATTTCGTTTATAAAGGCCACACAATGGGATTTCAGTATGAAATGCTAGAAGCTTTGGCGAATCACTTAGGTGTGAGATTAGAATTGACGGTTAATAATGATTTGGTATCGGCTTTTAGTTCTTTGGAGCAAGGTGATGTTGATTTGTTGGGAATGAATTTAGCGGTTACAACTGATCGTATGGAGAAATTCAATTTTACGATTCCTCATAGTCAATCGTCTCAGGTGCTAATTCAGCGAAAACCTACGACTGATTCTACTGGGTTTATAAGGAGCCAATCTGATTTGTCAGGGAAAAGGGTTCATGTACAAAAGGGATCCTCTTTTGAGGAGCGGTTGCAATTGCTTTCTGAAGAATTAGATATGCCTATTGATATAGTTGCAGTTGAAATGTTGGAAGTTGAGGAGCTTATTTCCATGGTAGCAAGTGGTGAGATAGATTATACTATTGCAGATGAAAATGTTGCAATGGTAAATTCTACCTACTATCCTGGTATTGAGTTTAAAACAAGTGTTAGTTTTCCACAAAATTTGGCTTGGGCTTTACGTAAAGGAGCGAACCATTTAACTCACGATGTTAATATGTGGTTAATGGAGTTTCAAAAAACCAAAGAGTATAGAAGGATTTATCGTAGATACTTTAAAAGTAGTAGGATTGAACAAATGATTCAGAGTGAATATTTTACGGTAAAAAGCGGTAAGATTTCGGATTATGATGATCTTCTTAAAGAAAAGGCAAAAAAAATTAATTGGGATTGGAGATTGTTGGCGGCATTAATATCACAGGAATCTAATTTCAATCCGAAAGCGCAATCTTGGGTGGGAGCATTTGGTTTAATGCAACTAATGCCAGAAACTGCTTATCGATACGATGTGGATTCACTTTCTTCGCCTATTGAGAATGTAGATGCTGGAGTTAGACACTTAAAATATTTAAAAGGGAAACTGGACGAAACCTTATTGGATAAAACAGATGAACTTAAATTCT
The DNA here is from genome assembly GCF_002843315.1 of Labilibaculum filiforme. Classification (GTDB taxonomy): domain Bacteria; phylum Bacteroidota; class Bacteroidia; order Bacteroidales; family Marinifilaceae; genus Labilibaculum; species Labilibaculum filiforme. Next base: position 101,280 of record NZ_MVDD01000014.1, on the reverse strand, counting down.
TGTTGGCTTCGTACAATGTGGGTTTAGGTCATGTGTTAGATGCAAGACGTTTGGCCGAGAAAAATGGTAAAAATCCAGATCAATGGAAAGGAAGTGTTGATTACTATTTATTGAATAAGTCGAAGCCAGAGTTTTTTAATGATCCTGTCGTGAAATATGGTTATTGTCGTGGTTCAGAGCCATATCAGTATGTAATTAAAATTTTAGAGCGTTATAATAATTATCAAAACATTGTATTATTGAATTAGACCTGCACGACGAATAATTTCTCTTAGTTCGGATAATATCATTGCAGTGGCTCCCCAAATTTTATGCTCTTTTGCTTGAAAATAGGGCGCATGAATTTCAAAACCATTTTTGGTAAAGGAGAAATTTGCAATATTTTCTTTGGCTAATAGTTGGGATATGGGCATTTCAATAATTTCCTCTACTTCAAATTCGCTCAATTTGAAATCTGGTCTTTTTTCACAATATCCTAATACAGGTAATACCATGAAATTGCTAACTGGAATATATAGTTCAGTTAAAAAGCCGAGTATTTTTATTTGATCGCAATCTACGCCTAATTCCTCATTGGTTTCGCGAATTGCGGTTATTGTTCGGTTTTCATCACTTTCCTCATACTTTCCTCCAGGTAGACTAATTTGTCCGCTATGATTTGTGTTTCCAGTTGTTCTTTTCATGAATGGAATGTATAATTGGCCATTATTGGGATAGAATAAAAGTAAAACACTACTATCCCTTGCTAAACTTGGATCGCTGGTTTTAAGTGCATGATCGCGAATGGATGGGGACATTATATTTTGAGCATCGAAACCCGGTAATCCAATATTTAGTTGATTGTTTAATATACTGGTAAATTGATCGAGGTCAAATATTGTTTCTAAACTACTCATAAAGGTATTTTTCTAATAGTACCTAAAGATAACAATAATGTTTCCCTCTAATATGAAAAAAATATTAATCTTTTTTAATCAGTAGAAAGAAACCCTGAAAAAGACCGGGGTTTAATTTATTTTCTGAAATTTTTAACAAATTGCTCAATTTATGGAACTCCTCCCTGATAAACGAGATATCCGTTGTAGGGTTCTCGTTTTGTTATTTCGTCGTTTATTGGTGTTGGCATCAAGTCAATTATTTTTTGTCGATTGGAAGTTTGACCTAAAGTTCGTCCTAATTTTATATAGGCAGCTTCAGGAAACATATTCCCATAGCAAGTAAATCTCTACCTGTATCATAAACAAACATGTGCGTGTAACCCCAAAGAGTTTGCACAGTCATAAATACATTAACTCTCCTTACAATGGCTCTTTTTAAAGCAGGGTAAACGGGTTTGTTAACATGGCCAGGTCCGGCACTAGAAATAATAATTCCTTTGTAGCCATAATCTACCTAAAGATTGATAATGTCGGGTTGCATATCTAATTAGTTTTAGCAACTCCAAAAAACACTAATAATTAGACTATTAAGATATGATTTAATTCAGGTTTGTTCGTTGCTGAATCAATTTCTATTTTGAAGTTAAGGGGTAAATGGCAATCTAATTTTAAATCCTTTACTTTCAATATCGGCTCTAATTTTTGCTCCAATTGTTTGTCCCCACGACATTCCGGCTTGCATGGTTTCGGTAGTGATTTTTGGTAATTTTTGAGCGATTCTTTTTCCAGCAACCGATTCGTAGAATTTAATCATTGCCAATATATCATCATGAGAAAGATTTTGTCGATAGATTGGTAGTAACATTTTAATTAAATCATTCACCGAAGTATTTACGAATTCTACCTCTGCCTTGTCCCAGTATTCATTGGGAATATCTGAATCTAGATTTCTTAACTGAATAATCATTGCTTTAATAGATTCCTGATAGCTAGCCTGCGATCCGTTAATTTGAAAAAGGTATTTCAAATCTTGTTCGTAAGTGTTCGTATCTTGTCCTGAAGATGCGAATACAGATGCAGAAACACTTAGAAATAAAAATAATACTATATTTTTCATGGTCTTTACTATTCTTAGATTTTTCTTATTTAGTTAACTGAAGATGATCGAGTATTTTGGATACGATTAACTTCCTTTTCTCGGCATCATCGTAATTTTTAATATCCATGTTAATGGTGAAAAAATATACATTTTTATCTCTTTCGATATACCCAACATACCAACCAATTTGATTGTTAATTCGCATGGCCCATCCTGTTTTTGCTCTTATCGTATAAGTTGCAGTTTGGTCAACAATCATTATTTCTTTTACAATTTCTTGATTTTTTTGTGAAAAAGGAAGCTGGTTGAGATATAATTTCTTTAAAAAGTCGATTTGTTGATTGGCACTTATTCGAATGTCTCCGTTTAACCAGAAAATATCAATGCCTCCATTTATATTTCTGTTTCCATAATTGCATGCTTTCACCCAATAGTTCATTTTTTCTTCGCCAATTTTTCGTGCCAGTTCCTGATAAACCCAAACAGCAGAATATTTTAACGCACTTTTCAGATTTTGATCCTTATTCCAGTTGGCGTAGCTACGATCGATGCTATCCCATTTAATAATTTCATTTTCATCTTTAATTACTTTGGTTTCCAAAGCAATCATCGAATTAATTATTTTGAATGTAGAAGCAGGTAGGTATGCAGAATCTAATCTTTCCGGATTGTAGCTGAGTTTTGCATCATTTTTTAAATCGTAAATGGTAAAACAAGCGTTTATTTGTTGTGATTCGAAAATTTGTTCTAAATCGGAAGATGTATACTTATTCAGAATTGAATTGGTTTGCTCTGAACAAGCAAAAAGGGTTACTAGTAATGAAAATGAAAGCAAGATTTTCATGATAAACTAGTTTGTGGCTATTACAATGTCCTGCTTCTTGTATATCCTCCAAAATAATAAAATTCCCAGTGAACACAGTACTGTTGCAATAATTGATCCTTCTAAACCAAATTGTCCGCCTGTAATTAGCTCACTTCCTTGAATACTGTGTGTGATAAGAGGAGTGGAACTAGTACCACTCACTTCGAATCCGAAGATTGGACCTTGAAAAAAATTCCAACTAAAGTGAAGCGCCAAAGGAAACCATAAATTCTTAGTGAATATATAGCTAATTCCTAAGAGTAATCCGGCAAGGAAAATATTGATTGTGCCGACCAAAGAAAGGTTTGGATTCAGAAGATGAAGTGCCATAAATAGTAATGATGAAACTATTAAAGCAATGTATTTGTTCATAGAATCCATAAAATTACGCAAGAGATATCCTCTTACAAAAACTTCCTCGTTTATGGCGACAAGAATAAACAGAAGAAGTGATTGAGTTAATCCGATTAAGCTAAAAGTGATGGATTCGAAATAAAGATGTCCCGTATAATACAGAATCAAACTACCAGCGCCCATCATAATAAAGCCAGTAAGTAATCCGTAAAGGATATCTTTTGCTCGTTTTTGAAGTGCAAATCCGAGATCAATTATTTGCTTTTGGTCGATAAATCGGGTAAATATCCATACTAATAAGAGAGTTCCGATAGTTCCGAAAAATTGAATGACTAAGAATGTGGAAGTAGAAGTATCAGATGGGTTTTGGAGCATTTCCATCATATTAATATCTGATGCCAGAGCCAAGACAATAGTGCCTATAATTTGAAAAATACCTGTAATTATTATGAAGGGAAGTAGAATTAAAAGTGCTCGAAGCCAGCCTCTTTTGATTGCAGGCGTATTGTTTATTTCGGACATTAATATGAGTTTTTGGTTAGGGAGGTAAAGTTAACAAAAAACTTATATTATGAAAGAAGATTCAGAATATTGTCGGGATGCGAAAAGTGTTTATCTTTTTTAGTATGCCGTTTGTTTATTGTTTGAATTTGGTGGTTAGAACTTAATAACAGATACTGGAAATAGAATAAACATTATTATTACTTGGGAAAAATAAAGTTTAATTAAGATTCTGAAAATGAATGATTTCTGTGTTTAAATTTTGTTCGTGATATCCCGAAACTTTTACCAGCAATTCGAAATGTTTTGGAAAATTTCCTTTGTACTCAGGGTATTGTTGCAAAATTATTTTGTCGGCATTTTTATTGGTTACAAGTTCCATTAATCCTTTATTTCCTATCGAATGAGAATCTGAAATAATCGATAAGATTTTTCCTTTTGGAGTGGAAAGCTTAATGAAAAAGGCATAATCGGTATAAAAATCAGTATAAGATTTTAATGCAGTGTATTTAATTGTATCCGATTTATTAATTAGCAACAAACTAAGTCCATTTTTTTGAGGTATTCTGATCGAAGTTTGGTCTAAAAATTCGTGAAATATCCCAATAGATTTTAAGGAGGTAAGAGCAATAGTGTTGTTATTTAATATATTTTCTAGATTGATATTTGCACCAGATTTTAACTGAACTTTATTATCACTTTCAGCCAAGGCTTTAAATAGAGACGGTAAGGAGTTGATGTTATTGTTGGCATAATATGAAATGTCACTTTCTTTAATATCGTATTCGTTTTTAGGGAATAAACCGGGCATGTTTGCTAGTTCTCCTGCTGAATTGATATGGAAGTTACGCACGACAAAAGTGGAATCATTTTTTAAATTTCGAACGGTATAAAAAAACGGATTGGCAAGCATCAAATTCACATCCGTTTTTTCAGTAATGTACTCTTTCCAAATAGAACTGACTGTTTTTTGTGTATTAAAAACTCCAAAATGCCAGCATATTAGAATATTGAATAGAAGAATAGGGACTAGGATAAGCAGTACTATTTTAAAGGGTCTGATGTTTGTTTTAGTGTTTATTTTTGTTTGGGGAATCCGAAAATAAAGGTCATATTTTCCTTTAGGGATTTCAACAATTATTTTTTCGTTTTGGCCTTCCTTCTGATAGTAATTGGTAAGTTTTGTTCTTAGTTTATGAATATATACCCGTGCAATTGTTTCATCGTTTTCTTTCAAATCGCCTTCCCTTTGAAACAGATCAATAGCAATATTAATGGCTTTTACATGGAGGTTTTGTTTATGAGAATCGAATAGGTAGAGTAATAGTTTCCGAAGCATTTCCGATTTGGAGAACACCTCTCCCTTCACAATTCGGTCAATTATTTCTTTCTTTTCTGATTCTGATGTTTTCATTGATATTATTCTGATATATAGAGATTTGATAGAAGGAGTTACGGTAACTAGTTACCGTTTTTAACTTTCCAAAACAAAAAATCATTGGTATTATTGTTTCGAATCGAAAGATATAACAAAACTAAAAATATCATATCATGTTAAAGCAAAAAATGCACTGTTTCCTTCTTCTGTTTGTGGGTATTTACTTTTTTTCGAGCATTGAAGCTCTTGCTGAAAATAGAAGTAAACATTCCATTAATAAGAACGATTGGAAATTTAAAAAAGAAGATGTAAAGAATGCTCACAAAGCTTTCTTTAACGATAGCGAATGGCTTCGTGTAACTATTCCTCACGATTTTAACGGAGGTAGCGATGGTGTTAATAGGGATGTTTTCGATGGTCGTTTCGATTTTGAAAACGATGTTCGTACCATGTACAAAGGTCCTGCGTGGTATCGTACCAAGTTTAGTGTGGATAAAAAGCAGCTTGGAAAACGAATATTTGTAGAATTCGAAGCGGTTTCTTTAGAAGCTCAAGTGTGGGTGAACGGAAAAAAGGTGGGAGTGCATCAGGGGGGATATACTGCTTTTTCTTTTGATATCACTGATTTTATAAAGTTTGGGAAAGAGAATGTGTTAGCGGTAAGAGCCGATAATTCTAATAATCCGGGTATTGCACCTTGGATGGCTGATGAAAAAGGCTCTTTTCCGTTCAGTTTTGATTATGCGATTTATGGAGGTATTTATCGCGATGTTTGGATTACGAGTACCGATCCTATTAAAATTGAGAAAGTATTTAATACGCCGGTATGTGGTGGACAAGCTCCAAGTGTTTTGTCGATAAAGACAATAGTGAAAAATTACTCGAAGGAAATTAAAAAAGTAAAATTGAGTTCTGAAATTTTCTCCCCGGAAGGGATTTTGGTTGCGACAAAAAAAATGAGTAAAACGTTAGAGGCTGGAACTGAGGTGAGTTTTAAACAATCGGAAGCAGCCTTAGGAGAGGTGCAATTTTGGAGTGTCGATCATCCAAATATCTATAAAGTGGTTTCTACCATAAGTTACGATGGAAAGGAGGTGGACGAGTTCGAGAGTACTTTTGGATTTAGGTATTACACCTTGGCAAATAAGGAAGGGTTTAGCTTGAATGGAGAGCAAATGCTTTTGCGTGGTGTAAATCGACATCAGGATATGGAAGGCTTAGGTTATGCTTTGCCAAATGAACAGCATTATGCAGATGCTCAAATCCTTAAGGATGCAGGTTTTAATGCAGTTCGGCATGCACACTACCCTTGCGACAGAGAATTTGCGAAAGCTTGTGATGAGTTGGGCTTAATGCTGTGGTTGGAAATACCATTAACGGGAAGTGTTTCTGAAGATCCTTCTTTTTTGGAAAACTGCAAACAACAAATGCAGGAAATGATTGAGCAATACTATAATAATCCTGCAGTAATTGTTTGGGGAGTAGGTAATGAGTCGGATCGTTCTGGAGCTAGCGAAGCAATATCGAATAAACTGTATCAGGAGCTTGTCGATTTGGCCAAGGAAATAGACCCGAGTCGTCCAACTACAGGTTGTAATTTTAAATACAAATCGAATCAAGATATTGTTTCTATTTATGCTCCGCAAGATTGGAATGGTTGGTATATGGGCGAAATTGATTTGTACAATCCGAATCAAATAATTGGAGAATACGGCGCAGATATGGAATACACCACACATAGTGAAGAACAATTTGATGTGAGTAAGGATTACTATTCTTCGGGGAAAACGGAATTTTGGTCGCAGGAGTATGGTTGTTTATTGCACGAGTACAAAATTTCAAAGGGAGAGTCGAATAAGGATAAATTTCCGGGGCATTTTGTTTGGGTCGGTTTCGATTTTGCTTCGCCAAGACTAGGTAGGGATATGAATCCGATTCCGTACATGAATCAGAAAGGATTACTATTGCACGATCATAAAACTAAAAAAGATGCTTACTATTTGTACCAGAGTATGTATCGAAAAGCCAGCGATTGTCCTATGGTTTATATTGTTTCGGAATCGTGGACCGATAGATGGGAAAAACCGGGAGTGAAGGATGTTTGGGTGTACAGTAACTGCGATTCGGTAATGATGTACAACGATTTGGGAAAAGAAATAAATTTTGGGTCGAGAACAAAAAATGCAGGCCCACGAGGAGATACTCGTTTTCAGTGGGATGCTATTGATGTGAAAAACAATATTTTGTATGCCGAAGCTTGGTTTAACAATCAAATTGTGGCAAGAGATACCATTCAATTGGATAATTTCACTGATTTTGAGAAATAAAGGCATAATACTAAGGGCAGGAAAATCATCCTGTCCTTTCTTTTTTTAATCAAACTTAATCGCCTTGGCAGGGGTAATTTTGGTGATTAAATAGGATGGAACCAGTAACATCGAAACTGTTGCGATTAAACTGCCAATATTTAGAAGAATAATATGACTCAGCTTAAGATTGATAGGTACTGTGTCTACGTAATAATTGGTTGGATCAAGAGGAATTATTTCAAAAAAGTACTGAAGCAAGCAGATAGAGATGCCAATAATATTTCCCCACAACATTCCTTTCCCAATAAGCATGGCCGATTGGTATAAAAATATTTTTCGAATAGACCAATTCTCTGTGCCCAAGGCTTTTAAAATCCCAATCATATTGGTTTTTTCCAAAATAATAATCAGCAGGCCGGAAACCATATTGAAACCAGCTACTAAAATCATTAAACTTAAAATGATCCAAACATTCATATCGAGCATATCTAACCAACTAAATATTTGTGGATATTTACGAACAATGCTTCTTACTTTTAAGCCAGCACCATCATCGGTAAACGATGTAGCAGTAATCCCTCTTACTTGCTGTTCTATAAGATCTAAGTCGTCAAAATCATCAATAAAGATCTCATATCCACTAACTTGATTGTCAGTCCAGTCGTTTAGTTTCTGTATGTGTTGTATGTCGCAAATCAGAAATAGTTTGTCGAATTCTTCCATTCCGGTATTGTAAATCCCGGTAACGGTAAAGCTTCTCACTCTGGGCGGTTGCTGAATAAAATAAACGGATAATTTATCGTCAACTTTAAGCTGAAGAAGGTTCGAGAGTTGCTCCGATATCAGAATTTCATTGCTTTTTGTGCTATCGCTTAGTTGAATTGTTCTTCCTTCCACCAAATGATTGGTAAAAAAGCTCCAATCGTAATCTTTGCCTATTCCATTTAAAACAATTCCTTGGATATCCGATTTTGTTTTTAAAATTCCTGGCTTGGTAGCAAAGGCTTGTACGTGAGAAACTCCCGGTACTTTTTCAATGTAGCTAATTGGGAGGCTACTCTTTTCGATAGGTTGCGTTTCGAACGAGGAGTTGTTATCGTAATTGGTAATTTGGATATGAGAACCAAAGCCAATTACTTTATTGGTAATTTCAGATTTAAAACCAGTAACAATAGCTACAGCTAGAATCATTACCGAAATACCGAGCGCAATGCTTATTTTGGCAATACTAATAATGGGATGAGATATATTTCCATCGCTTTTTTTGCCACCGGTAATTTTCTTAGCTATAAAGAGTTCTAGATTCAAAGTATGTAATTTTATAAACTGTTTTGTTGGCTATTGTTTTGAAAATGCCACGATTGTTTTTTGATTGTAAATCGATTTATTGTCCGAAATCTCAAATCTAACAATCTATTATTTATAGAGATTGGTACAAAAGTAGTAATTTCGGGTTTAAGGATGTGAAAAATTAGTTAAATGAGAAAAATAAAACAAATAGCACAATATACTGTGTTGTGTACCTGCTTATTGTTGGAGGTAAGCGTAACATCGTGTGCACAAAAACAAGTTACAACTTTAGCTGTCGGAGCAGAAAATTTTACAGAATATCTTCCTCTGCTTAAGCAAAAGAAAATTGCTGTTGTTGCCAATCAGTCTTCAATGGTAAATGGCGAGAATTTGGTGGATGTATTGTTAGCAAAAAACATAGAGATCACTAAAATATTTAGTCCCGAGCATGGTTTTAGAGGCACTGCAGATGCTGGCGAGAAAATTAGCAATGCCGTTGATGCAAAAACAGCATTGCCAATTGTTTCTTTGTATGGGAAGCATTACAAACCATCGGTATCCGATTTAAAGGGAGTTGATGTTGTAGTTTTTGATATTCAGGATGTTGGTGTTCGTTTCTATACTTACATCTCAACCTTGCATTACGTGATGGAAGCTTGTGCCGAGCAGGGAGTACAAGTGATTGTTTTGGATCGTCCCAATCCGAATGCACATTATGTAGATGGACCGGTTTTGGAAATGAAATATAGCTCGTTTGTGGGAATGCATCCTGTGCCGGTTGTTTATGGCATGTCGATAGGCGAATATGCCAAAATGATTAATGGAGAAAAATGGTTGAAGGATGGTGTGCAATGTGAATTGTTTATTATTAAATGCAAAAATTGGAATCGCGATAATGCTTATGCTTTACCAGTAAAACCATCGCCCAATTTACCCAACCAATTGGCTGTTGCTTTATATCCATCGCTATGCTTTTTCGAAGGTACTGTGGTTAGTGCTGGTCGGGGAACCGATTTTCCTTTTCAGGTGTATGGGCATCCATCATTTACCAAAGGAGATTTTGAGTTTACTCCACGAAGCATTTCTGGAGCAAGCAAATATCCAAAGTTTGAAGGGGAGAAATGTGTTGGATACGATTTACGGAAGATAAATACGAAGGATTTACGAAAAAATAAAAAAATGGATTTGTCTTTTCTTTTAAATGCTTACGGTGAATTGAAAGCCAAGCCTGACTTTTTTAATTCCTTTTTTGTGAATCTGGCTGGTACAGAAAAACTACGATCACAAATTGAAAACTCCTTATCGGAAACGGAAATTCGGAAAAGCTGGCAAAAGGATATTCGACAGTATCTTGAAATTCGGGAAAAGTATCTTCTTTATCCTGATTTTACAGAAAAGTAGGAGGGAAGGGAAACAGAATCACCGGAGTGAATGGAAAGTAGTATCGACTAATTTGAAAGTCCGATGATCTGTTTCTGAGGGATATTCTTGTACTCGTTTATATTTATACTCCTTGATCACAACAAGTTTACGAAAGAGAAATTTATTTTTAATAAAGCAGACATTAATTAGGTGTTAATTTTTTACTTCCTTTTTTAGGCTGTAAAGGGGAAAATTAAGCATCTAATAGCTTAAAATTAATTTAGATCTTTTAAAAATAATAAGTAAATTTAAAGGAGTGTTGAATAAATAAAATAATTAAAATGGCATTTACCTTACAGATTAATGATAAGGCTCCGGATTTTGATCTGATAGCCACCGATGGAATTCGTTATAAATTAAACGATTTTAAATCCTCTAAACTTTTAGTGGTGTTTTTTACTTGTAACCATTGTCCGTATGTTATTGGTTCCGACGAGGACACAAGAAATATTGCGGATAAATATATTCCAAATGGAGTTGAGTTTATTGGTATAAACTCCAATTCACCAAATACTTACGAAGAAGACGACTACGATCATATGGTAACTCGAATGGAAGAGAATGATTTTCCTTGGGTGTACCTGTACGACGAAACACAGGAGGTTGCGATGGCTTATGGAGCGTTAAGAACTCCTCACTACTATTTATTTAATGAGGCTCGAAAACTAATTTATATTGGCAGGGCTGTCGATAATCCTAGAGATACTTCGAAAGTTCAGGTTCGCGACTTGGAACGGGCAATTGATGAATATTTGGCAGGCAAAAAAATATCGGTACCGGTAACCAATCCAATTGGTTGCAATGTAAAATGGGATGGTAAAGATAAGCATTGGATGCCTGCAGATTCGTGCGATTTGGTGTAAATCTGAAATCAATAGTATTTTAAAATAAGTTTTTTGTTGATACGCAACCAAATTGCCAATTTGCTCTCTTCCAAGTAAAAGATTTATGATGAGAACAAATTTATTGTTGTGGTGTTTGCTATTTTTCCCTGTGTTGTTTGTTTCGTGCGACGAGGAGGAGGATGGCAATGTTCGAAAAAAATTTAATATCGAGGAATTGCGGACCAATAGAGCGGCTTGGGATAAACTAAACTTGCAAAATTACACTTACGAATATTCTAATTCAGGGTATTCGTATTCGGGAATTGCTTCTCGGATAAAAGTAGATGTTAGCAATGGAAATGAAGTAGTACCAACAGCATTGGTCGAAAACGGAATTCAAGATGCAGATCAGTTCGTTATTGATAGTTTATTTGCTCAGATAGAAGCAAAATACACGAATGATTTATTGCATGAAGAGACTGGGGAGGTTTATCTTAAAGAAATAAAAGTGCTTTATGATGAGAATTATTTCTATCCCAAAGAAATTCATTACATCATGCATATGCCGGAAGAAATGGTTGGCATTTGGAATATGCATCAATATATAAAAGCTTTCGACAGTAAAGATTAAAATAGAAACGGCTCCCAAATTTTGGAGCCGTTCTTTTTATAGATCAGTAAAGCCAATTTTCTTTTAACTTTTATTCTTCTTTCTTTACCCTTTTAACTTTTTTCCTTCACCCATTATTAAGTACCATGAGTAATGTATTGCTGTATTTTATTATTTATAATTAACTAATATACAGTTTGTTTGATAATTATTAATTACCCATTATTAATTTCTAATTATTTATAGTGTTCTTCCTGGATAAACTTTTAAAGCTTCGGCAAGGGTTTCCATTGCTTTGGCTAAATCTTCTTTTTTAAGAACGTAAGCAATACGGACTTCATTTTTACCTAAGCCTGGAGTTGCATAAAATCCTGTAGCAGGAGCAACCATTACCGTTTGATTTTTGTATTCGAAATCTTCCAAAATCCATTGTGCAAATTTGTCTGCATCATCAATTGGTAGTTTTACAACTGTGTAAAAAGCACCTTTTGGAGTTGGAGAATAAACACCTTCCATTTTATTCAACTCGCCCACCATAAAATCACGACGAGCAATGTACTCGTTGTAAACTTCGGTAAAATATTCAGGAGGTGTATCCAACGAAGCTTCGGCAGCAATTTGTCCAAAAGCGGGAGGACATAAACGAGCCTGAGCAAATTTTAAAGCGGTAGTAATTACTTCTTTATTTTTAGTAATCATGGCACCAATACGAACGCCGCATTCACTGTATCTTTTCGAAACAGAATCCATTAAAACAACATTCTGTTCTAAGCCTTCCAGCTTCATTGCAGAGAAATGTTCTTCGCCATCGTAACAGAATTCGCGATATACTTCATCCGAGAAAAGGAACAAGTCGTGCTTTAAAATTAGTTCGCGCAACTGGTTCAATTCTTCTTTTGAGTATAGGTAACCAGTTGGGTTATTTGGGTTACAAATAACAATTCCTTTGGTTTTTGGAGTCATTAATTTTTCGAATTCTTCAATTGCAGGCAATGCAAAATCGTTTTCGATACTCGAAGTAATTGGTTTCACAACCACACCTGCAGCTACGGCAAAACCATTGTAATTCGCATAAAAAGGTTCAGGAATTAAAATTTCGTCACCCGGATTCATACAAGTCATTAAAGCAAAGGTAATTGCTTCCGAACCACCAGTAGTAATCAACATCTCATTTTCGTCAACATTAATTCCGATGTTCTGATAGTATTTTGCCAATTTCTTGCGATAAGAAATATTACCTGCCGAGTGTGAATATTCAATCACTTTTTCAGTACAATTTCGAATAGCTTCCATTGCAACTTCAGGAGTTTTTATATCTGGCTGACCAATGTTTAATGGATATACCGTTTTTCCTGCAGCTTTTGCTGCTTCTGCGTAAGGAACCAATTTACGAATTGGTGACTCAGGCATTAATCTTCCTTTATCTGATATTTTTGGCATTTGTTAAGTGTTTATATATTTTATGAATTAAGTTTTTTGTTGCTCAAAAGTAGGTAAAAAACCATGTAAAAAAAATGATTTTTATTGCTTTTCAGCATCCTATTAAAAATCTGAATTTTAGTTGTCAAGCTCCCATTTTCACAGTAATTTTTTCGCTTCTTATTTTCAATTATTTTTGTTGCAAAAAACTTACAGATCGCTTTCCTACAGATTGTTGCTTTTTCTTGGAGATTTATCGCTCAGATTTTCTTAATTTTGTGCCAAATTTTTTAAGTAGTATAGATTTTTAAATTTTAGTTAAACACATGGAAATCCCAACAAAGTACAATCCTGCAGAATCGGAGGACAAATGGTATAAGTATTGGATGGATAAAGGATTCTTCCACTCTGTACCAGATGAGAGAGAGGCGTATACAATCGTAATACCTCCACCAAATGTCACCGGAGTGTTACACATGGGGCATATGCTAAACAATACAATTCAAGATGTATTGGTGCGTAGAGCCAGATTGCAGGGAAAAAATGTCTGTTGGGTGCCAGGTACCGATCATGCATCCATTGCAACCGAAGCTAAAGTGGTAAACAAACTAAAGCAGGAAGGCATTTCTAAAGAAGACATTACTCGTGAGGAGTTTATGGCACATGCTTGGGAATGGAAAGAAAAACATGGTGGTATTATCTTAGAGCAACTTAAGAAATTGGGTGCTTCATGCGATTGGGAGCGTACTGCTTTCACCATGGACGAATCTCTTTACGAATCGGTAATCGATGTTTTTATCGATCTATATAAAAAGGAAAAGGTATATCGTGGGGTTCGTATGGTGAATTGGGATCCATCGGCACAAACAGCCGTTTCCGATGAGGAAGTTATTCATAAGGAATTACAATCGAAATTGTACTATTTAAGATATCAGGTAGAAGGAAGCGAAGAGTTTATTACCATCGCAACCACTCGACCAGAAACCATATTGGGCGATACTGCGGTTTGTGTAAATCCAAACGATGAACGTTTTGCGCATTTAAAAGGCAAGCGTTGTATCGTACCTTTGGTGAATCGTTCCATTCCTATTATCGAAGATGAGTATGTTGACATGGAATTTGGTACCGGTGCATTAAAAATTACTCCTGCTCACGATATTCACGATTACGAAATTGGCGATAAGCACAATTTAGAGACTATCGATATTTTTAACGATAACGGAACCATGAGCCAAGCGGCACAGCTTTACATTGGCAAAGATCGTTTCGAAGTTCGCGACCTAATTCTTCCAGATTTAGAGAAAGCAGGTAACTTGGTGAAAATTGAAGATTACGTGAATAAAGTAGGTTTCTCGGAACGTACCGATGCAGTAATCGAACCTAAGTTGAGTATGCAATGGTTCCTAAACATGAAGGAATTGGCCGAGCCAGCTCTTGAGCAGGTAATGAACGACAATATTCAATTGCACCCAGCTAAGTTCAAAAACACCTACCGTCATTGGATGGAGAATGTGAAAGACTGGTGTATTTCCCGTCAGTTGTGGTGGGGACAGCGCATTCCGGTTTATTACTTGCCCGAAGGCGGATACGTAGTTGCAAAATCAATAGAAGAAGCTCTTGTTGAGGCAAATGCTAAAACAGGAAAAACATACAAAGCAGAAGATTTACGTCAGGATGAGGATGTATTGGATACATGGTTCTCATCATGGTTGTGGCCAATTTCTGTTTTCGATGGTATTCGTAATCCCGAAAACGAGGAAATCAAATACTATTACCCAACCAACGATTTGGTTTCCGGACCTGATATTCTATTTTTCTGGATTGCCCGTATGGTAATTGCAGGATACGAGTACCGAGGCGAAAAACCATTTTCGAATGTATATTTAACGGGTATTGTTCGCGATGAGCAAGGCCGTAAAATGTCAAAATCATTGGGCAACTCACCCGATCCGCTTGATTTAATTGCAAAATATGGCGCAGACGGAGTTCGCGTGGGAATGTTATTGTGTTCGCCAGCGGGTGGAGATTTACTTTTTAACGAGAACTTGCCCGAACAGGGACGTAATTTTACTACCAAGATTTGGAATGCATTCCGTTTGGTAAAAGGATGGGAAGTTGCCGATATCGAACAACCAGAATATGCTCGTATTGCAACTGAAGTTTTCCATGCGCGTTTAAATAATACCATGGAACAGTTAGATGAGCAGTTCAAGCAATATCGCATCAGCGAAGCTTTAATGACTGTTTATACTTTATTCCGCGATGAGTTTTCATCCTGGTATTTAGAAATGGTGAAACCAGCTTATCAGCAACCAATCGATCGTAAAACTTTCGACTCAACGGTAGTTCTTTTCGAGAAATTGATGCAGTTATTGCACCCATTTATGCCTTTCCTTACCGAGGAAATATGGCAATTGCTTGCCGATCGTTCCGATGAGGAGAGCATCATGGTTTCAGTAATGCCTAAGCCAGATGCTTATGATGCTAACTTGTTGGCAAAATTCGAGCAGGTAAAAGAAGTGATTGTAGCGGTTCGTAATATCCGTAAGCAAAAAAATATCGCTTTTAAGGAGGTTTTAGAAATGAATTACAAATTGAAGGGCGACAATTACGATGCTTCTTTCGATTGTGTGGTGGCTAAAATGTGTAACCTAAAGGAGATTACTGTTGCAAACGGAGATATGACTGGAGCTATGACATTCCTTGTAAATGCGGTTGAATATTTCATTCCACTTGGCGACTTGGTTGATGTAGAGGAAGAGTTGAAGAAAATGGAGGAGGAGTTGAAATATACCAAAGGCTTCCTAATTTCGGTTCAAAAGAAAATGAGCAACGAGCGTTTTGTAAACAATGCGCCGGCTAATGTAATCGAAATCGAGAAAAAGAAAATGGCCGATGCCGAAGCTAAAATTAAAGTTTTAGAAGAGCGCATTGCCAGCATGAAATAATAAATAGACGCAGATAATCATGATTTTTTAGGATTGTCGCAGATTAAATAGTAAAAGTGCCGTTTCATTCAGTTGGAACGGCATTTTCTTTTGGGCGTGCCCCTCACTTCTTCGGGTCAGGCTTTTCACTGCAACTCCTCGCCTAGCCACTTTCGTGTTTTCTACCAAAAGTCACACAGCACTATCACTTATTTCCATTCTCAAATTTTGAAGCCAGGCTGTGGGGTTTTCGCTACAATCCTTCACGCTGTGTCGTCTTTTATCTAGTCTGTTTTATGATAAAATATCATTTATTGATATTCTTTTTTAAGTAAAAATAGCCATTAATTTATGATTTAATAGTTATAGCTATCGCAAGCATGTTGGTAGATTGTTACATTGTAAAGACATACATTTATTACTAGTGGAAATGCGTTTTTCAGACTATTAATCAGTGGCATAGTGTTTGATGTACTTATGTGTCGTCTTAATATAGTGCTATTTAGTGTGGCAAAATACACATTCGTATGCAATTATTGTAATTTGTTATATGAAATAGAATACCTAAATTAGAAGCTTTATTTCGCTTTCTTTATACTTTAAATATTGGTTAATAGATTAAGCTAATTTTATTTTAGAAATATAATCATAAAGCAAAGTAAATTACCGACTATTCTTAGTTTAAATACGGAATTATTATGGCAGGAAAACCAATTGCAACAGTAGGTAGTATGCACGTTTGTCCAATGTGCAGTGGACTTGTGCCCCATGTAGGTGGACCAATAGCAGGTCCCGGAGCATCCAATGTATTAATCAACGGAAAACCCGCTGCTCTTATGGGCGATATGTGTGTTTGTGTGGGCCCACCCGATGTGGTCGCTCAAGGAAATCCATCAGTTTTAATTAATGGCGTACCCGTTGTGTGCCAAGGTGATATGACCGCTCATGGCGGCATCGTAATGTCTGGCGAAGCCAACATTCTTATCAGCACCTCTGCCCCCAACCCCCAAGTGACTAGTCCAATCCAGGAAATTCCTTTTCCCGAAATAAGTATTGCACAAAAACTGGCTTCAAGTGTGGTAGAAATTGTTCGTGGCGATACAACCAACGCAAACCTTCAGGAAGCGCAAGCCAATCAGAAAATCTTGAAGGAAGAGGCTGAGAAACATGGTTATTTGCCTGATTATGATTTTAGTATTTAATTTTTTCTTGTATGAAATTTGAGTATCCAGTAGATGGTATAAGTGATCCAGATCAAAAATTAGGATGTAATAATATTGTAGGTACCTATCCTATTGGTCGATTATTTAATTGGCATGGAGGAGTTCATGTAGCAGAAAATAGCAGTTCGCCTATAAAAGCGATTGCCGATGGAACTTTGATAGCTTATAGAATTCCTAATTCTGCGTTACAAGTGGGAGAGAGTAAATATTCTAACGGATTTGTGTTGCTTCAACATGAATATAAGAGTCCTAAGGGTCGCAAATTAGTTTTTTATTCATTATATTCAGGTCTTTTATCATTTTCTGAGATGAAAGCAAATAAGCGTTACCCTAGCTTGTTTCATATTAAAAGTACCACGGTGCAAGGTACTGAGATCAAGAATGGGAAAATAGGAGAAAATCTCAGAAAAAAGAGCAGAAAGGAATCGGTTATTCGCTTGGTCGAAAACGGATCGAAAGTTGTTGTTGGTGATAAGTTCTTAGATAAGTACTACGAAATATTAAAAATTGATGGTAAACCTGTAAGTGATGCTATTATGTGGGCAGATAGTTTACCTAATCTTGTGGACGGAGTTGATGCCGAGATGGATAAAATTATTTCGGGGAATGATTTCAATAAGGTAGTATTTGTTAAAGTAGGTCAAGAGCTCGGTTTCGCAGGAACTCATGGATTTAAGGGCAATAAAACATATAAAACAGCCCATGTTGAAGTATTTACCGATAAAGATCCTTCTGAGTTTCTAAAGGGAATTGAAGGGGATAAGGATGATGTTAAGGATACAAAAAAGTTTTTAAAGTTTGCAAAAGGAAGTAAATTAAGCTTAAAGTATCCTGCTACATTTTATGCAAACGACGAGATTCAAGTTCTTGAATTTCCGGAAGGGGAAAATGAAGAGTATTGCCGAATTAAATTACACAAGCAAATTAGAATAGTTTTAAAAGCCGATTTAAAATATACAAAAGGGAGTGAGAAAAAAGAAGACAATAAAGTAATTGCAGCAAAGTATACGCCTGAAAAATTAGAAAATTTGAATAAAGTATTTAATGATACCTTACAAAGTACTTCTGAGATAGAATGGATAAAATCATTACCTGGCGAGGAAGAAAAGCGCGAAGTTAGTTTTTGTCCTCCTGCAGGGAATCATATCTACTGGGTGAAAAAAACGGAGTTGGGGGTTTCAGAAAAGCCAACTGCTCCAATTAGTTTATCGGCAAATTTAAAAAGCTTATTCAAAAATAAGCCTGGAAATAAAACAGAGAGCGAGCTTGGTGAAGATTATTTTGTACAGAGTTCACAAGTAAAGAAAGTAACACAAGCAGGATCGGATAAGTTCTTTTACGACATCAAAACAATGACTCCAGTAAAGGATGATAAAGGCTTTGTTCGAAGTACGGAAGTTCAAGGTTTTATAAAATCTGACGATGCAAATATAAGTGAAGTTTCGGCTCACGACTGGACTGTTTTTGGTTTTGAAACTTTTAAAGATCAGGAAGATGAGTTTGTTTTTAATAAAACGGTGGAAATACTTAAGCAGGAAAATGCACCAGGTTTTATTAAAACAGTTTGGAAACAAATCGATAAAGATGGAAATAAAATTCTTAGTAGTAAGGAATTGGCTTCCGGCTTAGGTGATGAGTTTGTTGTAAAAAAACTCTCGAAGATGATTTGTTACCATACCAGCGAATGGGGGCTTAAGTACAGCTCTTTACAATCGGAAATAGAGACTCTTCTTGATGAGGGAATTAATAAAGAAGAGAATGCGGATAAAAAAAATGCATTGAACCAAAAGAAAGATTTGACAATTACGAATACAAAGCAAAAAGTTGATAATTTGCAATTTTGGAGTAAAGTAAAAGTTCCTATTCCCAAAACGACACCAGAAATACCTCCTGATTGGATATACGATCCTATTCGAAACCAATCTCGTAAGCGATACCCTTGGGATCGAGATTTCGAATACGAGCAAGAGGAAGAAGAATACACGCCATTTCCAATTTCGCCTAAAGTATACCATTTCCACCCCATTGCTTTTGTGGAGCAGATGAGGAGGATGGGGGGATGTTGTAGTGCTAAAATGAATAAAGAAGAATTAAAAACAATTGCGTATGATTCGAAAGATTCGGACATAGAAAAACATCTGCCTGGGTTAAATGAAGCTTTTAAAAATAATTCAATAAATACATGTTTAAGGAAGGTGCATTTTCTTGCCCAAATAATTCATGAATCAGCTAGATTGAGTGCAACAAAAGAAGGTGGAGTTTTAGACTCTGATTATGGTGGTTTCCCAGGAAGAGGCTTGATTCAAATAACAGGTGAATCAAATTACAAAGCTTATCAAACTTTTTCTGGTGAAGATGTAACAACAAGTGCAACAAATAAAGCAAAATTAGAGAGTAGTCCTCACGCAGCAAATTCAGCAGGATGGTTTTGGGATAAAAAGGCAAAATTAAATGATGAAGCTGACGAAAATGATTTTATCTATATTACAATGAAGATAAATGGTGGTTTAAATGGATATAATCATAGATTAGAATATTTGAAAAAAGGGTTTCTCACATATTATACAAATTGTAACATAAAGAAAGAAATCTCTACTGAGTATAAATTTAATGAAAGTAAAGCATATGATAATCCAATTTATGCTTTTGCTTGGGGACTTTGGCATGATCCGGATCTTGAAAAAACTGGTTGTACGAAAGATAAGGATGAAGCTTTAAAAGGATATAATCGGTTGATTAATTTAACTGATAGTAATTATAAAATTAAGAATAGATACTTAATTCATAAAATGAGTGAATTCTCGGATCTGAAGGATACCGAGGATAAAGTGAAAGTTCGTGAGGCTGCACAGAAAAGAATAAATAAATTAAATGAAAATTGATGAAAAGAATAACCATACTAGTAATTCTAATCTCGTGTATTAGCTTAATTGTAAGCGCTCAAACAAATGGTGAGATTAAGGAGATTTATGAGCTGAATGATTCATTTACAAATGACAGATATTTTTATTCATTAAATAATGAAAAACAAATATTCCTATTTGCTTGTAAAGATTGGAATATTTCTATTTGGTTAAAAGAAGAAAAGCTTGAAGGAAATATAGTCTTTTATAAAGAGCATGATTATTGGTCTTTTGAATCTGAAAATAATTATCATTTTGAATTTCAGTATAGTTCAAATTCGGTTGATTTTACATCCTTAAATGAATTACCAATTAATACCACTTTAGTCGAAGTCGGTATTCTAACAAATGGAGAGTTATTAAAAAAAACATGGCTTAATAGGGATGAAAATGGAAATTTGAGTTTATCTAAAAGAAATGCTATGACTTTAAATGATAAAGCTTATTACTTATCTGAAATAGGTTGTTTTGGTGAAGCAATTATGATTTTGAAAATAGTTCTAGAATATTTCCCTACCCGAATTGTTGCCTACATCAATCTAGGCGATGCTTACTGGGGATTAGAAGAAAAGGATAATGCTAGCCAAGCCTATCAAAAATACATCGAACTAATGAAAGCTTCAGGTAAGGAGTGTAAAATACCGCAGAGGGTTTATGAACGAATAAAAGAATAGTTATTGAAAATAAAACAGAGGCTGAATCGATAAAGATTCAGCCTCTGTATGTTATTCTTGTTGATAATTTTTAAAGGTTATTAGGAGGTGCTGTTTTTTTGCATACCAAACAGAAAGTGACGAATTTGCAATTTTGGAGCAAAGTAAAAGTTCCTATTCTTAAAACTACACCAGAAATACCTCCCGATTGGATATACGATCCTATTCTAAATCAATCTCGTAAGCGATACCCCTGGGATCGAGATTACGAATACGAGCAAGAGGAAGAAGAATACACGCCATTTCCAATTTCTCCTAAAGTTTTCCATTTTCATCCTATTGCCTTTGTGGAGCAGATGAGGAGGATGAGTACAGTTTACCGTAAAGGTGATAAAGGTGCACTTATTCTTGAATTGAATTTTCGTTTGTCTGGATTTGGGGGAATGTTACCAACGGAAGAGTTCACAGAATTAACAGAGGAAGGCGTTAAGCAGTTTCAGACCGATTATATGAAAATAACGCCGACTGGTGAAGTTGATAGTAAAACACTTCAAAAAATTGATGAGTTTAGTGATAAATATCGCGAAAATGTAGCCAACTACAGTGTTGCTACTAGTTCGTATATGAATTCAAATAATGCAAAAAAAATTGTTACGAAAAAAATTAATGGAGTAAATGTGAAAAAGAAACGTTGGGAATGGTACGAAGAAGAACTCACAAATATTAAAAATAAATACAATGAATAAAATTATAATTCTACTGTTTATTTGTTTTTATTGTTCCGCAATAAAAAGTCAAGAAAAATTAAATTGGGTACATGATAGTTTTGATAAGGATTCCATATACGGTGATATCAATAACGATGGTGTGATTGATACATTAATTAAAAATGCTGAATACAATCGCACATTTAGGGTGAAAATTCAAGAAAATAATGGAATTCTGTTAAATAAGTCTTTTACTTATAGGGAACCTGGAAATTTAAGTGATTTAATTATTGATAAGGGGTGGGTTATAATTACTCAAAAGTATAGTGGAACAGGCAGTTTAAGTGAAGTTAATTATTATTATAAATGGATAGAAGAGAAAGCTGATTGGTTCTATATGGGTAGTTTAGATCTTTATTCAATTGATTATGAGGAGCAAGAAGAGTGTTCTAATTTTGTTCCACTTGCGACTAATATTAATAATACTTCAAATTTGGATAATACTAGGTCAATTTCAATTTTTGATTCAGTAAGCTATAATAATATGAAGAATAAGTTTTGCCAAAGTTATACAATCTTAAAATCAGAGCATGAAAGAAAAGACATTGTAAAGAGATATAATTTAGGAATTTATGATGTGTTTGATTATCTAAATTATATTGAAATCAATGTGGAGTCGGTTCAAAAATATAACGATATTGCTTTTTTTTTAATAGAAGCAGGTAGTTGCCAACAAGCCATTTATATATTGGAGAATGTAGTTTCTAAATTCCCTCAAAGAACAGTTGCGTACTTAAATTTAGGAGATGCATATAGCAGTCATGGTGATTATGAAGAAGCCAAACAAGCCTATCAAAAATACATTGAGCTAATGAAAGCCTTGGGTAAGGAGTGTAAAATACCACAGAGAGTTTTTGATCGGATAAAAGAATAGATATTGAAAATAAACAGAGGCTGAATCCATATCGATTCAGCCTCTGTATGTTATTCTTGTTGATAATTTTTAAAGGTTATTAGGTGGTGCTGTTTTTTGCATACCAAACAGAAAGTGACGAATTTGCAGTTTTGGAGCAAAGTAAAAATTTCCATTCCGAATAAATTGTCAGGAATGCCTGCTGATATGATATACGATCCTATTCGAAACCAATCTCGTAAGCGATACCCTTGGGATCGAGATTTCGAATACGAGCAAGAGGAAGAAGAATACACGCCATTTCCTATTTCTCCTAAAGTATATCATTTTCACCCTATTGCTTTTGTGGAGCAGATGAGGAGGATGGAAGATGATCCTTCATTAATTTGGGGTTTGAAATTTACAAAAGAAGAAAGGCAAAAAGTTATAGAGATAGCTAATGGGTTATGGGGGGAAGATCGCGAAATTGAAATGGCAAATAATTTAATGGCTGTATTTGCATGGGAAAGTGGAGGTACATTTCGAACAGATGCCCCGAATCTTGCAAATTCTGGAGGTACAGGCTTAATACAATTTATGCCTCCAACTGCAAAAGGATTATTAGGAAAAGAAATAACTATTGAAACAGTTTATAATTATTGGGGGAAAAAGAAAACACTTAAACGGGTTAAAGAATTTGCTGACATGACAGTTGTTGAACAATTAGGATATGTAGGTAAGTATTTTAAGCCATTAAAAGGGAAGACTGTGGAATTTGTTGATTTTTATTTACAAGTATTGTTCCCAATTTCATCTGGTAAGCCTGATCATATTGTATTCAGTAAAGATGGAAAAGGTCTAGATAAGCAAGAAAGTATTTATCTTCAAAGCCTTCGCAAAGATGCTTACGAACCAAATAAAGGAATGGATTTAGATAAAGATGGTAAGATGTGGAAAAAGGAAATTAAAAAAAGTGTACAGAAGTATCTTAAAGAAGGTGAAAAATATAGAAATTAAAAGAAAGAAATTATGATTAAATATTTTGTTTTGTTTGTATTTTATCTATCTATGATATCATGTATAGATCAAAATGAAAAAAGTGATGACATTGACAAATTTAATGGTACATATGGATTGAAAATTGTTATAGGAGATAATAAAGAAGGAAAAGTTGATGGAATCGATGGTAATATGCTATACTATTATACTATTGATGTAAAAGGTGATACGTCACGTTTTGTAGGTGTTGGTCATATGACTTATTTTTCTGATTTATGTAAAAATAAAATATATGGAGATACTTTATATATATCATATGTGAAAACAATTGAAGGTACTGATTATAATAAAGCCTACCAACCGATTATTAAATTATACATTAAAGATACTTGTTATTTTATTGATTCAAAAGCAATTTATACTGGTCGGAATAATAAGGGCATTCAAATTGAAAAGAATAAATAATATGAATACATTGTATATATTTTTTTTAGGCTATCCGGTAATAGGAAAAATACATCGATCTAGTGAAAGCTTCAGGTAAGGAGTGTAAAATACCGCAGAGGGTTTATGATCGGATAAAAGAATAGATATTGAAAATAAAACAGAGGCTGAATCCATATCGATTCAGCCTCTATCGTTTTAAGCCGATTAAAGTGCAAATGTTAACTGTTTCAAAATCTTAGAATAAAATGCACTTGCTTAGTTTAATTTATTTAATTTTACGCGCCAAAATGCATTTAAACAAGGATTAGTAATAAACAAAAGTATATCAAGTAATTGTGAGTAAATTAATTCATAAATATCGAATTTTAGTACTGAGTGGTGCTATCTTGCTTGCTGTTCTATCAGTAGGTCAATTTTCAAAACTTCGAATTAATCCAAGTTTTAACGATTATATCCCAGCTGGAGTTGGAAACAGAGCTTATTTAGAAAAATTGGATAGTATTTTTGGAGGAAGTGAGAAATTACTTTTAATTCTCACAAATGAGGAGGGGATTATAAATTCAGATACTTACGATCGAATTCTTAAATTAACTACTGATCTGCATGATTTGGATGGGGTAGAAAGGTGTATGTCGCTTTTGGATGTGATCGAGATTCAATTAGAAGATGGGATTACCAGTTTTGATCCGATTTTGGATGATATACCAGAAGATCCAAAGGAATTATCCATGTTAACACAAAGGATTTTAAATAATGAAATGGGACAACGATTTGTGTCTCAGGATTTAACTGCAACTGCAATTATTTTAAGTAAATCAACAAAGGTAGATGATAATGTGATTGTTAAGGAAATTGAAAGTGTAATAGAGAATAATCCAGGAACAGAGAATGTTTATATTGGAGGCTTGGCTTATGTTAGGCAATCAATAAAATCATATATTAAACATGATTTGATTACCCTGTTGCCAGGTGCAATTATTTTAATGCTTTTAATGTTATATTTTTCCTTTAGGGAGTGGAAGGGTGTTTTTATTCCATTTGTTGTTGTGATTTTGTCTATTGTATTTTCTTTTGGACTAATGGCAATTATTGGTTGGGAAATTTCATTAATAACAATTTTATTGCCAATCATGCTAATTGCAATAGCCAATGATTATAGCATTCATCTAATTAATTTGTATCAAGAAAAAGTGGAGTATTCGCAGGATCGAAGCATGAAAGATATTGTGATCGAAATATACTACGAATTACGTAAGCCAATTTTAATTACCGCTTTAACTACAATTGGTGGAATTTTGGGTTTGCTTTCGCATAAAATGCCTCCTGCTGCCCAGCTTGGTGTTTTGGCTGCTGTTGGTATCGGGTTGGCATTGTTAATGAGCTTGTTTCTGGTGCCCGTTTTGTTGAGTTTTTACCCTATTCCAAAAGATAAAAAGAGGAAGGAAATTCATAAGAAATTTTTCATTACTTATGTTCTCGAGCTTTTCGCAAAATGGGTAAATAGTTATCCTAAAAGAGTAATTGCTACCTTTATTATCGTTACCATGCTGAGTTCTTTTGGACTCTTCTTTTTAAAAGTAGATACTAATGTAGAAAGCTATTTTATTGGAAAATCAGATATTAAAAAGGGGATTGAATTGGTCAATAAAAAATTTGGTGGATCTCAATATGTGTCTATTTTATTTAAGGGTGATGTTTTAGCTCCCGAAGTGTTAAATCGGATGGAGAATTATACCAAAGAGATCAGGAAAATTCCCCATGTAGGCCATATTATTTCGCCTAGTTCCTTCTTTAAAGAATTGAGCAAAGGGATGTACGAGCCAAATGAATTGGGTTTCGAAGCATTGCCGGCAACCGAGGATGAGGCACTACAATATATGGAGTTATTAGCTATGAGTGGTTACGATGGCTCGGCTTCTCAATTAATAGATTACAATTATGAGTATGCTCGAATTCTGGTTAGTATGACAGATGGTAGTAATCAAACCATGAAGTCAATATTAAAAGCCTTGGGAGAGTTAACCGAAAAGGATCCAAATCTGGTATGTATTGCCGGACCGGGTTTATCTAAAATTCAAATTGCTGATATGGTAATTTCAGGGCAAATAAAATCGTTAATTATGGCTTTGATTATTATTTTCGTATTATTGGCTTTAATCTTTAAATCTATCATCGCTGGGCTGAAGGGAAGTTTGCCATTAATTTTGTCAAGCTTGTTTTTGTTTGGTTTGATGGGTTTTTTAGGTATTCCTTTGGATATCGTTACTGCATTGTTATCTTCAATTATGATTGGTGTTGGTGTTGATTATACCATCCATTTTTTATGGCGCTACAAGTCGGAATATGCAGAACTAAAAGATAGTAAACAGGCAATTGTGAATACATTGAAAACAGCTGGAAGAGGAATTATTTTCAATGCCTTTTCGGTGATTGTTGGTTTTACTATTCTTATTTTTTCAAGTTTTGCACCGCTTCGATTTTTTGGAGTATTGGTAGTTGTTTCCATTTTTTCATGCCTAATTAGTGCTTTGTTGCTGATTCCAGCCGTAATTGTTGTAAGTAAACCACGATTTTTAGAACCAAGTTAAATTAAATTGATATGAAAAAGATATTTTTCTTCATGTGCTTATTCGTTGGTGTGAATAGCCTATTTGCCACGAGTACTGATCATGTAAAAGCTAAAGAACTCTTTGAAAACTCGAAGCAAAAACTTTCTCTTAAAAACGTTTGTTTGAATCTCGATTTGGAAATTCTTGATAAGAAAGGAAATACAAAATCAAAATCCTTATCGGTTGCTTTTGGTGAATTTAATCAGCAGAAAAAAGTGATGATTGAAATAACTGCTCCCGAGGAAGTGAAAGGAACAAGAATTTTAACCACCAATTACTTGGATAAAAAGGGGATTATTGAGATTTATATGCCTGCTTCTGGTAAAATTCAAAAATTCAGAGCAAATAATAGAAATTTAAAATTGATGGGAAGTGAAATTCCAATCACACAGTTTAGTTCAGTTGTAGAATCGGATTATTTATTTAGCATGCTAGGTAATGATGAAGTGAATGGAACAGATTGTTACAAAATTAAAGTGGAAAAGCCAGAAGAGAAAGAGTATGCAATTGCCTATATATCGATAAAAGAAGAGTATTTATTGCGTGTCGAAAAGTACAATAGCAAGGATCAATTGCAAAGTCTTACTGCATTATCCGATTACATCAAGGTAAGCAACTCTAATGGTAAATATTATCCTAAATCTATTCATGTAAGTAATTTGGAGTCTGGAAGAAGTTCGAATATGAAGGTTCGTTCTTTAGAGTATGTTCAAAAAATGAATATTAAAAATTTTCAAATTACAAGTAATGAGTCCTAATTAGCTTATAGATAACTCACTATATAGACAACTATTTGACTATGTAAATTAATTGGTTATGATTTGTGATTCTACGGTGGAGAATTTTTATTTTTTATTACCTTTGTTGGGTTTTGTAATTGGATTGTTTGGAACTATGCTTGGTGGAGGTGGCGGATTTTTCTTTCTGCCAATACTAACGCTACTCATTAGGGTTCCAACCCAAACTGCGGTTCTCACTTCTTTAGTGGCTACTTTGCCAATTGGTATCGTTGGCACTGTTGCTCATTATAAAAAAGGGAATGTGAATCTTCGTATTGGATACTTGTTTGCCATTGCCGGTGTAATTGGAGCGATTTTGGGTGCGGGCATTACAAGTTTAATTAGTGCTAATCAATTGAAAATAGGGTTTGGGATATATTCCATCCTAATTGCCTTTCAGATGATATACAATATCAATAACAAAACACAGGCCAAAGATGGTATTGTTGGCTTTGAAAAAGCAAAAATTTCATTCTTTGGATTGTGTGCGGGATTAATTACTGGAACGTTTGGTACAAGCGGAACAGCGCCTATTTTGGCAGGATTATTTTCAATGAATATTCCGTTAAAAATGGTAATTGGAACTTCCTTAATGGTAGTTTTAGCGAATGGTTTGTTCGCGGTTGGTGCCCATTGTTTAGTCGGAACAGTCGACTTTACTTTAGTTGGGTTATTAACAATAGGATCTGCAATGGGAGCATTGCTTGGGCCTTTTCTATTATCGAAAGTAAAGACAGATAAATCGGAGAGTAAAGTTAAATATATTTATGCATTAGTTATTGTTGCAATTGGATTTGCGATGATTTTGGGCTAGGAAAAAAAGAGAAAAATGATTAAAATCATCTATGTCATTATTTTCAGTTATTTTGTTTTGGGTGGAATTGGCTTTTATCTTATTAATCGGAAAAGAGAGCCCGAAGTGGCCAAAAAAAGCTATACGAAGTTTGCTTCCTACTTTTTGATTATTCATATTATCTTTTTTAGTATTATTATTCAACCAGAATTTTTTAGATTTTTGACTTTGGGAATTATTTTTTGTAGCATATTTGAACTAATTAGACTCAGGTCGTTCAGTTATATTAAAAGGAATACCTTCTTTGTAGGGTCATTAGTAATTTTAATTAGTTTATCTGTTGGCTTTTTCATTTTTAGTGGTTTGCACTGGAAAGTACTCTTGTTTGTTTTTCTAATACTTTCCATTTTCGATAGTTTTAGTCAGATTAGTGGACAGCTTTTTGGAAAGAAAAAGATTTTTCCGACAATAAGTCCTAATAAAACCTTGGGAGGATTGGTTGGTGGTGCTGTCATTGCAATAGCTAGCTCATTACTATTGGGAGATTTGTATGAAGGGGTAAGTTTTAAAACCTTAGCAATGGCGGTTGGAGTAGTGGTTTTTGCATTTTTAGGAGACCTAGCGGCTTCTTATTATAAGCGAAAATATAAGGTTAAAGATTTTAGTAAACTTATTCCTGGTCATGGAGGTTTTTTGGATCGATTTGATAGTCTTATTGCAGGTGGGGCTTGGGGAGCATTTTATTTTTATTTGTTGAGTTAATTAAAAAATAAGCATGAATAATATTGTCATACTTTCATTTGTATATTTAGTTGGAATTGTTCTTTTATTGGCGTTTAATGAATTGAATTATAGGAGATTAAAAGTAAAAGGGGAAATAACCCGAAAGTTTGCTCATTTTGCAGCTTGTTTGGCAACAGTACCTTTTCCTTACATTTTTACATCACACTGGTACATACTAGTATTGGCTTTGCTGTTTTGTGTTCTTTTGTTTGTTACGCAATACAGCAACAAGTTACAATCAATACACGATATCGAAAGAAAATCAATAGGAAGTTATTTATTGCCACTTTCTATTTACCTAACTTTTTACATTTCGTACAAGTTGCAAATAAAATTAATTTATGTTCTCCCGATGGTAATTTTGGCTATTTGTGATCCAATGGCTGCAATTCTTGGAATGAACATTAAAAAGATGAATGGGCAGATATTATTGTTAGGGCATAAATTCAATAAAACCTGGCTTGGCTCCGGAGCATTTCTTCTAACAAGTTTTGTAATTAGTTTAATAGCACTGTATTTTAATAGAGAATTGTTCGATTTGAAAACATTTTGGCTTGCTTCCTCCATCGCATTGGTGAGTACTTTAGCGGAATTTATTAGTTGGAGAGGATCGGATAACTTAACAATACCCTTAAGTGTTGTGGTCATGTTAGTATTATTTTTGTGATGTTAATTTATTACAAAAACAATGCGTAAATTATATTTCTGGTAATGAATAGTAAATAAAAAAAGAAGATGAAGAGAATAATTATTAATGGAGCTAATGGGTTTGTGGCTTCTAATTTTATAACTGAATTACTGAAACAGAATTATGAGGTAATAGCATTGGTTAGGGATAGTAATAAATGTTCTTCTAGAGATAGAATGAATAATGTGCTTGCCGAAATTAATGATGCAGATTATTGTGTGCCCGAAAATTTAACTGTTTATGGATACTCACTTTTAGATGATAATTTTGGATTGGAAAAAGATCTTTTGGAGGATCTTTTTAACGGAGATGTGGACTATTACCATTTTGCAGCTAGCTTAAAATATGATCTGAAATCAAAGGACGAAATTTTCGCAACAAATATTGATGGAGTGAAAAATTCGCTGAATGTATTTTTGGAATTTTCGAATAAAACCTCACGATTCTTTTTTATTAGTACAGCATACTCTTGCGGTAAATTTAGTGGTGTATTTGAGGAACGCTTTTACGATAACGAAGACATCTCTAAATTTCGTAACTACTACGAACAATCGAAACGATATGCTGAAAATATCATTCGAGAATATAGGGAGTCAAAAGGATTAGATATACATATCTTACGTTTGTCTCAGGTAGTAGGCAACAATCAATCGGGAGTTACAAAAACCGATTACGGTATATTTGATTTTGCCAAACGAGTGCATGGACTTGCCCATCGTAGTCCAAATTCGAAGGTTAGAGTTAAAGTTGATCCAGAGTCTACACAAAATTTGATTCCAATTGATACCGTGGTAAGTTATTTAATGAGAACTGCCGAGGCTAAAGAATTGCCAGTTATCATGAATTTTATTGCTAAAAATTCAACAAAGAAT
Source organism: Labilibaculum filiforme (assembly GCF_002843315.1). Classification (GTDB taxonomy): domain Bacteria; phylum Bacteroidota; class Bacteroidia; order Bacteroidales; family Marinifilaceae; genus Labilibaculum; species Labilibaculum filiforme. Next base: position 71,056 of record NZ_MVDD01000014.1, on the reverse strand, counting down.
AAAAATATTATAAATAGCCTGTGTAAGCTATTACCCATTCATATTGAACCTTCAGAATCTATAAAAAAGGAAGAGATGAATGTAGTTGAAAGAATCATATCTATTGGAATGTCTTTTACAGGGAGTTACGTGAGTACGAATCTGCGTTTTGACACTAAAAATCTTGACTGTTTTATAGATTCGGATGGAGCTTATGAGGCAAACGAGCAAACAATTCATAAAATGCTTGAATATTTTTTGGATAGTCTTTCCAACAAAAAGGTTAAAAATATATACGTTCGTGCAAGTTAATTCAACAGGTGTATAAAGTATTTTAAAGTTAACGAATGTTGTTTGGCATTGATTTTTGGTAAATTATATTTACAAATTTGATTATAAATTGTATGAAAAAAATAATGGTAAAAGGGGAAAGTGTCTTAAACGTGCCAAACCTTATTAGTTTATATCGTCTTTTAGTATTTCCGGTAATTCTATACACAGTTCTTACAAAGCAAGAAAACCTATTTGTTATTTTGTTATGTATTAGTTTAGTAAGCGATGTTTTAGATGGGAATATTGCTCGTTATTTCAAGCTTCAAACAAATTTTGGTGCTGCACTCGATAACTTGGCCGATATTTGTACCTATGCAATGGCATTGTTAGGTCTTTTCGTTTTTAAATGGACAGAAATTGAACCTCATGCATTAATTCTTTACATTTTTCTTACTGTATTTGTATTGAGTTATTTTGTTTCTTTTTTCCGATTTGGAAAAATTCCAGGACTGCATTTATATTCTGCTGTTTCTGCCGGATATGTTCAAAGTATTTTCTTTTTTATTCTTTTCGTTTTTGGATTTTATCCTTGGATGTACTACCTGGCAATTGGTTGGGGTGCTGTCGCTTATATCGAAAAAATCCTCGTTTTGTTCAAACTCGATGATATTAAAATTGGTGTAAAGGGATTGTACTGGTTGATGAAAAAAGAGGACAAATAAGAACTTCAATGTTGTACAGAATAACGATAAGTGTTTTACTTACTCTTTTTAGTTCGGGACTTTTTGCACAAGAACTTTCAGGTTATGTAAAAGATAAGGATAGTAAGGAAGCAATTCCATTTGCGAATGTTTGGTTTCAGGGAACAACACTGGGAACAACATCCGATTTAAATGGTTTTTTTCGGATTTCGTCTTCGAAAACTGATACTTTATGTGTCTCGTCGGTTGGTTATAAATCCGAAAAAATATCGATTAAAAAAAGTGGTTATCAAATAGAAGTTCTATTGGAAAATGATGTTATGCAATTGAGCGAGGTAAAGGTAAAGCCTAAAGTTCCTAGAGCAAAAGTGCTATTCGACCTCATTCAAGAACATAAAAAGGAAAATAGGCAACAAATTCAGAGTGTTAGCAATTATAAAAGTGTCGAGAACACAACTGTTTATATTGCTATCGATACAGCATCTAAAGTAAATCGATTTATTTCTGATATTAATGAGGTAACTCTCGAATCGGACGATAAAAGTATTCGGTTTTCGCCGATTTATTTGGCTGAAAAAGCAATGAGCTATACCACCGACAGTTCTTCTGTTGCCTTCAAAAAAAGAGATGGAATTTTTCCAAATCTCAATCAGGCAATCGAGTCTATGATTCTTAATAATGTTGTTGTTGACCTGGATTTTTATAAGGATCAAATTAATATTCTGGATCGCGGATTTATATCTCCTTTGAGTAATTCGGCTATGTTGTATTATCATTTGTATTATAACGATAGTACTATTGTTAATAATATAAAATACTATAGCTTTTCTTTTGCTCCAAAAAACCCCTACAATCCGTTGTTTTCTGGACACTTTACCATTGAAGATGGAAGTTTTGCATTGACCGAAATAGAGGCTAATATTCCTCAGGAAGCCAATCTGAATTTTGTGAACGGATTTAAAGGGAAAGTAAATTATAAAAAGCGCAACGAAGGAGGTTGGTTTTACGAGGAACAAGAGGTTGGTCTCAATATGTCCCTTCGAATTAATAAGGATTCACTTTCTAATTACAGTTCAAAGCGAATGGAGAATGTAAGTAGTGGCAACTGGTTAATCAGTAAAACAACCCGATACTCTACTGCCGAACGTTTAAACGAAGTTAAAGCAAGTGTTTGGAAAAATCAAGCCGAATTTATTGCCAACGACATAGAAGAAGAAAACTACGATCGTGTTGGGAAATTAAAACAGGAAAGAGCTGTTAAAGGTGTTGATGCTATTGGTGGAATTGTGTTAAGTAGTTACATGAAAGCTGGGAAATTTGATATTGGTCCTGTTTTTAGTATATATACAACCAATACAGTTGAGGGAACACGGATTACTGCTCCAATTCGTACTAATGAAAGAATGTGGGAACGATTTTCAGTTGGTGGATTTTTAGGTGTGGGAACTAAAAGTAAGGAGTTAAAGTATGGATTGAATTTAATCTATCAGCCTCAAAAAAGCGATCAGTTTATTATGCGATTCAATTATTCCGATGATTACAATTTAGTATCTCAAGATAAATATTTGCGATTTATAAAGAACAACCCAAATATTAAGGGGAATAGTAACTTTATAGGTTCGTTTACCACCCGAGAGAAAAACCCTTATATCAAAGAGGAGAAGTCCGTTGATATGAGGTTTGAATATCATACTAAAAGTGATATGCATTTTGAATTTTCACCTTACTTTTTATCGAGTACAACTACTCCTGATGTAACTTTTCATCGGAATGGACTTACTTACAATCGATATCAAAACTATGGTGTGCTAATGAATTATAAGTTAACTTTTCATCAGAACTTCGATAAATATTATTTCGATCGGGTTTACTATATGAATCCAATTCCGATAGTAAATTTAAGTGTTGATATGGGTAAAACATCTATTTCGGGTAACGATGATGATTTTGGAAGCTATGTTCAATTTAATGGATCGATTCAAGGCAGAATTGTTATGGGGCAGGTGTTTATGAATTATATGGTGAACGGCGGATATTTGTTGGGCGATGCACCTTTTGATTTACTCGATATGCCCGTAGGTTCTATGTCTTTAGGATATGCGAAGTATCGATTTAATTTATTGCATCATGCATCTTTCGCTCATAATTTGTACACAAATACTCATTTGCATATAAATGGAGGCGGTATTATTTTGAATCGTATTCCTTTAGTTAAAAAATTGAAATTAAGAGAGATCGTTTCCTTAAAAATTCATCATGGAAAATTGAATCATTCGTACAAAGGAGTATTCGACTTGCCCGATTACTACGAAAACAATAAGAAATCACCTTACGGTGAAATAGGATTTGGATTGGCGAATATATTTAAAATTTTGCGTGTTGAGTATGTTCGGCAATTAGGAGGTAAGTTCGAAGGATCTGATTTTACCGATAGAAATGGAATATTTTTTAGGGCGGAAATGAGTTTTTAAGAAAGGAGCGGCATTTTATGAAAGAGATTAGAAATAAAGTGGTTTGGATAACTGGAGCTTCATCGGGAATTGGTGAAGAGTTAGCTTATGCTTTTGCTAGCGAAGGTGCTTTTCTGGTTCTTTCTGCTCGTAATGACAAAAAACTAGAGCAAGTAAGAGAGAAGTGTTTGCAGAAAACATCAAAATGCTGGCTCCAGGTTATGGATCTTTCGGACATTAGTCAATTGGAAGCGCATGTAAATAAGGTGTTGAAGCAAACAGGAAAAATCGATTTATTAATTAACAATGCCGGAAGAAGTCAACGATCCTTGGCAAAGGATACTCCATTAAAAAACGATCGAAGTATTATGGAATTGAATTTTTTTAGTGTTGTGGCTTTAACCAAATTTGTGTTACCACAAATGCTCAGTAATAAATCAGGGCATATTGTTGTTGTAAGCAGTATCTCAGGAAAATTTGGTTTCCCGTGGCGAACTGCTTATTCTGCATCAAAACATGCAATTCAAGGCTATTTTGAATCTTTAAGAGCCGAATTGGTGAAAGAAAATATAAAGGTAACTATTGTTTCACCAGGTCGGATAAATACCAATATATCGCGTAATGCACTAATTGAATCGGGCGAATCGTACAACAAAATGGACAACGGACAGGCAAATGGAATGTTGGCTAAAGAATGTGCATTAAAAATTTTAAAAGCGGTAAAGAAAGAAAAAAAAGAAATATTGGTGGGTAAAAAGGAATTGTTGATGGTATATATCAGACGATTTTTTCCTGCCTTATATCATAAACTAGTAACACGAATTAATAATTAAAGCCTTCAAAGCTTGCTATTAAATAACAAAACAATATGGAAAAAAATATTTGTGGCATTCAACAAGTGGGAGTTGGAGTAAAAAATGTTGAGGAAGCATGGAAATGGTATCGAAGTGCATTTGGTATGGATATTAATGTTTTCGAGGATACCGCTACTGCTAAGTTAATGTTACCCTATACCAATGGAAAAGAATGTGATCGGCATGCAGCCTTAGCCATGAATATGGAAGGTGGCGGAGGTTTTGAGATTTGGCAACATACTAGTATAACACCTAAGAAGCCTAGTTTCGAAGTGCAATTGGGCGATACTGGAATTTTTATTAATAAAATGAAATGTCGCGATGTACAGAAAGCTTATGCCAAGCATAAGGATCAAAATTTCGAGGTTTTGAGTGAGGTGAGTAAAGATCCAAAAGGAAATGCTCATTACTATTTAAAGGATCCTTACAATAACATATTCGAAGTTGTTGAGGAATCAAATTATTATAAAAAGCAAAAATCAGTAACCGGTGGTGTAGCTGGTGTCGTAATTGGTGTTTCTGATATTGAAAAATCATTGCTTGTTTATGCCGATATATTGCAATATAGCGAAGTAATATATGATGAATCGGGTAGTTTTGCCGATTTTGCCGAATTACCAGGAGGAAATGAAAGGTACCGGCGTGTGCTTTTAAAACATAAAGAAAGAACTGGTCCTTTTGGAAAGTTGTTAGGACCTACTCAAATTGAATTAATTCAAGCTCTTGATCGTCAGCCTAGAATGATTTTTGAAAATAGAATTTGGGGTGAGCTTGGTTTTATCCACTTGTGTTTTGATATTCAGGGAATGGAATATTTGCAACATGAATGTGCCGAAAAAGGTTTCCCTTTTACTGTAAATAGTGCCGATAGTTTCGATATGGGTTCTGCTGCTGGTCATTTTTCATATATTGCTGATCCAGATGGTACATTAATTGAATTTGTTGAAACACATAAGCTTCCAATTGTGGAAAAGCTTGGTTGGTATATGAAGCTAAAGGATAGAAATCCTAAAAAATCATTGCCAAATTGGATGGTGAATACAATCGCATTTAGTCGAATTAAAGATTGATAAATTTTATTCCAGAATATAGCTATGCCGTTTCATTCATTTGAAACGGCATTTTATTTGCGGATAACTGATTATTATTTCCTGTTCTTTGAGAATCCTTATCTTCGCACCACAAAATAACTTAAACATTTCCCAAAATGACAATCAAAAGAATGGATTCCACACCAAGAATGAGTCGTATTGTAGAGCATGGCAATACTATTTATTTGTGCGGGCAAACAGCTAAAGATGCTAACGCAGATATTAAGGAACAAACTACTACTACTTTAGAGAAAATAGAAGAGCTTTTAGAAAAAGCAGGTGCTGATAAAAAACACATTCTATCGGTAACGATATATGTTCGCGATATGAAAGATTTTGCTGCGATGAACGAAGTTTGGGATGCATGGGTTGTAGATGGATATCAACCAGCGCGGGCTTGTGTTGAAGCACGTATGGCTCGACCTGAATTATTGGTCGAAATGTCGGTAATTGCGGCTAAAAAGTAAAGCGAAAGACAAAATGAAATAGAATCCGAAATGCAGTTTAAATGTCTTTCGGATTTTTTTGTGCTTACAAAATAAATTTATCCATCGCAATCGGTTGAAGATTTTGGTACATTAGATTATTAGAGAAATAATTCTTTAATTTGTAAAAGATAAAGGAGTCCGAAAATCCGAAACGAATTTTAAAGGAGGAGATGCGGACGAATTAAGCTGATTTTATGACTAAATGCTAGAGAAGAATATGGATACGATTAAGCATATCCCCGAAAATGGAAAAATAAGAATTGTTATCGTTGGTGGTGGTTTTGCAGGTTTAAAGCTTGCCCGGCAACTGGTGAAAACAAAATATCAGGTAGTTTTAATTGATAAGAATAATTTTCATCAGTTTCAGCCTTTGTTTTATCAGGTGGCAACCTCGGGCCTCGAGCCAAGCTCTATTGCGTTTCCTTTGCGGAAAATCTTCCAGAAAAAGAAGAATGTGCATTTTAGAATGGCCGATTTGCTGGAGGTAAACACCAATATTCAGGAGATATATACAAGTTTAGGCTCGCTAAAGTACGATCATTTGGTGTTAGCCACTGGGGTGGATACTAATTATTTCGGAAACAAAAACATCGAGGAGTTTGGAATTCCTATGAAATCGGTGTCCGAAGCCATTTTTCTGCGTAACTCTATTTTGCGCAACTACGAAAAAGCTTTGAATGAATCGGATCCGCAAAAAGCGGCCAATTACATGAATATTGTTTTGGTAGGAGGTGGTCCAACAGGTGTTGAATTGGCAGGGGCTTTGGCTGAAATGAAAAATGATATCCTGCCAAAGGATTATCCCGAGCTCGATTTTTCCTTAATGAATGTGTATTTGTTCGAAGCATCCAATCGATTATTGAGTGGCATGTCGGAGAAAGCATCCGCGAAAGCGAAAACTTATTTAGAGAAGTTGGGGGTGATTGTGAAAACCGAGGCTAAGGTTGCCGATTACGACGGATTAAAAATTAGTTTGGCCGATGGCGAAGAGTTCTTTTCATATGCCTTGGTGTGGGCTGCGGGGGTTGTTGCTAATCCAATAAAAGGTATTTCGGAACTTGCAGCTACTCGTGGCGGCCGACTTCGCGTAGATAGGTATAATAAAATAAATGGCTTAAATAACGTTTATGCTATTGGAGATTTAGCGATGCAACAGGAAGGGGAATTTCAGAACGGGCATCCTCAGGTGGCACAGGTAGGTTTGCAACAGGCTTCTGTGTTGGGCAAAAATCTCATAAATAGTCAGCAAGGGAAAAAATGGAAGGCTTTTCATTATAAGGACAGAGGCTCGTTAGCAACTATTGGTAGGAATTTAGCAGTGGCCGATTTGCCTGGAATTAAAACACAAGGATTTTTGGCTTGGATACTTTGGTTGTTTGTTCATTTAATGGCAATTGTGGGGGTAAAGAATCGATTTTTTATATTGGTAAATTGGGTTTGGAACTATTGGACTTCCGATCAATCGTTGCGTGTTTTAATTCGACCCAATAAACGAAGTTTTACCGATCGAGCTTCAAAAAAACAGCAGGAAAAGAACGGAGTTTGTATGAATTAAGAAGGCCGAAAGCACCAATTTTACTGTGGATTGGTGCTTTTTTAATTTTTGGCACAAGCTTTGCAACTATCCAATCAAAGTATACCGGTACTTGACTTTTAGAAGATTTGTCCCCACCATAGGGCAACAATAGTAAAAGCCATTCAATAGTGTAAATTGAGTAGTTGAACTTCATCCTACACGAAAGGACTAGTTGGCTTAAATATTAAAATCTAAATGCCATGAAAAAGTCTGTATTATATAAGTTGACAGCCAGTATAGTATTGGTTGCAGCAATCGCAATTTCTACTTCAAGTGCTTCGGCACAACGCCGATCGGAACAAAAAGAGAAGACTCGTTACGAAGAACGCAATAAATCAACTCGTTTAACCGATGCCGATCGAAGCGAGAAGTATAACAAGAGTAGTTATTCTGATCGATCAAATTCGCAAAAAAAGAATACAAGCAATAAACAAAGTGATTACTACAAGAGGGATCGTACCTCAAATAAATATTCAAAGAATAGTAATAATGGGAATAGTAAGCATTGGGATCGTAGTCACAATCATACCTCACCTCATAAATCGTATTATTCCTCTGGAGATCGCTATATGAGCTATTCGTATCCAAAAGCGGTTCATTCCAATAAGCGTTATAGAAATTTTTACAACCAGCATGGACACAATTGTTATCGTCATGATCGATACGGAAATGTAGTGTTGAGGTTTGCAGCTGCTCCGGTAGTGATTCGACACACGCATGGAGATTACTATTTTTCGGATGGTGATTACTACCGATTTTACCCGGAAGTAGGGTATGTTATGGTGGATGCACCAAATTCACTGTATTTCTCTTATGTTCCCGACAATTGTCATCGGGTTTCGCATCGCGGAAACGATTATTATACAAATGGAAGTATCTATTTTGTGAAGTATCGTAATGGGTTTAGGTTGGTAAATACGCCAGGAGGGATACATTTATCCTTGAGATTTTAATAAATAAATTGGATAATCACCCTCTATTAAACAGTATTGAAATGACCTGAGTCTGATAAAATTAAAAATACAGGGGTGTGCTTGCTTAAAAAGACTAAAATGAGTCTGTGTTTTTGCAAAACCACACCCTTTATATGTGAAAAATGACGTTTTTAGCCTTGGGTGCTTTAAAATGGGGTGTTTTCTCTCGTCTTGTTTTTCTTTTCGTGAAAGACTAGATTAATTAAGGGAGTGGAAGGAATAGAAGTGTAAGATAACAGATTGGAGTAGGTGCTTTTTAGGGGGGTGGGCTAAAAATCTATTTTTCACTACCCGAAAACGATTTCGAAAAACTGCTGTAAAACAGGTTTTTACTTCGTTATTTTGATAAATTTCATCGCCTGCATATCCCATATTCATTGTTGTTTAGTGTTTGTTTTGTGCTTTGTTTTAAAATTTGTTTTCCGCTTGGATATTCAATTGAAACTAGGCTATTTTATCCTTCAGTAACAAATAAGAACAACACACAAATTAAAACAGGCGTATTATGACAAGGGATGAATATTTAATGGATCCAAACAAATTGGTTCAATTCCTTCAGAAATCAAGCAACGAATTCACAAAGGCGGATTTGATAAGATATATAGTGGAGAATGGAATTAAGATGATTAATTTCCGTTACGTTGCTGAGGATGGAAAATTGAAAACTTTGAACTTTATTATCACTGGTAAAAATCATTTAGATAACATTCTATCATCGGGCGAGCGCGTTGATGGATCGAGTTTGTTTTCCTATATAGGCGCAGGTTCAAGTGATTTATATGTGATACCAAGATTTAAAACGGCATTTTTGAATCCGTTTTCGGAAGTGCCTTGTTTAGATATTCTTTGTTCCTTTTATACTGCCGAAGGAAAACCAATGGAAAGTGCTCCTGAATATATTTTACAAAAGGCACACAATAATTTCAAGAAATCTACTGGCCTTACGTTTAAGGCGATGGGGGAATTGGAGTACTATATTAAGAGTGAAAATCATACTTTATATCCAGATGTCGATCAAAAAGGATATCATAGTTCTCAGCCTTTTACTAAATGGGAAAACTTACGACGCGAGGCAATGGTTTTAATTGCTCAGTGTGGTGGAAAAATTAAATACGGACATTCTGAGGTTGGGAATTTTTCTTCGGGGGAAGATGGTTACGAACAACATGAAATCGAATTTTTACCAGTTGAGGCCGAGGATGCTGTTGATCAACTAGTGATTGCAAAATGGATTGTGAGAATGTTGGCGGCTCGTGAAAAGGCATTGGTGAGCTGGGCTCCAAAAATTACTGTTGGTAAGGCTGGTAGCGGTTTGCATATTCATATGTTGGTAGAAAAAGATGGGAAAAATATTTGCATCGAAAATGGAAAGCTGAGCGATACTGCAAAAAAAATGATTGCAGGTATTATGAAACTTTCGGGTGCTTTAACTGCTTTTGGAAATACAATACCAACTTCCTATTTGCGCTTGGTGCCACATCAGGAGGCTCCAACTTATGTTTGTTGGGGAGATCGTAATCGTTCTGTTTTGGTTCGGGTGCCTCTTGGTTGGGTAGGTGCTTCGGATATGATTAAAAGTGTAAATCCATTAGAACCTGCTGATGCAAGAGATTTTTCGAGCAAGCAAACTTTTGAATTTAGAGTGCCGGATGGTTCTGCTGATATTCATGCTTTGTTGGCTGGTTTAATAGTTGCTGGTCAATACGGATTAGAGATGGAAGATGGCTTGCAGGTAGCAGAAGATTTGTATGCTAATGTGGATATTTTTGCTCCGCACTACAAAGAAAAATTAGATAGCTTGAAACAGTTGCCTACTTGTTGTTGGGAAAGTGCAGATTGTCTACTCGAACAAAGAGAGATTTTTGAACGAAATGGTGTTTTTCCAGCAGGAAGATTGGATGCTGTTGTTAAAAAACTAAAGTTATATGAAGATAATGGGTTAAATGACCGTATTCTGGGTAATGTCGATCGAATTATGTCGATTGTAAATGAATACATTCATTGCATGTAATCGTGCCGGATTTTTTACTGAAAATACTTAAGGGTTTGGTTTTCAGATTAAATTTGATACTAGATTAGATTTTTATAGGGGATAGTCCCGCAACGAAAGCTGCGGGACTTTTTTTTAGTTATTTTTTTACTCTTTATATGCGAAGGAATAGGATTCATCGTGTTGAGAAATATCTAAACCTTTAGCTTCGGAGTATTCTGAAACTCGTAAGGATACAAATTTGTTGGTGATCCAATATAAAAGGTAGGATCCTCCAAAAGTAAAGACTCCGACAATTACTAATGCAATAAGGTGCATGAAAAAAGTCCGGAATTCACCATGTATCAATCCAACTTCATGGGCAAATACCGAGGTGAGAATCATTCCTGTGATTCCTCCCATTCCGTGTGCCGGGAATACATCTAAAGTGTCATCTAAAGATGTTCTTCCTTGCAGGGTTATAGCGTAGTTACTTACAATTGATGCGATTACTCCAATGGTGATTGAGGCTCCGACAGTTACGAAACCTGCGGCAGGGGTAATGGCAACAAGTCCAACCACCAATCCAATGGCAGCTCCTAATCCCGATGGCTTATGTCCTCGAGCACCATCAAGAAAAATCCAGGTGAGCATGGCGGCGGCCGAGGCAGTATTTGTATTTAGTAGAGCTAATACTGCGGTCGATGAGGCTTCCAGAGCCGATCCGGCGTTAAAGCCAAACCATCCAAACCAAAGCATTCCTGCGCCAAGAAGTACAAATGGAATGTTGGAGCGTTTCTCGTTGTATCTCGATTTTGTACGCTTTCCAAGAAACATTGCTCCAGCAAGAGCTGCGAATCCTGCCGACATGTGAACCACTGTTCCTCCGGCAAAATCCAATACTCCCATATTGCGGAGGAATCCGTTTGGATGCCATGTCCAATGTGCAAGTGGTGCGTATATAAATATGGTGAAAAGACTAATGAATATCATATAGGAGCGGAACCTTACTCTTCCGGCAAACGATCCAGTAATTAGGGCTGGTGTAATAATTGCAAATTTTAACTGGAAAAGCGCAAAAAGAGCAAAGGGAATGGTGGGCGACATGTCGGGGTTGGTGTTGCCTCCTACATTATGAAACATGAGAAAAGTAAGAGGGTTTCCAACGATTCCAAATCCTTCAGGACCAATACTGTCTCCAAATGCCAAGCTAAATCCAACAACAACCCAAATCATACTCACAATTCCCATAGCAACAAAACTTTGAAGAATGGTAGAAATGATGTTTCTAGGATCAACCATACCTCCATAAAAGAAAGCAAGACCTGGAGTCATAAGAAGAACTAAGGCTGTGGAGGTAAGCATCCAAGCTACATCGCCCGAAACGATATTGGGATCCTTAACTCCAAATTCAACACCGGGAACAAAAATTCCAATAATCGACACTACAATAAGTAGCAAAAAGGCATAAAGCCACTTTTTACTGTTTTTCATCACAATAATGGTTTAAGAAATGTACAAAATCCGGTTGGTGTGATTATGGATTGTAGTCCGTCAAATATTACGCTTGAATGGTAAAAATAGAATAAAAATACCAAACTACCTAATTATATGTGGGGTGTGTGCTTTGAAAAAGGGTTTATAGCTAAGCTATGCCCCACAATGGGTGGGGTTGTTGCTGTTTTTAATGCTATTTAAGTTATTTTCGATTTATTTGGAGGGTTTTTATTGAAGTAAAAAAAAAGCTCCAATAGTGGAGCTTTTCAATTAGTTTTTTTCTATTCGGAGTTGATGTACAACAAATTTTCCCGTATCATTTTTCAGTAGGAAATTAACTCGAAAATCTCCTTGACTGGTGCTTAAACTACCAATCACATATCGGGCTTCGGGTTTTCCACCTACATGTTTTTTCGTGAATCCTGTTGGCGGAAATTCCTTGAAGAATTTGGCCATGATTTGTTTTGCTTGCGATTTGCTGTAAATAGCTTCTTTATCCTGAATGGTTAACTGTATGCGCTCTCCAAAGTAATTGGAAAGGCTTATGCTATTCCCTTGTTTAAAAGCACTGATTAGTTCTCGTGGTAAATCGTCCTGATTTTGTGAAATTGCTGATGAGCAACTAACTAATAGGAAGAATATTCCGGCAAATATGTATTTTATAGATCTCATATGAATAATTTTCAACTTAATATCATATACCTTTACACAAATACTGTGCGAAAAATACACCGCAAGTTAAAAAAAATCTGAATTTCTTTTTCTTTAATGAGAAAGAATTGCAAATTATGATGTGTAGATTTGGGTGTTTTTAATGGGTTTCTTCTACCATTGTTTGGTTTTTTTTTAATTAATTTTTGTAGATAGGAAGGCGTTTTTAATAGTTGTAAATTATTATTGCACAGCAATTAGGCTAAATTTTAAAATAAAAAATAAATGAAAATTGTTCTTTTGGTAATTGGGAAGACAGATAAAGAGTTTGTGAAAACGGGGATGGAAGAATATCAAAAGCGATTGGTGCACTATCTACCTTTCGAAATGAAAATAATCCCAGATATAAAAAACACAAAGAATCTTTCCGAAAGTCAGCAAAAACAAAAAGAGGGAGAATTAATTTTAGAAAAGATTAAATCGGGCGATACATTAGTATTACTCGATGAGGGAGGGAAAGAGTTTTCTTCGGTTTCTTTTTCGAATTTTATAGAACAGAAGATGATTGGTGGAATTAAAAAATTGGTTTTTGTAATTGGCGGTCCTTATGGTTTTTCAGATGATGTGTATCGGAATGCTCAAGGAAAGGTTTCTTTATCGAAAATGACTTTCTCACATCAAATGATTCGGATGATTTTTACCGAGCAATTGTATCGGGCCATGACTATTATAAAAGGCGAGCCTTACCATCATGTTTGATGTTTTAAACTAATTATGCTAATTTGTGAGGTGTTTAGCATGAATTTTGTACCCACAATAAAACATTTCAAAACTATCCGAATTGAAAAATAAACTTCTCAAATATATTCCGGCGGTGCTCGCGCTGGTATTTCTTCTGTTAGCAGTTTCTACAGAGTATTATTTTCGGCAAAACGATCGGCTTTCAAAGGTTGCAGCTCAGGTTGGGAAAGTAATAGAGCAAAAGTGCGAATTGCTAAATAAGGATCTGAACGAACTTCAGTCTGCGATCACTAAAAAGGATGGGGCACTTCAAAAATACAATGATTTTTCGGAATTCGAGAAGGATTTAAAGAAGGATGGATTTGTACTGCTGGCCTACAAACAGGATAGTTTGTTGTTTTGGAGCGATAATTCATTTCCAATTCCTGAAAAAAGCTTTTTAGACGAAGAAAAATCTTTAATGGTTCGGGTAGACAACGGTTTCTACTTTGTACGAAAACAAAAAGTAGATTCTATTGATTTATATGGATTCTTGCTTTTGAAAAAGATTTATCCGTACCAGAATAAATTTCTGAAAAATCATTTCGGACCAGATTTTTTAATTCCTGCTTCTTTTCAGGTTTCCTTAGATCCTAATGTAGGAGCTTCGGTTACTACTTCCGATGGAAGATATCTTTTTTCCTTATCGGATGAAAATACCGGATTTAATACTCGTAGGGGACAAAAAGGAGTTGGATTCTTGTATTTATTGGCAATTTTGGCAGCTTTGGTGTTCGTTAGTGTTTTGTTGCGTCGGTTAAAAGACCTAAAGCTCGGCATTTCGGCTTTTCTAATTTGGGGTGCAGGCTTGGTGCTAATTCGCTACTTAATGTTGCTGTGGGGATTTCCTGCGGTATTCTCAAATTTAGAAATTTTTTCGCCTGTATTGTTTGCTACATCTTTCTTCTTTCCTTCCTTAGGCGACTTTGTAATTAACTCGTTCTTTTTATTTGTTTTTGTTTATACTTATTCTCAATATTTAATTAATAATCAGTTTTTTAAACCGAAAAGTTCATTGCAGGTAATCGCATGGGTTTCGGTTCATTTACTACTGTTCTATTTCCTTTATTTTATTAGTATCGATTTGTTCGAGAGCTTAATTTTCGATTCGAGCTTTAGTTTACAAATGTTTGTTTTTCAAGATAATGGGATTTATGTTTTTATCGGATTTGCCATTGTCGTTCTTCTGTTTTATGCTTTAGGACAAATAGCGAATTTGGTGGGAGCAATTGCTCGCGATTATTGGAGTTTAAAAACTTATTTGCTGGTAATTTTTCCGACATCGCTTGTTTTTAGTTCGGTGCTGTATTTCTTACATCCTGCAAAAGCAGACCTCACGGTTTTACTTTTTCCCATTCTGTTTGTATTAGTTTTGGGTTTCATAAATTATCAGAACGAAAAAGGAGGAAGGTATTCTTTGTATGTGGTGCTTCTTTTAGGGGTTTCGATTTTTGTAACCAATAGAATTAATGTTTTTTCCAGTAAAAAGGAAAAGCAAGATAGACAGGTGGTTGCAATGAATCTTTCTACGGAGTACGATCCAACTTCTGAAACATTTTTATTGGAAATTCAGGAGAAACTCGATCAGGATTCCATATTGAAAGATTTGTGCAAACGACCTTTTCGAAATGAACCTGAAATAGAGGATTACATTCAAAATAAATACTTTACAGGATTTTGGGAGCAATATCATCTTCAGATTACTATTTGTAATACTGTAGATGATTTAAATATTGAGCCAGATAATCAAATTCGAAATTGTTTCGAGTTTTTTCAGGAGATGATACTTACTAATGGAGAACCAATTCCGAATAGTAATTTTTACTATTTAAATGAATTCGATGGAATGGTTTCCTATTTGGGGGTGATTTCGAATCCTTCTTTTGCTTCCGATGAGGTGAAAATTTATTTGCGTCTCGATTCTAAAGTAGGTGATGAGGGCTTAGGTTATCCAGAATTACTGTTGGACGAAAAGGTCGATTTACGTCCAGAAAGTCACGAATATTCGTATGGAAAATATCAAAATGGTAAACTGATTACGTCTTCCGGGAAATTCAATTATTTTATGAGTAATGTCGCTTTTGGTACGAGCGATGCTGATTTTTTCTGGAAACAGATGGATAGTTACGATCATTTGGTGTATAAATTCGATAATAATGCCGTTGTGGTTAGTTGTCCTTCTATATCCTGGTACAACAAAGGAATAACTGCTCCTTATGTTTTTGTTCTTTTTTATGTTTTCGGATTTTGTATTTGGATGCTTGAGAAACTAACTTCTAAGTTTGTAATTAATTTAAGTTTTAAATACCGAATACAATATTCAATTATTGCGTTACTTATGCTTTTCTTCCTTTTGTTAGGTGGTGGCACGGTATATTACAATATCAATCAGGCCAACGAGGCAAATAGTAGAAATTTGCAAGAAAAATTGTTGTTGGTGAAACGAGAGGTTATTCAGGATTTAACGATTAAGAATTCAAAAGGAGCTGATGATTTAACAGAGCAATTAAGACAATTGTCAAATTTAATTTTTGCTGATATACATTTGTATGATTTATCTGGCGAGTTAATTGCAACTTCAAGGCCGGAGATATTTGAGAAAAAACTGCAGGGAGAGAGAATGAACTTTGCAGCCTACTACCAACTTTTTTTTAATGGACGAACTCATTTTATTCACCGGGAACAAATTGGAAAGCTGTCCTACTTGTCGGCATACGAATCTTTGGTGGATGAGAATAATGAAACTATTGCATTCGTAAATCTCCCTTATTTCCTTAAAAGTAAAGAGCTAGAGAAGGAAATGTTTAATTTAATTCTTGCTGGAATAAACCTTCATGTATTAATGATTTTGTTGGCTATTTTCCTTTCGGTGATTATCTCCAATAAAATAACTTACCCTTTGCGTTTAATTCAGAACAGATTGAAAGCAACTAGGTTTGGTTCGTATGGCGAGCAAATTGAATATGCAAAAAATGATGAAATAGGTAGTTTGGTGAAAGAATATAACCAAATGCTTCTTGAGCTGGAAGAGAGTGCCTCCCGTTTGGCAAAATCGGAGCGGGAATCTGCTTGGCGCGAAATGGCAAAACAAATTGCTCACGAAATTAAGAATCCGTTAACTCCAATGAAATTAAGTATTCAGTTTCTACAGAAGCGATTCGAGGAAAAAACACCCAATTGGGAGGTTCATTTTAATCGGGTGAGCAAAACTTTAATTGAGCAAATTAATGCTTTATCTTCCATAGCAACAGCATTCTCAAATTTTGCAAAAATGCCAGTAGCAAAAAACGAAAATTTAAATCTGGTGAGGATTCTTGAACATACGGTTGATTTGTTTAAAAATGATGATTTTGATTTAAAATTAGATTTGAATTCTATTGAGCAGGCAAATGTTTTTGTGGATAGAGAGCAGTTTGTTCGCGTTTTTGTAAATTTGATTAATAATGCCATCCAGGCAATTCCAGAAGGCAATGTTGCTCAGGTTGTAATCGAGTTAGAGGAGATGGATTCTGATTTTCAGGTTTGTGTAATTGATAATGGTTCTGGAATTAATCCAGAGATTAAGGAGAAGTTATTTTCGCCTAATTTCACTACAAAATCGAGTGGAATGGGATTGGGTTTATCCATTGTAAAAAATATTATTGAAAATGCCAACGGAAGCATTTGGGTAGAATCGGAGAGGCATATTGGCTCTTGTTTTATTGTGCGAATTCCTAAAAAGAAAGAGGTATAAAATGAAAATTAAAGTACTGGTAGATAATACCGCAATTGATGGTTTTGAAGCTGTTCACGGTTTCTCTGCAATTATTGAAGATGATGAGAAAATTCTTTTTGATGTGGGTCCTAATTCTCTTTTTGTGGAGAACGCAAAGAAAATGAATGTTGATTTAGATGAGTTGAAAACAATTGTGTTGAGTCATGGACATTGGGATCATGGGGATGGATTGCAGTTTATATCTCAAAAACGACTGATTACGCATCCCGATTCATTTTTAGTTCGTTTCCGACAAGCAAATAAAACTACTGTTGGCTTAAAAATGAGTAAAAAAGAGATAGAGTCTCAGTTCGATTTAAAGGAGTCTAAAGCTCCGCTTTGGCTTAGCGAAAACATGGTTTTTTTAGGCGAAATTCCACGTGTAAATAGTTTTGAATCTCAGGCAACCACTTTCCTTTTAGAAGATGGCACACCCGATTTTGTGGTAGATGATTCTGCAATTGCAGTTAAAAGTAAAAAAGGATTAATAGTTATTAGTGGATGTGCTCATGCTGGTATTTGTAATACAGTGACTTATGCCAAAAAAGTTTGTGGTGTAGAAAAAGTGTACGCGGTGTTGGGAGGTTTTCATTTAAAGAAACTTGACGAAGTTTTTGAGGAGACAGTGCGCTTTTTTCAGGACGAGAAATTAGAAATTTTGGGTGCAACGCATTGCACAAGCTTTATTGTGCAGGAGGAATTTAAAAAATATTTTAAGACAATAAATTTAGAGGCTGGAGTAGAAGCAGATTTGTAACTATTTTACTTCATCCATAGAAATAAGATTGTGTAAAATGGCATAAACAGTTAATCCAGAAACTGACTTAATACCCAGTTTCTGGGTAATGTTTTTGCGGTGAGTAACCACCGTATGAATGCTAATAAATAGTTGATCGGCAATTTCTTTATTGGTTAATCCGAGGGCAATATGTTTCAAAATATTCTTTTCTCGAGAACTAATTGTTTCAGAACTTTTATCCGCATGAACGCTTTTATTTTTTTTGTTTAAAATTTCTTGTAGCTTATCAAGAATGGCATTTTGTCCATCAGAATAATTGATGTAAGCATCTGCTTTTAATTCTTTTTCGATATTTTTTTTGTCTGAAATTAATACCAGACTGAGCTTATTGGTGGCAAAAAGTTCTTTTTTTACATCCAAACAATCACCAGGCAACATATTCGGGTTGATAATAAGAATGTCTGGCTTGCTTTTGGTTACAATTTTGCACACGTCCTCCTTATCATCAATCAGCTGAATTACTTCAGAATTCTCCAGATTTTGAAGAATCGACCGGAGTCCTTTTCGAATTATACACGAATTTTCTGCAATAAGAATGGTAGATCTAGCCATGTTTAGAATTTAAAGTAGGTTGCTGATCGATTTTTCCATTAAAATAACTTTCGGAGTTAGAACCTTATCTTCAATTCTGGAGTGATAGTTCAAATCTTCTTCTAGTTTAAACAGATCTTGAATAATTGTATGGTAAAGGGTACTATTTGCTGGTGGTGTAAGGTATTTAATCATGATAGTTTTTAAATCCATCAATTTTTCTTCTACATCGTTGTGTTCTTCTTCATATTTTTCAATGGAAAATGATTCGAAAATGGCACGATTTGATGCTGTAAAGCTTTGTGTTTTAATGATTTCTTCTACTGCTAACACGTAAGGGAAAACTACATTTTCTTCATGCAGAATATGTTCTGTAAGTTCCGATTTGTAACCGTCAAAAAAGTTTTTGATGAGCAGAATGTATCTTTGATCTTCCATATCTTCCGATTGAAGAGAGATAATTTTATCATCAATTTCCGATAGCTTATCATTTAAATAACTGGCGTGAGTCATTTTTAGATAGTTAACGATATTTTTTACCGGAATTGTTTGAAGTTCTTCTTTTGGGAAATAATCTTTATCGTGATAAGCATTAACCAATTGCAGAAAAAAGTTCAAGTCTACTTCGTTATCCTTACACACCTCTGCAACCGTTTTGTCGCCAAATCCTAAATTGATTCCAAAGCGATGAATAACCGGAATGAGCATGTAATTCAACTGAATTACATCGGCCAACTTCATGTCCTTTTTTATGCGCATAGCTTATTAGTTTAATTAGTCTAAATTAATAAAAAGTAGGAGATATCCGAAGAAACTCAGATAGAATGCAAGCAAAAACCAAAACCAAGAGTAGTATGTAACATTAAAACTAATCTTATGGCAAAAGATATTTTGGATCTCTTGGTTTTAGTTGTTGTCGCATGTTTTGTAGGCACAAAATTACAGATCTATTATTCGTTAGCAATACCTACATGTAGGGATATTACTTTTCGAAGTGTATATTTTCTTTGATGCGAAGAATACGCGATTTGGCATATTCATATTTCGGATCCTCCTTGTTATTACTTTGTTGTAGATATTTCGAGTAGTAATCTAAAGCTTTATCCTTATTATTTCCATACTCTTCGTAGCTAGTTGCAATTTCGTATAGTATATCGGCATTGGTGTTATCCATTTCGAAATGGTGTTGATAGGAAGTAATGGCTTTTTCGAATTGTTGGTTGGCATGATACGATTTTGCCAAATACAAATGCATAGATGCTTCAATGCTTGGAGTAATATAGAAAAGTGCATTCTCTAAATAAGTAATTGCTTTTTGGTGTTGGTTCAATCTGGCATAACAAATTCCGGTGTGAAAATTTATCATGGGGTCTTTTTCGAAATTAGGACCGCAAGCAGCAAAAGCAGTTAACGCCTCTTCATATTGTCGGGTTTGCATGTAGCAAATGCCTAAATATTTGTGCTCGGCTTCGCTTAATTGCTTACTGCCTTCCAGATCTTTTAAAATGTTTAAGGCATTATCGTACCATTCTAATCCGATTAAAACCTGCGCTTTTTTCTTTAGTAATACACTGTTGTTCGGATAGGTGACTAAACCTTTTGAGCAGTATTCTAATGCTTGCTGGTAGCCAGTCATCTCATACAATTGCTGTATAATATGTACTAATACCGATAAGTCCGAAGTATTTAGTTCGTAAGAAATCATATAGGATGATAAAGAGCCATTGAAATCTTGCATTCGATCTTTTAAACTGCCTATTTGTTTATGTATGCCAGGATTTAAAGAGTCGACCTCGATTATTTGCTGATAGAGATCTAAGCTTTCTTGTAGTTTGTTTTGACTGGCAAGTGTTTTTGCGAAAAGTAGGTTGATAGAATAGTTGGTAGAGTCGATGGCATATAAATTGGATAGATGTTTTTCGGCATCGGGGTAATTTCCTAGTGCATATAAACTTGAGCTTAAGCTGAGTAGTGTAGTCTCGGAGTTTGGCTGTAAAGTGTTGGCTTTTCGATAATTATATGTGGCTAATAGATCTTTGTCAAGCTTTTGGTAAAGCTTGCCAAGTTGAAAATACAACAA
This sequence comes from Labilibaculum filiforme, assembly GCF_002843315.1. GTDB lineage: Bacteria > Bacteroidota > Bacteroidia > Bacteroidales > Marinifilaceae > Labilibaculum > Labilibaculum filiforme. The sequence goes on along the minus strand of NZ_MVDD01000014.1, from coordinate 50,609 downwards.
ACTGTTTGTGCTGTCTTTTTTTATCAATTGCTCTAGTAATGGAATGGCTTCAAGGTATTGTTCCGAAAATAAAAGTTGATCTAGCTTAGCCGTTTTTTGAGCATAACTTGCCGAAAGGCTGGTTCCAACGCTTAACAATAGTAGAAGAATAAAATGTTTCATGTCTTGGTTTTTATGATTAGAATTTAAATATAACTAAAATATTAGTTATCAAAAATTATTTTCAGTTCACGACATAAAAAAACCGATTCAGTATATCTGAATCGGCTTTTGTTTCTGCTGGGTACAGCAAATTATTTTTTTCTCACAAAAATTTGCATTGGTACTCCGGTAAAGGACCAGTTTTTGCGAATCTGATTCTCAAGATATCTTTTGTAAGGATCTTTAATATATTGAGGAAGATTGCAGTAAAATGCAAATGTTGGTGCAAAAGTAGGTAGCTGCGTTACATATTTTATTTTTATGAACTTCCCTTTTAAAGCAGGAGGATTAAGCGCAGCTATTGCTTTTTGCATAACATTATTTAGTTCCGAAGTTGGTATTTTGCGAATACGATTTTCGTAAACTTCAAGTGCCGATTCCAAAACCTGAATTAGTCGTTGTTTGGTAAGGGCAGAGGTGAAAATGATTGGAACATCTCTAAATGGTGCAATGCGATTTCTTATCTCCTCCTCAAATTCTTTCATGGTATTGGTTTCTTTATCCACCAAATCCCATTTGTTAATCATGATCACAACTCCTTTACGATTGTTGATGATGATATCAAGAATACTTAAATCTTGTGCTTCAATTCCACGCGTAGCATCTAAAATCAAAACACAAACATCAGCACTTTCAATGGTTCTGATAGATCGCATTACCGAATAGAATTCCAAATCTTCGTGAACCTTAGGTTTTTTACGAACCCCGGCAGTATCTACCATGATAAAATCATGACCAAATTTCTGAAATCGTGTATGTATCGAATCTCTTGTTGTGCCGGCAACATCGGTTACAATGTTTCGGTCTATACCAACCAAAGCATTTACAGTAGACGATTTTCCGACGTTTGGACGACCAACAAATGCTATTCTTGGAAGATTTTCATCATCGTCGTTTGGTTTAATGTCAAAATCAGCCACTACAGCATCCAGTAAATCTCCAGTTCCCGATCCATTTACCGATGAAATTGGAAAAACCTGTCCGTTCATACCTATGGAATAAAATTCGTTGGCTGCAAAAATTAAATCTGAGTTGTCAGCTTTATTTGCAACTAGGTATACTTTCTTTTTGGTGCGTCGAAGAATACCTGCAACAGCGGTATCTAAATCGGTAATTCCATGTTGCACATCTAAAACAAAAAGAATCGAATCGGCTTCCTCAATGGCAATCATTACCTGTTTGCGAATTTCCTCCTCAAAAATATCTTCTGAATTAGTAGCGTAACCTCCCGTATCAATAATGGAAAATTCTACGCCATTCCATTCCGATTTTCCGTAATTACGATCACGGGTAACGCCAGCAGTTTCGTTTACGATTGCTTTTCGTGTACCTGATAATCGATTAAAAAGTGTAGATTTTCCAACATTTGGTCTTCCTACAATTGCAACTATATTGCTCATTATCTTATTTTTCTAACGCAATCTCTGCGTGTAATTCTTATTCAATTGATTAAATCTTAAAGATCTTTACTGATGTATCAATACCGTTCGGTACTTATTGATTGTATCCAAAATCTTTTAAATGAGAGTCTTTGCTTCTCCAGTCCTTTGCAACTTTAACGTATAATTTTAAAAATACTTTTTTGCCAAAGAACTTTTCCATGTCTAGTCGGGCTTCTGTACCTACTTTTTTTAATGCTTTTCCCTGATGTCCAATGATAATTCCTTTTTGAGAAGTTCGTTCGACATTAATTACAGCCATAATGTTGATGATTTTTGGCTCATCTTTAAACTCTTCTACTACTACTTCTACCGAATATGGAATTTCTTTTTCGTAATGGATAAGTATTTTTTCTCGAATAATTTCGTTCACAAAGAAACGGGATGGTTTATCGGTAAGCTCATCTTTCGCGAAAAAAGGAGGAGCTACTGGTAAAAGTTCCAGAATTCTATTGAATACATTCGATATATTAAAATTCTCAGTTGCCGACATTGGGAATATTTCAGCCTTAGGAAGTGTTACTTTCCAGCGATCAACCAATTTGTTTAATTTTTCCTGATCCGTTAAATCAATTTTATTAATCAGCAAAAGTACTGGAACCTCCGAATTTTGAACCTTTTTAAGGAATTCTTCGTTTTTATCGATCGTTTCAATAACATCGGTAACATATAAAATAACGTCAGCATCAACCAATGCCGAAGTCGAAAATTTCATCATCGACTCCTGAAGCTTGTAGTTTGGCTGCAAAACTCCTGGGGTATCAGAGTATACGATTTGAAAATCATCTCCATTAACAATTCCTTTAATTCGGTGACGCGTGGTCTGTGATTTTGAGGTAATAATCGAGATGCGTTCCCCAACCAAATTATTCATTAAGGTTGATTTCCCAACGTTGGGATTTCCAATAATATTTACAAAACCTGATTTATGAGGCATATGTACTCCAATTTAGTGATTTAAAAATTTTTGCAAAGATAGTAGAATTAATACCATTTACGAAATGTCTGCCACTCATTAGGATAGATTTGAGAACTAAAGGACTTTTTTTTGAGGAATATCCTTATTAATACTTCTAGATTGTGTACTATTTGGAGGGAAGAACTCTTTTTTTTTGATATAGACAATTGTTGAGGGTTGTAAAGACGGATTATTTGGTTTGTTTTTATTTTCTAAAACTATATATTTGTAGCAGAATAAGGACGGTTATCTTTGTTCTAACATATTTATTGTTTCTTCAGGGCAGGGTGAAATTCCCGACCGGCGGTGATAGTCCGCGAATCTTTAACGAGATTGAACTGGTGTGATTCCAGTACCGACAGTACAGTCTGGATGGGAGAAGAAAAACAATTAATCAAATTGATTGATTCATGTCAATGGATGTAATTTCCATTTGGCTATACCTATAATAGATGCCCTGAATAGTTTAATAAACTGTTCAGGGCTTTTTGTTTTTATGCAAATGAGTAAAGAATATCAATACATGCAGAGAGCCTTTGAATTGGCTAAAAAAGGAATAGGAAGCGTAAATCCTAATCCTTTGGTTGGTGCTGTAATTGTTCGCGATAATGAAATAATTGGTGAAGGATATCATGAATTTTTTGGTGGCCCGCATGCCGAGGTAAATGCCTTTCGTTCTGCTACAGAATCGGTAGAAGGAGCTACCATGTTTGTTACTCTGGAACCATGTTCGCATTATGGAAAAACTCCACCCTGTGCCGAGGCAATTGTGAAAAATAAAATTGCTAAAGTGGTAATTGGAATGTTAGATCCTAATCCATTAGTAGCAGGAAAAGGAGTGAAGTTATTGGAGGATAATGGAATTGAGGTAGAATACGGTTATTTGTGTGAAGAATTGAGCTATTTAAATCGTGTTTTTCTAAAATTCATTCAAAATAAAGTACCCTATGTAGTTCTAAAAACTGCCATGACTTTAGATGGTAAAATAGCTAGTAAAACTGGCGATTCTCGTTGGGTATCTAATGAAATGTCACGCGCACATGTTCATCAGATTAGAAATGAACTGGCTGGAATATTAGTTGGTGTGGATACGGTAATTGCAGATGATCCAATGTTGACAACTCGATTGAAAAAAGGAGAAGGAAGAAATCCCGTAAGGATTGTGGTGGATAGTACAGCACGAATTCCTTTGCATTCAAAAATAGTGAATACGCCTAGTCAGGCTAAAACAATTGTTGCGGTAACGGAAAAGGCGGATTCGATAAAATTGAAGCAGATCGAAGAATTGGGAAATACAGTTTTAGTTACAAAATCCAGAAATGGCAGAGTGGACCTTAGTGATTTAATGAGGCAGCTTGGAGTGTCTGGAATAGATGGAATCTTATTGGAAGGTGGAGCAACGCTTAATTTTGCAGCACTCGAGGCAGGAATTGTGGATGAGGTAATTTCTTTTATTGCTCCTAAAATTATTGGTGGAGCCAATTCAAAATCACCAGTTGGAGGCGAAGGAATTGAATGGATGAAAGATGCGATTGAATTGGAGAGTATTAAAATAGAGCAGCTTGGAAATGATCTGCTGCTAACAGGGAAAATAAAAAAAAATAAATGTAGATGAGGAGTTTTGATGTGAAATCTCACATCTAATATCTTACATCTAACAATCTATAAATAAAATGTTTACAGGTTTAATTGAAGAAATAGGTAGCATTAAATCCATACAAAGTGGAGGCAAGTCAATTCGCTTGACGATTGCAGCTCGCACAATTATGGATGATGTGAAGTTGGGCGATAGTATTGCTACCAATGGAATTTGTTTGACAGTGGTTGCTTTTAATTCAACTGGTTTTTCGGCGGATGTAATGCCGGAGACAATGAGCCGAACAAATTTCGGATTGTTGGGAGCGGGAAGCCGCGTGAATTTAGAGCGCGCGCTTCGTCTTGGCGATCGGATGGGTGGCCATATGCTTAGCGGACATGTTGATGGCTTAGGAGAAGTGGTGAGTAAGGAGCACGACGATAATGCCATTTGGGTGTGCATTGCGGCTCCTAAGAATATTTTGAAATATATTGTAGAAAAAGGTTCTATCGCAATTGATGGAATTAGCTTGACTGTGGCCTATGTGGATGATAAAATTTTTAAGGTTTCTATAATCCCATTGACACAGGAGGATACCACGTTAACTTCTAAAAAAATAGGTGCGAAGGTAAATTTGGAATGCGACATGACAGCTAAATACATTGAGAAATTCATGTTTCATAAAGAAGAGGAAAACGCTAAAGCGGATAAAAAAGACATTTCGATGAATTTCTTGAGAGAGAATGGATTCGTATAAGAGAATAAATAAACAACAACAATACTAGAAATTATGAAATTTCATACAATTGAAGAAGCGATCGAAGACATCAAATTAGGAAAAATGATTGTGGTGGTGGACGATGAGGATCGTGAAAATGAGGGGGATTTGTTGATGGCGGCAGAAATGGTAACCCCTGAGGCAATTAATTTTATGGCTCGACAAGCTGGTGGTTTAATTTGTATGCCAATTGTTAAAGAGCGTTTGGATGAGTTGAACATTGATATGATGGTTTACAACAATACCGATGCAAAACAAACAGCTTTTACCGTTAGTATCGATGCTGCAGATTGTGCAACAGGTATTTCTGCTCATGAGCGTGCTCATACCATAAAAAAAGTATTCGATAAGAAGGCAAAACCAGAAGATTTTACTCGTCCGGGACATATTTTTCCTTTGGTAGCTCGTAAAAATGGAGTGTTGGTTCGGGCTGGACATACCGAGGCGGCAGTAGATTTAGCTAGAATGGCGGGTTTATATCCAGCAGGAGTAATTTGCGAAATTATGAATGAGGACGGAACTATGGCTCGTGTTCCTCAACTAAGAGAATATATTAAAAAGCATCAGCTTAAAATGATTACAATTGCTGATCTAATTGAATATCGTAGACAAACGGAGAGCGTAATCGAAAAGGTAACCGAGACAGAAATGCCAACAAAACAAGGTGAATTTAGAGCTCATGGTTATGTGAATAAAATTACTGGCGAGCATCATGTTGCTTTGGTTAAAGGAGATGTTCATACGACAGAGCCAGTTTTGGTTCGTGTGCATTCGGAATGTTTAACTGGCGATGCGTTTGGTTCCATGCGATGCGATTGCGGGGACCAGTTACAGGAAGCTATGAAAAGAATTGAAGAGGCAGGCAGAGGCGTGTTGTTGTACATGCGTCAGGAAGGAAGAGGTATTGGTTTAATGAATAAATTAAAAGCATACCAACTTCAGGATATGGGAATGGATACGGTAGAGGCGAATTTGGCATTAGGATTTAAAGCCGACCTACGTGATTATGGTATAGGCGCGGCTATTTTGGCCGATTTGGGCGTTAAAAATTTGACTTTAATGACTAATAATCCACTAAAAGTAGCTGGGTTAAAAGGTTATGGTTTAAAAATCGTTGCTCGTGAAGAGATTGAAATGACTTGTAACGAAAAAAATGAATTCTATTTACAGACCAAAATGAATAAGATGGGTCATCTGTTACATCAGGATGTGAAGTGGAATTTGCAAAATGATGATAAAAAAATAAAGTAAATGTGTTAATGAGTGAATGAGGTAACAAGAATTGCTTTTTGAATTTAAAAAGGTAATTTCTTCGCTGAAATCTCATTACTCGCATCTTAAAATCGAATAAAATGAATATTATTGAAGGTAAATTAATTGCAAAAGATTTAAAATTCGGTATTGTTGCCGGTCGTTTTAATGAATTTATTGGAGGCAAATTATTAGCAGGTGCTTTAGATGCTATTAACCGCCATGGAGCTTCGACGGATGATGTGGATGTGGCTTGGGTTCCTGGTGCATTCGAAATTCCTTTGATCGCCAAAAAAATGGCTAAAAGTGGAAAATACGATGCTGTTATTTGTTTAGGTGCCGTAATTAAAGGTTCTACTCCTCATTTCGAATATGTTTCCGGGGAAGTAACCAAAGGGGTAGCAAGCGTTTCTTTAGATACAGAAGTACCAGTTATTTTTGGTGTTCTAACTACTGATTCTATCGAGCAAGCTATTGAGCGTGCTGGAACAAAAGCTGGAAACAAAGGATTCGAAGCAGCGGTTTCTGCTATTGAGATGGCTAATTTGTTAAAGCAATTTTAAACATCCCATATTTCAAAAAAATCCCGACGAGTTGTCGGGATTTTTTTTTTATTTTGATAAATGCTTATCGAAATTAATAGATTTTAAGCATTTGCACTTCTTTTTCGCTTAAGAATCTCCACTTTCCTCGGGGAATATTTTTCTTTGTAATTCCTGCAAAAAGTACACGGTCTAGTTTTTCAATTTCGTAGCCTAAGTGTTCAAAAATGCGTCGTACAATTCTGTTTCGTCCCGAGTGAATTTCTATTCCAACCTGTGTTTTATCGGTATCACTAGCAAAACTTATCGCATCAGCCTTAATTTCTCCATCTTCCAACTCAATTCCAGTAATTACCTGATCCAATTCTTCCTGAGAAATTGCACGATTCAAAAATACATGGTAAATCTTTTTCTTATTGTAGCTTGGATGAGTCAATCGTTTCGTTAAATCCCCATCGTTGGTGAATAATAAAACTCCAGTAGTCATACGATCCAGTCGTCCAACAGGATACACTCTTTCACTACAAGCATTTTGAATTAAATCCAAAACTGTTTTTCTTCCCAATGGATCATCAAGAGTAGTTACAAAATCTTTAGGTTTGTTTAAAACTAAATATACTTTTGCTTCGGCCTCCAATTGTTTGCCATCCATGCAAATTACATCTTCGATATTTACCTTTGTTCCTACTTCTTTTACAATTTCGCCGTTAACGGTGATTCTGCCTTCCTCAATTCGTTGATCGGCAGTTCTTCTTGAACAAGCACCTGTATTAGAAATATATTTGTTCAATCGAAGCAGACCATCTTCCGGTCCCGACTTTTTTGCAAAAGCTAATTGTTTCTTTTTGCTGTAATGTTTTTTTTGCAGCGTTTCCTTATCTGGCTTGTTTTTAAATCGATCGTAAGGTTTTTCATTCAAATCCTGATCTTCCTCAAAATCATCTGTAAATCTTTTTCCTTTTTTCGTAAAATCGGATTTCTCTTCTCTTCTGTTGGATCGATCAGCATCTCTTCTTGGTCTGAATTCAGAGTCGTCTGATTTATATTTCCTTCGGTCGCTATCTCTTTCCGATCTGCTATCGTCGAATTTTCTTGGCGATCTTGATTTTGAATCATCGTCTCGCGAGGTTCTGTCGAATTCACGGTTTCGTTTATCAGAATTTTCCGAGCGGTCACTATAATTTCGATCTCTGGAACCGGAGTCTCGGCCAAATTTACGATTGGAATCTCCAGCCCGGGGTTTTCCTCGGTAGGAGTCTCTTTCGTTTCTGCTGTCATCAACAGTTCTAGACGATCTTGATCTAGAGTCATTGTTTCTAGGGTTTCTATTCGATTCGCGGCCACGTCTGTCAGAATTGTCTGATTGGTCACCAGTATTTCTATTTCGTGATTCCGAATCTCGTCCAAATTTACGATTCGGTTCTTCCGATCTAGTTCTTCTTCTGTCGGAATTTCTTTCCGAATCGTCACCATCAAATCTTCTTGACGATTGTGGTCTTGCGTTATCTCTTTGAAAAGGTTTTTCTGAATTATCTCTTCTTTGTCGAGGATATTCTGAATTCCCCTCATTATTGCGTGATTCTGAATCCTTTTTAAATCGAGGATTTGTACCACCAGGTTTTCTATCGTTTTCTGTTTTTGGTCTAAAAGAAGATTTCTCTCTTCTATCTTTCCCGTATTTTTTTTCTTCCATTTCTGAGTAAATGATCATTGTTCTGAACCCGCAAAGGTACTAATAATCAAAGAATATATTAATTCGCTAGCTTAAAAAAGTGAAATAAAGAAAATCAATTTGTATTTTGGTTTTTTACTATTGACCGAAATTATAAATTTGTCTCCTAAATCTTGAACTTAATTTCGTTCTCGATCTTTTATAATAAATCTGTACACAATAAAATTTAATAAATAATATGGCATTAATTAAATCAATATCCGGAATCAGAGGTACGATTGGCGGTAAGGTTGGAGATGGATTAAGTCCTCTTGATGTAGTGAAATTTTCAGCCGCATATGGTACTTGGGTGATGCGACGAAATAAGGGGCAAAAAGTAAAAGTAGTTGTTGGACGTGATGCCAGGATTTCAGGTGAAATGGTCGACATGCTTGTGGTTGGTACGCTTCTTGGTTTAGGAATTGATGTGGTGGAAATTGGATTGGCAACAACACCAACAACCGAAATTGCAGTTACCGAAGAAAAAGCACAAGGAGGTATTATTCTAACTGCTAGTCACAATCCAAAACAATGGAATGCCTTAAAATTGTTGGATGAGAAAGGCGAATTTTTAAATGATGTTGATGGGAAAATTGTGCTTGCCACTGCAGCTAATGAGGATTTTAATTTTGCTGATGTGGACGATTTAGGACAACTTTCTCGGGTCGATAATTATACTCAAAAACATATCAATCACGTATTGGCACTTAAGTTGGTAGATGTGGAAGCGATCCGTAAAGCCAATTTTACAGTGGCTATTGATGCAGTAAATTCGGTTGGTGGAATCGTAATTCCTCAATTGTTGAAAGCTTTGGGCGTTGAAAATGTTGTAGAGCTATATTGCGAGCCAAACGGACAATTCCCTCATAATCCAGAGCCACTTCCCGAACATTTAACGGAAATTGCTTCGGTAATGAAAGCAGGAAACGCCGATTTAGGATTTGTTGTGGATCCGGATGTAGATCGTTTGGCGATTGTGAACGAAGATGGAAGCATGTTTGGCGAAGAATACACTTTGGTGGCTTGTGCCGATTACGTTTTGGCAAATACTCCGGGTAATACGGTTTCTAACCTTTCCTCAACACGTGCTTTGCGTGATGTTACCGAAAAACATGGAGGATCGTACGAAGCATCAGCTGTTGGAGAGGTTAATGTGGTGAGTAAAATGAAAGAAAATAATGCTGTAATTGGTGGGGAAGGAAATGGAGGAATCATTTATCCAGAAAGCCATTACGGGAGGGATGCATTGGTTGGAGTGGCATTAATTTTAACCCATATGGCAAAAACAAAGAAAAAAGCTTCCGAGTTAAGAGCTTCTTATCCTAATTATTTCATTTCTAAAAATAAAATTCAGCTAACACCAGAAATTGATGTCGATGCAGTTTTAGTTGCCATGAAACAGAAATATAAGAACGAGAAAGTGAACGATATTGATGGTGTTAAAATTGATTTTGAATCGGAATGGGTTCACCTTCGAAAATCTAATACGGAGCCTATTATCCGAATTTATTCAGAAAGCGAAAATGAGGATACAGCAAATCGGTTAGCAGAAAAAATTATCTCCGAAATTAAGGAAATTATCAAATAGGAAAACAAATGTTTTCATTAGGAAGCGCAGGGGATATATTCTCTTGCGTTTTTCTTTTTTTTGGATAAGAGAAAATTTTCCGTAATCGTTTGCGTAATCACTATCTCAAAATTTAAATGTTTTTTTTGAATAATTGAATCTATTTTTATTTCCGACACGAATCTTAGTTTGGCCCAACAAATATAGCATCGGATAATAAGATCAGTTTATCGTTATTTAACAGAATCGCCTGAATGGGTGTTTATACCCACGCAAGAAGTAGTTAAATATGTCAGAAGATAGATTGTTGTATTTTTATTTTTATATATTTAAGTGATACTGTTGAAAAGCAGGTCTTTTTCTTAATTATTTTATAGCATTGTATATATATTTGCTATCCAATAAAGAAAAAATTCTCCATTGAGACGAATATAAACAGATATAATCAAAAGATTAAAGCCTTATGAAAATTACCGTTGTAGGTGCAGGAAATGTTGGAGCAACTTGCGCAAATTGCATTGCCCAAAAGGAGTTAGCAAACGAAGTAATTATTGTTGACATTAAAGATGGTTTGTCGGAAGGAAAAGCATTGGATATGTGGCAAACTGCTCCCATTAATTATTACGATACAAGAGTTAAAGGGGTAACTAATGATTATGCAGCTACTGCAGGATCAGAAGTTGTTGTAATTACATCAGGTCTTCCTCGTAAGCCAGGAATGAGTCGTGATGACTTAATCGCTACTAACGCAGGTATCGTTAAAATGGTTACTGAAAATGTAATTGCTCATTCTCCTGATGCAATCATCATTATCGTATCTAATCCTTTGGATGTTATGACTTATGCTGCTTTTTTAACAGCGAAAAAAGCATCAAACAAAGTTTTTGGTATGGCTGGTGTATTGGATACTGCTCGTTACCGTGCTTTCCTTGCTGAAGAATTAAATGTTTCTCCTAAGGATATTCAAGCTTTATTAATGGGTGGACACGGAGATACCATGGTTCCACTTCCTCGTTATACTACTGTTGCTGGTATTCCTGTAACCGATTTGATCGAAGAAGATAAATTGAACGCAATTATCGAAAGAACTAAATTCGGTGGTGGCGAATTGGTTAACTTAATGGGAACTTCAGCTTGGTATGCTCCAGGCGCTGCAGCAGCTCAAATGGTTGAAGCTATTGTTCGCGATCAAAAAAGAATTTTCCCAGTATGCGCTCTATTAAACGGAGAATACGGAATGAAAGATATTTTCTTAGGTGTACCAGTTGTTTTAGGTAAAAACGGTATCGAGAAAGTAATCGAAGTGAAATTGAATAAAGAGGAAATGGAATTGTTGAAAGGTTCAGCTGAAGCCGTTAAATCTGTAATGAAAGTATTGGACGGAATGAAGATTCTTTCGTAATTATACGAAGATCATTTCTTTAGAATATAAAGGTTGTCTCATTTCGAGACAACCTTTTTTTTGTAGCAAGCAATAGGATATTTTTTTCGGTGAAAGAGTTTTTACATTTAAAGAAGTATTAGATACACGAATTACTATTTTAAGGGTTTTATCATATTTTATGATACAATTTTCTGTTCTTTTGGTATATTTGCTATCCTTTGTTCATAAAGCCTATGAAAATTGAAATTCCTATAGAGATTATTGAACTTGAAAATGAAAGTTTTCATTTGTTGGTCAGGTGTAAAGTAAACAGCAATCACGAAGGAGATTTGGTTATTGATACGGGAGCTTCGAAAACGGTTTTAGATCGTAATTTTGTGCCTGCTTATACAGTGTCCGAACATCAAACATCAGAAATAAAATCTCGTGGTTTGGGCGAAGGGAGCTTAAATACAGAAATGGTTAAGATAGATTCATTCCAATTAGGAGAGTTGTTAGTTGCTGATTTTCATTGTGCATTAATAGATTTGGCAGGAATAAACGAAATGTACAGGGAGCACTGTTCTAGGGAAATTTGCGGATTACTTGGTAGCGATTTCCTCCTAAAACATCATGCAATTATAGATTATGAGCGACAAATTATGGAATTAAAACTTGGTTAAATCTTAGCTCTTTTAACAAAGACGCCAAGTCCGTTAAATCCCTGAGATTATTGAACAAAGGAATTTGAAAAAAATTAATATATTTGTGCGATAATTTGCGGTTAAAAATATAAAGTACCACATAAATAAGAATTAAATAAACCTAAACACATGCGAAATAAAGGAGCGATTCGTCTACTCGCTATACTCTTTGCGTTGGTGAGTTTGTATCAATTGACATTTACTTACGTTACCAAATCAGTTGAAAAGAAAGCTCAAGAGTTCGGAGCTGGCGATATTAAGAAGGAACAAGCTTATCTTGACTCCATTAGGGGAGAAGGAGTTTACAATTTTCTTTGGATTAAAGATTATTCTTACAAAGAGTGTAAGGAATTAGAATTGAACCTTGGGCTTGACCTTAAGGGAGGTATGAACGTTACCATGGAGGTTTCAGTAATTGATATTATTCAGGCAATGGCCAATAATAGCAAAGATGAAACTTTTGTAGCTGCCATAGCTAAAGCTAAAGCGATGCAAAAGGATAGTCAAAAAGAATTTGTTGTTCTTTTTGGGGAAGCCTTCGAGTCAATTAATCCAAGTGCTCAATTATCGTCTCCAGATATCTTCGGAACTTTAGAGTTAAAAGATAAAATTCCTTTTGGAGCTTCTAATGCCGAGGTGTTAAAAGTGATCAAAACGGAAGCTGATGCAGCAATTGATAATACATTTAATATTCTTCGTTCTCGTATTGACCGTTTCGGTGTTGCGCAACCAAATATTCAAAAAGCGGATGTTTCGGGTCGTATTATTATCGAACTTCCAGGTATTAAGGATGCAGCTCGTGTACGTAAATTACTACAAGGAACTGCAAGTCTTGAATTCTGGGAAACTTACACTGCAAGTGAGGTTACTCCGTATTTAAATGCAGCTAACGAAAAATTAGTAGCTATTAATACAATTGCAGAGCCTACTACTGAGGCAACTGAAGTTGTTGCCGAAGAGGTGAAAGAAGAAGCGAAAGAAGAAGATGTTGCTCTTTTAGATAAAATTGAAGAAACAGCTACCGATTCTGTAACCGATCTTAATGCAAAAGAAATTGCTAAAAAATACCCACTATTTTCTGTTTTAAATCCTACTCAAAGAGGATCTTCCAAAGCGGTTGTTGGTATGTCACATATTAAAGATACCGCAGCAGTAAATCAGATTTTAGCTATGCCTGCTGTTCAATCAGTAATGCCTCGTAATTTGAAATTCTTCTGGGGTGTTAAATCTATCGACGAAGGTGGTAATGTGTTCGAACTGTTTGCTATCAAAGTAACCAGTCGCGATGGAAAAGCACCACTTGATGGCGATGCTGTTACTTCTGCTCGTGAGCAAATAGATCAAGATAAAGCTCAGGCTGAGGTTTCGATGAGTATGAGTGGTGAGGGAGCAAAAGTGTGGGCTCGTTTAACCAAAGATAACGTGGACCGTGCAATTGCAATTGTTTTGGACGGATATGTATATTCTGCGCCTAATGTAATTGGTGAAATTAAAGGTGGACAGTCTAGTATTAGTGGAGATTTCACTATTGCTGAGGCGAAGGATCTTGCAAACATATTGAAGTCAGGTAAATTGCCTGCTCCAGCGCATATTATTGCTGATGAAGTTGTTGGGCCATCTTTAGGACAGGAATCTATTCAACAAGGAATGTGGTCATTTATGATTGCTTTTGGTTTAGTGTTGGTTTATATGTTCTTCTTTTATAGTAAAGGTGCTGGTCTTACTGCAAATATCGCTTTGATTGCCAACTTGTTCTTCATTTTTGGAATACTTGCTTCTTTAGGTGCTGTACTTACTTTACCAGGTATTGCGGGTATTGTATTAACAATTGGTATGTCGGTGGATGCGAACGTGCTGATTTATGAACGTATTCAGGAAGAGCTGAAAGGTGGAAAAGGATTAAGTCTAGCGGTATCCGATGGATACAAGAATGCTTATTCTGCGATTATTGATGGTAATATTACTACCTTATTAACAGGTATTATTCTTTATCTTTTTGGTGAAGGTCCAATTAAAGGTTTTGCAACTACTTTGGTAATTGGTATTTTCTCCTCTTTATTTGCAGCAATCTTTATCACTCGATTAATTATTGAAGCATCTTTAAAAAGAAATAGGAATGTAACTTTTACAACCAAGTTTACTGATAACTGGTTGCGAAATTCTTCGATTAAATTCTTAGAGAAAAGAAAAGTTTTTTATGTGATTTCTGGTATTGCTATTCTTGTTAGTATTGGATCTCTTGCTACAAGAGGTTTAAATCAAGGTATCGATTTTACCGGAGGTAGAACTTATGTGGTTGCTTTCGATCAACCAGTTTCGGTTGAAGCAGTTGCTAAGTCGTTAGATGTTGTTTATGGACACGCTCCAGAGGTGAAAACCTTTGGTGGAGATTCTCAGGTGAAAATTACAACAAAATATAAAATTGAGGAATCAGGAAACGAAGTGGATGATGAAGTAGAAGAACTACTTTATACAGGATTAAAACCATATTTAAATGGTGTTTCTAAAGTTGATTTCTTGGAGAACAATAGAAAAATGTCCCAAAAAGTGGGTCCTACTATTGCTGATGATATTCGTCAGTCTGCAGTATTGTCTATCTTATTTGCATTGATCGTGATTTTCCTTTACATCATGGTTCGTTTCTCGAACTGGCAGTATGGTTTAGGAGCAATTGCAGCTTTGGCTCACGATTCAATTATTGTATTGGGTATTTTCTCCTTGTGTTACGGATGGTTGCCATTCTCATTAGAAATTGATCAGGCATTTATTGCCGCAATACTTACTGTGGTTGGTTATTCGATTAATGATACCGTGGTTGTATTTGACCGTATTCGTGAGTATGTTGGATTGTATCCAAAACGCGATAGTGTTGAGGTGGTGGATAGTGCTTTAAATAGTACATTACGTCGTACTTTTAGTACTTCCTTGTCTACTATGGTTGTGTTGTTAGCTATCTTTATTTTTGGTGGAACTTCCATTCAAGGATTTACATTTGCATTATTAGTCGGAGTTTTGGTTGGTACCTATTCATCGCTATTTATTGCAACACCAATTGCTTACGATACAAGTTTACGTATGACAAAAGTGAAAAAGAAATAATTAGAATCTAATTATAAATGGAGTCCCTCGAATCGTATGATTCGAGGGATTTTTTTTGACTTGTTTTTAATCGAATTGCAATCTATATCTATGATTTAAAATTTCTTCGGTATATTTGTTGAAAATATCAAGCAAATGGATAGTATTCTTTTATTTATTAGTGGCGGTGAAATAGTTGTTGTGCTAATTGTTGTTCTGTTGTTGTTCGGGTCGAAGAAAATTCCTGAACTAGCTCAAGGATTGGGCAAAGGCATGAAAGAATTCAAGCGGGCAACGGAAGATATCAAAAGCGAGATCAGAAAGGAAACTGAAGTTCTCGATCATATTAAGGATTTTAAGGATGACCTTACTAAAAAGTTATAATCCTATACTTTAGAATTTATCATTCCACCAATATAGTGTGGAATTTTTTTTTATTTCAATGGACTATTTATATCTATTTATTGGTTTCGTTATACTTCTATATAGCGGAGATTTGTTAGTAAAAGGAGGAGTAGCACTTTCTTCTCATTTTAAAATTTCTACCCTTGTTGTTGGCGTAACTGTAGTTTCTTTCGGAACATCGGCACCCGAGCTTTTTGTGAGCTTAGATGCGGCGCTTCATGGTAGTCCCGATATAGCCATTGGTAATGTAATTGGCTCAAATATTGCCAACATTGCTTTAGTACTTGGTTTTACTGCCATATTAATGCCTTTGCCGGTTCGCAGTAATTCGATTAAATTCGATTGGCCTTTTATGATGGGAGCATCCCTCTTGTTTTATATTTTCATATTAAATCAGCAATTAGAGTACTACGAAGGAATTATTTTCATTTGTTTGTTGGTCGTATTTATGGTGTGGACCATTTGGAAGTCAAGGAAAGAGAGAAAATCATTATCTACCGATTTTAAAGAGGCTAAGTATTCTATTTTTGTTGCAATACTTTTAATTATTGCGTCATCAGTGGGCTTGTATTTTGGTGCAAATATTTTGGTTGGTAGTGCGAAGAATATTGCACTTGATTTTGGGGTAAGCGAAAGAGTAGTTGGGTTAACCTTAGTGGCTTTTGGAACTTCGGTTCCCGAGTTGGCTACCTCTGCAGTTGCAGCTTATAAAAAGGAGATGGATATTTCCATTGGAAATATTATCGGTTCTAATATATTCAATATATTCGGGGTGTTGGGAGTAACATCCATTATTAAAAATATATTTATAAGTGATCAAATTATCTCTTTTGATATCCTTATCATGTTAGGAGTTTCATTTCTTTTATTTTTACTGATTTTGCCCTTACATAAGGGGAAGTTGCATCGATGGAAAGGATTTTTACTACTGGCGGTTTATTTGATTTATGTATATTTAGTTTTCACAAAGTAACAGCTTGCTATGATAACTGCTGATAAAATCAAAAAAAGTTTTGGAACGGTGGATGTTCTGAAAGGAATTGATCTGAAGATCACAAAAGGGGAAATTGTTTCCGTTGTGGGATCCAGTGGTGCCGGTAAAACAACTTTACTACAAATTTTGGGAACTTTAGACAGACCCGATTCTGGAAAAGTTCTTTTCGATGGTGTAGATATTACTTCCTACAATGAAAAAGAATTGGCGGCATTTCGAAATTCTAATATAGGTTTTGTTTTTCAGTTTCATCATTTGTTACCTGAGTTTACTGCTTTAGAGAATGTTTGTATTCCAGCTTTTATTGCGAAAAAGTCGAGGGCGGAAGCTACCGCTAAGGCTAAGGAGTTATTGGAAATGCTGAATCTTGCACATCGAATAGATCATAAGCCTGCCGAACTTTCGGGCGGAGAAAAGCAACGGGTTGCGGTGGCAAGAGCTTTGATTAATGATCCTATCGTTATTTTGGCCGATGAGCCTTCTGGGAATTTAGATTCAAAAACTCGTCAGGAGCTTCATGAACTATTTTTTACCTTACGGGATCGTTTCCAGCAAACTTTCGTGATTGTAACACACGATATGGAATTGGCGGATATGTCGGACCGAAAAATTATTATTTCAGATGGGCGAATCGATGAAAGTAACTAAGCTTTCCTATCCTGAGCTTAAGGAATTTTTGGACGAGAAATTCAATTTATTCAATCGGGAATCTTTTATTACAAGCGATCCTATACAAATACCTCGTTCTTTTTCGAAGAAAGAAGATATTGAAATTTCTGGGTTTCTTAGCGCTAGTATCGCTTGGGGACAAAGACCTACCATTATTCGCAATGCTAAATGGCTGATGGAGAGAATGGAACAACAACCTCATGAGTTTATTTTGAATGCTTCCAATGCCGATTTTGAGAGGTTTAAAAGTTTTAAACATCGAACGTTTAATGAGGAGGATTGTATTTTTTTTCTAAAAGCCCTGCAAAATATTTATCGGAATCACGGAGGACTGGAAGCTGTCTTTTCGAAAGGAGTTGCCGACTCGAAAGGTGTAAAGGGAGCGTTGGTATATTTTAGAAATGTGTTTTTTGAGACGGAACATTTGGATCGAAGTCAGAAACACATTTCTAATGTTTTAAAGAAATCAGCTGCCAAGCGACTAAATATGTTTTTAAGGTGGATGGTGCGAAAAGATGAACGAGGAGTAGATTTTGGTTTGTGGAGTAAAATTTCGCCTGCGGCCTTGTATTTGCCTTTAGATGTGCATACAGGAAACGTAGGACGAAAGTTGGGATTGCTAACAAGAACGCAAAACGATTGGCCTGCTGTGGAAGAAATCACCGAAAATCTTCGAAAATTGGATGCAAAAGACCCAATAAAATATGACTATGCTTTATTTGGTTTGGGAGCTTTCGAGAAATTTTAAAAGCGATGGCAAATAACTATTTTGAGTTTAAACAATTTAGAGTCGATCAGGACGGTTCTGCAATGAAAGTGGGAACCGATGGGGTTCTTTTAGGAGCTTGGGCAAATGTTTCGAATACGAATAGAATATTGGATATTGGAACGGGAACTGGACTTATTGCAATGATGTTGGCACAAAGAACCAATTCCGATACTCAAATTGATGCCGTTGAGATTGAATCGGGTGCTTATCAACAAGCTGTTAATAACTTTGCAAACTGTCCGTGGACTTCAAAATTGACTGCCTTTCATCTGTCTTTTCAGGATTTTTGCCAAGCTTCAACGATTCAGTACGATTTAATTGTAAGTAATCCACCTTATTTTTTGAATGGTTTAAAAGCGAAAAAAGAATCGCGGACTCAAGCTCGACATGCCGATCATTTGCCTTTCGAAGATTTACTGAAGGGAGTAATGAATTTGCTTAATGAAGGGGGTGTTTTTGCTGTTGTTTTGCCGGTGGCAGAAGGAGAGTATTTTCAGAGATTAGCTCGATTAACGGGCTTTTATCTGAAAAGAAGGATATCTGTTCTGCCTAATCCGGGGAAACCGGCGAAACGATATCTGCTTGAATTTGTTTTGCAAAAATGCGAAGTGCAATTGGGCGAATTAATCGTGGAAAATGGGGAAAGACACGTTTATTCGCCAGAATATATCGATCTTACAAAAGATTTTTATTTTAAATTTTAAACTACTGGTTTTCCTCGGTCGATAATTTAAAATTTACCCACCATTCGGAAAGCTCATAAGGGTTCTGATTGGTTCCGGCTTTTAACCTTTCCATTCGTTTACTGATATATTCCTTACTGCTTAAGGCCGAATGATATACTTCATTTGCTTCATTAATGCTAGATATGCCAATGCCTATTATTTTATTTTCAGCACCAGCTTCCGAATAAAATTCGTTCATCGGAATCCGAATATGATAACTAAATAAAACTTCATTTTTAGAAATTAGTTTTACTTGATACGTATCGTCATTTTGAAGAGTACTTATTGTTATGGTTTCATTTCTTTTTGTGTTAACTACTTCATATTCTTGAAATCGATCCAAAAATTCCTCATTCAACTCAACAAGAGAAAAACGAGATAAATAAGCTTTAAATTTTTCTTCTGAATAAGGGAATTCACTGGGCATTGGATAGTTTATGGCAAAATTGTTTTGAAGTTTTGCTTTGGAATCGATCCAAACACTAAGTCCTAAATTATATATTTTACGAAGGGTGTTGGTCGAATTTGTTTCTAAAACAATGTCAATGAACTGGTTGTTATTGAATAGCTTAATGCTTATTCGATCATCGGGACTGTAATAATTTGCCTCCTTAACAGCGTAGGTTTCGGAATTGAAATTTTCATTTTTTTGCCAATAGCTCGACAGCTGATTTTTTACTGCGCAGGAATTAAAAATAAAAAGACTTGCTAAAAAAACAAGTGGAATAAATCGTGACATGCTTATTGTAGTATTGATGCAGATCAAAAATAGAAAAAAGAAGGAGGATCTCTTCTGTATAAACGGAATTTAAATGCTCATTGAACTATAATTCTATTTCTTCTTCAATAAATCGAATTCCTAAATTTTCAAGTTCCGATAGAATTGGTTTGTAAAGTTCGGGTAGGGTTGGGATGTGAACGCCTTTTAATTGAATTTTATCTTTCGCTAAAAGCTTTGTGGCAATTGCCAAAGGTGTTCCAACGGTATACGACATGGCAGTATTTTCTCGATCCGTACCTTCGTAACTCATCGAGGAAGTGATGCGTTTTTTAACCCCATTCAGCTCAAAATCAAATAGGTGTTGCATTACCAGTAAATCCCTGTCGGTAGGCTCCAAAGCCCATTTCTGTTCTAGAAGTTTTTGCAGAATCATTGCAGGAGTAGCATTTTTTAAGCCAATAAGTTCATCGGAAAAAACACCAAGCCATTTTAATTTACTCATTATTAAAGAGTTGGGAGCTATATTTGTAAATGTGGCTAAGTTTTCTTCTGCTGATTTTTCACTATCGGGTAGGAAGCTTAGTAAATAATTTAGGTAAGTAAGCTTGTGCGAATCCTTCATGGTGTAGGTGTCATCGGTGCAACCTAATTGAACCAATACATTCCATGCCTCGGAATAACCAGGTCTGCGCATGGTTCCCCTCATAATGGTAGGAATATTTTTTAGTCCGTATAACTCACAATATTGAAGGGAGTCTCGGTTGGGATACACTTCAAAATCACCATAGCCTGCAATTTTAGTTTTGGTTAGAGTGGAGAATAGTTGGTGATAGGGAGTGTATTTATAATGACCATTTTCTTTGAATTGAGCCGTTCCTTGTCCGGCTACAACTACATTTCTTGGATTCCAGGAAAATTTATAGTTCCACGGATTATTATCACAATCAGGAGCTACCAAACCTCCACAAAATGATTTAAAAGCTTTTATTTTTCCGCCACGTTCTTTGATACGATCGATAACCTTCATCGCCGACATGTGATCTAGACCTGGATCAACACCTAGTTCGTTCAGAAACGAAAGGCCTTTTTCTTTGGCTTCTTCGTCCAATTCCATCATCTCGGGAGAAACGTACGATGGGGTTAACAGATGCTTTCTATATCGCAAACATTCTTTAGCAACAATTATGTGCATTGAAGCGGGGAGCATGCTAACTACAATATCTGCAGCAGCAATTTCTTCTGCTCGTTGTTCTAAATCTTTTAAATTAAAGCGCAAAGCTATTCCGTTGGGATGCTTATCTATTTTTTTCTGAGCAGACTCTAACGACATATCAGCAACCGTAATTTTCCAGCTGTTTTTTTCAGAATGCTTCAATAAGTAGTGTATTAAATTGGTTGATGAAAGACCGGCGCCAATTATTAAAATATTTTTCATTTTTATATCGTTAGTTTGTGTGTTCTGTATCATATAAATTTATAATAAAGTGGCTAAAAAACTATAAAAACACTCCTTGTTTTTTACGAACAGATTTATAAAATGATACTATTTATTCAGGATTTAAAAAACGCATGAATATCAGTAAAATAAGTATTTAAAAGTGTAAATACTTGCTTTTTACAGGCATTTGAAGGAAAATTTCAGTCAAACACTTCCAATTTGTTCTTCTTTTTATTTTCCGATCTGTAAATCGGAATGAGTATATTTGTTCGTGATAGATAAAAAAATGAGTAACCTCTAAATATATTTGCCCCTTGGTACAAGCTAGAAAAGCCGTCGAAACCCCATTAATGAAGCAGTATTATCAGATGAAGGATAAACACCCCGATGCTATTTTACTATTTAGGGTTGGTGATTTTTACGAAACATTTTCTGATGATGCTATTCGTACTTCTGAAATATTAGGCATTACTTTAACAAAGCGTGCAAACGGTTCTGCCTCTTATGTGGAGTTGGCTGGATTTCCACATCATGCAATAGATACTTATTTGCCTAAATTGGTAAGGGCTGGTATGCGTGTTGCTATTTGTGAGCAATTGGAGGATCCGAAGAAAACCAAAACTTTGGTGAAACGTGGCATTGTGGAATTGGTAACGCCCGGAGTTTCCTATAATGATAATGTTTTGGAACATCGCGAGAATAATTTTCTTGCGTGTATTCATATGGAAAAAAATGTAGCTGGAATTGCATTTTTAGACGCTTCAACGGGAGAGTTTTTAACTGCTGAAGGAAGTTTTGAGTATATCGATAAATTGTTGGGCAATTTTCAGCCAAAAGAGGTTTTGTATCAAAGAGGGAAAGAAAAGCAATTTCACGAGTTATTTGGTGGTAAGTTTTATACTTTCACCATGGACGATTGGGTTTTTACCGAAAGTGCGGCAAAGGACAGGTTGCTTCGTCATTTCGAAACAACTTCGCTAAAAGGATTTGGAGTTCAGACACTTCGAGATGGAATAATTGCCTCGGGAGCGGTTTTGCATTACCTGGATATTACTAAACACAGTCAGGCTGCCCATGTTACACAGCTTTCGCGGATAGAGGAGGATAGATACGTTTGGTTGGATAAATTTACAGTCCGAAATTTAGAGCTGTTTGGAGCGCTTAACGATGGCGCAAGTACTCTTTCTGGGGTTATGGATAAAACCTTATCTCCTATGGGAGCTCGCCTTTTAAAACGGTGGATTGCGCTTCCTTTAAAGGATGCGGCCAGCATTAATGATCGTTTACGTGTGGTGAATCATTTTTACGATAATGAAAAGGCTACTCATGAAATAGGCGATGAGATACAGCAAATTGGAGATTTAGAACGTATTATCTCTAAGGTTGCTGTTGGGAGAGTGAGTCCTCGGGAAGTTGTTCAGCTTAAAAATGCCTTAATTGCCATTGATCCCATTCGTAATTATTGTTTAAACAGTGGTAATGATGGTCTTCTAAAAATTGGTGATCAGTTAAATCCATGTACTTCGGTTCGGGAAAAAATTGAAAAAGAAATTCATGTGGATCCGCCAAATATGGTAAGTAAAGGTGGTGTAATAGCAAATGGTGTTTCTGAGGAGTTAGATGATTTAAGGAAGATCTCTTTTTCGGGAAAAGATTATTTACTGCAAATGCAATTGCGCGAGATTGAAAGAACCGGAATTACTTCGCTAAAAATTGCTTTTAATAATGTGTTTGGCTACTATATTGAAGTGCGAAATACACATAAAGATAAGGTGCCGCAAGAATGGATTAGAAAGCAAACTTTAGTAAGTGCAGAACGGTATATTACCCAGGAATTAAAGGATTACGAAGAGAAAATATTGGGAGCCGAAGAAAAAATTTTGGCTCTGGAAACTCGTTTGTATAACGAATTGGTTCTTGGTATTGCCGATTATATTTCAAGCATTCAGTTAAATGCAGCTATGATTGGACGATTGGATTGTTTACTGTCTTTTGCAAAGTTAGCGAAAGTGAACAATTATAATTGCCCAAGCATCAACGAATCTCAGGTGATTGAGATTAAACAGGGAAGACATCCGGTAATAGAAAAGCAATTGCCAATTGATGAAAAGTACATTGCGAACGATGTTTATTTAGACAATGAATCGCAACAAGTTATAATTATTACTGGGCCAAATATGGCGGGTAAGTCGGCTTTGCTCCGACAAACTGCATTAATCGTTTTAATGGCTCAAATTGGAAGTTTTGTACCAGCTAAGGAAGCAAATATTGGTTGTGTCGATAAAATTTTTACTCGTGTTGGTGCTTCGGATAATATTTCTTTAGGAGAATCTACTTTTATGGTGGAAATGAATGAGGCTGCAAGTATTCTTAACAACTTGTCATCACGAAGTCTAATTTTGTTTGATGAATTAGGAAGAGGGACAAGTACTTATGATGGAATTTCTATTGCCTGGTCGATTGTAGAATACATTCATGAAAATACGAACAGTAGGGCTAAAACGTTATTTGCAACGCATTATCATGAGCTGAACGAAATGGAGAAATCATTTTCGAGGGTGAAGAATTTTAATGTTTCGGTAAAAGAGGTGAATAACAAGGTTATTTTCTTGCGGAAATTAGTTTCTGGAGGCTCTAATCATAGTTTTGGTATTCATGTGGCACGCATGGCCGGAATGCCTAAGTCTGTTGTGAAACGAGCAGATGAAATATTGCTTCAGTTGGAAGGAAAACAAAATGGGGAATCGCTTGCGAAACCAGTTGGAGAAATAGCACAGCAACGTGAAGGATATCAAATGAGCTTTTTTCAGCTCGATGATCCAGTACTTTTGCAGATACGAAATGAGATTTCTGATTTAGATATTAATAACCTGACGCCAATTGAGGCTTTAAATAAGTTGAATGAGATAAAAAAAATATCAGGATTGTAAAAAAAAATAAAAAAAAGTGAGTGTCCCATATACAAAGGCTTTTCATGCAGACTACCTGAATTTCAAGGAGTCATATTCAGGATTCTTGATGAGCCTTTTCGGAAGCTCAAAAAAAAATGAAGCAAATAGTTTTTTTCTTTTGCAGAATCAAAAAATACGTATATATTTGCATCGCAATTGAGAGAACAACGGTTCACTTTTAAAAGCAAAATGCGAGAATAGCTCAGTTGATAGAGCACAACCTTGCCAAGGTTGGGGTCGCGAGTTTGAGTCTCGTTTCTCGCTCAAAATCCGTAAGGATGCCCAGGTGGTGGAATTGGTAGACACGCTGGACTTAAAATCCAGTGGCTTCACGGCCGTGCGGGTTCAAGTCCCGCCCCGGGTACCAGGATGAAGACTGTTTCAGTAATGAAACAGTCTTTTTTTTATGCCCTAAATTTCCTTATTTCGGATCAATTCGAAAATTTGGTGGAGTAAGATTTTTTAAGCATATATTTTAGCGACTCTAAAAAGGAAGAAGTTAATATCTCTCACCCCTCTAAGTGATGCTCTGAATGCTTTCAGTTTTGCATTGAAAGATTCCGCTGAAGCATTTGTACTACGATTTTCGAAGTAGCTTAAAAATACCTCGATTCAGTACTGTAAATCTTTTCGTGTGCTCATCAACGCTTCTTTTCATTACTATTTCGAAATAGAACAAATTATATCAGACATGCGTTTCTTAACAGGAGATATTTACAAGCTGAACAATAGCTAATCAAAGCCTATTCCCGTAAGAATTATTAAGAAAGACATTTTTATTACCCCTGGATAAGCATGTGCTTTAGGATAATTTTATTTTAGCTCATCTTAATTAACCTAGTTTAGATGAAAATAAAATTTACGTTTACAGTTCTGCTTTTTATAGTAGGACTTACTGTTTATGCCCAAGAACGATCGATAATAACTTTATCGGAGAATTGGAAATTTACAAAAGGAGAAGTTATTGGTGCAGAAAATACCGATTTTAATGCAAACGATTGGGAAACTGTAGCTATTCCTCACGATTGGGCAATTTATGGTCCTTTTGATAAAGAAATAGATAAGCAAACAGTTCAGATCTTCCAGAATAATGAGAAAAAAGCAAGTGAGAAATATGGTCGCACAGGAGCTTTGCCTCATATTGGAATAGGTTGGTATCGTACTACTTTTAAAGTACCAGAATACAAAAAGGGTAAACAGGCTTTATTGATTTTTGATGGCGCTATGAGCAATGCTCTGGTATATGTGAATGGTCAAAAAGTAGGAAGTCGTCCTTATGGATATTCTTATTTCTACTTTGATATTTCAAATTTAATAGAGGAAGGGAAAGAAAATTTCTTGGCAGTTCGATTGGAAAATCCTGCCAAAGCATCTCGTTGGTATCCAGGTGCAGGAATCTATCGAAAAGTTCAGGTGATTGTAAAAGAGGATGTGAATTTTAAACAATGGGGAACTTTTATTACCACTCCATTTGTATCAGAAAAAAGAGCAAAAGTTCAGATTAAAACTACTGTTCAAGGAGAGGATATTCATTTAGAAACCATAATTAAAGACGCTAATGGAGAGGTAGTTGGTGCTCAGTCTTCTAATGAAAGATACAATGATGAACTTGATGTACAAATTCCTGTTGAGAATCCGCAATTGTGGAGTACGGAGAATCCATATTTGTATACTGCGGAATTAAAGCTGTATCAAAATCAGCAATTAAAAGATGTACAGGAAATTCGTTTTGGAATTCGCAGTATTAAATACAGTGCAGAGAAAGGTTTTGAGTTAAATGGAAAGGTGACTAAGTTCAAAGGTGTTTGTCTGCATCATGATTTAGGACCTTTGGGAGCGGCCGTAAACAAATCAGCTTTAAAGCGACAATTGAGAATATTAAAAGACATGGGTTGTAATGCCATTCGCTCTGCTCATAACATGCCATCGCACGAGCAGTTAGATTTGTGCGACGAAATGGGTTTTCTGTTTTTAGCAGAAAGTTTTGACGAGTGGGCCAAGCCAAAGGTAGAAAATGGGTACAATTTACATTTTAAAAAATGGGCAGAGAAAGATGTGGTGAATTTGGTTCGAGCAACACGTAATCATCCTTGTATTGTGATGTGGAGTTCTGGAAATGAGGTGCCCGACCAACATGGGAGTCTTGGTGTAAAACGAGCAAAATATTTACAGGATATATTTCACAGAGAAGACCCAACACGTCCGGTTACTGTTGGTATGGATCAGGTAAAAGCGGTAATGGAAAGTGGATTTGGATCCATTATGGATGTTCCAGGATTGAATTATCGGGTGCATTTGTACGAAGAAGCTTATGAGAAATTTCCTCAGGGATTTTTATTGGGTTCGGAAACTGCTTCAACGGTAAGTTCTCGAGGTATTTATAAGTTTCCTGTTGTAATGGATAAAGGAGTAATTTATCCTGATGGTCAATGTTCTTCTTATGATTTAGAATACTGTAATTGGAGTAATGTTCCTGATGATGATTTTGTATTGCAAGATGATAAAGACTGGGTAATTGGAGAGTTTGTGTGGACTGGTTTTGATTATTTAGGCGAACCTACACCTTACGATAAAGTGTGGCCATCTCGCAGTTCTTATTTTGGAATTTGTGATTTGGCAGGCTTGCCTAAGGATCGATATTACCTATACCGTAGTCGTTGGAATACCGAGGATGAAACTTTGCACATTCTTCCGCATTGGAATTGGGAAGGTAGAGAAGGAGAAACAACACCCGTTTTTGTATATACCAATTACAAAAGTGCTGAGTTATTTGTAAATGGAATTAGTAAGGGTATAAAAAGGAAAAGCAAGGAAAATAACCAAACTCGTTATCGCTTAATGTGGAACGAGGTTAAATATGAGCCTGGTACCCTTAAGGTAATTGCTTTTGATGATAATGGAAATGCAGTTGCCGAAAAAGAAATTAAAACAGCCGGAGCTGTACACCACTTGGAATTGTCTGCTGATCGAAAAATAATTAAGGCAAATGGTAAAGATCTATGCTTTGTTACGGTTTCAATAGTTGATAAAGAAGGGAATTTTTGCCCTACTGCGATAAATGATCTTCAAATTAAAGTAAGTGGTGCAGGTAAATTTCGTGCGGTTTGTAATGGTGATGCAAGCTCATTGGAATTATTTCATATGCCAAAAATGAAAGCATTTAGTGGAAAACTAGTTGTATTAGTTCAAAGCGATACTAAAGCAGGAGAAATAAAACTGCAAGTAAATGGGAAAGGATTGAAAACAGGTAGGATCTTAATAAAATCAGTATTGTAAAAGAACGATAAGCGTATTGGTGTGAAAGCATCAAGTTTAGGATAGATTAGTGGTTTGTCTGTTTCAAATTCTCTTTGTGCAAAGAGAATTTGAAACAATTTTATGTTGTGTTGATTTTTAATGATGATCCTTAAAAAAATCAGTAATTTATAGTAAATTGGGGTGTTTAGGATAAATTGCAAATGATATGAGTAAGTACTTACAAATTGTTGTTATAGTTTTATTTTGGGGGATTAATGTATTTGCGACACCTGAGCAAAGCAAATTGGAACCCCTACAACAAATTACCATATCGGAAGGTTTATCGCATAATGGAGTAACCTCGGTACTTGAAGATTCGAAAGGCTATTTATGGGTAGGAACTTACGATGGATTAAATAGATACAATGGTTATGAAGTTAAATCTATAAGAAATACCATCGATGAGAAATTAATGGTGAGTAATCGCGTTCGCGCCTTATTGGAAGATAAAAATGGAAACATTTGGATCGGATCGGATAAGGGCGTTTCTATATACGATTATTCCACAGAGAAGATTACTGATATTTATTCCAATTCTTTTACCATAAAGGGCGAAAATGGTCCTATCGTTCGAAAAATGATTAAGTCTGAAAATGGGGATATTGTTTGTATAACAGACAAAGAAGGAGTCCTTATATTTCAAGACGATTATACTTTTAAATCAAAACATCTGCCATCAAAAAATATTACTACAGAAGATGTGTTGTTTCACGATGGACTTCAGCTTAACGAAGCTTTCTTTTTATTTTCAACATCTGTTGGGTTACTGCAATTTAATCTTGAAAGCAAGAATTTCAAACATATTTTAAGAGATGAGATTTTATTTAGTACCGCAATTTTAAAAATTGAGGAGAATGAGTTGTTGCTTTCAAAACAAGAGGGTCTCGCAATTATTAAAATAAATGATAGTGGTTCCGAACTTAATTTTCAATTGAGTCCAACTTATCTAAAAGAGCACAAATTTGTTAGTTTCTCGGTAGATCAATTGAATAATTTGTGGTTAGGGACGGTAAACAGAGGCATTATTCACATTCAAGATTTAGAAAAATTTAAAAATAGAAAGAAAAATAAGGTGTCTGTATTTAAGGCAAATACAACTTTTCTAAGAGTGAGTTGTGTTGTTTCAAATACTAGCAGTGGATGTTGGATTGGTACTTTTGAAAAAGGCTTGTATCGATTTCCGTTGAACGAAAACCCTTTCCATTTTTATGCATCAGAAATGAATAGTAAATATGGAATAGCTACCAATGGCATTTTATCTATTACTGCTTTGGATAAGGAAAGAGTTTACATTGTTTCGAATAGTGGTGGCGTGGCTCTTTTTAATACAAATACAAGAAATTTTGAAGCCCTTCCATTTAATTTAGTAAACGATTTAGCTCCTCGCGTGGGGCTCCTGTCTAAAGATTCTAAAGCAAACATATGGATAAGTAGTGGCAATGTGGAGGATGAGGTGTTGTTGATTCCTTCTGGTTCAAAAAAAGTGATTAGCATAGGTGGTAACCGATCTTTTAAACTGAAAGATATAAGGGCTATAGAAGAAGATAAGTATGGCAATTTTTGGATTGGTGGAGCAAACAATGTATTTAAAATAAAGCTAAATGAACAGCACGAAATTATTGATATTCAAAGCTTAATTGCTAATCCCTATTTTGATGATAATAAATTTAGTTTAACTCGTGTTATTTATGTTGATACTGAACATGATTTTATTTGGATTGGAACGGATACAAATGGTTTGTACAGGGTTGATACCAAAGGGAATATTAGTTTGGAGAAGGCAAATATTAGCCAGTACTCTAATAATTCAGCATTAGAAAGCTCATTGTCGAGTAATTTTGTAAGTTCCATTTTTCGTATTCCTAATGGTGATTTATGGATTGGAACAGAGCAAGGTGGAGTTTATAAGGTAGAGGATAGCAATAAAGCACCAAGTTTTATTCGTTTTTCGGAAAAGGAAGGCTTATCGAATAATGTGGTAAAAAATATTTGTTACGATGGAGATGAAAATTTATGGATTACAACCAATATTGGGCTCAATAAATTTAATCTGAAAACTGAGCGTATTAGTCGCTATCGAAAAGAAGATGGATTACCATTTGAAGCGTTTGATTATGCATCATGCGTATTAAAAAATGGTCAGGTAGTTTTGTCCAGTCAGGAAGGCTTTTGTTATTTTAATCCAGATTTACTGATATCGAATAAAAAAATGCCTTGGGTAGAATTGGGGAGCTTTAGTGTTAATAATAAGCTAATTGAACCGAAGGATACAATTAATGGGAGGGTGATTTTAAACAAACGAATTGGGGAAGAATCTGAAATTGAATTGAAATACGATGAGAATGTTTTTACCATTCAGTTAACAGCCTTGCATTTTGAGAATCCAGAAAATCATTTAATAAAATACAGACTTTTTCCCTTAAATAGTGATTGGATTAAAGTCCCATCAGAGAAGTGCTATATTGATTTTAATGGAGTGCAACCAGGTGAATATTGGTTTGAATACAGTGGTTCAAATTCATTTGACCAATGGACTAAAGTAAAACGATTAAAAATTACGATTAAACCTCCATTTTGGAAAAGTAATTTGGCAATTGTATTTTATATTGTGTTTGTTCTGGCATTTATTATTGTTATTATGAGGATAATAATAAGAATGAAAGATTTAAAGCACAGTCTTGAGATTGAATTGATAGAAAAGGAGAGAAGTGAAGAGATTACCAATGCTAAGTTTCGTTTTTTCTCCAATATATCTCATGAATTTAAAACTCCACTGACCTTAATTTCGGGACCAATTGAATTTTTAATGCGAAGATTTCAACACGATCCTGAGCTAAAGGATAGACTTGACCTAGTCAATCGACAATCGCATAAAATGTCGCAATTAGTAGATCAAGTGCATGATTTTCAAAAAGCAGATAAAAATTTATTGCAAACTCACTACAGTACTTTCAGATTTGATCTTTTTATAAAAGATATGATTCTGGAATACGCTTATTTGGCTAAAAATTCCAGCAAACAATTAGAATTGATTGGGGAATTACCTCCCGTAGTAATTAATGCAGATAAAGATAAGTTGGAGAAGATTTTGAATAACTTATTGAGTAATGCCTTCAAATTTACTAAAGTCAACGATTTTATTCGGATAAACTATTGGGTAGAGAAAGATAACAATTTGGTAGTTACGGTTGCAGATAGTGGGAAAGGAATTCACCCTAAGGATATAGCTCATGTGTTTGAACGATTTTATCAATCGCAACAAAAGAATAATGAGTACATCGGAGGTTCTGGCATTGGACTTGCTTTTTCGAAGAAATTGGTGGAAATGCACTATGGAACAATCGCAGTTGAGAGTGAATACAAACATGGCACAACCTTTACTTTTAAACTCCCAGTTGTTACAGAGGCCGAGGAGGAAGTTGTTTCGCGTAGTTTGGAAGGCATAATAGCATTTGAAAAGAATTTTAACAACAACGAAAGCATCAGCAATAAGGAAAGTCAAAATTATCAAATAAATGAAAAACTTGTTGATTCTGTAATTTATTTGGTGGAGGATAATGCCGATATGCGTTTGTTTATCGAAAGAGAACTGTCCAAGATATTTAAGGTGAAATCTTTCGAAAATGGATTGGAATGCTTAAACGCGATGGAGTTAGAATGGCCAGATATTATCATCAGCGATGTTTTAATGCCTGAGTTGAACGGTTTAGATTTGACAAAGCAGATTAAATCGGATGTGAAAACCAGCCATATTCCGATCATTCTTTTAACAGCATGTACAACGGTCGAAGATCAAATAGAAGGACTTAAAAATGGTGCTGACGCCTATATTGTTAAACCTTTTAATATGACTTATTTAATAACAACAGCAGAAACAATTTTACTGAATCGTAAGATGTTACGTGAACGGTTTCAGATTGATTTTCGTGTTGGAGTTGAGAAAAAGTCGCTTAGTGCCGGAGACTCTATTTTTTTGGAAAAACTCTATGGTTTAATTACTGATAATTTGAGCAATCAAGAATTGGATTTAGATCTTTTTGCATCCGAATTGTGCTTGAATCGAACGCTATTTTATCAGAAGGTGAAACAGTTAACAGATAATACTCCATTTGAATTATTAAAGATGTATCGCCTTAAAAAAGCTGCAGAGTTATTAGTGAATACAGACATGCAAGTGTCCGAAATTTCCGACTTAACGGGCTTTAAGAGTCGAACTCATTTTAGTAAATTATTCAAAGATAAATATGATGTTACCCCAGGGAAATATGCGATGGAACAAAAAATGAAGTCGAAATAATTAGTTGATCAATTTGTATGGGTGTAAACTAAAGAAAGCTTCGTTTTCACGAAGCTTTCTGGAATAACCGATATTTATTGATGTGCTAACTAAAGCATTATTGTTTTAAAAACAAGAAGCTCTGAAAGCTATTCCCCGATTGTACTTTAATTACATAGGTCCCATTTGGATGGTTGGGTATTTGGTATTGAATGTGATTGGTAGAAAAATACTCTTGCTGATAAATTGTTTTACCGCTTAAATCGTTGATAGAAAGCGATACTTGGTTTTGAGTTTGATCAAAATCAATATTAAAATCTCCTGAAGATGGATTTGGATACAATCTGGCCATATTTGTAGAATTGAATTTCGGATCAAAAATGCTTGTACTCACTCCAGCATTATCAATAATTTCGACAAAATATACTTCTTCTGGTTTCAATTTTATATTACTTGGAACTGTAACTCCTGTGATTAGATCCTTACAAGTAGTGCCAAAACTTGGTTTTTTAAGTTTAACCGTAATTGTTGCTTCTGTTTTACCTATATTAACAAGGGATAAGACTAAATTACCTGCTTGGTTTTTAACACATCGCCAAATACATCCTTTTCTTCCTACTCCATTATTTTCTGTTACAATTATTTCCGGATCCAAGCCTTTTGAGTTGATCAGCTCTATTGCTTGAGTTTTCATTTCGCTTAAGGAGTTAATGTATACGATACTTCCTTTGCCTACTCGTAAAACTTCGTGGGCTTGTCCATATTCATTCTTTTTCAGACTTTTAGAGTCCATAATTATTGTACCACCGCCGTTTAAGTAGTTTTGCAATTGGTCAAACTCCTGATTTGTTACCAATTCAGTTTCGCGAATAATAATGCTTTTCCAATTTTTAGGATTTTCCTCTATTAGTATACTATCTGTTGCAAATCCCAATGGGATACCTTCAAAATACAAGGCTTCGTAAGTATGATAAACATCGTTCATATAAGATGGACGTTGAATTGCATTGGCTAAAGAGTAGTAGATTCTTAATGGTTTGGATTGTTCTTGTATTTTTGTTATTTCCTCTGAAAAAGTATTCAAATCTATAAGCGTAGCGTGCAATTCGTTTAATATACCCGGTTGTTGCAGGATGGAGCCAGCATAACCTTCTCCAACATTGCTTTTTATAGATCCATCAGCTTCACGTCCCCAAACCCAGTTCACACCTGCGCTCATTCCATGCATATGGGCTAACCAATAATTGGCTCGAACGTAGGATGGTTCCAAATATAAATCTCTAAAATTGACTGTGGAAAGAAAATGAGTTTCAGTGTCCAAAATGATATGATTTGGTTGTATCGATTTAAAGAAATCAAAAGTCATGCTCATATTTCTCCAATTAAAAGCATAAGTGTCCATCCATTCTTCGTGAGAGTTCCAAAAGTTGGACTTCCCGGTTGCAGCATCACAACCACTAATGCCACAAAGTCTTATTAGACTTTCAAAGTCCATTCCATGGTCTTTTTTATCACCGGTCCAAAGCCAAGGCATCAATTTAATATGCATTAGTGCCTTAGGATCGTACTTTTTGATTTCATTTTTTAAAAAATAGAACCATTTTGTAACTCTATCGTTATTAAATGTCATCCAATCGTACCATTCTCCTGTTCCTTGTTTCGAGGTAGCCATTGGGATGGTAACATTTATATCATTAAAACTGGAATAGTTACTACCCCAAAGGCTGTTTAGAGTTGAAATATTATTGTGCTTCTTTTTTAGCCATATTTTAAATTTGTTTTTGGTATAGTTAGATACTTCTCCTGTATTCCAGACTCCTTTAGCGGTGAAGAAACTAGGTTCATTAAACAACATATAGCCCATTTTGCTATAGTTTTTATTGATCATTTTTGGAACTGTTTTCTTGAAAAGCATGCTGTACATCTCGCGAGCACCAGGATTGTCAATATCATATTTTCCGTAATGTCTGGAACCGATAGTAAAGTTATCGTATTTGTTTGTTGCCCATTGGGGTATGTTGTTGTGATCCAAGAATACAAAGCCGATATTTCCGCTTGGTTTATTGGATAAACGACTCGAGGTCCAAGAGTTTAAAGTTCCGTTTTCATCTGTAATATTACTTGGCGAAATGTATTCTCCATCCAAAGCACCATAAAACTCTATTAACTCTTCCGATTCAGGCTTCCAAATGTGATCGGATAAAAACACCGGTCGATTATTCATTTTAATCTTATTTCCATCAATATTAGCTGCGGAATAATCTACTTTATCTATGTTTTTCCGGAATATCTCTTTATCTATTAAAGAGTTTAGCGTCCCTATTGCAAGGTCTAATATTTTAATTACCTCTTTTCGTTCAAAATCGGCAATGTTATTTGCAAGGGAGCTAGCATCATTTTTATAAATGGCTACTTTTTCAAAATAGCTTTTATTAATATCGGTATGTTCTTCGTCCCAGTTGGCATATTTGAGGAATATTTCCGCTGTTCTTAAAGTCATTTCCTCCTTTTCGGTATAAATGCCTTTGGTTTGGGCTTTTGTTACCAAATTTTGAAGCCTGCTTATTTTGGTTTGGGCTTTTTCTTCAAAAGTTTGCGCTCTTAGTTGAATCGCAAAAAAGAATAAAACGATTGCGATGGATATAAATTTTCTTTTCATGTGTATAAAATTTAAATAGTAGTAATATTTAAATGAATAAATTATAAAGATAAAGTAACATCTTTTGAGGATTAAAAACTTCTTTATCCATTCTAAGTTTGTCTGCGTGAGTAAATATTATGTTTTTTAAATTGGTGAAATCCTTTATCTGATATGTTGCGTGAGTTTTTTCACAGAATTAGTTCTCTTTTCTGTTTCATACTTGTGTACAAATACTGTCCATTCGATTACGATGGAACCTTCTTTTTTCAATTTAGTTTTAGAATAATATACAATGTCTTTATCTATTTGCATTTAAGTGTTAGTAAATGAGCGCTTTGTGTTTTTAATTTACTCCTAAGTAATTATTCGAATTGTAACGATTAGAGACTTTATTATTACTGACATTCAATTCGGTGCAAAATTAAATTGAGAATTTGGCCCTTGTAATATTGAGTGAATAAAGAACAGAAGTTGAGGGTTAAATTGACACAGGAGACACAGGAAATGAGGAATTTATTTAATAGAGTAGTGATAGTGTTTTTGATGGCACTTGTATTTGTGAGTTGTGCTGATAGTAGCTCAAAAAATGAACTGCTGCAATTTAATACGGATATAAAAGAGGATGCAACTCCTGACGTGTTGAGTAAGATAATGGAGGCGGAAAATCTAAGCGAAATTAGATTTGAAAAAGGAACTTACCATTTTTATCCTGACAAGGCATTGGAACAGTTTTGTTACATGTCAAATCATGATGATGTTTTGGTTCGTACTGCTTTCCCATTAAAAGGGATGAAGAACTTGACGATAGATGGACAAGGAGCTAGTTTTATTTTTCATGGTAGAATGATTCCATTTTTAGTGGAAGATTCGCAGAATTTGACAATAAAAAATCTGACAATAGATTGGGATGTTCCTTTTCATAGTGAAGGATTGGTAGTTGCCAGAAATGAACAGGAAGGAACATTCGATTTGAAAATAGCAAAGGATTATCCTTATGAGATTCGTAATGGTCAGTTGTTATTTATAAAAGAATACTATCAGCACTCTATAGGAGAAGGGATACTTTATGACCCTGCCCGGAAGGCGATTGCATACAATACGGAAGCTTATACTCCACTTACCGATTGGCAGGAATCATCTGCCAATAATGGCATCAACGAGATTCACTATAAATACGAAGTGGATAGCAGATCTCCTGAACAAAGTCATATTGGAGTGGAGAATCGTATTGTGGCGCAACAATTGAAACCTGGTTTGGTAAGGATTTATCATCATAGCAAAAAAATTCCTGAGTTGGGAATGATTTATGCCTGCAAAGGAAGTCATGGCGAGAATAGAATTGCTCCAGCCTTTCGTGTAACAGGAAGTAAGAACTTTCAGGCTGTAAATGTAACTATTCATCATGCTGGTGGTATGGGAATTATCGCAGAAAACAGCGAAGATGTATTGTTGGATAACTTTAATGTTACACCATCGCATGGTCGCATGGTTTCTACAACAGCTGATGCAACTCACTTTGTAGGTTGTAGAGGAAAAGTAACGCTTCGGAATTGCACTTTTAACAATCAGTTAGATGATGCGATGAATGTACATGGAACCTATCAAAAAGTGGTGGATATTCTTGATGATTATACCATTGGTGTTAGAATGGGACACTTCCAACAGTTGGGTTTTACATTGGCTACAGCAAATGATACCATTGGCTTGGTGCGATTAAGCGAATCCTTTTTTCCTTATGAGAAATTGACAGTAAAGAAAATTACTAAGGTGAATAGGCGCTACCAGAAAATTACTTTTAATGAAAAAATACCTGCTTCAATTCAGGCTGGAGATTTAGTCGAGAATTTAGAGAATTACCCTGAAGTGCTAGTTGATAATTGTAATATAAGTAATAACCGAGCCAGAGGTTTACTGATTTCTACTCCTAAAAAAACAGTGATTAAGAATAGTTTTTTTAGTACCGAAATGGCTGCAATATTGGTTCCTGTTGAAAGTGGACATTGGTATGAATCTGGGAGTGCAGCCGATTTAACCATCACCAATAACAAATTTGATAATTGTTCTTACAGTGGAAATAATCAGGCGGTAATCAGTTTTGTTACAGATGATGATAATGCAAATATTGCTTTTAAAAACATTGAGATTAGTGATAATGAGTTCAATACTTTTGATAACCTTATTTTAGAAGTAGCAAATACCGATGGCTTACTATTTAGTGGAAATACCATCAATTCTTCGAATACTTTTCCGAAAATAAATCCACAGAATGCTGCCATACATATTCGATCTTCGAAAAATATTGTATTTGATAAAAACCAATACTTAGGAAGCGCGAAGGAAATTCTTAGGTGTGATCAACCGTCTAAATTAAAATTTAAATAATCAAGGGGCGCACAATGATATGGTTTATCGTTGTGCCTCTGCACTTTAGCTAATTTGTAATTTCTAACCTATTCACGTCAATTACTAGTAAAGTTTAATAGTACGTGATATTTCTATGTTACTAAATAATTTAAAAATGAAAAGAAAAATCTTGTTTACATTTAAAAAAGGACTAGGGCAATATCTGCTTATTGTTTTGGTCGCTTTGATGTGTAGCAGCATTGAAGCACAAGCACAGGAACTTACTGTGAAGGGAACGGTTACAAGTTCGGAAGACGGCTTACCGCTTCCAGGCGTAAGTATCGTGATTAAAGGAACAATTGAAGGAACAATTACAGATTTTGAAGGAAAATATGCACTGAAAAATGCTAAAGTTGGCGATGTGTTGACTTACAGCTTTATTGGAATGGAGAAGCAGGAAATTAAAGTGAGCACTTCGGTGATTAATCTTGCTTTAAACCCGCAAACGATTGGATTAAATGAAGTTGTTGCAATTGGTTATGGTACTTCTAAAAAAAAGGAATTAACTGGTGCTGTAGTACAAGTAAGAGCAGAAGAGTTGAACAGGACAGTAACTTCCGATTTAGGTACAGCGCTTCAGGGACAAATTGCCGGGGTTAGTGTAATTGCGAGTTCTGGAGCTCCTGGAGCCTCTTCTAATATCCAAATTCGTGGGGTAACTTCTATTAGTGGAACTAATACTCCCTTATTTGTGGTGGATGGAATTCCTCAAGATGGTGATCCTCGGATTAGTAGTAACGAAATTGAAACCATTGATGTTTTAAAAGATGCTGCTTCATGTGCTATTTACGGTACTAGAGGTGCTGCAGGTGTTATTTTAATCACCACCAAACAGGGTAAAGCAGGTTCCCTAAAAATTAGCGCAAATGCTACTTATGGAATTAGAACAATTACTTCGGGTACTCCTTTAATGAATGCTAATGAACAAGCTTATTTTGAGAAGGTTCAATACCGGAATATTTATAATTCGTATGATGATGAAATTACTACAGGATATGCAAAAAATCCATATTCGTTGTTGAATGATACTGATTTGGGAGATATGGTGTTTACCGATAACGCTCCTACCCAAGATTATAGCGTGAATATTTCTGGTGGTACTAATGATATTACCTATAATGTGGTGGCTGGATACTACAATCAAGAAGGGGTGATTATTAACTCTGAATTTGAAAGATTTAATACCCGCGCTTCTACAAACTATACAAAAGGAAAGTGGAATGTGAGAGCAAATGTTGGTCTTACTATAGAAGATAAACAAGAATCTCCTGGCGGAATATATACGCAAACAATTAAATATTATCCTTATCAGCAAGCTTTAGATCCTAATTCGGATGAGGCAGTGGAATCGAATGGATGGGGATCAGATGCTTTAGCTATGAATTGGGTTCTTAATAGTATTAAGAATAAAGACAATCAGAAGCGAGATCGTATGAATGCTGGTTTTAATGTGAATTTTGAAATTGTTAAAGGCTTAAATTTTAACACAAATTTAGGGATAGCAGTAACCAATCAAACCCGCAAGATTTTTAATCCTTATTCAGCTCATTATGCAAGCGATGGGGAAGAGCTGAGTAATCCAAAAGATAGCTACGTTCAAAATCAAAGCAATCGCAGATCATCTTTAAGTTGGGATGGTGGATTAACGTACGAAAAGGAATTTAACGATCATAAGATAACTGCTACTGCTATTTATTCTTTTGAAGAATATAAGTATTCTGGTTTTACCGCTAAAAAATACGCAGTTGCGAATAACAGTATCGAGGTATTAAATGGCGCTACCGTCGATCCGGATGCTCAATCGTTATTTGAAACGGATAATGTTTTGGTAGGAGCTATTGGACGTTTAAAATATGACTATAAAAGCCGTTATCTTTTCAGTGCAAGTATTCGTCGGGATGGTTCTTCTCGATTTGGCAAAGATAATAGATGGGGAGTGTTTCCATCAGCATCAGCAGCATGGAATGTAGCCGACGAAGCTTTTTGGGCGCCAATCTCAGAAGTGGCTAATGCATTTAAGATAAGAGGTAGTTATGGAACAACAGGTAATCAGAGTTTTAACGACTACATGTTTGCATCTACTATTACTCAGGGAATTGATTATACTTTTGGTGGTGCAGGTACGGATGCTCCAATGGTTGGAGCAGCTCAGAAAAGCTATGCGAATGCTTTGGTGAAGTGGGAAACCTCAATTCAAAGTAATATTGGGATCGATTTAGGTTTTTTTAAGAACAAATTAACTTTCACAGCAGATTATTATAATACCGATAAGGAAGATATGCTATTTAATGTTCAACTTCCAGGTTCTGCAGGAATTGGTTCGGGAGGTGACTCCAGAGTTACCTTGAATGTTGGTGATATGACTAATACGGGTTACGAATTGGCTTTGAACTATCGAAACAAATTGAACCAATTCAATTATGGTATTCAAGCAACATTTGCTACCAATGAAAATAAAATTACTTCGATGACAAGTGAAGGC
This sequence comes from Labilibaculum filiforme, assembly GCF_002843315.1. Lineage (GTDB taxonomy): Bacteria > Bacteroidota > Bacteroidia > Bacteroidales > Marinifilaceae > Labilibaculum > Labilibaculum filiforme. The sequence goes on along the minus strand of NZ_MVDD01000014.1, from coordinate 11,670 downwards.
TTTTCTTATACTGATGACTGGGGTTTAATTGATGGAGATGGTACTTCAAAGATTACAGTATTGGCTGAAGGGTACGAAGCCGGGGCTTTCTTTTTGCGCAAAACCAATGGGATTGTTAATTCGCAGGCAAAGTTAGACGAGTATAAAACTCTTGATCCAACGGCAAAAATGGGAGATTTGATTTACGTTGATAGCAATATGGATGGTGTTTTATCTGATGCGGATAGAACGTATCACGGAAGTGGATTGCCGGATTATGAATTGGGTTTAAATCTGAACTGTGATTATAAAGGTTTTGATTTATCTATGCAATGGTATGCTGCTGTTGGTCACGAAATTATTAACGGAAGTAAAGCTACTGCCTACTCATATGCTCGTCATAAAGATTTAGTTTCAGTTTGGTCGGAAGCAAATCCTACCAGTACTTTACCTTCTTACAGAGGGATCAGTAAAGATCATCCGAATTATGCTGGATATAGCGATTTATGGATTGAGGATGGTTCCTATTTGCGTCTTAGAAATGTTAGTTTAGGTTATACTTTTCCTACGAAAATAGTGGATAAAATTGGTGTTCGTAATATGAGAGTTTATGTGTCGGCTCAAAATCCAATAACCATTACATCTTACGATGGATTTGATCCTGAGGTTGGAGGCAATGGAATGAGTTCTAGAGGATTGGATAAGGGTAATTACCCAGTAACTTCCTTTTATCTTATGGGCGTAAATATTAATTTCTAATGCAAAAAACAGGACAGATGAAGAATTTATTTAAATATTTTACTTTGATGGCAGCAATCAGTTTGTTGGCGTCATGCGAAGATCGTTTAGATCAGGTAAATCCAAATGAGGTAACTACGGATAGTTACTTTACAGATCTGAATGAAACAGAATCGGTAATTACCTCTATTTATTCTACAATGATGAGCCATTTTATTCTGAATATTGAAACGGAAACAGAGCGATCTGACATGGGATATCCAGGATGGGGACGTCCGGCGGCTAATCCGAGTGCCGCGATGTTTTATAATCATGCTTACACAAGTGGAAGTAGTGATATTAATAACAAATGGGAAGATTGTTACGAAGGAATTTTTCGTGCCAATCAAGCCATTGCAGGACTCGAAAAATTAAAAGGAACTGTTGATGAAGAGTTATGGACACGTCAAATGGCTGAGGCTAAGTTTTTCAGGGGGTTTTTCCATTATAATTTACATGCATCATTTAATAATGGTGAAGTGATCATACGAGATAGAAATCCTGAAGGACAAGCAGAATTTAACAAATCAGTATCATCATCGGCAGAGGTTATTGAGTTTTTTAGAAATGACCTGATGTATGCATACAAAAATCTACCACTGAAAACAGATAAAAGTGTTTCTAGCAATTTGGGAAGAGTAACTGCGGGAACTGCCGCAACAATTTTAGGAAACAGCTATTTGTATCAGGGAGAGTATGATTTAGCCGAGGCTATGTATGTTGATGTAATTACTAACCCAGAATATGGTTATGAGTTAGTGAAGGATATGAGTCTTTTGTTTACAACTGCAGGTGAGTTGAATAAGGAATCTATTTTCGAAATTTGTTATAATGAAACACAAAGAACTGAACTCTCACAATGGGACGAATTGAGTCAAACCAATCGTTTAGGCCGTACAGGTAATAATTCTGACTGTTTTATGCCAACAACTTGGATCGCATATGCTTATAAAACAGAGGCTATGGATACTAAAGATACGCGAAATTATGTGCAGGATTCGGATGGAAATACGGTGTTAAGACATGTACCATTACGTGCATCAGCTATGTGTGCTTTGGTCGAAGATGAGGATACACCTTATTACATTACTTCTTCGGTATCGGAAAACATGCAAAATGGAGCTTTACAGTTTGCTTATTATAAAAAGTATTCCAATCATGATATTGCTACTAGCGAAGAGGATACACCTTCAGGAACAGGATGGAAATCAGGTAAAAATGTAACAGTTAACAGACTGGCTGAGGTTTATTTGAATTATGCCGAATGCTTAATTCATAAAGGAGACGTGAGTGGTGCACTTAATATGATGAACGCAATTCGCGCAAGATGGGGACTGCAGCGTTTAGGTGTGGATGATGGTTCGGGACCAGATTTTAATGGTATTAGTTATACAAAAGAAAGTTTAATGGATCAGCTGATGTATATTGATAAGCCTTTGGAATTATCTGCTGAAGGGATGTCTATTCGATGGATTGATATGCGAAGATGGGGAATTACTAAACAGCGTTTTCAAGATTTATCGAAACAGAAGTACTATGTTGAGGATTATACTTTCGTGAATTGGGAAGGAAAAACCATTACCAAAGAAAAGGCAAGCCTTCAAATTGGAGAATCACCAGATCCTGTTAAAATGCCAGAAGTATACGATTATACAATTGCTGCAGAGAATTATATGCCTGAAGTACATGCTTACTATCCTTTGCCATTAAATGAGGTGCTGGCAAATCCAAATTTAACGTCTAAATAATTAAAAAGCAGAGATATGAAAAATTATATATTATTAATGGGCTTTTTTGCCTTACTATTTATTGTAGGCTGCGATGATGATGATTATGAGGCTCCTAACGAGGTAACAGATGTTTCCTGGGTAACAGGTGTATATCCTGGTCAACCTACAGTTGTAAATGCAGGGGAACATCTTTCGTTTATGGATCTTTCCCAAAATGTCATTAGTCATAAATGGACGATTGAGGACGGTAATTATTTTTTAAATTCAAAATTTACTAGAGCCGATACTATTTTAGATGCTTTCATTATTCCCGATGCTGGTGTAGAAACAGAAGAGGAATTAATCAATGTTCTTTTTAAGAATGCTGGTTTAAATAAGGTCCGTTTGTACAATACCTTTCCCGATTCGGTATCTTATAACAGTAAAAATGAGTTGCATGCTGTTAAACAAGGTGATGTTTGGGTTATTGATACCACATTTGTGGTAGATGTGTATAGTGAAATAAAGCCGGCGTTTAAAGTTTTTCATAACAATGTGGAGATTCTTAGCGTTACCGCCGATGAAATAACATCTTTAGCGGATACCGCTACTTGGAAATCGTATGAAATTGAAGCAGGTGATGCTTTAAAGTTTGTCGATTTAACTACAGTTGGTCGCCCGGCAACAAGAACATGGTGGTTAGCAGGAGGCCGAACAGCAGATAATGCTGCATCTGAATGTTTAGTTTCTTACATGAAAATGGGGGAGTTTAAGGATAATTTAATTAATGCAAGTAGAGTAATTCCATTAGGATCAGCTAAGAAATACATTCCTTTAAAAGTTAATGTTATTGCTTCTACGCAACCATTTGTTTTTGATGGGAACTTAATGGAAGCAGAATCCGAAGTAATTTCCTTTAATGTATCGGGTGAGGTAGCTTCTACTTTAGGAACTGAAAACGATTTTACTGCTCATGTAAGCAATACAAATGGTTTTGATGAGGATATTGCTGTGAAATCGGTTCGAGTAAACGGTTCGGATGCAACAAAAATTGAATTAGTTTTAGCAGCTCCAATTTACAATACGGATGTTGTAACTGTTGCTTATGCAGGAGGTACTATTCAATCGCTTGACGAAAGAGAGTTGGAAGCTTTTACGGTTCAAACTGTAAAAATGCACTTTGGAGCAAGTATTTTGGATAAAAGTGGATATGGTTTTGAAGGTGCCGCCAATGGTTGGTGGATTCAACATACAGCATATTGGAGTGCTTCAGAAGCACGTGCTGCAAGTGGATCTTATTCAATGAAATTCTCGAACGATGATGTTGCAACGGCACCAGGTAGAATTATTACTTATGGACCAGCTCCAGGTGCAATAAATGCAGGAGATTATTTAGTAAAAGCTAAAATCTTTAAAGAACCAGGATGTACTGTGAAATCATTTAATTTGGCTTTCGCTAAGAAATGGGTTCGTAAGGAACTAAGCTTCGAAGCCCTTCCTGAAGGGGAATGGGGAGAAGTATCCTTGGTGTTTACCCAACCTGAAGATCAACCGGAAGAATCGATTTTTATGGATGTAAATGGGCCCGCAGAGTATGGTGGTGGAACAGGTGTTTTCTATGTTGACGATATAGAGGCAATTCCTTTGGAAACCAGACCATAAATTAATTAGACTAATAAATTGAGGGTTTCGCAGAAGGGAAACCCTCAATTTTTTAGTAGTTGAGTAAAATGAATAGGATCGGAAAAAAACTTCAAACTTATTGGAGAAAGTCAGGGTCTTTTTTATTTAGCCGATGAGACTTTTGTAAGATACAATGGTCTTTATGTAGGAATGTACACCAACAGTTTGGATCAAGCCTCAAAAGAATGAAGCACACTTTCATTGGTTTGAGTATAAATAGAGGTAAATGCGGACAGGTAGCTGTTCGCTTTGTATGTAGTTAAGAAAAAAAGCTCACAGTTTCGGCCGTGAGCTTTTTAATATGTGGTTGATTTTGAAATAATTACGAATTTGAAATTCTTAATAAAATGACTCCATGGGCACGAACACTAGCCGAGAACTGATTGGAAAAAGTTCCAATGTCTTGATGACGCCAAACATCACGAATTACTTTTTCGCCTTTTAATCCAGCTAAGTCCCAATCAAGATTAATTACTCTTTCTTCTTCGTTAATGTTGAATAAACCAATTGCTTTTCCACCATCGGCCAAATCTTTAACAATGATCTCTAAACCATCTTCAATGAAAACCGATTTGCCGGCAATCGCAATTTTATCCTGATGGATTTCAAGAACTTCGGGGTTGGTTAAAAGGTTCATGGTAAATTCATCGATGGATTCAATCGGACTGCCAATTAGTAATGGACAATTCCATAGTGTCCATAAAGAAATGTGAGTGTATTGTTCATCTGCAGTAAGTTTCGATGGAATTGGCTTGCCCGTTTTCGAAGTGGTTACAACATCTCCAACTACCAACATATCGGCATCTGGAAAATGTCCAGGACCACCTCTTACGCCTTTTTCTAACCAATTGCGATGGCGTTCCCACTGTTGGCGAATGTTTAAATGATTACTTTCCTGATCCCATAAATCATTTAAATCTCCTGCAGTACGCCAGCAATTTACTTCCTTGGCAAATAAATTAGCATGCTCGATAGGAGCGGTGTTCGAAAGGGAATAGATAATATCGCGACCACAATTTTTAAGGGCATGTGCCATTCGAGAGGTGCTTTCCGGATCGTTAGGATTCCAATCGTATTTTAAATAATCAATTCCCCATTCTGCCCATTGAGCGGCATCACTTTCATCAAAATGATAAGTGCCAAGTTGCCAATATTTTTTTACTTTTTGTGTTTCTTTTGTTCTCATTGAAACATCCCAAATCCCGGTTTTATTATCACTGGAACCTCCAACAAATCCTGCATAGGTCGTAACCCATGGAGAGGAATAAATTCCTATTTTTAAGCCCATATCATGCACTTCATCGCACATTGCTTTAATGTCTGGAAATTTAATAGGATCGCCCTGAATAGCATTGAATTGGCCTCCGCGTAACTCTTGCCAGGCATCATCAATATTAATGTAAGTCCATCCGTAATTCATTAAGCCTTTGTCTACCATTGCTTTCGCAGATGCAATAACTTTTTCCTGATCAACTTTTGTGCGCCAGCAGTTCCAAGAATTCCACCCTAAAGGAGGAGTGAGACATATTTTATCTCCAACCACAATTTCAAAAGCTTTTTCATCAACTCCTAATTCATTGCTTGCTTTGAATACAATGTTGTAATTACATGTTTTTTTATCTGTTATAGTTCCTGATATCACGCCAGTGTTTTGGTTTATTTGAAGTCCTTTTGGCAGATTGTTAACGCTAAATTTTATAGGACGTTTTCCTGATGCCGGTATGGTATATAAAAATGGAGAACCTGGACGTACGCCAAATACCGAGGCTCCATTAATGCGTGGAGTCTCTCTTTCTTTGGGAGTTAAAATATATTTGCCCTCAGCATATTTCGGCTTGTATATTTTCTCCTGATTGGAGAAACAAGAGGTGAGTAGTAAGCTTGCTAGTAGTAAGGCAATTATAGATCTGTTTTTCACGATAATCGGATTTAATTGGTGGTTTGTTTAGTTAACTTGTATGGATTCAATTTCCCAACTTCCTTCTGAAGCTCCTACAGCAGGTTCAATGCGTAAACGCTTTAATATGCTTTTAAGCTTCGGTAGTGTTGACAGGTCAATTTCGAATTCCTGAATTTCCGCTGAATTTGCTTTTACATCCACTAGAATATGGTCTTGGTCATCCCAGTTTATTTCAGGATTTTTCCAAAAAGCACCTTTTAATTCAGTAGATGCGATGGATATTTTTGCTTGAGTAGCAGAACTTTCATTCTTCATTCGTATTACTAAAGTTTGGTGTTCTTTTAAATTAGTTAGTAACCAAACACTGCTTTCAATTACAGCATTGCCTGAAAGCTTTCCATAAATTTTACCCGATTGATCCCAATTAACATCAGTTCCCGAAATAGCACGCCAACCCATCTCAGAATGTTCAAAATTCCAGGCACGTCCATTGGCTGGAAATCCAGCATCGTCTTCAGGAATAATGATACTTCCATCCTTATTAAAATGAAGAGGTTTTAAAGATACACCTCGGTAAAACAAAGAAATATCTTTATTTTCAAGTAAGGCATAATGCTGTCCTTCCCATTCGAAAACATTACAATGTCCACCTTTTAACGATTCTCCCATGTAAGTATAGGGGCCACGAAGATGATCAGATATGGCATATTTTTCCTCCCAAATTAGATAGTATTTACCATCTCTTTTAAAAATACAGGATTTGTCTGCTGTCCACATATCCTTGCCCTCTTTATCCAAAACAAGAATTGGTTTTGGCTCATCGGCTAGGGAAATCATATCTTCGGAAAGGGTAGCGGCATGATAATGTCCAGCTCCAAAAATGATGGTGTAAGTTCCGTTTTCCTCAAATATTTCAGGATCGTAAGCATGAACAGGAACAATTCCTTCTGGTAATAAGGGCTTGCCCAAAGCATCTTTAAATGGCCCGGTTGGAGAATCGGAAACCATTACTCCAGTACTGATATTGCGGTTTGAGAAATACCAATAATACTTGCCATTTCGCGAAATAATATCACCAGCAAAACAGTTGGGAATATCGCCTATGTAGGTGTCTTTTGGATGGATTTCATTTTCCTTTTTCCAGTCTACTAAATTGTCTGTTGACCAGATTTCCCAACGATCCATGATCCAGGCATTTTCGGTGTCCCAAGTTTTATCGTGTCCACAAAATGCATACAATCGCCCATTGTCAATTATTGTGTGAGCATCTGTCAATCCTTTTTCAGGAAATACATTGGGAATCATGATTGGCTGATTCGTTTCTGATTTTGCAGGCTTGTTTTTGTTCGTGCAAGCAAGTGTGAAAATTAAAATTGCACTTAAAAATGGATAAATAATTCGTTTCATGTTTTTATGATTTTGGATGTTTCTATCTTACACGATAAAGTATATCAGATAATTATTTTACTAATTTTTTACAAAAAAATAAGACCCTTTAAGGATAACTAAGCTTTATTTTAGTTGCTTGGGAGAATTGCTAATATCTCCTAAAAACAATAATTATTAGTCACTGAGAATAAATCAAATGTCAATATGAGTTCGTATTTTGTGTTTGTGATGAATTAGGGTGATAAAATGTACAGACAGAAATGTAATTCTGTACCAATTTTGTTCTAAATGATTTTAGCAATTAGTGTTTCCGCTTAAATTCGATATAATTCGCGGCTTCGAAATTAAATTGGTATTAAAGGATGGTTGGTCTTAATTATGGAAAAGAAGGATGGGAGAATTTTTGGTGCAATTATGGTTCTAAAAAGCTAGAATCTTTTCTTTTAGAATATTTATTATTAGATCTAAATAAAAAATCCACGCTGTAATAGCGTGGATTTCAGTATGTTTAATATTTAAAAACTATTGTATAATTAGTTTTTGTGTAAAAATTTTATCCGAGCTACTGGCTTTTATGGTATAAATTCCTTTACTAAATTTTAATTCAGAAGAATTAATTTGAACTGTTGATTCTTCGTGGAACTCTTTTAAGTAAACGCATTTTCCTGTAATGCTATAAATTTTTACTAGCATTGAACCAAGGTGTTTTGGAAACTTAATCGTTAAACTACCATCTGAATATGGATTTGGGTAAACAATTAATGAAGATAATGAAGTGCTTTCGTTCACAAGAGGACTATTGGCATCTATATCAACATAGGTACTTTTAGTACTTTTAATTGCGCCAACTCGTCGAAGTGTAAATTTATCAAGATTCCAAGCCCATGCAGTTGCTCCAGCAGTTAAAGTAACTTCGTGATTACCTGCTGTAAAGTTAACTGTTTTACTTGCTTTCAGAGCAGTATATACATCCCATTTGCCATTATTAGGAACTGTAGTTGTAATATTATCGGTGCTAAATGTGATAGTTGATCCATCAATTGGAGATGAAATATAGTAAACAATCTCATAAGCACCATCTTCGGGTATAGTTACATTATATACTGCATAATCACCATTATTTACGTAGTTGATTCCTTGGTTTGCAATAACGTTTACTCCTAAAGGAACAGTACCATCGTTATAGGTACCGCTAGTCGAAGTTAGATCTTCAGCTTCAATAACAATTACATCAGTATTACTATCAGCAGCAACAGATATTTGAACATCGTCAGTACTACTTAAAGTTCCGTCACTTGCGGTAAGTCTAAATACATAAGTACCTGCGCTTAATCCGGAAATTGAAGTGCTTGCACTTGAGCTGTTTGCTATTGTTGCAGCAGCACCACTAACTTTTGTCCAGCTATAAGTAATGGCATCACCATCAACGTCACTGCCCGAACCACTTAAAGTAGCCGAAGTTGTACCTTCTGCTAAACTTTGATCAGTACCCGCATTTACAAGAGGAGCAGAATTTTTACCAGCAACTGATCTTCCAGGAACTTTACTAAATTCCCAAGTAACAATGTTTACAACACTTATTTCACCAGCATGTTGAAAGTCTACTGTAATCGTATTATTTGCTTGTAACAGATTTGCAGGAATAGGAATTTCTAAAGTGCCAAAATAGCGACTTCTTAGTTGTTGCGTTCCTCTCCAGTCAATAGGAGTTTTAACTACGGTACCATTTACGCTTAACTTTTTAATTGTAAGGAAACCTCCAGCTACGTTATCCGGAGCATCGTAAAAATTTCCAGTTATTCGCAACATCGCTTCTGTTTGTTCTATATTTGAAGGAACATCTAAGCCATTTACATAGAATGTATTATCGCCAGATACAATTGGAACATGTTGATTGTTTCCAACAGAATTTCCATAGAATTTAGATTCTGTTGAAGTTTGATTGATGGCAATGTTACCATCGTAAGAATATTTCAACACCATTGTTGCATCTGGATTTAGTACTACTGAGGCAGGTGCCGAATTTTGTGTCTTATCATCAAGAGTTACATCCGATGCGCCTTTTAAGTACATGTGCTTCATGCGAACACTTTTAGGTTTTAAGCTTGAGCCAAAAAAGTTAAGGTTAATATTGGTTGCTTCATCCTCTAGGTTATTCAATATTAGGTATACATCTTTACCATCAATGTAACAATCTACCTGAACATCAGGATCAGAAGATTTAGTATCAACCCGCGTACCTTTAATATCGTCCCATAGTTCATACCACTTAATAAATTCACTCCATTCCCAGTTTCCATCTTGGTCGTCGTCGCGTAACATTTTTGAATGATAGAAATAATCTGGTTTGCCATTACCATCTTTATCGGTGTCGCCCCATGTAGCTTTTACTGGTGTAAATGGCATCGATTTTACAATGTAATCTGGTCTTTCGAGAAATTGCATTAACATAGAATTAAATGGTTTCAAGTTTTCCCAATCGTAGCGCTCTTCATGAGGTTTGTAAGTCCAAGCACCTTGAACGGCCCCATATTCCGATACAACCAATGGTTTACGCTTATTAATTCCATTCTGATTTACATCATACCATTCAATTAAATCTAGCATTGCTTCGGTATGTCCGCCAGAGCGTATAGTTCCGCCATCAGCACCATAAGTAGGCCAATCATAAATGTGAATTGAATAAAAATCCATATTTTTACCTGCTTCATCCATAAAACCTTTCCAGAGTACATCCCATTGAGTCCATGGACCAGTTTGTGTTAGGTATTTTGATTCTACAGCAGCGGCGGCTAATGCTTTCATTTGTTCATCCGCAGGTGTATTTCCATAATATGCACTAGCGTAATTAACATCTCGGGCTCTCGTTAAATCATCTGATGCCAGATCGTGCAAGCCCCAGGTCATACCACCAATAAGTGGTGCTTTATCGCCTAAGCGTTCTTTAATACCCTTTGCTACCAAGTTATGGTATTTCCAAAGAAGTTCCCAGCTGGATACCATAAAAGCTCCAGTATTTAAGAGCATATCAGGCTCATTTATTACTTCCCAATATTTAGGGGCTAACTCGCCTTTTTCAGCTAATGTGTTCACAAAGAAATTTTCCATGTAATCAACCATCCATTCTGCTGACGATTCAACGGTTAGAGGTATCCAATCGTAACCATTAGCTCGGCCCCATTCAGAACCACACATATGCCAATAGGAAAATGTTGGATAAGTAGGGTGAGGATTGGTTCCCATAATCATTTCGGTTGATCGCGACTCATATTGTTTGGTATGATTCTTTGTAATGATTTCTTCGTATTCTCCTTTATACCAATTTGCAAAAGTTTTAAGACTGTCTGGGTCAGCATGATTAGGACGATCAGGGTCTTCTGCCGAATATTGAAATTTCCAAGTAGCAGAACCATTGTCACGACCTAGGTAAACATCCAGATCGTCTAATAGGTATTTCATTTTTTCATCCTCACCAATCCAGTCGCTCTCGGATAAGGAGGAATGAAGGGTGATGTGTCTCTCTCGACCAAAATCAGACACTCCATTTACTGAGTGTTTAATGTCAAGGTTTACATCTACCTTAACATCTTGTGCATGAATTAAACCTATTCCGATGAGAATAAGAAATGCAGAAAAAAATAATTTTTTTTGATTCATTTTTACATTATTAAGTTAATAAAAGTAATAGTGCCTTTCTTAAGAAGGCTTTATAGTCATAAAAATTCTTGTTTAGTTTTGTGCGTTCATTACTCGACTTAATGTAATTAGTTGGTGTACAATATGATTAATTCTGTTGAAGTAAACATGCGTATTTCTAGTCAGTTGTTGTGATTCAATAAGTATGTCTGTTTTTCACATAAATATTTATTGCATAATCAAAGCTATATGGTTTTATATAAATTAAGTGACGGTAAGGAGTACCGAATTATAGTGGTAAATGATAACCAAATATTATATTATTGATAATTTGTTGCGGGATTATTTGTTGCAAGTGCGTAAGAAAAATCTTTATAAGTATTTTGTGTATAGTTAATTACTTCCAAAGGAAGATGTTTTATATTTGAAGTGATCGGAAGAACTTGGAATCAAGCCGAAAAGTGAACTGCACCCCAAAAGTTGGACGGTTATAAAATAAATTAATAAGATTGAGTTCGGTATTTTACCGGACTCATTCCGTTTAAACGAGTCTTTATTCTACTATTATTGTAATAATCTATGTATTCTTCCAGCTCT